>JARRKC010000005.1:0-102274 GCA_037388505.1 Acidobacteriota bacterium | reverse complement strand
AGGCTCGTCGACGAGCGGGCACACGTCGTCGTGACCGATCCGCAGGCACTCGACAATGCACGACAGGATCTTGCGGAACTCGGTACGCTCGTGGAATTCGAGGAGGATCCCTATCGGGCCGCAGAAGGGGCGCACGCCATCGCCGTTTTGACCGGATGGAGTGTGTATCGAGACCTCGACTATGCGCGCATCTTTGATTCGATGGCGAAACCCGCTTGGCTCTTCGATGGCCGCAATCTCCTCGGTCACCAAGAGCTCGTGGAGATCGGATTCAACGTCTCGGCCGTCGGGAAGAAACCGTTGACGCGTTTCCCGGAGTTTCTGGCGTGAGTAATTCACCGCGAAGGCGCAGAGGCGTAATGGTGGACTCCAAAACAGAGAAATGAACCTGTGGCCGGACCACGCTTGGGAAATCACGGCGACTGGGAGAGACAAGCAAGGATGCTTGTCTTACCCACGCTCCCGTTTCCCGTTCTCCTGTGAGCTTCGGGAGTCGGCGTGGAAGATGCCAGAGAACGTTCCTTCGGGGCACGTGGACAAGCGTGGACGCTTATCCTACTCACGGTTTCTGCCGAAAGTATAGATGATGGCACGCTCTGTTCTCATGGATGTTTTGCATGAGCCGTCGTGGGATCGGATGGTGGCCGTGCATCCGCGCGCTACCGTCTTTCATTCCCGAGGTTGGCTGGAGGCGCTGCGGCGGACTTATGGGTACAGGGCTGTGGCCCTTTGTTCCCCCTCGTCGAACGGAGACGTGGTGAACGCCTTCGTCTTTGGTGTGGTCCGAAGTCGACTGACCGGGAATCGTCTCGTCTCCTTGCCCTTTTCCGATCATTGCGACCCGCTGGTTGCTGAACCATGGGAGCTCTATCCACTCTTGGAGGCTCTGCCGGCGGCGGCGCCCGGGCTGGCCGGCCAAAAGTCACGGTACACGGAGTTCCGGCCGCTCACGCCGGGACTGGACGCCGTTTTTGCCGACAGCGACCGTTGGGGCCCCTGCGCGAAGTTCGTCTTCCACGAGCTGGATCTGACCGGGGGAAGCTCCAGGCTATTCCAGGGATTCCACAAGGACTGCGTGCAAAGGAAGATTCGACGAGCGGAACGGGAGGCGATCGTCTGCCACCAGGTGAAGGGCGATGCGGAGGACGCCGCACTGGATGACTTCTACGCTCTATTAATCAGAAGTCGTCAGCGTCACGGCATCCCGCCTCAACCTCGCCGGTGGTTTCTCAGCCTACAGGAGTGCCTTGGGCCGGCGTGCCGGATACGAGTCGGCTACAAGGCAGGGCGGCCGGTCGGAGCCATACTGACGGTGACCTTTCGGGATCGCTGCGTGTTCAAATACGGCGCATCGAGCGGAGAGGGCAATCGGATGGGCGTCATGCAGATGCTCCTCTGGGAGGCGATTCGGGAAGCGTGTGAGGAAGGCTGCTCCGTCTTCGATTTCGGTCGCACCGATCTGGATCAAGAAGATCTGGCCGTCTTCAAAGACCGGTGGGGGGCCAAACGAATACCCCTGACTTACTATAGCTGCCCGTTTCCTGCAACCGTCACCGAGCCGACCTGGCACAAGGTCATGAGCCGAATCGGTCCCCGGCTTCCACTGCCCGTCCTCGAACTCGCGGGCAGGCTTCTTTATCGGCATATCGGGTAATGTTCAGCCGCTTGAACCTGGGTGTTTCGCTCCCCCTGGCTCGCGGATGAGACGCCCCTTTCGGGGTGCGGGCTCTGGCACTCCTCTCTCCCTACTCCCGGTTTCCCAACCGATTCCCTGCCTTGAAATATCCGAGGAAAATACGTGAATCCGCCCTCGGCCGACATATCTTCATCGAGAAGACCGTCGTTCGAACCCGGTGGTCTTTTCGGCTCGCCTTCTTTGCCCTCCTTTCGCTTCTCATCCTTCTGACCGGCAGGTTCTGGCTTGCGACAGTGGCGGAGAGCCTCGTTCACTCTTCGGAGCTACGCCCGGCCGATGCGATCATCGTCGAGAACCTCGAAACCGAGTATCTTCTCTTCGAGCAGGCGGGGAGGATCCAGAGGAAATATGCCGTGTCCAGGGCCATCGTCCCTATCCTGGCACCGGCCTCCGACTTGAAGCATCGAGCCGGATCAGTCCCGGTCGGCCTGGCGGACGTCATGATTCGTGTGGCCGGGATTCGGAACGCTGAACTGGTTCCGGTGGAGCCGCAGGAGCCGATCAGCCTGAACGCCGCCCGGCAACTCCGGGACTATCTCGAATCGCCCTCACAACGCCGTAGTTTGGAGAGCGGGGACGCCGAAGCTCGCAACCCGAAACTCGGAACTCGGAACTCAGCCGTTGATTCGGAGTCCCCTCGCCGGCCCGTTCGCTCCGTCATCGTAGTGACGTCGGGTTTTCGCAGCGAACGCGCGTTCCTGATCTACACCTCGGTTCTCCAGCCAACAGGAGTTTCGGTCCAAGTCGAACCGGTCTTCGGGCCCCATCATCTTGAAGACTGGACCCGGAGCCTGCATGGCATTGAGGAAGTCGGTTTGCAGTTTGGTAAGCTCTGGTTCTATCGAATCTTCGTGCTCTAGCCCAGACTTCTCGCTCCAGCTTCTACGCCCCCAAGTCCCTGAGGGTTTGCCTTGCCTCGTCGGCTCCGTCGAAATCGGACGACGTCTGGAGAGCCTTCTCCAGGGTTTGCTTGGCGTGCAGCGCATCACCCATCTTGTAGTACGCCATGCCTAGGCGATAATAGTGGGGCGCGTCGCGGTTGCCCTGGTTGACGCTGAAAACGAGCTGGTCGACGGCGAGCGTGTAGTTTCCCATTTGGTAGTAGACCCACCCAAGGGTGTCGGCATAGTGGGGATTGTCCGGATCCTCTTCTCGGGCTTTCTCCGCAAGCGTCCGCGCCTCGGCAAGGCTCTGACCCTTTGTAGCGAGCAGCCAGGCGAGATTGTTGGCTGCGGCCGCGTATCCCGGGCTGTCCTCGGCGAAGAGCTCCAGGCATTTGCGATAATTCTGGATAGCTCCTGGTACGTCCTTGGCTGCATCCCGAAAATAGGCTTTCATCAGGTAGGCCGGTGCGAAGTTGGGCTTCCTCGCCAAGAGGGCGTCGACTTCCTTGACGGCATCGTCGTATCGGTTCTCCTGCAACCTGAGCTGGCCGAGTAGCAGGTAGGCCTGATAGTTGTCCGGGTCCAACTCCACCGCTTGGCGCAACTCGGCTTCCGCTCGCTCGTACTCCTGTCTCGCCATGTAGGTTCGTCCCTTGAGCGTGTGCACCAGAGCCTTCTGATCGGATGTTGCCGCGATTCGATCCAACTCGTCGAGAATCTCCTGAGTCTTTCCCTGCTGCTGCATCACCGCCACGATGTCGTTGATGACGTCGGCCAGGTTCGGGTTCTTCTCCAACACCTCGTGAAAGTACTTCAGCGCAAGATCGGGTTCACCCTCCAATGCGGCAACAGTGCCCAAGCGGTGCGTGTAAAAGACGTTGTCGGGGCTCTTGCTATGGAGGGCCTCAAAGTCCTTGCGGGCTTCCTCCAGTCGATTCAGACCCAGCTCCGCCTCCGCCCTGGCCGTCATTGCATCGGTGTTCCCAGGGTCAGCCGAGAGCACGGTCTGAGCTTCGCCTATCTTGAGGAGCTTTCGAGCCGTCTGTTCGGCTCCGGCGAGGTCCCCTCGACGCTGCTGAAGATCGACCTTCAACAGGTACGCAGCGGCGAGATCCGGCCGGAGTTGAATCGCACGGTCCACCTCAGCACGGGCGCCGTCGAAATTGTTCTCCGCAGCATCGAGACGCCCTCTCAGCAAATGTCCGGACCCGCTGTTCGGATTCTTTTCGAGAAAAGCATCCACGGTCCTGGAAGCGTCTTCCGTTCGGCCGAGCCTCTGCTGAACCTCCGCCAGATGCACATTCACATCTTCTCGGTCCGGATGCTCCGAATGGAGCTCCTGGAGGAGGTCCACTGCGTCCTGGTCACGGTGTAGCGAGAGATAGAAGTCCGCGAGGGAAATCTGGAGTGGAATCGGGTCCTTCGAGGACTGAATGGCTTTCTGGAGAACGCCGACAGCCTGATCGGGCTGATGCTCGGCGACGTATAGACGCACCAGAGCCAACAGCGTCTGGCCGGATTGGGGCGCCAGGTCATAGGCTTTTTGGAATGCTGACTCAGCCTTTTCGAAATCACCCGAGAAAACATAGAAGTTGCCCAGTGCAAGAAAAGCTTTGACGGATTCGGGGTGCTTCTGGACAGCCTCTTTGAAGACTCTCTCTGCCTCCTCGGGTTGTTTCGCCGCAAACCGCGAGGCGCCCATATTGAGGTAGGCGTCCAGGTTCGTGGGGTCGGACTGAATCGCTTTTTGGAGGGCCTCGATGGATTTGTCGAAATCCTGCTGCCCGGAATAGGCATTGCCCAGGAGGATCATCGCCTGCACATTATCCGGCTCTTGGTCGAGCACCTCCTGAGCCAGCTTGCGTGCCTCTTTGAACTGGTCTGGGTCCCGTACCCCAGCCGCCAGGTAGTATCGGCCCAACCGGAGTGCGGCCGCTGTGTTGTCCGGATCGAGTCCCCGAACCTGGCGCAACTCCCCGACCGCGGACTGATACTCGCCAAGTCCTTCATAGACACTGGCCAATCCGAGATGGGCCGGAACAGAATCGGTGTCGAGCTTGAGGGCATTCAAGAACTGAATTCTGGCTGCATCGAAATTGCCGGCCTCCAAATACTCCTGTCCGCTTTTGACGAACTTGTCACGGTCTGCCTTCGGGTCCAAAGAGCAGGCTGGCGCCAGAAGAATGAGTGAAACGGCGAGAAGAAGAGACTTCCGCATGGGAAACTCCAGACTGATGGACGATTTTCAATTCGAATGAATCTTAAGTATAGCAAGGCGACGAGGAATTTCGATTTGCGATTCCTCTTTCCTTCGGTGCGGAGGCCGTCGGCAACTCCCATCAAAGAAGTGGAGAACAGGGTCGGACAGGGAAGCTTCGTCCGGGTCATCCTTCCGCCGATCCGATGATGGGAGTGAGAAAGTCCGTCCGAATAGGCGCCGCTTGGGTTCGAACCGATGGATCGCCGATGCAAGCCGTCATCTCTTCTCGAGCTCGAACCGGATCGCCACTTCGATCCAGTCGGTCTCAGGTCGACCATCGACGAGTTTGGGTTCGAACGTCCAGTTGCGCACGCCCTGTTCAGCGGCTCTGAGAAGGAAGCCGTTTCCTCGCACACGCTCGACGTCAATGAGTTGGCCGCGCTCGTCGATGAACAGGCGCAAGGAGACGATCCCTTCGATTCCCTGCCGCACGGCTTCTTGGGGATACTGGATCGGTGAACGGCTGACGATTCCCGCGGGACGGGACAGTTCTGAGATCTCATCGTTCGTGCGAGAATCCGCGGGGGTTTCGGTGGACACGACGGAGTCCAATTGGGCACTCGAACTCGAAAGAGCCGAAACCTGTGACAGCGATTTGAGCTTTTCTTGAAGTTCGGCGGTGTTCGCGCCCGGCGCATCCAACGCCGTGCCGAAAAACCGCTCGGCGTCCGCACGGTTTCCCCGCGCCTGGGCGATGTCTCCGAGACCTTCCCAGACGAATGCGGGGGCCTTTTTGTCTTGGCGAGCCAGCCTAAGCAGAACGGGTTCGACGTCGGTCCATGAACGGAGCTCCAGCTTGATCTGGGTCCACAGAGCCACGGCCTCGAGATCCCGGAGACCACGATGATCTAACAACCACTGGGCTTGGGGTTCAGCCAGGTCCGGCCGATCGAGTTGCGACATCGCGAGCCGGGCCAGTTTCCAGTGCAGTGAAGCCTCATCTTCCGCACTGGTGCGGAAAACCAGCCTCGGAGAACGGGTCACAGAGAGGACCTTCAGGTACGCTGCATAGGCATCCTCGAAACGGCCGAGTCCCTCCAGGAGGTGTGCCCTCAGCTGATTCGACTCCAGGATCGAAGGATCGCGGTCGAGGCTCTCGTCGACCAGTGATAACGCCTTCTCCGTCTTGCCGTGGGCTCTCGCCGCTTCCGCCTGGACCAGTAGGGAGATGACCTCATTACTCGTCGAGTAGCGATTCCGAAGCAGAGCGCGCCGGCGGTCCGAAAAGAGCTTCGGTAAGCCCGTCACCGAATCCGGCTGCCGCTTCACAGGAGCCGCTGAGGGCGTAGCGCTCTTGGCTATGGTAACCAATGGATCACCAAGGACGACCTGTCTCCAACTCAGATAGCGGGTTGCCAGATAGACGCTTTCGGCCAGATTGCGTCCGGCAACGTAGGCGGGGAACAAGATCTGGGGTCGAACGTATCCATCGGTCGTAGGGTCGGCGACGTTGACAATCGCGCCGGAGGCGCCACCGGCGAGGAATCGTTCGGCCGCTGTAGCGGGGCACTCATTGAGTTTCGAGTTCCGGGTTTCGGGTTCCGAGTTCTGAAATTCGGGAGCGCCCGTAGAAGGGGCATCCCTGCTTGTCACTGTCGGATCTGCGATCCTGCTGGAGCGTTCCGGAGCTCCAGGTTCCAGGTTCCGAGTTCCACGTTCCGGGGTTCCCCCTGCAGCCTCGTCACGGCCACTGGGCTCCTTAGCCTCCTGTCTCCTGTCTCCTGTCTCCTGTCTTCCTTCCAAACATTCCAGATCGCTCCAGGTGTCTCCCAAAACTACTCCAATTCCTCCCGGTGCCCATTTCAGCGTTTCGGGCGGCGCCATCCTGGAACCCTCTCCAAGCAAAGCGCAGTAACCCAGGAGGGCCTGGTTCCCTTTGAAGGGCCCGGCGGTACTCTCGACCGCAACCGCTTGGCTCAGATGGGCGAGGCTGTCACGTGTCTGGCGGATCCAATCCTGCAGCAGAGAACGCCGCTGAGAGGGCAGGTCCAAGCCGAAAACGCCGGTGGACCGCACAGTAGTGAACCCGCGGCGAAGGACCGTCGAACAGTCCGTCAGACCTCTGCAAGAGAGTCGAGTCACCAGATAGATGTCCTGATTCCGTCGTTCGAAAGGCGGGAAGCCGTGCTGACCCAGGTCGAAGGAGAAGTAAGGATTCTGAATGCGGCCGATCACCGGATCGTTTCGGCCGAGCAAATGTCGGTAGAGCAGCGTCAGTTCGGAGTCGACGGATGCAAGGTCACCAACCGGTCCGGGATCGCCCTCAATCCAAAGAGGAACTCCCTCCGTCGTGACCAGATACAGCACCCGATCCTGGAGATCGTGAGTCTCCAGGCACTCTCCAACGACATCCCGGATCTCCGTCTCGTAGACGCTCCGGTTGATTGCTTGCGCCGGAGCCGTTCGGATGTGGCAGACGTTCTCTAGAGGCAGGTCGTGCTCTCGAGCGTAGGTTAGACCCACTTGGCGGGAGGCGGGACTGGAATCATTGACGACCAGCAGAACACGGGTCGCGTCCGGGGTGGCCGCAACCAGGGCGCCGCACTGGAGAGTAACGAGTACGGCCGAGAAGAGAAAACGCTTCATCGAAACAAAATGCTCCCGCTTCTCCGACTGCGGCGAGGGGGTTTGCGAGGTTTCGCGCTGAGCTCAATTACATCCTCATCGTGATGGCTGTAGGAAGAGTAATAGTATCCGTAGGCGTAGAATCCGTCGACACCCGTGGACTTGACTCCGTTGAGGACAACCCCCAACAGCTTTCTTCGATCGATCGTTTCCATCGCCTTACGGATCAGGCGCAGCGGGGTCTGTCCCTGGTAGATGACCAGAACGGAAGCATCCGTCAGCCCGGTGACGACTCGAGCGTCAGCAATCGGCAGCAAGGGTGGCGCATCGACGATCACCGTGTCGAATTCACGCTTGGCGAACTCGATCAGATTTCGCATCCTTCCCAGCGAAAGCAACTCGACCGCATTTTCGGCGAGTTGGCCGGCCGTCATGACGTAGAAGTCACCGACTCTACGAAGGTAGCACTGAGGCTCGAGGGCGCCCAACAGATACTGGTGAAGCCCAGGTCCCAAAGAGATTCCGAGCTTCTCGTGAGCCGAAGCACCGCGCAGATCGGTGTCGATCAAGAGGACCCTCCTGCCGGGTTCCTTCGCATAGTTCATGGCGAGATTCGCACTGATCAACGACTTACCGTCGGCGGGTCCCGGACTGGTCACGCTGAGAACCTTCACCGGAGGATCGACCTGACCGAGGAGCCGGACCTTCAAGGCTCGGAACTGCTCCGTGGCCGGAGAGTGCTCCTGGTTGATCAGGACGATCTTTTCCGTGAGAATCGGGTTTCGAATCCTCGGCACGAGGAGATCGAGCGGAAGTCGTTCCAGGCGCGCCAACGCCGTCTCCTCAGTGGGACTCTTCTCGATGATCCGGATGAGTCCGAGGTCGAGGAACACCTGCAGACTGGCGAGGACCGTTTTCTCGTCGAGCATGGTTTCCTCGACCAGACCCTTCACGGTCTGCGGCCAGCGCAGATGAGTCATTATCGAGATCTCGGCAGGCGTCCATCCTGCCGGTTTCATCCCGTCGTCATGCAGTTCGATCATCTGGGTGGGCGCCAGAACGAGCTCGAGCGGTTGCCTGCGCAAGAGCTCAAGGGTCAACTGATATGAAGTCATCAGAAGCCGGAAGGTCATCTTCCCTTTGGTGGAGCCTGTGAAAGTACCGACAGTGAAACCCTGCTCAACGGCCAGCGCGACGAGCTCGATCAGTTGGCGGTTCAGAATCTGTATCAGCCTTCCAGGGTTCAGAAATCCCCGCTCGACCAGCACTTCGCCGAGCGGCTTCCGCAGCTTTGCCGCGCGTCTCAGACCCTCGGCCAATTCTTCCTCACTTATGAGCTTCTCGCGGATGATGTATTGGCCGAGCCGATACTGCGGCTGATTGCTGGATCCTGCCTCCAGGACGCCGTCGTAGAAATAGAGGAAGATCTTCTCATCGCTCTCGGGATGCTGCAGTTCCAAGATGCCCGAAGACCCGCGTTCCTCGAATCGTTCCAGGTGCTTTAGGAGCTTCTTCTCGATTGCCATAGGGTCACCAGCCAAGCAAGCGGGCGATTGTGTCGGTGCCCAAAGACCGAATTCGAGGCGTTGAATAGACTGCATAAATTGCCACCCCGGTCATCAGAGTCAGGGCGAAATATGCGACCCCCTGCAGGATGACGCGATGGCGCAGGCGCTTCAAATCTTGATCGGAGAGGATCTCGGGGATCTCTCCGATCACGGGCAGACTCAAGTGTTCGGTCACCTCGTTGACACTCCAGATGCGCTGGTCGAGGAAGTCCACCACCACCGCGAGCGCAATGCTGATGACCAGAGCAAGACCTAAACCCACCCCCAAGACCAGCCAGCGGTTTGGCTTGCTCGGCTGCAGGGGGAAGCTGGCTGGATCGATGATCTGGAACTGCTCGCCCCTCTGCGTACTTTCCAGACTACTGGCCAGCCGGGCCTGAGTCAACTTCGATTCGAGATCGGAGTACTTGGCCTGAAGCGCCTCGTACTCCCGCCGGTGCACCGCAATCGCCTGTTCGCGTTTCGGCGTGTTCTCGACGCGCTCGGAGTAACGATCGATATCGCTCTGGATCTGGTCGCGCTTCTGATCCAGGATGCGCAACTCCGTCGTGATCTGATTCATCTGTGATGTCAGCTTCTGATAGACGGGGTTGGGTTCTCTGATCTCGCCCACCGATGAGCCCGAATCTTCCGGCGATTCTGCAATGAGGTCTTCCGGAGGAATCTGATCTCGGAGCCGCTCCAGCTCGGACTTCAAACGAACGACGTCAGGGTGCTTGTCCGTGTAGCGGGAGCGAGCTTCAGCAAGGGCCATCTCCGTCTGACGATAGCGCTCAACCAGGGGCGAGACGCTCGCGTTTCTGCCACTTGATTGCTGCCTTTGCTCCCGCGTGATAACGGGGGAGGTTTCTGAGAGCTGGCGCTCCAGGTCCAGCTTCATGGACAGATAGCGATCCCGGGATTCCGCGTTTGCGTTCAGGTCATTCTGCAGCCGATCCAGGGTCCTCAGATTCGCGTCCAGCTGATCCGGCAGTTCATAACGGAAGCGCTCATTGAACTGCGCCAACTGCTGCTCTTCAGCCTTGAGCTGGGTCGAGACTTTCTGCAGCTCTTTATCCAGGAAGTCCGCCGTCCCAAACACTTGATCCTCTCGAGTCTTGGCGTCCCGTTCGATGAAGAAGGCCGCCAGCTTTTCCGTTACTTTCTGTGCCAACCGGGGGTTGCGATCCTGATAAGAAATCCTGAAATACGGGACGATTCCTCCCCTCCCACGGGTGGTCGTCAAGTCGATCGTGATCCGATTACGCAGAGTGGCCACCTCCGCCGGTTCGCTGAGCCGCCGAAGCTCAGCGAACTCCTTGGGGAACTCTTCCAGAATCCTCAAGAGATTCGTCCGACTCAGGGCGGTTTCCTGGATCGAGATGAGCCTCTCCTGCGTATCGAGCGTGACGAAATCCTTGACGACGTCGTTGGGGACATCCTTGGGCTGAACCAGGATCAAAGTCTCGGAAACGTACAGGCTCGGCAACAAGACCGCGACCGTTGCCGCAATTGCGGCTAAGGGGAGAAACGTGAGCAGGAGCCACCATTTGCGTCGGTTGAGCAGAATGATGATGTCGGAAGGCTCCTTTATGACCATCTTCTTCATGGGTGTCAAAACCTCCTGAACATCTGAGGCCTTCTGGTTCTGATAGCTCGCACCCAGAATCAGACTGATCCGCGCACCCAGGAGCCAGCTGAGGCTCACCGAAGAGTTGACCCCTTTCACATCGTAGGGATTGTCCAGAACCCCTTGC
This sequence comes from Acidobacteriota bacterium, assembly GCA_037388505.1. Lineage (GTDB taxonomy): Bacteria > Acidobacteriota > UBA6911 > RPQK01 > JAPXNP01 > JARRKC01. The sequence continues at coordinate 91,565 of JARRKC010000005.1, read as the reverse complement.
GTCCTGAAAAGATTGAGACCAAAGTTTGCTCCGAGGCGCTCGCCAAAAATATGATTGAAGCCGAAACCGAGGTAGTCGGTCTTCGAGACCGACCCGACGCCCGTGCTCCCGGCATTCTGGTGACGGAAATAGAGCGAAATGAAGTCGCGTTCCAGCTGCTGTGAAACGCTGACGGATGTATTATATCCCCAATATTCACGGTTCGAGCCGGACTGCCGTCCGTAGGCAGGGCCTACTTGAGCAGCCATCTGAACGGTGGGAGTAAACGAGTGGCTGATTCCCAGAAAAAGGCTGTGGCTGATTGCGTCCTGATACACTCCCGACTGAAACTGACTGTACCCCCCGCGATACCCGGTGTTGAGGAACGTCTGACCCGTCCAATGCCAACTGAATCCGATCTCCCCCTGAAAACGTTGTTGATTAGGGAGCTGCCGCTCGACTAAGTCATTGTTCTGGTATTCGCGCAATGAATGGCCGGCACGAACGTTGAGATGCGCCCGCTCACTGATCCGAAAGTCGAGTCCGAGCGAGGCCGTGTTCGCGTAGCTGTTTCGCTGCACGGATATTGTCTCGTAGTTAAAGAACATTCCTTCAGGCGTGAAGAGTATCCCCTGGAACAAGTCAAAGGTCTGAAAGTCAGGCGATCTTCGGAACTCGTCGGTGAGTGACAACGCGACGGTTTTCGTTTGCAGGCTCCACCCCAGGTGGGCCGAGTGAGACTCGGAGGTGAGGTTCTTCTGTGTCTCAGTCAGCCGTGCGTTTTCGATCCGATTGACGCCGAAGGCATAACCGAGATTGAAAGTCGAATGCTGCCCTTGGGAGGTCCAGCCCAGAGTCGGAAAAACTCCCCAGCTGAGCCGATACCCGCCGCCGAGCTGACTGAAATTGACGCCCAGAAGGCTCGCCGATGGCCTGCTATCCGCCGCAGCCACGAGACGGACATCTCCGTTCACCGTATCCACTCTTTCTGCCATGATTGCGGGCGCACAACAACTCAACACGGCCACGAGACAGATCGACTTGGTTTGCATCTTCGGTGCTCTCCCCCCTCAGATTCATGGGACGACGACAACGTCGCCCGAACGCAGAACGATGTCTTGATTCGTATTCTTGCCTTTGATGACGTCTTTGTAGTTAAAAGGAAGATATTCGTACCGCGAACCATAACTGCGCACGATCTTGATGTCCCCTTCATCCGCAAACTCGGCGAATCCGCCCGCCAGACTCAGGGCTTGCAGAACCGTGACCGGATCCTGGAGCGTGAAGCTTGCGGGGCCGTGGACCTTTCCGGTCACATAGATCCGGTAGTGATTAATTTGAGTCACAATCACCGTAACATTCGGCGTTTCGATGTATTCCTTTAGGAGGTCTTCGATTTTCGCCTTGAGTTCACCCGGGGTCAGGCCGGCCGCCTCGAGATCCTGGATGAGCGGGAACGATATCCTCCCATCGGGCCGCACGAGCACCTGACGTGACAGGTCCGGTTCTTTCCATACGAAGACTTCGAGCATGTCGCTCGGTTGGATGACGTACAGAGGCTCCTGCCCGGTCGGTGTCTGAGCCACGAGCACGGTGCCGGCCAACATGGGAAGAAGTCCTACGAAAATTGCGAGTCTCTTAAGCATACCCAGCCTCCACGGGAGTGTTTTGCTCCTGCGATCATACCAAGCAAGATCTGTTCGAGGGGATTTTTTGCAGCGGGATGGCCCCTCCGGGACGCAAGAAACAGCCGTCAGGATCAGCGCATGTGCCAACCGCGATAGCCTTTCCGAACTTCGCAGCAGAGAGCAGAAGCAACAACTATGCCAGAACCGACCCCCCTTTTCAGACCTAGAAGAATCGTCGGCTTCGGGAGCGACGAGCTTCCGCGACTGTGAACTGAAAGACAGCATATGTGAACTCAAATCCTCAAAGAGGTGATTCGGTCCGCCGCGGCCGAACGAGATGTGGAGACGATACGCCGTCCATCTTGCATAGGAAAGCCCCGAAGGACCCCAAGGCCGATAGTCGTGTTCTACCACTAAGAAGCAAGCAGACACGGAGGGCGCACAGGCGTCAGGTTCCTCTCGAAATGCAGGCTTCTCGAGGCAGAAGGCCGCTCCAGCAAGACGGAGTGGCACTGAACTTGCAGAAATAGTGCGGAATACGGGGGGCTTGTACGGATGTTGAAGATGCAGTCAGCCAGCGACCGAAGTGACTTCCAGGAGATGCTCTGCTCCAGTACCGCCATGCGCAGGGTCTACGAATTGGTTGCGCGGGTGGGTCCAACCGATCTTGACGTGCTGATCACCGGCGAACCAGGCGTGGGAAAGGAAGTGATTGCCCGCAGGATTCACGGTCTGTCAAAGCGGTCGGCAAAACCTCTTCTCAAAGTGGATAGCGGACGGCTCGAAGCCTTGCTATCTGTCGGTAGGTTGTTGGGTGTCAAGCCCTTCCTGGCTTGGTCCGCTCTGGCCTGCGGCGCCGGCAGCACGCTGTACTTCGACGAGATCGGCGAGCTCGATGTGGGCGCCCAGGCGGCGATCCTGCAGCTGGTCCTGGATCGTGATTCTCAGCGGGTCGGCGACGGCCGCTTCTTCAAACCAGCGGCACGAATTTTGGCTTCCACCTGCCGGAACCTCCGGGAAGAAGTCACGGCCGGACGGTTCAGAGAGGATCTGTATCGTCGGCTGAACGCCGTCGAGATCACTGTCCCACCGCTTCGAGACAGGCCGGAGGACATAGCCGCCCTGGCGGATTTCTTCCGCCGCGAATTCGAAGAGGAACACACAGTTTCGCCCGTGACGCATCTCCGGCGTGCCCATCTCGAAGCGCTGGCCGCTTCGGAATGGCCCGAGAACGTTCGCGACCTACGAGAATTCGTCGATGAACTCATGCGGGCTGGAGGTGATCCCACCCGCGCCATCGAGGATCGCCAGCGCCGATTCGAGCGCAACAACGGAACGAAAGCAACATCGGCGCTGTCCCTTGGACAAGCCGCCCGTCTGACCAGTGAGGCCGTAGAACGCCGTATGATTGTGAAAGCTCTCGAAGAGAGCGGAGGGGATCGCAAGCGGGCGGCTCGCAAGCTGAACATCAGCTACCGAGCCTTGCTGGGCAAGATCCGCAGCCTCCAAATCGTCTTGTAGATTTCGGGAGACTGGGATTGTCTCCTGTCTTGTGATGGAATCTCCCGATGGAGTACTCCGAAATGAGAAGAGCTCTTCTTGCCGTCACCACCTCTGGTTTCCTTTTCACTACGGCTTTTACCGCCGCCCCGAGACAGGAGAGCATTGATCCGCCCTCCCTGCCTCTGCGGTTCGAACGGTGCAGCACGGGATTCGTCGTCCGCGGCGCCAATGTTGCAGCTCGACTTGGAGCAGGCGGAGTTCTTCTGACGGTTCCGGGCGTCCCGGCGCGGGTTCTGGGAATGACGCTGGAGGGCGCCCGGCCCTCCTCGCCGCAGGGCGAGCGGAAGCTCGGCTTTCAGTCGAACTATTTTCGGGGTACCGACTCCCGGCTGTGGATTGCCGGAGCTGAAGCGTATCGACGAGTCCGCCAAGCAGATGTCTATGCGGGCGTGGACTTGGTTTTCTACGGTACCGAACGACGAATCGAATTCGATTTCCAGATCGCGCCCTCCGGCGACCCGGACCAAATCACGATGCACTGGACAGGCATCGAGACCGCCACCGTCGATCCCTCCGGAGATCTGATTCTAGCATTTGGCAACCTGAGCTTCCGGGTCGACGCTCCCCGGACCTTTCAGACTTTGCCCGATGGAGCCCGGAAGAAGGTGGCCTGTCGCTTCAAGGTCGATCCTGGCGATCCCTCCAGGGTGGGATTCGACATCGGGAAGTACGATTCATCGCTGCCCTTGACGATCGACCCGGTCCTTTCATTCTCGAGCTTGCTTGGGTGGGCCCAGTCGGATGCAATTGCCGGCATCGCTCAGGACGATGCCGGCGACATCTTTCTGGCTGGAGTGACCAGCTCCATCAATCTACCTGCGTCCGGCGGCTTCCAGATGGAGAAATCCGGTGGAACCGATGTCTTCGTGGCCAAGCTTGCAGCCTCCGACCGATCGATTCAGTGGATCACCTATTTCGGCGGCTCGGGCGACGACGATCCCTCCAATATCGAGTTGGACTCGTCCGGCAACATCTATGTCGTCGGGACGACGAGCTCGGGAGACCTTCCGGTCAAAAACGCGTTTCAAGAGAGTCGGAGCAGCTCATCGGATGCTTTTCTGCTCAAGCTCAATCCGACCGGCTCGAGCATCATTTTCTCTACGTATCTGGGAGGCAAGGGAGCCGATTCGGGGTACGCGGTCTCTGTTGGAACCGGACAGGAACCGGTCGTTTCGGGAACCACGCGTTCCTCGGATTTCCCCTACTCTTCAAACGCCCTGCAACCGGGGTACGCCGGGGGAGCCGACGTATTTGTCACGCGCCTCAGTTCTGATGGGACCGAGCTTGTCTTTTCGACATTCTTTGGTGGTTCGCGAGACGAAACGCCGGCCGGGCTCATTCTGGACTCCGACGGTTCGATCCTGCTGGACGGCAGGACGACATCGACGAATCTCCCACTTGTCGATGCCGTCGACTCCAACCGGTCGGGCGGCTCCGATGCATTCCTGTGCAAAATCAATTCTGACGCCAGTGAGCTGGTGTTCTCCTCCTATTTGGGGGGAGGAGCCGATGAGACGGTCTACTGCCTTGCCAAGGACGCGCTCGGGCAGATCTATGTGGGTGGCGAGACGTCCAGCAGTGACCTCACGTTGGTCGATCCGATCCAGAGCGCCTATGCGGGCAACACGGACGCTTTTGTGCTCCGGATCGCTGCAGATCTGTCGAGTATCAGCGCTGCGACCTATTTCGGAGGAGCGGGTGCGGATTCTCTGCGGCAGTGCCAGGTGGACGGATCGGGTCGGCTCGTCGGCATCGGCGTGACGACTTCTCCCGACATGCCCCTTGCGGGGGCCCTCGATTCGAGCATCGACGGCGTCGACGCCTTTGTGGCGATCTTCGATTTCGATCGTTCGCAGCTCGCCTACTCGAGCTACTTTGGCGGGGACGGGACGGAGATTCCGAGCATCGCCTCCGTGACTCCGGATGATCGGGTTCTGATGGCTGGTGTGACCACATCTCAACAGTTCCCGAAAGTGCAATCTCTGCAGGAGGGCCCTGGGGGTAGTGGACTGTTCAGAACGTCCAACAGCGGCTCGACCTGGCAATCCTCCGGGTCGGGCATCAAGGATCCCAACGTGATCAGCCTGTTTGTCGACCCGGTGAATTCATGGCTCTACGCCGGTACTGTATCGGGCGGCATCTACGTGTCCAAGGACCTTGGAGTGAGTTGGACGTCGATCGGTCTGGAGGGCCAACGGGTGCTCTCGATCGCTGCCGATCCGACGGATCACCAGGTCGTCTTTGCGGGCACATTGGGCGGATTGCAGCGCACCGAGAACGGAGGCCAAGACTGGACGCTGCTGAGCGACGGCGACCACCTCGCTGTGGCACCGATTACGGCGATCGCGATCGATCCCTCGAATGCTCAGGTCGTCTACGCGGGAACCCAGGGGAGCGGAATCTTCAAGTCTACCAGCGCTGGAGATGAAGGCAGCTGGGGACCCAGGAATACCGGTCTCAACCAAACCGCGGGCGGCAAGACGGTTTTCACGATTCGCATAGATGCCCATGACTCGGACAACGTTTATCTCGGAACCGGCGACGCCGTCTATCGATCGACTACTGGAGGGAGCACTTGGGCACTGACGAGCTTCCAGAGCGTTGGCAATGTCCTTGGTCTGGCCATCGATCCCGGAAACAGTTCGGTTCTCTACGCTGCCAGTCAGGTCGCCGGTCTTCCGATCATCGCACGCACTCAAGATGGAGGGACGACTTGGGAGGCTCAACCGATGCAGCCAAGTTCCGGCACGGTCAGCTCTCTCTGGATCAGCCCGAGCAGCAGCTCTACGTTCTTTGCCGGAACTTACGACAATGGGGTTCTCAAAGGGACCAACACGGGGCAAAGCTGGCAGCCCACCTGGCAGTCTCTCGGTTCGAGCCTGAAGACCACCGAGGTTATGGCGCTGGCCATCGACCGGAGGCACAACGGCCAGATGTACGTCGGATACCAGTCGGGTTCGGACGGGTTCGTCGCGGAGATGCAGCCGCAGAACGTCTTTTACTTCCCTCAAATCGCCGATGGAATTGCGGGCCGCATCAAGTTCACGACAGCCATGGTCTTCGTCAACACCGGCGATGCAACGACCGTGCAGGTCGATTTCTTCGACAGCAGCGGCAGCCCTCTGGACATGCGCTTCGATGATGGTGAAGCAAGCTCGGAGCTGCAGATCCCCCTGGCCAAGGGAGGCGGTACCTATCTCCAGAGTCCGGCCGACCCGGGTCTCCGAGTCGGATATGCTCGAATCACGGCAGGCCCGGGTGTCGGCGGAACCGCGATCTTCAATCGTATCGATGTCGTCCCCGGACACCTCCCCGATACCAACGTCACGCAATACGAAGCCGGGGTTCCCGCGACGAGAGCGGCCGGAGATTTCGTCTTCCTGCTCGACTCGCTGGGTGACAACGATACGGGACTCGCCCTGGTCAATGCCGCACAAGGTCTGCCCGGAGAGGAGGATCCCGCCCAGATAGACTTGACCTTGCGCGATTCGGACGGTTATCACGTCGGAGACTCATCGCTCGATCTGGCCCGCGGCCGGCATACGGCCCGGTTCATCAACCAGTTATTCTCTCAAGTCAAGGACCAGGCCTCCGAGATGCGTGGTATTGTCAGCGTCCACTGTCCTGTTCCTCTGGTGGCGTTGACCCTGCGCCAGCGTGACAACCCAGGCCTCGAGTTTCCCTATGAGGTGGCGTCCCTGACGCCGTTTCCCGTTATGCAGCCGAGCAACCTTGGAAGGACGCTCTACTTCCCGCAGATTGCCGACGGGGTCTTCGGACTGACAGGGGACCAACAGTTTCGAACCAGCTTCTTTCTGGCAAATCCGGGGACTCTTGGGATCATCACCAACATCACACTCTCTTTCTTCGATTCGAAGGGAGCCCCGATGGGCTTAGACCTCGGCACGGGAGGTCTGGTCGGGAGCGTTTCGCTGCAGTTGGGCTCAGGTCAGTTCTATGTCTTCCAGACTCCAGGAACGGGGCCTCAGCAGATCGGATACGCCGTACTGACGGCCTCCAATCCCGTAGTGGCCGGGACGGCGGTCTTCACGCAGCGTCTGGTCGGGCAGGCAGAAGGGCAGAATCTCTACGAAGCCGGGGTCGCGGCGACGCTGGCCCGCCGCAAGTTCAGCATCTTCGTGGATTCGATCGGTGCATCGGACACGGGTCTCGCGCTCGTCAACGCGAACGACGGGGAAGCGACGATTACGCTTCGGCTCTACGACCTGGATTTCAATCTGCTGGCGGAGAAGGAGATTTCTCTGGCCGCAGGGCAGCATCTACCCCGCTTCATCAACCAGTTGTTCGACGGCGACGTCGCCACCCAGGCCAAGGAAATGCGAGGCGTCTTGACCGTCGAGTCCGATCTGCCGATTGCTGCCGTCACCTTGCGCCAGAAGGATGCGCAATATCCGGACAACGTCCCGACTCTGACGACCTTTCCGGTCATTGCGGGCGTCCCGGAACCGTAGGGGATTCAACGCAAAGGCGCTAAGTACCTAAAGGATTCCTTTGTTTTGGAGCCCTTTGCCTAAGCTGCGGCTCTACCGTGGAATCGGTTCTGCAAGGCTCAACAGCCGGGTGGCCCAGGTGAGGCAGCAGGCCGAGGATTTCAACAACACGACCCTCGGAACTCGGAACACGTAACTCGGAACTTCCGAACCCCATTTCCCTCTTTTCCCTTCACTTTCGGCCAGAAATACGCAATCCTAGTCGGCGGAGGGATTGAGCCGTGGAAGGCGCCATGAGGAAGGAGTCTGCTTTTGGGAAAGTCATCGTCCGCACGCGGGACAAGCGGCTCTTTCGTGGCTTCTCCAAGGCCGAACTCATCCGCGAGAAGGTCCAGCTGGTCGACTCGAAGGGCAAGAAAGTCGAGTTCTCACTGGACGAGCTGAAGGCGATCTTTTTCGTTCGTGATTTCGAGGGGGATCCATCCTACCGGGAGGTCCGCTTTCTCGGGAAGAGCTCACTGCCCGCCTGGGTGTGGGTCCAGGTGACCTTCGTTGACGGCGAGATCATGGAGGGAAGGGTGCGGAACGACAAGAGCCTTCTCGATCCTCTGGGGTTTTTCATGTGGGTGGCGGACGAAGGCACGAACAACGAGCTGGTCTACATCGTCCGTTCCGCTCTGAGAGATCTTCGCATCGCCGGTCTGGGATAGACACGGCGAAACTGAAAGCGAAGCCCGAGGCCATCTCATTTCGTTGCCGCAGTCGCGCCTCAGCGGTGCGAACAGGGTGACTCTCTACAGTTCGCTGGGGTCGATCCCGTATTGATCGATCTTCGTGAGCAGCGTCTTATAGCTCACGCGGAGTTCGCGCGCCGCCTGGGACTTGTTCCAGTTCGTCTTGCGCAGCGTCTTCACGATCATGTCACGTTCGACTCTGGAAATCGCCCGCCGGGTGACTTCCTTGAGGTCGAGGTCACGGCTGTCGACAGCCTGGTCCACGTATTCGCCGGCGACCTCTTCGATACTGATCGCCGTCTCGTTCGACATCTTCTCTCGAAGCTCCTCCTCAATCGCCTTCGCATCCTCGAGAACGGCGAACCGCTTGATGGTGTTTTCGAGCTCTCGAACGTTGCCGGGCCAGGGATAGGTCGCAAAGGTCTCCACCAAAGACGGCGGGATCTCCGTCGCTTTCGATTCGTACTGCTTGGTATAGCGGCCCATGAAGAACTCACAGAAGGCAGGGATGTCTTCGCGGCGACGGCGCAGTGGGCTGATATTGATATTGACCACATTGAGGCGATAGTAGAGATCCTCTCGAAACTTACCCTGCTTGATGGCGGCTTCGAGCTTCTGGTTGGTAGCCGCAAGGACACGCACGTTTACCAGGATCTCTTCGTTGGAGCCGAGTCTGGAAAACTGGCCGTCCTGCAGGACTTGCAGCAGCTTGGCCTGAACCGCCGAAGTAAACTCCGCGATTTCATCGAGGAAGATCGTACCGTTATTGGCAAACTCAAACTTGCCTGGCCGGTCGATGTAGGCGCCCGTGAAGGCTCCCTTTCGATACCCGAAAAGCTCGCTTTCCACGAGCTCACTCGGCATGGCCGCGCAGTTCACCTTGACGAAGGGCCGTTCCGAGAGCCCGGAATTCATGTGGATGAAACGTGCCACCACATCCTTTCCTACGCCCGTCTCTCCTGTGATCAGTACGGGAACTTCAGATTTCGCGACGCGCAGAGCCATCCTCTGGACGTCTTGCATGGCGGGGCTGTTCGCAATGAAATGGACCGGCGGGGTGGGAGACGGCCTGGCATGGGCCAGCGAGGCTTTCCCATCGGCGAGTGCGTCCGAGACCGCTTTTTGAAGTTCGTCGAGCGAAAAAGGCTTGGAGACGAAACCACGCGCTCCTTGCTGAATTGCTCTGACGATCGATTTTGGATCGCGGCCGGTGGATAGGGCAATAACCGGCGTCGAGCCGGCCAGTTCACAGACTTCCTGAAGTGAAGATGAACTGCCATTCGTCCCGACTGGATCGACCAGGATCAGATCCGGCTGTACCCGCCCTTCGATCAGCATCTCTTTGGCTTTGGCCCAGCTCAGACAGGTGACGACCTCGTACCCAGCAGAACTCAGGTTGCGCGAGAGATAGTCGAGCAGGGTCTCCTGCTGATCGACACACAGAATCTCAGGGACGTACGCCAACGGGAACTCTCCTCCCCCAACGGGGACCACCACTCCCAAGTCTAGGGCGGGCGGTCGCCGATTGTCAAGCATCAAACGAGGAGGGACATATGGCTAAGTCACTGTTAAGCTTAGGTTTTTCTCGGTTTTTCGTCCGCCTTCCCTTAGATTACTTCGACGTCACCATTCACGATCGGGCGCCCTCCGGAGTACTCCAAACCGTCTGGTCCAGACCTGTCTTCATGCCGCGCAGAGAGGCGTCTTTCTTTCCCGGTTTCGCACCTTTTCCCAGGGTCGTGCGCGTTCATGAGGCACTTCGGCGCGACGAACGTTCGGTTTCGACTGAGTGGGTAGGTCGCCGGAGGTGTCCATTTCGAGGTGGTATGACCTGGAGTCGGCAACTGGAGCGGGGGTCGGCTCACTTTGTTCGCGCACGGAACTGGACGCTGCAGGTTCCGTCGCCCGTGCGCAGCGTCAGTGCGCGACCGCCAGGGAGTGCGCCTTCGCCCGAATCCGGGTTAGATCTGTACGAAGATTCCTCCGTCTGGGGATTGCTCGGCGAGATCCCAGAATGCCGCCATCACCGACTCCGGCCTGATGAGATCGGGCTTGAGCAGAAGAAGTAAGCTATTGAAAGGATTGGTGGAGCTGACGGGGCTCGAACCCGTGACCCCCTGAATGCCATTCAGGTACTCTTCCAGCTGAGCTACAGCCCCACCCTGGATGAATGGATAAGTCTAGCAGACAATCGCCCCGGTTTCGAGCGATGGAAAGGATTTACGATTTGGGATTAAGGAACTTAAGGATTTAGAGATTTAGGGGTTTAAGGGATTTGAAGGATTTGGGGATTTGGCGAGACTGGGCGTGCGGCGAATTCCTCAATCCCTTAATCCCCTAAATCCCTAAATCCCCTCCCCGGAACTCGGAACTGTTCTATCCCGTCATCCGATCGAACAGGTCCTGATTGATCTGAATCTTCTGTTCGCGGCGCAGGGTATCGACGATGTTCTGTACGTACGCGCCGAAGAACTGCGTCCGCTTCTGATCGGTCAACTGCTCGGTCAACTGGGCCTTTTGGCTGTCGAACGCTTTCTCGTCGATGGGAGATTTCGCGGCGACTTGGAACACGAAGTACTTGTTCGAAACCTGGATCGGTGTGCTCACGCCGCCGACGTCCAAAGAGGCTGCCTGATCCTGCACCTCCGGTGAAAACTTGAGGTTGTCGTCGATCGTCGCGCCCTTCTTGAAGAAGCCCGTCGTCGTGATGGAAAGTCCGTCCGTTTTGGCCAGACTCTCAAACGACTCTTGGCGGTCCTTCTGCAACGTATCGAAGAATGCCTTCGCTTTCTGCTGGGCCATCTCCTGACCCATGGTCTGCTCGTATTGCTCCTCGACCTTGGTTTTCACCTCGGCAAAATCAGGAAGCCGGGAGGGCTTGATTTCGTCCACTCGTGCAATGACGAAGCGCCGATCGGACTCGTACGGCTTCGAGATCTGACCCTGGGCGAGCGAGAAGACCTGATTGGTGAAATCGCCGCCGAGGCCCAGTCCAGGGACACCCTTCGTTCGATCGAGAAAGCCTGTGTTCACCGTTTCCAACGAGTACTTCTTAGCCACTTCCTCCACCGAGGCACCGCTTTTCAGCTCCCGATCGACCTTGTCGGCCAGTTCGCGTGCCTGCCGCAGAGATTCCTTGAGCTTGGCGTTGAACTCCGCCGCGGGCCGGCGCGCCGCATCGCTGCCTCCCGAGAATTCAATGGTCTGGATGATATGGAAACCGAACTGGGAGCGAACGATCCCGCTGACCTGACCGGGTTTGAGCGAGAATGCCGCCTGCTCGAACTCGGGAACCATCTGACCGCGTCCGAAAAAGCCAAGGTCGCCGCCCTTGGACGCCGTACCCGTATCGTCGGAATACTTCCTGGCCATCTCGGCGAAATCCGCGCCTGCCTTGATCTGCTTGAGGATATCCTCAGCCTTCTTGCGGGCCGCAGCCTCATCATTACCGAACCGAATCAGGATATGGCGGGCATGGACCTGCTGTTCAGACGGTATATTCGCAAGCTCGTCCTGGATCTGATTCTCGGTCACCTCGACCTTTCGAGGATCGGCCGGGATGTTCAGCAGTGTAAACTTGCGTTCCTCGGGTTCGCGGAATTCCTCCTTGTGGTCGTCATAGTAGGTTTTGAGCGTATCCTCGCTGACCCTTTCCTTCTTCATCTGCGTGGGATCGAACTCGACGTACCGGACCTTCACCTCCTGGTTGGCCTCGGCATAGTTCTTGCGAACCTCATCAGGCGTAACCAGGACTCCGTCCGTCATGATGTCACGCAGCTTCTGGGCCAACAGGTCACGGCGCATGGAATTCTCGAATTCTGTGGGCGTCATGCTGTTGGCGCTGAGAATCTGTCTGTAGCGTTCGGCTCCCACGAAGGCTCCGTTTTGCTGAAAAAGTCGGCTGATCTGTGAAATCAACTCTCCCGGAGGGACGCTCAGTCCCATCTGCTGGGCGGCGTAGCACGCTGCATATTGCCGTATGAGCTGATTCAGAGCCTGCTGGCCGATTCCAAATTGCTTGACGAGCTCCGGGCTCTGCTTGTCGAGGTTGTACATCTGGCGGTACATGTCGTACAAGCGCTGGTAATAACGACGGAATTCCGCCGCCGTTATCTTCTGACCGGCGACCACGGCAACCTCTTGTTGCCCCATACTGCCCTGCAGGCCGGATGGAGTCCGGACGAAGAGGAGAACCGTCGTCACACCCATCGCAACGATCGCGAAGAGGAGCACCCAGCGGAGCCATTCTTTCTTGTTACGGAAAAGGTGAAGCATTGGTAGTTTGCCTCCACTGTCTATTCTACAGAAAGGTGGAGTATAGCATGGGGCTCGGCGGCCAGTGGGGCTGGCCGGTTCCGAGGTTCCGAGTCTCAAGTTCCGAGTTCACGTGCCGAAATGCTCTGGACCCTGACTCGACTCCGGCACTCGTCCGTCGAGACTGTCGGAGCCGAGTTCGCTTGGCGCGAGATCGGGTTGCCGAAACCGAGAAAACTGATCGGAGCATACGGGTATTCTCCACCCTCGGAACTCGGAACCAGGAACTCGGAACTGCTTTCACGATCGTCGCAAACCAGAACGATCGATCTGGTGGTCCCGGATCTTCTTGGACAGGGTGTTCCGGTGGATACCCATGATCTCGGCGGCCTCCTGGATGCTGCCGTTGCAGCGTCGCAGTGCCGAGACGATGAAAAGCTTCTCGAACTGTTGGCAGACCTCGGGCCAGAGGAGATGGGCGTCCAGCGCCTCCTCAATGACGCCTTCGAGGACGCCCTTCAAGGTGTGTTCGGACAAATCCGTCTTCAAACCGGAACTCATCGTCTCCTGGCTTTCGAAGCTGGGCCGGAGCTTGATATGGCTGTGCGCCGACCTCTACTCATATTGGCGCTAAGTCTCGACCCGTGAGCCTACGATAGGCTTCCAGATAGCGTCTTGTTGTGGCCTCGATCACAGCGCTTGGAAGCGACGGCCCGGGAGCGGTCTTGTCCCAGTCGAGGGTTTCGAGATAGTCGCGTATGGGTTGTTTGTCGAAGGATGCCTGGGAATGGCCCGGCTCATACGAATCGGCCGGCCAGAATCTGGAGGAGTCGGGCGTCAGGGCCTCATCGATGAGAATCAACTCATCGCCGTCCAGACCGAACTCGAACTTCGTGTCGCAAATGATGATACCCCTCGAGCGCGCATACTCTCTGGCGGATTGATAGATGCGAACGCTGCAATCACGGACCCTCTCAGCCAGGTCCTGCCCCAGAATCTCTGCTGCCCGCTCGAATGGAATGTTCTCGTCGTGTCCGGAAACGGCCTTCGTCGCAGGAGTGAAGATGGGCTCCGGCAACTCATCCGACTCCATCAAACCTTTCGGCAACGGGATCCCGCATATCTGACCTGCGGCCCGATACTCTTTCCAGCCGGAGCCGGCCAGATAGCCGCGTACCACGCACTCCACCGGCAGTGGCCGGCACTTGCGGGCCAGTGTCGAACGACGGGACAGTTGATCCCGATAGGGTTTCAGGACCGCCGGGAACTCGTCCACATCGACCGAAATCATGTGGTGAGGGACGATCTTCTCCTGAGCGACTCGATCGAACCAGAATGCGGAGATCTGAGTCAGGACCGCTCCCTTGTATGGAATCGGATTGGGCAGGATGACGTCGAAAGCCGAGATCCGATCCGAAGCGACGAGCAGCAGCTTGCCATCCACCTCGAAAATCTCTCGCACCTTTCCACTGCTGATCTTCCGGATCCCCGGGAGATCGATGTTCATGAGCGTAACAGGCCCAGCGGTTTCCATAAGAATGACCTCTCCTCCGGCGCAGGCATGATGCCCAGTCGCAATGGCACTCAGTTTAGCCGATGCCGAAAAAGTTGAAAAGGCGCCTTGCCAACTCGCGAACGGGGTCTTATAGAGCGGTTTGACAGCACAGGGGAGGAGTTGTAGACTAGCACTCGTCTGCTCAGAGTGCTGACAGTCTCTTCTTAAGCATATAAAAATCAATAACTTGGAATGGCATTTCTTGGAGGTCTTTGAAAGGAGACGGAGAAATGAAGATCAAACCTCTGCATGATCGAGTGTTGGTAAAGCGGATCGACGAGGAGGAAGAGGTCCGTGGGGGCATCGTGATCCCCGATACCGCCAAAGAGAAGCCTCAAGAAGGTGAAGTCGTGGCGGTAGGCGAAGGGAAAGTGCTGGACAACGGGACCAAAGTGAAAATGTCGGTCAAGGCCGGCGACCGCGTGCTTTTCGGAAAATATTCCGGCAGCGAAGTCAAACTGGGAGATGAAGAGTTTCTCGTCATGCGCGAGGACGACATCCTCGGTGTCATCACCAAGTAACCACTTTGCATTGAAGGAGAGGTGAACAGATATGGCTGCGAAAGATATTACCCACGGAGAAGAGGCTCGACGCGCTCTTCTCAGGGGCGTGGACAAGTTGGCCAATGCCGTCAAGATCACGCTCGGACCCAAGGGGCGAAACGTTGTGTTGGAGAAGAAGTTTGGTTCGCCAGTCGTCACCAAGGACGGAGTCACGGTGGCCAAGGAAATCGAACTGAGCGGTCTCGAGAAGGTCGGCGCCGCGATGCTGCGCGAAGTCGCCAGCAAGACCAGCGACGTGGCCGGGGACGGGACCACGTCGGCGACCGTGCTTGCTCAAGCGATCGTTCGGGAAGGCATCAAGAATGTTGCCGCCGGTGCCAATCCGATGTCCCTCAAGCGAGGCATTGACAAGGCGGTCGCCCATGCCATCGAGCATATCCGCAAGCTGTCGACGCCGGTCAAGGGCGGGATGATTTCCCAGGTCGGTTCGATTTCCGCCAACAACGACCGGACCATCGGCGAGATCATCGCCGAGGCGATGAAAAAGGTTGGCAAGGACGGAGTCATCACCGTCGAAGAAGCCAAGTCGATTGAGACTTCACTGGAAGTCGTCGAAGGGATGCAGTTCGATCGGGGCTATCTGTCCCCCTACTTCGTCACCGATCCCGAGCGAATGGAGGCAGCCCTCGAGGACTGCTACATTCTCCTCCACGAGAAGAAGATCAGCTCGATGAAGGATATGCTTCCGCTGCTCGAGCAGGTCGCGAAGACCGGGCGACCGCTCGTGGTGATTTCCGAAGACGTCGAGGGCGAAGCCCTGGCGACTCTGGTCGTCAACAAGCTGCGCGGCACGCTGCAGGCCGTCGCCGTCAAGGCTCCCGGCTTCGGCGACCGGCGCAAGGCGATGCTGGCGGACATCGCTACGCTCACGGGCGGCAAGGTCATCTCCGAAGACTTGGGTATCAAGCTCGAGAACGTTCGCCTGGAAGATCTCGGGCGGGCCAAGAAGGTGACGATCGACAAAGACAACACGACCATCGTGGAAGGCGCCGGTTCTCAGGACGACATCGCAGGTCGGGTCAAACAGATCCGCGTGCAGATCGAGGAGACCACCTCGGACTATGACCGTGAGAAGCTGCAGGAGCGGTTGGCCAAGCTGGTCGGTGGAGTCGCCGTGATCAAGGTGGGCGCTGCCACTGAAACCGAACTGAAAGAAAAGAAGGCGCGCGTCGAGGATGCCATGCACGCGACCAAGGCAGCCGCTGAAGAGGGCATCGTGCCGGGCGGCGGAGTGGCCTACCTGAGAGCTTCTCAGTCATTGGCCAAGCTCGCGCTGGACGACACGGACGAGCAGGTCGGCGTCAACATCGTCAAGCGCGCCTTGGAAGAGCCGGTCCGGCAGATCGCGCAGAACGCCGGATGGGAAGGCGCCGTCGTGGTCGGCAAGATCCTGGACTCGAAGGAAGTGACTTTCGGATTCAACGCTGAAACGGAAAAGTACGAGGACCTGGTCGGGTCGGGTGTCATCGATCCGACGATGGTCACTCGAACCGCGCTTCAGAATGCCTCTTCGATTGCGAGCCTGCTCCTCACCACCGAGGCGCTCGTGACCGAGGTTCCGGAAGAGGAAAAGGCGCCGGCACCGGGAGCCGGTGGTCCTCCGATGGGCGGCATGGACTACTGATCGCTATGATATGCTGGGCGACGCCAAGGGTGCTCGCCCAGTTTCCGAATTCCGAAGAGCAAGAGGGCGTGCCTCGAGGCAGGTTCTCTTGCTCTTTTCGTTTTCAGCCGCTGGGATCGGGTCCGACATGAGACCACTCCCCAGTACCTTTGGGCAGTCGTGAAAGAACGCCTGCAAGTCCTTGTTTTCTGTGGCTTCGTGACCTATCTGGCGCTTTTCTACCAGATCGGGCGTCTGCCCTTCTTCGGCTCGGACGAACCGCGCTACGCGCGGATCGCCGAGGAGATGAACCAAACCGGCGACTTCGTTACCCCTCACCTCGAAGGCCGGCCATGGCTGGAAAAACCGCCCCTGCTCTTCTGGCTCGAGGCAGCCTCCTTCCGCGTCCTGGGACCCTCCGAAGCGGCGGCGCGGCTGCCCAATGCCATCCTCGGCGTCCTGGGCGCCCTGGTGATGGGGCTGCTGGCCTATCAGGTCTTCGGAATCCGCCTGGGGCTGATCACCTATCTGATTCTCGTCACCGCGGCCATGTACGACATCTTTGCCCGGGCGGCTTCGACCGACTTGCCCTTGACCGTCGCCCTTTCAGCCTCGATCGCCGCAGGGTATATGGCGACCCGTCGCAAGCAGTTGATTTGGCCGGCTGCGGCCGGCGCTTGTCTGGGGCTCGCAGTTCTGGCCAAAGGACCGGTGGCGATCGTCATCTTTCTGGCAATCTTCGGTCTGTTCTTCTTTGCTCGGGACCGGATCGAGTGGTCATTCAATCAGATGTTGTTGGGGGCCGCGGTGTTGATGGGCGTGACCGCCCCCTGGTTCTGGCTGGTGTGGCGGGCCAACGGTCACAACTTCGTGATGACGTTCTGGGTCAATCACCACCTCGCGCGCTTTGCTACGAGCCTGCACCATCATGCCCAACCCTTCTGGTTCTACCTTCCTCTGGTCGTACTGGGTTTCTTTCCCTGGGTCTTCTTCCTGGGTTCGGCGGCAGTGGAAACCTGGCGAGCGCGCTTCCAACTGGACCGCGAACCGGTGTCCTTCCAGCTGTTGTTGTGGATCTGGGCACTGGTTCCGCTGCTATTTTTCTCTCTCAGCTCGAGCAAGCTGGCTGGTTACATTCTGCCGGTGTTCCCGCCACTCGCCTTGCTCTCAGCGATCCAGTGGCGGCGATTCGTGCGGGGTGAGGTTGCCGTTTTGGCTCCCATGAGGATTCAGTTGGCCTGCCTGGGAGCGTTCAGCGCTCTGCTGGTTCCGGCGCTGGTTCTCGGGTTCTACTTCAGGTACCACGCCCTGTCTGTGGGCGCGATCGTCAGCCTTCCGGTGGTGGGCGCTATCCTCTGGGGGCAGAGCGAGTTTCGTCGCCGCCGGCCGGTCACTCTGTTTCTGACCCTGGTCGCGGGGATGACGCTTACGCTGGCGCTGGTCTATCGGCTGGCCAGCCCGGTGGTCGCCCAGTACCATTCCACTTACGCGGTGATCCAGGCGGCGAAACCGGAGATCAGCCGAGCCGAGCCCTTGATCTTCTATCGGTTCTTCCACCACTCGGCTCGTTACTACTCGGATTACATGACCACTCGGGAGCCGATCAACACCCCCGAAGGCCTGATCACTTACGCTCGAAAGCATCCCCAGAGGCAGTACCTCCTGCTTACCCAGAAGGCCGGCTACGAGCAACTCTCTCGCGTCGCCGACGCGGCGATCGTCTCTCACACGGGACCGTTCTATCTCGTGAGAATCGTCGAGCCTCCGGCGGACTGGAAGGTCGAGAAGTAGTTCCGAGTTCCGGGGGCGTGTTGCCCAAACCTGGGGAGCCGGAAAGCCCGTTCAGTGAGCGATACTCGATTGTCTTCGGGCCCTCACCGAGACTGTTTCCACGCCAACGGCGTGGTCCATCCGCGAGCCTGGGCCAACGGCCCAGGACACCGATGCTCCGGTCGACGTCAGCGCTGAAGGCGCGATTCAGTTTCCGGGATCGAACCAGAACGGGCGTGCGGGTGTGATGAATCGCGCTTACAGCGCTGGGGCGTCTTTCGGACGGGACCTGGCTTTGGGCGACTGCCCAAAGCTCTCGGATGAAACGACGCCGTTGGCGTCTCACCCCCGTCGTGCCTGCCTCGGCGGCAACAGCCGGTCACTTGGGGAAAGGGCACAGCCGGGGTTCGCGTCCTCATCTCGTGGCGTGAGCCTCCGCTGACGCTATTTGGGCAACACGCCCCCGGGTTTCGAGTTCCGTGGGTTCAGCTCTCAGCTTCTACTCGCGCCAATTCGCAGAGCACAAATCAGATTCTCTCTCCCGTCTCCGGTCTCCTGTATTCGGTTCCTGAGGCTCCCTGTCGATTGTCCGGGTTCCGGCTTTTCGATAAGATCGGCAGGTCAGGAGCAAGAATGCCTCTCAAGTTGTACAACACGTTGACGAAACGGATCGAGGACTTCGAGCCGCTCAACCCGCCGGAAGTGCGCATGTACACTTGCGGCCCCACCGTCTACGACTTCGTTCACATCGGCAACTTCAGGACGTTCATGTTCCAGGACATCGTCCGCCGTTATCTGCTCTACAAGGGCTTCCGGCTTCGTCACGTCATGAACATCACCGACGTGGAGGACAAGATCATCGCCAATGCCCGGAAACAGGGTGTGCCCATCGGCGAATACACGCGCAAATATGAACAGGGATTCCTCGAAGACATGGCGACCCTCAAGATCCAGCGGCCGGAAGTCATGCCTCGCGCGACCGAGCACATCGGCTCGATGCTCGAGCTGGTCCGGAGACTCGCGGAGAGAGGGCTTACCTACCGGGGAGACGGTTCGACCTACTATCGGATCGCCGGTTTCCCGGACTATGGGAAGCTCTCCGGTCTGGATGCGTCGAGACAGGATGCAGGACGGGCGGATCGAGTGGATGAGGACGAGTACAGCAAAGAGAATCCGAGGGATTTCGTGCTTTGGAAGGCACAGCGGGAAGGCGAAACCAGTTGGGACTCGACTTTCGGCCCCGGCCGTCCTGGATGGCACCTCGAATGCTCGGCCATGAGCATGGAGTATCTGGGTGAGACCTTCGACATCCACTGCGGCGGCGTCGATCTGATCTTTCCGCACCACGAAAACGAGATCGCCCAAAGCGAAGGAGCGACCGGGAAGCCGTTCGTCCGCTACTGGTTGCATGGCGCTCATCTCATCGTGGATGGCCAGAAGATGTCGAAGTCGCTCGGAAACTTCTTTACTCTGCGGGACCTTCTGGAGCGGGGCTGCGACCCTGTTGCACTGCGTTACCTGCTGTTTTCCGTACACTATCGTAAGCAGCTGAATTTCACTTTCGAAGGTGTCGAACAGGCCGAAGCGGCTCTGCGCCGGGCCAATGACTTCCTGCTTCGGGTGCGTGAGATCGGAGACGATGTGGAGGGGGACTCGGAATTCCCGGCCAGGGTGGAGGTCGCCCGCCGGCAATTCGAAGACTCGATGGACGACGACTTGAATACGTCCGCCGCATTGGCTGCTCTGTTCGAACTGATCCGCGACGGCAATGTGGCGCTCGAGGAGGGCCGTGTCGGTGCAGCCGGACGCGACCGGATTTTGGATTTCTTCCGCGGCGCCAACCGTGTCTTCGATGTGTTTGAGGTCGAAGGGGAGCAACTCGACGACGAAGAGATTCTGCGCCTGATCGAAGAGCGGGAGGAGGCCCGGCGGGAGCGGGATTTCCGCAGAGCCGACGAGATTCGAGACGAGCTGACGAATCGGGGAATCCAGTTGGAAGATACACGGGAGGGAACACGATGGAAGAGGCGGGGCTAGCGATGGATGCCACACAGGTTCGACCGGTCATCTCTCGCTACATGCTGGCCGACGGCTTGGATCTGGTCATGGATCTGGAGCGAAGTCACGGATCCAGAATCCACGATGCAAAGACGGGGACGACGTTCATCGATTTCTTCGGCTGCTTCGCGACGATTCCGCTGGGCTACAACCATCCAGCGATGACCTCCCGCGAAGCCATCGAGGAACTGGGGCGGGTAGCCGTTCAGAAGCCCTCCAATTCCGACGTCTACTCGAGAGAGATGGCACGCTTCGTCGCCACCTTCAGCCGGCTGGCCAGGCCCGATTTCATGCCGCACCTCTTTTTCATCGAAGGCGGCACACTGGCTGTCGAAAACGCCCTCAAGGTAGCCTTCGACTGGAAGGTTCGCCGGAATTTCGCGAAAGGCATGAGTACCGAGAAGGGGCACAAGGTCATTCACTTCAAGCAGGCTTTCCACGGTCGATCCGGCTACACATTGTCGCTTACGAATACCGCAGATCCGCGTAAGACCGCTTACTTCCCCAAATTCGACTGGCCGCGGATCCTCAATCCGAAGTGCGTCTTTCCTTTGACCGGCGAGAACCTCGACTCGGTTCGGGCTCGTGAGGAACAAGCCTTGGGTCAGATTCGGGCAGTCCTCGACGAGGAGGCGGAGGGGGTGGCCTGTATGATTCTGGAGCCCATTCAGGGCGAGGGCGGCGACAACCATTTCCGTCCGGAGTTCCACCGGGCACTGCGGGAAGTTTGCGATCAGTACGGCATACTCCTGATCTACGACGAGGTGCAGACCGGCTTTGGAGCAACCGGAACGATGTGGGCGTTCGAGCACTACGCGAGGCCGGACATCATCGCGTTCGGCAAGAAGTCGCAGGTCTGCGGTGTCATGGTGAACGGGCGCATCGACGACGTCCCGGACAACGTCTTCCATACGTCGAGCCGAATCAATTCGACCTGGGGTGGGAACCTGGTGGATATGGTCCGGTGCCGGATGTACCTGGAAATCTACGAAGAGGAACGGATTCTGGAAACCGTTCGGCGCCGCGGAGAGCTTCTGTTGCGCGAGCTCCAGGTTCTACAGTCCGAGTTTCCCGACCGCGTGTCGAACGCACGAGGAAAGGGGCTGTTCTGTGCCGTGGATCTTCCGGATCGGGAGTTCCGGTCGGGGTTCTTGAAGGCTCTGTTCGCAAGGCGCGTTGTCATGTTGGGATGTGGTGACCGCTCTGTGCGTTTCCGCACGGCCCTGAACATCCCCGAGGCCGACCTGCTCGAGGGGCTTTCCGTCATTCGACAAGTCCTGCGGGCGATGTAGGACACGGGAGTCGGGAAACGGGAGCCGGGAGTCTCGCGTTCCCAGGTTCAGCGGTTCCGTGGTTTCCGGGTTATGAATCCCCGATCTCGTTTATCTTGTCCACCCTGTCCACTGAGCCCACCTTGGCTGCTTCGTCCGCCAGGTCGGACGGTTCTGACGAGTCAGACAGGTCCGAAAAGCGGAGAATGTCAGGCCGATCGGAACACGATTGCAGCCCGTCCTCCCGTCCTCCCGTCCTCCCGTCCTCCCGTCCTCCCGTCCTCCCGATTCCCGGCTCCCGTTCCTCCCTACAGCACCCCCTGATAGTGGCGCAGCTCGAAGTCACGTTCGCTGGGACAGTCGATGGCCACCAGATCGAATCGCAGCGGACCCCCTCCGAGGTCATGTCGCTGCATGAAGCGACGGGCCAGCCGTTCCAGCTGTTCTTTCTTGCGATCGGTCAAGGCGTCTTCGGGCATGAGCAGGCTCGGCGTCCGACGAGTCTTGACCTCGAGGAAGACCAGTGTGTCCCGATCGTAGGCGATCAGATCGAGCTCACCGTGAGAGGTTGTCCAGTTTCGGGCCAGGACATCGTAGCCGAGTCGCAGGATGTGACGCAGGGCCAGCCATTCTCCCCAAGCGCCCAGGCTTGTTCTCCTGTGTTGAGCCAGCCGGTGCTGGAGTCGGCCTATACGGCCGCTACGGGTGATCAGATCGGTCATGACGATTTGCGATTTTCGGGTTGCTGGTTCCGGTGTCCAAAGGTTCAGGCTTCCAGAGTCTCACGTTTCAGGTTCCGAGGGGCCGGGGGTCGGGAGTCCCGCCCCGCGGGACGGCATGGGGCCCCCGACCCACCGCCCACCGATGAAGACGAAGTGATAGAGCATACAAGTAGGGGAGTGAGACATTGCGAACCTCCACTCTTCATTAACGTCTCACCCTGGAGGATCTGCGAACTCCCTGGGCTTGGGAGTGCAGGTCTCGAGATTGGAGCACCGTGGAGAAGCCCATTCCACTCCGCAAGGCGGGACTCCCGACACCCCACACCCGACAGCGTCACCTGGAACGTGAAACCTGGAACGAGGAACCAGGAACCCAAAACCCGCCCCCCCACAATCTCGGGCTCCGGTACTCGTGCGTGTCCGCCGGCATTCCGGGGCAGGAAGACAAGCGAGGACGCTCATCCTACTCCCGGGACCGGAAACCGGAACCTGGAACGCGAAACGTGAAACCCCTACCGTCCTGACAATCTTGGGAAAGCTGAGAGAAAGAAATGGAGCGGGAAACGGGACTCGAACCCGCGACTTCGACCTTGGCAAGGTCGCGCTCTACCAACTGAGCTATTCCCGCCCGAGCAGAGCGGTATTATGCCTCAAAGCGCGCCGCTGTTCAATATGAGATGCTTATGCGGCGGCCGCCGCAAGATGCTGCCGCTAGAATGGTTTGACGCATGAAGATTGATTTCGAGACAGTGATTGAACGCCGACGGACCGACAGCCTCAAGTGGTCCCGCTACGATTCCGATGTTCTTCCTCTCTGGGTGGCGGATATGGACTTCAGGTCTCCCGAGCCGGTTCTCGAAGCTCTGCGGCGCCGCGTCGAGCACGGGGTGTTCGGGTACGGAGCAGAACTGGAGGAGTTGAAGGAGGTCGTGTGTGATCGCATGGATCGCCTTCAGAGTTGGAAGGTAACTCCGGAAATGATCGTCTTCCAGCCGGGGCTCGTCTGCGGTTTGAACGTCATGTGTCGCGCCGTCGGCCGGGAAGGCGACGGGGTGATGATCAATACTCCGGTGTACCCGCCTTTCCTGACGGCACCTCGGAATCAGAAGAGGGAACTCCAGGCGGTTGAGCTGAAAACCACCCTCTGGAAGGGTCGCCTCGAGTACCCCCTCGATCTGGATGCTCTCGAGCGCGGGATCACAGACAAGACGCGACTATTCATTCTCTGTAATCCGCATAATCCTACGGGGCGTGCCTACCGGCGCTCCGAGCTCGCCGCTCTCGCGGAATTCTGCCTCCGGCACGACCTCTTCCTGTGCTCGGACGAGATTCACTGCGATCTGATCACCGGCGAAAGCCCGCATCTTTCAATAGCAGCGCTGGCACCCGAAGTCGCCGAGCGGACCGTCACCCTGCTGGCCCCCAGCAAGACCTTCAACATCGCCGGTCTGGGCTGTGGTTTTGCTATCATTCCGAACCCCGAGCTTCGCGGCCGCTTCCAGAAAGCTGCCCGGGGCATGGTGCCCGAGGTGAATGTCCTGGGGATGGTGGCGGGCCTGGCCGCCTACAACGAGTGTGAAGAGTGGTTGCTCTCGTTGCTCGATTATCTGCGGGGAAACCGCGACTTCGTCTTGGGCTACGCAGACCGGAACTGGCCGTCCATCCGCTTGGCGTACCCCGAGGCGACCTACCTGGCCTGGCTCGACTGCCGCGGCCTCGAGCTTGAGGAGCGGCCCTTCGACTTCTTCCTGAAGCGAGCCAGAGTAGCGCTGAACGACGGTCACTTCTTCGGTCCGGGCGGCGAAGGCTTCGCTCGACTCAATTTCGGTTGTCCCCGCTCGACACTCGAGAAGGCCCTCGACCGCATGACCGCCGCCCTCGAGGGTCGGTAAACGACCTGAGAGAGTCCCGCCCCCCGCCCGTTCGGAGTGGGAGTCTCGACGTCGGGAGTCCCATTCCGTCCCGCAAGGCTGGACTCCAGAAGAGATGGGGGAGGAGCCAACACCCAGGATTCCGCCTGACGGCTCCATCCTGGACAACATACATATCGTCCCGCCAAACGGGACTCCCGGCTCCTCGGCGCATTGGAATGTCGGAACGTCGGAGCCAGGAACCAGGAACGAGGAACCTCGAACCCTGGCGACCAGGGCGGGGGACAAGCGGGGATGCCTATCCTACTGATGCCCCTGTTTCGCCAAATTCCTCTTGACGAACTGCTGCGGCTCTGCAACAAGACCTAGCTAAGGGAGGAGGAACTCAGCATGAAAGGGAGTGCGCTGTGAACGGTCACTTCGGTCGGATATCGGCGGGGTTTGTTCTTCTGGTGGTGAGTCTGACGGGTGGAGCGACCGACCTGATGGCGCAAGACCGGCTCTCTCAACTGGAGGATCGAATCCGGCAGCTCGAAGCAGAGCTGATGTCGTTGAAGTCCGAAGTCCAGTCTCTTCGCAACCAGAAAAGTCCCGGGCAAAACCGTGAGAAGTCCGATCACTCCTCCACCCGAGTCGCTCTTTCGGATCGGGGCCTCGAGGTGGAGTCGCCGGAGAGAAAGCTGGCATTGCGTTTCAAGGGGTACTATCAGGTTGAGGCCAGGGGCTTCTTTAGCGGCAACAATGCTCCCGGTGTCGATACGATCGAACCACGCAGAATCCGCCCGATCGTCGAGATGAAGGCTGGGGACTTCAGCTTTCGGATAGCGCCCGAGTTGAGCGGCGACTCGCAGGATCTGAGGGATGCGTATGCAACGTGGAAGTTCGCAGATGAGTTCGAACTGCTGTTCGGAAAGATGAAGCCGCCGATCGGTCTCGAGCGGCTGCAGTCCGCGCCGGCTCTGCCGCTGGCGGAGCGCGGCCTGACGACCGAATTGACGCCCATCCGGGACATTGGACTGATGTTGCGTGGTGAGACGCTCGAAGGAAACCTGGAATATGCGATCGGTCTCTTCAACGGCGCTCCAGACGGCGAAAACGAGCGGACCGAACTCGACAACGGAAAGGAGGTCGACTTCAGGTTCTTCTTCCATCCGTGGCGGCCGCAGGGGAGTCATTCCCAGGGGCTGGGCATTGGCCTGGGAGGTAACGCCGGCAACAGGATCGGCCTGCCGAGACCCTACTACACGTCCGTTCGTACCCCCTTCTTCTCCTACCTTCCCGGAGCCGTTAGTGACGGAGACACCTGGCGTCTGGCTCCTCAGGCGGACTTCTACTGGGGACCGCTCGGTCTGATGACCGAGTACATTGTGTCATCGCGCCGTATCCGATATGCAGCGGACGCCCGGGATTTGACGAATTCGGCATGGCAGGTCCGCGGAAGCTACGTCCTGACAGGCGAGCATGCATCGTACTCGGGAGTACGTCCTCGGGGCGAGTTCAGGCCGAGCGAAGGGGAGTGGGGAGCGCTCGAGTTGGCGGGTCGGATCAGTCAGTTCAAGATCGACCGCCAAACCTTCCCCCTGTTCGCGAATCCGACTGTCAGCGCCCGGAAGGCAACCGGTCTGGGTATGGCACTGAATTGGTATCCGGCTCGTCTCATCCGGGTCACGATCGATTACGAGACAACATCCTTCGACCTTTTGGCCGGCAAGAAGCCTCGGGAGCACGCATTCACATCGAGGCTTCAGTTTGCGTATTGAACTCGGGACTCGCGACTCGGAACCCGGACACTCACCAGTGCCCGGCTTGACCTTGCCGGGCAGGTCGTGAAGAATTGGGATCAATCTTCCAACAATGCCTATGTCACTGAAGGTTCTACTCGTTCTTCCAATTCGCGAAGGGAAGAATTTCCAGATCGCGCCCGACCTGGGGCTCCTCTATCTGGGGACGGCTCTCCGATCGGCGGGCTTCGATGTCACGATGCTCGATTGTCCCAAAGACCGCATCACATTCTCGGAATTCAGCCGCTACGTTCGGGAGGGAGAGTTCGATGTGGTCGGTTTTCGCTGCTACAGCAGGGACCACAATTATGTCCGTTATCATGCCGAGATCGTCAAGAGCGTCCGTCCTGAGGCGCTTACACTGGTCGGAGGACCTCATCCCTCGGCTTTGCCTGAGTTCGTTCTCGGGGACATGCCGCACATTGATTTCGCCTGGCAGGCCGAGGCAGAGGAGGGGCTTCCACCCTTGCTCGATCTCTTCCGTGAGTTCGGTCCGGCGATTCCCGAGGAGAGTCTAGTCTCGATTCCGGGTCTCGTGTGGCGTCATCGGGGGGAGGATCGGATCGTCGTCAACCAGCCCAGCTTCGGCCTCGACCTGGACCGCTTTGGCATCCCAGCCTGGGACCTGGTCCAGCCCGAAACTTATCCAGGGTTCATCTGGGATGAGTACTACCCCATGGTGACGACGCGCGGTTGTCCTTATCCCTGCACGTACTGCAATGCACCGCGTCTTTCCGGAAAGAAGCTGCGTCACCGCAGCCCCGACCATGTCGTCGAGGAGCTTCGCCTGCTCAAATCACGGTACGGAGTCAACCGGTTCAGCATCCTGGACGACGAGTTCACGCTCAATAAGAAGTACGTCTTTGCGCTTTGCGAAGCATTGATCGATTCCGGGCTCAATTTGAGGTGGGACTGTCCGAACGGTGTGCGCATCGATTCTCTCTATCCGGAAATGCTGCAGATCATGGAGGCGGCCGGCTGTGAGGCGTTGGCCGTGGGGGTTGAGTCCGGAACGGCACGCGTCCAGAAGGTCATCGACAAACGTGTAACCGTGGAGAAGATTCGAGCGAAAGCGGCCGAAGTCACGAATTGCAGCGGAATCCGTCTGACCGGTTATTTCATGATCGGTTTCCTCGATGAAACCGAAGGGGAGATCCGCGAGACCATCAAGTTCGCCTGTGAATTACCGCTGCGTAAAGCGAACTTCAATATCGTCATTCCCATCCCCGGCACCCGAATCTTCTCGGAACTCATGGAGAAAGGGCTCCTCCAGCTGAAAGAGATCAACTGGGACACGCTGACCAGCGATCAGGTCGCGTTTCAGCGGCGCTTCGTGTCAGGGAAACAGCTGTTGCGATTCCAGCGATATGCCTACATGCGCTTCTACGGCCGACCTCGCATCGCGGGCGACCTCCTCAGGGAGTCCCTGCGAAATACGGAGGTGATCAAGGCCAGCCTGCGCAAGGTCAAGATGCTCTCCTGGCGAGACGAGACCTACCGCTTCAAGCCGCTCTACCTCAAAGACCGACCGGTCTGAATACCGGAGACCGGAGACCGGAGGAGTTTTACAGATCGCGCAAGGTGTGCGTTCCTTGTGAGCAATGGAGAAGCAACGCGCGCGATCTTTCAGGGAGTTGGTGGTTTGGAGGCGGGCTCATCATCTCGTCCTCGAGATCTACTCGATGACCCGGGACTTCCCCAAATTCGAATTGTACGGGTTGACGTCCCAATTGCGCCGGGCAGCGGTCTCGGTTCCGGCGAACATTGCAGAGGGGTTCAAGAAGCGGGGCGCGGCTGACAAAATCCGTTTCCTCAATATTGCTGAGGGCTCGCTCGAAGAATGTCGTTACGACCTGATCCTGGCGACAGATCTCGGTTATGGGAATTGTCTGACTCTGGAGCGGCTTGCGGACGACGTCGCAGCGCTGCTCAATCGATATTCAGCAGGGATCCGGCGCAGCCACTCCCGATCCCGAGTCAAGACGGAGCCCTGATCCCCTCTCACATGCCGAACGCCGTCCGCAAGTCTCTAGCTTCCGGCTTCGACTCGGAAGTTCTCTTCTCCGGTCTCCGGTCTACCGTCCGGCGAATTCGACTTGGAGTTCGCCGTTGGCTACGGCCAGGCTGTTGACATAATCAGGCAGGCGCAGCTTCTCTCGATTCTCCGGCGATTCCAGAAGCCGACTGACGGCGGCGTTGAGAGTCGAGGTGGGAAGAGGGCAAGAGCCCAGACGCCCGGCCGTCGGTTCGAGGCGAAGGTATCCGTCGGCTGCTCCCAGGGTCCCCTCGAGTTCGAACGACATGTCTTTGCCGTAGAGCTGAAACCGAACATAGGTCTTGACGTGATCGTCTTTGAGCCCGACTCTCACGTCAGTGACGGACGCACGGGTCGTCTCCTGTTCGAGGGCCGACACTTCCGTGTTGGGTTGCAGCCCTGCGGATGTGACCTGAGTCGCGGCCGAGGGAGCTTTCTCCGGGGTCACCGGATGGTCGAAGTCCAGGCTATTGTGCAGCCAGGAGTTAAGTTCCGTCTCGTCGAGACTGAGAGTCCTTGCCTTGCCTGCTCGAACGAAGCGCTCGAACTGGGAGATCTTCGCCTCGGCCGTGCGCTCCGCTTCCGGTGTCATTCTCACCAGGAGCGGCGGCGCAGGACGCAGAATTAGGAAAATGAGCATCACCGAACCGGCTACGGTCAGCCATCGCGCAGCACGCAGAACCGGCCGCAGCAGTTGATACCAACCGATCTTAGACTCCTCCACTTCCTCCTGAGGGGGTGGCGGCGGCTCGACCTCAGCCGTGGCACGGGCATAGAATTTCGCGAAGACAATACCGCAACGGGGGCAATCCTGCGCAGATTCCTCCTGGGAAAATCCACAGGCGGGACACTTGATCATTCTTTTCATTCGCGCAATCCTCCAGATCTTTCATCGGCACGCCGACTTGAGTCCTTTAGGCTCAGGTTGACCCAATCAGTGCCAATAGAACAAGATAACGAAACGGATCGGTAGTGATTTCTGCAAGTGCGGGCACTTGCCGAGTAGACCGACCGCCTGCTCGGGTAGCCCGCGAGGAGGACAGGCTCATGGCTTCACGACTTCTCTGGGTACTCTGCCTGGCGCTGTTGACCTGTTCGACTGCCTTGGCTCAAGCGGGTGAGCGCGACGCCACCGCGATCATCAAGAAGATCGATGATCTGTACCGCTCCGATGCCAGCCACGGCAAGCTGGAAATGGAGATCGTTACGCCACACTGGCAGCGGACGCTGACCATGGAAGTCTGGACGGAGACTCTGGAGAAGACATTCGTTCGGATCCTCGAGCCGGCCAAGGAACGTGGAGTGGCCACTCTGCGAATCGGGACCGAGATGTGGAACTACCTGCCCAAGACCAACAAAGTCATCAAGATCCCTCCTTCCATGATGATGAGCTCCTGGATGGGGTCCGACTTCACAAATGACGATTTGGTCAAGGAATATACGTTCCTGGACGACTACGATTTCCATCTCGTCACTCCCGACGACGCGAAAGAAGGGGAACTCTACATCGAATGCATTCCCAAGCCGGGACGTCCGATCGTATGGAGCCAAGTACTGATCGCAGTCGATGCCGACACCTCTTTGCCCATTTGGCAGAAGTACTACGGCGAAAGGAATGAGCTGATGCGGACGCTCCATTACGGTGATATCCGGACCTTCGATAAGCGTCGCATTCCCGCAGAAATGGAGATGGTGCCCGAGAACAAGGAGGGCAACGGAACCACGGTGCGCTACCTCGACCTGGAATTCAACGTTTCCCTCTCGCCGGAGATCTTCTCTCTGCGAAACCTCAGGTCACGGCCATAGGCTCGATCCATGCTCATCTTCAAGATCGCCTGGCGGAACATCTTCCGACAACGAAGACGCACGATTCTCACCGTGCTCACGATGTTCGGTGGATTCACTCTTGCCTCGATTTCCCTCTCGCTTGCCGACGGCACCTACAACCGCATCATCAACGCCTTCACCAGAAACCGCCTCGGCCACATCCAGATCCACGAGAAAGGCTATACGGATCGACCGTCGCTGTATGATTCCATTCACGACTATCAAAAAGTGGGGCACCGCCTGACCGAGATCTCGGGGGTCGAGGCCTGGGCTCCTCGCGTGCTGGCGGCCGGACTGGCATCGGTCGGCGAGAAGGCCGCCGGAACGAACATCATCGGAGTCGACCCAACGCTGGAGAACGAAGCGACCCGGTTCGATCGCAAGATCGTCCAGGGTCAGGTCCTCCTTCCCCAGCCCAGCCATGAGGCGGTGCTCGGGGAAGGGCTGGCACGCCGACTGGAGGCCCACGTCGGGGATGAACTGGTGATCGTCTCCCAAGCTGCCGACGGATCGATCGCCAACGATCTCTACAAGATCGTCGGTCTAATGAAGACCGGAGACGAGAACAGCGATCTGACCAGCTGTTATTTGCACATCGCCGATGCCCAGGATCTGTTCGTTCTCGACGATGAGGCTCAAGAGATCGTCGTGATCGCGACGAGTCTTGGAATCGTCCCTTCTCTCACCGAGCGAATCCGGCAGACACTCAATGACCCGAATCTCTCCGTTGAGCCCTGGCAGGTCTTTGCCCGCTCCTTCTATATTGCGATGCAGGCCGACAAGCGCGGGAACTGGGTTCTGCAACTGATTATCATCCTGATCGTCGCCGTCGGCGTGCTGAACACGATCCTGATGATCGTGCTCGAGAGAACGCGCGAGTACGGGGTATTGCGGGCGATGGGAACCCGACCGTTCCAAGTCTTCCGCTTGGTCGTGCTGGAGGCGGGGATGATGGCCGTCCTCTCGGTCGTGGCGGGGACAATCGCTTCCCTCGGCGTCAACTCTTACTTGTCCCGTCATGGCATCCCCATGCCGACTTCTTTCACGTACGGAGGCATGGTGTTCACACACTACTACTGCGAGGTCAACGCCTTCAGCCTTTACGTTCCGGCACTGACCGTCCTGCTGGCGGCCTGCTTCGTCAGCATTTTCCCTGCGCTCCGAGCGGCGCACATCGAGCCGGCCAAAGCACTGCGGACTCACTAGAGAGAATCACCATGCTCTTCTATCTCAGATTGGGAGTCCGCAACCTGTTCCGCAACAAGCGGCGAGCCTTCATTGCAGGCACGGCTATTGGGATCGGTCTGGCCGCACTGATGGCTTCGGACGCCTTGATCAAAGGGATGGAGGAGAATCTCATCGAATCGGCTACCCAGTCCTATCTGGGGGACGGGCAAATCCACCGCGACGGTTACCGGGAGCTTCCGGAGGTGGGGAAGGCGATTCTGCATCGAAAGGAACTGGTGGCACGACTCGGGTCGGATTCGCGAATCCGTTACTTCACCGAGCGCGTGATGTCGTTCGCCATGATCACTTCGCCGGCCAACCTGTCGGCCGTCCAGCTGGTCGGCGTCAACCCGGCGATGGAGCGTCATATTTCCCAAATCGACGACACCATTATTCAAGGAGATTTCTTCCCCGAGGGAGAGGTCAACGACCTCGTCATCGGCGACAGGCTGGCCGATCTCCTCGAGGCCGAGATCGGCAGCCGCATCGTTCTGACCGTGGCGCAGGTCGGTACCGGACAGCTCTCCCAAGCCATGTTCAGAGTCTCTGGGATCTTTCACTTGAACATCACCGAGATGGATCGGGGCATGGCCTTCGTCCGCCTCGGTCGTGCTCAGGAGATGCTCGGCCTCGGCGACCGAATACACGAGATCGCCATCCAGCTGTCGAACTCTTCGTACGCCGTCCAGGAGCGATCATCGGTCTGGTCCGACTATTCCACGGGCGGGAACGAAGCTGTGGGGTGGTGGGTTCTGCTCCCGCAGTTGAAGATGGCCCTCGAGCTCTCTCAGTTCTCACTGCTGATCATCGGTCTGATCCTGTTCGCTATCGTGGCCCTGGGCATTCTCAACACGCTGTTCATGTCGATGCATGAAAGGATGTTCGAGTTCGGGGTGCTGAGGGCGCTGGGGACTCGTCCCCGTGCCATGGCTTTGATGATCCTCTTCGAAGCTGCAGCCCTGGGAGTGCTGGCGGTGGTCCTGGGTATCCTGCTCGGCACTCTGACGGTCGCAGCTCTCAATCATTTCGGAATCGACTACACCGGTATCGAGGCAATGGGCGTGACATTCCGCCATGTCCTCTATCCGCAGTTTCAGATTCGGCAGTTCATTCTCTATCCGATCGTGGTCTTCGTTTTGACCCTGGCAATCAGCCTGTATCCGGCCGGACATGCAGCGAGAATGCAGCCCGCCGAAGCCATGAGGCGCAGCTTTTGAGGAGTTGGAGATGCCGACAGAGGAAGTGATCTTAGCACGGGGGATACGCAAGACCTATTCCGACAACGGCGTTCCGGTGGAAGCGCTGCGTGGTGTTGACCTCGAAGTTCGGAAGGGCGAATTTACCGCGGTTGTAGGTCCGTCGGGTTCGGGCAAAACGACATTGTTCAATGTCCTTTCCGGTCTCGACACGCCCACTACGGGAGAGGTGTGGCTGGCCGGCAAGAGGATCTCCGCGATGAGCGGAGGGGAGCTCTCCGATTTTCGCAGGGACCACATCGGTTTCGTGTTCCAGGCCTACAACCTGATTCCGGTCCTGACCGTCTCGGAAAACATCGAGTACATCATGCTGCTGCAGGGCGTCCCCGCTCGAGAGAGGCGCCGGCGCATTGAGAAGGTTCTCGAAGAGATCGGTCTGGGAGGAATGGCGGATCGTCTCCCCACGAAGCTCTCCGGTGGGCAGCAGCAGCGGGTTGCCGTCGCGCGAGCGATCGTCGCCGAGCCTTCTCTGATCCTGGCCGACGAGCCGACCGCCAATCTGGATTCGATGACCGGCACCGGCCTGCTCGACATGATGCGGGAGCTCAACAAGACGAAAGGAATGACATTTCTGTTTTCCACCCACGACGAGATGATCATGGAGCGGGCGCGCCGCCTCGTGACGTTGAAAGACGGGCGTGTGGAGAAGGACGAGACGAGGGACTGAGATGAAGGCTTCGGTTGCATGCCGGACCGTTCAGAGCCGACTCCGCGCCAAGCCGCAAGGATCGCCAAGGGTTCCAAAACAAAGGAATCCTTTGTGTACTTTGCGGCTTCGAGCGAGATCCACCGTCGAGGATTCGCAGTGATGGCGGAGCTCGAGAACAAGGCCGGTGCCGAGCCCGTTTGGGCAACACGCCCCCGGATTGTGGGGCGGAACGTGGGGTGGGCGGGCAACCTGGGAGGAAAGCGGAAACTCCGTACCTGCGCCGCCGTCCTGGCAGTCTTCACTCTGACTGCATTGACGGGAACCCGGCTCAATGCGGCCGACTCTGTGAAACTCGGAGGCTATCTCAAGGACTACCTTCTCTTCTACGATTTCCCGGCATCCGGACTTTTTGGTCCCGCCAGCGGCGTTCTCGCCGGCGACGCCACCCGTTTTCGCATCGATGCGTCCTGGCGTTTGAACGAGCATATCTCGCTGACCGGTGCATACGACTTCGCCCCCCGGATACAGGATTCCCGGCTGAACTTCATCGGCACCTCGTTTATAGGAGGGATTCGAAGCGACTACCGGGCTTTTGATCTGAACCGCTTCCTGTACCCGGATGAAGAGAGTCAGGCCGTGGATGCGCGCTTCACGATCCTCCAGAACCTCGACCGCGCATTCCTGACCCTTCACCTGAGCTTCGCCGATCTCTATGTGGGGCGTCAAGCCATCGCCTGGGGAGCAGCCAAAGTCATCAATCCCACCGATGTCATCGCTCCCTTCACCTACAGCGAGCTGGATGTCGAAGACCGGGTCGGCGTCGATGCGGTTCGCCTGCGGATCCCGCTGGGGAGTCTGTCGGAGTTGGATGCCGGCTACGTCTTCGGCCGCGACTTCGAATTCCGAAACAGCGCTTTCTTCCTGCGCAGCCGCTTCTATACCCTGCGCACAGATTTCTCCGTGCTCACGGTTGGATTTCAGGAGAATCTCCTGGTCGGTTTCGACGTGACGCGATCTCTGGCGGGCGCCGGAATCTGGGTGGAGGCCGCGCAGGTCTATGCGGGCGCGCTCACGGAGAGCCACCGCCTTCCGAATCAGGACTATTTTCGGCTGAGTGCGGGTAGCGACTATACCTTGCGCGACGGCACTTATCTCTTCGCGGAATATCACTACAATCAGGCCGGAGGGCGGAGCCCTTCGGACTACCTCCAGCAGCTCACGACCACGGCCTATCGGGAGGGAGCCGTCTATCTGCTGGGTCGCCATTATCTCTCCGGAGGCCTCTCACGGGACTTGACGCCGCTGCTGACCCTGAACGCTGAGACACTGGTCAACCTGGCCGACGGGTCGTTCTATTCGGTGCCCTCACTCGAATACAGCCTCTCGGAGAATGTCTACCTGTCGGGAGGGGCCTATCTGGGTATCGGTGCGGGTCCAAAGAGGCCGTCTGGAAGTTCCTCAGCGCAGGTCGAATCGGAGTTCGGCAGCTATCCGGACCTGTACTACCTGTCAGTCCGGTACTACTTCTGAGGCAGTCTCACCGAGCCAAATCTCCAATCCGTGAATCTCAGATCCCTCGAGCGTCTTCCACCAGCCGTTCGATCTTCTCCCCCAGAATCCGCACGTTGTACTGGAAGTGCCGGAAAAAGGCCAGCATTCCGGACTCGGCCGTATCGGAGATGACCTTTGCTGAAATGCAGGGGATCCCGAAGGACTGACAGATCATCAGGACGGCAGCGCTCTCCATGTCACATATTCTCGAGCCGGTTTCGCGGAAGAGCTTCAGACGATGAGCCTCGCGAACTACCGGCACCCTCACAGTGACCCCACCGCCTCCAATCGCCCATCCCTTCGCCCGGAGTCCGCGAACCAGTCGCTCCGCGACCGGAAACTCATCGCCACTCTCGAATCGCCATCGTTCTGGAACGACCAGGTCCCCCAGACTCAGCGCAGGATCCAACTGCCCGGCCATCCCCGTGAATACGACCAACGAGGGATTGAACCGTTCGAGGTGCAGCGCCAGCGACTTCAAAGTCCGGTCGGTACCGAGACCGGTCGAGATGAGCGAGCGATCGGTCCTCAGATGTGTGCGCAGCGCCTTGGCTTCCTTTTTCAGGGCACATGCGATGAGCACATTTTCTCCGTCATCCATCGCGCACCGAGGCTATCATAAGAGAAGAGGGTAGATGTTGGGGCCTCCGCTCATACGGATTGCTCAGCATCGATAGTCACAACAGTTTTGACAACAAGTCCGGATAGGACTTAGACTTGGGCGAATCGATGCCGCCACCAGCCTCTGAGATTACGCTGGCTTTGAGACCCGAGTCGCGACTCGATCTCATCGACGTGTCTTCGCGAGTCTCTGACTTGGTGTGTCGATACCACAAGGCGCTCTACTACTCGTACCACACGACGGCCGGATATCTGGATCCCCGGCTTTGCGCGCGCCTGAATCATGACTCCGAGAGTCTTCACGCCTTTCTGCAGTCGTTTCAGAATCTGTTTCCTCCCGGCGCGGCCTATCGGCACGACGAGTTGGAGATGCGGGAGGAACTGACTGCGGAACAGAGGAAGGGCGAGCCGAGAAATGGCGACGCCCATCTCACCTACATCGGATCGGGGCTCAACAACTGTGTGACCTACGCCAACGATCCTCTGGTTCCGGTGTTCTTCGTCGATCTCGACGGCGTCCATGATGAGACCGCACGCTGCCGTCATACCACGGTCATCGGCTTCGATCATGAACTGGTCGTCAGTGAGCTCTTCCTGACCATCCCGGTATCGAGTCACCCGATCGATTCGGTGAACTTGAAGAACCGCCACCTGGGAATTTTCGAGCAATTGGAGGAGTGCGTTCGGCGCAACGGAGTTGTTCGAGGCCGCATCGATATCACGCTCGAGCGTGACGAAAGACAGGCCGGGCTGACGGTCAACGAGTACGAGACGATGCTGATGAAGCATGATCTCGTTGAAATCCTGCGCGATCCTCTACGCTTTGTGGCCGAGCGGGGCCGTCACATGATCTCCGACCCCAAGGCCATCCCGATCAAGGCCAAGGGCTACGCCAAATATGACTTGGTCCAGATTCTGAATGAATTCATCGACGCTCTCGGCCTCAGTGAGAGCCTGCTCGAGCGGATCATTCACAAGTTCCTCGCCTATCCGGCCAGCCGTTTCTTGCGCATGAAACGATCGATCAGTCTGCTGGTCAACGACCGGGATGAAAGCGGATGCGGCTCGATCGTCGAAGGCATGTACCAGAGCCCGATCCTGGTTCAGTGGAGCAAAGCACAGCCGCAGGTTCGCCGGCTTCGGGCCCAAATCATCACCTTCGAGTGAATTCGGCAATCTCAAATCCCACCGCTTCCCTGCCAGATGTCTCGTTCCTCGAGGGTGGTTTCGATCTTTCGCAGGATCGTCGCCCGATCGGCGTTCCAGCAAGGAGCAATGAGGTGATGCTCCGGGGTCCAACCAAACAGTCGCTGGAGCACGATCCGCGGATCGAGGCGAACAATGAACTCGCTCAACAGGTCCGCCCATTGTTCGAGTGAGAAGACCGGAAAGGGCCGCTGTTCGTATTCACGTGCCAGGGCCGTTCCTCTGACGATGTGCAGGTGATGGATCTTGACGAATTGGATGTCCAGCCGATTGAGGACGGCTGGATAGGCGAGAAGCTGGGCTCGGGATTCTCCCGGGAAGCCCAGAACAACGTGGGCACAGACGTCCAGTCCGCGGGCCCGGACACGGCGCACAGCTTCCTCAGTGCAGCGAAAATCGTGGCCTCGGTTGACCCGCCGAAGCGTTTGGTCGTAGATGGACTCGACCCCGATCTCGATGCAGGCGTAGCGATCGCCGGTGACTTCGAGAATCGTCTCGAGCTTCTCTTCCTCCAGACAATCGGGACGCGTCCCCACCGTCATGCCGACAATCCGCGGATCCACGTTCAGAGCCCGCGCATACCGCTCCCTGAGTGCCGCCGCCGGAGCGTAAGTATTCGTGTAGTTCTGCCAGTACACCAGGAACTTTCCGGCTCTATAACGACCCGCGAGAAAGCGAATGCCGTCGCGAATCTGTTCGGCGTCCGGCTTCCCGGGTTCGGCTCCGGGAGCGCGGAAACTCTCGTTGTTGCAGTAGGTACAGCCGCCCCAGGCGACCGCCCCGTCGCGATTGGGGCAGGTAAACCCACCGTCGATGGAGACTTTGTGCACCCGGCTGCCGAATCGATTCCGCAGCCAGCGGCCGTATGCGTTATAGCGATCAGGGCCTTTCATGGGCGTGCGCCCATCATAGCAGCCTCGAGTCGGCGACCGATTCCCAGCGGGATCGGATCCGTCGTCTCAGCTACAACACGAGCCAGAGGAAGTACTCGCGGTTCCCCTTTTGGCCGACCACGGGAGAGAGCATGGATCCCCGGACTTCGAAACCGAGTTCCTCCGCGAAATCTCGGATGCGCCTTACGATTTCCTCTCTCTTCCGGGCCCCGTGTACGATTCCGCCTCGTCCGACCTCGTCGGGACGGGCCTCGAATTGCGGCTTCACCAAAAGGACGGCTTGGGCACCGGAGAACGCTTTCAGGACCGGAAGAATGAGCTTCAGGGATATGAAGGCGAGATCCGCCACGATGAGGTCCACCTGCTCTCCAACGTCGGAGGCGACGAGATGCCGAACGTTGACGCCCTCGCGCACCACGACCCTGGAGTCGTTGCGAAGATTCCAGTCCAACTGTCCACGACCGACGTCGAAAGCGTAGACTCGCCGGGCGCCATGCTGCAGGAGACAATCGGTAAAGCCGCCGGTGGAGGCCCCCAAGTCGATGCACAATCGATCCATCACGTCGATCTTGAAGGTCTTCAGAGCAGCCTCCAGCTTGAGCCCTCCCCGGGATACGAATCGGGGTAAGCCATGCAGCTGGAGTTCTGCGGTCGGGTCGATCCATTCGCCCGCTTTCCTGGCAGGTTCGCCGTCGACCCGAACAGCTCCCCGCATAATCAGCGCCAGGGCGTGCCTCCGGTCTTCGGCCAGACCGCGCCGAATCAGCAAATCATCGAGTCGGATTTTGGAGCTCATCGTCCGCGCCCTCGTCGGACATCCGTCCCCGGTTGTCCAGCCAACGGGACCGCGGCCATCGCGGAAGCTGCCCGGCCCATCGAAGCCCTGGCTTCCGTGCGAACGGTCGCAGACATGTGCGTTCGGAGCACGGGGACAGCCTGGAAAGTCGTCTACGTTCTGCGAATCGTCACGAAGTTCGCGAGTTCGACGAGCGTGTCCCCCCTGCTCCCCAGGAAATCGAGGGAGCGGATTGCCTCTCCCACCAGAAGTTCGGCTTTGGCGCGGCTC
Organism: Acidobacteriota bacterium; assembly: GCA_037388505.1. Lineage (GTDB taxonomy): Bacteria > Acidobacteriota > UBA6911 > RPQK01 > JAPXNP01 > JARRKC01. The sequence goes on along the minus strand of JARRKC010000005.1, from coordinate 53,431 downwards.
TTGTCGAGCCCAAACAGCGCCGGGAAGGTGGCCTTCTGAACCTGGTCGTCCTTGCCGACGGCTTTCCCCATCTCCTCGCGAGTCCCGGTGAGATCGAGGATGTCATCGACAATCTGGAAGGCCAATCCCACCTTCATTCCAAACTCCCGGAAACGTGACAGCACGAAGTCGTCGCCCCCGCAAAGCATGACCGGACAAGAGACCGACGCTTGGATCAGCGCCCCTGTCTTGCACGAGTGAATGAACTCCAGGTCGTCAGCGGTGAAGGGCTTCCCCTGCGTGGTGAGGTCGACGACCTGCCCCGCGATCACGCCCTCGCGCGTTCCGACGGATCGGCAGACCTCTCGGATGACTCGCAGTTGGGTTCGCGCTCTCTCCGGGTCGTCTCCGATCTCCTCCGAGAGCACGTCAAACGCCCGCGTCATCAGCCCGTTTCCGGCCAGGATGGCGATGCCCTCACCGAATTTGCGGTGGCACGTGGGACGCCCGCGCCTCAGGTCGTCATCATCCATCGCCGGAAGATCGTCATGAATGATGGAGTAGGTATGGAGCATCTCGAGCGCGCAGGCGAACCGGATGACCTGCTCGAGCCTTCCCTCGACCGCCTCCGCCGACGCGAGAGCCAGGATCGGCCGGATGCGCTTTCCGCCGGCAAAAACGCTGTACCGCATGGCTTGGTGGATCACTGTCGGCGGCGTGTCCTCGGAAGGGAGAAAGCGGTTGAGGTAGTCCTCGATCAACCGCTTCTGGTCGGCAAGATATTCATCGAGGAAGAAAGGGCGACTCCCCGTCCGGGTGCTACTCATCCTCGGATTCCGACTCGACGGCGTCGAAAGGCTCTTCGGTCGCCTCGCCCCGAGCATTCTTGACGAGGATCTCGACCTTTCGTTCGGCCTCGTCCAGTCTGTCCCCGCAAAAGCGGGAGATCTGCATCCCCTCCTCAAAGAGGTTGACCGCTTCCTCGAGGGCCAGGTCTCCGGCCTCCAGACGTCCGACGATCGCCTCCAGCCGGCCGAGAGCCTCTTCGAAGTCCTTGAATTCAAGCTTCTTTTCTGGCGCGGAATCGCCCTCGAGCAACTCGGACATGGATCAGCTCCTCTGGTTGTACGGTGTCCGGATCCCGGATCACCTTCCCATCTTCTTTGGTCACAATGGCGTAGCCGCGTTCCAGCACCTGAAGCGGTGAGTACGCCTGCAGCTTCTCGCTGCACGTAGCCAGTCGGGTGGAACGAGCCTGAAGCAAGTAGCGAATCTGGTGCTCGAGCTCGCGTCCCGCTGACTCTCTCCGCCGGCCCAAGCGCTGCACCAGCGGCCCGATGCTCGTCTGCAGGCGCAGGCGATTCTCGTCGAGCCTCTGCTGCAGAAACTGCAGACGCGTTTCGACATCGACGAATCCTCGACTGCGCTGAACCCGGTCGAATCGTCGCTGATGCCGGTGCAGTTGAGCGCGCACCGCCTGCAAGCTGCGCCTGGCCAGGTGCTCGAGCCTAGACAACAGCTCACTGCGCTGCCCGCTGACGATCTCCGCGGCAGCTGAGGGCGTTGGAGCTCGAAGGTCGGCAACGAAATCGGCGATCGTGAAATCGATCTCGTGTCCCACGGCAGAAATGACCGGGACGCGCGACCGGAAGATGGCGCGCGCCACCTCCTCCTCGTTGAACGGCCAGAGATCCTCGAGGGAACCTCCGCCTCGTCCCACGATCAGAACATCCAGATCCGAGCGGGTATTCATGTAGTCGATACCGGCAGCGATCTCCCCGGCCGCAGACTTGCCCTGGACTCGTGTGGGATAAATCAACACACTGACCCGGTCGTTTCGCCGCTTCAGAACGCGCAGAATGTCCTGGATAGCCGCTCCGGTCGGGGACGTTACCACCCCGACTTTCGCGGGCAGGAGGGGCAGGCGCTTCTTCAACGACTCACTGAACAGCCCCTCAGCCTGCAGGCGGGCCTTCAATTGTTCGAAGGCGAGTTGGAGACCTCCCCGTCCCACCGGCTCCATGTGTTCGACCATCAGCTGCAGCTGACCCCGCGGAGGATAGACGGTCACGGTGCCCCGGGCGAGAACATCCAGACCATCTTCGGGCTGGAATTTCAGATAGCGACTACGCATGCGGAAGCAGACCGCGGAGATTTGCGCCTCGTCGTCCTTGAGCGTGAAGTAGAGGTGGCCGGAAGGCGGAGACTTCAGGTTCGAGATTTCCCCCTGGACCCAGACGCTGCGGAAACCGGACTCGAGGTCCTTGCGGACCTGGCCCACGATTTCCGAAACGGCGAAGATCTGTCTCTCTTCGAATTGGAAAGTCTGCTGTTCCATGCCGTGTCGTTTCGAACTCGCTTCCCATTGTTTGCGCCGCGGGCCGGTCGGTCAAGCGCTGCACGAAAGACTGGGCGCCTACTCGACATAGATCGGGTTGGAAAGGATCCAGGGTTTCCCTCTGAGCAGCGACGGAGGATCGAGCATGTAGACTTCGACCCGGTAGCGTCCCTTGTCCACGGCCTGGTATTCGAACCGCGTGCCTTCGAGCACGAGGGGATCCCCTCCCGGCCGGACGAGCCGGAACCTCACCGGAATCGGGCTCTGAAACACCAGCTCGGAGCGGGGGACAACCGTGGAGCCCATCGGCATCACCTTTCCTTCATTTCGAGCGAAGAAAGCAAAGCCCGTTGGATCTGCGATCCGCTCGAAGCAGATATAGGATGCGCCCCGGGCCAACGCATCGACCACCGTCGACACGTTGAGCTCCGTCCCACTCGCCAGTTGCAGATGATTGGTCAGAAACTCGAAGGATCGGACATACGGATCCACGAACACTGACACGAGCCTTTTCCCGGCGCCTGTGGCAACCACCAGCCCAATGTTTGCGTGAGCATCGTTTCCACCCACTGCGGAGAGCTTCCTGCCGGAGGCCGTGGCGCGATCCCAGAGCTGGAAGTTCTCCGGCTCGAGCGTCCAGGCATGAAAGAAGAACAAGTCGGGATAGAACGGCTCGTGATATAGCCACGTGCCCCATCCCCACAGGTTGTTCGAGGATCGAGCGCTCTCGGCAATGTTGAAGACCTCGAGGCCCGTCGCATCCTCGGGGATCTCGCCCCGTTCGTAGAGGAGCAGGATGCGGACCTTGGAATCGGGATCAACCAGCTCCCGTTTGCCGTCTTCGAGCACTTTCTCGGTCCCATAGACAATGACCAGGTCCGGGTCCTGGATCTGATTGAAGAGAGCAGGCTCTCTCGGGTGCTCTGTAATGAAGATGTAGCGGTAGCCAGCCTGCTTCGCCGCCTGGATGATCTCGGGATAGGTCCCGAGACTGTGCCCTCCCGCAGCGCTGTGGACGTGCACGGATCCCCGAACATCCTCGAAGGGATTCTCGAGCACGACCCTCTCCGGGAGATGGCGCAAATATCCGGCCAGCTGCCGTGTTTCCCAGAGGCGGAACAGGAAGGGCAGCTGAAAGATTACCAGCAGAAGGAGGAGCCAGCGCAAATACTTCCAAGCGGATTTCATCGAAGGGCTCATTATAGAAGCTGGGAGCTGGGAGCTGGAAGACAGGAGTCCGGAGACAGGAGACTAGAGACAGCGTCCCGCCCCCATGGAGGGGAGGTGAGAGACAGAAACTCTGGGGGTCGTTGCTGCGAAAGAGACGGGGCTCCCGATTCGAGTGATTGTGGGGCGACGTCATCCCCGGCCAGTGGCGGATTCACCCGGCAGGGTCTCATCCCCGGTAGGGGCTGGATTCCGATAGCCCGGGGCCAAGCCGCCCAGGCGCGGCCCCGGGTCATAGCCGAGACAGCCGGGTCCATTTCAGTGCACGAACGCGAGTGAGTGCTGCAGATTTCCGATTGCCCCGGGCTACTCATTCTCCGAGAGACCAAGCACCGGTCGCCCGGTCTACCTGCCGGCCGTGTTCAATTCGAGGCGACATGCCGGGCAGTCGGCGGCTGTGCAGGGGATCGCTCACTCGCGTTCACGCACTGACGTCGCGCGGCCTCGAGGCCTCCAAATCCCGTGCAGTCCAGGAGTGAACGGCAAGGCGAAGAGGGGTGCACCGCAGAGGGCGGCAACGCCCTGGAGGTTCTCTACGGCTCGACCCTTGGGCTTCCCTTCAAATCAACGACGCCGAAGCTACGGGCTCCTCTGCGCCACCCCCTCAATAGGGTTTCACGAAATTCGGGGGACCCATGCATCGGCCACGCTTGTTTCGGGGCCATCATCTGTCGTCGGTGTACCGTTACAGCCTGCTGTTCGGGAATTTGCCGTCGTTTCCTTCCCAGGAACCGACTTCCGCTCGGGGGCGCAAACCCTATGCGCCCGATCTCCTGCTGCGTCTTTTGATCTACCGGGCTTTACGCCAGATTCCCACCCTGAGTGAACTGGCCTTCGAGTTGGGCAATAACCCGAGCCTTGTGGACTGTCTCGGCTTGGACCCTCTGCGAGCCGTCCCCTCCGTCGAACGTTTCTCTCACTTCCTTCGCGTCACGCCCGACAGCGTCCTGCAGCAGGTGCGCTTCACTCTGGTGCAGGGACTGATTGAAGCGGGCGCCGTCACGGGAAAGATCGTGGCCATGGATTCCTGCCCGGTCGAAGTTCGGGTCCGCGAGCACAATTTGAAGTTTTCCTGCAGAGCATTGTGAACCTCGGCGCACAACCCTTTGTTGCCCGCAATCCCGGCTCCGAACAGAAAATCCAATACTCGATCCGCAACGAAAAGATCTACTGTCCGGTCGACCTGCCCATGAGTCACCGCGGCAAAATGACCGTCAAAGCCACCGGCATCACGTATCGTCAGTACAGCTGTCTCCTGCATTGGAGCAAGAGTCTTCAGCGACGCTTTCTGTTCTACCCTATCGCCCATCCCAAGTTCTTCGAGCAAAAAGGCTGTAACGTTCTGATCCGAATGACCCCCAGTGTGCGCAGTCGAATCCCGTACGGCTCGGAGCTCTATCAGAGGGTCTATACCCAACGCACAGGGCCTGGGAAACACGATTGCGTGCAGAGACGCGAAATGCCGCGTGGGAGAAAGCGCGAAAAGGCGACCCAAAGCGGGACGATTCTTCATCCGGGCTTGGGCTATGCGCCCCGGCAACCGGAACTTACTCCAGTCTCGGGATTCCGACATGCGGGTGTCTCCGGTCTCCGGTCTTCCAGCTTCGAGCTCCCAGCCTCCAACTCGCAAGCCGAAGATCGAAAATCGGCAATCAACAATCGCAGAAGATCCCCCCAAATTGCCCCGCCCCCCCGGTTTCCTCTATGATGATCCGGATGACCTGGTTCAAGCGTGAGAAGCGGCCGCTTCAGTCTGCGGCCGAGGAAGAACGTACGGTTCGAACCGAAGGGCTCTTCACCAAATGCGAGGGCTGCAAAGCCATCATTTGGAAGAAGGACCTCGAGGCCAATCTCTTCGTCTGTCCCAAGTGCTCGTACCACTTTCGTATCGACGCTCGAAAGCGGCTCGAAATTCTGTTCGACGACGGTGCTTACGAGGAATTCGACGCCCATCTTGAATCCAAAGATCCACTCAAGTTCGTAGACCGGAAGAACTACCAAAAGCGGCTCGAGGCAGCCGTTCGGTCGACGGGCACCAAAGAGGCGGTTCTCAACGCCGAAGGGCGTATCCACGGAGCTCCAACCGTGTGCGCATCCATGGAATACCGCTTCATCGGTGGCTCGATGGGCTCGGTCGTCGGGGAGAAGATCACTCGCGCGGTAGAGAAGGCCACGCGTGAGGACAAGCCGTTGATCATTGTTTCGGCCAGCGGCGGAGCGCGCATGATGGAGAGTTTTCTCTCGCTCATGCAGATGGCCAAGATCAGTGCCTCGCTTGCCCGTCATCATGAGAAGGGTCTCCCCTATATTTCTCTTCTGACCGACCCGACGACGGGGGGCGTCACGGCAAGCTACGCTATGCTCGGGGACCTCAACATCGCCGAACCGAAAGCCCTGATCGGCTTTGCCGGCCCGCGTGTCATCGAACAGACGATTCGGCAGAAACTCCCCGAAGGATTTCAGCGCAGTGAGTTTCTACTCGACCACGGAATGCTCGACGCCGTTGTCCACCGCGGGGAACACCGGGAGTTCATCGGCGACTGGTTTCGCTTCATGAGGGTCGCCTGACTCTCGAGTGGAGCTTCCCCGTCCCAGCTCATGAACTACGAAGAGTGCCTGGACTATCTGAATCGGCTGGGGAACGAAGTCCTGACGATGAAGTTCGGGCTCGACACGATCCGTGCGGTGCTGGATGGCCTGGAAAGACCTCAGGACTCCTTCCGCTCGGTCTTGATCGCGGGTACCAACGGCAAGGGTTCGGTCGCGCGCTTCCTGGCCAGTATTACGACGACGGCAGGCATACGGACCGGCCTGTACACCTCGCCTCACCTGGTCCGTCTCACGGAACGAATCAAAGTGGACGGCCGCGAGGTGGATCCCATTCGTTTCGCTGAGTGCTTCACGGAAGTCGTGGAGACCGTCCAGACCCTCGACCTCGAATCGCATCCCACCTTCTTCGAGATGATCACGGCGACGGCGTTCCGGGTCTTCGCGCGAGAACAGATCGAACTGGCGGTTCTGGAGATCGGGATGGGAGGGCGGATGGACAGCACCAACGTCGTGGAGCCGATCCTGTCCATCATTACGCCGATCGACTGGGACCATCAGCAATACCTGGGCGACACGTTGCCCAAGATCGCCGGGGAAAAGGCCGGGATCATGCGGCCCGGAGTCGCGGCGCTCAGCAGCGCTCAGAGTAAGGAGGTCGCCGCAGTCCTCCGGGAACGGGCATCCGCCCTCGGAACCTCGCTGGAGCTTCAGGACACGGCGTCGGTGTCCCGATCCGCAGACCCCGATGGCTGCTATCAGTTCTCCCACGAGGGCATCGACTACCACCTGCATGTCTCCGGGCGGTTCCAGGTCGACAATGCGATGCTGGCGGTGCGCGCGGCTCAGGAACTCCGGCGGCTGGGATTCTCCGTCCACCCGGACCACGTGGCGACGGGAATCGGCGCGACCGAGTTCCAGGGCGTTGTCCAACGTTCCGGGGAGAAGCCCGTCGTCGTGATCGACGGTGGACACAATCCGGCGGCGGCGCTGGCACTTGGGCGATACCTCGGTCGGCACACGCCTTCTCAACGGCATCTCGTGTTCTCTATGCTGCGGGACAAGGAGATCGCTCGGGTTCTGGCCATTCTTCAACCGCTCTGCGAACGGATCTTTCTGACCCAGATCGACTCGCCTCGTGCGGCGGCGCTTGAAGACCTGATCCGTCTCTGTCCGCTCGGAATCCCGGTTCCCAACCCCCGAGATGCCCACGCAGCCGCCTTCGCGGGCGCCGAGACAGTCGTGGTTGCCGGATCGTTTTTCCTGGCCGGAGCGATTCTGGCTGAGCGTGGGTAGGCGACGAAGTCTCGAGTTCCGAGTTCCTGGGAAATGATCAAACGTCGCGGGAGGACGAAGTGGACGGAACTGGGAATCCACAGCCTCGGAACCTCGGAGCGTCGCCAGCGGGATAGAGAAGCCGGGAGCGTTTTCTGCTCCCGGAACCGTGGAGCGCCGACTACCGGAGTCGACAAGCTGGAAGCGCATCCCCCTCCCGGAACCCGGAACCTGACAGCCGGGGTCAGGCCCGCCATTCCCGCTTGCGTGCGAGGTCGCCGGCAAGGATGTTACAGGCTGTATTGACATCCTCGACGATCTGAAAGTCGTACATGCCGACGCAGATGAAGTCGGCACCGTTCTCGAAGGCGTAGCGAAAGCCCTCCCGGGGGTGGATTGCACCGGTGGCCAGGGTCTTGAAGGCAATCCACGGCTGCTCCAGGGTCTTCATGTACTCGATCGTCTCCTGAGGTCTGGCGCACCAGCGACGCCCATGGTGCGGCACCGAATGGATCGACGAGGAATTGCGGAAGTGCAGCGTCTTGACCCAGAAGTCCGGACGAAAGCCAGCCTCGACGCAAGCCTGGACCGTCTCCAGCTTATGGGCGCCGATTCCCGCCGACAGCCCGTTTCGACGGATCAGGTCGATGCCTCGGCCAATCTCATCCAGTTGGCTGCCGTCTACGAGACCGTCTGCGACAGCGCCCTGAATGTAGCAGGCATGAGCGCCTCCGTCGATCGACGCCTTGATGCCCTGCGTCAGATCACTTCCCAGCGCGCAATCGGAGATGAACTGAATCCGGCCGCCCCGCTTTCGCCAGTAGTCGTTGATCACGCGACACAGCACCGGATTGGTCAGGAGCGTGTTGATCCCACAGGCTTCGGCCAGTTGCAGGGTGTCGAACACCTTTTCGTCCGTGTGATAGGACTTGATCAGCCTGGAGACATAGACCAGATCCCGGGCGTGCGCCCATCCCCCGATGAGGTTTCCGCCCAGAATGATGCGGCTCAGCTTTAGGTTCCGGGCCCGGCCATAGGGCATCCGAGCCTGGAGATCCTTCAGGGTGGAAAGGGGAACAGTCTCGGTGATTGTGCTCGAGGCCCTGACAGCCCTGCCGCCTGCGAGAAGCCGGCTCTCCTCATGACTCTCCCAGCCCCGCTTTTTCATCAGAGCGAAGATGAATCCTCCCAAAGCGGGTGTCGTCGCGAAGGCCTTCAGCAGTTCCCCTCGGTTCCAATCACCCTTCGCCAGGAGTTGATGCAGGCGAGGCACGCGGCCTACAGGTTCGGGCGGAGCGAGCGCTGTCCGCATGCGCTGGAACCATCCTCGAAGGAGCAGGACCCGACCCAACGCCGTCTCTGCCAGAGCTACGATGAGGAGGCTGAGACCGAGCCACTCGACAAGGCTCTTGGCGACGAACCTGATCACTCGACCTCACAAAGCGGATCGCCCGCGTTCACGTTGCTCCCGACCTTCGCCAGGTACTTGACGAGGATCCCTGATTTCGGCGCCTTGATCTCATTCTGCATCTTCATGGCTTCGATCACGATGACCCCTTCACCTGCTGCGACTTCTTCCCCTGGCTTGTGCATCAGACGGACGATCTTTCCCGGCATGTGTGCCTTGATGAACACCGGGCCCTGGTCCTCACTCGAGAGGCCGGTCGCCCTGAGCTTGTCCCGGCTGCTCACTTTCTGTATATCGTAGGTGGATCCGGCGCGCTCAACGAGCGTCCGCCGTCCATCCGCCAAGAGCAGCAGATCCTCGATTTGGCCGTCGACTTCGAGCGTCCTGGCGTGGCCGGAGCTCGCCAACAGGCGTGCCTTGAACTCGACACTTGGGAGTCCATCGTCCGATTCGACCCGGATGAGCTGGAAACCGGGCTCCCTGTCCGGCTGGATCTCGATCGAGTAGCGGCGGAGGCCCACCGTGAACGTCTCCCTCACAACCAATGCCTCCGTGCCGACTCCTTCCATGCACTTCTGTTCCGCCGAACCGAATTCCGGGCATCGGCTGCTGTTCCCCGACCGTTGAGTTCCTCGAGCGCGGCGACGGCTACGGCCAAAGCTTCGCCCTGGCGGTCCCCCTGGTCGGGGCTCTCCGTCAGCGCGTGCTCGGCCAGAAACCCGGTGTGCAGCCGACCCTCCCGGAAGGCGGGATGCACGAGAAGCCGGAGGAACAGTGGGATCGTGGTCTTCACACCCAGAATTCGATACTCGCCGAAGGCTCGATGAAGGCGGGAGATAGCTTCCAGCCGATCCCGGCCATGGGCGATGGTCTTCGAAATGAGCGGGTCGTACTCGACTGGAATCACAAAACCCTCATAGACTCCCGAATCGTTCCGAACGCCGGGACCGGAGGGTTCGATGAGCCCGCAAATAGGGCCCGGCGAGGGCAGGAATCCCAGGTTAGGGTCCTCGGCATAGACGCGGCACTCGATGGCGGAGCCCCTCCACTCCACGTCTGCCTGGTCGAAACTCAGGCGCTCCCCCGCAGCGATCCGGATCTGCCAGCACGCGAGATCCAGGCCCGTGACCAACTCGGTAACAGGATGCTCGACCTGAAGCCGGGTATTCATTTCGAGGAAGTAGTAGCGAGGGGTCTCGCCACCACCGGCGCTGTCGACGAGGAACTCAACGGTTCCAGCATTTCGGTAGCCCGCCGCTCGCGCGACGGCGAGAGCAGCCTCCCCCAACTCCGCACGAAGTCGGGCGTCAACGAGCGGCGAGGGGCATTCTTCGACGAGCTTCTGATGGCGGCGCTGAATGGAGCATTCCCGTTCACCCAAATGCACCAGATTGTTGTGGGCGTCTCCGAGAACCTGAACCTCGATATGGCGGGGACGTTCCAGATACTTTTCGAGATAGACGGCCGGGTCGGCAAACGCGGACGCCGCCTCCGCCGAGGCGATGCTGAGGGCCTCGGCCAGCGCGCTCTCTCCGTCGACGACGCGCATTCCCTTACCCCCGCCTCCCGCACTGGCCTTGACCAGCACGGGGAAGCCGATGCGGCGCGCGGCGTCCAGGGCCTGGTCGGTAGACTCGACCGGCTGCTCGCTGCCCGGTACGGTCGGAACACCCACGCGGCTCACCGCTCGCCGGGCTGCAACCTTGTTGCCCATCAGCTCCATTGCCTCCGGACCGGGTCCGATGAAGACCAGGCCGGCCCCGTCACAGGCTCCTGCAAACTCGGCGTTCTCCGCCAGGAAGCCGTAGCCCGGGTGAATCGCGTCGCAGCCGCCCTTTCGCGCGGCGTCGATCAGTCGATCGATCTTCAGATAGCTGTCCGTTGCGGCTGAATCTCCGATGTGGAAAGCTCGATCCGCCAGTCGAACATGCAGGGCCTCTCGATCCGCCGTCGAATAGACGGCAACCGGGCTGACTCCCAGATCACGACAGGCACGGACTAGCCTGACAGCAATCTCACCGCGGTTGGCAACCAGAATCCGACGGAACATATCTCTCCTCGAGCTGCCGAAGTCACAGCGGGATATTGCCGTGCTTCTTCGGGGGCAGGGACTCCCGCTTGTTCGCCGTCACCTCCAGAGCCCGAATCAACTTGGGCCGCGTGTACTGTGGCTCGATCACCTCGTCGACATAGCCCCGCTCGGCGACGACCCACGGATTTGCGAACTTCTCACGAAATTCCGCGACCCGTTCGTTCTTGTATGCAGCCGGATCTTCGGCCTGCTGCAGCTGTCGGCGGTACAGGATCTCGACGGCGCCCTCGGGTCCCATCACTGCGACTTCCGCGTTGGGGTACGCGTAGTTGAGATCGGCACCGATCTGTTTGGAGGCCATGACGCAATACGCACCGCCGTAGGCCTTTCTGGCGATGACGGTAATCTTCGGCACGGTGGCTTCGGCAAAGGCATACAGGAGCTTGGCACCATGGCGGATGATCCCGCCATGTTCCTGGCCGACACCGGGCAGAAAGCCGGGCACGTCCTCGAAGACCACGAGCGGGATCCCAAAGGCGTCGCAGAAACGGACGAATCGCCCTCCCTTGACCGACGAATCAATATCCAAAGTACCCGCCAGATGTGCCGGCTGATTGGCCACGATCCCCACCGGCGCACCGTTCAGTCGCCCAAAACCGACGACCAGATTGGGAGCGAAATGCTCGTGCACTTCGAAGAAGTAGTGTTCGTCGACGACCCGCTCGATCAGATCCTTGATGTCGTAAGGCTGGTTAGGCTCCGTCGGGATCAGGTCGTTCAAGCCGGGTTCGTGCCGGTCCCAAGGATCGTCGGTCGGCCTGAAGGGCGGATCTTCCATATTATTGGAAGGCAGGAACGAGAGCAGCTCACGGATGCCGATCAGACACTGCTCTTCACTGTCCACGGCAAAGTGAGCCACTCCGCTCGTCTGGCTGTGAACCGTGGCTCCTCCCAACTCCGACTTGGTGACATCTTCATGAGTCACGGTTCTGATCACATCAGGACCCGTGATGAACATGTAGCTCGAATGGTGAACCATGAAAACGAAGTCGGTAATTGCCGGCGAGTAGACTGCTCCCCCTGCTGAAGGGCCCAAAATGGCCGAAATCTGTGGGACGACGCCGCTGGCGCGGGTGTTGCGGAAAAAGATGTCGGCATATCCGGCCAGACTGACGACTCCTTCCTGAATTCGGGCACCCCCGCTGTCGTTGAGGCCGATGATCGGAGCGCCGTTCTTCAAGGCCAGATCCATCACCTTGCAGATCTTCGACGCATAGGCTTCGGACAGGCTTCCACCAAATACTGTGAAGTCCTGGGCAAACAGATACACCGGCCGCCCCTCGACTTTTCCGAAACCCGTCACGACGCCGTCGCCGGGAATGCGCCGCGCGTCCATTCCAAAGTCGCGGCAACGGTGCATGACCAGCTTGTCGATCTCTTCGAAGGACCCTCGATCCAGGAGTATATCGATGCGTTCTCTGGCCGTGAGCTTTCCAGCTTCGTGCTGCCGGTCGATCCGCTCTCGACCGCCGCCTTGCTCAGCAAGTCGCTCGCGTCTCTTCAGCTCTTCCAGCTTTGAATGGAAGTCCATGCCCCGTCCTTAGTCGGTACGGCCGCCCGTCGGCGCTCCAGCCAGATCCGATGCTGCCGTTCCCTCGGCTCTTGCCGGAAGTCAGCGCTTCCGCGAGGCTGTCGCCTGGTTGGAGTAGCCGCTCTCGTTACCCGAGCGATCGAGCGCCGTAACCACATAATAAAGCACACCACCCCCCCGCTCCACCGCATCGAAGTAACGGGGAACGGGTATGGGCCCGGCGATCTTGTGGAAGTCCTGCTCGCCTTCCGTACGCCGATACACGTTATAGCCGCTCAGGTCCGGGGCCGTCACCGCATCCCAGACCAGTTGGACGCCTTCGCCGACCCGCACGGCCGTCAGATCGGCAGGGGCCGCTGGCGGGAAGGTGTCCTTCGGAACAAAGGTCAGAGCGGTAGGGGGACTCAGGATCATCGGATCCCGCACCCGGCTGACGGACTGCACGACGACGGTGCGAGACACATCGAATCTGAAATCCCGGATCACGTAATCCCGCCGTGTGACGAACTCACGGAAATCGACGTAGTAACCCAGGATCCCCTGAGCTTCGCTCGGCGCGTTCCAGGAGACGTCGATCTCCGACTGCTTGACGTCGACGGTAAGGTCGGTCGGTGACGCGGGTGTGGGTCCGGGTTGCGTCGTCACCATATTCGACATTGCGGACCGTCGTCCGTGATTGTTTCTGAACTGCACCTCATAGGCACAGGAAACGTCGAAGCGGGGAGAGGGGTCACTGACCGCGAAGCGGTCGCCCGGCAGCGCACGCAGGTCGGCAGCCGTGACCTGGAGGATCTCTTTCAAGGGGTTGTCGTCCGGCGCGCCGCAGCGGCGAAAGACCGAGACTTCACGAACCGACATCGCCGGTAGGGGAAAGACGATCAGGATGGCGGTTCCTCCCTGCTGGACGACATCCATCGTATCCACCGTGGCTGGAATCTGCGCAACGGGCGGCAGAGGGTTCCCGACCTTCCCGCAGGCCGCCAAAAGGGTTAGCCCGACCACCCACACGCACAGTCGACTCGTTCGACGGAGCAAGGTGCAAACCTCAGAGGATATAGCGGGACAAATCGACGTCCTTGACTTTGTCGGCGAGCTTGGTTCGGACATAATCTCGATCGACGACCACGTTCTTTTCCGGCAGATCGGGACCTTCAAAAGAGACATCCTCCAACAGCGCTTCCATCATCGTATGCAGTCGACGTGCTCCGATGTTCTCCGAAGTCTCATTGACCATCCAGGCCAGGTGAGCAATCTCACGGACAGCGTCCTCCTCGAAGATCAGGCTGATACCTTCAGTCGCCATCAATGCGCTGTACTGGCGAGTCAAGGCATTCCTGGGTCGAGTCAGGATCTCGCAAAAGTCATCTTCCGACAATGGCTCCATCTCGACCCGGATCGGGAATCTCCCTTGGAGTTCGGGAATGAGGTCGGACGGCTTGGCCACGTGGAAAGCTCCAGCAGCAATGAAAAGAATCTGGTCGGTCTGCACCATCCCAAAACGCGTGTTGATCGATGTTCCTTCGACGACTGGCAGAATATCGCGCTGAACACCCTCCCGGCTCACCTCCGGTCCGAACTTGGATTCCCGCCCAGCCACCTTGTCCAGTTCGTCGATGAAGACGATCCCGCTCGTTTCGACTCGGTCCAGCGCATCCCGGGCGATCTGCTCCATATCGATCAGCTTGGACTCTTCCTCGCTGATCAGGTAGTCGATCGCGTCCTCGACCCGCATCTTCTTCTTGAAGGTTCGGGGTCCCGTCAAGCTGGAGAGAAAGTCACGAACCGGGACTTCTGAATCCTCGTCCCAGTAGGATGACGAGAAGTCCGAAGGTGGGAAAAGACGCTCCTGGACTTCGAGCTCGACGATCCGCTGGTCAAGCTTGCCGGATCTGAGTTCTTTTCGCACTCGTTCCTGGACTTGTTTGACGGAAGCACGTTTTGGGGCTTCGACCTTTCCGGTCTTGGTCTTTCGTCGACGACCGCGGTTACGGGCGAGAATGGCGACGAGTCTCTCTTCGGCGTTTTCTTCCGCCTTCTTTTCGACCTGCCGCAGTTTCTCCTGCCGCTCCATCTCGACTGAAATCTCGACGAGATCCCGAATGATGGATTCGACGTCCCTTCCTACGTAACCGACTTCGGTGAATTTGCTGGCTTCGACCTTGATGAAGGGAGACTTGGACAGCCGAGCAATCCGGCGGGCCACCTCCGTCTTCCCCACCCCCGTGGGGCCGATCAAGATCAAGTTGCGCGGCTGGATCTCCTGAATGAGCTCCGGCTCCAGCTTCTGACGTCTCACCCGGTTGCGCAAGGCCACAGCCAGCGCGCGTTTGGCCTGTCGTTGACCGACGATGTACTTGTCGAGTTCCTCGACGATCTGTTTGGGTGTCAATTGGTCGAGACTGGGCGTCTCGGCCGGGGCCTCTTCCATCTCACTCTTGTCTGTCATCACGAATTACAGGGTTTCCAGCATGATCTCGGAGTTCGTGTATACGCAGATTTCACTGGCAATTCGGAGGGCTTCCGTCGCGGTTTCCGCCGCCGACTGTTCGGTGAAGCGCATCATTGCACGTGCCGCCGCGAGAGCGTAAGCTCCGCCCGAGCCGACGGCGATCAGTCCATCGTCGGGTTCGATCACATCGCCGTTCCCCGAGATCAGAAACGAATCCTGTCGGTCACTCACGATGAGAACGGCGTCCAGATGCCGCAAAGCCCGGTCGGTTCTCCATTCCTGAGCCAGTTCGACCGAGGCGCGACGAAGATTGCCTCGGAACTCCTCCAGCTTCCCTTCGAATCGGGCGAAGAGCGAGAAGGCATCTGCCGTGGATCCGGCAAAACCCGCAATGACCTGATCATTGTGAAGCCGACGGATCTTCCGAGCGTGATTCTTGATGATCGTGTCACCTAGGCTGACCTGACCATCGGCGGCCAGCGCCACCTGATCGTCTCTTCTAACCAGGAGGACCGTCGTTCTGCGGACTGTTTTCCTCATTCCGAGGATATATTATGCGACTTTTGCCTCCTCTTGGCGCATCTTGGTGATCTCCGAATCGATCTCCCCTCCGAGGATCAAGCAGAAGGAGCAGATGTAGAACCAGATCATCAGGGCAATCAGCGCTCCCAGAGATCCCCACAGTAACTGGAAATCCGCAAACCGGTTCACGTAAAACCGGAAGAACTGGGAACCGACGAGACCCCCCAAAACGGCCAGGAGTCCCCCCGGCGAGATCAATGTCCAGGGCAGACGCCGTGCGGGAAGAAAGTGAAAGATGATCTGGACCCCGACATTGAGCAGAAGAAAGATGATAATCCATCGAACCACGGTGTAGAGAGCATTCAGCAGGCTGTTCTTGATCAGGAGGTCGATCGCCCAGTCCCCAAAGAAGAGGAGAATGCCTGAGAGAACCAGGAAGATCGAGACGACCAGCGTTACCAGTACAGCCAGCGTCCGGGTCAGAAAGTAGGATCGTGTTTCCTTCGCCTGATAGGCTCGGTTCAGCAGGCCGATCATGCTGTTGAACGCCGTCGAGGCAATCCAGAGCGCGACCAGCAGACTGAAGGTCAAGACACCATGTCTGCGGGTCGCCACGACTCCCTCGAGGATGCCCTTGACCAGCTGATGGGTTTCCGTAGGCAGAAAGTGCGAGAAATCCGCGAGCATGAGCTCGAGGAGATCAGGAACATAGGGGATGAAACCGATCAGAGCGCTTAGGAATATGAGGAAGGGAAACGAGGCCAGGAGGAAGTAGAAACTCAGCTGGGCCGCCATGCCCCAACAGTCGTCCGCATTGACCTCACGCCAGACTCGAACCCAGAAGTTCCTGCGGAGCAGGTAATTGAAGGCGGCAGAGTCGACCGTCATCTAGCACTCGTCGGAACACCTCGTTGTACCCTGTTCTGGTACGCCTTCCGCACATGTCGATAGTTCTCGAAACAGCGCTGACACCGGAACAAATGATCGATCGTCTCGATGACGTCGAGGTCCGACAATTGCCGCTTGGCCAGCGAATGGAGCTTCATTCGAGGCACGTGCTCCCGCCGTCCGTCCCGCTGAGGGAACATGACCGTGAACAGGAGTCTTCGTACAATCGGTGAGTCCATCCGTGGTCCAAATGATACCAAACCCGGAAGCGCCAACGGAAGTTAGGCAGGGGCAGGCGCCATGATGAGCTCTCGTCGCTTCGGTTCCGCCGGCTTCCATTGGAGGGCACTTCCGAAGGCCCCGGGGGCCAGCGGCCCTAAGAACCAAGGAGCCCAAGTCCCAAGGGATCCAGATCCCAAGGGGCACCGACATGGCGAAATGGAGCCTTGAGTCTTGGGAATTGCGCGCCGCCTAGGTGCGCTGCTATATTCCGCCAGAGTGGAAAAGCTTTCCGACCGGGCACATGCCGCCCATCGCATTGAGGCACTTCGGCGCGAGATCGATCATCACAACTATCGCTACTACGTGCTGGACGACCCCGAGATCTCGGATCTGGAGTATGACCGGCTCTTTCGAGAACTGAAGGATCTCGAGGAGCGGTTCCCAGAATGCCAGGATCCCAATTCGCCAACCCAGCGGGTCGGTGCCGAACCGGTGGAAGGCTTCGGCAAAGTTCGGCATCTTGCTCCCATGCTCAGCCTGGGCAACGCATTCGATGCGGAGGAACTGCGTTCCTTTCATCGGCGCATTTCTTCGCTGATCGGAGATGCGGCGGTCGAGTACGTCACGGAATTCAAGATCGACGGTTTGGCAGTCGCCCTGACCTATGACCAGGGTCGTCTCACCCGAGGTGCGACCCGAGGAAATGGTCAGGTCGGCGAAGATGTCACTTCGAATCTCAGGACGATTCGGGCCATTCCGCTTCGGATGCAGACGGACGATCCTCCCCGCTTGATCGAGGTTCGCGGTGAAGCATTCTTGCCGATCTCAGCCTTCGAACGCTTGAATGAGGAACGCACCGCCGGCGGTGAAAACCCTTTCGCCAACCCTCGCAATGCGGCTGCAGGAACGGTGCGTCAGTTGGATCCGCGCATCACAGCCTCCCGGGCCATGTCGTTCTTCGCCTATGCCATCGGCTACCTGGAGAGCGGGCCGACCATCTCCAGCCAGTACGAGGCACTGAACCAACTGCAGAAATGGGGATTCCCAGCGACCCGGAATTTTGAGCTCCACGAAGACATCGAATCCGTCGTGTCCTTCTGTCGGAGATGGCAGGATGGCCGCGCTTCCCTCGACTACGAGATCGACGGGATTGTCGTGAAGGTCAATCGCTTCGACCAACAGCAGGAACTCGGTGCCGTGAGTCGCGAACCCCGGTGGGCGATCGCCTACAAGTTTCCCAGTCAGACCGCTACGACCCGTCTCCTCCAGATCGGAATCAATATTGGCAGGACGGGGACGCTGAACCCCTACGCGATCCTGGAGCCGGTGGATGTCGGCGGCGTCACAATCCGAAATGCGACGTTGCACAACGAAGATGACATTCGCCGTAAAGACATTCGCGAGGGCGACATCGTCATCGTCAAGCGCGCCGGCGAGGTCATCCCCCAAGTGGTTGGGCCCGTCGTCGAGCGGCGGACCGGCAGGGAGCTCCCTTTTTCTTACCCCGGCCACTGTCCCGAGTGCGGCGCACCGGTGGTACGGGAAGAGGGCGGTGCCATGGCGTACTGCAGCAACCGGCAGTGCCCCGCACAACGCCTGGAATCTCTCAAGCACTTCGTCAGTCGCGGCGCCATGGACGTTCGTGGCCTCGGGCCTCAGACGCTCGAAAAGCTCGTGGAAATGGGGCTCATCGGCAACGCCGCCGATCTGTTCGCCTTGAGCCGAGATCAGATTCTGAGTCTCCCCGGTTTCAAGGACACGTCCGCCGACAATCTGCTCCGGAGCCTCGAGGAGAGTAGGGGACGGTCTTTCGATCGAGTGCTCTTCGCGCTGGGGATTCGCCATGTCGGCGAGAGCGTGGCCAAGCTCCTGTCCGGCCATTTTCAGAGTCTCGACCGCCTCAGAGCGGCTTCCGAAGACGAGATCGCCGAAGTGCCGGGAATTGGCCCCGAGATCGCGGGCAGCGTCGTTGGTTTCTTCAAGGTCGAGGAGAACCGTGTCCTGGTCGAGCGACTACGTGAGGCAGGTCTGCGCTTTGAGATGGAGCAGCCGGCCGAAGGTGGTCCAATGTCTTTGAAGGGCCTGAGCTTCGTGGTCACGGGAACGCTTCCCACGCTGAGTCGGCAGGCTGCCAAGCAGTTCATTGAGGATCACGGAGGGATCGTGCGCTCCGGCGTTTCCACTAACACGGACTACGTTGTGGCCGGAGAGAATCCGGGCTCCAAGTTGGACCGGGCCAGGGAACTTGGCGTTGCGATCCTGACCGAAAACGAACTGCGAAGACTGTCGGGAGAGGACTAGATGGCACTCGAAGGCCGTCTGAAGCCGGCCCCCGATGTCCTGTTCTTCTTCGCCATTGCGACGGCGAAGGAAGAGCCGCACGTGGGGGCGCAGGAGCGGCTCGAAGCCGAATTCGGCCCGTTTGGCCGTTGCAGTTCGATCTACCGCTTCAGTGATTTCAGCACCTACTACGATCGGGAATTGGGTGGAACGACCTGGAAGTACTTCGTCGCCTTGCGAGAACTTCGACCCGCCGATCGGATGGTCGAGGTGAAACTGGCTGCAGAACGCATTCAGGCGGAATTTGCCCGACGCTCGCCTCAGGGCACACAACGTACGGTCAACATCGATCCCGGCTATGTCAACGGCTGGCAGGTGACGCTGGCGACCGTCAAGAATCAGGGGCATCGCATTTACCTTGACCGCGGCGTCTTCGTCGAGGTGGAACTCCTGTACCGGCACGGATCTTTCCGTCCTCTCCCCTGGACGTATCAGGATTATCAGTCGGAGCCGGCCTTGAGTTTTCTGCGCGAAACAAGAGCTGACTATATGGCGATGCTGAGGCGGCCTCGGTGACGGGGAGAAACAATAGGACCCACAGGACGTATAAGACATATACGACGAAGGGTATTCCAGGCTGAGCCGGCGGGGCCTCAATAGGCCCCATGCGTCCCGTAGGTCCTCTTCTTGCTGCTTTCGTGAGGCTTGGTTGTGCCTCCAAGCGAGGTGATTCATGCGACTTCGCACAAAACTGTTTCTGGTGTTCTTCTTGCTGGCGGTCGTGCCTTTGGCCGGGCTGACCGCTTATTCCTTTTATTTCTCGGAGCGGGCCTACTGCCAGGCAGTGACCGAGGAGAGCAATCAGTTGGCCGAATCGATGGAGTCGCGAGTTCATCTGGTGCAGCTCGAGCTCGGCCGTCGACTGCGTTCCATAGGGGCGGATCCGTTTCTCCAGATGCTCTCCGACAATCCCGAGCATCCGAAACCGGATGTCTACAGCCGTCTGCTCCAGCATCTTGGGGCGGGCGCCGACATGATCGAGGCGATCGAAGTGGAGCCACCTCCCGTCCCGCGGGCGGTCGCATCTTCGCCATCCGGTCCTCGGCCGCCGAGCCATCCCCCATCGCCTTTGGCCCCTCCGGTCCAGCTTTTCATCAAAATGCCGGAACCATCGACCGGTCAGGACCAGAATCAGGAGGTACCCGGCACATCGGGAGCCATCGTCCAGGTTCCCGACGCAGGCAGCCTCATGGTGCGCACCGTCCCCCCGGTCCCCGAAGTGCAGTCGGGCAGCCACCGGCCCGGGAGCCGCCGCAGCGAGGTGCATCTGCGCTGGATCGAGAGGAAAAAGGAGGAAGCCAAGGCGATTGCCGAGGAGAACATCGCGCGAGCGCAACGCCAACTTCAAGAACAATACGCCGGGATGCTCGACCAGATTGCGGGCCCATCAGTGCACGCGTACATGAAGCCTGGATCCAGGAAGTCCGACAAGCGGGTCGAATGCCTGGACCTTAAGTCGAGTCTGGAGCTTCCCAACGAGGGCGAAACCAAGATCGTGGCTCAATTGAACGCCAAAGCCATCCTCGGCACCGTCCTGTCGAGGGTGCCGCGCGGCGAGGGAGAGATTGCGTTTGCCGTCGATCCTTCCGGGAATCTGTACACGTTGGATCCGAAAGCGTATACAACCCTCGAAACCCTCGGCATCGACTGGTCGACTTATCCCGATTCCGGTATGCCTCCGGAGGATTGGATCGTAGCCTCGAAGAGGGATGCCGACAGCGGCGTGTTGTTCGGGATTGCCAAGCCGATCGGCGAGGGTCTTCAAGAGATCCGTCGGGCCGCGGCCTACAACCTGGCCATGGGCCTCGGCCTGGTGTGTATCGCGCTGGTGGGAATCGTGCCGTTGTCACGGCGGCTGACCCGCAATCTGACGGCGCTGACCGACGGAGTGGAACAGCTGGCGGAAGGACATTTGGAGACCAGGGTGCCGGAGGGTTCTTCCGACGAACTGGGACGTCTGAGCCGTGCCTTCAACCGGATGGCGGGCCAACTGGCGGAGAATCAGACTCGGCTCGTAGAGCAGGAACGGATTCGCAAGGAGCTGGAGATGTGTCGGCAGCTCCAGAAGGAGATGCTGCCTCGGGGCCCGCTGCGGCTTCCCTTCGGTGAAGTCAGCGGCGTGTCGATTCCCGCCCGAGAGGTCGGAGGGGACTTCTTCAACTATTTCGCCCTTCCCGACGGGAGGGTCGCCCTGCTCATCGGAGACGTATCGGGAAAGGGCGTGGCCGCGGCACTCCTGATGGCGAACGTGCAGGCAACCCTGCACGCCCGACTCGCCGTCAAGGAGGATTTGGCGGATCTCTTCTCCCAGCTCGACCGCGAAATCGCTGAAACCACGCCACCGGAGACCTACTTCACCCTATTCGTGGGAGTACTGGATTCATCCAGTCGGACCTTCCGATGGGTCAACGCGGGGCACAATACTCAGTACTTGCTCAGAGCGGACGGCGACCTGCAGAGGATGGCTTCATCCGGGCGGCCGATCGGCCTGTTGCCCGGCAGCGAGTACCGGGAATCGATCACCGGATTGGGATCCGACGGCTCCATCTTCCTGTACACGGACGGCCTGGTCGAGGCCGAGAATGCTCAGGGAGTAGAGTTCGGCGAAGCGCGTCTCGAAGACGTCCTGTCGCGGGAGCGAGCCTCGACATCGGATGCAGTTTTGGCCCACGTCGAAGAGGCCGTCCGACGCCATAGAGGCAACCGAGACAATCACGACGATGCCACGATGCTGGTGTTCAAGACGACGGACATGGGGATTTGAAGCTGGCAGCGGGGAGCTGGAATACCGGAGACCGGAGTAGGATATCCATGCCTGGCTGCAGGCCGCTACACGGTTCTGTATATCTCGACGGACGAGTACCAGGGTCGAGGCGGGGTCCAAAGGATTTCGGCAACACGCCCGTGAAACGTCTTCCTCACCCCCCGGATTGCCCGGGCACGTAGTGATACAAGACCAGCTCACCGGCCTGGCATCCGAGCTGGCGCGCGACAAGATCGCACTTGACCTTGAGCAGAAAGTAGATCTCCTTCGGCCCACCTATCAGGGACTCGAGGTTTCCCTGACCTTTAGCGAGGATGAGATCCGCCTTTTCAAAAGCCTCTCGAAACTCACGGCTGCAATCGTCGAGCAGAATCCCGGGGGCATCGGATCCCGTATCGATCACGTCGACGAGCTCCGGTATTCCGGCCGCTTCAGCGTCTTCGATGGTGGCGTCGTTGAGAACCGGTTTCCCGCGAACCGCCATGGTCACTCGCTCCCTCGGCAGCAATTCCAGCACCAGTTTGTCGAAGACGATCTCGCCCGCGTTGTCGGCAATGTAGAGAATCCTGGCCGCCTGATCGACGGCCCGACCGAAGGCAGCCACGTCTCCCTTGAGGCCCAGCGTGTGACACTGGTCGAGCTCCTCTTCGACGTCCCTGATCGTCAGAGTCCGCGAGACGCCAAGATCGATGACATTTCCGGCTGCGGCCGTAAGCAGCGCCGCCGTCAGGGGATCGCGCGATTCCTGGACTTTGCGCCGGGCCTCCGGCAGCGCCCTGAGGGCCATTCGATTGAACTCGCGCTTAGGTCCCTCCCAGGGGTCTTCGTCCCGGAGCAGCGGTTTGACCAGGGCATGCAGCCGCTGAGCTACTGCCGGCGCGGAAGGGCTCCACTCGAGATCACTGAGGAATTTCAGGAATCTGCGAGCCAGTCGCTCCTGCTCCTCGGGATTCTCCGTTGCGGACCTCGCCAAATCGACAGCTTGACGTGTGAAACAGGGCAGGCAGTCCAAAGGCGTCGTCATATTGCGGGATCATAGCATGAGACGGCCTGGAGGTCCCGGGGGGCTCTGGAAGTAGGACCTATTCCTCGGTCTCTTCCTATTGCCCAGTCCCGGCCCTCCTGGCTCCTTTCCCGCGCACCAGCAGGGTGAAACCGCCGAAGATGCTACCAATCACCACCGTGAAAGCAACCCAGAACGTCAACTGGGGAACCAGCCCCAGCGCCAGCCAGTCGGTCAACCAGCCGGTCAGGGGAAAATCCGGAGGAACGGCACTGTAATGTGTACTCCATCCAAGCCAGAACGCCAGGAAGTAGATCACGACCATGGGGATTCTGACGGCGAATCCGTAGGAGAGGAGAAGTGCGAACAGATCGGGCCAGCCCCAACGGGTCACCACAATGGCAATGATGGCCACAACACCGAAGATCACGAAGGAAGCGACGACGTTGTCCCGAAGCAGCACATCCGCGGAAAGCCCCCCTGCCAGCAGGATGACCAGCCCGATGGCTCCGATCCCCAGTGTTCGGCCAGGACTGCCCCGGCGCCCGGCGGAGATCAGCTTCCAGGCGAAGTAGATCCCGAAGAGTGGAACCAGCCAGACGATCCCGACCAGCGCCGCGCCGCCGCCCACCGCACGGCTGAAGAAGAGAGGACTCCATTCGTTGAGTTCTCCCGCCAGACGAGCCAGCGCCACAACCAGGGTGATGACAGCCGGCCACACGACCCAGCGCCCAATCGACGCGGCTTTCTCGTTCACGCAGCCACTCCTTTCTCGCTTTCAGGAACTACCCCTACTCGAGCTCAAGCAGCTTCTTCACATCAGTCGCCGGCCGGCAGAAACAGAAATGGCCGCAGGATGACTTGTCTCCCTCACATTCCTCACAGCCTTCGCAAATCGGGTTCTCGTCGGCTTCCTCTTGGCCCAGCTCGGCCCGCAAGAGTCCGAAAACGATGCAGATCAGAGCCAGACCCAAAACGATGAGCAGATGAACTCCCATGATTCTAAGCCGCTCCGCTGAAAAGCCCGGCGAATCCCATGAATGCCATGGAGAGGATACCGGCGATGAGAAAGCTCAGCGCAGCACCCTGCAGAACATCCGGCACGGTGGACATCTCACTTTCCTCGCGCACGCCCGCCATCAGAACGAGTGCAAGCGTCAAACCCAATCCCGCGCCCAGAGCGAAGAAAATGCCCTCCAGGAAGCTGTAACCGCGGTTGGTCTGAAACAGAGCCAGAGCGAGGATGGCGCAGTTGGTCGTGATCAACGGCAGGAACAAGCCCAGGGCCTTGAAAAGCGCCGGGCTGAGCTTCTTGATAGCCATCTCCACGAACTGCACCGCGCTGGCGATGACGACGATGAAGGTGATCAACCGAAGGTAGGGTGCATAGGGAAGCACGAAAGTGTTCAGGAGCCAGGCGCAGACCGACGTGATCAGCATGACGAAGATGTTCGCCAAGCCGAGGCGAAAGGCAGTGTCGATCTTCTTGCTGACCCCGAAAAAGGGACACAGGCCCAGGAAGTAGGACAGCGTGAAGTTGTTGATGACGGCCGCCGAGACGAAAATCCAAAAGTAGTTGCCCATTACGCCGCCTCCTCCTTCAACTGTGCCGAGGCTTTCCGCTGACGGTTCTTCTTTACTTGGGCGAAGATCATCAGCAGGACACCCATGGCAAGGAATCCTCCCGGAGGAAGAATCATGATGACCCAGGGCTCGAAGGAGGTGCCGAAGAGCGCCACGCCAAAGAGCGAGCCCGAACCCAGGATCTCGCGGATACTTCCCAGAATCAGGAGTGCGATCGTAAACCCGACCGACATTCCCACTGCATCGCCCACCGCGTTGAAGACCGTATTCCGGGAAGCAAAGGCCTCCTGACGGCCGAGGATGATGCAGTTGACTACGATGAGGGCAATGAAAGCCCCGAGTTCCTTGTGAACGGTCGGCGCCATGGCTTGAAGCGTGAAATCGGCGACGGTCACGAAGGTCGCAATGATAATGATGAACGTCGTGATACGAATCTGCTTCGGAATGACATTCCGAAGCGCCGAAACGAGCAGGCTCGATCCGATGAGGACGAACATGACCGCGACGCCCATCGCGACACCATTGATCGCCGAGTTCGTCACGGCCAACGCGGGGCATAGTCCCAGCATTTGAACGAAGATCGGGTTTTCCCGCCAGAATCCCTTGGTTGTCTCCTGTGCCAGCTTCTGTCGATCCGTCATTGCGGTGTCCCCTCGCTTCCCTGGGCGCTGTTCAAAACCGAAAGAAACCGTGCGTTCTCCTTCTGGATGATGCTGACCACCGCCTTCGAAGAAATCGTTGCGCCGCTGATCGAATCCACTTCGTTCGGAGCGGTCTTGGTGCCGTGCTTGACGGCGACGACCTTCGGCTCCACCGAAAGTGAGTCGAAGTTCTCATGGAACTTCGGATCCTTGGTGATCTTGTCACCAAGGCCGGGAGTCTCACGACTTTCCAGGATCTCGAGGCCGATGATCTTCTTATCGTGGGGATCGTATCCGTAGATCAGTGAAATCGTATCCTGGAAGCCGGGGCCTTCTCCCGGGATGGCGTAACCGAGCAGCTTTCCGCTGGAATCATAGGCGCCATAGACCACGTTCTCGGACTGGCCCCCGGCGGGGTTGTTCGAACCCGGGACGAGTTTGCCGTCACGGACGATGAATTCCTTTCGAGTCGTCGACCCGGGAACGACCCGATAGATGGCCGCCTCGAGGGCCTTCGCCTGATTCCGAAGAATGATCGGCTGAGTGGCAAGATAGGCCGTGACCAGGATGAGGCCGGAAACCAGTCCCGCCACTCCCAGTGTCACGATCAGTCTCACCGGTCCAGCTCTTTTAACTGAAGACATCTCCTAGGCTCCTCCTGCATCTTGCAGGGTCAACTCACGCGACCAACTGCGCAGCTACTGGGCTTTCGCTTCGAACCATCTCTTGCGGGGCCCGCCGAATTGCCTGGGCTGCGTGTAGTGATTGATGTACGGGGTCACGGCATTCATGAGCAGAATTGCGTACATCACACCCTCCGGGAGACCCCCGAAGAGGCGAATGAGAACGACCAGCACCCCCACACCGATTCCGAAGATCCACGCACCGCGAATGGTCGTGGGTGTGGAGACGGGATCGGTCACCATGAAAACGGCCGCAAACAGCAGCCCTCCCGAGAACAGCATGAACAGAGGACTCGGATACTTCTCCGGGTTCAGAAAGTAGAAGATGCTGCTGAAGACGGCGACCGACAGCAGCGTACTGACCGGCAGCCTCCAGTCGAAAATCTTTCGGAAACCAAGCCACAAACCACAAAAGATCAGGATCAGTGCGCTCGTTTCCCCGATCGATCCGCCGATCTTCCCAATGAACAGTTGAGAGACATGCGTGAATTCGCTCGAGAACTTGAATAGTCCCAAAGGAGTGGCAGCGGAAACGGTATCCGCGCCGGCCTGCATCATCGGCACAGAAAAAAGTCGATCCGATACGGAGAGAACGCCCTGCGAGGGAGCGGCCCAAGTCGTGATCGCCGTGGGAAAAGAGGCTTGGAGAAACGCGCGTCCGACCAGCGCGGGGTTGAAGACGTTTTGCCCCAAGCCGCCCCAGATCAACTTGCCCAGCGCGATCGACACCGCGCCGCCCAGGAAGGACATCCACAAAGGAAACCCGGGCGGGAGGATCAGGCCCAACAGCACGCCGGTCAACAGAGCGGAGTAGTCCCGCAACGGACTCGGCTTCTTCGACGCTCGAGTGAAGATCCATTCGGTGCCCACGGCCCCGATCGTCGCCGCGGCCACGACCAGCAGGACACCGACCCCGAAGATCCAGCAGGCACCCAGCATGACCGGAACAGTCGCCAGCAACACTTCGGCCATGATCCTCGGTGTGGTCGAGTCGGCGTGCAGAAAGGGAGACGTAGATAGAGTCAGATCATGCTTTCGAGTGGTACTACTCATTTCTTCTGTGCCTCACGAACCATCGCCTTTCCCATTCGAATCCACTGCACCAGGGGAATGTTGGAAGGACAGGTGAACGAGCAGGATGCGCACTCGAAACAATCCAAGACGTGGTATTCCTTCAACTGTTCGACCCGCTCGAATTTGGCCAGGTGAGCCAGGCGGGTTGGATTGAGGAACATGGGGCACGCTTCGAGGCATCGCCCGCAGCGAATGCACGGATACTCTTGAATCTTCTGCTGGAAGACGTCGGTGAACGCCAGAATTCCGGAGGTCCCCTTCATGATGGGAACATCCAGTGTCTTCTGCGGCATCCCCATCATCGGCCCACCCATGATCACCTGCTTGGTGTCCGGGCTCAGCCCACCGCAGTAATCGACGATGGAGGAGACGGGAGTTCCCAGGGGAACCAGCAGATTACGGGGGTGCGGAATGCCGGGGCCGGTAACGGTCACGACCCGCTCGATCAGAGGAACGCCCTGATCGAACCAGTCCGCCAGCGCCGCCGTCGTTCCGACGTTGTTGGTCAGAATCTCGATATCCAGAGGAATTCCACCGCTCGGAACCTCTTTCTTCAGAATGGCGTCGATGAGCATCTTCTCGGCGCCCTGTGGGTACTTCACCTGGACGAGCACGACTTCGATCGACTCCGTCGAAGAGACGGCTCGCAAAGCCTCGGCGGCATCGGGTTTGTTCGCCTCGATTCCGATGTAGGCGCGCTTGGCCCCGATGTTCCGCATCATGATCTCCGTGCCCCGGATAACGGATTCCGCACGCTCGACCATCAGACGATGATCGCAAGTCAGATACGGTTCGCACTCGCAGCCGTTGATGATGATGAACTCGATCCGCTTCTTCTCCGGGAGCGACAGTTTGACATGGCTCGGAAAAGCCGCTCCTCCGAGACCGACCAGACCTGCCATCTGGACAGACTTGACGAGATCTTTGTTGGTCATTTCCTCGGGCCGCGGCACTTTGTGGGGGACAGGCTTCTGGCTCGAAAAGGGATCGGCCTCGATGACGATGGCCGGCATCATCTTGCCGTTCGCGTGAAGCCGCGGCTCCACGGCCACGACCGTACCGGTCACGGGAGCGTGCAGAGCCGTCGAGACGAAGGCTCCCGGCTCGGCAATCAGCTCTCCGCGCACGACGCGCTGCCCGGCCTTGACGATGGCCACTGACGGAGCGCCGATGTGCTGTGAAAGCGGAAGGACATATTCGCGAACGAACGGCACGCGCTCGATGGGTCGAAGGTGAGTCGCGTCCTTGTTCTCGGCCGGATGAATGCCATGCCGGAACGTGCGCGTGACCGGTTCAGCCAAAGCTCCTGTACTCATTCTCTGTCACCTGTCTCCGAGTCCCCGGAACCGAAACCGGCCAACGTCAGCAACCGCTGGCGCAGCTGTTCCGCCATTCGACGATCGCCCTCCTGCCGAACGTGCTCGATCTCGCTCTCGTAGGTACTCTTCATGCTTTCGAACTTCTTCTGATTCTCCGCCTCGGCAGTCTGTTCGGCCTCAGTCCGGATACGTTCTATGAACGGACTAACCACACCGGACATCTCTCGCAGCGTGTTCCACACTTCGAGACGCCTCTCTGCAAAACTCGCGAGTCGCTGGTCGATCTTCCACGTCTTGCCGGACGAATCCGTCATGGCAGGTATCGAATTCTGGCGTTCGGTCTCGTCCATGCGCAGGTACTCTTCCCAAGGCACAGTCCTTTCGCCGTTCGAGACCAGGCTGAACAGGCTGGAGAACCGCCCTTCGCCAAAGGCCCACTGGACGGGATCGCTGCCGGCCCATTCACTTTCGAGCGCCGGATTCCCCTCCAGGGAGAGTCGCAGACCAAAAACGCCTTCGGCTCTGGGGTCATAGGTCAACAGAGGCTGCACCCGAGCTTGGACCGCAAGTTTTGCGCGGTCCAACGTCTCGATCGGTTCAAAGCCCTGCTCCTGAGGGATCGGCACATGGATGTGCACCAGGGCGGGGCCCGGCTGACCCATCGCCTTTTCGAGTCCGTCCGCCAGATGCCTGGCGTACCCGAGCGAGCCGCTCAAGACGAAGGCCCGCTTCAGACCCAATCCCAGCAGCGCCGGTTCTGGATTCTCCAGCGACAGCGGCCGGGAATCCAGCAGAACGAGTTTGACGGGCAGATCGCCGGTCAACAGGCGCGTCAGCGCACCCAGCCCCTGCCGAGTCAACGCACTCTCATCGGCCAGCACCAGGAGCGGAGCACACGATGCGCGCTCCTCCTGGCTCAGACCGGTCCAGGTCAGATCTTCGAGCGTCGCCAGGCGACCGGGAAGATCGGAAGGGTTTTCGAGCAGAAGCCGCGCTTTGCGTACACGGCGCACCTGATCCACATGCTTGAGTGCCTGGGCTTCCGCCAATCCGATCGCCAGGCCGGCTCCTTCTGGAGATGGTTCGACGACCAACGGGGCATTGTAGGGATGATTGGGAAATCGCCCCGCCCACCGGGCGATGCGATGACTGATCACGACCACGCCAAAACGCGAGCGTCCCAATCGATTGACACCTTCCGACAGATTCCAGGCTTCAGTTTGAAGCTCATGTGCGACCTGTGCGAGGCGGAGGGTTTTGACGGGATCCACCCAAGCGGACTGTCCAAGTTTCGACAGGCGCTCACTGAGATCGCTCAAGCTGACGCGGTGTCGAGGCAGGGTTTCCAGCGCGTCCTGGATCGACTTCGAGTCCGCCTCCGTGAGGCTTTTGGCCAACAGCTTCTGGACCATATCGTTGAGGCGGCCGCTCAACTCGGAAGCCGTCTGAGCCTGATCGGAGAGACGTTGCTGAAATTGCGCCTCTACCAGTCCAGCGACCGTCCGGCAAGCCAGTCTCTCGCCGGATCCCGGTTCTCCGAAACTTCCCACGGCTTGAACCTGAGAGCTATGCCGACTCAACAGGCGGGCGGCCAGCCGTCCCAGCTCCAACTCCGACTCGGCTTTCTCGATCGCAGGTCCCGGCGTATCCGGCAATTGCTCCCAGACCTTCCATCCCAGCCGGGCATCCTCCCGGACCGTACCGGCTCGGTCGTACGCCACCAAAGCATTCTCCGGACAGTTGCTGATGCACAACTGGCATCCCTGACAGGCGTCGGGATTGAAGGCGAGCAGAAGCAGACGACCGCTGCCCTTGGCTTCCTCCTCAGCCTTGCCAAAGAAGCTGTCGCAGATGACGGGACTCAACCGTGTCGCGACTTCCGCCGTCGACCGGAAGGAGGCGTCGTAATGAGGACGTTCCTCCTCGGATACCGACATCTTCGCCACAACCGACTCATACGCCTCGTCGAGGAGCTCGGAGGTGAGAACCTTTGCACCCTTCTGTTTGGCCAGAGCCGCAATCCGTGTTGCCAGCGGGCGATGGGCCCGTTTCATGGCGGCCGCGATCTTGCCGTCTCCGCCGACCGCGTCGGCCGCCGAATCGAGATACTCCTGCAGTCCGATCAGAGAAGCACCGATGGCGGAGTCCGGACAAACCGGCCAGCAACGACCGCAACCGGTACACTTGTCGGCTTCGAGCACGGGCATCGAGGGCAAAGCGGTGCCACGCGGGCGAGCAAGTGCCGCCGTGTAGGAAGGAACCGCACCTACGGTAACAAGCGGGTCCGGAAAGTTCTCGCTGATGCCGCCTCGCTTCGGTTGCATGACTTCACCCCAGAATCGAGGCAGGTTGGCATAGCTGACCTTGGCCTCGCCGGCACGCCGCACCAATTGAGGAACGTCTTCGAGATCCGCCGCCGGTTCGTCGAGCGATTTCCATGCGATCTCGGTACCCGGAACTTCGGTACCGGAGAGCAACGCCGCTGCACCTGCAACGAGCTGTTCCAAACCCTTCTCGACCTTGTACAACCGCAAGTTGAGACGCCGAACCTCTGAGCGCCAGAACTCCGGCATCAGTCCCCAGAGTTCCTGCGCGGTCCGGTCACTTTCGATGATGACCGCCTGTGCCGCCTTGAGATCGGCCAGCGGATTGTAGATCAAATCGAGACCAAGCCGTCCCAAAAGGAGGACATCCACACTCGTGCCGGATTCCGCGATCGGCAGATCCTCCGGACCCGCCGAGACTCGCACGGACAGGATTCCCGGCTCTGGAAACCACCCAAAGCCGCGAACCTTTGCTCCGGTTTCCTGGCAGGTTCCAACCAGTTTGCGCATCACCTCGGCCGGGTCGAGTTCCGAACTCCCGATCCACTGAACGGTACGCAGCTGCTTCGCAGAGACCTTCTCCGTCAGTGCCCCCGGAAGCGTCGTGGCGCTCAGGTCCGGATAGTCACTCGCCACGGACTTCACGAGACCCTCACGTTTGGGGAAGTCGCCGATTCGAGAGGAACCGGAGACGACCCCCAGCCACATACGGGAGCGCGGCTGCTTCTCCTTCAGTTCGGAAGCGAGTTCAATGACCTCCGAGACTCCCAGCGGTTGACCGTGCAGCCCGAAACTCGCCGAGATCCAGTTGGCGTCCGCGGTGGGAACAGCGCGACGCACTTCCCGCATCAAGGTGCCTTCCTCGGCAAGCCCCGCCGTACTGCATTCCAGTATGGCAATGCCGCGCTTGTTCGAAAGGGCCTCCCGCAGAGCGGCGGTCGGGAACGGCCTCAGCCAAGTCACGCCCAGGACACCTACCGACATCTTCTTTTCCTGGCGGAGGTAGCGGGCCGCAGCTCGAACGGTTTCGAACGCGCTGCCCTGCGTGACCACCACGAAATTTGCCTGGTCGACTCCGTCCTGTTCGATCATGGAAAGAGGTCGGCCGGTCAGACGGCCCAACCGCGACATGCCATCCTTCAGTAGTTCGGAGAGATGACCGGCGAAGAAGGCCTGGCTGCCCACCGCAGCACTCACGGCGTCGTTCGTCCCCTGCAGGGAGCCGAAAGACACGGGCAGGTCGGGATCGAACCAGCCGGGAACGACCGGACGGTTACCACCAAACAAAAGCATCTGTGCCGGGCTGGGGGAGGCGAATTCCTCATCCGGTGCACCCAGGAATTCTCGGATCGTGTCGATGGAAGGGAAGGCTGCCAGTTCGCAAACCCGCCGATCGAAAGCGACGATGCCTGGAATGAGGCTTCGTTCCGCCAGCCAGCGGGCGAGAATGGTCAGGTCGACGGCCTGCTGAACTGAAGTGGGCATCACCTGGAACAGACCCAAATCGCTGGCTCCGTGGTAACCGGTATGACTGCTCCCGGCCCCGAAACCCTCTCGAAACGCGGCATGAACCACCAGGGGAACATGCCGCCGCGCCAGCGATTGCAGCTGAGCGTAGCCTTCGGACAGATGATCGCCCGGGAGGAATACCGAGGACCGCAAGCCGCTCATCCCCATACCGGCGCCCGATGCGATTCCCTCGGCGACGCTTGGCAGTTCGACGCTGACGACTTGTCGGCCGAAGGCGTTGACCGAGGAGAAACCGTTTCCCTGAGCCTGGAAGCCCGGGGTCTCTTCTCCGGCACAGTGGGCGACCATATCGCAGATCATGGCCTCCGCAAGGGCCACCGCCTCCTGAACCTCCCACAATTCAACTTTTGCCGGCTTCTGCCCTGATTCGGCGGAAGCGCCACTCAATAACTTTCGCAAACGCTCGAAGCGGAGTTTGGAAATTAGGTTAGGCACGGATTCGCTCCCTACTGATTTGAGCCAGCGGCTCGGAAAACTGCTCTCCTTCGAGCCACACGATCGCGCCGGTCGGACATCTCCAGGTGGATCGTTGCGTCGGCTGTTCAGTCCGGTCGTAGTGGATGACCGGCAGTCCGTTGACCATCTCGATGACGTCAGGGGGTGCGTCGGCCGCGCAGCGACCGCAGGCATCACAGGCCACCGCACAGCGTGACCTGGCGGCCTCACCTGCCAGCGGTGAACTGCACTGAACGAAGAGCTTGTATGAAAGGGGTACGATCGTGAACAAGTCCAGCGGGCACACGTCTACGCAATCGCCGCAAGCAGTGCAGAGATTGACATCCACCTGGGGAAGCCCCTCCCAGTTCATCGAGATCGCATCGAAGGTGCATGCCGTCTCACAGTCACCGAGACCGAGACAGCCCCATGTGCAGGCCCGACCTCCGCCGTCCACGAGAACAGCAGCCCGGCAGGACGAAACGCCGCGGTAGTCGGCAAGATCTGCAACCAGGCCTTCTCCGCCGGCACATTTCAGGCGGGCTACGCGCCTCTCCTCACCGCCAACGTCCACACCCAGGAGTTCCGCGATCTGGACGAGGGATTCCTCGGTGCTGACGGTACATTTCCCGGGCGAAGCCTCCCCTTTGACCAGTTTCGTGGCGAAAGCCTGACATCCCGGCTCTCCACAGGCTCCGCAGTTGTTGCCGGGGAGCATGCCCTCGACCTGTTCCTGGCGCGGATCTTCTTCCACCCGCAGCAGGTGGTCGGCGGCCGCCAGGATGCTGGCGAAGATCACGCCGAGCCCCGTCATGATGACTGCCGCAATGATTATTGGTCCGAAATCCACTTCTATTGTCTCCTCGCTTTTCTAGCGAAAAGCTTTGCCTCTCTCCACGACCTCGGGTGTCGCTGTGTCGTCACCGGCTCGGGGAGCCCCGGGGTGAATGCACCTCGCCGGACATGCCTCAGCGGCCTTGACGAGCTCCGCATAGTTCCCAGCGGAGGGATCCGCGACGAAGGCCTGGCGATCTCCGTTGTAGTTGAACATCCGAGGATTCAGATTGATGCACTCGTTGCAGCTCGTACAGAGGAATGAATCGATATAGGCTTCTGCGCCAAAATCCTCTTCCTCTTCCTCTGCTGCCGCTTCCTCCTTGACGGCCGGCGCGGATTCTCCGGCTTCTTCCACCGACGGTGCCGGCTTGACGGCCGGCGCCTGCTCAGCTGGAGGAGCTGCCACCGCAGCTTGGGAAGGCAACGCCCGGTCCAGCGAATCCAGATCGGACAGAACCGCAGCCAATCTGCCTATCGCTTCCTCTGCACCCGCTCTTCGAGCTTCCTCCCGACTCTTCTCGAGCTCGGCCAGCGCCTCCTGCAGGGTCTCCTGCCGGACCCGCTCGACCGCTCGCTCAACATAAACATTCTTGACTCCGGCCAGCTCCTGGAGAGTCCTCCAGGAACGCAACCGGTCCCGGCAGGCGCTGATCACTTCACGCGTCACGACTGCCCTCTGCAGGCGGCCCTGCTCATCGACGACCCAGATGAAGGGCGCAACACCCAGGGGCGGTTGCGCGAAATCCCTCAGAAACTCTTCTACCAGCTTCTGTTCGTCACTCCAGGCTGTCGAAGGAATGACCCAGAATTGCTCGCGAAAACGAGGATCCTGCGCCAAGACATGGGCGAAGGTCAGCGCCTCGTCAATGGTGAGCAATGCATCTTGTGTGCCAAGATCCGCGACTTCAACCGTGACGAGGTTCTTTTCCGAGTCCGGGTTGCCCTCGAGCGAAAAGCGGTCCGCCCAGGACTCTCCGGCCCAGGGGTCATAAGCGAAGAGGGGAATCGAGCGGGACAACCAGGCCGACTGACAACGGGTCCACAACCACTGTGCGCTCCCGTCCTGATCCGGAAACGAAAGCACGCAGACAGCGGGTCCCGGAACCGTCCACATCCGTCGCAGCCCCGCCAGCAGGTGATTTGGCTGGGCGATCGAGGACTGAAGGACGAATGCCTCACGTTGAGCCAGTCCCAGGTAGCCGGGATCCGGGAGGACGCCTGCCAATGTTCGAGCCACGTTATCACCGCTGACCAGAGACTCATTGACGGAAATACAGACATGGACCGGCCAGCCCGTCTCGATGAGGCGGTGAAACTCGGCCAGGGTCGACTCGGCGAGGCGATGACCCGATTCGAGGACGAGCACGGCCGGGATGAGCAGCAACTCATCCGCTTCGAGTGCCTCCCAAGTCAGGTCTCGAACAATCCCATCGTGAATCTCCGGGTCGTACTCACCTTCGACTTCGAGGCGGCCGATCCGCAATGCCTTCACGATATCCAGAGCCCGGCTCGCCAATCCTTCGAATACACCTCGAGCCGTTTCGAAAGGGCTCTCGCTTTGCAGCACATGCAGACCCTCGGCCTGAAACGGCAGCTCCCGAGCAGACACAACGAACAGGTCGGGTGCCTGCCCGCTCTCTCCGACAAAACTGCGGAGCGTTGTCAGCACCTTCTGGATCCGATCCAGCCTGTCCGACTCCAGTGTCCGAGAGCCGCGTCGTTCGGGTATGACACCTGCCAAACGCTCCGGATCGATCAGACTGAGGCCACTCGAGCCGAGGGTGGAAGCCATTGATATCGCCGAACGCGACTCGGGACGCAATCCCTGATCGGCCTTCAACAAGGCCTCCAACCTATGAAGCAGCAAGGAAGCTTCCGCTCTGAACTGTCGAATCTGCGAGAGTCGCTCCCTGAGAAGGGTCCAGTGGTAGAACTGGAACCAGGTCTCCGAGCGGAACCCGACCACCTTTCCCGGTCGAGTCAGCTCTTCCAGTAGAGCCTGCGATTCCCGATCGAACGACTGACGCCCGGCCTCGCTCAATTCGACCACATCCGATAGCCGAGAGAGGGCTGCGCTGAGCGCCTTCTGCAGGGCCATCCCCTGCACGGAAGAGCGAACCGACAGATCAGTAAGCTGCATCAGTTCCGGCAGAAGCTGGGCGATGACCGGCGCATCTTTCTCGTCCGCGAGGCGCCCGCTCAGCAGGGTAAAGAGAGGCTCAGGCTCAACGTCGGCCTCTTCAGGCAACGCGAAGGGGAAGCTTTCGTGAAACGGCTGCGCAGCCACCGATGCCGCCAGAGGCTGCAAGGGAACGTCTCCGCTGAAGGGCACGTGTCGCTCGGAAAGCCGCCCCGTCAAGTGGAAGCGCCGGACCTCTTCGAGCAGGGCCGGCGGAACGGGCTCCTCCGCCGCAGCGACTGGGAAAAAACGCGCCGCAGGACCACCGGACGAAGGGGGTATCTCGAGCTTGGCGAGCTCGGTAAGATCCGCCTCCACCGCTACGGATGCCGTGCCGGACTGAGCCAGTTCGGCCAGAGATCGAGCCCAGATCGACGGAGACCCTTCTTGCGATCCCTCCGCATCGAGGAGCATCAGCTTCAGACTTCGTTCGAGAATGGCCTCACGCACCGGATTTGAGAGCCGCTTCCAGGCATCCTCGGCAGATCCTCCTGGCGCCGGGATCGCCACACAACCTGAGTCCCTGACCCGGCGGATCGCTGCCTGCGCCGGTACGAAACGGTCTCCGAGGATCGCCAACACATCGATGGGAGGCTCCGATTCGGCCTGCACTCCTCCTATATCGATCGAGGCCAGGCTCGCGTCCTTTCTCTCCAGTCGTATCCTGGGCCTGCCGGAGAACGACCCAGCGAGGATGCTTCCGGCGTCCAGCAGCAGCCGTGCAGACTCTGCTCCCGATGGGACAACCGCGAGTCGAAGGTGCCTTCGATCGGCTCCTCCGGCTGGGGTTTGCAGGTCGGACCAGACTTCCGATGGATACGTCGCCGACAGAGCCTGAAGGAATTCCGTCGAATCGGCCTCGCGGGTGAGTCGAACCATCCGGACCGTTGATTCGCCCGTTGCAGCCTCCTCAATCCTGCAGCAGGCCTCGAAATGCAGTCCCGAGTTGGGTAGAGCCGCCACCAGGACGGTTTCGGCCGTAGAAAGCAACGGCTTGACCTGGCTCAACGGAAACGGCCGGAGTAGATGCAGCGCCACGTGACCGATCTTTCCGCCGGATCGCTCGGCAATGTCTTCTGC
Organism: Acidobacteriota bacterium; assembly: GCA_037388505.1. Lineage (GTDB taxonomy): Bacteria > Acidobacteriota > UBA6911 > RPQK01 > JAPXNP01 > JARRKC01. Next base: position 17,160 of record JARRKC010000005.1, on the reverse strand, counting down.
CAGGTCCGAAAACCAGCCCAGAGTGACAACGACGAGCCGGGCACCGCCGGGGCTGGACGAGACCGGAGCCGCAACACTCCGACCGAACCCCTCGGCAGCAGCCTCCCGACAGCCCGTCAGAATGGTGAGAAGGTCGGACTCCGACGAGGGCAGCAAGCTTCCCAGTGATTGACGGGCTCGATCCAACTCACCGCGCTCGGGCAACTCCGCCAACCCAAGCCCGTGGGCCACGGATTCGACTATGCCGGATTCGACGCGGCAAGCCATCCGCTCCGCGGCCAGATGCGCGACGAGACAATGATCGACGGCCTCCTGATGAGTCCCTGCAACCAGCAATATCGGCGCCGTGGACCGCGCACCATCCTCATACAGCGTGTGCTGGACGAGCGGCACATCATCAGGGACAGAGCCTGCCGGAGCTCCGGGGCCGCAATGGACGACCCCGCCGCCGATCAGAGTCCGGCCGATAGCGTGGGCGACAGATCCACCGCTCCCCTCGCTGCTGATCCGGGATTCCGTCTCCTCGATGAGATCCAGACCCGTCGCCAGCTTTCTCAGTTGTTGTTTCGAGGCATGATCGACCGGGCGGTTTTCAACCCGGCCCTGTGGCCTTGCCATTCTCTTTCCCTCTGTTTTCGCTGATTCGACTCAGGCCCGTCAGATCATGAAGCGATCCAGTGCCTTGTTGAGTGCTTGAATCTTCTGCGCCGGACTCATATCCAAGCCCTCACAGGACGCATGATCGTACTGTTCCGCCTGGGGGCTCCGATAGAAGAGTCCGATGGGCAGGACATCCGACGCCCGACTCGCAATCTCCCTGGCCTCTGCCAGATCAGCGGGATCGTGGTCGGCCTGATTCTTGAAGGTCTTCGCGACGGCGTCCGGGACGTTGACGCCATCAGGATGCCGCATATAGAGAAGGCGCGCCGTATCCTGCTGCGCACCTGCAAACACGTGAGACGTGTAGTGCGGACAGCGCTGAAGAATGCGTACGAAGGATGCGCCCTCATGCTCATGCGCCGACTTGATCGTTTCGTAGAGGTGAGGCGGATTCCAGTCCACCGTCTGAGCCACGAAAGAAGCGTTCGGGATTCCCAGTGTCACGGAAATCGGATCGATAGGGACGAAGACGGATCCCCGCGGATGAGTATTCGAAAGCTGCGATCTTCCGGTGGTGGGCGAGGTCTGCCTCTTGGTCAGGCCGTAGATGTTGTTGTCCAGCAACAGAATCGTCAGATTCATGTTGTAGCGGATGGCATGGATCCAGTGCCCCGTACCGATGGCGCAACAGTCACCATCTCCCGTGATGACGAAGATGTTCAAATCGGGACGGCGGCTTCGCACCCCGCACGCAACCGGGAAAGCCCGGCCATGCAGTCCGTGGAATCCGTAGGTCTTCATATAGTGGGGAAAGCGGCTGGAGCAGCCGATCCCCGAGACGACCACGGTCTTCTCCGGAGGGAGCTGCAAATCCCTTGCGACCCGCTGGACGGAGTTGAGGACGGCGTGATCGCCGCAACCCGGACACCAGCGGGCTTCTCCGCCCTGATAATCCTCGAGCACACAGACCCGGGGACGCTTCTCCAATACCCAATCTTTCTTCAATCCGTACATTACTGCAGTTCCTTCGACAGTATTTCCAGGCGCATTCGAATCTGGCGCTCAATATCAGCGGGAGGCAGAGGGCTGCCGGGAACCTCCGACCAACAGTCGACGTCGACCAGCGTCTGCTCGCGGAGAATCCGAGCGAGCTGCGACCGGCGGCGATTCCCTTCATAAATGAGAGGATCCTCCAGGCTGTCCGAATAGTTGATTTCCACCGTCATCACTTTTCGGAACCGATCGAAAATCTCCTTCAGACCTCTTTCCAACGGGGAGAGAAACCGAAGATGCAGGTGCGAAACCTTGCCGCCGTCGGCCTGTACCCGCTCGACGGCCTCGCGCGCGGCTCCCAGAGTCGAACCCCAAGTGATCACCAGAAGATCTCCGGAAGGCTCGCCGAACACCTCGGCCGGCTTGAGGCTCTGTTCCAACGCAGCAAGCTTGCGGCTCCGCATCATCATGGCCCGCTGATTAATGGCGGACTCGTAGGCCACTTTACTTCGTTCATCGTGGGCAAGTCCCGTCAGCACGTATTCGCCCCCCTTTTGTCCGGGGATCGGCCGGCCCGAGAATCCGGTCTCCGGATCCCATGCGTACGGCGCCACGTCAGCGTCCCAAGCCGACTGGACGTAGGGTGGAGCAAGCCATTCCTCACGGACTTGCGGTCGTTTGAACGGCTGCTGACCGGTAGCCAGATTGGCGTCGGTGAGCACGATAACGGGACCTCGAAACTCTTCCGCCAGCTTGCGGGCGGTGATCATGAAATGGAAGCACTCCTCGATGGTCGCCGGCGCCATCACGATCTTGGGACTGTCGCCCGGAGACGCGAACAGCGCGGCCAGCAGATCTCCCTGCTCAATCTTGGTCGGAAGCCCAGTCGAGGGCCCTCCGCGTTGGACCACGACGACGACCAACGGCACTTCCGCCATCACGGCCAGACCGAGAAATTCCGTTTTGAGCGCCAGCCCGGGTCCCGACGTGATCGTTACCGCAGTCTTGCCCGCATACGAGGCTCCGATCGCAAACCCGACCGCAGCGATCTCATCTTCAGCCTGGTGTACGAACCCGCCCACCGTGTGAAATGCGCTGGCGAGGTAGTGGGAGGCCGAGGTCGCAGGGGTGATGGGATACATTGCGCACAGTTCCATGCCGGCAGCCATGATCCCAAGGCCTACGGCCTGGTTTCCGTTCATGACCACCATCGGCTCGGGACGCGACTGGACCGGGACTTGGAATCGGACCGAGAGGTTTTCCGTCGCCCAGTCGTACCCGGCTTGCAGGAGGTTCAGGTTGGTCTGGGTCACCTCCTCACCCTTACGGGCAAACCGCTTGCGGACCTCAGTCTGAGCGATCTCCATGTCGCGCTCATAGAGCGCGCAGAGCAATCCGAGCGCCCACATGTTCTTCCCGCGTCGTGGCTCGTCGGTAAATCTGAGCGTCTCGCTCTGAAGAGGGATCTCCACGACCATGAACCCCCGGTCGGCGAAATCCTGAACGGCCGTGGCGTATGCCTCACGAATCTCCGCCGAAGGGTCCTCCGCCCAAACGCGGTCGAGAAAGATGATCGTGCCGGGCCGGAGGGCGCCCACGTCGATCCGGCTATACAGGACCTGCTCGTTGAAGGAGATCACAACATCGGCGGCGTCGCCTGCGTTCGTGATCGGTGTGGATCCCAGCCGGACTCGGTTGCCCGAAGCCCCGGCCGTTGATCGCTGCGGCGGTTCAATCTCGGCGGGAATGATCTCCACGGTCCAGACACCGTTGCCCATCTTTGCACCGATGGTTCCGAACATCTGGCCGCAGGTCTGCGCACCCTCACCGGAATCACTGACGATCTCGACAATGTGTTGGGAGACTGTTTTGACGTTCTTGGCAGCCGAGTTTGGCTCCGAATCTTGGCTCGTTTGAATTTCAGGTTTCATCAGCAATCGTTCGGACCGAAACAAACACGGTCTTTCCCCCATGTTTCAGATTTCATGGAATTGGTCTAGTTTCAGGACTTTTCCGGAAGCGCTTCAACCTTCAGCAATCGTCGTGCGGAACCTCAATGCAACATCCATACCCATCTTCCGAAACCGCAACCTGCCGTCCCGCCCCGTGTTGAGGGGTAGCGCGAGATGACGACCCAAAATCACCGGGGCAATTGCCCCAGACTGGGTTCATACACTCATCTTCTGGAGTTCGCAAGTGCCTTTCTCTACTCGAAGAGAATGCTGCACGGAAAGCTCCGGTACTTCTCGCACCGGTTCTATTATCCCCCTGTTTTCGATGGCATGCGAATTGCGGACGGTAGAGTCAGTTTTCGTCAGCGGAATCTCCCGCAGACGGTCTCGAATCCGGGAGAACTCTGGATGAAAAAGAGATACTACCGAGTCTGGCTGGCCGTCGAAGAAGTCGACGGGCCAGGCGATTTTGAGCCAAAGCTCGTCGAACAGGTCGAGTTGGCGGCATTTCAAACGCTGGAGGAGGCTCTCACCTACCGCTATGAACTCTCCCAGAAGTACTCACCCAAAGTCACGGGTGAGTCGGAAGTCATTGGTCAGATGACTTCGCCCGAGACGTTGACCGCAGGAGACTGACCCCACCCCGCTCCCGCGACTACTCAGGATTGATACAGCGTACGGCCTTCCAGTGGCCGAGAAAATCGATCCGCTCCAGGGTCTCGATTTCGAGACCGCATTCCTTCATCAGCACGCGAACATCGAGATCCGTCCGGAAGCCAAGACGGTAGAACATCGGTGAGCCGATTCGCTCCAGTGTCGAAATAATCGGATGCTCGTGTTTGAAATGATTGAGAAAGACAAGGTATCCCCCGGGCCGACACACCCGCTTCATCTCGCAAACGACCTTGACAGGATCGGGAACCGTCGAAATGAAGTACGCGGCCAGCACCCGGTCGAAAGAGTTATCGGCGAAGTCCAGGTGCGTGGCGTCCATCTTGAGAAGTCGAACGCTCTCCTTGAGTCTCTCCCGTTCGAGCCGCTTGGCTGCCTGCTCGAGCATTTTTTCAGACAAATCGATGCCGGTAATCTTGATGTGCCGCGGCAGTCTCGGCAGCGACAAACCCGTCCCGATTCCTACCTCCAGCAACTCCATCCCCGGTCGCAGATCGAGAAGCATCGGCGCCACTTCTCGACCGCTGCGGAAGAAGGGACCGAAAATGAAGTCATAGAAGCGCGAATATCGATTGTAGACTTTCTCAACGTACTCAACACCACCGTTCAAGTCATGCCTCCTGGAAATAGGACCCGAAAGACCGCAGCGATTCTAGCACCGATAACAATTGAATCCTAATGGACTTCGACGAACTTGTACAAGCGAAACCGCGGAACCGGTCGTCGTTTTCTCCAGTGTACCTTTTTGTGCGAACCATTGGTGTAACAGATCTGTGCCCGAGAACGTATTCCATCTCGTCGCGTATGAAACATCCGCTGGGAGACAGAACTTGGGTTCTGCCCCGGCACAGAGCGATCAGGCTTGGTTTGCCGCGCGGTTTCGTCCGATCAGCAGAGGGAACCCGAGGCAGGCCCGACAGGGACGAGAGGAGAGCTCTTCATCGAGACCGCTAGCACGCAAGCTCATTCGCATAGGCATGATGATTCCATTCGGTTGCGCTTCTAACCGCTCACGCTCATGATCCCGCACGCCACCAGTTCCCGGCGCCGCTCCCTCTCTCCCTGTCGCGAACGAATTCGAAATGTAGGATTTCCGGTTTACGATTGAGGCGTCCTCGCCGAGCTGACCGGGCCCCGCGGGGTAAAACGAGGGCGAATCCCTGAATCGTAGACTCCGAATCCCAGTTTACATCGATGGCCGTCACCCTTGGGGAATTCGACGAATATCCATCCGCCCTCGCCGCCCGGATCGCCTCGAAATTCCGTTTGGCCTCACCCATAGAGGCACTGGATTTTCCGGAAAGAGGCAACATCAACCGACATACTTACCTGATCCTGTCAGGAAAAGGCAAGGCCTCTTCGGAGTTTCTCCTTCAGGAAATCAACCAGAACGTGTTCCGCCGACCTCGAAAGGTCATGGCGGCCATGCTGGCCTGTATCGAGGCACAACGACGAAACGCAGGGTCGCTCGACCCAGCGGTAGCCGGCGAATGGACGACGATCGAACTCATTCCGACCCGGCGGGGATCTCCCTACCTGGAATTCGAGGACCTGAGAGGCCGGACCTACTGGCGTCTGATGAAGAAGATCGCCGACTGCCGGACCTACAAGAGCCTCAGCGAACTACCCGACCGGGTCCAGCGCCTGCACATCGCAGAGCAAGCCGGCCGGGGACTGGCCCTCTTCTCCGATCTGACCTCGGATATGGACGTCGCACGGATCGAGAATCCTCTGCCCGGATACCGGGACACTCGCCTCTATTACCGGCAGCTACACTCGATCCTCGCCGGATACCGGTCGGCGGAAGAAGCGTCCGATCTGCTTCCGGAAGACCCGATTCTGCGCAACAGCACCGAAATTCATTTCCTCCGGCACCTACCCGACAACGAGTATGAACGGCGTCGGCAGCTTCCCGACATCGTAGAGGCCGTGGAATTGGCTCTCGAGAACGAAAGGTACTCCACGACTCTCCTCGATGCCATCGAATCCGGAAGGATTCGCCGGGTCGCTGTTCACGGCGACACCAAGCTCGAAAACTTCCTGTTCAGCCTGCGATCAGGTCAGGTCAAGGCGCTCATCGATCTTGACACGATCATGCCTCAAACCTGGCTGTCCGATTGGGGCGACATGGTCCGTTCTCTCACGAATATCGCGGGGGAGAAGGAACCCCACCCGTCCCGAATCACCGTGGACCTGGACGTCTTCGATGCGATCGCGCGGGGATTCCTGCGAACCTCCAGGACTATTCTGGAGGAAGAGGTCCAACTTATGGTCGACGCCGCCCGTGTTCTCGCTCTGGAGCTCGGAGTCCGTTTCCTGACAGACTACCTTCGAGGGGACACGTACTTTCGCTTGAGCCGCACCGATCCGCCCGACCTCAACCGGGTCCGGGCCGTCGGTCAGCTCACTCTCTTCAGGAGACTGCACAGCGAAACGGAGGCTTTGCGTCGAAGCATCGAACGATGGTGGCGGCCATGAGTTGGGGACGTCGGCAGGCTTCATGCTGACGGGATGGACGAGACGGGACCCGACAGGAGGCAGAGCGTGCGTGAATTGAAAATCGGGACAGGATGGGTGAGGGGTGTTGTCGGCGACGCTTTGAACCCCGAGCTCGTCATCGGCTTTTCCCGAGCCTTCGGCACCTGGGCGGAGGGGGGGCCGGTCGTGATCGGCCGTGATACTCGACGATCCTCCGTCATGTTCCAGCAGGCGGTCACTGCCGGTCTGCTCAATTCGAACTGTCAGGTGATCGATCTTGGAGAGACCTCGACTCCTCTGATCTCCTTCGCGGTGCGCGAACTTGGTGCTTCGGGCGGCGTTTCCGTCACCGGAAGTCACAATGATTCGAGCTGGAACGCACTGAAATTCCTGGGTCCGGAAGGTTCCTTGCTCAACCCGATCAAGAGCGAGGAATTCCTCGATCTCTTCCACGCTTCTTCCTTTCAGACTTTTGGCCCGCACCCGCCTCCACCCCAGCCGGCAGCTCCCGGCATCGCCGACGCCTACCTCGATCATCTCTGCTCCGCGCTCGCCGAAGAGGAGATTCGGACGCGTGGCTTCCGCATCGCTCTCGATTTTCGTTTTGGGGCCGTGGCTCCACTGGCAGACCAATTCTTGAAGCGGCTGGGTGTTCAGACGGTTACCTTGAACGTATCGCCTGCCATAGACTGGCATCTGCAGCTCGAACCGACTCCGGACAGCATGGGAGAATTGGCCACCCTGGTCTCGAACGGCCGCTTCGACTTTGGCGCCGCTCTCAACATCGACGGCGATCGGCTCGTGCTGGTCGCTGAGGATGGCACCTGCGTGTCCGAGGAATACACTTTACCGCTGGTCGCCAGGAGCCGCCTGCTGCGGCGGCCGGGGCCGGTTGTCACCACCCTGTCGACCTCGAAGCGAATTGATCCCGTAGCGGCAGAATTCGACCAGAAGGTCGTTCGCACCGCGGTGGGCGAGAGCTTTGTGATGGACCGGGGAGTCGAACTCGAGGCCGTGGTTGCGGGTGAGGGGTCCGGCGGAGTTGCCGCGCTGCCTGCTTCCATGACCTTCGACGCCCTCCTCTCGCTTGGCTTGATCCTGGAGTTTCTGGCCAGCGAGCGGGACCGCCTTTCGGACGCCGTTCAGACGATTCCCCGGACGGAGATGCTGAAGGGTCGCGTCCGATGCTCCGCACCGGCGGCCTATCGAGCTCTGGAGAAGTGCCGTCAGGTGTACGCCGAAGGGATCAGCAGTCTCGATGATGGGATCCGGGTGGACTGGGACGATGCCTGGCTGCACCTTCGCGTCTCGAATACGGAGCCCCTGCTGCGAATCATTGCCGAGTCGGATGATGCGAGGCGGACCCAGAAAATCTTCGACGGGTGTCTCGGCGTCATACGTCATTCACTTGCGGAAGAGGAGACCAAATGACCGAACACCATCCGGCGCTGAAGATCGGAGTTTCGGGCGTTCGGGGGATCGCCGGCCAGTCGCTGACTCCGGAAATCGTGGCTGCCTTCGCGGCCGCCTTCGGGACCTATTGTGGAACAGGACGGATTGCGGTCGGCTCGGATACGCGACCCTCTCGGGTCATGGTGACACCTGCTGTCACTGCAGGGCTTCTCTCCGTCGGCTGCACTCCGGTTCACCTCGGGATCGTTCCGACACCCACGCTTCAGTTCCACGTGCGGAAGCATGGCGAAGCTGGAGGGATCTGTGTCACCGCCAGCCACAACCCGCTGGAGTGGAACGCCCTGAAGTTTTGTACGTCGGCCGGAGAGGCTCTTCGCCCCTACCAGTTCTCAGAGCTGCTCGATCTGTACCACCAGGGGGTCTTTTCCCGAGTGGAAGCCGACGACATCCCCGAAGTTCAGATCGACCAGTCGGCCGCCTCCGAACATATTCAGGCGGTCACCGAATTCACGGACCGGCGATCGATTGCGGACCGCAAGTTCCGCATCGTCGTCGATTGCTGCAATGCGTCGGCGTCCAAAGTGACGCCGACGTTTCTGCGCAATCTGAACTGTGAGGTGTTCGAGATCCATACGACACCGGGCGAGCCTTTCCCCAGAAGCCCCGAACCTGCTCCCCGCAATCTTGCGGAACTGGGCGCGGCGGTACTCGAATACGGTGCCGACATCGGTTTTGCGCAGGATGCTGATGCCGACCGGGTTGCGATCGTCGACGAACGCGGAAAGCCGGCCGGCGAGGACTTCACGGTGGCTCTGGCGATCGACCAGAGTCTGCGCAAGCATCCCGGGCCCGTCGTCGTCAGCGTCGCAACCAGCCGGCTGATCGAGGATATCGCCCGCGCCCGCGCAGGAGCCGTCCACCGCAGTCCCGTCGGAGAAGCTCATGTACTCGAAAAGATGCTCGAGGTTGGAGCGCAGATCGGTGGCGAAGGCAACGGTGGAGTCATCATCCCCGGGATCAACCACTGCCGCGACAGTTTTGCGGCCATGGCGCTCATCCTGGAGCGCCTTGCACTGAACCCATTCCCGGTCTCCCAAGTCCTGGCTTCACTGCCTCAGTATGCGACCGTCAGGACCTCCGTTCCGTGCCGTTCGAGGGAGGCCGCGGCCTTCGTGCGCCTGATGCGGCACATCTACCGAGAGGAGACGCTCGATTTAACGGACGGGGTGAAGGTCATGTGGCCGGATCGCTGGCTCCTGGTCCGAGGCTCCAACACAGAACCATTACTGCGCCTTACGGCAGAGGCTGGAGATGAATCGGAAGCCCGGCGGCTGATCGACTCGGCACTGGAGTACTTGAGGGAGTAGGACCGCCTTTCAGGTTGTCCCGGTGCCCCGAAGGTACGGCTCCTGGACGGGGCACACGGGCAACGAGTTTCGATGCGCCGGGCAGCTTTCCCGGTTGCCGCGGTCCCGTCAGCTGGACAACCAAGGATGGATGTCCTACTCCCCTCTTTCCTCGTACATCTCCTTGATCTTGCCGAGCACGTCGGCATCGGCCAAGGTCGTCGTATCGCTCAGGAGTCTGCCTTCCGCAATGTCGCGCAGCAGGCGCCGCATGATCTTGCCGCTTCGGGTCTTGGGAAGTTCCCGAGTCAGATAAAGACTATCCGGACGCGCTATCGGGCCGATCTTCTCAGCCACATGGTTGCGCAGTTGCTCGATGAGCTTGCTGCTGCCCTCGACGTCTTCCACCAGAACCACGAAGGCGGCAATCGCTTGCCCCTTGAGGGGATGGGCGACGCCGATGACCGCTGCTTCCGCAACAGTCGGATGGCTCACCAGCGCACTCTCCACTTCCATCGTCCCGATCCTGTGCCCCGAGACATTGAGCACGTCGTCGACGCGACCCAGGACCCAGAAGTAGCCGTCCTCATCCCGCTTGGCACTGTCCCCTGTGAAGTATCGCCCGGGAAAGCGTGCCCAGTAGACCTCTTTCCACCGTTCGGGATCTCCCCAGATCGTCCGCGCCATCGCCGGCCAAGGCTTGTTCAGCACGAGGTATCCGCCGCCGACCTCGATCGGATTCCCCTCCTCGTCGACCACATCCGCGTCGATACCGGGAAACGGTCGAGTCGCCGATCCGGGCTTCGTCACAGTAATGCCGGGCAGCGGTGTAATCATGGTCATTCCGGTCTCGGTCTGCCACCAGGTGTCGACGATTGGCGTCCGACCCGATCCGATCTGCTCCCGATACCACATCCAAGCTTCCGGGTTGATGGGTTCACCGACCGTCCCCAGCAGACGCAGTGAGCTGAGATCGTACTGCTGCGGGTACTCATCACCCCAAGCCATGAATGAACGGATGGCCGTCGGAGCCGTATAGAGGATATTGACCTGGTGCCGCTCGATGATCTGCCAGATGCGCCCCTTGTGAGGATGGTTGGGAGCGCCCTCGTACATGAGCATCGTGGCGCCGTTCGACAGAGGACCGTAGACGATATAGCTGTGGCCGGTGACCCACCCTATGTCGGCCGCGCACCAGTACGTATCGTTGTCCTTCAGGTCGAACACGTACTTCGTAGTCGCGTGGGTCCCAACCAGATAGCCGCCAGTCGTGTGGAGAAGCCCCTTGGGTTTTCCCGTCGTGCCCGAGGTATACAGGATGTAAAGCGGGTGTTCCGAATCGAGTTCCTCGGGCGGGACTTCCGCGTGTCCGCTCCGATCCATTTCGCGGTGCCACCAGTGATCGCGATCACCCTCCAGTTCGACATCCCTGGCGTCAACGGCATGATTGACCACCAGCACATTTTCGATGGTGTGACACTGCTTCAGAGCCTGATCGGCGTTCTCCTTGAGCGGCACTCGGTTTCCGCGCCGCCACGCACCGTCGGCCGTGATCAACACCTTGGCGCCGCAATCATTGATCCGATCCCGCAGCGCGTCCGGACTGAATCCACCGAAGACGACCGTGTGGGGTGCTCCAATGCGGGCACAAGCCAGCATCGAAATCGGCAGCTCGGGAATCATCCCCATGTAAATGGCGACCCGTTCTCCCTTTTGTACCCCCATGCGTTTGAGCGCCGCCGCGCACCGGTTCACCTCACGATACAGTTCCTGGTACGTGATGACCCGACGTGCATGGATCTGTTCACCCTCCCAGATGATAGCGGCCTTATTCTTTCGCCACGTCTTGAGGTGCCGGTCCACGCAGTTGTAGCAGACGTTCGTCGTGCCTCCGACGAACCATCTGGCCGTGGGGGCTTTCCAGTCCAGCACCGTATCCCACGGTTTGAACCAGTCTACGGCTTCGGCCATCTCGGCCCAGAAAGCCTCCGGGTCCCTGGCCGCCCTGGCGTAGATGTCGGGGTCCTTCCAGTTTGCTTGAGCGCGGAATTCCTCCGATGGTTCAAACCTGCGATCTTCCTTGAGTAGCGCTTCAATGGAGCCGACATCCTTGGCCATTTCGTCTTTCTCCTTACTCCTTGCCATCGAGGCCCAGTTCGCCTGCGATGCGGGTCATTGCGGCGATGACGAATCCGATGTGTTCGTCCAGCTCAATACCTAGTGCCCCCGCCCCGCTGCGCAGATCTTCCCGGCTGACCGCACGGGCGAACGCCTTGTCCTTCATCCTCTTCTTGACCGACCGAACGGAAAGCTCTGCTATGCGTTTGTCGGGCCGAACCAGAGTGGCCGCCGTGATGAAGCCACACAACTCATCGACGGCAAACAGGGTACGATCCATGAGACGGTCCCTTGGAGTCCCAGTGAAATCGGCGTGGGACTTCACGGCATGGACAATCTCTTCCGGATAACCGAGTTCACTGAGGATGGCGACTCCCTTCCGGGGATGTTCCTCCGGAAAACGGTCGTAGTCGAAGTCATGGATGAGCCCGGCGACCCCCCATTCGTCCGGGTCTTCGCCGAACTTCTCGGCGTAGGCCCGCATGGCGGATTCCACAGCCAGCGCGTGTTTGATGAGATTCGGATTGCTGGTGTACTCGTTCAGCAGATCCCAGGCGGAATCACGCGTCGGCATCATGTAACTCCTCCCCCCAGCCCTGCGGGCCGGGTTCTCGGCCTGAAAAAAACCGTCTTCGACACAGAAAGATGGAAAATGAAAACAATGTTGACACCATCATAGACGATTTGAAGGAGGAAACGGGAATCGGGAAACGGGAAACGGGATCGAGGGTGGCGAAGTGCGGCCGTGACTACTCGAGCGTTGCTCACGCTGAACTCCGAAGGCCAGACGGTGAGGACGGGAGAACCAGAGAACGGGAGAACGGGAACTGGGGCCGGGTCGGTGGAGTGCACGACGAGGACATAGTGGACGGAGCGGACATTGTGGATGTGCTGAACGGCAAGGAGCAAAGTGAGAACCCGTAACGGTAAAACCCCGGAACCCGAGGGCGTGTTGCCCAAATGGGTCTTGGCCCGGATTTGGTCTGAGGCTCGGCAGCCGTGCGTAACCTCGGCAACTCGATTTCGCGCAAAGCCGCGAAGGATGCAAGGGAATTCTTTGTTTTAAAGCTCTTGGCGTTCGTAGCGCGAAATCGGTCCTGTCAGTCTCGACGGACGAGTACCAAGGGTCGAGGCGGGGTCGAAAGGATTTCGGCAACACGCCCCCGAAACCGGGAACTCGATACCATCCGGTTTCGTCGTATTCCAGCTTCCAGCTTCCCGAAATCGAAAATCGGAAATCGACAATCTCCTTAGATTCCGTCGATGGCGCCGAGGTAGGGAAGGTTGCGGAAGCGCTGATCGAAATCCAGCCCATAGCCGACAACGAACCGATCGGGAATCTCGAAGCCGAGATAGTCGATGCGGACCGGCAACTTCCGCCGGCTCGTCTTCGAGAGCAGGCTGCAGACTCTCAATGAACGAGGACGCCGACTCTGGATGAGGCGAACCAGGTAGTCCAGTGTCAGGCCGGTATCGACGATATCCTCGACCAGAATCAGGTCGGTGTCATGAACGCTCGTCTCGAGATCTTTGACAAGCATGACTTCTCCGGAACTCTCGGTTTCAGCGCCATAGCTGGAGACAGCGATGAAGTCGATCCGAATCTGCGGCCCCAGGCGTCGAACCAGGTCGGCATGGAAGATGGCGGCCCCCCTCAGCACGGCGACCACCAGCGGCTCGCGGTCACGATAGTCGGCCGAGATCTGCACTCCGATCTCGTCGACCCGACGTCGAATCTCCTCCTCGCTGAGGATCACTTCAGAGACGGCGGGCAACTCGGCCATGCGGGGACTATAGCACGGGCCTTCCGACGGCTCGGGGCTTCCCATCTGGTACACCTGCTGTTTTTGGCGTGTTAGTATTCGAGTATGACTTCGTGACCCGGTGAGGCCGCGAAGACAGGAATGACGAGACATGTTTTTCAGAAGAGCCGCTTCGGGAGTCAGTGAGAAGATCCGGCTCCCCAAGTCCGTGGATTTCGGGCCGCGCCGCGTCCTTCGAGTGGGGCGCAACGATCCCTGTCCGTGCGGTAGCGGCAAGAAATACAAACACTGTCACGAAGCGGAAGGCGACGCGTTCCTCCAGAAACTGGCTCGCGAGCAGGATCGGGAGCAACGAGAGGAGAGACTCAAACGGGCCGGCGTTCCCTGGTACAAGCGCCTGCTCAGTCGCGCCCGCGAGTAGATTGCGTCTCTCGACTACTTTCCCCCGGTCTCTTTCTCTTTCTGGTCGTGACCGTGGAAGCGGCGAATCATCTCCCACGCCTCCCGCGGCTCATCGGTGTATTGGATCAACTCGAGATGCCGGTCCTGGATGGCGCCTTCGTCTGCCAGAAAATGGAAGTCGACGACCCTGTCCCAATAGTCACGCCCGAATAGAATGATGGGAATCTCCTGCATTCGATCCGTCTGACGCAGGGTCAGAGCGTCCAACAGTTCATCGAGTGTTCCGAATCCACCCGGGAAGATCACGAGGCCCTGAGCCCGCAGCAGAAAGTGCATTTTGCGCAGGGCAAAATAGTGGAACTGGAAACAGAGACCAGGCGTGATATACGGATTGGGTTTCTGCTCGGTCGGCAGCGTGATGTTGAGCCCGATCGACTGGGCTCCCGCCTCGTACGCTCCCCGGTTGGCCGCTTCCATGATGCCGGGACCGCCTCCGGTCACGATGACGTACTGGTGATTCGATTCCGACTTCGATTCAGTGGCCACGATCCGAGCGAATTCCCGCGCCTTGTCGTAGTAGGAAGCTTTGCTCAGAATCCGTTTGGCCACCTCGACCTCGCGGGCCAGGCTGGCATTGTTCGGAAACGCCTTCAGGGCCTCCTCGGCCCTTCGCAATCGTCTCTCCGCCGTGGATCGCTCGACGATCTGCGTCCCGCCGAAGACCACGATCGTCGAATGGATGTTCTGTTCTGAGAAGAAGATCTCTGGCTTGAGCAGCTCGAGCTGCATTCGGACTGGACGAAGTTCGTCCCTGGCCAGAAACTCGGTGTCCTCTTCGACGAGCCGGTAACTCGGTGCTGTCAAGATGGCCTGAATCCGTTCATCGGTTGGTTTGGTCACAAGAAGTCTCCTCTGTCGAGAGTGGGCCGTGGGCGCGACTCATGAAACGGATCGGCTCCGGGGGCGGACCATGAGAAGGCCGGCGATGGCCAGCAGCAGGAATGGAAGGCAGGTTTCGAACCTGAGTTCGACCAGGGCGCCAATCAATCCCACCAAACCGACCGCTTCGAAAAGTGCGTACCGGATGAGGGGGATCTGGAAGCGATGCAGACCTTTTCGAACCTCATCCTCCGCCGAACGGATGGGGAAGAAACGGCCGATTTGTGCGGCCAGGATGAACAGGCAGATCGCCACCAGGCTCAGAACGATGAACAGCGGTTTGGAAAAGGACAACATGCGGATCCCGGTTTGCTCAGGCCGCCCACTGGTCAGCGCCCAGGCTAGGCCACCCCAGACGAAGGTCGAGAACAGGAAAGAGCCCCAGAGAATCTGCAGCAGGCGAAACTGTTGCCGATCAAAGTTGGCCATAACTCCCCCTTTGAAGCAGAGACGGCTGGGGAGTGTCCCCTTCGTGCGTCTCCGGCTCCCCAAGCATAATTCGCCGCACCACACGCTTCAACGAAACCTCGAATCGGATAAGATACCCGCTGGCAATTCGGAGGCTGGACTCCTTCCATTTCCGGGAACAAAAGGAGAAAAACACATGGAGGATCTCAAGTATCCCATCGGGAAGTTCCAACAGGATCCCGCCGTCACGGCAGAGAAGAGACTTCAATGGATCCAGAGCGTGAGCGAGTTGCCCGCGCAACTGCGCCAGGCCGTTGAAAACCTGAGCGATGAGCAGCTCGACACGCCGTATCGCCCGGAGGGGTGGACGGTCCGACAGGTCGTTCATCACGTCGCCGACAGTCACATCAATGCCTATGTTCGCTACCGGTTGGCTCTGACGGAGGAGAAACCGACCATCAAGACCTACGATCAGGCCGCCTGGGCCGAACTGGCCGACGCGCGTTCGGCACCCATCGATCCGTCCCTTGCCATCATTTCCGCCGCACATGAACGCTGGACTCTGCTCTTGCGCTCGCTCTCGGAGTCGGAATTCGCGCGACCCTTCCGTTACCCCGAAGAGGGGGACATCAATCTCGACGTCACGCTCCAGATGTATGTCTGGCACGGAAAGCATCACCTCGCGCACATTACGGGCCTGAGAGAGCGAAACGGCTGGTGATTGCCGGACACTTCAGGCGGCGGATCACGGCGTCTTCTTGAGGGACCGGAGCAGATCGCTGTCCGTGGTCAGGATCAGTGTACTGTTCGCATCCGCCGTCTCCTCGTAAGTCTCCAGGCTCTTCATGAACGTGTAGAAGGTGACATCCCGGCTGTAGGCCTGCGAGTAGGTGTCGGTAGCGAGGGCGTCCGCCTTACCCCGAATCTCCTCGGCTGTGCGATAGGCTTCCGACTGGATTTGCGCGAGATCCCGCTCCTTTTCTCCTCGAATGCGGGCCGCCTCGCCCTGGCCCTCGGAACGGAAGCGCTGAGCGATCCGGTTTCGTTCGGCGATCATCCGATCGAAGACGTCCTTCTGCACCTCCTCGACGTAGTTGATCCTCTTCAGCTGTAGATCGATCAACTCGATCCCGAGGTCCGCCGCCCGCTCCTGCGCACGGCTGAGGATCTCTCGGGTGATCGCTTCACGCCCCTTTTCGATAGGCTCCAGAATGACGCGCTCCTCCTCCGACTCGAGTTGAACGGAGTCTTCCTCGCGGTTGCTGGTGCGCACAACTTCGACGAGGTTTTGGCGGGCGACGGAATTGCGGGTTTCACCGTCGAGGATGTCGTCCAGACGTGACTGGGCCCCGCGTTCGTCGCGAAGGCGCTGGAAGAACTTCAGCGGATCGGCAATCCTCCAGCGGGCGTAGGTATTGACCCAGATGAACCGTTTGTCCTTGGTCGGCACCTGATTGGGATCACCGTCCCATTCCAGGAAGCGCCTGTCGAAGTAATTTGCGTTTTGTACGAAGGGCATCTTGAAGTGAATACCCGGCTTTTCAACCGGAGCCCCAACCGGCTCTCCGAACTGGGTGATGATCACCTGATCCGTTTCGCCGACGATATAGAGCCCGTCAAGTAGGGCCACGAGCAGAACGAGACCTGCCACTGCGATGATGATGATTTTCGGGGTGATCTTCATTGTCCTCCCCCTCCCTGATTCTTCAAACCCGCCTTCTGCAGCGCCTCCAGCGGCAGGAGCGGCAGGACCCCTTTCGCGTCACCGTCGAGGAGGAGTTTTCCACCCCATTTCGGAAGCACTCTCTGCATTGTTTCGAAGTAGAGGCGCTTGCGGGTCGCCTCCGGCGCCCGCCGATAGGCTTCGTACAGAGCCTTGAACCTCGACGCATCCCCGTCTGCTCGGTTGGTCCGTTCCACGGCATACCCTTGCGCCTGCAATATCGCTTGTTGCGCCTCGCCCCGCGCTCGGGGAATTACCTCGTTGTATTCGGCCTGGGCGTCGTTGATGAGGCGATCGCGCTGCTGCTGCGCCTGGTTGACCTCGTCCCAGGAAGGCTTGACCGGATCCGGCGG
>JARRKC010000004.1:526981-670661 GCA_037388505.1 Acidobacteriota bacterium | reverse complement strand
GCGCACGTCGAGCAGGATCGGACACCAAGAAGTTCGATTCGCGAGATGGGCGCGATTTGCTGGCCAGTCCGTGCAAGTTGGTCCAGCCGGGCACAGGAGTTCACGTCGAGCAGGATCGGACACCAAGAAGTTCGATTCGCGAGATGGGCGCGATTCGCTGGCCAGTCCGTGCAAGTTGGTCCAGCCGGGCACAGGAGCGCACGTCGAGCAGGAACCGATCACCAAGGAGTTCGATTCGCGAGATGGGCGCGATTCGCTAGCGGACCTTGGCTGGTCATCAATCCGCTGGTTTGCCCAAAGCTGCTTCGACGGCATCTCTCAGTGCCGACAGCTCCTCCTCCAGGAATGACCAGGCCACGGCTTGGCCGGTTTCGTAGTAGTCCTGTTCAGGGCTGCACAACAGCGTAACCGGCGAGTCGGGCCCGAGCAGCCGAAACGACTTGACCAAATCCGGTGCTGCATCCATGCAGCGGTCCCGTATAACCATCAAATTCCGGCAGACTGCTTCCTGGATAAGCGTATCGTGGAAGAAGGTCTCTCGGCCCTCTTCAGTGTAGAGACGAATTCGATCGATCGCCTCCAAGACGGCCTGAAGCGATTGACGCTTGCTATCCATGGACGACGTGAGGCGCCGGACACGACCAGATCGGCGATGGGTCCTCCGATCGCCTGACCGACTTCTCCCATCATAAACCTGGCGCCAGGCATTTGCATCCGCCTGCCGGTTCAGTCCGCCTGGCGCATCCCGCCCAGGGTCGGCAGGATTGACGCCCAGCCGGACAGCTGGAGGTCGTTCCCAAGGCTCGAGAAGCGACAATGCGACGAAGGTGACTGAAACGTGCCGGGCGACAAACTCATCCTACAAGGGGACAAACGAATTCGATCAGGGAATGACATCACGATGAAGATACGGAGTGTGGCCTTTTTGACATCTTGGACGCTGTTTCTCCTGGTGGTCGGCAGAGCGGGGTTTCTGCTGGCCGGTCCGGTTGCGGATCCTCAGACGAGTGATACCCGAGCCGCTTACTTTGCAGGAGGCTGTTTCTGGTGCGTTGAAGCGGATTTCGAGAAGCTTCCCGGCATTGTCGACGTCATCTCCGGCTACACTGGAGGACGCACGGAAAATCCGACCTACGAAGAAGTGTCCTCCGGCACGACCGGGCATGTCGAGGCCGTGGAAGTATTCTACGATCCGAAACTTGTCAGCTACGATCAGTTGGTGGAGTACTTCTGGCACCACGTTGATCCGACCGACGCTGGAGGGCAGTTCGTCGATCGGGGCGAACAGTATCGCAGCATCATCTTCTACCAGGGCCGGGAAGAGCGGGAGACAGCCCAACGATCCAAGGCCAGTCTCGAAGCCTCCGGTGTTTTCAGCCGACCGATCGTCACGGAAATACTCCCAGCCTCGACTTTCTACCCGGCTGAGGCGTACCACCAGAACTACTACCAGGAGAACCCGATCCGATATCGGTTCTACCGCTTTGCGTCAGGCCGCGATCAGTTCCTGCATCGGGTTTGGGGAGGTGATGAGAACAATATGAAGACGACACAGACACCGACACCGGCGAAGGACACCTACCGGAAGCCCTCAGCTGCAGAGCTGCGCCGGAGCCTGACGCCTTTGCAGTACAGGGTGACTCAGGAGGAAGGCACCGAACCGGCTTTTCATAATGAGTACTGGGACAACAAGAGAGAGGGTATCTACGTCGATGTGGTCAGCGGGGAACCGCTGTTCAGTTCCACGAACAAGTTCGATTCCGGGACCGGGTGGCCGAGCTTCACGAAGCCGCTGGATCCCGACAATGTCGTGGAAAGGCAAGACCGCACTCTGTTCTTCATGGTGAGAACGGAAGTTCGCA
Organism: Acidobacteriota bacterium; assembly: GCA_037388505.1. Lineage (GTDB taxonomy): Bacteria > Acidobacteriota > UBA6911 > RPQK01 > JAPXNP01 > JARRKC01. The sequence continues at coordinate 668,799 of JARRKC010000004.1, read as the reverse complement.
GCAAGCGAGGCGACTCGCACCTCGGGCACGTGTTTCCGGACGGCCCACGCCCGACCGGTTTGCGCTACTGCATCAACTCGGCGGCGCTTCGGTTCATCGCCAAAGAGGATCTGGACAAAGAGGGCTACGGGCAATACGCCTCGCTCTTCAAGAAGTAGAATTGTTTACTGATTGGCTCGATCGGTGATGGCCTCTACCAGATCCAGTCGGACTTTCCACGGGTCCGGCATGGCTTTCGGGCCGTGGTCGGTGAAGTTGAGCAGGATATCCTCCTCAGTCGAATAGCGAGGCCACTCGGGTACGCCGTCGCCGTTGGGACTACCCGTCTGTGCGAAATTGACCCAGTAGGTGTGCATCGCCTGGGCGGCGGCCTTGTCTGCCGCTGTCAGATCCTTGCCGTAGCGAGCCTCCACTGTATCGAAGACGAAGGGAATCTCAGTGGCGTGTGGTGCGCCTTTCCATTTTTCGCGGAGCGACTCGGCAACGTAGGAGAATCGGTACTCGTAGCTGGGCTGTCCCTTGGCGGCCATGAGGCGTGCCAGATCGCGAGCCGGTTCCACCATCATCTGGTCGGCGGCAATCTTCGAACCGACCAGGAAGACGGCTCCGGTTTTGTCCGGATCGTAGGCAGCCCGGGCCTTTTCCTTGTCCGGGCCGAAGGGAGCCAGGAGATCGTCGATTGTTCGTCCGCGAGGGAATCCGAAGTCCTGGCTGTTCGCACCGATGATCAACGGCACTTCGGTGGCGTGGCCTGCTTCGAAGGCTGCCGCGGGCGTCTCGACGACCACCTTGCCGTCGATCATGGGGCCCGCATAGGTCGGTGTTCCCATCGTCGCCATATTCAGTTTTGCCACGACATCGTCAGCGGGCAATCTCCGCAGTGCAGCCAGGGCTTCCGGGCCGTCTCCGGTGATCCCGACACTCTCAGCGAACTTCACGCCGACAGATTCGGCGGAGGGAACTCCCGCCTCGCTGTCATGGTCGAGGTAGCGTGGCGGAAACAGGCCGCCGCGGCCCCCACCGGACTCGATGATGGCCTTTTGAAACAGGCCCTTTGCCAGAGGCGATGTCAGCATGGTCAGGACCGAACCGCCGCCGGCGGATTCCCCGAAGATCGTGACGTTGGACGGATCTCCGCCGAATGCCGCGATGTTACGCTGAACCCATTTCAAAGCTGCAATCTGGTCCATGTACGCATAGTTGCCATGCAGTCCCTCGGGGTCCTCCTGGGTCAACGCCGGATGGGCAAAGAAGCCGAACCGTCCAAGACGGTAGTTGAAACTCACCAGGATGACTCCGTCCCGGCCGAAGTCGCTGCCGTCGTACACGGACGGAGAGCTCCCGCCGTTGACGAATCCTCCACCATAGAACCAGACCATCACCGGCAGCTTGGACGACGACGGGTCGGCAGGGCGCCAAACGTTGGCGTACAAGCAATCCTCAGAGCTTTCGACACCCAGGGGGGCGGCGTCGCCCGGGAAGGGAAGCTGCTTGCAGTCCGGCCCATACGCTGACGAATCGCGAGTCCCGCTCCAGTTGGCTGCCGACTGCGGCGGCTGCCACCGAAGATCACCGATCGGCGGTGCGGCATACGGGATGCCCTTGAAGGCAGTCACTCCACCCTCAGTGACGCCCTTCAAGCTGCCGGTCTCAATCGTCACCTGATCCAAAGGAGCGGGGGACGGCTCGGCACAAGAAACCAACAGCAAGGCAAACGACAAAAGACTCAGTTTGGAGTTCATCATAATCCAGCCTTTTCGGATTCTTCGCGGCTACATGGTCTCCCAGGTTCCCCCTCATCTCAAGCACCTTCTCCGTGCGGAACGGCAGGAGTACGCCATGATCCGACCTGTCAATCGCGGCAGCGGGCGCGTCAGGATCACATATCGAAACGCGCGACGCGCGACCTGATCTTGATCGTTCCAGGTTGGCGGTGCATCTACTTTTCTGAGGAGACCATAGATGCAACGGTCCATGACGGCGGCACCGAAGGAAAGGGAGATACCATGCTGATCCAATTGATGCTGGCTGTGATGCTCCTCTCAGGGGCGCGTGATCCCATGACCAACCAGGACGTGTTGGACCTGGTGTCGAGAGGCGTTTCCAGCAATTTGATCGTCGCGATGATCAAGAATTCCGAAGTCCGGTTCGAAACGACGACCGACGCGATCCTGGCTCTCAGGCAGAAAGGGGTACCCGACGGCGTGCTCGAGGCCATGCTTTACGCCGAGGGCCCTCCCGATCTCAGTGATGACGGGAGGCTCATGATCTATGTGAGTGACAGTCAATCCTGGCAAATCTCGGGCGGTTTCGGATTCGGCGACGACGGTGGGGCCGGGGCCACATCGGGTGGAGCCAGACCGCAGACAGCGGAGATCATCAAGACCTTTCAGGAGCGCTGTCCCGAGATTGCGGTCACGAACGAGCGGGCACGGGCCGATTTCGTTGTCCTCCTGGACCATGAGGGGGGCAAGACGATCTTCCTCAAAGACAACAAAGTGGCCGTCTTTGGTCGGGACGGGACCACCATTTACTCGGGATCCACGCGATCACTGGGGAATGCGGTTAAGGATGCCTGCGGGGCCATCCGAGCCGTCGAAGACCGGTGGACGCCCTGATCTCAAGGCTCTATGCCTCGGTTCCTCCGATCAGTTCGTCCAGAAGAGCCATCGAGACCCGGCGGCTTCTGCCATCCGGATCGAGTTCAGGGTTCCACGTCGAAACGGAAACGGCCACCACGCGGTTGCGGAGACGATGTCCGTATCGAAGTGCACATAGAGCGGGCCTTCGGGAAGGGGCTCACCGATGAGGTCCTCGATGGATTCGAAATGACGGATGCCGGACGATTCGACGGCCGGCCGCTCGAGGGGATCGAGGTCCCGGGCGTCACTAAGGATAACCCGCTCCTCTATTTGCGGCCTCAAGCCTACGCCTTCGGCCAGGCGCTGGTCGCCGCGCCCCACGAGCATGGCCAGGGGCATGCCGCCCAGGAATCCGCTGGGTGACGTCTCGGGTGTGTTGAAGTCGCCGTGAGCATCGAACCAAATCACGAATGGATCGACGCCTGCCGCCTGGATCCCGGCGAGCACCGCCAGGGCGGAGCAGCAGTCCCCCGAAATCGAGACCGGTCGTTTGCCCTGCTCGACGAGCCGCTGTACTCGAGCGGCAAGGGGCGCATAAACGGAGACTATCCGCGCCAGCGGATCCGTTCCCTCCACTCTGGGGAGGTTCCGACCCCAACCGGGCTGGTAGAGCGACTCGAGCCCCGGCAGCGCTTGACCGAGAAAGAAGGGCGTCAGGATGAAGCTATTCGCTGAAAGTTGAGTCATCTCGCCCTCTGTCGATTTGTGCAGAACCCTTCAATTTCCCCCCGCTCGAATCGTGTCCAGTCCGTGGCCCTGGGGGCCGGCTTCACTGCGATTCAACAAGATGGCAAAGGCCAAGCCGAGTACACCCAGGATGGAGAAGAGCCACATCCCCAAATCGTAGCCCCCGGGATTCTGGGGACCCGCAGCGGAGAAATCGTTCGCCCAACCGATCAGGAAGTTGAAGATGGTCAGACCGATGTTTTGAATCATGGTCATCAGCCCGTAGCCCGTGCCGAGGCGCACCTCCTCGACAACGTAGGCCACCGAAGGCCACATCACGGCGGGAATGAGGGAGAAGGCGATGCCCATCATCGACATCGGGATGTAGAGGCTGACGTGGGTGTAGGCCATCATCAGGTAGACGGGAATCAGGAGTATCGAGCCGGCCATCATCAAGTGGGAACGCTTGCCCATGCGGTCCGCCAAGAGGCCGAACAAGGGCGTGCAGATCATGGCAAACAAGGTCAGCATGCTCGAGAGAAAACTCCCCAGCTCGCGGCTCGTGTGGTGCGCTTCGATGAAAAACTTCACGGCGAAGGTTTGAAACGGAAAGATCCCGGAGTAGAACACCGCGCAAAGACCGACGATGTACCAGTAAGATCGGCTGAAAGTGAAAACATCGTGCCAGGCGATCTTGTCCGTGGAACCGGCTTCCCCGAGCTGATAGCGTCGCGCAGCGGAAGACTCGAGGATCCAGTAAACGACCGCACCGATGATGCAGGTGAAAGACATCACCGCGGCCAGCAGCAGGGGGCCTCTCCAGTTGGCGTACAGACCGCGCGCCCAGGTGGCCGAGTTCAGAGCCGCAAATGAGCCGAGTCGGGCGATCGTCAGATTCAGGCCGAAGGCAAAACTCAGCTCCTTGCCCTTGAACCACTTGGCCAATGCCGTCGTGACGGCGACGATCATCGATTCGGCACCCAGACCGAAGATCAACCGCCCGGTTGCCATGCTCCAAAGTTGGGGATGCAAGGTAGTGACGATCGCGCCCAGCACACAGAGGCAGGCAAACAGAAGGGTCGACCGCCGGGTTCCGATCTTGTCGATGATGAGGCCGCCGATCAGCACCATGATCACGTTGGGCAGGCTATAGATCCCGTTCAGCGTCCCGATATCGGCGTCCGAGAAATGAAGCTGGCGCTTGAGCACATCCGCCAGAGGGCTGATGCTGTCATAGACGTAGTAGTTACCGAACATCGCCAGGCTGACGAAGACGAGGACGCTCCAGCGTAGAGCGGCCGGCGGCTGAGGGCTGGAACTGCGATCGGCTGCTTCGGTCATAAGCCCCCTACTTTACCGCGTTTCGCCGCTGATGAGGATCCCATCGGCCCAGGGACGGACGAGACCCCTTACGATTTGGCGCGAGAAAGGTTCCGTTGGGCGCCCGACATAGAAAGGTCAACCAATTGAAGCGGGTGTCGTCTAAAGGAGAGAGAACAGGGAAGCAGCCAGGTTCTCGAGACGCGTCTTACAGAATGGTTTGCCCTGGCCGATCGAGCCACCGCGAGGCCGGCAGGCGTCGGTTGCGGTCGCGACGAGTGAATAACCCGGAGCACGGGGCCTTCACCCGAACACACGAAGACATGGACGGTATCCGTCTAAGGAGAAGATGAAAATGAAACGAATCAGCGTTTTGGTCATTCTGCTTTGTTTGGCACTGCTCATCCCTTCCACCGCCTTCGGAAAGACTCACAGAGTCCAGTTCATGAATGACGCCGTGATCAACGGCACTACCCTCGATGCCGGTCGCTACAAGGTGGAGGTCAACGGCGACAACGAGGCCCTCATCTATAGCGGAAAAGAGCTCATCGCGAAGGCCAAGGTGGAAGTCCAGCCGCTCGGCGATGCCACTCCGAACAGCGTGGCTCAGAAGGCGGACGGAACGGTCATCGAGATCCGCCTGAAGGATCAGAAGATCGTCTTCGTCAAAAGCTAGGAGACGCAAGTGACGGATGGGGCATATGGGACGCGAACGACGTCCGCAGCAGGGCTCGACGATCGAGACGTCCCCTATGCCTCATCTGTTCCATAGGTCTCGGGCCGTCTCAACTCCCTCCTTCAGCGGAGCCGGAGGACGAACACCGTGATGTCGTCCTCGAAGTTTCTCCCGTCGGCAAAATCGCTTGCCTCTTCCATCACCCGGCGCGTGATTTCATCCAGCTGAAGCCCACGATTGCGCTTCAGGCTTTCAATCACCCGGTCCTCTCCAAAGTATTCGTCCCGACGGTTCTGAACGTCGAGGAGGCCGTCGGTATAGAGTGCTACGAGGTCACCTGAGTGAAGCTGGGCCTGCCCGACCGGATAGCGCGACGACTTGAACATTCCCAGCGGTGGTCCTCCTCCCGGCAGAGTGCGAACGTCTCCGTCCGCGCTGATCACGACCGGTTCGTAATGGCCCGCATTGAGGTAGTCGAGACGTCCCGTGGGTTCCTCAACCTGCAGGAAGACGCAAGTCAAGTATTGAATCAGGTCGTCGTCGAAGTGGATCATGTCGTTCAATGAGGAGAAGAGGCCTTCGAGACCTTGGCGTCTCAACACCTCGGATCGCAAGAGTCCCCTGAAGTTCGACATGATCAAAGCTGCAGCCATGCCATGTCCGCATGCGTCAGCGAGGATACACTGCACGACGTTTTCCTCTTCATCGAAATAGTCGAAGTAGTCGCCGCCGACCAGGTTCGAGGACTGATTGACGCCGTAGACCTCACACCGATGTGTCCGCGGTGGGTGCTTGGGCAGAAAGTTCAACTGGATCTGGCGGGCCCGCTGAAGATCCTGCGAATCGACGACCTGGGCTCGGTTCACCTCGAGACGAACCGAGGACATGAAGAGCCCCAGAAAGCGTGAGATGAGGAGGGCGCATTCCTGGCGCGCCGGAGTCAGCTCGATGGGAAAATCGCCCTCGCAAGCGATCAGGGCCTCCAGTATGTCGCGAAAATAGCAGGGGATGATCAGGAAGTTCGGATTCCTGTCGGAATGGAAAGGGCGGGTCTCTTCGAGCGCCCTTCTGACCTCCATTTCGGTGAGCCTTCGCTGCAGGCTGTGACGGGCGTTGGAAGGGTATCCATCGAAAAAGAGCAGGTCGAAATGATCGGTATTCTCGTAGTAGTCGACCAGTGAAATACGCTGAGTTCCAAAGATTCCACCGAGGACCGGCAGAATCGTTCCCATGTAGGAGTTCAGGCTGGTCGTCTGCGTCAGTAGATAGGTAAGAAAACCGGAAAGTTCGAGGGTCTCGGGGTTCTGAGGAGTGGGGACGGAGATCATGCCTCAGATATTACCCTGAAAGGGCGAACCGAAGTCCCTTCCGCAAAACTGGGCTACTTCAGTTGCTTCAGAAAAGTCGCGTTGTCCGGAGTCTCCTGGATCTTTCGAAGCAATGCGGCCATCGCCTTTTCTGCGCTCAGGTTCGACAAGGCACGCCGCATCAGGTTGACCTGGTTCTGTGTTGTCTCGTCGCGGAGTTGCTCCTCTCTACGGGTCCCCGAAAGCGCGATGTCGATGGCGGGCCAGATGCGGCGATCCGCCAGGCCCCGGTGCAGGACCAGTTCCATGTTTCCGGTGCCTTTGAACTCTTCGAAGATTACATCGTCCATCCGGCTGCCCGTATCGATCAGCGCGGTCGCCACGATCGTGAGGCTTCCCCCTTCCTGCGTCTTCCGCGCCGCGCCAAAGAACTCCCGGGGTTTCAGCATGCTGCCGGCTCCCAGACCGCCGGAGAGCGTTCGGCTCTTGCCGCGATGAAGGGAGTTGTAGGCGCGGGCGAGTCGGGTGATGCTGTCCAGCAGGATCATCACGTCCCGACCGCCTTCGACCAGTCTGCGCGCTCTCTGCAGGATCATCTCAGCAATGCGCGTATGCCGTTCGGGCGGCATGTCGGAAGAAGAGTCCACGACCAGGCCGGCGCCCAGTCGCTTCATCTCGGTTGCCTCTTCGGGCCGCTCGTCGACCAGAAGAATGATGAGTTCCACTTCGGGATGGCACTGGTCGACCGTCGAAGCCAGCTTCTGCAGCAGCATCGTTTTGCCCGTGCGCGGAGGTGCAACGATCAGCGCCCGTTGCCCCTTTCCAATCGGTGCAACCAGGTCGATGACCCTCAGGCTTGGGTCATTGGTCTCATCGATGTGAAGACGTTCATGGGGGTTGATGCTGGTGAGACGGGAAAACTCCGGCAAACCGGAGTAGTCGGAGGCATCCAGCCCGTCCACGGCGGTGAGCTTGACCAGGCGATCGCTTTTCTGCCTGTTGCCGTTCACGGCCAGACCCTCGATCAGGCTCCCGGGCTTAAGCTTCCTCGAGCGTACCATGGACGCTTCGACGAAAACGTCATGAGGTCCCGGCTCGAAGCCGCGTTCGAGCTGGCGAAGAAAACCGAAACCCTTGGGGTTCAGGTCCAGGTAGCCGGAGGTTTCATGCAGTTTCTGTTTGTCGTGCGGGGTTTGTTTCGAGCGTTCGGAGCGCTTCCTCGATCCTCTCATTACACTTTCTTCCGAGGGGTGCAGTAGATCTTCATCAACCGCACGAATGAGAATAATCCGGCCCAGCGATCGATCACGCAACGCCCACAAGACGCCGCATCAAAGTGAGGAACTCATATCGAGTGCCGGAGTCCCAGATGGAGCCGGTAAAGAAGCAATGCCTCGCATGTCCCGGTCGGGATGTTAGTAACCTGCCTCTTCCAAGTCCACCTTGCCAGAAAATCGACGGTACGTATATACGAAGTACGCCGTCACCAAGATGATCCCCGGAATCCACCAAAACAGCCCCACCTTCATTCCGTATTCCGAGGTCGCCACATTATACACCGTCAAGCCGAGGTCGGGATTCGTGCTGGAGGGGAGCAGGAACGGAAAGATGCCGAAGACCGCGCTGGTCAGCATTCCGATGATGAAGAGACTGGAAGAGAGAAACGCCTGCTTCTCCCGCCCATCTCGTCGAAAGAGCTGCATTCCCGACAGTCCTGCCAATGCCAGGGCCGGGAACACCAGACCCCAGGGAGCCGCGAGGAAGTTGTCGAAGACCTGCGACTGGATGCGGAATGTCACCAGCGTTACGGCGATCACGAGGACGAGCAGGACCCACCAATTGCGACCTGCCGCTCGCTTGCTCCGATCATGAACCGGTCCAGTGGTCTTCAACGCAAGCCAGTGGGCGCCGTGCTGAAGCAGAGTGGAAAACGCCAGTATCGCGACGAGAATCGTATACCAATCGAGGATTCCACCTTCGACCGCATGAAGCCCGGCCTTCCCAAAGCCGAAATCGGTCCAGAGAGGAAGGAAAAAGTAGCCTCCGGGTTCCAGTGGCACTCCCCGCACGACGTTGCCCAGCGCTGCACCAAAGAAGATGGCGAGCAGACCGCTCGAACCACAGAGGACCGTGTCCCAGAAAGGTTTCCAGATGGGTGTGTCGATGTGATTGCGCAGCTCGATTGAAACCCCGCGCAGGATCAACAGCCACAGTACGATCATCAGGGGAAGGTAGAAGCCGCTGAAGCTCGAGGCGTACAGAGCGGGAAATGCGAAATAGAGGGTACCGCCGGCGGCCAGCAGCCAGACTTCGTTTCCGTCCCACACCGGACCGACCGAGCGAATCGCGATTTGGCGTTCCTGGTCGTTTCGGGCTACGAAAAGATGGAGTGCTCCGGCCCCCAGATCGAAACCGTCGAGAACGACGTAGAAGGCAATCATTACAGCTACGATGATCAGCCAGACGACTTCCATGCCTCCTCCTTACTGAGCGGGCGAAACGGTGTTCGCCTCGTCGCGCTGCGAAGCTTCTCCTTGCGGCCCGTGGTCGAACTCCCTGAACAGAAGAAACAGAAACAGAATGATCAGCAGAGCATACATGCCCATGAAGCCGATCAGCGTGAACATGGTGTTGCCGGCGGATACGTAGGGAGAGGCGCCGTGCGAGGTCCGCATGAGGCCGTAGATCACCCAGGGCTGACGTCCCGTTTCGACAGTCAGCCAGCCGGCCAAATTGGAGATGAACGGAAACGGTGTGAGGATCGCGAGGATCCACAACATGGCCTTCGAATTCATCAGGCGTCCCCGCCAGAGGAGGAATACGGCCAGTCCGGTCAAGACGATGAAGATCGTGCCGAGACCGACCATGATCCGAAAGCTGTAGAAAAGCAGTGGAATATTCGTGGGCCAGTCTTCCTTTGGAAAAGCATCCAGGCCGCGGACCTCCGCTGTCCAGTGCCGGTAGGTCATGAAGCTCAAGACGTTGGGCAGGAGCAACGGGTTGTCCAAACGCTGCTTCACCGTATCCGGCTGCCCGAGAATGGCCAGCGGCGCCCCTTCCACGCTCTGGAACAACCCCTCCATGCCGGCCAGGGTGACCGGCTGGTAACGGGCGATATTTCGGCCCTGCTGATCACCGGTCGGGAACAAGAGCAAGACACAGCAGATGAAGCCTATGATTACCCCGGTTCTTACGAAAACATGGGCGTGTTCCCGGTGTCGACCCAGGAGAAGGTAAATGGCGCCGATCCCGGCGACAACCAGCGAACCGGTGACGGAGGCGCCCAATTGGTTATGGGTGTACTGCCAAAGGATCCAAGGATTGAAGACGAGAGCCCAGAAACTGTTCAGTGAGAACTGACCATTCGCCTGAAGTGTGTAACCGACCGGATGAAGCATCCACGCGTTGGTGGCGATGATGAAATATCCGGAAAGCCAGGAACCGAAGAAAACCAGCAGGGACATCCACCAGTGACCCCTTCGGCCCAGTTTCTTCTCCCCGAACAGCAGTAGCCCGAGAAACGAAGATTCCAGGAAGAAGGCAAAAACACCTTCCATGGCCAGGGTCTGGCCGATGACACCGCCGGCGGCCTTGGAGAATTGAGCCCAGTTCGTGCCGAACTGGAATTCCATCGGGACACCGGTGACGACACCCAGGGCGAAGCTGACCGCGAGAATCTTGATCCAAAAGCGGGCGACATCGTCGTAGCGAGGATCGTTGCGCCGCAGGCCGAGCGTCTTGAATATGAAGACCATCAAAGCCAAGCCCATGCTGAGCTGGACGAAGATGTAGTGGAACATTATCGTGAATGCAAAGTGAAGACGGTGGAGAATCAGTGCTTCTTCCATCGTTCATACCCCCCGGCCAACGCCGTCCGTGGATACAACTTCGCCCTGACCCCTGGGTGCGTCTCCGCCTCCCGGGCGGAGAGGATTCGAAATTCCAGGGCTCGAAAAGAAGGTCACCAACAACGCTACCCTTTCATTCGAAAACCCTCAACCGTCGATCCGCGATTTTTCTTCTTCGATGCCGTCTTCGATCCGGATCAGACGCTCGGTATCGGAGACCACCTCAAACGTCACGCGCAGGGGATTCGGAGCCGACCAGGTCAACTTCTCGGCCCACTCGATCACGACGAACCGGTCTCCGTCCAGAAGCTCGTCCAGGCCGATCGAATAGAAATCCCTGCTGTGGTCGAGCCGATAGAGGTCGATATGGTAGAGCGTCCCGGAGCGGATCGCATACTGATTGATCAAGCTGAAAGTGGGGCTGTGAACCAGGGAGGCGTCGGCGAGGCCCAGTCCGGTGGCCAGACCTCTCGTAAAGGCCGTCTTTCCCGCACCCAGTTCCCCGCAGAGCAGGATGATTCGGGGTTCTTCCAGTCGTCTCCCCAGCTTCCGGCCCGCCTCAACGGTTGCGGATTCACTCTTCGAGACGATCTTCATGCCTGGATCGCGGCCTCGAGCAGTTCGTCATAGGCGTCCCCAAGGGCCAAAATGACATCGCCGGCCACCAGATGCTCCCAGCCTTCTTCATCGGCCGCGAGGTCTCCCGCCAAGCCATGCAGAAACACTCCCAGACAAACGCCTCGGGTGATGTCCGAGTGTTCCTTGAGACCGGAAGCGAGGTACTGACCGATCATCGAAGTCAACACTCCCGTCAGGACGTCGCCCATTCCGGCGGTCGCCATGCCGGGATTGCCGCAGGGAGACACATAGACCTCCCCGCCGGGAGCCGCAATGAGCGTTCGGTAGCTCTTCAACACCAGCCAGAGTCCCAGGCGTTGAGCGAATTCGGTCGCGCTGCCGATCGGATCGGAGAGGATCTCGGGAATCGACAGGCCGGTCAGGCGGGCAAACTCACCCGGATGCGGTGTCAAGATCAAAGGCTGGCCGTGCTCGTTCTTCAGTCGGTCCGGGCAGTCTTTGAAGGCATTGAGTCCATCCGCGTCGAGGATCAGCGGGACCGGCGACTGCGCAACGACGGTTCGAATGAAATCCACCGTTTCATCATTCGTCGTGAGGCCGGGACCCATGCCCACCGCCGTCATACCCTGAAGCAGATCGAGGGCCAGGTGGATGGCCTCACGAGAGAAAGTGCCGTCGGGAGTCGACGGCAGTCCCTCGGTCATGACCTCCGGGTGGAATGCGGCAACCGTGGGCTGGGCATCACGTGGAGTGTACACGGTCACCAGGCCGGAGCCGGTCCGCAATGCCGAATACGAGCAGAGTCCGGCCGCACCCGCCTTGCCACGGCTGCCAGTGATCAGGACTACATGGCCGTAGACTCCCTTGTGAGAGGCGACCGGCCGGGGCAGGACGGCGTCGGCCAGCTCCTCCGAGGTCAGCAGATTGACGCGGTGCTCGGGCCGATCCAGCAGGTTCTGCGGACTGCCGATCGATACGATGGACAACTCTCCGACCGCCTCGAGTTCCTGACTCAGGATATGAGCGATCTTGGGAGCCGTGAAAGTCACGGTCGCGTCTGCAGCAACACACAGCGGCGGTGGCTCCACGGCATCGGAGACCATTCCAGATGGAATGTCGACCGAAAGCACGAAGGCCGGAACATCGTTCAAGTCGGAGACGACGCGGGCGAAGAACCCGTGTAGAGGTTGTGTGATTCCCGTTCCCAGGATGGCGTCGACGACGATGTCGTACACTTCCAAGGTTCTCGAGAACTCCTCCCATGCCTCCTCGGTCGACATCTCGAAAACCGGCACGCCGGAGTGGGCGAGAATGTCCAAGTTGACGGCGGCATCTCCGGAAATCTGTTCGTGTTTTGCCAGGAGGATGATGTCCGGGTAGATTTCCCGTTGGACCAACTGGCGGGCCAGAACCATCCCGTCGCCTCCGTTGTTGCCCTTGCCGCAAATGACGGCGATGTTGAGATCCGCCAGATCTTCGAATCGATCGCGCAAGGCCAGGTACAAATGAAAACCGGCGTTCTCCATGAGTGTGAGGCTCGGGATGCCGGTTTCCTCGGTGCTGAGACGATCCACTTCGCGCATCTGGTCGGCAGTCAAAATCTTCATAGTCCTCCTCCTCCCCGATCTCGCGATTGAAACCTTTCCAAAAGAAACCAGTCCTTTAATGATAGAAGATCAGGAGCGCCGTCGACACCGTTCGAACGGAGGGGCGGAAATCGATCGGCGTATCCGATATAATCGTCGAATAGTGGAGAGGTAGAGTTGTGAGAACCGCCTTCGTTCGATCGCTTGCTGTATGCATCACGCTGACCCTCGCACTTCCGCCCGGGCTGATGGCTGGACGAAAGCACGGGGATGTCGAAAACATTGGCAACCGCAACATCAATGGCAGAGTTGCGTTGATCTTTCCCAATTTCGTCTCCCTCGAGAAAGAGATCCAGATCGGGGCTCAGTACGCTCAGTACTTCGAGCAGACGGCCCGGCTGGTTGAGGATCCGGTCGTCACCGAGTACGTCGACCGCGTGGGGCAGAACATCGTCAAACACTCCGACGCCAAGGTGCCTTTTGTCATCAAGGTCGTGGATACCGACGAAGTCAACGCCTTTGCGCTGCCGGGTGGGTACTTCTACGTGAACAAGGGACTGCTCCTGGAAGCGGAGAATGAATCCGAACTGGCCGGTGTCATGGCCCACGAAATCGCCCATGTCGCCGCTCGGCACGCCACCGAGCGTATGACCAAGCAGCAGTTGATTCAGTTTGCCGCGCTGCCGGCGCTGTTCATGGGCGGATACTGGACCCAGATGGCCATTCAGAACGGCCTCGGTTTGGGCGTCTCACTGGCCGTACTCGGAATCACGCGGAAGTCGGAGGAAGAAGCCGATCAGCTCGGTACGCAGTATCTGTGGAACTCGGGCTACGACCCCAACGGCTTCGTGACGTTCTTCGAGAAGCTGGAAGCGCACGAGAAGGACAAACCGGGCAAGTTCGCGAGTTTCTTCCGGACGCATCCGCCGGTCGAGGACCGCATCGCCAAAGTCCAGGAAGAGATTTCCTATCTACCGGTGAAGGATGAATACGTCGTCAGCACATCCGAGTTCAACCAGGTGAAGGCCCGGTTGATCGCGATGGACAACAAGCTTGCAGTCCCCGGTGCGGCAGGTCAGAGCGCCGGCAAGCGACCCACCCTGAAGCGCAAGACCAACACCGACCGGTCCGAGCGTGAAGAACCGACCTTGAAGCAGGATCGTCCGACTCTGAAGCGCCCGACGCTGGAAAAGAAGAGCGACGACAGCGGCAGCGGCGGACGCTGATCCGTTTGATTTTCGACAGAATGGCCGTGCTTGAAAAGGCACGGCCTTTTTTGTTTTTAGCCTGGTTGAAACAATTTCAGGCCCGTTTTCGTAATTTCGTTGTCGAACGTGCGTTATTCATAGGCAGGAGATTGGAGTCAAAATGAAAGTCGCTCGCTTGGTGAACCTTTGTATTGTCGTTGCGTGCCTGGTGGTGGTCGGGGCCTTTGCTCAGGGAACGGCCGATTCCCAGCAGGCGCCGTCGGTCCCGCCGCAACCGTCCAGTCCGCAGCAGGAGACGGCCCAGGCCGAGCAGGACTTCACGGTTCCCGATTCCTATATCGACCGGGTCAAGAAAGAGGGGGCCGTGCTGGAACTGACCATGAAGGACGCTATTCGACTGGCCCTGGTCAACAACCTGAGTCTGGAGATCGAAAACTACAACGAGGATCTGAGTCGGATGCAGGTGTTCGGGACCAGAGGCTACTACGACCCGGTTCTACAATTCAGCTTCGGGTGGGACTCCAGGACGACACCCAATACGAGCATCCTGCAATCCGGAGCGGGTGTTCTCACATCCATCGGGAAGACCTGGACCTTCGACACGAGCTTCCTTCAGAATGTGATCGGGGGCGGCAGTTTCCAGCTGGATTTCAACAACAACCGGGGGACCTCGAACAACCTCTTCAGCACCATCAACCCCCAGTACAGCACGAATTTCGCCTTGAACTTCACTCAGCCTCTCTGGAGGGGTTTCAGAGAGACTCAGACCGAGAGAGATCTGAAGCTCTACAATCTCAATACCAAGATCTCGGATACGCAGTTCCAGCAGCAAGTGTCTCAGACCATCCAGCAGGTCGAGGACCAGTATTGGGAATTGGTCTATGCGATTCAGAACTACGAAGCCCAGCGTCGCGGTCTGGAGATGGCGATCATTCAGTACCGGAACAACCAGAAGCGGGTCGAGATCGGAGTCATGGCGCCGATCGAGATTACCTCCTCGCTAGCGGAAGTAGCCAACAACCAGCAGCAGATGATCACCTCCGAAGTCAACATCATCACCGCTCAAAACGCCCTGAAGAATCTTCTCGCCCCCGATCCCAAGGCGACGCTCTGGAGTGAGACCCTGATTCCGACGGACGAGCCTCAAGTCAAAGAGGTCAACGTGACCCTCGACGACGCCATCCAGACGGCGCTGCAAAACCGGCCCGAGCTGAAGCGATATGACCTGGAGTTGGAGCAGACCGATATCAGTCGAAAGTACCTGCACAATCAGGGCAAACCACAGGTGGATCTCGTGCTTGGCCTGACCTCGGTCGGTCGGTCGGGAACGGTCTACGACATTGGCGGCTTGAGCGACACCGGGACCAAGGTACTGGCGCCGGACAGCCCCTTCTTCGGAAACGTCACGAATGCACTCGGGCAGGCTTTCGGATTCAACTACCTCGAGTACAATGCTGCGATCAACGTCCAGATTCCCCTGCGCAACCGCACCAACGACGCTCTGTTGGCCGAGAACCTGATCACTCGTCGTCAACAGGAGAGTCAGTTCAGGCAGGCGCAGCAGTCCGTGATGGTCGACGTCCGCAACGCCTATCAGGGGATCGCGACACGCAGGAAAGCGCTCGATGCGGCCCAAGCGGCCCGCCGGCTCAGCCAGGAGAAACTCGACGGCGAGAACAAGCGCTTCGAGGCGGGCCTTTCCACCAACTTCGAGGTGCTCAGCTACCAGCGTGACCTGGTCACCGCGCAGGTCAATGAGCTGCGTGCCATGGTCAACTACCAGCAGGCGCTGACCGCCTTGCAGACGGCCATGTTCACGATCATCAGCGAAAACGATATCGTGACGGCCCGGAGGAACCAGCAGCAGTAAGGGGATTGTCAATCAAAGAACGGTCTCGTCGATGGGACGGCCCGGGACCAATGGGACCTATGAGACGTATGGGACTTGAAACACAGCCTGAAAACGCCTCAGGGTCCCATAGGTCCTATCTGTTCCATAAATCCCAGGCCGTGCCATAATCCAGGTTTTCCTGATTCCCCCTGCTGCTATTCCTCCTTTCCCAACTCCTCCTCGATCCTGGCCTTCATCTTGTTGAACTCCGCCCGGTCGAAGAGTCGGGTCAGGAAGATGATCCTTCCATTCCGGTCGATGATGACGTTGCGGGTGACGCCGGAATCCTTCTGGGCATACCGAGCAAAGATGTCGGCTCCCGGATCGAGCGCCAGCGGATAGGAGATGCCGACCTGTTTGGCGAAGGAATTCACGGTCTCGATCGGCTCGTCGCGGTCGATCCCGATCACGTGCAGCCCCTTGTCGCGCCACGCCTGCCAGATCTCCTTCTCGATGAACGGCATTTCGCCGCGGCAGACGCTGCACCAGCTGGCCGTGAACTGCAGCATCACCACGCTGCCCCGAAGATCGGAGAGCTGGTAGGTCTTGCCGTCAGCCTGCCGGATCGTGAAATCCGGGGCCAGGTCTCCTATCTTGACCAGGTATTCATGCGCATAGGGTGGTCGAGCCAAAATCGGAACGGCCAGAACCGCGACCATGGCTCCAAACAGGAATCGGCGATGGAATCTCCCCTTCATGGAGACCCATTGTACCGTTCCGAGCAGTGCTGGGCGACAGTGTCTTCCGACGGACTCACGCGCCGATGAAGGACTGAGAGGCGCAAGAATCGCCTAGGAACTTGGTCCGGATGGACCCTCCTTGGGATTTTCGTTCTTCTCCGGCTCCACTTTCACCTGTCGGCACGTCCAGCCGAGTCTTTCCAGCTTCTCCAGGAAGGCCTCGATGTGCTGTTCGCAGAAACCCGGCTCGTATTCTGCCCTCCAGAGAGTCTTCGTCTGGTCCGGTTCGTCCGCGTCTCTCGTGTACAGCACGGAACAGGGGACCTGCGAGGCCGGTTTCTCATAGACCAGCTCAATATGGCGCACCGAGTCACCCCTCTTACACTCGTACTTCAGATTCTCCAGGGCGAGGGCCTGCGGCGCGATCAGCATTGCCACACATATGGCCGGGAAAAGGTGTTTATGCATTCAAGCACCTCCGGTCTGACGAAGTTGGGTTGGTTTCTCTGAAACGATATCACCCTTCGAAGGAGGAACCCAAGTCCGACCGGATGCCAGCCCTATCGCCTATAATCGCCGGATGCCTGCTGCTGTGCTTGTGGTTATCGCGGGACTGGTTTTTGGCAGCTTTCTGAACGTCTGCATCTACCGCATCCCTCGCGGAATCTCGGTCGTCACTCCCGGATCGCGCTGCCCTCACTGCGGCCGATCGATCCGTCCCTGGGAGAATGTCCCGCTGTTCAGCTACATCCTGCAGCGCGGGCGCTGCCGGGGGTGTGGGCAGCCGATCAGTTGGGTCTACCCAGCCGTCGAAGCGATGACGGCGTTGTGTTTCCTGGCGCTCTATCTGCGATTCGGTCTTGCGCCGGCCTTCTTTATCGACGCTGTCTTCTTCTGCCTGCTTATCGTGTTGATGTTCATCGATCTCTTCGAACGGATCCTTCCCGACGTCTTGACGCTCAGCGGTGCCGTGGCCGGCTTCGCGCTTTCTCCCTTCCAGTCAGCGCAATTCCTGCATGGAGTCGGCTCCCTGTCCTGGGGCGGACCGGTGTTTGGCAGTTACCTGAATTCCGCGTTGGGCATCCTGTTCGGGGGTGGGTTCCTCTGGCTTGTAGCCTGGGCCTACCTCAAGCTTCGCAGAATCGAAGGCATGGGGTTCGGCGACGTCAAGATGATGGCCATGGTCGGTGCCTTTTTGGGCTGGCAGTTCAGCTGGCTGACCATCCTGCTGGGCTCCCTGCTGGGGGCCGTTCTGGGCGGACTCTATATGTGGCTGGCCGGTCACAACCGCCGCTACGAACTGCCTTTTGGTTCCTTCCTGGGGCTCGCCGCGATCATCGTCACGCTCGGCGGACCGGCCTTTGTCGACTGGTACATCCACTTCTTCCTGGGTTCGTGACCGCTCCCTTTTTCGTAGATTTTTCTCCTCGAACGTTAATGGTAGGTGAGAGGCGCATGTCGCGCCCGAAGGAGGAAAGTCATGTTGAAGAAGAGTGTGTTTCTGGCAGTGATCGCAATGTTCGGTCTCATGGTCTGCGCATCGGTCGATGCTCTGGCTCAGCCGTCCAAGGTCATCGACATCAATGCGGCGAGCGTCCAGGAGCTGGACGAGTTGCCGGGAATCGGCCCGGCCATCGCGGCGCGGATCGTCGAGTACCGCGAGAAGAACGGGCCTTTCTCAAAGATCGAGGATCTGATGGAGGTCCGGGGTATCGGAGAGAAGAAGTTCCTCAATCTCCAGGACCGGGTCACGGTCGGTGCCGCGTCCCAACCGGATGCCGCCGAGGCCGATGCGGCGAAGCGGGGCGCTGGCAAGCAACCGAAGCCGTCACCCGAGAAACCGTAACAGCCTCAATGGATTGAGGGATCCAGGGGATTGGGGGATTTAGGGGATTTAGAGGATGAAGGGATTTACGGGATTCAAGGATTCGAGGATTCATGGATTCTGTGGGAATGGCCAATCCAGTCCCCCATCCTCCAATCCCACCATCCTCCAATCCCCCAATCCCCCAATCCCCCAATCCCTTAATCCCTTAATCCCTTAATCCCTTAATCCCCCAATCCCTCAGGTCCTCAATCCCTGCGGTAGCAGACTCCCTCCAAATTCGATAGAGTAAAGCCTTCGAAGCCCGGTCACGGAGGAGACGAACTCGCGCGCTGACCGACGTATCCGACGCCAATCCGGCCTCTCGAGTGGAGCGTTACCGAAAGCGGATTACCGGCGGACGGTGGACCACTGGGAACCACCATCGGAGGAGAGAGTATGTTTCGAGGGGTGATCGCACCGCTGGCTACACCTTTCGGCGTGGACGGGGAACTGGAGCTCGGCGCCTTCTGCCGGAACCTCGAGCGGTACCTCGAAAGCCGGCTGAGCGGCTTCGTGGTTGCGGGCACGACGGGAGAAGGACTTCACCTGTCGGATGGTGAGAAGGTGCAGCTCGTCCGCGAATCGGCGGGGATACTGCCCTCCGATCGCTTTTTGCTGGCCGGAATTCCCGCCCACAGCCTTCGGGAAGCGGTGGAGCTCGCCGATCAGCTCGCAAGGTTCCGTCTGGACGGCCTGCTGGTCACGGTTCCTTCCTACTACCGTTCTCGCATGACGGAAGAGGCGCTTCGGGACTACTTCCTCGGCTTGGCCGATCGCACCCCTCTGCCCGTCTATCTGTACAACATTCCTCAATTGACCGGAATCGTACTGCCGGTTTCGGTCGTACAGGAATTGGCGGGCCATCCGAAGATCGCCGGAATGAAGGAGAGCTCCGGGAACCTCATTTACGTCCAGGAGGTCCTGCGGGCCGTTGAGGGCCGGGGATTCCAGCTGCTGAGCGGCTCGGCCGAAACCTTTGCCTTCGCTCGGCAGTTGGGTGTCGAGGCTGCGATTCTGGGGGCCGCCTGTATCATTCCGGACATGCTGGCGAAGCAGGCCGATCGGGCAGATCGTCCCGACGGCGAGTTTCGGGACGTACAGGAGAAGATCGGTCTGCTCTCGTCGATCGTCGTCCGGGGCCTCGGGGTGGCCGGAATCAAGTGTGCGATGGAACTGAAGGGGTATGAAGGACTGTACTGTCGCCGCCCGCTGGCTCCGCTGAGCGTAGCAGAGCGGGAGCGGGTGCGGGAAGTGATGGAACAGATCGAACGGCGATGAAAGCTGAGTGTATCGATTACCGGGAGTTGCCGAATCAGAACCCTCTCTTCCTGGACTATCTGTATGACTTTTCCAGGGTGTCGGACTTCTACCGTCCGATCCCCGCATCTGCGGGGGAATGGCGAGATCGAGCCCAGACGGTCCTGGGCCGGGAGCATTTCCCGCGGGACACGCTCGTTTCGCTGCTGGATGCTTACAACCGCGATTTGGGTGTCTCCCGATCGAGCCTCGAGCACCTCGAACTGCTGGCGGATCCAGCCACCGTGGCGGTCGTCACCGGGCAACAGGTAGGCCTCCTGGGGGGACCCTGCTACACTGCGTACAAGGCTGCGACAGCCGTCGAACTGGCTGAACGGCTGCGCAGCTGGGGCATCCCGGCGGTTCCGGTATTCTGGCTGGCTGCCGACGATTCCGATTTCGATGAAGTGAGGAACACCCAGTTCGTCGATGGCGATGGCGATCTGTTTTCCGTCAGTCATCCCGATGTGCGGTCTCGTGACCAACAGATGGCGGGAACGACTCGAATTGCCGATTGGGACTCCTGGTTGGCTCCGGTCGCCGATTTGCTCCAGGGCGGCCTTCCCTCAGAGCGGATTCGAGGTTCTCTGCTCCAGGACTATGCGCCCAACCGGACTTTTCGTGAGGCCTTCGTCCGCTGGATTTCCCGGGTCTTCTCCGAGCAGGGGTTGATCTTCTTCGACCCCTTGATCGAAGGTTATCGGCAGGGCTTGCGACGACTGTTCGAGACCGCCGTAACGCGCCGGAGCGAACTCGTCGAGGCCTCGCTGGCTCGCAGGAAGCGATTGGGAGAGGCGGGCTTCGAACCGCAGGTGATGGTGGATGAGTCGGAGACTTTCCTTTTCTGGCTGGATGGGGAAGCTCGCTACAAACTCGAAAACAGGGGAGATGAATTCCGGGCCAAGGAGCGTCCTCGCGTCCGCTATTCATCGGAGGCCCTGCTGCATTCCCTGAGCGCCGGCGACATTCAGCTGGCGCCCAACGTTCTGCTGCGGCCCATCGTCCAGGACTTTCTGTTTCCGACCGTCGCTTCCGTCGGTGGGCCCGCTGAAATCGCTTACTACGCCCAGGTCAACGCGATTGCTCCCTTTTTCGGGATCGAGCCGGTGGTCTGCCCGCGATCTGCATTTACGATCGTGGACCGCAAGAGCCGGCGTCTTCTTGGGAAGTATGGGATTCCAGTCGCTCGGTTCCTGCAGTCGAGCGAACAAGAGCTTGCCGAGCTCCTGTTGCGTGGCAATGGCAGGCAGCCCGCGCTCGAGAAACTGGAACAACTGCGTGACGCGGTCGAGGAAAGCCTGCGTTCGATCTATGACGGAGCGTTGAGCTCCGGCCTGGAGAAACCGGAGCTGGAAATGGCAAGAAAGACTGAGTCCAGGATCGTGTCCCAGCTCCAAAAGGTCAAGGATCGGATCGTGGCCGATCGAGCGCGGCGCGACGCGGTGGTTCACCGACACCTGGCTCATCTGGTTCAGCACCTTGCTCCGCACCGGCAGCTTCAGGAAAGGTGCATCAACTTCAATTACTTCTTGAATGAGGGCGGACCGGATTTCGTTCGCCGTCTGGTCGCGACGATAGACACGGGATGTGTCGAGCACAAGGTTTTATACTTGTAAGCAAAAACGGAGGCCCGGGCCGGAAAGGGGGAGAATCGCCGGCCATGGATTCATCGAGGTAAGCCGATGTTTGATCGACACTACCGCCTGTACTCGAGGATTCTCCTGACCGTCGATGTCATCAGCGTTCTGCCCGCCGTGTTCCTCGCCTACCACGGCCGATCCATTCTGGTCAGGCTCGCGCCGGGGGAGTTCAGCGGGCACTTCAATCCGATTCTGCTCCCGTTTCACGACTACATCCTTTTCCTGCTGCTTTCGTTGCCGATCTGGCTCGCGGCCCTGCTCCTTACGCAGCAATACGACACCCTGCTCAAGCGACCGCTCAGCCGGCAGTTCGAACGCGTCCTCTACTTTGTGGCCCTGGCGGGAAGTCTCATGGGCCTCGCGATCTTCGCTTTCAAGCTGGTGGTAAGCCGGCCCATCTTCTTCAGCTTCTTCATCCTGCTCTTGTTTCTGCTGCTCCTCGACAGGCTCGTTTTCTACCTGGTACTTCGGAGCCGCAACATCAACGAACACAATCAGATCCGTATCCTCATCGTCGGAACGGATCAGAGCGCCATGCGTGTCGGTGAAATCCTGGAGTCGGCCCGCAAATGGGGCTATCACGTTGTCGGGTATGTGCGGACCAACGGGCATCCCGAGGTCATCGACGATGCCGAGATCGTGGCACGGGTGGAGGATCTTCCCAGCCTTCTTCAGGAGAGTGCTCCGGCCGACGAGTTGGTCTTTTGTGGTACCTCGAAGAAAGACCTGGAAGATTATGAGGGCATCATGCGGTTGTGCGAGGAAATCGGCATCCGGACCCGGATTGCGGCGGATTTCCTGCCAAGCTCGGCGTCGGCCGTTTCCCTGGAGTATTTCGATAATCTCCCACTGATCACGTTCTCGACCGTCCCCGAGCACGGCCTCGAGATCGTAGCCAAGCGAGCGGTCGACTTCCTGGTATCCGCCGTGGGGCTGGTCCTTCTTTCCCCCGTTCTTCTGATCATCGGCGTGGCGATCAAATTCACGTCCGAGGGGCCGATCTTCTACCGCCAGGTTCGCTGCGGCCTGCACGGGCGGCAGTTCCGGCTGGTGAAGTTTCGGACCATGATCCACGGGGCGGAAGACCGTCTCTGGGAAATCCGGCACCTCAACGAAATGGATGGACCGGTTTTCAAGATGCGCAATGATCCCCGCGTGACATCGCTCGGGCGTTTCCTTCGTAAGTTCAGCATTGACGAACTGCCTCAACTGTGGAACGTGATCAAAGGGGAAATGAGCGTCGTGGGACCGCGGGCGCCCCTTCCCGACGAAGTCGAGCACTACTCGCTCAAGCAGCGACGGCGCTTGAGCGTCAAGCCCGGGATTACCTGCTTGTGGCAGGTTTCGGGCCGCAGCGATATCAGCTTTCAGAAGTGGATGGAAATGGATCTGCAGTACATTGACAGCTGGACGTTCTGGCTCGACCTGCGGATCATGCTGAAGACGATTCCGGCCGTGTTCACGGGCCGGGGCGCGCGTTGATGGTCGGCGCTCCGGACAGCAAGCCAGGCGCGTGGAAGATGGGATGAAGCAGTCCTCGGAGGGGAAGACACTCGATGTGCTGGCGTTCGGGGCCCATCCCGACGATGTTGAATTGACCTGCGCCGGGACTCTGATCAAGCTGGCCCGCCAGGGGTATCGAACCGGAGTCGTCGCGCTGACCGCCGGCGAACTGGGAACGCGCGGAGACGCGGCAGTGCGGGCTGGTGAGTTTGCCGAAGCCGCGAGGATCATGCAGGTGAGCGAGCAGCGGATCCTCGGTCTGCCGGACGGAGGTCTCGCCGCAACGACTTCCCAGAAGCTGGCCGTCATCGGCATCATTCGTGAGTTCCGCCCGCGAATCGTCCTCGCGCCTTACTGGAAGGATCGGCATCCCGATCATTCCAACGGTGGTCGACTTGTCCAGGAGGCCGGCTTCCTCGCCGGTCTGAGGAAGATCGAGACCGGCCGGGTCGCGTTTCGGCCAAATCGCATTCTCTTCTACGCGTCCCGGTATGAGTTCCGCCCCAGTTTCATCGTCGATGTTTCGCAGACGCACCAGCAGAAGCTCGAGGCGGTCCGCGCGTATCGATCACAGTTCTTCGAATCGCCCGCCGGGGAGCCCGAGCAGGACAGAACGAACGTCAGCCGCCCCGGCTTCCTGGAAGCGGTCATCGCTCGAGCCCGCCAGTACGGCTCCTATATCGGCGTCGAATATGGTGAGCCTTTCCTGGTTCGAGAGCCGCTGAGACTGGATGACCCGGTGGCCTTTTTCGGGCCGGAGTATCTTGAATCTTTCCTCTGAGTTCGACATAGAAATGAGGGAGGACCGCGCCGCCCCGGAGGATCCAGAGCCCCGCTGAGCGTACGTTCATCGGTATGGTGATGTGAGTGAAGACTGGAGGAAGTGATTGAAGATCGGAATCGCCTGTTACCCTACCCACGGCGGCAGCGGAGTCGTAGCGTCGGAACTCGCCATAGGGCTGGCCGAAAAGGGGCACGAAGTCCACATCGTCAGCTACGCGACTCCGTTCCGACTGGGTTCGTTCTACGAGAACATCTACGTCCACGAGGTCGAGGTGGCTTCCTATCCGCTCTTCCAATATCCGCCCTATGCCCTTTCGCTCGCGACCAAACTGGTCGACGTGTCGCGCGAGTATCACCTTGAACTGATTCACTCCCACTATGCGATACCACACGCCGCCAGCGCCTACCTGGCCAAGAAGATTTTGGCTGCTCAGCCCCTGAAGACGATCACCACCCTGCACGGTACGGACATCACACTGGTCGGCCTGGACAGTTCGTTCTACCAGGTCATCAAGTTCGCCATCGAAGAATCGGACGGGGTGACTGCCGTATCCGAGTATCTTCGAAAGCGCACCATCGAGGAATTCGACATTCGCCGTGAGATCCGGGTGATTTACAACTTCGTGGACACAAAGCGGTACAAACCTGGTTTGGAGCGTTGTTTTCGAGGTCACTTTGCTCCCGAGGGAGAAAAGATCCTGATGCACGCGTCCAACTTCCGGCCGGTCAAGCGCCCCGGCGATGCGGTCCGGCTGCTGGCCAGGCTGCGGGAGCGCATTCCGGCCAAGCTCATCCTGGTGGGAGAGGGTCCCGAACGGCTCTTCGTCCAGCAGTTGGTCAAGGAGCTGAAGCTGAGCGGACACGTCCATTTTCTCGGGCAGCAGGATTATCTCGAAGAACTGATGACTTGCGCCGACCTGTTCGTCCTTCCCAGCGAACAGGAGAGTTTCGGACTGGCGGCTCTGGAAGCTCATTCCTGCGGCGTTCCGGTGATCGCGACTCGGGTCGGCGGCGTACCCGAGCTGGTCCGTGACGGAGAGACCGGATTCTTGCTGCCGGTCGGCGAGATCGGTGCGATGGTGGATAAAGCCGCTCTGCTGCTTTCGGACGAAGAGATGCTGCGCCGGTTCAGGAGACAGGCGCGGGCCTTGGCGGTAGAGCACTTCGAACGTGAGGCGATCATTCCCCAGTACGAGCAGCTCTACCAGGAAGTCCTCGGGGCGTGATCACAGCGTCGTGCTCGCCGTGCCGTGGTGGTGAATCCTCCCTGGTCGCCCAGCCCGGAAGTCACCACAACGGGCACGATGCCGGAAGTCACCACAACGGGCACAACGCCGGAGGGCACCACAACGGACACAACGTGGCACTCGTCGTGCCGTGGTGGTGAATGCTCGCTGATCGCCCAGCCCGGAACCCACCACAACGGGCACAACGCCGGAGGGCACCCCAACAGGTGCAACGTTGTGGTGAAAACTCAGCGACGGAAGACCAGGATCGAGGTCTTCACGGTCAGGGGAATCCTCTGACTGAAACCGAGCCCTGACTCCCTACACCAGGCGCGGACCTCACTTTCGGTATAGCAGTCGCCCTCTTCGGTTCCCACCAGCATGTTCGCGGCAAAGAGAAGATTCCAGAGCTCCCCGGTTTTACCGCCTCCCGCAGCGTCCTCGAGGAAGAAGTCCTTCAGCGCCAGCCGGCCCTCCGGATTGAGCGCAGCTGCACAGCGGCGCACCAGTTTGCTGTTTCGTTCCGCCGAGTAGATATGGAGGACGTTGGAAATGAAGATGAGGTCATAGGGGCCTTCGAGATCGCGGGAGTGGGCGTCGCCCGGAAGCAAGGCGACACGATCCGACAGCCCCGCCGCGGCGATATTCCGTTCCGCCACACGCAAGGTCTCGGCATCATCCAGGATCCAGGCGTGAAGATCCGGCTGCCGCTCCGAAAAAGCGATCGAGTACAGTCCTGCTCCTCCCCCGATGTCGAGCAGCGATGACACGGAATGCAAATCGATGCAGGCGGCAGTCAGCGAAGCCGTCCGGCGGGCTGAGTCCTCCATGGCCTTGGCGAACGCCACCTTGCCACTCTCGATCCGGGGATCGATGCGCTCTTCGGGAGTCGGACGGTCCGTCATCACGGCGTCATAGAGTCCGGCCCAGCGCTCGTAGAGGCGGGCGCTGTGGAGGATATGAGCAAATCGAGAATGGGGCGAAGAAGGCGTCAGGGCATCGAGCGACAGTGCCGAGTTGTAGTAGCGACCGTTCCGCGCTTCGAGGAGCCCCAGACCGACCAGAGCGTCGAGCAGGATTCGTGTACCTCTGGGATGGCTTCCCAGTCGCTCGATGATTGCATCGAGCTCCAGACCCGTCTCGCCGATCTGCTCGAAGACCCTGATTCTGCACGCGGTGAAGAGAACCTGGGCGGCTCTGTACCCCCCGGCTAGGTCGTCCAGGTAATCCTGGTTTAGCAGCGTCGTTGGATTCATGAAGTCAGCTTAGCATTGGAGTCCTGGGAACCGCATCCTGAGCGGCGGCTGCAATTCGCATGGGAATGCGGGTTCGGGTTTGCCGCTGTCGGGGTCCAACTTGTATTCTTAGCTCATATGATCAAGCCAGTTCTGAAAGGTGAGGCCTTGCTGAAGAACATTCGAGCTTTCGCCAGGTCCAAGGAGCACTTGAGCCTGTGGTGGCTGGGACAGAGTGGCTTTCTGCTGCAGTATGAAGGTACTCACCTGCTCTGCGACCCCTATCTTTCCGACTCGCTCGGGGGTCAGGCTGCAAAATCCGATCGGCTTCTGACTCGCGTGACGGAGCAGGCGGTGGACCCGAAAGATCTCGATTTCATCAAGATCGTCACCGTCAGCGACCTTCAGCCGGATCATCTCGATGTCCAGACCCTCCGGACCCTTCTCGAAATCAACCCGGAGATGGAGCTCTTCGTTCCGGAAGCGGTCCGAGCGGAGGTGGCGGAACGACTCGAACCCAATCCTGACTTCGTCACCGGGCTGGATGACAACTTGAGCGAAAACCTCGAGGAAGTGACCATTCTGGGTGTCGCCGGTTCCCCCCAAGAGGAGAGAGACCAGGATGGTCGCTGCCGAAGGCTCGGATACGTCATTGAGCTGGGACCCTGGATGATCTATCACAGCGGAGACGTGGTGCCGTTCGAAGGTTTGGAGGAACGCTTGCAGGCCTTCGCAATCGACGTTGCGCTGCTGCCGATCGGGGGTCGCAGCACCGAGACAGGGCTCGCCGATACGCTGACAGCTTCCGAAGCCGCACAGCTGGCCAGGACAATCGATGCCAGGCTGGCCATCCCATGCCACTATGAGATGTTCGATGCCGATACCTCGGTGGTTGAGGAGTTCGCCGAAGCCTGCGAACGACTGGGGCAGCCGTTCCATCTATTGAGGTGCGGCGAGCCGTGGAGCGACCGGGAACTCGAAGACCTCTCTGCTGAAGAGGCTGAAGAGGACGAGGAGGAGCATTTCGATCGCATAGGGGGAGGACGCAACAGGTCGCGATCTGGAGAGAGAGAGGCGGAAGACTACTAGACCGGCTTGCCTGCCGGCAACGGGTGCGGGCCGGAGCCCCTGAGGAGCCTTCGGTATTGATCGATCAACCCATATCCAACGCGGGAGCAAACGCTCAACCCGAGTTGACGGTTTCTCCCGAACACCGTGAAGAGCTGCGGGCGGCCAAGCGCCTACTGGAACGTCCCGGTTTGGCGGCCCGCTTGACCGACGTCGTCGGAGCCCCGATCGAGCGCGGTTTTCAGCTGCTTCCAGAGAAATGGGCGCGGACCGTGCACAGTGCCGTGCGCGTGTCTCTGGAGCGTGCGCTCTCGGTGGCGGTCCGGTCTCTCGGACGCCGATCACGGATCGGAAGGGATCGTTTTCACAAGCTGGCGGTCGCGGCTACGGGTGCCGGCGGCGGGGCTTTTGGCCTGGCTGGTCTGGTCGTGGAGTTGCCGGTATCTACGACGATCATGCTGCGGGCGATTGTGGACACGGCACGCAATCAGGGAGAGGATGTCAATGCGGTCGAAACGCAGCTGGCGTGCCTCGAGGTCTTCGCACTGGGTGGCCGGACACCTTCGGACGACGCAACTGAGGCGGGATATTTCGCGGTTCGCTCAGCGCTGGCCGGGACCGTGAGCGACGCCGCCCGCTACATTGCTCAACGCGGAGTCGAGGAGAAAGGTGCTCCGGTGCTGGTGCGGCTCATCGCGGCCATCGGCAGCCGCTTCGGCGTGGCCGTCTCCGAAAAGGTCGCAGCCATGGCGGTTCCGGTTATCGGAGCCGCAGGCGGGGCGTTGATCAACACGATCTTCATCTCCCACTTTCAGGCCATGGCGCAGGGTCACTTCACGGTTCGCCGCCTCGAGCGGATCTACGGACAGCAGGTCGTGAAGGCGCTCTACACCCGTCTCAGCATTTGATTGTTGTTCTACCGGCACGAACCGTTGCTGCCCGGTCTGATTTCCCGGAAATCCTGGATCGCCGGGAACTCCGTGATTTCTCGAATCGGGCCGTGACTGTTCGGCTGCCGGATCGAAACCAGATTGCGGATTCCGTAGGTCCGTGCGGATCGCAGGACTGGCAGACTGTCATCGACGAGCAGAGTGGCGCCGGGCTCGAACGGCTCGACTTCCTGCAGGAGATCCCAGAAAGGAACATCTTCTTTGGGCAGTCCGAGATCGTGCGCGCAGATCAGCGCGTCCAACCGCCTCCCCAGCTTGGTTTTCTTCATCTTGATATCAACGCTTTTGCCGTGGGCGTTGGTGACCAGCACCACTCTCCGTCTGGGCGTCCGGGCGGCATCGAGGAAATCGATAACATAGGGCTGCACGGCAATGAGATGTTCGACCTCGCGCTTCAGGACGGGAATGTCCATCTGGAGTTCGCGGCTCCAGAAATCGACGCAGTACCAGTCCAAGGTTCCTTCCAGGCGGCGGTAACGGGAGAACAGTTCCTCTCTGGCCGCCTCCACCGTCATCGAGTGGCGTCGGGCATAACGGCTTGGAACATATTCGGTCCAGAAGAAGTCGTCGAAATGCAAATCGAGCAGCGTTCCATCCATGTCCAGGAGGACCGTTCGGATGGAATCCCAGTCAAGAGCGAGAGTTTGATTGCCCGTCACGGTTGGAGAAGAGCTTATCAAATCTCAGAAGCTTCTCCCAAAGAAGACCGCGTTGTAGAAGACCGCCGAGGTCCCGTACCAGAAGGCCCGGAAGTTCGGGTCGTCGGCGAACAAGACCACGTGGCCTCGGCCGACCCGGCGAGCGATGATGGCCGCGGAGCCTTTCAGCTCGGAGAGCATCCCCTCGGGGACATAGCCGCTCAAAAGAGGGGTGTCCGAGTAGAGCGCGACGTTGGCACCGGCCTCGTGGGAAGGCTCGAAGAGGATCTCGTGATCACGAAACACAGGAAGGCGCTCGTTCATGCCGTAGGCCAGCGGGTGGGTCACGTCCAGGATCGCCTCGAAGATCGACCCCGGGATGCTCCGGGACCGACGGGCGTCGGCGACGTCTTCGTAGGGGATGTCCTCTGTCGTCACCGTGCGCTCACGCAGTCGCTCATCGACCAACTCTCTCTCGATCAACCAGCGGGCCCCGGAGTCCGACGCAATGATCAGGCCGCCGCCCTGGAGCCATTTCTTCAGATCCGCGATCCCTCCGTCCGTGACGGACCGATAGTTGCCGCCCGAAACGATCAGTGTGTTGTAGCGGCTCAGGTCGATGCCTGAAATATCCTTCGCTTCGAGCAGGCTCACGGGAATCCCTTGACGCTCGTTGAGGACGAACCAGCTCTCCCCGACTTCACTGCTGCGCGTCCCCGGACCACACAGCAGTGCGATCGAGGGCTTCTCGAGGGGGACACTCGAAGGACCGCCGAGATCGGGTCCTTCATCGGTCCAGCCCGAATCGACGCCGTGAAAGGAGACACCCTCTTTGGCCGCCTCGTCCGAAACCAAAGCTTCGATTCGGGCGGCTTCCAGCGGCTGCTGGTGAACCGGAACGACGATCATGGGGCGATCGAATCGCACCAAGTCGGCGCCTTGGCCGTAGGCGATCGATCGGGTCAGCAGGCGCGTCCGGACTCCCGCTTCCTGGAGTGCAAATAGCGCGGCCGGAGCGCGGTGGTTGTTCCAGTCCATCAGATAGGCATAAGGCTCGCCGGTCCCCTCCACCCGGCCTTCGGAGCGCGTGGGGCCCCCGATTCGCGGTCCGAGATACGGCTGCGGATCGGTTCGGAGTTCCACCGTATCGACGTTGAAGGCCAGAGGGAATGTCCAAGTCGATACGTCGTAGAAGACGGTCTCCTCGGGATCGGTGACACGCTCCATCAAAGCCTGTAGAAGCCGCGTCTGGGGCTGGAGGACGGGTGCGATGTAGGCATGGCCCGCCGGGAAGGTGCGGTCGCCGACTTGGAGGTCTCGGGCAAGCGGGTAAATCCGAATTTGGTGCCTCAGCAGCGTCTCGATGAGTGGATGGATGCGTCCGCCACAGTCACGTGCGTCGAAGAGCCATCCCTTGATTGGGCTCAGACGCGCCTGGCCGAGGGCGTCGCGATAGAAGTCCCGCTGCTGTGCCAGAAGGTCGTGGCGCAACGTCACGGCCGCATCGAGACTCGACAGTGAGGCTGTGAACTGATTGCGAATCGTGAAGGCGTAGTCGAGTACACCGTCGGCGACTTCGCGTTTCAGGGCGCGTGAAGACGCTTGCTCGAACAGAATACCGATGGCGCCGTTGATATCCGGGTAGGTTGAGCCCTTTCCGTAGTAGTAATCGTCGTAACCCTCTTCCGAGTAGTAGAGCGAACCCAGGCGGTCGAGGTAGCGCGCGTGGAAAGCGGCGATTCGTCGGGTCAGATCGAAGTTGCTCTGAGGAGTGAGCGGGTTGGTCCGAGAGGCCACCCCCGGCATGAAAAAGAAGGTTGAATTGCCGCCCATCTCGTGAAAATCGGTCACGAGTTGGGGGCGCCAATGGTAGAAGAGCTGCAGGCGGCCCTGACTCTCTTTCAGTTGGACGGGTAGCCAGTCCCGGTTGAGGTCGAACCAGTAGTGATTGGTGCGGCCCCCGGGCCAGGGCTCCCGATGTTCCCGATCATTGGGGTCCGACGTCGCGACGCGGCCGCGGTTGCCATTGACCCAGTCGACGAAGCGTGCGCGGCCGTCCGGATTGAGCATCGGATCGATGATGACGATGCAATTCTGGAGGACCCGATCGACGGGATCGCCGCTTCCGGCCGCGAGATGATAGAGAAGCAGGAGAGCGGCCTCGGAGCCACTGGCTTCGTTGCCGTGAACGCTGTAGCCCATCCATACGACGACCGGCATGTCGTCGAGGCTCGAGTCCGAGACGGCGCCGGAATCCTCCGCCAGTCGCAGATTCGCTTCACGAAGCTGCTCGAGACGCAGCTGATTCTCCGAAGAAGTGACGATGGCGTGCAAAAGCGGTCGTTCCTCGTAGGTTGAGCCGTGCCGCTCGACGATGACCCGGTCGCTGGCTGCTGCGACGGCCTCGAAATAGCGGACGATCTGGTCGGGGCGCGTATGGCTGTGACCGATTCGATGTCCGAGGATGGATTCAGGCATCGGGATGGCCTCGGAGTACTCGACTCCCGGGACGTCGGTCTTCAGCGAGAGCGGAATCTGACCGGCAAAAGACGGAGGCACGCAAGCGAGAGACAGGAGAGCGGCGAGAATCAGCTTCTGGATCGACATGGCGGTCCACCATTGTCGGGGGACGAACGCACCCGGGTCAACCGGAGGAACCGGAGATTCTCGATTTTCGGTTTGCGAAGCAGAGAAGCTGGAAGCTGGAAGGCGGAAGCTGGAGGTCGCAGTCGGTTCCGAGTTGCGGGGGCGTGTCGCCGAAATCCTTTGGACCCTGCCTCGACCCTGGTGCTCGTTCGTCGAGATTGATCGAACCGATTTCGCGCCGAGACGCCACGGACGCCAAGGGCGCTAAAACAAAGGAATCCTGCGGCCTTGCGCGAGATCGAGTTGCCGAGGTTGCAGGCTGCTGCCGAGCGTCAACCCAAATCGGGGCTGGGACTATTTGGCCGGCACGCCCCCGGGTTCGCGCTTCCAGTGTTCTTAGGTGCGTCCACGTCGTCCACGGAGTCCACTGAGTCGGACCGTTAGGTCACCCCCACCAAATTCTTCCCGGCTTCGAGCTTCGAACTTCCCGCCTCCAATTGTTGGTCTCCGATCTCCCTGTTCCCTCCGGCCGTGACCAGGTCAGATATTTTTGTTAACTTTTCAGGATCAGGATCGATTGAAAGGATGCCATTCATGCGGACGCACAAGGGGAGCTTTCTCCCGATAACCGTTGTATTGAGCCTGCTTCTGGGTCTCCCGGCGTTGGCTCAGGCGAGGAAACCCGAAACGCGAAGCGTCGACGGGTTGATCTACGATCTCAAGAACCCCGATGCCTCAAAGCGGAAGGATGCCGCCCGCCTGTTGGGAGAGAACAAGGTTCAGGCCGCGGTCCCTCAGCTGGTCGAGGCGGCCGAGGACACTGACGCTGATGTTCGGCTGGCCGTGGCGAATGCGCTGCTGGCCATCGGCGACACTCGGGCACTGCCGGCCTACGTGAAGCTGGCTCGCGACCCGGACAAGCGGATTCAGAAGGTGGCGGTGCAGGGAATCGTCGACACCTACACAACCGAGGACACCGGTTTCGTTTCCGGCGTCAAGAAGGTCGTCAGCTTCCTGAATCCGCTGAGCACCGACTACGACTCGCGCGTCGTCGAACCCTACGTGCCAGTCAGCGGGGATGCCGTCAATGCCTTGATCGATCTGCTGTTCAGTTCGGACAAAGGCTTGCGCGAGGATGCCGCCGTGGCACTGGGCATTCTACGCGCCCGTGCTGCGTTGCCGGCGATCGAGGATGCGCTCAATCGTGAGGATTCGAGTGACGTCAAGATCGAGTTGATCCGGGCCGTCTACAAGATCGGCGACCGAAAAAGCGCCGAGATGGTCGTGCCGTTCATCCGGGATTCCAACAAGGGTGTGCACGACGAGGCGATCCTGACGGCGGGGCGGCTCAAGGTCAAGAGTGCGGTCCCGACCCTCAACGAGTTGTATCGGGTCGGTGTCGAAGAACGCAAGAAGATCTTCGGGTTCGTTCCGGTCTCGGGCTCGGACGATCTGCAAAGGAAGGTACTGGAGGCGCTGGCCTACATTGGAGACCCCTCGAGTCAGGACATTTTTGAGGATGCGCTCAACGACAGCCGCGACGAGTACCGTCGCTACGGCGCGGAGGGGCTCGGTCGGATGGGCGACAAAAAGTACGTGAAACTGCTGGCCATGCGATACCTGCGCGAAGAAGACCCGAGCGTGAAATTGGCGCTTGGCTATGCGCTCTTCCTCCTGGGGCGGGACGAGCACATCGTCGAGATGGTGGACAACGTCGAAAAGGACCAGGTGTACTACTATCTGCTCGAACTACCGCCCGACAAGATCCAAACGTTGTACAGTCAACTTCAGACGGCCAGAGACCCGGTCACGATTCGCCTGCTCGATGTCATCGGGTTGCGTGGCGGAGCCGACGCTCTGCCGATCGTGCAGGACCTGAGTTCCAGCGAGAATGCGGATATCGCCTCGGCGGCCAATCTGGCCATCCGCCGCCTGCGGGCGAGGTTCCCGAGCGCGTAGACTCAGGGTGGGACCCGATTGTCCCGCTGCCGAGGTCGCGGCTACGGGAAAAGCTGAGCGGCGCATCGAAGCGGGGATCGTAGGACATCCGTCCCCGGTTGTCGAACTGCCAAGGCGTTGCGATCACGGGGAAGGCTGGCCGGCGCATCGAAACTCTGGCGCCCGCACGTACGGTGTCGGCGATGTTCGTTCGGGGCAGGGGACAACCGGGGACGGTTGTCCTACTCGGCTGCTTCGATCGACTCAGGCGCCGACGAGGTCCTGGAACCGCTTCAATTCCTGCTGAAACTGCGCGCGATCCAATTCCCTCGGTTCGCCTCCGTCTTCGATCGTGAAGGCGGTCGCCGCCGCGAGCAGGCGACGCGGCTCCGGGAGAGCCTGGAGTTCGTGAAACCGCAGGAAACGACGATAATTGTTGAAGCGTCCGGTCACGCCGGTCCCGTCGATCGTGATGAAGCCCGCCTCGGACGAGCCTAGCGATACGCGGCAATCCTTGACTTCGCAGTAGTTGGCAATGTCTTCGATGGTCACTTCAGTGCCTCCGCTAAGGATTGATATTCTACAGGGCGGCAGGCCCTCGGACATCCCCAGACACGGATTTCTTCCCGGCGGGGCAGTTTTCCTTCGCGATCGCTTTGTTTAAGATGCAGGCACGCATGCGCTTCGGGTTCTTGGTCGGCTCACTCATTCTGGTTCTTGTCGGCGGGTTGTTCGAGTCGAGCTGGACGATGGCCTTGGGCGGCGTCGGCGTCCTGTCCTGTCTAGCAATATGGGGAAGTGCTCCGCGGCGACTGGTCGTGGTCTTCGGTATCTGGACGGCCGGCATCCTGGCCTACCTCCTCTGGAGCGGTGATTCAGCGCCTGACACGACGATGAAGCTGCTCGGACTTCCCGCACCCGCCTTTTGGATGCTCCTTGGGATCTGGGTGGTTCCGCTGTTGATCTGGCCGCTGAGCTTCATCCGTGACTTCGATCGATGGAAGAGGCAATGAACCTGCTCGTCGGGTTGACCTACCTGCTCATCCTGATTGGAATCGGTGTATATGCCGTTCGCAAGACGGCAGATGCGGGGGACTACTTCCTGGCAGGGAGGCGCTTAGGGCTTCTGACGCTGGTCCCGGCCACGATGGCTTCGATCATGAGCGGTTTCGTGTTCGTCGGAGGGCCGGGGCTCTTCTACCAGGTCGGTCTGGGATCTTTCTGGATCACGATCTCCAGCTCATTCACGGGCGCGCTGATGTGCTGGCTGCTGGCTAAGCCCTTGATGCACCTTTCGAATCAGCGTGGATGTCTGACCATTCCCGATGTCATTCTGGAACGATTCGGCTGCCGGTTTGCGAGCGGCTGTGCCTCAGTCGCCATTCTGACGGGGGTGATCGGCTACCTGGCAACTCAACTGCTGGCTCTCGGCATTCTACTGGACTCCATGACGCCTCTCGGGCGCGGACCGGCGGTATTTCTGGGGCTGGGCGTGCTGGTCTTCTACAGTGCCGCCGGCGGGATGCTGGCGGGCGTCTACACCGACGTCGTCCAGGGAGCCATTATGCTCTGGGTGGCCACCCTGATCTTCTACTTTGCGCTGGCCGGATCAGGGGGACTCGAGGGGATCACGACTGCCTTCGTCCGGGCGGGATCGAGCGGACTCAGCCCCTGGGGCGAGGCCGGTGCCTTGACTTGCCTGGGCTGGTTCTTCCTTTTTTCGGTCGGCTCCCTGGGGCAGCCGCACGTCGTGAACCGTTTGATGATGATCCGGGATCTCCGGGTCCTCAAATACTTTCCCCTGCTGTTGGCCATCACGATGATGGTCTGTGGTCTGGTCTGGCTCGGAGCGGGCGCCGGGGTCAGGAGCCTGGTTCTCGACGGCGCCCTGCCGGCCCCTGCCGAACCTGACGATGCAATTACCCTGTTTTTCTCCCGGGTGGCACCGGGCTGGCTGGTTCCCTTTGCCTATGTCGGGGTGGTTGCCGCCATCATGTCGACGGCGGACAGCTTCGTGAACGTCGGTGCTGCGGCCGCGAGTCGCGATTTGGCTCGGGCTTTCGGGTTAAGGCTGGAACGCCAGGTCATGTGGGGACGTTGCTGCTCACTGGTCATTTACGCCCTCGCGGGAGTTCTTGCTATCGGCTCCCGGATGCTGGTCGCCTACCTGGGTATTCTCGCCTTCTCGAGTTTCGCCGCAGCACTGACGCCTGCTCTCGCGATCGGGCTCAACTGGCGTGAAGCGGGTCGGTGGGCCGCCCGGGTCAGCATTATTACCGGCTTGGCACTATCTACCGGCCTCGAGATCTTGCGCCATTTGGGTATCTATCCCTTCAGTGTCTCCCCGGGGCTTCTTGCACTTGTCTCGTCTCTACTCGTTTTCCTGATTGTTGGTAGAGTAGAGACAAGTTACGAACCCGTTCGGCCGGCCAAAGTGTCGGCCTCCATGGATTGAGCCAGGGAACCATGCATGTGAAACCTCTTCTGGGTGCGCACATGTCGATTGCCGGAGGAATCCCCAAGGCGGTGGACCGGGCCGTGGGTGCCGGCTGTACGGCGCTTCAGATCTTCGTGAAGAACGCCAGTCAATGGAAGGGGCGGCCGTTGTCCGAGGATGAGGTCGAAGCCTTTCGCACCGCCTGCCGAATCGCCGGGCTGAAGCGGGTGGTCGGGCATGACTCTTATTTGATCAACCTGGCCTCGCCCGATGACTCGCTTTGGGAACGCAGCCAGGATGCCCTCATCGACGAGATCCAGCGATCCACGGCCCTGGGCCTCTCCCACCTGGTCGTCCATCCCGGCGCACACCTGGGTAGCGGAGAGACGAGAGGAGTCGAACGCATCGCCGACGCCATCGATCGGATTCACGAGCGCCTCGACCCCGGCTCGACTCCCATCGCACTGGAGACGACTGCCGGGCAGGGGACATCCATCGGGCATCGTTTTGAACATTTGCGTGACATTCTGGGTAACGTCAGGAAACCCGAGCGAGTCGGTGTCTGCGTGGACTCCTGCCACGTCTTTGCAGCCGGCTACGACCTGAGAACCCCGGAAGCGTGGGACCGCACCGTGAGCGAGTTCGATCGCGTAGTGGGACTGGACCTTCTTCGGGTGCTGCACGTCAACGACAGCAAGCGTGGATTCGGAAGTCGCGTCGATCGGCATCAGCATATTGGAGACGGCGAAATCGGTAACCGGGGTTTTTGTCTCATAATGAATGAAGAACGGCTGTGCGGTGTTCCCAAAATCCTCGAAACTCCGAAAGGTAAAGACGGTGAGGAAGATCGCCGGAATCTGGCGTTCCTTCGTTCGATGATAGGACGGCGTCGATGTTGATCCCGCACGACCAGAGTTGTGCCGACGAAGCCGGGCGCCTCGTTCGCGAGTACTTCGCGGGAAAGGAAGCTCCGCTGTGTGAGAAGTGTGGCGAAGAACTCGTCTTTACGAGCGATTACGCTCTCGGGGATCGTCTCTGTCTGAAGATCTCCTGTCGGGGTTGCGGCCGGAAGCTCAATTGGCAGCAGAGTCGATCGCCGGGGGGGTGGACTGTGGTCCACCTGAACTACTTTCTAGAGAGAGTGGCCCAAGATCAGGTTCCGCGCTGCCCAATCGACGACAGCAGCGTCAGCTTCGCGGAATTCGAGGGAGGGGTGATCGAGTTTCGCTGCCCCTTCTGCAACCGCCGCGGCCGGATCCGGCGGTCGGAAGAATCTACGAAGTTGCATTTGAATGAGAATGAAAGTATAGTCTTTCTAACGGTTTAGGAAGGAAGCATAGCGGTGGTAAAACAGGACATTGTTGCCCGCGTGGCAGAACGCAACGAGATCACGAAGGTGAAGGCGGAAATCGCCGTAGATGCATTTTTCGATGCTTTGAAGTCTGCGT
The DNA here is from genome assembly GCA_037388505.1 of Acidobacteriota bacterium. GTDB lineage: Bacteria > Acidobacteriota > UBA6911 > RPQK01 > JAPXNP01 > JARRKC01. The sequence continues at coordinate 631,781 of JARRKC010000004.1, read as the reverse complement.
TGAAGGCCGGCGAACGGATCGAACTGCGCGGTTTTGGCGTTTTCGTCGTAAAGCCACGCAAGAGCGGAATCGGCCGGAATCCGAGGACGGGTGCCGAAGTGCCGATCCCGCCCGGAAAGACCGTACGTTTCAAACCCGGCAAAGAGATCCGCTTTGCCGAATAATCCCGCCTTGGATCGAAACGTTCCCGTGGGCCGGCGAGACCGGCTTCCAGATGAAATCGAATGGTATCCGGCGAGCCCGCCACAGGCGGCCGCTCGACCTCCCAGGCGGTTTCTCCCCCTGCTTTTGTTCATCATTACGTGCCTGACGACGCTTCTGGCGGGCTTCCTGTGGAATGCGGAATTCTCGGCAGCGACCAGTGACCAGTTGGCCCAGAGCATTCTTCAACTGCTTCACGACCCGACGGTCCTGCTGGCCGGATCTCCGTTCGCTTTTTCGGTTCTGGTGATCCTGATCTGTCATGAAATGGGTCACTACCTTGCCTGTCGGTTTCACAAGATCGACGCTACGGTACCCTACGTGATTCCCGCGCCGCCCCCGCTCAATCCGTTCGGCACGTTCGGAGCGGTGATTCGGATCAAGTCCCTGTTTCGCGACCGTCGCCAGCTCTTCGACGTAGGAATCGCAGGTCCCCTCGCGGGATTCGTCTTGATTCTTCCGGTCCTCGCGGTTGGCGTTGCATTATCGACACAGTTCCAGGGGTTCGATTCGCTCGAGCCCTCCTGGGAGTTCGGTGAGCCCCTGCTGTTTCAGTTGGCGGTCAAGCTTTTCTTCCGCGGCGATCCGGCCTACATTCAGCTCCACCCCGTGGGCTGGGCGGCATGGTTCGGGATGCTCGCTACGAGCCTCAATCTGCTGCCGGTTGGGCAGTTGGACGGAGGTCACGTCGTGTACGCTCTATTCGGGAGCCGGGTCCACCGCATCGTCTCGTACGTCACATTCATCTCGCTGGTGCTCCTGAGCCTGCTCTCGTGGCCGATGCTCGGATACCTTCTGTTTGCCGTGATCCTGCTCTTCCTGCGCTTTCGTCATCCCCGACCCTACAACGATGCTCCGCAATTGGGTCGCGCACGTTGGATCCTGGCGCTGGTGGCGCTGGTGGTCTTCGTCGTGACCTTCATGCCCGTCCCCGTACGGGTCGTGCAGCATGTGGGGTCACTGTAGAGTTCCGAGTTTCGGGTTTCGGGTTTCGAGGTTCCGAGTTCCGAGGGCGGAAAGCCGCGCTGGTATGATGAGTCGCGCTTACGGCGCTGCGGCACCTTTGGGACGGTGCCTGGCTTTGGGCGGCTGCCCAAAGCTCTCGGATGAAACGACACCGTTGGCGTCTCACTCCCGTCGTGACTGCCTTGACGGCAACAACCCCTCTCATTTCGTCCCGCAAGGTCGGACCTCTGGCCCCTGCACCCTGCGAAACTCGAAACTCGTACCCTCGGAACTCGAAACTCGGAACTCGGAACTCATCTCCGGCCCGGGGCGGCGTGATAGAATCCGGCGTCGAGCGCTATGGGAGTCAAACCCGACAGCTGGATTGTCGAGCAGTCCCGAGAACATGGGATGATCGAGCCGTTCGAAGAGGCGCTCGTCCGCTCCGGTTCGATCTCCTTCGGTCCCTCGTCATACGGATACGACTTCCGCGTTGATCGACACTTCAAGCTGTTTCGAGGTACGCCTTCTGACCTGGTGGATCCCAAGCGGATCGATCCGGAACTTTTCGAGGACTACGAGGCGAAGCGGTGCGTCGTCGCTCCCGGATCCTTCGTGCTGGCACAGTCGGTCGAGTATTTCCGCATCCCGCGAGACATCCTGACGATCTGCACCGGGAAGTCAACCTATGCGCGCTGCGGCATCCTCGTCAACGTGACTCCCTTCGAACCGGAGTGGGAGGGACACGTGACGATGTCGATCTCCAATACGGGCCCCGCCCCGGTTCGGATCTACGCTGGTGAAGGGATCGCGCAGTTGATCTTCCTGAGCGCCGACGAAGTGTGCCGGGTTTCGTACCGCGATCGAAAGGGAAAATACCAGGCCCAAAAGGGCATTGTGCTGTCCAGGGTTGAGCCGGGAGGGAGTTCAGAACGAGAATGAGCAGGAGGTGGGCAGGCGCGAATTCGGTCCCGCATCTGGGCCGGCGCTGGCCTCTGCGGTTTTGGTGGTTGCCGCTTTGCCTCCTTCTGGGAGTGACGAGCGGCGCCTGTGGCTACCGCATCGCTGCGCACAACCGCGTTCCCCGTCCGTTTCACACTCTGCTGATCAAACCTCTCCAGAACGAAACCACTTCGTACGAAATCGAACAGATCCTTACCCGGTCACTGGTCAGCGAGTTCGTCAAGCGCACCGACTACTCGATCGTGCAGGAAGAATCGAGAGCCGACGCCGTCCTCGAGGGGCGGGTGACACGCGTGACGGCAAGCCCCGTGACCTTCGCCAGGAGCGCCTTTGCCTCGACCTTCCTGGTGACCGTTTACGCGGCAGTTGAACTCAAGGACGAAAAGACCGGGAAGGTGTTGTTCTCGAATAATCAATACATTTTTCGGGAGCAGTACATCGTCAACATCGATGTGAAGAACTTCTTTTCCGAAATGAATCCGGCTCTGGGCCGGATTGCCACCGACTTTGCCGCTGCAGTAGTCGCTTCGATCGTCGATGGCTTCTAGCGGTTCCGTCATGAATTACAGCGAGTTCGTCAAATCTGCGGAGAATCCGGAACCAGTCTACCTGCTGATGACGGACCAGGCCTACCTTCGCGACCGTGTACTCCAGTTTTGCGAGTCCCGCTTGGACGAATCGGCCCGTACCTTCGATTGGTCGGTCTTCGATCTCGCGGAGGAGGGTGTTTCCGGAGAGGTGGTCTCCGCTCAGGCTCGAACCCTACCCTGGATGAGCCGTCGGCGCTGGATCTACGTCCGGCATGCCGACGCTGCGCCGGAAGGGTTGAAGACGTATCTCGAGAGTCCCTCCGATCGTGCCGTCGTCGTTCTGGAAGTCGCCAAAACGGTGCGTGGATGGCCGAAACTTCCGACCATCGAGCTTGACGGTCGTGGCAAGGGCGAGGCTTGGTTGAGGCGCAAGGCCAAGCAAGAAGGCTTCGAGATGTCCCGGGATGCCGCCGATCTTCTGGTCCAGCTTCTGGGTGAGGATTTTCAGCGGCTGGACGCGGAACTCGAGAAACTGATCCTCTGGGCATGGAAGAGCAAGCAGATTGGTGTCGATGCGGTGCTTGCCCTTACCGCGGAGGCGCGCGAGCATGATGTCTTCGAACTGGTCGGGGCAATGGCGGGTCGCAACAAAGAAGATGCGCTCCTGCTCCTGCACCGGCTGATCGAGGGTGGGATGCAGGCGCCGAGCATCTTGGGTGTACTGTATTGGAGCATCAAGCGGCTGCTGGTCCTGCGGGAGATGATGGATGCGGGCCAGAGCTTCAGTCGCGCCCTTCCGCAGGTGAAACTGTGGAGCTTCAAGGGAAGAGAACGCGAAGTGCGCCAGTATTCTCGGGAACGCCTGATCGATCTGCTGCTGCGCCTGCGCGAGAGCGACCGACTGCTGAAAAGCTCCGGAGCAGACGCGCGGGTCCACCTCGACCGGCTCATCGTTGACACCTGCTGATGTCGATTCCTATAATGGCGTTTTCTTGGCCTCGAAGGCTTAGTCTGCTCGATTTAAGGAGTTCATCGATATGCCGAACATCAAGTCTGCGGTCAAACGGATGCGTCAGAATCGCGAACGACGCATCTTGAATCGCAGCGCACGATCCAGAATGCGTACCGAGATCAAACGTTTCCGCCAGCTTGTCCAGGAGGGCAAGTCGGAAGAAGCTCGGGCGCTCCTGCCGACGGTCTTTTCCGTGATCGACAAGACGGCTCGGAAGGGCAAGATCCACGCCAACACGGCCGCCAGGTACAAGTCCAGGCTCTCCAAAACCTTGGGCTAGGAATCCAGGTTTTCCCGTTGAAAAAGCTGGTTCTTCCCGAGAGGGGTGCCGAGATTCTCTTCGATGTTCGCGACGAGAACATTCGGCTGCTCGAATCTCTATTCGACGTGAAAATCAGCGCTCGCGGCAGTCGGGTGTCGATCGAGGGGAAGGCCGAGGACGTCGCCGGCGTCGAGCGGATACTGGCCGATTTTTCGAACCTCGTCGAGGAGGGCTGCGAGTTCAGCAACGGCGACTTGCAGGACGCTTTCCGTCAAATCGCCCACGATTCCGCAGCTTCCTTGCGGGAAATTTTCCCGAGGCGCATTTCGATCCGGACACCGGTCCGCGAAGTGGTACCCCGGTCCCTGAATCAGACGCGCTACCTGGAAGCCATCCAGGGCAGCGATCTCATCTTCGGAATCGGCCCGGCAGGAACGGGTAAGACCTATCTGGCCGTCGCCATGGGGGTGTCGCTACTGCTGCACAAGGCCGTCCGCAGGATCATTCTGGCCCGTCCCGCCGTAGAAGCGGGTGAGAAACTCGGTTTCCTGCCCGGGGACATGCAGGAGAAGGTGAACCCCTATCTCCGTCCTCTCTACGACGCGCTGTACGACATGCTGGACGCGGAGAAGGTTCAGAAGTTCATCGAGCGCGGGACCATCGAGATTGCCCCCATCGCCTTCATGCGGGGGCGTACACTGAGTGACTCCTTCATCATCCTGGACGAGGCTCAGAACTCCACCAGCGAACAAATGAAAATGTTCCTGACGAGAATTGGGGTCAACTCGAAGACCGTCGTGACCGGCGATGTGACGCAGATCGACCTCCCGACCGGCCAGAAGTCTGGCCTGGTCGAGTCCTCACGGATTCTGCGCCACATCGAGGGCATTACGTTCTGCTACTTCGACCATCGCGATGTGGTCCGCCATCGTTTGGTACAGTTGATCATCCAGGCCTACGAAGGAACGGGCGGCTGATCATCGACTCGATACGTGCGCAAGCCCGATCCGGTTCGCGGCCCTCCGCGAGGAGCGGGCGCTGGACGGGTCGAGTACGGGGTTGCAGCCTGGCGAGAGGACAATGCTATGCGACACGTCATTCTGCTCTGTGGCGGTCGGTCCGCCGAACACGAAGTATCGCTGCTTTCGGTCGCTTCGGTCATACGCAATCTGGATCGGTCCAAGTACCGGGTCTCAGTTCTGGGCATCGCCAAAGACGGCTCCACGAAACCGTCCGCTCGATTGCGCTCTGAACTCGGGGACCTCGGGGGGGCCGCAACCGACTTCCCTGAGGTTCCCCACTGGATCGGCTACCTGCTCGAGCAGGGCGGGTCGGACGTCGTGGTCTTTCCGGTTCTACACGGCCCTTACGGGGAGGACGGGACGGTTCAGGGTCTGTTGGAAGTCCTGGATATTCCCTACGTAGGAGCCTCCGTGGGCGGCTCGGCGGTCGGCATGAACAAGGCTTACTGCAAAGCCATTCTGCAGGCGGCAGGCATTCCGACACTGCCTGCTCTGAGCTGGAGTATCGATCAATGGCGGAGTGAACGCGGCGGAGTGCTGGAGGCCAGTGAAAAGCGATTCCCCTTCCCCGTTTTCGTCAAGCCGGTCAACCTGGGCTCTTCGGTCGGAATCTCGCGATGTCAGTCGCATGCGGAGCTCGAGAGGGCGGTCGAAGAAGCCTTTCAGTTCGACGACTGGGTGCTCGTGGAGCAGGGAATCGATGCTCGCGAGATCGAGGCATCCGTTCTCGGTGGTTTCGAGGCGCGCGTCTCCCTTCCCGGAGAGATCATTCCGGCGGACGTCTTCTACAGCTACGAGGCGAAGTATCTGAACAATGACTCCAAACTCCTCATTCCGGCGCCGCTCGACCAGGCTCAGATTGAAGAGATCCAGGACTTGGCTCTGCGAACCTTTCGAGTGCTGCAGCTCGAAGGCATGGCCCGCGTCGATTTTCTGATGGAACGCAAGACAATGCAGGTGTGGGTCAATGAACCGAATACGATTCCCGGCTTTACCCGCATCAGCATGTACCCTAAGTTGTGGGAAGTTTCCGGGTTGTCCTATTCCGATCTGCTCAGCACCCTCGTCGAACTCGCCTGTCAGCGCCAGGTTCGCCGCCGTCGACTGCGCGTCGATCGCCGCCGATCGTCCGTGTAGCCTGCGTCGCCGATGGTCTCATCTCCGACAGCGGATCGTGCGGGAAGTGCTTGATTGGCCAGACCTTCTTTGCTAGAGTTGGCGGTAGGAAACATGCTGGAATCGAGCACTTTACATCGATTCGATCACTCCATTCTCCACTCCGGTCCAGATCAGGTGAAGCATATCTGTAAGCAGTCGAAGCATAACTGTAGTCAGTCAAGGTATACCAAGGAGGTAGAGACTATGAATGAAAGGGCTGTCAGGGAGTATTTGCTCAGGAATGACGAACGTTTCCGCGAACTGTTCGATGAGCATCAGCAGTTTGAGCGGAAACTTGCCGAATTCACCGAGAAGTCCTTTCTGACATCCGCCGAGCGGTTTGAAGAGACAGTCCTCAAAAAGAAGAAGCTTGCGCTCAAGGACCGGATGCAGTGCCTCATCCAGGAGTATCGGGTTCAGCACTCTGTCCAGTGAGCTCATTTTCTGCCTGCTAGTGCTCTGCATCTAGCAGGCATTCTTGTATAAAGTCCGGATGTCATTCGCACGCGAAGCGTTTCTGTTTCCCCTTCCCCTCGTTGCCGTCGCCCTGTTGGCTCTCTACTTCGGCTTTCCGATCCTCGCTGTTCTGTGCCTGGTCGTGGCGGGTTTCGTCGTCTTCTTCTTTCGCGATCCGGAGCGCGAGATTCCGGATTCAGACGACTGCATCCTCAGCCCGGCCGACGGCAAGGTGGTGGGGATCCGGCAGGAAGCGGGAGGGACGCGGATTTCGATCTTTCTGTCGATCTTCAATGTGCATGTGAACCGCGCACCCGTGGACGGCAGGGTCGAGCAGAGCGAGCATCGGAAGGGAAAGTTCCTGTTTGCATTTGACGATCGCGCCTCCATCGACAACGAGAGGCACCTGTTTCGCATCGGGGACATCTCCTTCGCATTGATTGCCGGACTCGTGGCGCGTCGCATCGTACCCTGGAAGAAGCAGGGCGAATTCGTGCGGAGGGGTGATAGAATAGCTCTCATTCGGTTTGGAAGCCGCGTCGATCTGCTCGTGCCCGCAGACGGTGAGGTAGTGGTCGCCGAGGGTGATCGGGTTCGTGCGGGGACCTCGATCCTGGCTCGGCGGAGAAGGCAGAATTGAAAGACAATGACCGGGCGACTGCCTCCACCAGCTTGGGCCGTCAACGATTTCGGCGGCCTCGTCGCTCAATCTATATTCTGCCCTCGATTTTCACCGTCGGGAATATCTTCGCCGGATTCTTCGCCGTCATCGCGACGCTGAACGGAAACTACGGCAAGGCCGCCGTAGCCATCGGTATTGCGGTCGTCTTGGACGGTCTGGACGGTCGCATTGCACGTCTGGCCGGTGCGACTTCGGAATTCGGCCTTCAACTCGATTCGCTGGCGGATGTGATCAGCTTCGGGATTGCGCCGGCCGTCCTCATCTATTCCTGGGGATTTGCCGGCTTGGGGAATTTTGCTCGCCTTTCCGCGTTCTTCTTCGTCATCTGTGGCGCCATGCGGCTGGCCCGGTTCAATGTCCAGGTTCAGGACCTGAAGCACTTCGCGGGTCTGCCGATTCCTGCAGGGGCGGGTTTTCTGGCCGCGACCGTTCATTTGTTCAAGACGCCGCCCGAGAGCGATCTCTTCAAGTTCTCGCTGGTGGCGGCGACCTGTTTCATCGGGCTGCTCATGATTTCGACCCTGCGCTATCCTTCTCCCAAGCGGCTTCCGCTGACCAGAGGCAAGTCGCATCTCACGGTCCTTCTATTGGCGCTCGTAGTCGCCGGGGTGATCTGGTATTCGGAAGAAGTACTGATGGCTTTGGCTACGGCGTACGTTCTGAGCGGACTGGTCCTGCGCCTCTTTCAGATGATTCGCTATCGGATGCGTCACTCGGGTGAGCTGACAACGACCGGGGCCGAGTCGGAGTAGGCCGCCGGGAAACGGATGATTGTTGAGGCTCTCACCCTTCGGACCTACCCATTCGGCGAGGCTCACAAGATCGCTGTTTTCCTGGGCCGTGACGCCGGCCAGATCAGGGGCGTCGCCTACGGCGCACAGAAGGCGAAAACCCGTTTCGGCTCGGCTTTGGAACTGTTGACGTACCTTCGGCTGAGCTGCCGTATGCGGGAGAATCAGGAGTTGGCTGTCATCGAGAATTGTGAGATTATACGGCCTTCACCAGCATTCCGGTTGGGATGGGAGGAGAGTCTCCATCTGGCCTACTGGGCCGAGCTTCTGGTGGAGTTCTCGCGCGAGCAGGTAGCAAGCGAACGGCTCTTCCGGCTGAGCCTGGCAGCGATCGACGCGGCCGGTCAGGTTTCGATGCCTGTCCTGACGCGGTATTTCGAGTTCTGGACACTCCGGCTGGAGGGTATCCTGCCGGCTCTGGACAGCATCGTGCCGCGAGACTTGGCGGAGAGGGCCGCGGCCATGCTGCAGCTTCGACCGGCCGATTTGGGGAACTGCTCGTTCTCAGAGGAGGACTTGGGGCAGTTGGAGCGGGCCGCCGACAAGCTCATCGAGAACCAGCTCGAAAAGCCATTGAAGGCTAAGAAACTGCTGAAGGAGTTGCTATAGGTTCAGACGCCCGGCGAAAGTTCGTCACCGTTGAGGCTGGCGGTGAGAGTGTCTGGTTTCAGTAAAACGGCACTTACCCATTCGATCCTGCCGGGATCGAACGCAAGTCTTCCAGGCTAGCCCGCATCAGGTTGGGGTCGGCCTTTCAACAATTCGGACAGGCCCGTCCCTTTCGAGGGTTGCGAGCGCAGTCCTCCAATGTTCATGTCCGGTGGGTCCCGGGGATTCACCCATTCTATCGACCAGAGATGCAGACGTTTCAAGAAGTCATTCACGAGTTGCTGGGTTTCTGGATGAAATACGGCTGCGTCATCCAGCAACCCTACGATGTCGAGGTAGGGGCCGGAACGATGCACCCCGAGACTTTCTTCCGGGTGCTGGGTCCCAAGCCCTATTCCGTTGCCTACGTCCAGCCCTCGCGTCGACCGGCAGACGGTCGGTATGCCGAGAATCCCAACCGCCTTTATCGGCACACCCAACTCCAGGTCATCCTCAAGCCCCCGCCCGCCGACGTCCAGGAAGTCTATCTGGAGAGTCTGAAGGTCCTGGGCATTCCCCTGGAAAAGAACGATCTTCGATTCGAGGAGGACAATTGGGAAAGTCCCACGCTGGGGGCCTGGGGCATCGGTTGGCAGGTGCTGCTGGATGGTCTGGAGATCACGCAGTTCACCTACTTCCAGCAGGCGGGCGGCGTGGATCTCGATCCCATCTCCGCCGAGATCACCTACGGTCTGGAGCGGATTGCGGCCTTTCTGACCGAGCGCAACAGCGTCTACGATCTCCGGTGGAGTCCCCAAGTTACCTATGGACAGGTTCGCCGGCGTGAAGAGTATGAGTTCTCGCGCTACAACTTCGAGGTCGGCGACAAGGCAATGCTGTTCCAGTTGTTCGAACTCTATGAGGCGGAGAGCCTGCGCTCGCTGGAGGCGGACTGCGTACTGCCCGCCTACGACTACTGCCTGAAATGTTCCCACACCTTCAATCTGCTGGACAGCCGCGGGGCGATCAGCGTCACGGAGCGGGTGGGACTGATCAACCGGGTCCGGAGTCTTGCCGTCGGTATTGCGCGGCGTTATGTGGAGACCGATGAGTAACAAGTTTCTGTTCGAACTCGGCACCGAAGAGATTCCGGCGAGTATGATCGATCCGGCTCTCGACCAGATGCGCGCAGCCTTCGAAGAGTTGCTGAAGCGAGACGAAATCGAGCACGATCCGATCGTGATGTTCAGTACGCCCCGGCGACTCGCCGTCATCATTGACCAGCTGCCGGAGCGCCGTCCCGACCGTGAAGAAACAGTCATGGGGCCCCCGGCTTCGGTCGCTTTCGATGAATCGGGCAGCGCCACGGCTGCCGCCAGAGGGTTTGCCCGCAAACTGGGAGTGGAAGTGGGTGCCCTCGAAGTCATGGAGACGGATCGAGGGCGCTATCTCGCTCTGAAGCGACGCCTCGAGGGGGCACCGGTACGGGAGATTCTCGCCCAAGCGCTCCGCGACATCATCGCGTCGATCTCCTGGCCCAAGACGATGTACTGGACCGAAACCCGGTTCCGCTTCATCCGACCCCTGCGTTGGTTCGTATGTCTGTGGAACGATGAGGTCATCCCCTTCCGCCTGGAGGGAGTCGAAGCCGGGCGCACGAGCCGCGGCCATCGTCTGATCGGGCCGCCGCAGATCGAAATTTCGGACGCATCTTCTTACGTGGAGTGCCTGCGGGAGGCTTGCGTTCTGGTCGACCGGCGGGAGCGGTTCCAGCGGATCGCTGGAGGCCTGGAAGAGGAATCGGGAGGCCAGATGCTGGTACCCGACGAAGGGCTGCTCGAGACCGTCGTGCATCTGAACGAATTCCCGACTGTACTGCGCGGACAGTTCGATCCGCGGTTTCTGGAGATTCCCAGGGAAGTACTGGTGACGGTCATGAGATACCATCAGAAGTACTTTTCCCTGACTGAAGAGGACGGTCGTCTTGCCCCCTCGTTCCTGACAGTTCTGAACACCTCCGGCGATCCCGACGGGCGCATTCGGCGGGGCCACGAGAAGGTTCTCCACGCTCGTCTGGAAGATGCGGCTTTCTTCTGGAACTCCGATCGCAAGGTCGCTCTGAGGGATCGTTTGTCCGATTTGGATCATGTCCTGTTCCAGGAGAGCCTGGGAACCTATCGGGACAAGACGCGCAGGGTGAAGGCAGTTTGCGGCCTGCTGGAGAACTCAACTGAGCTGCAGGACGCGGCCGAACTCTGCAAGGTCGACCTGACCACCGATATGGTCCGGGAGTTGACGGAACTGCAGGGTGTGATGGGCGGCCTGTACGCGCGAGAAGAAGGCTACCCGGAGGGCGTTTGGAAGGCGATTTACGAGCATTACCGGCCCGTGTCGCTCGATGACGCGCTCCCGGAGTCGCGAAATGGAGCCTTGCTCTCCATCGCGGATCGCCTCGACACGTTGGTGGGCTGTTTTGGTGCCGGGATCGTTCCCAGCGGATCGAGTGATCCCTTTGCCTTGCGGCGCCAGGCTCAGGGCTTGGTTTCGATTCTGCTGGCGCGTGATTTCGAGTTCTCCTTCGACAGTCTGATCGGCTTTGCTTCGCGGAACTACGAGGACCTCGTCACCGGAGAAGTCAGATCTCAGGTGCTGTCCTTTCTCGAACAGCGGCTCTTTTTCCTGCTGCAGAGATCCGGGCTGCCCCAGGACGTTCTCAGGTCGGTGTTCGCAGTCGGGATCGGTTCTGCTCCCGACGTACGGTCTCGCGCTGAAGCGGTGGCCTCGATCAAGGGCGATGAGGATTTTGAGGCGCTCGCCGTGGCCTTCAAGCGGACCCGGAACCTTCTCGAGAAGGCGGGCGAAAGAGTCGGTCCTCCCGATCCGAGGACATTCGCGGAGCCCGGCGAGAGAGCGCTGTACGAAGCCGTCCAGGCGCTTCAGCCCCGGTTGGCAGCTGCTCTCGCACGGCATGACTACCTGGAGGGGGTGCGTGCGGTGGCGTCGATTCGACCCGCAGTCGATCGGTTCTTTGATGATGTTCTCGTCATGGCGGAAGACGTGGGCCTGCGGCGTAATCGACTGGCCCTGCTTCAGGCCGTATCTGATTTGGTTCTTTCAATCGCTGATCCTTCGGAGATCGTGCAACAGGGAGGTGCGGAGAATGGTGGATAAGGGGATTACGATTGCCGAGCCCAAGGGCAAACTCGGAGTGATGCTGGTGGGTTTGGGAGCAGTCAGCACAACGTTCGTCGCCGGTGTGGAGGCCATCCGTAAAGGGTTGGGCCAACCCATTGGCTCGCTGACCCAAATGGGAACGATCCGCCTTGGAAAGCGGACGGAGAACCGCGTTCCCATGATCAAGAATTTCGTTCCGCTGGCCGAGCTCGACGACATCAGGTTCTTGGCTTGGGACATCTTCGAGGATTCGGCCTACGAGTCCGCACTGAAGTGCGGCGTACTGCACGAATCTTTGGTCAATCAGCTCCAACCCGAGCTCGAAGCTTTGCGGCCGCAGAAGGCCGTCTTCAACAAGCGCTATGTGAAAAACCTCGACGGGCATCACACCAAAGAGGGAGCAAACAAGTACGAACTGGCGCAGCAGTTGATCGAAGACATCCGTGAGTTTCGGGAAACGAGCGGAGTCGAACGTCTGGTCATGATCTGGTGCGCGAGCACCGAGACCTTCATTCAACCGAGTGCCGTGCACGAAACGCTGGAGACTTTCGAGGCCGGTCTGCGCGACAACGACGACCAGATTCCTTCGAGTATGGTCTATGCGTATGCCGCGTTGAAGCTGGGTATTCCCTTCGCAAACGGTGCGCCGAACCTCACCATCGACATTCCCGCCCTGCGTGAGCTCGCCCAGCAGAATCACGTTCCGGTGTGCGGCAAAGACTTCAAGACCGGCCAGACGCTCATGAAGACGATCATCGCTCCCGGCTTGAAGGCCCGGCTGTTGGGACTCTCAGGGTGGTTTTCGACCAACATCCTGGGCAACCGCGACGGCGAGGTGCTGGATGATCCGGAATCATTCCGGACGAAGGAAGAAAGCAAGCTCTCGGTGCTGGAGTACATTCTTCAACCGAGCCTGTATCCGCAGCTCTATGAGGACTTTTATCACAAGGTGCGGATCAATTATTACCCGCCCCGAAAAGACAACAAGGAGGGGTGGGACAACCTGGACATCTTCGGCTGGCTCGGCTATCCGATGCAGATCAAGATAGACTTTCTCTGTCGGGACAGCATTCTGGCCGCACCCCTGGTCCTGGACCTGGTTCTGTTCCTCGACCTCGCCCAGCGGGCCGGGATGCACGGTATCCAGGAATGGTTGTCCTTCTATTTCAAGAGCCCGATGACGCTGCCTTCTCTCTACCCGGAGCATGATCTCTTTATCCAGCTGATGAAGCTGAAGAACACGCTCCGTTTTCTGAAAGGGGAAGAACAGATCACGCATTTGGGCCTCGACTACTACGATTGAGTCAAATCATCCGTGGTCACGACGCGAGGGCTGTGTCGCCTGATGTCGTCGGGCTGCGGATTGGAATCACGCTAACGATGAAGGGATGAAGGGAGAAGTAAATGTCTAGTAAATGGGTCTTTCTCTTCGAAGAGCTGGACAAGGTTCAGGAGAAGGCAGGCGGACAGTGGGATACGGTCCGGGGACTGCTCGGCGGCAAGGGGGCCAATCTCGCCGAGATGACCAGAATCGGTTTGCCGGTCCCTCCGGGTTTCACCGCTACGACGGAGGCCTGCCTGGCGTACCTCGAGCGAGGTCAGGGCTTCATCAATGAGGTCATTGATGAGGAGACGGAAGCGATGAAGCGGGTCGAGGAGCAGACCGGCAAGAAGTTCGGCGACCCCAAGAATCCGCTCTTGGTTTCCTGCCGCTCAGGCGCCAAGTTCTCCATGCCCGGCATGATGGACACGGTCCTCAACCTGGGCATGAATGACGAAACTGCCAAGGGCATGATCGAGCTTACCGGCGACGAGCGCTTCGTCTACGATTCGTACCGCAGGCTCGTCCAGATGTTTGGCTCGGTGGTTCTGGGAATTGACGATGAGCTGTTCGAGGAGGCGCTCGACGATCTGAAGAAGGAAAAGGGTGCCAAGGTCGATACCGACCTGACGGCCGAGGACTGGAAAGAGCTGACCGAGGTCTTCAAGGGAATCATTCGCAAGGAAAAAGGGTTCGACTTTCCTCAGGATCCCTATGAACAGCTGAAACTGGCGACGGAAGCCGTCTTCAAGAGCTGGAACGGAAAACGAGCCATCGATTACCGCAATGCTGCCGGAATCTCTCACGATCTGGGAACTGCGGTGAACATCGTGACCATGGTTTTCGGAAACATGGGTTGGAACTCGGGTACCGGCGTTACGTTTACCCGCAATCCGGCGACCGGCGAGAAAGTGCTCTATGGCGACTATCTGCTGAATGCTCAGGGCGAGGACGTCGTTGCCGGTATCCGCAACACCAAAGCGATTGCCGAGTTGAAGGACGATTTGCCCGAGGTCTATGAGCAGTTTCTGAAGATCTGCAAGACTCTGGAGCAGCACTATCACGAGATGCAGGACGTCGAGTTCACGATCGAGAAGGGCAAGCTCTGGATGCTCCAGACTCGAGACGGCAAGCGGACTGCCGCCGCCTCGGTGAAGGTGGCCGTGGACTTGGCCAATGAAGGTCTGATCTCGAAGGAAGAGGCCGTCAAACGGGTCAAACCGGCCGAGGTCGACACGCTGATGCACCCCCGCTTCGACGTTCAGGCCAAGGCCAAGGCGGCGGGAGAAGGCAAGCTTCTGAGCAAAGGTGTCAACGCCTCGCCCGGAGCGGCCGTCGGTGTCGTGGCATTCGACGCGGACCTGGCTGAGGAATGGGGAAAGTCCGGCAAGAAAGTCATCATGGTACGCCCCTTCACCAAGCCGGACGATGTCCACGGAATGCTGGCCTCGAAGGGCATCCTGACGAGTGAAGGCGGAGCGACCAGTCACGCCGCCGTCGTAGCACGGCAGTTTGGTGTCCCCTGCGTCTGTGGTGCGAGTGAAATCAAGATCGACCAGAAGACCCGGCAGTTCACTGCCGGCGGACAGGTGATCAAAGAGGGGGATTCCGTCTCGATCGACGGCGCCACCGGTGAAGTCTTCGCCGGTGAGATCTCGACCGTGACCCCTCAGTTCGAAGAACAGAAGGATCTGATCACTCTGCTCTCCTGGGCCGACGAGATTCGCCGGCTGCAGGTTTGGGCCAATGCCGACTATCCGAAGGATGCCGAGCGTGCCCGCTCCTACGGGGCGCAGGGCATCGGTCTGTGCCGCACCGAGCACATGTTCTTCGAAGAGGAGCGCCTGCCGATCGTCCAGCGGATGATCCTCGCGTCCAACGACGCCGATCGCCAGAAGGCGCTGGACGAGCTGCTGCCTCTGCAGCGCAGCGACTTCGAGGGTATCTTCAAGTCGATGGACGGCCACCCGGTCATCATTCGTCTGATCGACCCTCCCTTGCACGAGTTCCTCCCCGATGAGGAAGAGGTCCTGGAACAGGTCCTCAACATGAGGATCAAAGGAGAAACGGCAGGGCTGCAGGAGAAGGAAGGTCTTCTGAATGCGATTCGGAGCCTCCATGAAAGCAACCCGATGATGGGGATGCGCGGCGTTCGCCTCAGCATCGTCATGCCGGGCCTGGTCAAGATGCAGGTTCGCGCCATCTTCGAGGCCGCCTGCCACCAGTCCAAGAACGGAGTCGTCGTCAAGCCGGAGATCATGATTCCGCTGGTCGGTCACGTCAACGAGCTGAAGGCGATTCAGCCGACGCTCGAGGAAGTCGGCAAACAGGTCATGAATGAGAATGGAATCGAGATCCAGTACAAGTTCGGCACCATGATCGAGATCCCACGGGCCGCGGTGACCGCCGACCAGATCGCCTCGGTGGCTCAGTTCTTCTCATTCGGAACGAACGATCTGACTCAAATGACGTTCGGTTTCTCCCGCGACGATGCGGAGGGACGTTTCCTGCTGGAGTACGTATCGCAGGGCGTCCTGCCCGAGAATCCCTTCCAGTCGCTGGATCAGAACGGTGTGGGTGCTCTGATGAAGATCGCCGTGGAGAAGGGTCGAGGGACCCGTCCCGAACTCGAGATCGGTATCTGCGGTGAACACGGAGGTGATCCTCGGTCGATCGCCTTCTGCCACTCGCTCGGACTGAACTATGTCAGTTGCTCGCCCTTCCGTGTTCCGGTAGCGCGACTGGCCGCAGCTCAGGCCACATTGAAGTAGGAGCACGGCCGATTGACCGCCAAGGCGCAAGGGACGCAATCGAGCGACCCTTGCGCCTCGGCGTCTTTGCAGTGAGGGTTACCGGGAGGCCTTCAACTCCTCGACCTCCTTCGCCAGCCGCTTGATGGTCTTGACCAGCTGCGGGAAGTCGTGCATCAGGAGGTAGTTCTTCTTCCAGAGCGCGCTGTCCATCTCAGGCGAACCGGAGACCCGGGATCCTGCTTCGACCGACCGGCCGATCCCCGCCTGGGCGGTGACGATCACGTCGTCACCGATGGTCAGGTGACCCGCGACTCCGACCTGACCGGCCAGCATGACTCGGTTCTCGATCCGAGTGCTGCCTGCCAACCCAACTTGAGCGGCCAGGACGTTGTCTTGGCCGACACGGCAGCCATGACCGATCTGCACGAGGTTGTCCAGCTTGGTTCCCCGACCGATCCTGGTTTCGCCGACGGTTGCCCGATCGATGCAGGTATTGGCTCCCAGTTCTACGTCGTCTTCCAGCACGGCGCGGCCCGACTGAACGATCTTGTAGTAGGAGTGGTCTGCTCGGGGTGCAAACCCGAACCCGTCGGAACCGACGACGGCGCCGTTCTGCAGGATTACCCGATTGCCGATGACGCAGTGTTCGCGGACGACGGCATTGGAATGAGCCAGAAAGTCATCCCCGATGCTGGCGTGGGGATAGATCGTGACATTCGGGTGAAGTGTGGCGCGAGCGCCGATTTTGACGCCTTCACCGATCACTACGTTGGCCCCGATCGAGTGCCCCTCACCGATTTCGGCGGAGTCCGCGATGACCGCTGTGGGGTGAATACCGGGTGTCGGCTGGGGTGGGGAATAGAAGAGTTCGACGGCCCGGGCGAAAGTCAAGTACGGGTTTTTCGAGATCAAAGCCGGCCGATCGACCTCAGGAGCATCGGGTGAGAGAATGACGGCCCCTGCACGCGTCGTTCGAAGTTGCCTGACGTACTTCGGATTGGAGAGAAACGTGAGCTCATGCTCCCGTGCCTCTTCGATTCCGGCCACTCCCTCGATCTCGAGATCGGCGGGTCCTCTCAGTTCGCACTCCAGCCTGCGGGAGATTTCTGCGAGCTTCATGCCATCAACCTTTCACTCTCCAGAATAGAATCCTGTTTTCCCGGATAATTCAGATGCTGATGATAACGTAAGCGCCGGGTTCGGCGGCAGGATGTACGGGCTACTTCTGCCCTTTGCCCGCGGTGGAGGATTGGATGTCGAGGGGGGCAAAGTCCGCCCTGGCGGCGGGGAAGGTCAGTGTTGCCGTATTCCTGAGCCGGATTCTCGGTCTGGTTCGGGACCAGTTCTTTGCCAATTTGTTCGGCGCCGGGTTGTACAACGACGCTTGGCTGGTCGCCTTCCGCATCCCCAACCTGTTGCGGGATCTCTTTGCGGAGGGCGCACTAAGCGCCGCCTTCCTGCCCACGTTCACCGAGATCTATCGGAAGCAGGGCAGGGCCCAGGCCTGGCACCTGGCCAATCTCGTACTCTCGGGGGTGCTCATACTCCTGGGAATCGTGACGATCATCCTCTTCCTGTTCTCCACACTCTTCGTGCACGGCCTCGCCGCCGGGTTCGCCGATGTCCCGGGCAAGGTCCATATCACGTCCACTCTCATCCGGATCCTCTCACCGTTTCTGATGCTGGTTGCCCTGGCCTCTGTGGCGATGGGCATCCTGAACGCTTTCAACCACTACTTTCTTCCCGCGCTCGCACCGGCATTGTTCAATGTTGCGCTGATCCTGACCGCCATTTTCGGCGTGCCGCTGTTCCGATCGGCCGGAATCCTTCCCGTCTATGCAATGGGCTTCGGTGCGCTGATCGGGGGTGTCCTGCAGTTCGCCGTGCAGATCCCCATCATGCGCAAGGAAGGATTCCATTTCAGATTCCGCATCAACTGGAGGGATTCCGGGATCCGCAGGATGCGAAAGTTGCTGGGACCGGCCCTGATCGGCGTCAGCGCCGTGCAGGTGAACATCCTGGTGAATACCCAGCTGGCCTCGTTTCTTCAGGACAACGGACCGGTTTCGTGGCTCAGCTACGCCTTCCGGATCATGTACCTTCCGATCGGGCTCTTCGGCGTTGCCGTCGGAGTCGTCAATCTTCGCGAAGTTTCGGTCTTTGCGGCGCAGGAGCAGTATCACGAGTTGAAGGAAACGGTGGCCGACTCGCTCAAACTGATTTCCTTCATGGCCATCCCTTCGACGATCGGTTTGGTCGTGCTGGCCGCCCCCATCGTCCGGGTACTCTTTCAGAGAGGGGATTTCACAGCTCAGGACACGTATTTCACCGCTTGGGCCCTGGTGGCGTATGCGGTCGGTTTGACCGCATACAGCTGCAACAAGGTCTACGTGCCGACCTTCTATGCCCTCGACGATACGCGTACCCCGGTTAGAATCTCGATCTTCACTGTGTGTACCAACATCGCCATCAACGTGGCACTGATCTGGGCCCTGCCGGTCGATTACAAGTTCGTGGGTCTTGCTCTGGGGACGTCCCTCTCTGTGACCTTGAGCAACAGCCTGCTCTCCTGGCGTCTGCGGCAAAGGTTGGGGGATCTCCATGAATTCGGAATCCGCCGAATGGTCGCCCGGGACTTCGTGGCGGCTGCGTTGATGGGGGGACTGGTGTGGTGGCTGGACGGGACTCTGGCCCATGTGTGGCCTCTGCGGGGGATTGTGGGACAGGTCTCCCAGTTGGGTGTCTTGATTGGGGTCGGAGGGGCGGTCTATCTGGTTCTCTGTCGGCTTTTCGGCGTCCATGAAGTCGGCTATCTCATCCAGGCCCTCAGGAGGCAGCGGTGATCGAGGGCGCCTTCGATCGCTTCATCAACTACCTGAGGGTCGAGCGCGGACTGGCCACGAACACGATTGAAGCCTATCGACGGGATATCCGAGAGTTCCTGGAGTTCCTCGCCGGAAACCGTCTGAGTCCGGAGGAGGTGGAGCATCGGGAACTTCTGCAGTTCCTCCAGCAGCTGTATCAACGGCTTTCTCCGCGGTCGGTGGCGCGCAAGATCGTCAGCGTGCGTTCCTTCTACCGCTTTCTGATTCTGGATGGTTACCTGGCCAATGACCCTACCGAGACGCTCGAGGCGCCTCGAACCCTGCACTCTCTCCCCAAGTATCTCAGTCAGGATGAGGTCGAACGTCTGCTGCAGTTGCCCGACGTGACGAAGCCGCACGGTTTGCGGGATCGGGCCATGTTGGAGGTTCTCTATGCAACCGGTTTGCGGGTCAGCGAACTGGTGCGTCTCCGGGCCGAGAATGTCAACTTCGATGTCGGCTTCATTCGGGTCATCGGGAAGGGCAACAAGGAGCGCATCGTTCCCCTGGGAGAGACGGCGCAAGACTGGCTCAACCGATATCTCCGGGAGGCCTATCCGAGGTTCAAGAGAAAGGCCCCCGGGTCACGGGCCGTATTCCTGAGTCAAAAAGGCGGGCCGATGAGCCGGCAGAACTTCTGGATGATCGTGGAGAGACTCGGCAGGAGACTGGGGCTGAAGAACCGCCTCAGTCCTCACGTGCTCAGACACAGCTTTGCGACGCACCTGCTCGAAAACGGCGCCGACCTCAGGGCCGTGCAGATGATGCTCGGGCACTCCGACATCTCCACCACACAGATCTACACTCACGTGACCCGGGAGAGGCTGAAGAAGTTGTACGACAAGCTGCATCCGAGGGCTTGAAGAGTTCCGTGTTTCGAGTTCCGAGTTCCGAGAGTTCCAGGAGTGGTGTCCGCAGATCAGCTTCTGCTGGTTCTGTGCGATCCATGCTCCAGCGAGGCGAGACCGTCATGTCTTCCCCTCGGAGCAGAACACGGCCTCCCACGGCTTCATCGCGGCTACGGTGCCGCAGGAACGACCGGTATCGCCCCTGAGGCCAGTTCGCGGATATCTTCATAGGCGGCCGGCGTAGCGACGGCAATCATCTGGTCCCCGGCTTCGAATTGCGTGGGTCCCCGCGGCACGATCATTTCATGTCCACGCAAAATGGCCACAGCCGTCGCCCCCTCGAGCTGGCCCAACGCCTCCGCTACGGTCTTGCCGGCAAGGTAAGAACCCTCTTCCACAGTGATTTCGACCAGCATCCCGGAGCCCCGCGTGATGGGGATCGGCTCGCCGAACTGCAGCAGCGTCACCAGCCGAGGCAAGGTGACATCGGATGCGTCGAGGTCTCCGTGGGAGGCCTCTTCCTCGAGCATCACCAGAGCCCGCCGGACGAAGACCCCGCGATGAACGGGCGAGTCCTCACGGGCAAAGACCTGCGATTCGTAGAGGGTTGGGTATTTCCATCCGCTGGTCACCGATCGCTGAACCATGAACGACAGGATATTGGCCAGCATTGCCGGCACGATCAGTCCATAGCCTCCAGTCATTTCCGCCACCATGATCAAGGTCGAAATCGGCGTGCGTGCGGCCCCTGCAAAGGTGGCGGCCATCCCCACGAGTACCGTGGAGGCGACGCTCAGTTCCAGGACCGGGAAGGTCTGATTGAGAACCATTCCAAAGACTCCGCCGAGCATGGCCCCGACCACCACGGTCGGAGCAAACACGCCGCCTGACCCTCCGGAACCGATCGTCAGGCCCATGGCCGGCCCCTTGAGGAGAAAGAGGAGAGCGATCGTGATCAGTGAAAGCTTTCCGGCCATCGCCAGTTCGACCCATCCGTATCCGGTTCCCAAGAGGGGTGGAAAGAACATGGCGATGAGGCCGACGCCGAGTCCGCCGATCGCCGGCTTGATATGAGGCGGACCGGGAAGCCGATGGAAGAGATCGCGAATGCCGTAGAAGATCGTGGGCAGCACGGACCCAAACAGCCCGGCCGCGATGCCGAGGACCGAAAAGACGAGGAGGGTCTCAGGCTTGTGAAAGGTCAGTCCCGCAGGAATCTCGAAAATCGGCGACCAGCCGGCCACGAAGCCGTGCAGCGCATAGGCCGTGACGGCTGCGATGACCGTGTAGATCAATGCCTCGGATTCGAAGATCATGCCGGAGTAGAGGATCTCGACACCGAAGATCGCCATTCCCAGAGGAGCGCGGAAGACGGCTGCCAGTCCTGCCGACATTGCCGCTAGGATGATGATCCTGCGGTTCTGACCCCGCATCTTGAACTGACGCCCAATAATGGACCCGAGACCCACGGAGATCTGTGCCGTCGGTCCCTCTTTTCCAGCGACGCCGCCCGAGCCGATCGTTAGTGCGGATGCCACGGCTTTCACGAAAGGAACGCGGTCACGGACCATTCCTCCCTTGCGATGGTAGGCGGCAATAGCGGCGTCCGTGCCGTGGCCTTCGGCCTCCGGAGCGAGACTGTAGACCAGCACCCCACTAAGCAGGCCGCCCAACGTCGTGGCGAGTGGGATCCACCAGCGGGAAAGGATCGCGGGGAAGGCCGCGACAGGATTGAGCACGCCGACTCGCGGCGGGATATACCCGGTGAGCCATTCGAGCAGGTACTTCTGAGCGAATGCGACAGCCGCATCGAAGGCAAGTGCCGAAACCCCGCCGAGGAGACCAACTACCACGCAGACTCCAATCAGTCGATAAGTGGTAGAAGAGTCCCCCTCGGGTTCGACCTCCTCGAGCGCTGTCGCCCCCGGGTCTGATTCGTTGTCTTTTTCCACCGAGCTATTCTGTGGGACGAGGTCAGGGCCAGTCAAGGAGACCCGGCCGTCGGCGGCTCGTGGACGCGGGACTTACGGCTTTCAGAGGATGGTCTTATGATGGTCCCATGCGGTTCCGCTCCCACAGCTGTCTCGGTTTTCTGTCGTTGGTCTTTGCTCTTGCTTCGGGTATCAGTACCGGCCAGGATCTGCCTCAGCCCCGGATCATCGGTTTCTCTCCTCAAGGGACGGTGAAGACCATCCGACAGGTGAAAGTCCGCTTTTCGGTGCCGATCGTGCCTTTCGGAGACCCCGGACGAGCCGCCGAACCTTTTCAGGTTCAATGCTCGGTCGAGGGAAAAGGGCGATGGATCGACCCCCGGAATTGGGTCTACGATTTCGAGAAGGACCTTCCCGGTGGGATTGCCTGCAGCTTCGACCTGCGATCGGAGCTCACGAGTCTGGACGGGCAAGCGCTCATGGGTCCGAAGCATTTTGATTTCAGCACGGGTGGTCCGGCCGTTACGAACATCATTCCTCAACCGCCGGGAGGCCCGATCGAGGAGGACCAGGTCTTTGCACTGATTCTCGACGGGCCGGTCGATATCAACTCGGTTCTCAACCATGCGTATGTCGTCGTGCAGGGGTTGGCCAGTGCCGTAAGTATTCGGGCGGTGGGCGGCAACGACAGAGAGCAGATCATTCAAAGCCAGTATTCGCTGAAGAGGCAGCCGCCGGACCGGGTGCTGCTTCTCCAGCCTCGGCAGACTCTTCCCGAGCAGACGCGTGTCCGCTTCGTCTGGGGAGCGGGGATTACATCTCCTTCCGGCGTGGCGACACAGCAAGAGCAGGTCTTCGACTACACGGTCCGGTCCCGCCTGCGGGCGACTTTTCGCTGCCGACGGGTGAACGCGGATCGGGCCTGCATTCCGCTGTTCAACATGCATGTCGAATTCTCGGCTCCGGTCGCGGTCGATCTTCTTCGTGGTGCCACATTGACCGGCTTCCGAGTCACCCTTCCCGACGGCGTCGAAGATGACGCCGGCCGACCTCTCTCCAACGTCTCCGAGTTTCCCCTCTCCGTGGCCACCGATGAATACCCGCCGCTGGCCAAGTTCTCCGCAGACTTCGGAATCATCGAAGCCGCCGACCCGGTTCTTCCCGTGACCGTTCGTAACATCGAGAAGGACCTGGAACTCAGCAGTCTCCAGGTGGAGGGAGGAGGGGAGATCGATGGCCGCATAGCCCGAATTCCGGCCACAGAATCGCAACAGATCCTTGACTGGCTCACCAAGGTCGAGATGCGAAGTTGGGACGACCGAGGTCACTCGGTCTTCGCAGGAACAGATGCCACGCCCCGCCGTTTCGTTCTCCCCCGCCCCCATGGAGAGAAGTCGTTCGAGGTGATCGGCATTCCTCTCGAACGTTCAGGATTCTATGTCGTCGAGCTCCAGAGTCGCATCCTCGGTGATGCGCTGCTGGGAGCGCCGGTTTCGATGTACGTCCCGACGACGGCCCTGGTCACGAATCTGTCGGTGCACCTGAAATGGGGTCTGGAGCGCTCCCTGGTGTGGGTCACCCGTCTCGAATCTGCCGAACCGGCGCCCGGAGCATCCGTGGAAGTCCGGGACTGCTCGGGTCAGGTGTTATGGAACGGGGTGACCGATCGAGACGGCATCGCCAGGCCCGTCGGCCTGCCGGCTCTCAACGCCGCCAAACGGTGCAACTGGAATCGCTTCGGAACGGGATTGCTCGTCATCGCGCAACTTGGGGATGACTTCTCGTTCGTCCACTCGGACTGGGACCGGGGGATCGAATCGTGGAGATTTCGGGTGCCCGGTGCCTCGGAGAGTTCGCTCGTCAGCGTCCACACCGTCTTGGGTCGATCGCTCGTGCGGGCCGGCGAGACGGTCCATATGAAGCACTTCATCCGCGGGCGTACCATGACCGGTTTCACCGAGATTTCGGAGCCCGAGCGCCCGACCGAGCTCGTCATTCGGCATCTCGGTACCAACCAGGAGTACACACGTAAACTGGAATGGACGGATCCCGGCGTGGCGCTCACCGACTGGGAAGTTCCCAAGGACGCCAGACTGGGCACGTACCAGTTCGTCCTGAAAAGGGACGACGGTCAAGAGTGGGTCAGCGGATCTTGTCGCGTCGAGGAGTTTCGCGTTCCCCTGCTGAAGGCCTCCATTGCTGCTCCTTCCGAGCCTCTGATCCAACCCGACGAAGTGACGGTCGACGTGGACGTCGCGTATCTGTCCGGAGGCCCGGCCAAGAAGCTTCCGGTGCTGCTGCGGTATCAGCAGCAACCGGCCGGTCCGTCGTCGTTTCCGGATTTCGAGGACTTCGTTTTCGACACCGGCCCCGTCGAGGTCGGAATCACCAGATACGGTGAGGAAACAGAGCGGAAGCCTCCCGAATTCTCCCGCAAAACCATGGAACTCGACGAAAACGGAGGGCGACGAATCGAACTGGAGGGCTCCGGGAAGATAGACCAAAGGAAGTCCCTTCTGACGGAGCTGGAATTTCAGGATCCCAATGGCCGGATACAGACCGTCTCTCAGCGCATCTCGATGTGGCCGTCTGCCCGCCTGGCCGGGATCAAGACGAAGTCCTGGATGCAGTCCGACAAGTCACTGCAATTCAGTGCGGCCGTCGCCGATGTGTCCGGGCGTCCGATCGCGGACGCGCCGGTCCGCGTCGAGCTGCTCGAGCGCAAGTATTACTCGCATCGAAAGCGCCTGGTGGGAGGATTCTACGGCTACGAGTCTTTCTCCGAGGTTCAAAGTAAGGGCGTGATCTGTGAGGGTCAGACGGACGCACGGGGAATCCTGAAGTGCGACGTCGTGCCGCCTCTGTCGGGCAACGTGATTCTTCTGGCCTCGACGGCCGATGCCCAGGGACGGCGTTCCTATGCGGACCGTTCCGTGTGGGTTCGGGGTCACAATGCCGCCTGGTACCCGATGGAAGACGATGATCGAATCGATTTGATTCCGGAAAAGAAGGAGTATCAGCCGGGTGAGACGGCCCGCTTTCAGGTGCGGATGCCGTTTCGAGAGGCGACCGCTCTGGTGGCGGTGGAACGTGAGGGTGTCGGCGATACCTTTGTGAAGCACTTGACGGCGGACAATCCGGTCGTTGAGATTCCCGTGAAGCCCGGCTATGCCCCGAACATCTTCGTCTCCGCTCTGGTCGTCCGTGGGCGTGAGGGGGGCATCGCCCCGACCGCCTTCGTCGATCTCGGTAAGCCGTCTTTCAAGCTCGGGATTGCCCACATCGACGTGGGTTGGGCCGATCACCGGCTGAAGGTGGACGTCCGGCCGGAAAGGGATCAATACAAAATCCGGCAGAAGGCGCACGTCACCATTGCCGTGACCGATCCCGAAGGAAGGCCGCCGACCGAAGGCGCCGAAGTCGCGGTGGCAGTCGTGGATGAGGGCCTACTGGAACTGGCACCGAACCCGAGCTGGAAGCTCCTCGACCAGATGATGCAGACACGGGGCTACGGCGTCCAGACGTCGACGGCTCAGATGCAGGTTGTGGGCAAGCGCCATTTCGGGCTCAAGGCTCTGCCCAGCGGTGGCGGAGGAGGCAAGCAGCTCACGCGGGAGCTCTTCGATACTCTGCTGCTTTGGCAGCCGCGGGTCTCGCTCGACGCCGAGGGAAAAGCGAGCGTTGAGGTACCGATCAATGATTCGGTGACGAGCTTCCGAGTGGTCGCCGTTGCGACGGCGGGCCTCGACCGCTTTGGGACGGGAGAATCAACCTTTCGGACGGTGCGCGACCTGACGCTCTACTCAGGGCTTCCCCCGCTGGTGCGTGAGGGTGATCGATTTCTGGCAGAGTTCACGGTCCGGAATGCGACGGCGAACGCGATGGACGTTCACGTCGAGGCCAGCATCCACGGAATGGACTGGCATCTCGAGCGAACCATCCATCTGGGAGCCGGCGAAGGTGGTCGCGTCGGTGGGACCGTCGAGGTGCCGGTGGGAGTCGACCGCCTTTCCTACGTCGTTTCGGCATCGTCCCCGGATGCCTCTGACCGGTTGGCCGCGACGCAGCAGGTCGCGCCTCTCATTCCGGTTCGGACTGTCCAGGCCACCCTGGAATCGCTGGACCAGCCGGTCGAAATCCCGGTTGAGATCCCGGTAAGGGCCGTGGCGGGGCGGGGTGGCGTCGAGGTGGACCTGAGCCGAAGCCTGACCACCGGGCTGGACGGCGTCCGAGCTTACATGTCTCGCTACCCGTACGAATGTCTCGAGCAGATCCTCTCCAAGGCCGTCGCTCTGTCCGACGAGGAGGCTTGGAAGCGACAGATGGCCAACCTGACCCCTTACATGGGTGGCAACGGCCTCCTCTGTTATTTCCCCAACACTTCCGGAGACCGAGGCAGCGATGTGTTGACGTCCTATGTTCTCACGCTGGCAGACGCCAGCGGCTGGACGATTCCCGAGGAGTCGCGCCGGACTCTGCTCCAGGGCCTGACGTCCTTCGTCGAAGGTCGCTCCGCCGTCGGCGCCGGCCATTTCGCCGATCTGACCTTACGTAAGCTCGCAGCCATCCAGGCCCTGGCCCGCTTTGGAGCGGCGCAGAGCGGGATGTTGTCGACGCTGGCCATCGAGCCGAATCTCTGGCCCACGTCAGCTCTGCTCGACTGGTATGAAATCAATCTGCGGTTTCAGAGGCTCCCCGCGCGGGATGAGAGGCTGGCCGAGACCGAGCAAATGCTCCGATCGAGACTCGACCTGCGGGGAACCTCGGCAGGATTCTCTACGGAAGCCGGCGCGCGCCTCTGGTGGCTGATGTCGTCACCTGCCGGCAGCCAGGCACGTCTGATCCTGGCGCTGGTACGGGCAAACCGGTGGACGGAAGATCTGCCACGGCTGGTGCGCGGACTGCTGGATCTGCAGCGTGATGGTCACTGGGATCTGACCACGGCCAACGCGTTGGGTGCGCTCGCCGTCCGGCACTTTGCGGCTCGGTTCGAGTCTGAGACGGTCACCGGTTCCAGTGAGGTCTCTCTGGCGGGAGAGGAAGAATCACTCAACTGGAACGAGCGGCCGGACGGCGGCGGCTTGTTCTTTCCCTGGCCCGCCGGCCGGCAGACGCTGAGAGCGAAGCAAGACGGAACGGGTAAACCGTGGCTGATCGTGCGGGCGAATGCAGCCGTCGAGCCCGAGTCCTTCTCGGCGGGCTATACGATCACGCGATCAGTGGAAGCCGTGGAGCGGCGGCGACCCGATACCTGGTCGGTCGGCGACATCTTGCGAGTGAAACTCCACATCCGCGCCCAGTCGGATATGACCTGGGCGGTGGTGAGCGATCCCGTGCCCGGAGGCGGGTCAATCCTGGGTTCTCGTCTGCGGCGTGGATCTTCTATCGCCACTCAGGGTGAACGACGGGCGGACTCCATCTGGCCGACGTATGTCGAACGAAAGTTCGAATGGTACCGAGCCTATTTCGACTACCTCCCGAAAGGGGAGTGGACTCTCGAGTACACGCTGCGTCTGAACAGTTCGGGCGAGTTTCAGCTGCCGCCGACCCGCGTGGAGGCCATGTATGAACCGGAAGTCTTCGGGCAGTCGGTCAATCGGTCCTTGAAGGTGGAGCCGTGAAAAGTACCGGGAAACTGGTGCGATCGAAGTATCGACTGGTGGTCGGCCTGACCCTGCTTTGCGTACTCGTGCCGGTCCTGACGCTCTGGGCCACGCTGCCGTCGCTTCCGAGCTTCGACCAAGTCCGGAAGCGCACCAGACCCTCGGATCTCGTCCTGCTCGACCGAGACGGTCAAGTTCTGCATGAGCTGAGGGTCAATGACCGGATTCGCCGCCTGCCCTGGGTGGCGTTGGAGAAGATGTCTCCGGCTTTGCCGCGGGCCGTCGTCGAGGCGGAGGACCACCGCTTCTACAGTCACAGCGGAGTGGATTGGCGGTCGGTCCTGGGAAGCCTCTGGGACTGGTCGCAGGGAGGAGAACTGAGAGGCGCCAGTACCATCAGCATGCAGTTGTGCGGCTACCTCCAGGAGGAACTGGACCGCCGGGGATCGCGACGGACCTGGCTTCAGAAGGCGCGCCAAGCCGCGTCAGCGTGGAGGCTCGAACGGGAATGGTCCAAGGAGGAGATTCTCGAGGCCTACCTGAATCTGGTGACCTTCCGAGGGGAGTTGCAGGGCATCGGAGCGGCTGCCAGGGGTCTGTTCGACAAGGATCCACATGGGTTGACGGCTGCGGAGTCGGACATTCTGGCCTGCCTGATTCGGTCTCCGAATGCATCCCACGACGAGGTGAGGGGGCGTGCCCTCTTCCTGGCGAGGGACAGCGGCGGGGGTGTGAGCGAAGCAGCACTGTCTGAGGCGGCTGCCGCGCTCGATAAGGGCTACCGGATCACCGGGCGCGCCCATTGGGCTCCCCACGTTGCGAGGGCTTTGTTGGAACCGGGAGCGGGGGCGCGGGCCGTCCGATCGACTCTCCGGGGGGATCTGCAGATCTTCACCGCTCAGACGCTCGCGGACCATCTCGCCCGGCTCACGGATCAAAATGTCCGCGACGGAGCGGTGCTGGTCGTCGACAATGCGACCGGTGATGTGCTGGCTTACGTGGGCAACGGCGGAAAGTGGTCGAGCGCGCGACAAGTGGACGGCATTCGTGCTTTTCGCCAGGCCGGCTCCAGCCTCAAGCCGCTCCTGTATGCCCGGGCCTTCGAGCGACGGCTCATCACGCCGATCTCCCTGCTCAACGACAGTCCCGTCGAGATCCCGGTTGTGGGAGGTGTCTACCGCCCCTCCAACTACGATGACCGGTTTCGTGGGCCGGTGACGGCACGAGTGGCGCTGGCTTCGTCTTTGAACGTTCCCGCCGTGCGGCTGCTGCTCCTGGTCGGTGTGGACGACTTCGTCCAACTCCTCGATCGCCTTCACTTCAGCGGCCTCCGTGGGGCGGACTACTACGGGCCTTCGCTGGCCTTGGGTTCTGCGGACGTACGGTTGTGGGACCTTGTGGCCGCTTATACGGCACTGGCCCGGGGAGGCGAATGGATCGAACCGGGTTTCGAGCCGGTGCCGGCGCGTCGCGCGGAGCGCGTTCTCTCGCCCCAAGCTTGCTTCCTGGTCGACCACATCTTGAGTGATCGAGAGAACCGCAGTGAAACGTTCGGTCTCGAGAGTCCGCTGGCGACCCGCTACTGGAGCGCGGTGAAGACGGGCACGAGCAAGGACATGCGCGACAACTGGTGCGTCGGTTTCAACGACCGATACACCGTCGGGGTCTGGGTCGGCAATTTCTCGGGGGAGCCGATGTGGGACGTGAGCGGGATCAGCGGTGCGGCTCCGGTCTGGTTGGAGGTGATGGATTGGCTGAATCGCGATCTTCCCAGCCACGCTCCCGACCCGCCTGCAGGAGTGGAGAGACGGACAGTATCGGTGGCTACCGGCGGCGGTCCGGTTTCAGAGTGGTTCATCAGAGGGACCGTGCCGGTCAAGGTGCAGGTGGTCACCCAGGAACAGCCGGTGAGGATATCTTACCCAGCCGACGGCTCCATCTTTGCCGCAGATCCGGATATTCCGGCAAGTCTCCAAAAGATCTTCTTCGAAGCGGAACCGCCGAATGCGGGGTTGATGTGGAGGCTGAACGGCCGGTGCATCGGTGGGGCTGACCGGCTGGTGCGTTGGCGGCCCCGGGAAGGGCGTTACGAGTTGGTTCTGTGCGACGACCGGGGGAAGGTGTACGACCAGGTCACCTTCTTCGTCCGGGGCAGCGTCGGCAGCCGGTAGGAAGTTCCGAGTTCCGAGTTCCGGGTTCCGGGGCTGCTGATTTCCGGTCGGGTCCGCCCTGCTCACGTCGTCCGTCCCCGTTCACCTCGTCCGTCGCAGCCTCTCTCCCTCGCTCCGGTCCTCCCGTCCTCCGGTCCTCCCGTCCTCCGGTCCTCCGGTTCTCCCGTTCTCCAGTCCTCCCGTTCTCCCTCACCGATGCCCCTGAGATAGCGGCCTACGCCGAAACGAGGATGTCCTACTGGTGGAACTCGGAACTCGGAACTCGGGAACTCGGAACTATCGCCTCTGGGAGAGCATCCAGCCGAAGAGACCCGGCTCGGCGTACGCTCGATCCCAGGAATTGTGGCCCACGCCTTCGTACTCGGTGTATTTGACGTGAATACTCAGCTTCTCGAGTTCGTCCCGCATTCGCCGTGATTCGGACACGGGCACGACCGGGTCCGAACTCCCGTGAAAGATCCAAACGGGGGTTTGTCCGATCTTTCGGGCGACTTCGGCATAGGGGTCCCCGCCCGTTTGCTCATTGTCCAGCCTCCCGCGGAAGGGTGGAACGACCCCTCCGCAAATGGCGACCAGCGCGGCAAACTTCTGCGGGTACTT
This sequence comes from Acidobacteriota bacterium, assembly GCA_037388505.1. Lineage (GTDB taxonomy): Bacteria > Acidobacteriota > UBA6911 > RPQK01 > JAPXNP01 > JARRKC01. The sequence continues at coordinate 601,906 of JARRKC010000004.1, read as the reverse complement.
CGAGCCGAAGTAGAACGTACCGTATCCCCCCATCGAGATTCCCGTCAGGTAGAGGCGATCCGGGTCGCCGTTGTACTCTTCGATCGTCTTTTCAAGGGTGGCAAGCACCACGCGTTCCATGGTCGGATCATTCCACCAGACACCGTCGCGGCACTGGGGCATCACGACGATGGCCGGAAACCTGTTTCTGTCGGCTCGAATGGCCGGGCCGATCCCAACCCTCGTCTGGGCTTCGCCATCACTGCCCCTCTCCCCGGCCCCGTGCAGAAACAAAATGACGGGCCACTCTTCGCGAGGAGACCAGCGCTCGGGAACGAAGACCTGATAAGCGTAGTCGCGACCATCCCACTCCAGGGTCTTCTTCACGAATCCGCGTTCAACTTGTCCAAAAGCCACGGAAACACACCCCATTACAAGCAAAAAAGCCAATGGTCGGCTCACGATAGAAGAGATTCTAGCGGATTTCGAGATTCGAGATTCTCAAATCTCATTCCTTTTCAGGGGCCTCGCACTACAATAGAAAACGATGACTCTGGCGTTTCGGCGGCTCCAGACGGGGATCGGAGAACTGCTGGTGGCGGCCCACGACCGAGGGATTTGCCGGATCGGCTTTCCGGCGGAGATGGCGGGAGGATGGTTTCCCTGGTTCGATCGCCACTACTCGCTCGTGCCGCACGCAGGCGATCACCCCTGGCTGCGTACGTTCGAGCGTCAGTTGCGTGAGTATCTGGCGCGTCAGAGGCGTGGCTTCACCATCCCGATAGACCTCAAAGGGACGTCGTTTCAGCTTCAGGTTTGGGAGCGATTCTTGAAGATTCCCTACGGATCGACCGTCAGCTACGGGGAAGTAGCCCGCGAATTGGGTCGGCCCTCAGCTTCGAGAGCCGTCGGCGCTGCGGCAGCCAGCAATCCGATTCCGATCCTCGTCCCATGTCACCGCGTGACAGGATCAACCGGGCGTCTCGTGGGCTTTGGAGGTGGGTTAGAATTGAAGGAGAAGCTCCTGTCGATCGAGGGATCTCGCATTCCCTTCGGTGTGTGAGTGCTTCGCAGGAAAGAGTCTACGGGAGAGCGCATGCCTCAGGTTGAAGAAATACTGAACAGGATTGCGGCTGGCGAGAGGCTTGGCTGCCAAGATGCTCTTTGTCTTCTCGAGTCGGACGAGCTTCAGGCGATCGGCCGTGTTGCGGATCGGATGCGCCGTCTGAAGCACCCGGACAACGTCGTTTCCTTCCTGATCGATCGCAACATCAACTACACGAACTACTGTGTGGCGCGTTGCACGTTCTGTAATTTCTATCGAAAGCCGAAATCCGAGGAAGGCTATGTCTTGTCCAAGGAAGAGATCTTCCGAAAGATCGAGGAGACGCTGGCGTTGGGCGGGACGGGCATCCTCATGCAGGGGGGGATGAACCCGAATCTGAGAATCGACTATTACGAGGACCTCCTCCGATCTATCCGAGAACGGTACGATATTCACCTGCACTGCTTCTCGCCACCGGAGATCGTGGTTCTGGCCAAATTGAGCAAGCTCTCGGTTCGAGAAGCGATTCGCAGACTGATCGCCGCCGGCCTCGATTCGATTCCGGGCGGAGGTGCCGAGATCCTGACCGACCGGATGCGCAGGTCGATCAGCCCCGGGAAATGCTCGGCCGACGAATGGCTCGACGTCATGCGCACGGCTCATCAGGAAGGCCTGGAGACGACGGCGACCATGATGTTCGGGGCGGGTGAAAGCCGCAGCGAGATCGTCGAGCACCTCGAGCGGGTTCGCCGTGTGCAGGACGAGACGGGAGGCTTCGTGGCCTTCATCCCCTGGAACGTTCAGCTCCAGGGCACGGAGATGCAGCGTGAGATCCAAGACCGGATTTCGCCGGTCGAGTACCTCAAACTGCTGGCCGTCTCCAGGATCTACCTCGACAATTTCCGGAACATTCAGGTCTCCTGGCTGACCCAGGGGCTAAAGGTGGCTCAAGTCGCGCTCTTCTTTGGCGCCAATGACGTCGGGAGCATCATGATCGAAGAGAACGTCATATCGACGGCCGGGTCCCACAACACCGCGACCCGCGATGATCTGATCCGCCTGATCGAGCAGGCCGGTTTTCGCCCGGCCCAGCGGGATACGCTTTACCACACGTTCCGACATGTAGCTTGAGCGTTTCCAGTTTCGAGTTGCGGGTTCCGAGAGTAGGATAAGCGTCCTCGCTTGTCCCCTGGGGTGGTGGTTCGGTCGTAGCTCGTCGTCGACGACTGCCGGGGTTTTGGGATTGGGGTTTGAGATTCCGGGGGCCGGGGGGGCGGGGACATCGGCTCCGGTTGTCCCAGCTCTTTGACCCTTGCCGCGGGAGACCAGTTGCAGTGATGCCTCAATCACGGAGGAGCGTTCGCGTACTGACGCCGGCGCCGCGACCTGGGCGGCTGAGGTCGTTGAACCTTGGGGGAACTCGCAACTCGGAACGCGCCATCGACTCGAAACTCGGAACCCGGAACCCTCGGAACTCGGAACTTTCCCGAAGCCTCCCCCATCGTGGATGGGGTCTTGTATAATTGTGCATCGATATGCAACCGGACAAGGCGCGGCGTCACCAGGCGATCCTCGATCTCATACGACGCGAGGCGATCTCCAGTCAAACAGATCTCCGAGATGAGCTTGCGGAGCAGGGCTTTGACGTTACCCAAGCCACCCTATCGCGAGATCTGCGAGAGCTCGGTGTCATCAAGCAGATGGGTCCGCGCGGAATGTATAAATATGCGATGCCAGATCATTCGGGGTCCTCGCCGATCGTCAGCTGCCGCACCAGCGGGAACCTGGTGGTCCTCAGGACGGACGTCGGACTGGCTCCCAGGGTCGCTTATCAGGTGGACGCGCTGCAGTTGCCCGAGGTTCTTGGAACGGTGGCGGGAGAAGATACGTTGTTGGTTGTCATCGACGAAGAGGCCCCCCGGGAACGTGTCGTTCGCTCGATTTTGAAATCTTTGGGCCAGTGAGCGAGGGGAGGGGAGGACAGGCCGTGTCGGATTCGGAACAGGAAGGAAAACCGGAGACCACCCCCTGGTCGGGACGGTTTACCTCGGAAGTCCATCCCGTGGTTCAGCGCTTTACACGATCGATCCACTTCGACAAGCGCCTGGCCATGCTGGATATCCGTGGCAGTGAGGCTCATGTGCGAATGTTGGCGGAGCAGGGAATCATTCCGGAATCGGACCGAGACGCGATTTTGGATGGTCTCGAGAGGATCCGGAACGAGATCAGAGAGGGGAGCTTTCCCTTTCGTGACGAACTCGAAGACATTCACATGAACATCGAAACCCGGCTCCAGGAATTGATCGGTGAGCCGGGAGAGCGTCTGCACACGGGTCGAAGCCGTAACGATCAGGTTGCGCTCGACGTGAAACTTTACTGTTTGGAGACCGCTTCCGCCTGGCGTCGTGCGATCGTCGGCGCCGTAGAGTGGATCGTGGATCGCGCGGGTCCACTGAAGCAGGACGTGTTTCCGGCCTGGACGCATCTTCAGGCGGCACAGCCAGTCTCGTGGGCACACTATCTGCTCGCCTTCGCCGCGATGCTGGCCCGCGACGAAGCCCGCCTCGATTCCTATTGCGGACGCCATAGCGTCAGCCCCCTCGGAGCCGGTGCGTTGAGCGGGAGCTCACTCCCGCTGGATCCGGCGAAAACGGCCAGCGAACTGGATTTCAACGCAGCCTTCGGGAACAGCTATGACGTGGTCGGTGATCGTGACGCCGTGTTGGAGCTTTCACAGGCAGCCTGCCAGATCATGATCCATCTGAGCCGGCTCGCGGAAGATTTCATCTATATGTCCAGCACGCCGGTGAAATGGATCGAGCTGCCCGACGCACTGTGCACCGGCAGCAGCATGATGCCGCAGAAGAAGAACCCCGACCTGTTGGAGCTGACGAGGGGGAAGACGGCCTCGGTCATCGGCCACTCGCAGGCGCTGACGGTTCTGCTCAAGGGTCTGCCGACGTCGTACCACCGTGATCTCCAGCAGGACAAGGAGCATCTTTTCGCGATTGCCGACATCGTCGAGGACGCGCTGAAGGTGCTTCAGGTGTTGCTCGAAGGATTCGAAGTACGCCGTGAACAGGCAGCGAAGGCCCTCTCGCAGGGCTTTCTGATGGCCACGGAGCTGGCCGAGTATCTGGTGGCTCGAGGGGTCCCGTTCCGCTCGGCGCACCGCCGCGTGGGAGAGTTGGTCAGGCATTGTGTCGAGGAGGGTTTGGAACTGCACGAACTGCCTGAGGAGGAGCTCCTTCGACTCATCCCGGAGGCCGACGCCGATGTCCTGTCGGTACTCGATCCACGGTGTGTCCTTACCCGGAGGACCCACAGCGGTTCGACCGGCCTGGGTCCGGTCGAAAAGCAGCTCGGAGACTGGCGAAGCTGGCTGGCTGAACGGCGGCCTGCAAATTGACATCAGATTTCAGATTCCGTCCTCGACGCGGTCATGACGGACGACCCGACGGGGCGTGTGGCCTGTGAAACGCTGGTAACGACGGGTCTGATCCTTGTTGCGGGAGAGATTACGACTACCGCTTATCTCGACATTCCCAAGATTGCCCGGGAGACGGTCCGGCAGGTTGGATACACCGACGCGAGCTACGGGTTCGACTGCAACACCTGCGCGGTCATGGTATCGCTGGATCGGCAGTCCCCGGACATCGCTCAAGGTGTGGATACGGGTGGCGCCGGCGACCAGGGGCTGATGTTCGGCTACGCCTGTACCGAGACTCCGGAGCTGATGCCGATTTCCATTCAACTGGCACACCACTTGACGCGCCGCCTCTCCGAAGTGCGCAAGGCAGGGACCTTGGACTGGCTGCGTCCGGACGGCAAGTCGCAGGTGACGATCGAGTATGACGGCGAGGAGCCGGTCCGTGTCGAAGCGGTCGTCGTGTCGACCCAGCATGGTCCCGATATTTCGAACCGCGAGCTTCATGCGGAGATCCGGGAGCACGTCATCAAGCCCGTCGTGCCGGCGGAGCTGATGGACGACCAGACCAAGATCTACATCAACCCGACCGGGCGCTTCTTCGTGGGTGGGCCGCAGGGTGACTGCGGTCTGACCGGGCGCAAGATCATCGTCGACACCTACGGAGGTTTCTGCAGCCACGGAGGCGGCGCCTTCTCCGGGAAGGATCCTTCGAAGGTGGATCGTTCCGCCTGCTACATGGCACGCTACATCGCGAAGAACTGTGTGGCCGCCGGGCTGGCCGACCGACTTGCGATACAATTGGCTTACGCCATCGGCGTAGCAGAGCCCGTGTCCATCATGGTCGATGCATTTGGCACAGCCCGGGTCGACGAACTTCTGATCAGTCAGCTGATCCGGGAACATTTTCAACTCACTCCAAAGGGGATCATTGATTCTCTTGACCTCCGCCGGCCCATCTATCATCGGACAGCCGCCTACGGGCATTTTGGCCGTGAGAACGAAGGCTTCGCCTGGGAGCTCACCGACAAGGCCGAGTTGCTCCGCAGCGAAGCGGGTTTGTCTCGGTCCGACGTCCCGGCCGTGGGCGCCTGAACGAACCTTCGGATTCACGCGTCTGACATATGTGTTGAAGCGAAATCTACTGAAGCCCGAGATCCCTGTTTCGCGGCGCCTTCCGAGTCTGGCTGTCCTCGGTCTGCTTCTTCTTTTCAGCGGAGTCCTGCTGCAGGCCGCCGGTCTCCCGCAGGACAACCAGCCTCAGGCGAAGTTTTCAGTCAAGACCTATTCCACGCTGATGGAAGTGCGGGTCTTCGATCAATTCGGAAATTTCGTGCCCAGCCTGCAACGCAATGACTTTCAAGTCACCGTCAAGTCCAGGCCCCGGGAACTCCTCTCCTTCAAGGAAGAGGAGAAGACACCGACCAGCCTGGCAATCCTGATCGATATAGGATCGTCCATGAAGGAAGAGGACATCCAGACGGCCAAGCAGGCAATACTCGATCTGATCCACCTCATGCCGCACGATGATGAACTCCTGCTGGGCGTCTACGACCGGGACGTCGACTTTCTGTCGAGTTTGACCACGGATCGTCCGGAAGTCATTGAAGGTCTCCGGAACGTTTCTCCTTCGGGGCGAGTTGGTTTCTGGAAGCGCCTGTCATCGGCCTTCGGAACCGACGCCTTGACGGGTTCTGCCATAGACGAAGCCCTTCTTCGGCTGAAATCGGCACGCTACCAAAACAAAGTGGTCCTGGTGTTCTCAGCTGCCTTCGGGAACCTGGGAAGAGGGACGGAGGACCATCTGCGTGAAGCAGGTGCGCGCCTCTTCGCAGTGGGTTGGAAGAACTCCCTGGGGGATGCCTTCAATCTGTGGGGAGACAAGACCAGCCAGAAGGAACTCCTGAAGCGGTCGGCCGGTGCCCAGTATTCGGGTCGTGAGATCATGACAAGGCTCGATCGCCTCAAGACCGCGATGACCAGCTCCTATCTGCTTGCCTATGCGCCTTCCGGGGAAGAATCGAGCGACAGCGATGTCGAGATCCGGGTGAAAGGACACCCGGATTATCGCATCAGCTCCCTTCGCCGCACGGCCGGGGAGAACGCCTTTTACTGAGGGCGCCGGGTAGGACCCGGTTGTCCCTTGCCCCCGAATGAACAACTTCGGCACCGTGATGCGGACGCCGCGGTTTCGATGCGCCGGCCAGCTTTCCCGTAGGCCACGATCTCGGCAGCGGGACAACCGGGGACGGTTGTCCTACTGCCCGGAGGCCGCTCAGGGCGCGTGATATCATCGATCTATGGGATATCAGCCCAGTTACAGGGTGAGCTTCGGCCCCCGCATCACGCCGATGGTGAAGTACCTCATCATCGCTAACGCTGCGGTCTTCATCTGGACGTGGCTTGCCGGGCTTGCGGGCGGGTGGCAGATCATCCAGATCTTCGGTCTGACCCCGGCTCTAGTGGTGGGGCGGCTCTACCTGTGGCAGCTCTTCACGTACCTGTTTCTGCATGCCGGTTTCTTCCATATCTTCTTCAACATGTTCGCGCTCTGGATGTTCGGTTCGGAGCTCGAGCGGCACTGGGGCGGGAATGCGTTCCTGCGCTACTACTTCGTGACGGGCGTCGGCGCGGGGATTCTCTCCGTCATCGTCAGCCCGCTTTCCATGATTCCGACCATCGGTGCCAGCGGGGCCGTTTACGGAGTTCTTCTCGCCTATGGCCTGATGTTTCCCGAACGCTACATCTTTCTCTACTTCCTGGTTCCGATCAAGGTGAAGTACTTCGTGGCCATCATGGGCGCGATCACTTTCTTTTCCGCGCTGTCGGCTCCGGGAAGTACGGTCGCGCACGTCGCGCATTTGGGCGGAATGCTTTTCGGTTTCCTGTATCTGAAGGGCTGGTTGACGCTGGGCGGCTTGCGGCAAAGCTATCATCGCTGGAGGTTGAAGAAGATGCGGTCGAAATTCAAGGTCTATTCGGAGAAGAGGCCCCGCCGTCGGGACGACGATTTCTGGATCAACTGAGACGTCGCCGCCCACTGTCCGGGTTTTCCTCCCGAGTGCAGGGTCTGTTATCATAGGGCCCACTTGACCCGCGTTTCAGCTCATGAATCTTTCACAGGCGAAGAACAGGTTTCGTTTGCTCAAGGCCTACCTGGGTGGTCGCGCAGAAGTGTCGGCCTACCCGATTTCCGTCATCATCGAGAATACGGGGAAATGCAATCTCAAGTGCCCCATGTGCCCCCGGGAACTGACCGCGTACCCTCCGCGCGATTTTGATTTCGACCTGTTCAAGCGGATCGTGGATGAGATCCGGGACCGCACGGAGCTCGTCTTTCCCTGGGGTCTCGGGGAGCCCTTGATCAATCCGGACATCTTCCGGATGATCCGCTACTGCAAGGACGCCGGGTTGTGTACGCTTCTGTCCACGAATGCCACGCTGCTCGACGACCGGCGAGCACGGCTTCTCATTGAGTCGAGACTCGATCACCTGATTCTGGCCTTCGACGGGACGACGCCGGAAGTCTACGAGGCCTATCGTCGCAACGCCCGGTTCCAACAGGTCCGAGACAACATCCATCGTTTCCTGAATCTGAAGCGTGAGCTCAAGTCCGAGATCTTCGTCGTGCTCCAGATGGTCCGACTCCCCAACAATGCCCATCAGGTCGAGGACTTCCACCGGATGTGGCGGATCGATGGCGTCGACGAGATTCGCATCAAGGAAGACGAGGTCGTGATTCCAGGGGTCGCTCTGGACGAGCGGGTCAATCACGAACGTCGCCGAAATCCCTGTTACCAGTTGTGGCAGGGCCCGGTCCATATCAACTACGAGGGCGACTTTCGACCCTGCTGCCATATGTATGAAACGGAGCCGGTCGGCAACGTGGCCGATGCCTCCGTCTTCGAGCTGTGGAATTCGGAGAAGATGAATCGTCTTCGTGAGGCTCATTTGAAGGGGGACCTCGAGGAGTATCCGGCCTGTCGGGACTGCCACGCGCCCAATCCTCGATTTCCGGCGATCGCAGGGAGCTTTCTGGTGGACACCTTTGAGCTGCGGAAATGGATTCCGAAGGCGGAAAAGCTGGCGGTCTTCTATCGGCTGCCGATTTTCATCGATCGCTGAAGGAGGAAAGCAGGAGGAACCCATGGATATTCTTCTGATTCGAGGGAAACCGACCTTCATGGACTTCATCCTCGGAATTCCTATCGGCCTGGCGTATATCGCTCCCATAGCGCAGCACCGGGGACACCATGTCGAAATCCTGGACCTGGCTCTGGAGCGCGACCCATCTCCCTTGCTCGAAGCCAAGCTCCGAGAGCGCCAATGGAACCTGGCAGGATTCTCCTGCATGACGGCCGAGTGGGAAGGCGCCGCCATCGCCGCCCGGGCCGTCAAGCAGTACGATGCATCGATCCCGACGATTTTCGGGGGGCAGCACCCCACTATCGAGGCCGACGAAGTGCTGAATGAGCCTTTCGCCGATATGGTCTGCTTCGGTGAAGGCGAGGCGACCTTCGGCGAAGTGATCGATCGATTGTCGGAGGATGGCGATCTCTCCGGTGTGACCGGCCTCGCCTACAAGGATGTCGACGGCGAGATCCATCGCAATGCCGCGCGATCGCCCATCGAGGACGTCGATTCCATCCCGCTGCCCGCCTATGAACTGCTCGATCTGGACCGCTATGCAGTGGCCGAATCGGCTCGCCACACTCCCAAATACAAGCGCGCGATTCAGATCTTTACGAGTCGAGGATGTCCCTGGCATTGTACGTACTGCCATGATCTTTTCGGGAAGAAATTCCATGCCCGGAGTCCCGAGCACGTTCTCAGTGAGATCAGGCTCCTCTACGGGCAGTACCGGATCCAGGAATTCATGATCGAGGACGACATCTTCAACTTCGACATGGACCGCGCCAAGCGGATTTGCGACATGATCGTCGAGTCGGGGATGAAGATCGCCATGCAGTTCGGTAACGGTGTCCGTTTGGAGCGGCTGGACGAAGAGCTGATCGAAAAGCTCGCTCGTGCGGGTACCCACCATCTGTGCATCGCCATCGAATCGGCGAGTCCGAGGATTCAGAAACTGTCGAGAAAGTACCTGAAGCTGCATCAGGTCAAGGACGCGGTCCGCTGGTGCCGGAGATACGGGATTGAGACGCTGGGGTTCTTCATGATCGGATTCCCAACGGAGACGATCGAGGAGATCAACATGACGATCCGCTTCGCCTGTGAAACGGAGTTGGACGAGGCCCTGTTCAGCATCGTCATCCCTTATCCGGGCACGGAATTGAGTCACCAAATCATTCAAGAGCGTCTTTATGACCAGACCGACCATCTCAACCGGGTGCATCGCATCCGGACCAATGAGTTCGATTTCAAGACGCTCAAAAAGCTGCAAAGGAAAGCCTATACGATGTTCTTCCTGACCCGCTTTCGGTTCATCCGGATGCTGCCGAAGCTGTTTGCCCTCCGCTCCAGCCTGAAGTATGTTCGGGCCATCGAGCGGAACCTGCTGCCGGGCTTCCTGCAGCGCCAGTCGTCTCGGGTCAATTGAGCGTTCGAGAGCGCATGTATCGATATCCGGAGTTTCCCGACCACGTTTACGTGGAACTGACCAACATCTGCAACGCTCGTTGCACGATTTGCGCGACGCCCGCCATGAAGCGGCCTCGCAAGATCATGTCGAGGGAGCTGTTCGCGAAGCTGGCGGGAGAATGCGGTGAATGGAAAGCCCGGAAGCTGCTTCCGTTTCTGCACGGCGAGTCGCTGCTCGTGCCGGGTGTACTCGACTACTTCCGGGAGGCACGCCGCCTCGCTCCGGGGACTCACGTCAACCTGACGACGAACGGCTCGCGCCTGGATGAGCAGACCGCGGAAGCCATCCTGCAGGAGCGCCTGGTCGACAGTCTGATTGTATCGATCGACGGCGGGGACAAGGAGACCTACGAGGGCATTCGCATCGGTCTCGACTATGATGAGGTGCGAGAAAACGTCGCGCGATTCATTCGTCGTCGAAACGAGCTTGGAATGAAGCTGCCCCGGGTCTCGATTGCCATGGTGACCGTCGAAGAGAACAAACACACCCGGGAGCGACTGCGGAAGGTCTGGGAGGAAGCGGACGAAGTCCGCTTCTCGGTCTACTTCAACTGGGCTGGGCGGCTGACCAACAGCGGGCGCCCACCGCACAAAGTGAACTTCTGCGAGCGTCTCTATCACTACATCACGATTCTGGCCGACGGGAGGGTCGCCATGTGCTGCTTCGATTCCGAGGCTGAGCATACGGTCGGCGACGTTACACGTCAGACGATCCATGAAGTCTGGCATTCCCCGGCCTTTGCTGAAAAGAGACGGCTTCTGTACGAGAAGCGGTTCGATCAGTTGGAGATCTGCGGGCGCTGTGATTACGTGAATCACCCCGGATGGACGACTCCGTTCTTGCGTTGGAAGCCCGGTCTGGAGGAGAGTCTACCCGGTTTGACTCGAGTGGCGGGGAATCTCTATAAGCGCTGGCTGTCACGATAGAATGGGTCCGGCCGGGTCAACGATCCAGGCTGAGCTCAGAAGAGAGGGCACGAGGTCATGAAACAGAGAACGACTTCCGATGTGCAGTTCCCCTGGGAAAGGAGCGTCGAGGGGGATTTGGGGAAGATCGTCCTCGTCTATCCGACGACCGGCATGGATGTGTTTGGTATCAACGTCGGGCTGCCTCTGTCCTGTCTCTATCTCGGCACGGTCCTGGAGCAGGCCGGCTATCGCGTCGAGATCGTCGACGAGAGGATCACGGACACCTTTGAAAATGACGTTGCCCAGGCGGTCGAGCGGGAGAAGCCGATCTTCGTGGGAATCTCCTCGATGACCGGAATGCAGATTCGCGGCGGTCTGAAGGCTGCGCGCGCTGTTCGCCGACACGATCCGGATCTGCCCATCGTCTGGGGCGGCGTACATCCCAGCCTGTGCCCCGAATCGACCCTGAATGATCCGCTGTGCGACATCGTCGTCAAGGGCGAAGGGGAAATCACGATCGTCGAGTTGGCGGATTGCCTGCGCGAGCAGGGCGACCTCTCTCGGATTGCAGGAGTCGGCTTCAAGGCAGGGAACGAACTGCGGTGGGGCCCCTGCCGAGCCATGATCGAGGATCTGGACGCCATCCCCCGGCCCAACTACGATTTGATCCGGATGGAGCATTACTTCACGAAAGCTCCATCGACCAACGAGGCGCAACTCCAGATCGTGACCAGCCGTGGGTGCCCTTATGACTGTGAATTCTGCTACAACCTCAAGTTCAACGAACGGCGATTTCGCTATCATTCGGCGGAAAGGGTCGTGGCCGACATCCGCGACCTGGTGAAGCGATTCGAGGTCAAAGCGATCTTCATCGAGGACGACTACTTCTTCGGTCATCCAGGTCGTGTGGAGGAGATCTGCGACCGCTTGATCGAACAGAAGCTGGACCTCTTGATCCAGGTGCCCTGCCGGATCGATTATTTGCACCGGCGGAGCCCCGCGATGCTCGACAAGCTCTACCGGGCAGGATTCAAGGAATTGTGGATCGGCATCGAGTCCGGATCGGAGAAACGGCTCAAAGAGATCATGAAGCGAAACACGCTCGACCAGGTGCGCGAGGTGAACCGCCTCCTGGCCGGTTCCGACGTCTACGTCAAGTATGGCTTCATGGCCGGTTTCCCGAACGAGGATCGTGAAGAAACCCTGGAGACGGTCGACTTCATGTTCCAGCTACTTGGGGGGAACGCCAACGCGGGAGTGGCGCCGGTCGCGGTCTACACCCCCTACCCGGGAACGACGCTTTATGACAAGGCGCGACTCGTTCACGGCGCGGAGTTCCCGGACACGCTCGGAGGGTGGAGTCACTTTCATTTCTCGGAGATCAACAACCCCTTCCTGTCGACGCAGCAGCAGAAGTTCGTCGGCAAGATCAACACCGTCAGTCGGTTCTTCGAGAAGAGGGCATTCGAACGATTCTGTAACAACCGGTTCAAACCGGTGCTGATGGCGACCTATTCACTCTACTATCGATACCTGCGGCTTCGACTCAAGTGGCGGTTCTTCGGCCTCATGCCGGAGATTCCGGTGATCCGCCTGGTCGAGCGGCTCTATATTGCCTGGTTTCATCGAACCCAACTTTCCAAGGCCCGGCGCTCTCCGGGCCACTATGTCACCGGCTGAACGAGATGACGCGATCCGCACGCTGGGCCGTAGTGCTTCTGGTCCTGGGGATTCTCTACGTACCTTTTCTGGGTCAGGCCTTCCACATCGACGATCGGATCTACCTTCAGATCGCCGACAATATTCTCGAGAAGCCGTTGTTTCCGTACGACTACCCCGCGGTCTTCGAAGGGATCAGCGCGCCGGATGCGGCCAGTCATAGCCATCTCCCACTGACCTCCTACTATCTGGCGGCAGTGCACTGGATCGGGGGCGGCGATATCGAATGGCTGGATCACCTTGCCTTCCTCGTCTTTCCGCTGCTGGCGGCATTCGCGACGTACGACCTGGCCCGGCATTTCGTCGAAAGGCGGCTCGCTGCAGCCTTGCTGGTGCTGGTTTCTCCCGCCTTCCTGGTCCTGGGTCACACGCTGATGCCGGACGTTCCGATGCTGGCTTTCTGGACCCTGGCCATGAGCCGGTTCCTGAACGTCCTTTCCGGAGAAGGACGGCGCAGCGACTGGGCGGTGATGGTCCTGAGTCTGCTGGCGGCGTCTTTTATGAGCCTTCTCTCGGTCGGGTTGCTCCTGTTGATGGTGGCGGGGCTGGCTTTGAAGCGGCTCCAGGGGGAAGCAGTGCCCCGCGGTCGATGGTGGCTGATCCTGGCCGCGCCACTGCTCCTGTGGGGACTCTGGTATCTTCGTGCCTACTGGCATTACGACCGCTTCGTCCTGGTCAACACGGTCCTGCACATGAACAAACGGGATGCCTTCGACTGGGCGCTGTTCGGCATCAAAGGACTCAGCTTCGTACTCAACCTGGGGGCCGTCTTTCTTTGCCCTCTGGTTCTCTGGTACGGTTTCTGCGGAACCTTCCGCACCCGGGTTGGGCTGCTCATCTTCTTCCTGTCATTCGTTCCGTTCTTCACCTTCGTGATGGGATGGCACTGGATCCACGTACTTCTGTTCGCCATCTTCTTCTCCTCGGGACTACTGGTCTTCTGGGAATTCGTGCTCCTGGCGCGAGAGCGGGACCCGGCCACCCGGATCCTGTTGCTGTGGTTCTTCGGGATTCTGGCTACGGCCTTGTTGTTGTTCTACGCAGGCTCCGCCCGGTACGTGCTGCTGGCGTTGCCCCCTGTTGCGGTTGTCTGGGTCCGCAGACTGGAGCGGCGAGTTTCGGATCCCTACTTCCTGCGCAATCTGGTCTGGGCCGGCGTTGTTCTGACCGGCCTCTACGCTTTGCTTCCGGCCATTGCGGACTATCGCTACGCTTCCATGTACCGGGAGACTACTCGGGCGCTCATCCAAAAGTACGAAAGATCCGATCGAAGGGTCTGGTTCACGGGAGAGTGGGGTTTTCGCTATTACGCGACGCAGTCCGGTGCTCATCTGCTGCGCCGGGTCGACACGGGGCCGCGGCAGGGTGACATCATCCTGAAGCCATACATCGCCAGTCCCTGGGTGACCCTTTTCGACGGCGATCAGGGATGCCGGCTTCTTGAACAGAAGATCGTCGAGGAGCCGTTCCCGATCCGAATGCTCGACTACTCTGCGCATGCCGGATTCTACAGCACCGGCTGGGGCATCCTGCCGATCAGTTGGAGCACCGGTGAGAACTGGGAATGGTTCAACGTCTTCGAGGTCAAGCACGCCTACGACGGCCCACCGCCCAAACCGGAAAGCCTCTGGTGAAGCGGGCGCGGAGACGCGATCCTTCGCTCGAGAGCTGCTCCGCGCGTCTGCCGTAAATACTTGGCAAGGTTGACGAATCGGGTTGCGTCGGGAGCCTCGGCTGTACTACCCTTCTGTTTGTTCCTACGAACCCACGAAAGGATGTCCGATGGGTCCGAGCGATCGCCCGGAAGCTTTTGAAGCTTCGTCCGAAGCCTCGTCGAGAGAGACCGCAACTCTCTTCCTGGATCGGGAGTTGAGAGTCCTTCGTTTCAGTCCCAAAGTCGGGGAGTTCTTCAACATGCGCATGACGGACCGGGGACGGTCGGTCTCGCATCTGGCGCGGCGTCTCGGCTACGACGAACTGCAGCGGGACGCGGAGCAGGTTCTTTGTGAGAAGGTTCCGGTCGAACGCGAGGTCCAGGACGAGACCGGCCGATGGTTCCTTACCCGCGTACTTCCATTTCGACCAGTCGAGGATCGGGTCGAAGGAATCGTCCTGACCTTTCATGACATTACCTGGCGCAAGCAATCAGAGACGCGGCGACGGGAACTGGCCTCTCGGATCACGATGGCCGAGGAGGCGGAGCGCCGGCGCATCTCACGAATTCTCCACGATGACCTTCAGCAGCTGCTCTATGGAGCGAGCATGCAGCTGAGCATAGCCGCCCGCCAGCTTCTCGACGATGGGGTCTCCGAAGCGACACAAGCCGTGGCACAGACGCAGGTATGGATCGCTCAGGCGCTGGCGATCACGCGAAGCTTGAGCGTCGATCTGAATCGGCCGGCCCTCGAGGGAAAGGGCCTCGCCGATTCGCTCAGGTGGCTTCAAAGCGTCATGAGGGAACTCCATGGACTCGAGGTCGTGGTGGAGGTCGAGGAGACGAACCTCGCTCCGGATACGGATACGAGTCAGTTTCTGTTCCAAAGCACTCGGGAGCTTTTGTTCAACGTGAAGAAGCATGCGGGGGTGAACCGGGCTACCGTCCGTCTGGCCCAGCAGGAGGGGGATCTCGTGATCCACGTCATCGATGAGGGCGGCGGATTCGACCAAGAAAAGCACAAAATGCAGAACGATTCCCGGTGCTGTTCCGGACTCTCCAGCCTGCGCGAACGCCTGACCCTCATGGGTGGACGACTAGAGATCCGATCCAGTCCCGGCGGAGGCACCCACGTCGAAATGCACGTTCCCATCATGTCCGCTTGAAGCGGTCGTCCGATCGCGCCGTGGGCAGCGAATCACTTTTCCTTTCGAGCCAACCGACCGAATCGACTTCCCAGCAGTCGAAGGCCGGAGCATACGGTTTGATATCGATCAGCGGTGTTCCGTCGAGGATGTCGATGTTCTCGACCACTAGAGTATCGCCGCGGACTTCTCGGAGGCGGACGATGCTCAGCCCCAGGGGATTCGGCCGCGAGGGCGCCCGCGTCGCGAACACTCCGCGGGGCTTGGAATCGAGAAAGGGGATCACGCGGAGCCGACAGTGGATAGCTCGGTGGAGGTGGTAAAGGAGATAGACATGCGAGAAGCCCTCGAGATCGGCGAGTCCTTCTACGAATTCCGGGAAGACGGTGACCTCGCCCAGGATCCCGATCGCGGCGCGCGGCTGGATCGGCATTCCAGTGAGCTTCTTGTGGGGTGAGTGGATCGTGCCGATCGGCGAAAAGACGATGTCCTTCATTCCGGCTTCTCCGTAGTCTCGGAGCTTCCGAGACCCCCGCCGATCACTCGACGCTTCGAGGTGTCGAGTTCTTTCCGCATTGGAGATCTCAAGTGACTTCCGGGTTAGACCAGCCGGATGATCGTGTCGCAGTGGTCGTCACCCAGCAGGAAACCCGTCGTGACCTCCACCTCCACCTTGCGTCCCAGCAACCTTCCGAACAGCTCCTGCTGAAAGTTCTTGCAGCAATAGTGGCAAAGCGACTTGGGAGGATTGGGACAGTCTGAAAAGGAACAGGCACAGCCCTCGACCTTCCGCCCGGTCAGAGTGAGAACGGTTCGATCCTCATTGAATTCGAGGCTCTCCCAGTACTTGGACTTGTGTTCGACATTGACCCGGTCCAGGAAGGCCTGGACATTACCGACGTACTGATCGACCCATTTCTCGAGACCTCTCGAATAGAGGCATTCGTAGCCCAATTGCTCGAAGATATCCTTCTTGACCTGTTCATCCTCGGATGCGTCGATGAACTTCAGGACGTTTCTGACCTGCTTTTCGCTCATGGGCTGGGGTACGTGTTTCTTCGAGCCCTCAGGCTTCTTCTCGCCGCTTTGCTGGGCGGAAAGCTCCGAGACACCCAGCAAGGAAACCAGCCCACACGTGCAACTCCGTCCGATGAAAGCCCTTCTTTCCATCCTTCCCTCCTTCGAATAATCGTCGGATCCACTATAGGCTTCACAGGGGACGGAGTGTAGTCATTCTCGACCAGCGGTTCGGAATTATCGATATTCGGCCGATAGGATCCTGGTAGATGTCTCTGAAGGAAATCGGCCCGGAGTGCGTAGTGCTTTGAGAATCGGGGAAGAAGCTAGGACAGTGAGGGCCAAACAGAGGAGGAACCGGCAGATGACTGCGGTCGAACTTAGCGGAGTAACCAAGACTTTCGGCGAATGCATCGCCGTCGATGACTTGAGTCTCGCGGTCCCGGAGGGCACCGTCTATGGCTTCATCGGTCCCAACGGATCGGGGAAGACCACGACACTTCGGATGATCATGAACATCTTCTTTCCCGATTCCGGGGTCGTTCGCGTTTTCGGGGAGCGACTCAAGGGTTCCAGCACCGATCGAATCGGCTACCTGCCGGAAGAGCGCGGTCTGTACACCAAGATGAAAGTTCGGGATCTGCTCTGCTTCTATGGGGACCTGAAGAACGGCAGCAATATCCCCGCCGAGGTCGATCGATGGCTCGAACGTCTCGAGCTGAGCGAATGGGCCAATCGGAAGATCGAGACCCTTAGCAAGGGGATGAGCCAGAAGGTGCAGTTCATCTCAACCGTGGTGGCCCGGCCTCGCCTGGTCATCCTCGATGAGCCCTTCGGCGGCCTCGATCCGGTCAATGCCGAATCGATCAAGGATGCGGTTCTGGAGCTCAAGCGGAACGGTAGCACCGTCATCTTCAGCACCCACGACATGAATGTGGCGGAGCGCATGTGCGACTTCATCTTCATGATCTTCAAGGGGAAGAAGGTCTTGGATGGCACACTGACCTCCATCCAGGACTTGTACGGCGCCGACACGCTCCGAGTCGACTGCGAGGCTGGAGCAAGCGCTGTCGAAAAACTGCCGGGCGTCGAGAAGGTCAATGACTACGGTCGTGTTCAGGAGATCCGCTTGGAGGATCGGACCGACACCCAGGAGATACTGGCTGCCATCATGGCTCGGACGCGGATCCGCCGGTTCGAGATCACCCGACCTTCGCTTCACGATATTTTCGTTCGCATCGCCCGGCCCGAGGGGGGAGGCACCAACCATGACTAAGACCCTGAAGATAGCGAAGAGAGAGTACAAAGCTGCGGTCAGAACGAAGGGCTTCATCATCGGTCTTCTCTTGTTCCCCGTTTTGATGGGGGGAAGTTTTATCGCCATGGCGGTCCTTCGGGGTCAGGTCGACACGACCGACAAGGTGGTCGCCGTGATCGATCACTCGGGATTCATTGCCGATGCTGTCATCAGAGCCGCCGAGCAGCGGAATGCCGGGGAGGTCCTGGATGAGGGTACGGGCAAGAAGGTCAAGCCCGCCTACCTTTTTGAAGTGGTCGATCCGGCTGGACAGGACCCGGCCGAGCTTCGTCTCGATCTATCCGGACAAATCCGTCGGGGAAGATACCATGCCTTTCTCGAGATTCCAGGGGATATCGTGCATCCAACCGACGGTGGAAAGACCCCATCGGTCAGCTATCACGCCGAGAATGCCGCCCTGGACGACCTCCGGGGATGGCTCGGGAACCCGATCAACAATGCCGTTCGGCGGCAGAGGCTGCTCGATGCAGGCATTGACCCCGACTCGATGAAGGGACTCTTCCAGTGGGCGCAGGTCGAAGGTATGGGGCTCCTCACTCGGGACTCCGTTACGGGAGAAGTGAAGGACGCGGTCAGAAGCAGTGAGATTCAGGCGATCGCGGCTCCGATGGCCATTGCCTTCCTGATGTTCATGATGGTCATGATGGGTGCTGTTCCTCTGCTTCAAACGGTCATGGAGGAGAAGACGCAACGGATCGCCGAGGTGGTTCTGGGCTCGGCGAGTCCTTTCGAGTTCATGTTCGGCAAGGTGCTCGGAGGAGTGGGCGTGTCACTGACGGCAGCCGCCGTCTATATTTTCGGGAGTCTCTTCGTAATAGGCCAGATGGGCGGAATGGGCTATGTGCCCCTTCGAGTGATTCCATGGTTCTTCGCCTTCCTGCTGCTGGCGATCGTCATGCAGGGGGCTCTGCTCGCCGCCGTAGGTTCCGCCTGCAATGACGCCAAGGATGCGCAGAACCTGACCTTCCCGGCAATGCTGCCGATCATGATTCCGATGTTCGTGATGTTCCCGGTCCTGAAGGAGCCGATGAGCGCATTTGCCACGGGCATGTCGTTCATCCCTCCTTTCACGCCCATGCTGATGTTGCTGAGACTGAGCACCCCCGGAGGGATTCCTGCCTGGCAGCCCTGGGTCGGACTGGTCGGTGTTCTGCTGTGCACGATCCTGGCCGTGTGGGCCGGCGGCCGAATCTTCCGTGTCGGGATCCTCATGCAGGGGCAGCCACCCAAGATCGGACGGATCCTTCACTGGGCGATCAAGGGCTGACGCCGCCGTGCTATTGTGAGCGGATCATGGAGTTCGATCCTTCCGCCCACGATCAAGAAGGGGCGCCGCTGAGACCGGTGCATATCAGGTGTCGCCTGCGTTCGTTCTGGACCGTGCTTGTGATCGTCAACGCCGAGCCTGATCCGCGGACAGAGAGAGTCCCTCCCGGATCGCATCGAGAGCCTGCCGCTCGAGTCCCAAGGCACGTTCGAGGCGCAGGACCTGTTCGAGTCGCATTTGTGACGTCCAGTCGGCACCGCGTTTCAGCATGGCCGGATACGGAGCGATCGCTCTTGGATCGTTCCGGGCATCGCTGAGCACCTCGGCTGACATCCAAGGCCCGCATGACCGCCTCCTGAGCGGCGTGGACCGAGCTCTGCTTTTCCCGGAACGACCAACCTGCCGTTCCTTCGATCCACACGCGATCACCTTCGTGCCGGACTCCGGAATTCATGGATTCTCCTTCCTGGGGATACCACGCCGCCGAGCTACAGCTCCTGCACACCCCAGAACTTGTTGATCGAAGTCCAAGGGATGACGTTCGGCCGCACAAATCTGCGTTGAACACTCTCGACTTTCTCGCCGCGAATCTCGACATCGGAGATCGTCGCCGGTCCCATTCCCAGCTTCTGTGCCCAGACGAAAGTCGGGACCTCCTCCGCCTCGAATCCCATGACTTTTGCAGCCACCATGTCGGTGGCCAGAGGATGGGTTCCGGCAATGATCAGATCCATCTTCACGAGCTGGCCCATCGACGGTCCGTCTCCTTCCATGGCCATGGAAGCGTCGACGACGACCAGGCCCAGCTTGTTGGCCCGGACCATATCCAGAATCTCGAAAGCGATGCCGGCAGACCCCTTCTCGGCTGCCTGATCGTGCAACCAGGACCTGACCGAATAATAGACGGTTCCAGGGTACAGGCCGATCAGGTTCTTCATGCCCAGGGTCACCGTGGCCAGAACATGGGTCTTCATCATCGGCACGGAGCACAGCAGGTCGACATCCGTCAGCGACTTGTGAAGCGTGAGTTTCTGATGCGCCAGACCGTTCGGTACCGGCACATCGACGAGGTCACCGGAGTGCAGGTTGATCAAAGGAATCTGCATCGACCGCGCCAGGTCAGAGTAACCTAGCTGATCGAAGACGTACTGCTGCATCGGATCCAGGATGTCTTCCTTCCGGGTTCGATAGATCACGCCGTTCTTGACATTGAAGTTGCCGGCTGCTGCCGAGCCCTCACCGATCAGGACCTCCTTGCCGGCACTCTTCATCAGCTTTGCGAGCGCGTGAACGACAGGCCGTTTGGTCGTGGATCGGGGGTCTTCGGAGACCAGGTTGGGCTTCAGCAGGATGCTGTTCTTACCTGCCGTGACATCGGCGATCCCTCCGAGCAGGTCGATCGCCTTTTCGACGGCATACTCGGTGTTGTCATTCGGTATCCGGACGATGCTGACGACCGGTCTGGGCGGTGCGGCCGAGAGACCGGCGGTCAAGCCCAGCGTGGCTACCGTAGCGGACTTGATGAAGTCCGCGAGTATGCGTCTGACGATTGCCTTGTTGGCCTCGAGCCGGGCTTCATGATCGGTGTTTGAGGACATGCCTAGTCTCCTTACGGTCACCTGTCCATTGGCATTCTCTCCGCCGTCGATTTTTCGTCGAACCGCGACGGGTCGACCTTCACGAGGCTCTTCCCCAAGGTATAGTTGTCGAAGAAGATCGTCATCGGCTCACGCCACCGATCGCGGTAAAGGCCGATCTTGTTGTAGAACGCGTCCCTTCCGGCGGCATCCGCCGTGGTTCCCTCCCAGGAGAGCACCCGGGTTCCGTTCATCCAGACTTCGACGAGTCCGTCCCTTCGTCCGGAAAAACGGACACGATAGATCATATCGTTCCACCGGTCGAAATCGATCGGGGGAAGGTCGTATTCGAGCGCCGAGTCCCCTGGGGAGTGAATCGTGAAATAGTGCCTTCCGGCTCGATAGCGTTGGGCGACAATGGGGCTTGCGACGCCCTTCTGTTTCCACTGGGCGATGACCAGCCGATCGTCGATGACCGGGAAGCCCCGAGGAATGAGGAATGAAAAACCGCAGAAGATGTCTGAGTCGAGCAGCCGATACGCACCCGAGTCCAACTCGGCACGTTCGGTGAGCTTACCGTTGCCGCCGTCCTGCCGGATGTCACCTTCATGCAGGGTGATCTGCACCGAGCGTCTACCGGTGCGGGCGAATCGATCCGAAACGGTGACGGCTCCGGAAGCATAGCGGCCGCTCCCGTAGGATCCCGGAAGCCAGAACTCCCCAACGGTCGGTCCCTCGAAACCGTCGAACAGTTGCTCGGGCGGATTCTTCGCGACGCAGGACAGGCACCCGGCGAAGGCCAGCAGAATCCAGAAAACCGCACGGCGCTTGCCTGTCATCCCGTAAAAAGCCTACGCCGTATCAGGCAAACGGACAACATGATCGAGCGAGTCGTCGGAACTATCGTTATCGCGACTACGCCAAGGGCGTGATTCATCCGAGAGCCGGGGCCGCCCGGCCCAGGCTGGCTGGATAGAGAGGTGAAAGTGCTGAAGGCGCGAATCAAACTGCGCCTCATGTTCGAGATGGGGCCTGGGAATCCCCTTGGTGTTCTGAGCCTCGACCATCCCTGTGGATCCGAGCCCTCCGGGGGTGGATCGGCTGCTGGACGCGCGCCATCCAGCCTGTGACGTCCAGGCCTGTTTCGTCCATCGCGTGGACGAGGATCAGCGCGGCCGCTCGGGCATCCTCCCCCGCGTCGTGATGACCGAACGTGATCCCACAGTGGGCCGCCACGTTGGCCAGACCGTAACCCCGTTTCGAGAACTGTGCCCAGGTACGCCGTACGACCCGGGCCGTGTCGAGCCACGGCCAATCGGGAAACTCGAAGCCGTAGCGCCTGTAAGCACGCGCCAGGGCGACCCGGTCGAAACCGGTGTGACTGGCGACGACCCTGGGGCCGACGAACCGTCGAAGTTCCATGGCCAGATCGGAGAACCGTGGCTGACCCAGGACCATCGACGGAGTAATCCCGTGAATCGCCATGTTTCCGTCGTGGAAGCCGCACTCCGGATCGATCAGGGTGGTCCAGTCGTCGCGGACGGATCCGTTCTCGACTCGAACGAGACCAATCTGGCAGATGCTGGCGGGATCGGTGTTTGCCGTCTCAACGTCGACGGCGACAAAGGATCTCATCATCTCAGCGGTAGACGTCATTGCGGTGGCCGATCTTCACGACGACGACAATAATCTGTTCATCATCGATCGAATAGAGAATACGGCATCGACCCTGACGCACGCGATAGCGGTCCCGACCGGAGAGTTTCTCAGACTGCATGCACCTCGGTTCGTCCGCGTGTTTCTCGATCCTCCGAACGAGTTGGGTTCGGTCCCGTTTCGAGATGTTCTCCAGTTCCTTCGCAGCCGATGGCTTGATGAGGAGTCTATATCTTGCCACGCTTCCTTAAATCTTCGAGAACGTCTTCAAAGGACAGATTGGGCTCATTCGCACGCTCATCGAAGGCTCGAAGGTCGTCTGCATCCTCGGCCAAGGCGAGTCGAACGGCTTCATTCACGATCTCCGAAAGCGACCTTTCCGTCGCCGCCGCTTTGATCCGCAGTGCCTTGTGGATTTGAGGATCGAAATAGACCGTGGCTCTCCTTGCAGCCTCTTTCATGGTTCAAGTATGACGTTGCGACGTTATAGCGTCAAAGCTTCGACTGAGGCTGGACAACACCATTGGATTGCGCAACGATTCCCTGCGGGACGCGTGAGCCGGCGCGGGACGCCGGTGGACACAATTCCGCCGGCCGAATGGAGCCCGCCATTGGGACTGTCGATTCCCGAAGCCGGGAGCGTCTGTCGATGTCTCTGAAGCGGAGAAGACCCATGCTTGCTTCGAGGATTCAGACCGATCAGAGCTGACTCCACGCGAAGCCGCCAAAACGCAAAGCACGCAAAGGACTTCTTTGCTTTGGAGCCCCGGCGATCTTTGCGGTCTCTTGCGTGAAATCGGCTCTGCAAACGTCGACAACCGGGACTCCCCTTCTGGAGTTTCCGGCTCTCACCTCCCTCGGCCCGGGGCGGGACGCTTCTCCGGTCTCCTGTCTCCGGTCTCCTGTCTCCGGTACGGTGCGGCCTCAGGGTACGACCTTCAGGCTTGCATGCAGGTCGGCCGTCGAGTCTCCTCCCGCCCAGATATCGAAGGTCGCGGCTTCCTGAATCCATTTGCCCTGGCTGGTGCTCCAGTAGCCCAGTTCATCCGGACCGAGAGTCAGCGTGACGGCCTGCTGCTCGCCGGGGGCCAGGTGGATCCGGTGAAATCCCTTCAGCTGGCGAACCGGACGTGAGTCGCTGCCGGCCTTCTGATGAATGTAGATCTGGACGACTTCGTCGCCGGCTACCTTCCCGATGTTCTTGACGTCGACGGAGATCCCGACTCGATCACCGACCCTGATCTCGGCCCGCTCGGTCTGGAGATTGCTGAATTCAAAGGTCGTGTAGCTGAGTCCGTATCCGAAAGGATACAGGGGCTCTGTCGGTCCGTCCCAATAGCGGGACTGATACATCTGAGAGCCGGCAGGCTGATGGGTCAAGTTGTGGGCGTAGTAGAGCGGCTCTTGGGCCCCGCTTCGGGGAAACGTAGCGGGTAGCTTGCCACCCGGGTTGACGTCGCCGAAGAGAACATCGGCCACTGCGTTGCCGCCTTCGCTCCCCGGCTCCCAGGCCTCCAGTATCGCCGGAACGTGTTCGGCTGCCCAGGAAATGCTCAAGGGCCGCCCGTTGATCAGGACCAGGGCGACCGGTTTGCCCAGTCCGACCACCTCCTCCAGCAGCTCCTCCTGCCTGCCCGGCAGACCGAGGTGTGCTCGAGACGCGGCTTCGCCGCTCATGTTGGCCAGTTCGCCCAGGACCATGACAACGACATCCGCCTTCCGAGCGGCCGCGACAGCCTCATCATAGGCGGTCTGCGCCTGTTCCGGAGTCTGCTCGGGCTTCTTGGGACCCGTCGCGAATGCGTCGAAGAACGAGGGAATGTCCCGTTTGATGTCGGGGCCGTTGGCGTGTTCGATGCGAACCGACTGCCCCAGCTTGTTGCGGATCCCTTCCAGTACTGTCACAGCGGCGGGTTGATGGCCGAATACGAGCCAGGAGCCCTCAGTATCGGCCTTCGAGTCGGACAACGGGCCGATGACGGCGACCGAGGAGATTGATTTGCTCAGGGGCAGCAGCCCACCTTCGTTTCGCAATAGGACCATACTCCGTTGCGCTGCCTCCCGCGCATAGGCCCGGTGTTCAGGATTGCTCAACACCTGTTCGACGCGCGATTCGTCGGTGTAGGGATTCTCGAACAGGCCCATCTTGAACTTGACCGCCAGAATGGGGCGCACGGCGTCGTCGATCTGGGCCATCGTAATCTTCCCGTCCCGGACGAGATCCGGGAGATTCTTCGGATAGGTCCCGCTCGCCATATCCATGTCGAGGCCCGCTGTGAGAGCCCGGTAGGCCGCGTCGCGAGGATCGGCCGCAAATCCCTGGATGACCAAATTGCCCACCGCCATGGCATCGCTGACGACGAAGCCCTGGAAGCCCCACTCGTCCCGCAGGATCTGTCGGAGAAGCCACCGGTTTCCGGCCGCCGGAACATTGTTCAAGTCCATGTAGGCGCTCATGAAGGTCCCCACACCTGCCTTGACCGCTGCCTGGAAGGGCGGAAGATAGACGTTCCGCATGCGCGATTCCGGAATGTAGACGGAATCATAGTCGCGGCCACCTTCGGCAGCTCCGTAACCGGCGAAGTGCTTGGCACAGGCCACGACGCGATCGGGTGCGGTTCCCAGCGAGGGCCCTTGGAACCCCCGAACCTGAGCCGCCGCCATGGCGGAGCCGAGGTAGGGGTCTTCTCCCGCCCCTTCCACGATCCGGCCCCAGCGGGCATCCCGGGCGATATCGACCATCGGTCCAAAGGTCCAGTGAATACCGGCGGCCCGGGCTTCCCGCGCCGCGATCGTCTGGGCCTTCTCTTCGACCTTGGGATCCCAGGAAGCCGCCATGGCGAGCGGGACGGGGAAGATCGTCCGGTAGCCGTGGATGACATCCAGGCCGAACAAAACCGGGATATGAAGCCGGGATTCCTCCACCGCCACGTGCTGGATCTCATTGAACCGTTTGGTGTCGTTGAGCCAGAGGATCGAACCGGCTCCGCCCTTCCGAACGACCTCCTCGGGATTGGCTCCGGGCAGCAACCCGCCGGCGATCTGTGTCAGCTGGCCGATCTTCTCCTCCAGGGTCATCCGAGACAGCAGCGCCTCGACCTTCTGCGAAATCTGTTCATCACTGAGCGACGCCTGTGCCCAAACTGATGCTCCCGACGCCAGGGCGAAAACGAAGAGGAGGCCGGCGAGGGCTAAGTGAAAAACCCGGCCGGAGTGAGGCGAATTTGATGAGCGAGACCGACGGCACGGTTTGATCGGCATGGCAACTCCTTTGAAGTGGACTACGCTACAGCCCGGTCTGCGGAAGAGTCAACAGCGTGTCAGGTTCCGAGGGCGTGTTGCCCAAATGGGGCCAGGCCCGGTTTGGCTTGAAATCTCGGTTTACGCGCGTAACCTCGGCGGTTCGATCTCACGCAAAGCCGCAGAGAGCGCAAAGGTTTGCTTTGCTTTTGAAGTCCTTTGCGACCTTTGCGTCTTAGGGTGGAATGGGATCTGCAGGTCTCGACAGCCAGGCGACAAGGGTCAAGGCAGGGTCCAAGGGGTTTGAGCAACACGCCCCCGAGTTCAGAGTTCCGAGGTCCAAGAGCTTTGGCTCGGGGTTTCAGGGCATGACCTGCTGTGCGGATTTCCGCAAAATCCGGACAGCGTGCGGTTCAGTGCATGATTGTCAGCGAGTGCCACACGGAATTCCAGTCGCCCCGGACTCGCTGTTCTCCGAGAGACCAACCGTCCGCCGGGCCCGCACAGTTGCCGCTTGTGGTTGTAGAGGGGCGGCAAGAAAGGGGATCAGCAGCCTTCCAGGGTTCACTCACTTCGTTCGTGTTCTGATTTGCAGATCTTCGGTCTGCCGGGCGTCAATCCAATCCGAGGAAAAGCCGCTCAGGGCAGGAATGCTCCGATTTTGTCCGGTAATTGAAGAAAATGGATGACAGGTATCGGAAAATGACGAAAGAATTAAGGCGCATCTATTTCCGTAGGAGGTGTCCTATGGCTCACATCCTGGCCCTCGCCATGACGTTTCTGAGCGTTGTGCCGTTGACTGCAGGGGTGGCGCAAACCTTCGACGACGAACTCTCGGAACTCGTTCTGGAGGTAAACCTCGAGCCGTCCGGACAACCGGAATTCATTCCCGTGACGCAGGGTCAAGACATCAAGAGGACAGTCGGTCTTTCTTCCCGGTACACTGCCTCAGCCCTTCTTGCGATCGAGCTCGTTTGGGCCACCAATGATCGGGTGGTCCTTCATGTACGGGAATACGGCATCCTGCCGCTTGGCGTGAACCTGACCTCCGAGCTCTTGGAGCAGCTCAAGACGAGCGAGATCGGAAGCTATCCGCTCGAGCTGGATCATCCCGTGCTCGTCGAGGGGCTCAGAGGCGGTCTCACGGCCAAATTCGTCCTGCGACCCAACGCGCCCGACGAGCCGGCGAATCTTCGGATCGAGGATTACGGAGTGAAATCGATCGAGGTCGGCAAGGTCACAGAAACGAGAGGGTTCTTCTTGATCGAAATTGTGAACGCCTCGACAAAGGCGGTGCGGAGCCTGGCCTTCGGAACGCAAAGCGGCATCGTCTAGCGCTTCGGGTCTCGAGAGCCTCTGCTTCTGCCCGGGCAGTCCCTGTTGCAGCGGATATCCAGAAGGAACGCATGGTTCTTCTTTGCTGCCGTGGTCTTTTCCGACGGGACTTTCGAAGGAGAGCTCGACTCGGTCGCCCGGCTGCTCGGAATCGAATGGGGAAGGACGGTTATATACGAAAGAGCCCTGCCTCTCTGGAAGGACTCGACCGATCGCACTTCGGCCGATCATCGAGAGGTTCTTGCCGAACTCCGAAGCCGTCTTTGGGGCCTCGCGACGGATCCCGATCCACGGATACTGGCATTGTTTCTCTCACGGTATCCGGATTTCGATCCTCACGAATCAACCGGATCGGAGACACGGGGGACGGTCCGGGCGTTGCGGACGTTCCAGGAAAGCCTGACCGGACAGCTGCGTGCGACCCGGGACAGGCTGGTCCAGACCGTCGACGAGTATGCTCGGCATCCTGAGGTTGAACTGTCGGAATGGCTGTCCGGGCAGTACGAGGAATATGTCCAATTCCTTCGAAACGTCGACCCGGCCCTGTCCTCGTCCCTGACGAGACCGTGAACCGGGAGTCTGATTCGCGGAATCCGCGCGATTCGCTGGCGGGCAGTCCCGATGACTCCAGCGAATCTCGCTCATCGCGCGAATGACGATGGTGGGCAGGGTTGGAAGCATCCACCGCATGCACCGCGGGTCCCACATCGGTTGTGCCTCTCCGTTTGGCGAGAGAGAATTGCACGTATGACAGCGAACCACGTAAGGACTGGGATTTGCCTCGTCGCCGGCTGGTTCCTCCTGACCTCGTTCATGATCCCCTGGGTCGAGCAGTTATCCGCAGAAAGGGACGGACTTCCACTGGTCTTCCAGGATGACTTCAATGAGGGCCTGGCTCGCTGGGAGTTCACCGATTCGTCGGCCTGGAGGATCGACCAGGTGGGGACCGAGCGCGTCCTTGCGCTCTTCAAGCAGAGCCAATACGAGCCGCCTTTTCGCTCGCCCGCGAACATGGCTCTGATTCGTGATCTGTGGGTCTCGGACTTCGTCTTCGAGGGCCGTGGAGGTCGTTCGGGGGAGGGAGGATCGAGCTAAGGTGGACATGCATGTGCATGTATGTCAGACTCAGCTCATGAGAACGACGATCGAGCTGACCGACAGGCAACGTGCAAAGCTCCTGGAAATCGCTGCGCAACGAGGCGAGAAGGGTTTTTCGCATCTGGTCCGGGAGGCGGTCGAACGGTATCTGGATGAAGAAACGCATCGCCGGGAGCAGTTGGATGCGGCCCGATCGGTATTGGGTTCTCTGAGCGACGAGGAGTCGGGTGATCTCGATGCGTCGGTTCGACGCTGCAGGGAGACCTGGCGATGATCGTCGCCGACTCGGACGTCCTGATCGATGCGCTGCGAGGACGCCAACCGGCTCGGGAGAGGATCGATCGCGAGTTGGGGACCGGCCAGCTGGCGACCACGGTGATCTCGGTCTTCGAGCTTTTGAGCGGGGGTCGAACATCATCACAGAATGACAAAATCAAGAGACTGCTCGCTCCACTGATCATCCTCCCACTGGATCAGGATGCTGCTCGCCGGGCTGCTGGGATCCGCACGGGCCTGGAGGCGCAGGGTCGTGGTCTGGCGATGGTCGACTATCTGATCGCCGGCATCTGCATCTCGAGGAACGCAGTCCTTCTGACCCGAAATCGCAGCCATTTCGAACGGGTTCCTGGTCTTCAGCTTGAGGGCTGACTGTGGGGTGTCAAGGCCTGCGGGACCGACTCCACGCAAAGCACGCCAAGGATTTCTTTGCTTTGAAGCTCTTGGCGTCCTTCCATGAGATCGGATCTTTAGGTCTCGACGACCTCGGCGGTCCGATTTCACGAAAAGGCGCGGAGACGCGAAGGTTTTCCTTTTTTCGAGTCCTTGGCGATCTTGGGAGTGTGCGAGATCGGATCTGAGGGGCGAGACGGGAGAGGTAGCGGCCGATGGCCAGTTCGCCTGCCGAGCCTTACAGAAGCGATCCCACGTCGCCAAGGTCCTCAATCCAGATAAATCCCTTGCATCCATCGCGTTTTTGCAGCGTGGGTCGGTTCGGGCCGGTTTGACATCTGGCCGAGGTTTCGGCTGTCGGGCTCACTCCCCTATCATCGTCGAAAAGGGAGTTTCTGGAAGGGAGAAGGTAAGAGGCTTTCCATTTCGACGAGTGTGGATTATGCTTGTCGTCGAACGCACGAGCAGATCGTGAGCCGTCACTTCGAGTGCTTCCTGGTTCGCCATAGCCGGGCCGGCCGGTCGCCGATCGAAGTCGAGTCTCGGAGGTCCCACCGTTCCAGCGAAGCCTCGGGTGAAAGGAGGGACCATGTCCAGGCAATCATGCTTTCATCTGCTGTCCTGCCTGCTGTTGGGCCTCGCCGTAGCCATGGCGGCGACGGGTTCCGGTTTCGGCCAGGGTTATACGGCTCCGGAGTACGACGAATACCAGAGAGCCGTCGAGGGCGGACCGGACACCCTGCTGGAGTGGTACAAGTCGCATCCCGACTCGATGCTGAGAGAATACGCCGTACCCAAATTCATCGAGTGGGTACGAACGGATGCCGGCGAGGGTAAGTTCCAGGAAGCCGTCGCGACCGGGGAGAAGTTTCTGGCCGAGATCGACAGCAGTCACTTCGGGATGCTCAACCTGACGACATACTCTGCCTACAACTCGGGGCAGTGGGGAAAGGCCACGCGATACGCCGAGAAGGTCTATCAGGCAAAGCCCGAGACCCCGGAGATCCTGAAGATTCTCGCCAATTCCTACCTTCGGCTCTCGGATATCCCGAGAACCGTGGAGTATGGTGAGAAGTTCTGTGCAGAGGCGAGCCCCAGTGACTGCTTCGCCTTCTACCCGGTGATCGCCGGGTACTATGCGGAAAGGAAACAGTGGCCGCAAGCCGACTCTTACGCCAGGAAAGTCCTCGGGACTCTGGAGACCGCGAAGCAGCCCCAGGGAGTATCGGAGGATCAGTGGAGCGCTTACACCGCCAAGAGCAGAGCGGACGCCAACTCCATCATCGGGAAAGCCGCCTTCGAGCGAAAGGCCTGGACATCTGCGCAAGGCGCCTACCAAAAGCTCCTTCGTCTCTCTTCCGGCGATAGCGGGCGGAAGGCCGAGGCCTATTTCTACATCGGTATGACTCACTGGAGGCTCGAAGAGTTCACGCCCGCCATGGTGGCTTTCGCAGAGGGTGCCCAGCTCAATGGGGGAAACATGGTCAAACTGTGCGACGAGCAGTTGCAGGTCCTCTACCGGGCCACCCACAACGGCTCGCTGGCCGGCCTGGACGTATTCCTCGAAGAGCACCCGCCGGATTGATCGCCGTGATCGGCAAAAGCGGAGTTCTGAAAGCTGGAATCCTCATTGTGGTGCTCTTGCTCGGCACGTCGAGCGTGCAGGGCATTCTGATCGGATCTTTCCCGGGTCTCGAGAAGTTGATCGAGATGTCGGACGCGATCGTCGTTCTTCGAATCGGCGCCGAAGTCAATTCGTCCGTTCCTCAAGACCCGGCCTTCTCGACGCGCGAATGTCATGTGTTCTACACCCTCAAAGGCGATATCCCGGAGAACAAGACGATCCCGTTTCGACTTATGGACACGATGGGAGCATCTCCAAGCCCCTTTTCAATCTATTCTTCACACCTCATGTTTCTGGAAAAGAGTGAGTCTTCGGGAGGATCGGCTCAATACCAGACGATCAATTACCGAGGTGCCAACGTTCGACTCCCGCCGAAGGGTCATGAGAAGCGACCCGAGGGAGACACGATCGCCGATCAGATCCGTTTCGTGCTTCGTCGTGCGGCGGAGTATGAGGAGCAGAAGTACGGGGAGAAGCGGGATCTTCTTGACCGGATGATCGAGGGGAGTTCTGAAAGGCCAGGTCAACCCGCAGAGTCTCCGGAGCAGGGGGGAACAGTCGCTCAAACTGGATCCGAGGACCATGTCTATCGCACGAATGATCCCGGCGTAGAACTGCCCGTTCCGGTCAAGCAGACGATGCCGCGGTACACGAGAGAGGCCATTCAAGCCAAACTCGAGGGCACGGTCGTCTTGCGCTGCATCATCCGAAAGACCGGTCGGGTCACCGACTGTGAGATTCAGCAGGAAGTTGGGTATGGACTGGCAAGGTCGGCCCGCAGAGAGATCGAGAAGAACTGGAGATTCCGCCCCGGCACCCTGAACGGAAAGCCGGTCGACGTGTGGGCCACGATCGAAAGTCGGTTCAACCTAGGGCTCGGAGACTGGCTGAAGAAGTTGACTCTGGACGAAGCGGAGCATCGAATCGTCGGCAGCATCGTGATTACCGGCCCCAAGAAAGCTGCCGATGTTGCTCTTGGTCTTATCCGGACCCAGGAAGCCACTTTCTTCGATCCTCAAAAGTTTCTCGCCGACTGTGAGCGACTGAAGCATTCCGACAGGATTGCACTCGTCGGAACGAATCTCGTCCGCAATCGAACAGGCGGTGTCACCGTCGAATTCAAGGTCCAGCCGAAATGAACAGCCCGTAATTGGTGACACGCACGAAAGTCCTCTGTAAACTGTTGCCAATAAAGGATTCCGAGGGCAGTCTGGCACCTAAGCCGGGGAATTGGCAGCAGACCGCAGATGGGCAGCAGTCACTCCACTTTTGGAGATTGGTGCCAGACTCGTAAGAAAAGTCCTTATTCATAGACATTTAGCAAGGTGATACGTGCGTGTCACCTTGGCACCATCGTCAGACCGCAGATGGGCAGCGGTCACTCCACTTTTGGAGATTGGTGCCAGACTCGAAAAAAGGCTTTATTCATCGACAGTTAGCAAGCTGATACGTGCGTGTCACCATTGACGGTCGTCGGCTTTGGGCGTTGCCCGAAGCTCTCAGATGAAACGACGCCGTTGGCGTCACAGTCCCCGGTGATTTCGAGTTTCCGACTCTCGCCTCCCCCGACCGGGGGCGAGCCGCACTTCGCGCTTCGGACCTCGCCCTTCGTCCTCTGCAGGTCATCTTTCGCTCTACACTCACATCGGCGGTTTCCGCGGTCGTCAATCTCCGTCCTCACGCTCGGATTTCGCAGATTCGGGATGGTCGAACGTTAATAGATCAGTGAGAGGGCAAAAACAGCAGCAGGTTCATTGGCAGAAGAGCAACGATCGAAAGTAAGATGGATCGGCGGCGATCCGGGAAGGGAAGGACGAGGATGGATGAAGAACGGATTCGCGAACTGGCCAGGGATCCCAATCACATTTGCGGCGTCTACAACTACTGTGACCGCTGGTGCGAGCGCTATGAGCAGCAGTCGAAGTGCCTGGTTTTCACGATGGAGCAAGAACAGAAGGCCTCGGGGCAGGATCCGCTGGAGAGCATCAGGGCCAGCCTGGAGATGGCCCAGACGCTCCTCAAGGAGAAAATGGAGGAATTTGGACTCGATCCGGAAGCCCTGGCCGTCGAGGCCGAGGAGGAACCGGACCCGTTCGAAGGCATCCGCGCTCACCCGCTGGTTCAGAAGGCCGAGCAATATGCCTCCGGCACCGCAGCTCATCTTGAACCTGTCCAGGATGCTCTGGTTACGGCGGCTGGCTCCTTCCAGCAGAAGGTCGAACTGGGGATCACGCCGAATCAGGGTTTCAAGCTGGAGGACCTCGAGCAATGCCGAGACGCAGTGGAAACCATTCTCCACTTCCGCTTCCTGATCTGCAGCAAGATCTTCCGGGCCCTGTCGGGGATGGCGCCGCAGGAAGATGGACGACCCGATCCCTACTGCGCCGAGGATGCCCGTCTGTCGGCCCAGGTTGCCTCGAAAGGGATGCAGCGCTCGATCGAAGCCTGGCTGACCCTGCGAAATGCCTTCCCGGGCAAGGAGGCCGGCATTCTGGAGATGTTGCTCCAACTGGATCGCCTCCGAAGAGAGGCCGAGATTCAGTTCCCCGGATCCGGAGACCCGGCACAGGAGGAGTGAGAAATGAGGGAACACCAGAGTGAGTCGGTCCAAAAGGGATTCTGTACGTTTTGCATGGGAACGTACGACGCGCTGCGAATCGGTGCTCATGTCGCGCGATGCAGCGCCCGAAGAGACGATGCTGATTGTGTCAATACGGGCGGTCGAGAACACCCGATGGCCTTCCTGCTGATGGGCCAAATCGAAGGCTGGCCGGAAGCCTGGCTGTGTTTGGAGGCACATGGTGACCTTCCCTCCCGGCAACTCGAGCATTTCATACGCCTGGTCTGGTTTCCGGAAGCCAGGCAGCCGGGCTGCTTTTCCTCTTCGAATCGCAGGTTGAAGAAACGGATCGAGGAGATCGGCGAGGGGGGGACGGATCTGTGTCTAGACGAAGTTTTGAAGGTCAGGGATCGATTTCGTCTTACCGTGACGCACGGTAGCTCGAGAGTAGTGGTCAATCTGAGAGTTGTCAGTTATCTCCGCACTGCGGTGATGGACATGCCGATCGAATTGGCGGCCTTTCCGTCCGGTGATCTGATGGGACGGAAACCTGCCCGGGACCTCTGTCCGGGCTTGTGGGACGATGGGATCAAGGGGATCGAGGACGGGGCGTCCGTTGCGACGCACGAGTCGGACCGCGCTACGGAGCGTGATGAAGACCTGCATTTCGATGGACTGCCGAATGACTCGTCCGACGAGGAACTGGAGGAGTATTTCCGACAGATGGATCGGTTCACGCAGGTGGGCGGCGAGACCTGTTTGGACCGTCTGATTGAGGAAGGGATCGAGATGCCGCCGCCTGAGGACCTCACCGACAAGCAGATCACTGCGAAGTTATGGGAAGTCGTCCGAGCACTGGAGAAGTTGCAGGTGTATATCACCTCTACCGATCATCTGAGTGACCGCGAGCTCTATACCCAGCTTTGGGGAGATCTGCTCCGCGAGGAAGCCATGATCTCCGCGATACCCGGTTTCTCCTGGAACATCGATGTGATCGGAAGCGGCAGCGAGGAGGATATTGAAATCTGGCTCCGCTACTATGCTGATGAGGAGACCCGGCAGAGCTGGGCAAAGGACTGGCCGGATTCTCCTCTGCCCAAGCACGAAGATCTACCCTACGACCGGGATCGGCTTCTCGCGAGCCCGGAACGACCACTCGGCCCGGAGAATTGATGTCCCAAGTCAGAAATCCACAGGCATATCCCGATCTGTGAGGTGCGAGACGAGCTCAGAGGCACAGCTCATTCCTTCTTGTGGAACTCGGCCTCACGAGCCTTGGCCTCGGCAAGGGAAGGTACGTCCAGCGCACGCCTCAGTCCGTCGGTGACACTGGGGCCTACTTCGTAGAGCCGGATGGGACCCTGACCATCGGAGCGGTACTGTGTGCCGAAACGTTGTGGGCGTCCGATGTTCATCAAGAACCGGTCTTCGCTGGCGGCGGCGAGCCACTTCGCGCGCACCTCACCTTTGCTGATCGCAACGATGCAGAACTCATGAGCCAGCAGGAAGTCTTCCGGGGACGATCCGTGCTGCAGGACCATGGCTGCGTTGTAGTAATCGCCACCGGTCTGCATCCGACCCTGCGTGTACAGCTCTTTCACTCGCTTCAGCCTTGCCTGATCCCGTGGCCCCACAACTTTCCAGTCGATGGCCGTCCGAGGTGTACGGTCCGCCTGGTCCTCCTGATAGAGGCGGGTGAGTTCTTCATTGTCCTTGGGTGTGGGCTTTGTCGAAGACTGCGCTTCGACGCTCCAAAGCCTGTCCAAATGAGGAGCTAGGAACACCAGAATCGCCGTTGCACCGATACTCAGAACGAACCGAAAGGCCGGGCTCTTCATAATTCACCCCTCCCGAGAATCATGTCAACCGTCGTAGCACAACCGGCCGTTGTTTGCCAGGTGCCAGCAGGTGACCGGCGTAGCGTCGGTACGGAAACCTCAGTGTGCGAACGCCTTCCTGCACAGTCGGAGACTCCCTTTCCAGAAACTCCCCTATTGGAAAACACGCGCTGCAAACGTCCGCAAACCCGATTGTCGAAGCCTCGGCTCCAAGTCAAACCGGTCAGATCCGATCCCATGCAAGGACGCAAAGGGATTCTTAGAGGCACGTAATAGGTGACCGTAATAGGTGACACGCACGAAACCCGGTCATAAGGTGCCGCCAATAAAGGATTCTGTGGGCAGTCTGGCACCTATCTCAGGAAACTGGCGACGCCCTGCCGGCGGGCGCGACGGCGCACGCAAGCAGGACCGCAAGGCCCGACTGTTCGGAGCCGAAGGGAGTGGACCATGAAACGTGCGGGGCTGACCGCTGTGATTGCGAAGCGGAGAGTCCTGAAAGGTGGGGTTCTCATGGTCACCCTCATGCTTGGTATGTCCACGGCCCAGGGCAGCCTGATCGGCATCTTTCCCGGTCTTGAGCATTCGGTCCAGGGTGATCCCGAGCCGCCTCCCCAGGACTCAAGGGAAAACGATGGCTCCCTTACTCAGCCAGAATCGAGCGAACGAGTGTATGCGGTCGGGGACCTGGACGTCGATCTTCCGGTCATTGTCAAGCAGACCATGCCGCGCTACACGGCAGAAGCAATAAAAGCCCGGCAGGAAGGCAAAGTGGTCTTGAAATGCGTCATTCGCCAGAATGGTAGGGTGACGGATTGTGAATTCCAACAGGATCCTGGATTCGGTCTTGGGATTTCCGCCCGACGGGAGATCCAGCAGAACTGGAGATTCCGGCCGGCCACCCTGAATGGATCGCCGGTGAACGTGCGGGTCACGATCGAAACGGAATTCCTGCTCGGGCTGGGCAGTCCCGAGGACAAACTGACGCCCGAGGAAGCAGAGCACTTGATCGTCGGTGCCGTCCTGATTTCCGGGCCTAGGGAGGCCACCGAAGTGGCACATGGCCTCGTGAAGACACTGGAGGCGACGCCCTTCGATGTCATGACTTTCCTCTCGGATCGAGAGAGGTTGCGGCACTCCGACCAAATCACGCTCATAGAGGCACGCCTTTACCGCAATCAACTCGGCGGCGTCACCGTCGAATTCAGGGTCCGGCGGAAATGAGCGGCGTGTTATTGGTGACACGCAGGTCACTCGATCGTAAGTACCTGCGGATAGAGAATTCCAGTTCGAGTCCCTCGAGTCAATCGGTCTCGGGGCATGGTCGTACACTCGACCTGCGCGATTGCTCGGTCGTCGAGGATTGTCTCTCGCGGCTGTGATCTCGGCCCGCGATTCGGACGGCTTCGATGCACAGGCGCCACGTTCCGTTCGGGGCTGCTCATCCACGATTGCCGGTCGTTCGGGGAGGGACGGCTCACTGGTGTTCGCGTACTGACGCTGCACGATTCCCGGCGTGCGCCTACTCGTTCCGAAACCTGAACCTCCGCTCCGGCCATTTCCGCAACACGCTGCTCATACTCGAAACCCCTCCTCCAAGACTCCTCCGGTTTTCGCAGATTCAGGATGCTCGGACGTTAATAGGTCAGTGAGAGGACAAAAGCAGGCGTGGATTCATTTGCAGGCAGTGACAAATTGCAGGGGCGACGGGATCGGCGGCGATCCGGAAAGGGAAGGAACGGAATGGACGAAGAGAGATTCCTCGAACTGGCCAGGGACCCCAATCATATTCATGGGATCTACAACCACTGTGATCGCTGGTGTGAACGGTGCGATCAGCAGTCGAAATGCCTCGTCTTCGCTGTGGAGCAGGAGGAGAAGGCAGCGAGGGAGGATCCCATAGAGAGCCTCCGAGGCAGTCTGGATGTGGTTCAGAAGCTTCTCATCGGGAGGATGGAAGAATCTGGAGTCGACCCGGAAGCTATGGTCGTCGAGGGTGAGGAGGCGCTGGACACCTTCGACAGGATCCGTTCCCACGCCATAGTCCAGCAGGCCGAACGGTATGCCTTCGGCACGGCGGCTCACCTGGAGCCTGTCCGGGAGGCACTGGTTTCAGCCGCCGGCTGCTTCCAACAGAAGGTCGAGCTGGGCATCATGCCGAATCAGGGTCTTAAGCCGAAGGATCTCGAGCAGTGTCGCGACGCTCTCGAAACAATCCTTCACTTCCGCTTCCTGATCTGCAGCAAGACCTTTCGCGCCCTCTCTGGAATCGCACTTCACGAAGATGGGCGGCCCGATCCCTACTGTGTAGACGATGCCCGCCGATCGGCCCAAGTCGCTCTGAAAGGGATCCAGCGCTCGATCGACGCCTGGCTGACCCTGCGAAACGCCTTCCCGGGGAGTGAGGCCGGCATTCTGGAGATGCTGCTTCAGTTGGACCGGCTCCGTAGGGAGGTCGAGGATCGGTTTCCCGGATCCGGAAAATCAGAACGGGCAGTGTAGGAAATCAAGGAATTCAGGGAGCCTGGGTGCGTGGCAAATTCTGACTGGGAGCGCCAGCCAAGAGGCATGGATCATGGCTTCTCGTTGAACGCGGCTGGCCTCTGCGAGTCTGAGCACGCCCCCTATGGACGATATCGCCTGCGCCTGACTCGAGCGAGGTCGGTCGCGAGGACCGACAAGATCAGAGCGACCAGCGCGATCAGATACAGGCCCGCGTCGACCGCGTGCGCATATTCCCATTGCATGCGCAGCGCCTGCCATTGATCGGGCAGTTCGGCCCAGTGGTTCGTTTCGAAGTCGATCGGATAAACGAAGGAGAAGGAGACGATCAGATTGCTCGCCACGCAAAGGAAGGCAAAGAAGCTCAGCGCGAAGGCTCTGGCCTGCTTTCGCATGCGAATCGCCAGAGCCAGGGTCGACAGAAGAGCGAGGATCTCCACGATGCCCAGCAATCCCCAGCCTCGGTAGATCTGTTGAACCGTGAGGTACTGTTCGGCAGGCAGCTTGATCTTGTTCGGCATCTCGAGCAAATGAGCCATGCTGGGAGCGAGGCCCAGCGCAGTGAAGAGCAAGGCCAGAAACTGCAGTGTTTTCAACCCCATCGTTGGCGACCCAGTATGCAGGGCGAGGCGGCCATGCTTGCGCTCATTCAGCGTGCGGTGAGCCTCCACGACCCGATCGAGCGAAGAGGTTCTGGAACGGGCATCCCCTTAAGCGTAAGGCCGGCGTTGCACGGACGTCAATCGAGAACGACCTCGAACTCAGTGGGAGCGCTCCGAACATCACGTCAGCGCGGTTTCCCTACTTACCGTTCTGGAGGCGAACCGGATTGAACTTTATCGTAAGCTCATGCGTTGGGAAAGGAGCGGGATGGGGATCCCACGCTTGGCTTGGAACGAGAGTGCAGTGTGTGCAAGCAGTTACACATTGTACGGATGTAAAGGGGTTTGGTTTTGAAACGGTCATTTGCTCTGTTGGTCTTTCTCATGGGGTCTCGAGTGTTCACTGCGGCGGCGGGTTCTCAGGAACTGTTCTCACCCGTTTCCCCCTTGAACGAACACTATCGGCTCGACGTCTCGATCGATCGAGAAATGTCGAAGCTGGAGGGCGCCGGCACCATCCGCATTGAGAACACTTCGGATGTTCCGCTGACGAAACTGGGATTCGTCTGGGGTCTGAAGCAAGCTGTCTCGTGTGAAGTTACGACACCGGGGCTCGGCTTCGAGATGGACGGGACCTCCTCAGAACCGACGGTCGTCGAACTCGACAAGCCGCTTCGACCTGGCGACAAGGTCGAGATCGGGCTGCGATTCGAGCTCTCCCTCTCGGACATTCGACGGGGCAGGGAAGTTCGGCTCGCCGACTGGCACCCGCGACTCTGGGCCGATTATCCAAGACACGCCTCCTACGACGTCGGAATCGAGGCACCCGCCGAGATCACGGTGGCCGCCAGCGCCCGGAAGGATGCCTCGGACGGTCGCTTCCGAGCAACTCATATTCGCTCTTTTGGTCTCTTCTTTGCGGATGGATATCCCGCATACGAGGAGTCCAGCGGGGACACGCTGGTGCGAGCCGTTCTGCCGCCTCAATCTGGTGACTGCGCAAAGACACTCGTCGAGAATGGCGTTGACGCGGTCGAATTCTACCGGCGGAAATACGGTATGTATCCGCAGCCGAGCCTGACCATCATTCCAGGCGAGCCTCCGCCCGTGCGGGGAGGGTTTCCTTTCGCGACGGGCATGGTGATGATCCATTCGATCGAAGATTTCTCGAAGCTGCCGGCATCTCATTGGCAGTGGATCATCGGTCACGAAGTGGCCCACCAGTATTGGCTGGAGCACGTTCTCTGTGGTGAGTCCCCGGTTCAGTGGAGCTGGCTCATGATCGGGATGGGCATCATGGCCAATCGTGATTACTGCCGGTCTCGAGGTCTCCTCGAAATCCATCCGGGCCGTCTGAAAAGTTATGCGGAGACCGTACGGAAGGGAATGGATACCACCGTCGAGCAATCGCCGGAACAGATCCATGCTCTCAAGTACGACTACAACGCTGAGGTGACGCACAACAAAGCGTACGGCATTCTCAGTTCGCTGGCTGCCATTGTGAGCCAGGACACGTTCGGCCGAATCGCCCTTCGCTGCCTCCATGAGTACGGGGGGCGACGGCTTGGCACAGCTGAGTTTCGCAGGATTGTGAAAGAGGAAT
The DNA here is from genome assembly GCA_037388505.1 of Acidobacteriota bacterium. Taxonomy (GTDB): domain Bacteria; phylum Acidobacteriota; class UBA6911; order RPQK01; family JAPXNP01; genus JARRKC01. Next base: position 562,524 of record JARRKC010000004.1, on the reverse strand, counting down.
CGAACCGGGATTTCGGATGGTTCTTCTTCCCTTTGTTGCGAACCAACCGGTTCGCTTCCTATGAAACGGTGAGGGTCGACAAGAGTCGAGAAGGCGACGTGCGCGTGACTCGCGTCGTTCTTCGACACGCCGGAACGATGCGGCTGCCCGTGCCCGTGGAGATTCGTTTCGAGGACGGAAGCCATCAGCGTGCCTGGACCGAGCGGTTTCCTAAAACTCAAACCCTCGAGTTTCACAGCCGGAGCAAAGCTGTCGATGTCGTCGTCGATCCGGACCGCGAGTTTCCTCTGATCATTCCGCCGCCCTCGAAGGAACTCCAGGAGTTCTCAGCGAAGATTCTTGCCATGCCCTGGACGGGTGCCGGCTCCGTTGCAGAAGAACTGTACCAGAGGGCCTTGCAGCTAAAGGTAACCGACCGGCAGATGCTCCAGAAGATCAGCCTCCTGCTCTTCGATGCCGGCGACTACGAACACGCCCTCGCAAGCTTCACACGCCTGGCCGGCCTGAGAAGGGACCAGCCGGACGAGAAGGTCTGGGAGTTCTACGATGACGCCTGGCAGGGAATGCTCCTGGATCTCCTCGGACGACGCGAAGAGGCTCTGGCTCGTTATCAATCGGCACTGAACACCGGGGTCGATGTCTCATTCCAACACTCCCAGTATGGACTCGTGCTGGATCGCAAGTTCATCAAGGAGAGGCTGGAAAAGCCGTTCGTGAGGCCCTGAGGCGCAAGGAAGAATCTCAGATTTGCGATTTGAGCATGGCCTCTGGCTGCGGACGCGTCCAGCCTGGTCCGAGGACGAAACTCCGGACAAGTACAGCGGAGGTCCGCGGCTTGCCGGAGGACCAGTGGGCGGGGTCGATTCTGTCGCGGAATTGACCCGGATTCCTCACGCAACGATCAGGACGTTGGCTGTCAGCGAATCAGTTGCACCTCGACGCCGACATCGAGTTCGGTCCAGGTCCTGTCGGCGGTCATGGCAGGAACTCCGAGACTGGATGCAAGGGCCAGACAGGCTCGATCGCCAAGAGAAAGGCCCAGATGTCGGGTACGTGGAAGGAGGTCGGCGGCCAGTGCCGCGTGGTGGCTGTCAAACGTCACCCATTCAACGGGGGAAGCCTCCAGGAGCGAAAGAACCTGAACGCTCGAGTGTCCGTCCCGGGTGAACCGACTCAGAACCTCCGCAAGATTGACCGTCGACATCGCGCATTCTTCGAGCACGGTCGAGACCCTTTCGTGTCCGACTTCCCTGAAGAGCAGCGTAAGTAAGGCCGAGGCATCGAGAACCGTCATTCGGTCTCGGCCTCCTTACGGCGCTCCTCGATCAAGTCGTCGACGACCCTGGTTGGACGCCGAGTCCCGTACAGCCTGTCGACAAACTGTTGGAGCTGAGATGCTCCCACTTTGTGGTTCTTCTCGAGTGTGGCCGCAGTCAGGATTTCCCGAGCTTCCGCCTCCATGCTTCGGCCCGCTCGCGCCGCACGCACTCGGAGACGCCGACGCACTTCCTCAGGGAGATTTCGAACATTGAGTGAGGCCATGCCCCCATTGTCCCCATTGACGTCACTGATGTCAATGGAGGCGAAGTCGGTACGTTTCCCGACCTCTTCACACCAGGCTCCCCGCGGCTCAGAGGTGCGCGAAGAGGGCCTCTCAGCTCACTCGCAGGGCGAGTCTTCCCAGGTAGTGAGTCTGGAGCGCGCGGTGAGCTTCGACGATGTGCTCGAGTGTAAACGTGCGCGCGATGTGGACCTCGAAAGGACCGGCTTCGATGAGCTTGTTGAGACTCTCCAGCAGCTCCCTGTCGTAGGCCCCGTTGTAGTTCTCGAGGTCGAGACCCGAAGGTGCCTTGGGAATGGGCTGAACACCGTTTGGATAGGCGGCCCGGCCTCCGGCACGCAGCGCCTGAAGTGCCTGGTCTGCCACGGGACCACCGGCGCTGAGCAAGGCGGCGTCCAAACCATCGGGGGCGAATTTCCGCGCAGCGGCGAGGACATCGCCCTGGTGTCCCTCGACGGTCGCATCGGCACCGAGGCGGCGGGCCAGCGCCACGCCGTCGTCACCCGAGGCCACCGCAAAGACGCGCGCCCCCATTCGCTTGGCGAGCTGCACGGCCATATGGCCGATGCCCCCGCCGGCGCCGAAGATCATGATGGTCTCATTCGCTTTCAGATGGAGGGTGTCTCTGAGACCCCTCAGAGCGGTCCCACCGTCGATGGTCAAAGCACCGGCCGTATCCGTCGTCAGCCCGCGAGGGATGGGACAGGCGTCGTCAGCCCTCACGACCGTGTACTGGGCGTAGAAACCCTTTTCACTGCGTGCCGTGGCAAACCCGTAGACGAGGTCGTTCTCCCGGAATCGGTCGACCTTCTCACCGACTGCCTCAATCGTGCCGGCCCCCTCAAAGCCCAGCACGTGAGGAAAGCGGGGCTCCATTCCAAACATTTTGGCAAATACTCCCTCGCGCTCGGCGGCGTCCCAGGGCCCCACGCCGGCCGACTCGACCCGGATCAAGATCTGCTCGGGGCCCACTTCAGGTACGGGAAGTGTTTGCACCTGGAGCGTCCCCACGTCACCGAAGCGATCGATGGCGACGGCCCGCATAGTCTTGGTACTCGTTGCGATCATGATCGCCTGCTCCTTTGTCTAGCTCCTGTCTTTCCCGTCGGAGTGCCGCACTCGGATGCACAGAGAAGGCAGGGGCTGAACGGTTAGTCGACCGGTCGGCCGATCAGGTTTGTCTCTTCTTCAAGCCTAAGGCCGGTCTCTTGCGAACGTCAATCGATTGGGACCGATCGCTGCAGCCGACATTCCTCACTCAGAATGCCTGCATCGATTAGCCAGGAACCTTCCGGAGCCCTCATTCAGAGGATCTCGCCCTGCGGCTCAATCGGGCCTTGAGCTGAGTGATTCGCCGGTAGGACTCCTCGATGCGTTCACGTGAAATGATCCCTTCGTCGACGAGGTGGCGGGTGACCTTGTACGCGCGTTCGGCGATGTCCGGTTCGTAGACGGAGTTGTTGGCGAACAGGAGGACGTCGAGCCCCGCCTGGATGCCTCGCTGAACGGTTTCTTCGAAGCTGTACCGTGCGGAGATCGCCTTCATTTGGAGGTCGTCGGAAATCACGACTCCGTCAAAGCCCAGCTTGTCCCGAAGAATGCCGGTGATGATCGGGCGCGAGAGCGTGGCCGGATAGTCGGGATCAAGGTTGGCGTTGAAAATGTGAGCCGTCATGATCGCATCGACGACACCCTCCGATATGAGTTCCTCGTAGGGAGTCAATTCGTTCTCGGTCCAGGTCTTGGTGACATCGACGAAGCCGAGGTGTGAATCCGCATGAGAGCTGCCGTGCCCGGGAAAGTGCTTGAGGGTCGCGATCACGCCGGCGCGGCGGTGGGCTTCGATCCACGTTCTCGCCTGCCTGACGACGACCGCCGGATCAGCGGAGAAGCTTCGATTCTTCGAGCCGATCACGGGATTGTCAGGATTCGTATTGAGATCGACTACCGGTGCGAAGTTGAGATTGATCCCCTCCGATGCCAGGGTGCGCGCAACTGTGGCGGCAACCTTCTGTGTCCACGCAATGTCGTCCCTCCGGCCCAACTCCTTTGCCGAGACGGTCGGAGGAAAGCCATATTTGGTCTTCAGGCGATTGACCTTTCCGCCTTCCTGGTCGATACCGATCAGGAGAGGAGCCGGCCCCGCCTGCTTCTGGAGCCAGGCCGTCAACTTGCGGAGCTGCTTCGGCGATCGGATGTTGCGCTCTCCCCCGCCTCCAGGCCCGTCGACGTCGAAGAGGATCACTCCCCCAACTCTTCCGTCCACGATATCCCGCACGATCGGGTTCTTCGGATCGGGTCGGATCCCTCGAAAGCCCACCATGATCATCTGCCCGATCATCCGGTCCAGGTCGGTTGGCTTGGGGTCACCGGACGCGACAGAGGTGGTGAAGGCGCACAGGAGAGCAAGGGCAGCCGAGAAAAGACGCATCGGGAACCCCATTATAGCGTTACCCCTATTCCTTCACTCGCCATCGGAGGTTCAGTCCCACATCGCTCGAATCGCCGAGGCGAGGTCGCCCTGCGTCAATTCCGTCTCGGGCTCATCGTCCTGCGGCCCTTCAGTCGTCGCCAGGGCCTGCATCGATGCCAGGACGTCGGAATTCAGGAAGCGACACCGCTGCGCATAGCTGTGTCGATCCGTGAAGGAGTGCCAGGCGTGATAGTAGCGGAGAGGCCAGCTGACGTACAGGAAGTCGCGCGCTCGGGTCATGGCGACGTAGGTCAGGCGCAACTCTTCTTCGATCTCCTCTTCGGAGCCGGTTCCCATATCGGAAGGCAGGCATCCGTCGGCCGCGTGGATCAGATAGACGGCATCCCACTCGCCGCCCTTGGCCGAATGGATCGTCGACAGGATGAGCCAGTCCTCATCCCGGGACGGCGGGCCGGCCAGATCGGACGTCGAGTTCGGAGGGTCCAGATGCAGGTCGAGCAGGAAGCTTCGGCGGCTTCGGTACCGGGATGCGATCTGCTGAAGGTTCTCGAGATCGCGGCGCCGCGCATCGGCGTTCTCGTGCAGCTTGTCGATCATTCTGTCGTAGACGCGTCGTACGAGCTCGACCTGCTGAGCCGGCGCAGACGCGTCTGGCCGGTTCATCCGTTCGAACAGGCGAGCATAGCCCCGAAGTGCCTTGCGTCCGGACGGAGGTGCAGTGAAATCGGCGATGCTCGTCGGATCGAAGCCGTGAGCGACGACGTGGGCCACGATCTTCGAAGCGGTCGCCGGTCCGACTCCCTCGAGCAGTTGCAGGATGCGAAACCAGGCAATCGCGTCGCGGGGATTCTCGGCAACGCGCAGGAAACCGAGGAGGTCCTTGATGTGGGCCGCCTCCAGAAAGCGCAGACCGCCGTACTTGTGATACGGGATGTTTCGCCGGGTCAGTTCGACCTCGAGGGAGTTCGACAAGAACGCTGACCGGAACAAGACGGCCTGGCGCCGCAGCGGGATACCCTCTTCGTAATGCTCCAGGATTCGCGAAACGACGAAGGCGTCCTGGTCGGTCTCGTCACGGCAGGTGACGAACAGCGGACGGCGACCGTCGCCCCGTGCGGACTGCAGATCTTTCGTATAACGACGGCGGGCCTGACGGATCAGCCGGTTCGTGGTTTCCAGGATGGGCGAAACCGAACGGTAGTTGGTCTCCAACCTTACGATGGTGGTTCCCGGAAAGTCCTCCGGGAAGCTGAACATGTTGTCCACCGCGGCGGCACGGAAGCTGTAAATGCTCTGTGCGTCGTCGCCGACCACCATGATGTTGGGATTGTCTCGTCTCAAGCCCTTGAGAATGCCCGCCTGCAACTTGTTGGTGTCCTGATACTCATCGACCAGCACATGCCGAAATCGGTGCCCGATCCGCGCCCCCACATCCGGATCGGATAAAAGGTGCGCCAAGTAGAGCAGGAGGTCGTCGTAGTCTAGAACCTGATGACTCTGTTTCCGCTCGACATAGGTCCGGAACAGCAGCTTCAGTTCGTCCTTCCAGTCGGAACACCAGGGGAAATAGCGATCGACGACCTCGGAAAGCTCCTCCGAACCGTTGACCCGACGGGAATAGATGGCCAGGCAGGTCTGCTTGCGCGGGAAACGCTTGTCCTTCTGGTGCAGTCCGAGTTCGTGCCGAAGGACATCCATGAGATCCTGCGCGTCCGACTGATCCAGGACGGTAAACTGGGGCGAAACGCCGGCCGGCTTGCCGTAGAGTCGGAGGAGCCGGTTCGCAACGGAATGGAAGGTTCCTCCCCAGATGGCTCCCTTGGCAGCGCCCTCCGAAGAGACGATGGACCTGGCCCGGCGAATCATCTCCTGCGCGGCACGTCGGGTGAAGGTTAGTAACAGAATCTCCTGGGGCGGAACACCCGTCGCGATCAGGTACGCAGTGCGATACGCGAGAGTCCGGGTCTTACCGCTGCCTGCCCCCGCGACGACGAGCAGGGGGCCGTCGCCGTGACAGACGGCTCGGCGCTGCTCGGGGTTGAGTTCGGCCAGCCAGGGGAGGTCGTTCGCCATAAGGGAACCACCAGTTTAACCCTTGGCCCTGTCTCTGGTGCGGCTAATCCGGGCTCTTGAACTTCTCGTGACCCGCGCGCTTGATGTCGTTCAACTTGAGAATCAACTCCTTGGCGCTCGCCGAATCGTTCTGCTTCAAGGCGGCCTCGAGTTGATCGAGAGTGTCCAGGACCTTGCCGAGGGTGGAGCGGAAGTCCTTGAGGAAAGCCGCTCGCTGATCGACCGGAATCTGAGGTGTCTTCAACGGCTCCAACTGCTGGGCGGCTTTGACATGGGCCCGGATCGTCTCGACGAGCTGGACGTTTTCCGCCTCCAGGGCGGCCTGGTCATACTGGCCCCGCAGCGTGCGAAGGTTCTTGTTGATCTGCCGCATGTGAGCCACGATCGGCGGCACGGGTTCATCCTCTGCGGCTCGAAGTATCGGGGCGGTCAGGCTGATGAGAAGCAGGACGAGCCAAAGGCTGCCGTGCTTTCGTTGGAACGTCATCGGGTGATTCCTCTCGAAGGTGGAGTGGTCGTCTTTGATTCCTGCAACACCACGGCCCGGGGCCAGGGTGCCCCGCCATCGATCCAGCGGCGCAGGATTTCGATTTCGGAGAGACTCAGTCGAGGATTGCCATCTGGCGGCATCGGATGGATCTCCTTGAACGGATCCTCCTCGGTAGCGGTGACATACTGTATGACAAGGCTCTGTTCGGCGTCTCCCGGCTTGATCGCGGCCCTTCCGGTTGCCTCGGCGAGTTCGCCTCCCTTGAGCGCGAGTTCCCTCCGGTCGAGTCTGAAATGACTCTTCTCTCTGTTCGGGCCGTGGCATTTGACGCAATGCTCCTCGAGAACGGACCGCGCGGCGAGGAAGGCCAGGGGCATCTCTCGCATTTCGTGGGCCTCTCGATCCGCCGCGCCACGGCCGGTGTCCGGCCCCCTTTCCGGAGAACGATGCGCGCTGAGCGGTCGAAATTCCATCAGTGCCCGAGCATCGAGAGGGCCCCGATTCATCAACTCGATCAAATGGTCGATCAGTGGTTCCACTTCGTCGTCCGAAATGAATCCGCGGAAGGCCGGCATCCGAATAGCCTGTCTCCGCGTGAAGAACTGGCCAGGAAAAAAGACCGCAAACCCCTGGTTCCAGAAGAACTGGGAATGGCCGTCGAGGATCCACTCGCGGAGGTCCTGTCGATTGCCGTTGCGCGTCAGGGCGCGGAAGTCATCGCCGAAGAAGCCCGGAATGTAACCTTTGAGCGAACGAGGATTGCCGACGCCGCCCTGCCCGAGTTCTCCGTGGCAGGTATAACAGCCGTAGCGTCGAGCGATCGCCTCTCCCTTGGGTAGATCGGCGGAGTGGCTCGTCGTCTCACCGTACTGGGCCAGCGCAACGAAACTCACGAGGTCCTCGATCTGGGCGTCGGACAGACGGTCAGCGAAGGCCGGCATCTTCAGGGCCTGCTCTTCATGTTCTCTGCGGTTCGCAAGGCGTCGCCGCCGCGCGTCGCTGACCCCATTTCGAATCCACTGACGAATTCCGTCTATACCGTGACGCTCAGTGAAGAAATTGGGGATCTGATCGACGGTGCCGCCCTTCAGGGGGTTCGTAGAACCCCGTCCGTCGAATCGGACGTGACAGTTGAAGCAGCCGGAGTCCTCGGCCACGAGCAGACCGCGCTGGGCGGGTGAGTACTCGGGAAAGAGCTCGTTCTTGAACAACGCCAGAACCAGCAGCACCATGGCTGCCAGGACAACCAGTGTGCCGACGAGAAAGGGCAGCTTCTTCACCATCCGTTCGCTCTGATTCGTTGATCTCGTTAGACGAAGCCCATCCGAAGAAACTCGGTTGGTACCTTGGATGATGAATCGGCGGATCAAGTTTCATCTTGTTCGCACCAAACGCGCGCGTTTTGGAACATCCGGAGCCAGGGAGACGACTCCAGGTTCTCCTTCCAATCCTCGGGCATCCATCCCCACTGCCATTTCAGAAATGCCCGTTCCGGGTGCGGCATCATCACCAGATGCCGTCCGTCGCGCGAACAGAGCCCGGCGATCCCGAGGGGGGATCCGTTGGGGTTGAAGGGATACTCCTCGGTTGCCCGGCCCGCATCGTTGACGAAGCGGAGCGGAACAAGGTGCTCCTTTTCGATCTGCTCCAGAATGGAAGTGTCCGGGAAGTAGGCCTGGCCCTCGCCGTGTGCGACCCAGACGCCCAGTACCGACCCGGTCATACCTTTCAGCATGATGGCCGGGCTGGGTTCGATCGTCACGGTCGTGAATCGGGACTCGAACCGGCCCGAACGATTCTGGATGAACCGGGGCCGACGAACGTCCGGAATCTCCGGCCAGGGAATCCAACCGATGAGAGCCATCAACTGACATCCGTTGCAGACACCCAGGCTGAATGTGTCCGGTCGACTGTAGAACGTCTGGACTTGTTCCCAGATGCGGGGATTGAATCGAATGACACCGGCCCAGCCTTTGGCCGAATCGAGGACATCGGCGTAGCTGAAACCTCCCGGGAAGACCAAGCCCCGGAACTCCTCCAGGGCGACCCGACCTGCGGCCAGGTCGGTCATCGTGACATCCCAGGTTTCGAAACCGGCCAGATGGAAGGCGGCACCCATCTCACGATCCCCGTTGCTGCCTTCCTCGCGAAGAACGGCGACCTTGAATCGATCTCGCTCAGCCGAACGAGCGGATGAAGTCGGTTCCGGCTGAAAGGTGAGTCGGAAAGCAGGGCCAGTTCGAGTCTTCAGGCTATTCCGCTCCTGCTCGACGGATTCGGGGTTGGCCTGCAGAAGTTCCAGACGATAGCTGGTCTCCTCCCAAATATCGCGAAGCACGGGCATGGAGTCATCGAGCACCGGCCTGCCGTCGACTTTCACCAGAATTCGCGCATCCTTCCGGGTTTTGCCGATTCGAGAAAAGGGCACCGAAGCATCGCGTAGTGAGGTCGCGACTTCGTCGAATGAGCTCGGAGCAATCTCGAGGAGCAGACCCAGTTCTTCACTGAACAGAGTGGGGATGGGGTCACCGTTCACGGCTTCGACGTCGACCTCGAGGCCGCAATTGCCGGCAAAGGCCATCTCGAGCAGTGCCGTGATCAGCCCTCCGTCGCTGCGGTCGTGACCGGCAAGGATCTTTCCGTCTTCGATCAGACTTTGGATCGCGGTGAACGTCCTCTTCAGGAGTACGGGATCGTCAAGGTCGGGTGGAGTCTCGCCGAGCTGCCTGAAAACCTGGGCCAGGGAGGAACCACCGAGCCGACCGAGACCCTTTCCGAGGTTGATGTAGAGGAGTTCGCTGCCTCCGGGCCGCTTCAGGTCCGGCGTGACCACCATGCGGATGTCGGGGCAGGTCACGTAAGTAGAGATCACCAGGGAGCCGGGAGCTTTGACGGTTTCCTCGCCGCCGTCCGGCTTCGGCGCGAGCGCCGCCATCGAAAGGCTATCCTTGCCACCGTCGATCGCAATCCCCAGGGTGACGAGAACGTCCCGCAAGGCCTGTGCAGCGTCGGTCAGTGCCGCCGCTTCACCGGGCAGCTTAGCGGCCCACATCCAGTTGGCCGAACATTTCACGTCCTCGAGTGCGCTCACCCGCGCCCAGATCAGGTTCGTCAGGGCCTCACCCACAGTCATACGAGCCATGGCCGCCGGATTCAGCAATCCCATCACCGGCTGTTCCCCGATCGAAGTCGCGGCCCCCGTCACGCCAAGGTGGTTCTGAGCAATGACGGCAACGTCGGAGACCGTGAGCTGCAGGGGGCCCGCACACTGCTGGCGCGCGACCAGGCCAGTGACGCTGCGGTCGACCTTGTTGGTCAGGAAGCGTTTGGAGCCGACCGAGAGAAGACGCAGGACGCGCTCGACTGCATCGCGAACACCGAGATTCTCGGGCAGTTCGAGAGGGCGCGTCGACACGGCCCGGTGTTCGTCCGTGAAGACCTTTTGCGGCATGGCGCCGAGGACATGGTCGAGATCGAGATCGACGGGTGTGGAGCCGTCCCAGTCGTCGTGCAGAACGATGCGCCCGTCGCCCGTGATGCGGCCGACCAGCGCAACCGGCACCTTCTCCCGCTTGCACAGGGCCTCGAAAAGAGCCGTGTGTTCATCACGCAGAAGCAATGCATCCTGTTCCTGGTATTCGGCGACCCAGATCTCGAGGACCGAAAGGGTCTCGTCGCCGATTGGAATCTTCCGAACTTCGATGCGGGCCCCGGCAGGACTGACAATCTCCTTCAGGACGTTGCAGTTTCCGCCCGCGCCCTGATCATGGATGCTGATGATCGGGTTCCGCTCGCCGAGTTCCACACACGCCCGGATCACGCGGTTCACCTTCTGCTCCATCTCCGCGTCGCCGCGCTGCACCGCGTTGAAGTCGAGCTCGGCCACGTTTTCGCCCTGTACCATGCTCGAAGCAGCGCCGCCGCCGAGGCCGATCCGGTAAGCGGGCCCGCCGATCTTGACGACCCACATTCCCTTCTCGGGCAACCACTTTCGAAGGTGCTGGGCATCGATCTGGCCGATTCCTCCCGAGAACATGATCGGCTTGATCCACTCTCGCCGCTGGCCGTCCGGCAGCCGGAGTCCCAGGGCCCGGGTGTATCCGAGGATGACCGGTTCACCAAACTTGTTGCCGTAATCCGACGCCCCGTTGCTGGCCTCAATCTCGATCTGCAGCGGCGAAGCCAGACTCTCCGGGTACCGGAACGTTTCGTCCTCCCAGGGCAGGGGATAGCCGGGGATGCGCAGATTTCCCACGCAGTAAGCAGCCGTCCCGGCTACGACCAGCGAGCCTCGTCCGGTCGCGTGGCCGTCGCGAATTCGTCCGCCCGTCCCCGTCTCGGCGCCGGGAAAAGGGGCGACCCCGGAGGGGAAATTGTGGGTTTCGGCGGTGAAGATGATGTCATGGTCACGCTCGGCCTCGACATAGGGGGAAGACGAACCAGGGCGTTCCGGCAACAGCGTGCGGACGGGGTATCCTCGGATCGCCGAGGAGTTGTCGCAGAAGGCGATGGTGCTGTTGTTCGGATGAACCTCGAGTGGTTCACGAACCAGTGCGATCAGATGCCCGGGCCGTTCCTGCCCGTCGATGATGAGTCGACCTTTGAAGAACCAGTGACGGGAATGTTCACTGTTCGACTGTGCGATATCGAAGCACTCCACATTGGTCGGATTCCTCTTGATTACATCGCGAAACAGCTGTGTGTAGTAGTCGAGATCCCAATCATCGAAGGCGAGGCCCGCTTCCCGATTGAGTCTCTCCAGCGCAGCCCGGCCGTCTTCGAGAACCGGTATTTCAACTGTCGGTTCGGGGCTGGTGCCGCTCTCGAACGACTCGAGAGGTCGCGGATAAGGACACTCCGTCATCCGATCGTAGATCAGGGCGGTGAAACTCTCGCGAATCGCCGGGTCTCCGGCCGCGGGTCCGACCAGCGCGTACCGGCGGGACCGCTCGATTCGGCGAACCTTTCGAAGCCCGCAATTGTGGAAGATGGAGACGGCATTGGTGCACCAGGCGGTGTTGAAGCTGAGGCGAGGTCCGACCTCGATGACGGGCAGCTCAGAGTTCAGGTAGCTGTGTGGCCCAAACCTCTCGGGCTCGAAGGTTTCCGCCAGCAGCCAGCGGAGCAGACGATCCTCCGCCTCCTCCAGAGCGGAGTCGATCTCCACGTTGAAGCAGTACTCCGTCTCTATCGCCTCGATTTCGGGGGAAATCTCGCGGCGTACGCGATCGAGAAGTGCTCGGATATGTTCCGGCGAGAAACCGGGGCTCCGGAAATAGTGGATCACCTGCATCGTGCCGCTCCCTTGCTGGCTGTGGGGAAAACGTGATTATGCCATGAACCCCGGACGTTGCAGGGGGGATCTGGGATTAAGGGATTAAGGGATTAAGGGATTAAGGGATTAAGGGATTAGGGGATTAGGGGATTAAGGGATTGGGGGGATTGGGGATCGGCAAGGATTAGGGAATTGAAGAAAGCGAATTCAGGGACGGCCGTGTATTTCCAGAACCCCCTAAATCCCTTAAATCCCTTAATCCCTTAAATCCTTCAAATCCTTCAAATCCTTCGAATCCCCCAATCCTTCTCTATCCGCGGCTGTGTTCGAGTCGCTTCGGGCCGGCCTTCAAGACTTCATCCGGACAGCCGTTCTTGAACAGTTTGAAGTTCTCGATGTAGAGCGCCGCCAGGGAATCGTACTTCTTCCAGTACTCGTCCGCGTTGCCCCAGCTCTTGGACGGATCGAGTATCTCCGCCGGGACGTCGGGACAGGAAGTGGGTACTTCGAATCCGAACAGTTTGTCCTTGCGGTACTTCACTTTGTCGAGTCGTCCCTCCAGCGCCGCATTCAAGATGGTCCGCGTGTAGCGAATGCTGATGCGCTTGCCTATGCCGAAGGGGCCTCCCGTCCAGCCGGTGTTGACCAGCCAGCAGTTGACGTTGTGGGCAGCCATCTTGTCGCTGAGGATGCGTGCGTACTCGAACGGATGATGGACCATGAAGGGCGCTCCGAAGCAGGCGCTGAAGGTGATCTTCGGTTCGATGCCCAAACCGATCTCCGTTCCGGCGATCTTGGAAGTGTAGCCGCTGATGAAATGGTACATGGCCTGGTTCGGCGACAAGCGGGAAATCGGGGGCAGCACTCCGGAGGCGTCGCAGGTCAGGAAGACGATATTGCGCGGATGGGCTCTGAACATGCGCTCTTCGATCGCGTTGGGAATGAAATCGAGCGGATATGAGGCGCGCGTGTTCTCGGTCACGAGGTCGTCATCGAGGTCAATGTTCCGGGTCGTCGGGTCATAGACGACGTTCTCCAGGATCGTACCGAAGCGATTGGTGCACGCGTAGATCTCGGGTTCGTTTTCGGCGGAGAGCCGGATGACTTTGGCGTAGCAGCCGGCCTCGAAGTTGAACACGCCCGATTCACTCCAGCCGTGCTCGTCATCCCCGATCAGACTTCGGTTGGGGTCCGCCGAAAGGGTAGTCTTACCGGTTCCCGATAGGCCAAAGAACAGAGCCGGGTCCCCTTTTGGTCCCACGTTGGCCGAACAATGCGCTGCCAGCACACCCTCCAGCGGCAACATGAAGTTGAGGACCGTAAAGATCGATTTCTTGATCTCCCCGCCGTAGAGGGAATTCGTCACAATCCCCATTCGCTCCGCGAAATTGAGGATGATGGAGGTCTCGGATCGTGTTCCGTCGATGCGCGGATCCGCTCGGAACGACGGTACCGCGATGATGGTGAATTCGGGTACGTGCCGTTTCAGTGCATCGGGGTCGTCCGTCGTGATGAACATGTTGCGCGCGAACAGACTATGCCAGGCGTGCTCCGTGATGATTCGGATGGGCATTCGATAGTCGGGGTCGGCGCCCACGAAGCAGTCCTGAACGAACAGATCCCGGTCTTGCAGGTAGGCCGACAGGCGGTTGAGCAAGCCGTTGAACTTCTCCGTACTGAAGGGCCGGTTGTGTTCACCCCACCAGATCTTGGAGGCGGTTGACTCCTCCTGAACTACGAATTTGTCCGCGGCGGCTCTGGCCGTATGGGGTTTTGTGTTGACCAGCAGGGGACCCCCGGCCGTCAGCAGTCCTTCACGGCGAAACACGGCTTCTTCGTAGAGTGCCGATACCGGGAGGTTCCAGTAGACGCGACCCAGATGACTGAGGCCGTGATTGTGCAGGCCGAAATCGCTGGCCAGGTCTCCGGCCTGTTTGGAGGCAGGGCTTTCGATACGCAGCACTTTCATGACCAGTCCCTCACGAGCTTGCGGTCACCGATGAATAGTTCGTTGGGGGCGTTGGGATCGAGCACCCATTTGATGCGCTCGACCCCTTCTGTGATGTCCTTGATCGTTCCACAGAAGCTGATCCGCAGATGACCATCCATGCCAAACTCCACGCCGGGGACGGTCACAACCATGACCTTCTCGAGAAGGCGTTCGGCCAATTTCGTGGAATTCTTCTCATAGGCCCGGAAATCGGCAAAGGAATAGAAGGTTCCGTCCGGCGCCGTAACTTTGACTCCATCGATCGTGCGCAGCCGCGAGACCAGGATGTTGCGATTGTTCTCCAGCGTAAGACGAAGACTCTCCACGCCTGATTGCAGACCGTTGAGTGCCCCAACAGCGGCCCACTGCAGTAGGGCGGAAGGTCCGGAAGTTTGGTGGCCCTGGATGTTCGACATGACCTCCACGAGCTTGCGGTTGGCGACGGCCCAGCCGATTCGAAATCCCGTCATTGCGTACTGCTTGGAGACGCCGTTGACAAGGATCAACTTCGAACCCTCACCCTTCTTCTTTGCGAACTCGTAGCAGTTGATGGGCTTCCGTCCGTCGAAGATCAGGCGGTGGTAGATATCGTCCATGATGAGGTAGATGTCCCGCTTCTCGCAGAACCGGACGATGTCCGAAATGAACTCGGCGGAATACATCGCGCCGCTGGGATTGTTTGGGCTGTTGATGATCACGGCCTTGGTACGCGAACTCGCCTTGAGCTCGAAATCCTCGATCCGGGGATAGAATGTGCCGTCTTCCGCTTCGACTCCGACGGGGACCGCACCGCAAAGCTTGACCATTTCCGGATAGCTCACCCAGTAGGGTGTTGGGAAGAGCACTTCGTCCTGGGGATCCAGCACGGCCTGCAGAGCAACCATGATCGCCTGCTTGGCGCCACCGGAAGCAATGACACACTCCGGGGGAACCACCCTTCCGTAGAACTCCTCCGTGTAGCGGATGATCGCCTTCTTCAATTCCGGTATGCCATCGGTGGGCGTGTACCTGATCTCTCCCGTCGTCAACTTGGAGGACGCCGTAATCAAGGCGTCGATGGGGGCCTTGCTCTTGGGTTCTCCTCCGCCCAGATGAATGACAGGTTCACCCTTGGCGCGGAGGACGGCGGCAGTCTCGTTGAGCTTGAGAGTCGCCGATTGAGAGATATTGCGTGCAATCTGGCTGATACTCATCGTCTCCTTCTCCCACTACTGGCAATAGACAATCCAACGGAAAGAGTGTGGCGCGCTACCGGTTGCGCATTGTACGTGAAGGGGGCGTGCTAAGCAAGCGAGAACCTTTTCAATGAGAACAACATAGTCCTGTCCGGTGACGGAGTGTCTTGGTAAGCTAGAGAGCGTGATAGTTGATCCCGGCGGGGCTCTCGCCGGCTGGTTCGAGTCCTTCGGTTTTCGTGCAAATGCCGCCGGAATTCTGAGCCAGCTCGTCCTGGCAGTTGTAGTTCTGATCGTCGCGGTCCTCGTCAACTGGGTGACCCGAAGGGTCCTTGCCAGTTTCGTCCACCGAATGATCCGGCGGACCCGCACTCGATGGGACGACATTCTGCTCGAAAGAGAGTTCTTCGCTCGTCTCAGTCATCTGGCCCCGGCTTTGGTCATCTATGCGTCCGCCCGCCTGTTCCCGGACTATGCGGCCTGGGTCACAAGTCTGGCGCTCGCCTATATGACCCTGGTGGGGCTGGGCGTCACGGGAGCCTTTCTCGACGCGTCTCTGTCGATCTATCAGACCTACGAGGTGTCCAGGCATCGTCCCTTGCGGGGCTACTTTCAGGCTCTCAAGGTATTCGTCTACGTCTTGGGCGGGATCGCCGTTCTCGGCACATTGATTCACGAATCCCCCTGGAAGCTCTTGAGCGGCATCGGAGCGCTGACGGCCATCATCCTGTTGGTCTTCAAGGATTCGATCCTCGGTTTCGTGGCCAGCATTCAGATCTCGGTCAACGACATGGTTCGAATCGGAGATTGGATCGAGATGCCGAAATACGGTGCGGACGGGGATGTCGTGGATATCACGCTTCAGTGCGTGAAGGTGTGCAACTGGGACAAAACCATCACCACAATCCCGACCTACGCCCTCGTCTCTGACTCTTTCAAAAACTGGCGTGGTATGAAGGAGGCTGGGGGAAGGCGGATCAAACGGGCTGTCTACCTGGATATGAACAGCGTCCGCTTCGTCGATGATGAGACGCAGGACCGCTTCGCACGGTTTGCGTACCTGGGGGACTACCTGGAGCGCAAGCAGGCGGAACTCGATGAGTACAACCGCTCTCTGGGACTGGACCTCGAGCAGACGGTCAACGGCAGGCGTCTGACCAACATCGGGACCTTCAGAGCCTATGTGCGGGAATACCTGCGAAACCACCCCCGGATTCGGCCCGATATGACTCTTCTAGTCCGGCATCTGCCTCCCACCGAGCATGGCCTGCCGATCGAGCTGTATGCGTTCGCAGGAGACACGAGGTGGGCCGAGTTCGAAGACATCCAGGCCGACATCTTCGATCACATTCTGGCCGTGTTGCCGGAGTTCGGGCTGCGGGTTTTTCAACGGCCGTCGGGTCGCGATCTGGACTTCGTAGTGGGCAGTTTGCGGGCGGGGAGGTAGAGGAGTTCCGAGTGGGATATGCTTCCAGCTTGTCTGTCACGCTGGTCGAGGTTCGAGATCTAGCAGCCGGCACCGGTGCTCCCGTCCTCCCGTCCTCCCGTCCTCCCGTCCTCCCGTCCTCCGGTTCTCCGGTTCTCCCGTTCTCCCGTTCTCCCGTTCTCCCGTTCTCACCGGCTGAGCTTTGGAATCCCTACTGAACAATGCTCGTGGAGTCACGGCCTCAGGCCAGCCGAGCCATCCTACCCACGCTCCCGGTTTCGGGTTTTCAGCGGCTTCGTCTATGATGGAGTCGGATCCTCCGGGATCGCTCAGTCCTGATCGCAGGTCCGCCCCGAGCGAGAGGATGCCCCCGTTCGTGAGTAACGCCATGAATGAAACCGATTCCAGTACCGACAAGCTGCCCGCTTCTCTCGCCGAGGTGCATGAGAGCGTTCCCATACCGAAGCATCCGTCCTTCTGGCGGAGGCTGTTCGCGTTTGCCGGGCCTGCTTATCTGGTCAGCGTCGGCTACATGGACCCGGGCAATTGGGCGACCGATATCGCCGGAGGCTCCAGGTTCGGGTACGCCCTGATCTGGGTTCTCCTGATGTCGAACGTGATGGCGGTCCTGCTGCAGAGCCTGTCCGCCCGCCTCGGCATCGTCACGCGTATGGATCTGGCTCAAGCTTGCCGTACCATGTTCAATCGGCGGGTTTCCGTCGTTCTGTGGATCCTAGCCGAGATCGCCATCGCGGCCTGTGACGTCGCGGAAGTGCTCGGCTCCGCGATCGGATTGCAGTTGCTGTTCGGGATTCCACTCCTGGTCGGCGTTTTCGTGACGGCCTTGGACACCTTCGTGCTACTCCTGCTGCACAGCCGTGGAGTCCGTATGATGGAGGCCTTCATCGTGGCCCTCATCACGACCATCGGAGTCTGCCTTGGAGTCGAGATCATTCTCTCCAAGCCGTCCATCGTTCCGATCGCAGCCGGTTTCGTGCCCAGTTTGCCCGGCCAGGGTGCCCTCTACCTGGCCATCGGGATTCTGGGCGCCACGGTCATGCCACACAATCTCTACCTGCACTCGGCCCTCGTACAGTCGCGTCGGATCACCCATACTCCGGCCGGAATCCGGTCGGGCGTGCGCTTCAACATCCTGGATTCCGTTGTGGCGCTGAATGGGGCCTTCTTCGTCAATGCTGCCCTGCTGGTCATGGCTGCTGCGACTTTCTATGAGGCTGGGCTCTTCAACGTCGCCGACATTCAGGACGCTCACCGACTGCTGGAACCAATTCTTGGTGCAAAGATCGCCCCGATTGCTTTCGCCGTTGCCCTGATTGCCTCCGGTCAATCCTCGACGATAACCGGAACGCTGGCCGGACAGATTGTGATGGAAGGTTTCGTGAGGATTCGACTGCGGCCTCTGGTCCGGCGCCTGCTGACGCGCGCGATGGCCATCATTCCGGCGGTCGTCGCCATCGTAGTCTATGGCGAGCGGGGAACCGGCGAGCTTCTGGTCCTCTCTCAGGTGGTACTGTCCCTGCAGCTCTCATTCGCTGTGATCCCGCTGATTCATCTCGTCTCCGATCGACGCTGGATGGGTCAGTATGCGATCGGAGTCTGGACCGCAGCAGGTGCCTGGCTCGTTGCGATCGTCATCGCGGTGCTCAACCTCAAGCTCGCCTGGGACGAAGTCGGTGGCTGGCTGCAGCTCGGAGGCCCTTGGCAATGGTTGATCTGGGCAACCGTGGTGCCCTGCAGTCTGGGTCTTCTCGCTCTTCTTGCCTACGTCAGTTTGGTCCCTGCAGTGCAGCGCTCCAGGCGGGTTCCGATTCCGGCCAGTCAGGGCGTGCACGGCGCCAGTGCGATGCCCGAGATCATTCCTCCACGGGCCCCTCGCAGAATCGCGGTTACCCTCGACTTTACGGATGTGGATACCGCCGTACTCTCCCAGACCGTCACGATAGCCCGCGCCAGGGGAAGAAGTGCCAGAGTCATACTCCTGCATGTTGTTGAATCGACGGGTGCGCGAATGCTCGGCGCCGAGCTGTCGGATGCGGAGGCCCAGTCCGACCAGGAGCGGCTGGAGCTGTACGTGACCGAATTGCGGGAACTGGGGGTCGATGCCATTTTCGACCTCGGTTTCGGTGAGCCCGCAGAGCAGTTGGCGAGCCTGATCGAGGCCCACCGTCCGGATCTCGTGATCATCGGCAGCCATGGCCATAAAGGCGTGGGTGACCTGGTTCACGGCACGACCGTGGAAGCCTTGCGTCACCGCGTCAGCATCCCGCTTCTGGTCGTGCCTGTGAGAAGCCCGCGACCGTCTTGAGTTTACCCCCGTGTCCTCGTATTCTCGTCCCTCGAAGGAGATTGATGCGCCTCCCGGCCCGGTCTTGCACCGTTCGCGTCCGAAGTGGTTCTTCCGATGCCCGGCACCGACCCGGGGGAATGACGCCGAATGGAGAAGCCGATGTACAGATTCGTTCGTTTTCGCTGGAGCTGGCCGTTGCTGGCTTTTCTTGTCGTTTTATCGGGATGCCAGAGCGCGTCCGAGGAGGATCTCGCCCAGAAGGTCAAAGACTCTGAGTCTCCTGCCGAGCAGATCCTGGCCTCCCGGGAGTACCTGGCCAGGTTTTCGGACGGAGCCCGCAGATCCGAAGTGGCTCGGACTTTCTTCGAAGCCGCTGTCCAGTCGGGGGACGCGCAAGCCGCGGCGGAGGCCGCGGCTGCAGTGGTGAAAGGACGCAAAGGACACCCATTGAATTCGGCGCGCAACAACGTCGCCTGGACGCTGGCCGAGAAGGGACTCGCTCTGGACACCGCTGAGCAGTACGCACGGGCGATGGTCGAGGACGCGAGGAAGGAGAAGTCCAGATCACTCTCCGGTTATCTCGACACGCTTGCGTATGTGTTGTTCAGGAAGGGGGACTCGAAAGAGGCGGAGCAGCTGCAGAAAGAAGCCATCGGTAAGCAGTCGAAGGATCCGGACATGCTCTCACGTCTGGCCTTGTACCAGCACTCGAACGGGGAGCACCTCGAAGCGCTGCAGACCGCGGCTTCCGCGATCCTGGGGGGCGCGGAGGACGAATTGGTGGTGCTCTTTCCCGCCTGGCTCAATGATGATGGCGATGCAGAAGAGACGGCGCGACAGATCGTCGAGCCGGCCGTCTCCGATCAGCTTCTGGAGCGTCATGAACCGATCGCGCGAGGGCGTGCGGCATTGTTGCTGGCGCTGGGGAATATCGATCTGAATCGTGCCGGCGCGATTGCGCGGGAGGCCTTGAAGGACTCGAGCTCAGACTTGGCGCAGGGCGCCTCGCTGGATCTCGACGTGGACCTGGCTCAGGTGCTTTGCGCTCGCGGTGACTACGCGGGTGCCGTCAAACTGCTCGAACCCCAGAAGCCCGAGCGGACGCCGTGGGACGCGCTGTATTGGTACACGCTGGGCCATGCTTACAGGCTCTCGAACCGGCCCGATCAGGCCGAGGAGGCTCTGCTCCAACCGCTCCTGGTCGAGGATAACCGGCTCGTGAAACCGGATCTCCGCGAACTCGGCCTTTCGGAGGAAACCATCGATCAGCGTCTCGAGGCCGAAAAGGAATCTCTAGACAACTATGACCCGGGAACTTACAGCGAGCCGCTTCCGGCCGAAGGGAGGACCGTTCTGGTCGAACTCTTCACGGGAGCAGAGTGCAACCCGTGCCAGTCTGCGGACTTGGCGCTCGATTTGATATCCGAATACTTTCCGCGCAAAGCCGTAGCGATTCTCGAGTATCACGTGAATATTCCGGGGGCCGATCCGTTGGCCACGCCGGAATCGGAAACCCGCTATCAGTACTACGGGGGCGGCGGGACGCCAACCCTCTGGTTCGACGGGGAAGAGACGCTCTCAGGAGGGGGACCAAAGATTCTGAAGAAGTCCCTGTTTGAGCGCTATCGCAGCACTGTCGAGAAGCTGTGGCAGGAGAAGCCGAATCTGAATCTCGAAGTCTCGGCCCAGAGACAGGGAAAGGAAATCAACGTCATGGCCCGGGTGACACCGCGTGAAGAAGCTGGACAAGCCCCGGCCGAGGGAGTCATCCGCGTGGCGCTCGTCGAGAAGTCGGTGGACTACACCGGAGGAAACGGGATCGACAGCCAGTCCTTCGTGGTCAGGAGTCTGAGTCGCGTGGACCAAAACGGAGCAACGCTCGTCGATGGCAGCGCGTTCCTCGACTATTCGATCCATGTGGACCAGGTGGAGCAACACCTGGCCTCCTACCTGGACGAGTTCGAGAAGAACCCTCCGGAGAGGTACAAGGGTTTCGGTGGTTTCCGCGTGAAGCCGATCGACCTGGATCCCGACGACCTGGCCATCGTCGTGTGGGTCGAGAACCGGCAGACCAAAGCGGTTCTGCAGGCGTCCTATGTGGGGCTGTAGTGGAACTCCGCTCTGTTTGGCCATACGCAAAAGCCCGGACGCCTGTCCTTTGCTCGGAGCCGCTCTTTCAGGGCACCGGGGCAAGCGGGGACGTTGTCCTACCCTGGCAGTGCTCCGCCGAGTTTGACGATCGCTTCCAACAGGGATTCCAGGTCGCTTTCGGAGACGTCAGGATTGACACACACCAGCCGGATGAACTCCCGGCCGCGAAAGGACCCCCATCCGATCTTTGCGATGCCCCGCCGGTCCAGTTCTTCGCAGATGTGGCGAGCCGGGCGCCCACGCATGCGGAAACAGACATTGATCGACTGCGGCTCGAGAATGAGCTCCAGTTCCGGGCGGCGCGTTACAGCGTCGGCCGCCTGGCGCGCCAATTCGAACTGCTTGTCAACACGGCGCTCGTAGCCGTCTCGACCCAGAGACTGCAGTGCCATCCAGCACTTGAGCGCGTCGTTCCGCCGGCCGCATTGAATCGACCTCAGACCGGGATTGAACGCGTCGTCCTCCGACTGGAACAGGTAACCTGCCGGTTCGGCGAAGTTTCCGGCCAGGAGGCCTTTCTTCCGCATGAGGATTGCCGAGGCGCTGACCGGCACGCCCATCATCTTGTGCAGATCCCAGGTCAGAGAGTCGGCCTGCTCGCAGCCCGTCAACAGCTCCCGGTGGCGAGAGCTCAACAGGGCACTTCCTCCAAAGGCCGCATCGACATGAAGCCAGATGCCGTTGTGACGACACAGATCATGCAGCGGCGGAATCGAATCGTATGCACCGAGCACGGTGGTTCCGGCGGTTGCGTTCACGAAGAACGGCTGCAGACCCGTCTTGAGATCTTGCCGGATCAGTTCCTCGAGTTGATCCGGACGGATCCGGCCCATCTGATCCGAAGTCACGTGCCGGACGAGGTTCCGGCCGATCCCGAGAATCCCTGCATTCTTGACGATGGAATAGTGACCCTGGTCCGAGGTGTAGGCGGTGAGCCGGTTCGTCCAGTGTCCGTCATCACGAACGTCCGCCAATGCTTCGTTTCTGGCAACGGCCATCGCGACCAGGTTGGAGAGGGATCCACCGGGGGTCAGAATCCCTTCACCGGATGGAAAGCCGGCCTGCCGGCACAGTTCGTCGACAACGACCTGCTCGATCAGAACCTGCAGTCCGGCGCCCTTGAAAGTGTGGATGGTGTTGTTGAGCGCTGCCGCCAAAATGTCTCCGGCCAGTGCCGCGGCCACTCGACCCGAGAAGAGCAAGTTGAAGAAAGCCCGAGAAGCCGTTCGAGGAGAGTTCAGAACGACCTGCCTGGCCAGGGCGAACAACTCCTCATCCGTCTTTCCTCGGTCGGGAATCAAGAGATCGATCGCCGCAACAAGTTCTTCGGGAGAGCGGCGGGGAAGGCAGGGCTCCCTTCGCTCTTCCTCGAAGAACTCGATAAGGATTTGACGAGCCCTCTCGACGCTCCGAGAGGGCTCGTCCGCCAGACCCTTATTTGATCCCACAACATGCTCCTACTTTGCCGGTACGAATCGACCGCGAGCTTGATCGCCACCGTGGTCGCCGTACCAAGGTCGACGTTGCAGTCGGGAGTCCCGCCGTCACCGATACAGAAGAAAACCACGACGTGACGGCTCCACGCTGCGTGTGCTCCTTCCGAACTGAGAGACGCATCCTCGATTGTCCAGCGGTCGGGAAATTGGACCTTTCCTGGACTCAGCGGTCTTCTCGCCCTGGAGTCAATCTATGTGTGACCAGAGCCGCAGTCAAGGTCTGGAGCATCGGCTCAGAAGTGGGATTTACTGCGGACGGGGAACGGGCAGGCTGCCGCCCGCGAAGTGCTGCAGGACCCGGCAGGAATCGGGAAGCTACCGGGAGCTATTGATCCAGCCGGGCCTTTCGCGAAAGTCTCGAAGGGGAGCGCCAATCGCCTCCGCTGAATGGAAGGAACGTCTCGTCGCTTTAGTCGAGGGACATGGATCGGACCTGAATTGTGTCGCCCTTGAGCGTTCCCTCCACGGTGACTCGGATATGGTCGGCCTTGTCCGAAGCTTTGAGAAGCGACAACGCGGTCTTGTTGCCGGAGTCGTCGAACTTCAGGAAGCTGCCGTCCGCCGCCAAGATTCCGTATCCGCTGTCCGCGCAGTTGATGATGCAGGAGCGCTTGTGTGCATCGGGGTTGTTCTTGACCCTGCTGGCGCAGTTTGCATCGGTCAAGGGAACATTCTTCCATGTGGCGGCATACAGGGGCGCCGACAGGAACAATACGAGACCAAGGACCATGATGAACGAAACTGTCTTCTTCACGATTCGCTCTCCTCTTTCCAGGGACGAAGCCGGGCATGTGCCAATCCCGCGGTACTGCCGATCGGTGGCCGTCGACGAAATTCGATGCCTCACGAATCGGGACAGGACAGATGCCGGTCCGGGGTATTCCGCTTCGAAATGGCCCGACTCGGGTCCCTTCCGGTAAGTTCGTTACCCGGTATTGTCTCAGAGAGTGAAATCGAGTTCCATATTAACAAGTAGAGGGAGTTGAGATTTGGGATCTGCTCTTCACGATTTGGTCGACCGAAGGGGGGTCAAGTTCCGCGATCCGCGTTCCGAGTTCCGAGAGCCTCAGACTTCCAGCTTCTAGCTCCCGCATTCAGCAAGCTGACCAAGCCAAATCTCGGTGCAGATGTAGCGCCAGAGGGCCGGAATGTGCAGTCTGGCGACGAACGCTCCTCTCTGGAAGCCATCGAGGTACCGTTCCAAGACGCTGCGATTGAGAATACCCTGTTTGACCGCCCTGCCGTCCAACAGCAGTTCGCGCATTTCACGCAGGGTCGCCGGTTCCCGGAAGCAGCTCAGGTACGGTGTTGGCATGCCGACCTTGTCGCGTCGCAGGCGAACCTTTTCGGGAAGGTATCCCTGCATGGCCCTCCGGAGCAGACTTTTCGTCCAGCCGTCCGCGATCTTCTCGAAGTGGGGGAGTCGGAAGCAGAACTCCACGAGGCGATGATCGAGAAACGGAGCCCGGGTCTCGAGCGAAAAGGCCATGGAGAGAGCGTCTTCAGCCCGTACCAGTTCGGGGATTCCGCAGTAGCGAAACTCTTGCCAGAGCGCATTGTTCAGAGCCCCTTTGAATGGATGCGGCACGTCCCGGCGCAGGAAAGCATGAAAAAACCTGGTGGGTGCGGGCGAGTCAGCGGCGTTGACGAAGTCTCTTCCCAGAGCAGCCCAATCGGCGCGACTGTAGAGCCGGCGCTGCCTCAGGAACGGGCGCGTGCACTCGAGGAGCGTGCCGGAACGAATCGACCACGTCCGGAGCGTCAGGGCCAAAAGCTGAGCGGCGCAGGAGGTGAGTCGCCCGCCGTTTCCGGAGCCGAGGCGAAACAGATCGATGACATAGGGCACGCAAAAGCGCCGGTAGCCGGCGAGCAGTTCATCACCACCCTCCCCAATCAGGACGACCTTCACCTGTCGGTGGGCTTCGCGGAAGATTTCCCACATCCCGAGTCTTCCGCGGATCGGAGAAGGCCCGTCATTGGCTCGAACGATCTGATCCATCGTCCCGATCAAACCAACGGTGTGGGGTTGGACCCAGTGCACGATGAAACGCTCCGAAGTACCGAGAACCGTGGCTGCAAAGGCGCTTTCATCGACTCGCGGATGCTGTTCGAAGCGAAGGGAAAAGCAATGGATCGGTTGATTTGTCAGTTCCTTGGCCAGCATCGCGATGGAGCTCGAGTCCAGGCCTCCGCTCACGCATGCCCCGACCGGGGTATCACTCCGGAGACGGATGCGCACGGCATCCTCGAGCAACTGTCGGAATTCTTCCGTTGGATCGCTTGAGGACCGAAGGGTACCCGGCTCAAAATCCCAATAGGTCCTGGGAACTTCCACTCCATCCTTGATGACGGTCAAGATGGTTGCCGGCGGGAGCGCTCGGATGTTGCGGTAGAACGTGGCCGACCCTCCATCGGGATTTGCACCCAGCAGGTATGCGGCCAGTTCGGATTCGTCGATCGCTGCCTCCTCCGGAAAGGCGGCCAGAATACCCTTGATCTCGGATGCGAAGACGATGCGGGGGCCGCGGACGGAATAGAAGAGCGGTTTGAGACCGAAACGATCGCGGGAGAGTACGAGACGGCCCCGCCATCGATCCCAGATCGCGAGCGCCCACATCCCGTTGAATCGCGCAAAACAGTCGAACCCCCACTGTTGATAGGCCTGAAGAACCACCTCGCTATCGCCGGTCGAGTGAAAGCGACAGCCCAGTTGCTCGAGCTCGGCCCGGATTTCTACGAAGTTGTGGATCTCTCCGTTGAATGAGAGGGTGAGCGCACCATCGTCGCTCGACAGCGGTTGATCGGCATGGGAGGAGAGGTCCAGGATGCTGAGCCGACAATGAGCCATGCCCAGGCTGCCATCGATCGTCACGCCGCTGGAATCCGGTCCTCGGTGTTCGAGACTGCGGCGCATGTTCGTCAGGCGTTCCTCAGCGATCGGACGGCCGTCACGATTCCAGATTCCGGCGATTCCACACATGGTGTACTGCCTATCCATTGAGCGCTCGAATAGAGGTTTCGCGCTCGGCCCCTATTCTCTTGCCTGTCGCACCATGCCGTAAAGACCAACCATCTTGTGAACTATGTCCTTGCCGGATAGGGGGGCGCATGCCTTAATCTGAGACCGTGAGAGGCCCCTCATTGCCCATCAAGATTCCGATGATGCTGGGCAGCAGGTTCGGACGGAGGCAGCTGAAGGTCCGAGTCCATCGAGCTTCCTGGCCGGTGATTCGGAGAGTCGCCTGGCTGTACCGCCGGACCCTGCTGAAGCCGACCGGGGTCATCGCCGTCGTTGGCTCTTTTGGAAAGTCGACGACCACACGAGCGGTCGCTGCCGCACTGGGTCCGGAATGTTGTTCGAAGGCCATCGGAAATGCGCGGAGCTTCATTGCCGATGCGCTTCTGAGGGTCCCGCCCGGAGCCCCCTTTGCGGTTCTCGAAGTCGGGATCGATGGTCCCGGGCAGATGGAACGCCTGGCTCACATGGTTCGTCCGCGGATCGCGGTGGTCACCGGCGTGGGATGCGAGCACAACCGGTCAATGTTCAGCCTCGGTGTGACCCGTTATGAGAAGTCCAGAATACTCTCCGTGCTCGACACCCAAGGATTGGCCATTCTCAACGGCGACGATCCCAACGTGCTTTGGATGAGGCAGCGCACGAAGGCCAGGGTGATTACGTGCGGCTTCGGGGCGGAGAACGATGTCCGTGCGATTGACTTCCGCTGCCATGGGCCGGAGGACGCCTCGTTCTCGATCGTTGCCGGTGAGTCCATCCATCGCGTGGAGACGCGGCTTCCGTCGCGGCAGCAGGCACGCTCCCTTCTGGCCGCTTTTGCCGTAGCCAGATACGCGGCGGCAGTCCCGGTTGAAATGCTTGTCGAGCGGCTCGCCGGCATCGAAGCTCTTCCGGGTCGTTTTCAGCCGATCCGGTTACCTTCAGGTGTGGTTCTGATTCGGGACGAGTTCAAGTCCCCGCCGGAATCGATTCACGCCGCACTGGATGCGCTGCAGGAGATCCCTGCTCGCCGGCGCGTCGTGGTTCTGGGAGACATCTCGGAACCGCCGATGGGGATGGGACGCGCTTACCGCGAGATCGGTCGCCATCTCGTCCGCGTCGCCGATCTCGCCGCTCTCGTGACCCATGATTTTCGCCGATACGCGAGCGGGGCTCGCCAAGTCAAAGAACCGGAATGTTTCATCGGTTTGGGTGCGGAAATCGACCGGGCGATACGCGTACTGAAACAGAAGCTTAGGCCGGGTGATGTCGTTCTCCTCAAGGGGCGGGACACGCAGAAACTCGACCGGATCGCGTTGGCGTTGATGGGCAGAACCGTCGAGTGCAAGTTGCGGTTTTGCAGACTCTCGGTTCGCTGCGAACGATGTCCCAAACTGTCCTGTTCGCTCTAGTCTCCCGAATCAGAAATTGGCATACACCTGTTGCCAATTTCTGATTCGGGACACTGGAACCTCCCGGTGCCCGGTTGCCTGCGGAACAGATTTGTACGGACAACTTGACGAAGCCTTGGCGCGCGGGTACCTTAAGAGGCGTTGCGGCCACGACTGACGAGAGCCGCAAGGAGGCTGGCCCCCTCGGCCTTCCCGGGGCTGGCTGGGCGACCACAGATGGCCTGGATTCAGGATCTTACTGCCTGGTTTCTTCCTCTGTCGGTGGTGATTTTAGGGGGAATTTAGGATTAATGAAAAGAAGAGCAAGCCGACAAGTCAACCTCTACCTCATCAAGCCGTCCCGTTATGATGACGAAGGTTACGTCGTTCGCCACTTTAGAGGGGTCCTCCCTTCGAACACGCTTTTTTGCCTCGCCTCACTGACCCGGCATGCGGCCAAGAGCGAGCGATTCGCCGACACCGAGTTTCGAATCGAGTTGCTCGATGAGACTGTCAGTAAGGTGAATTGCCGCAAGATCTGCCGTTCACAGACGGGGGGCTCGAAGACCATCGTCTGTCTGGTCGGCGTACAGACGCACCAGTTTCCACGAGCATCAGACTTGGCGAAGGTCTTCCGTGAGGCCGGACTGACGGTTTTGCTCGGAGGATTTCATGTCAGCGGTTATCTCAGTATGATCCCGGAGGTGCCGGCGGACATCCAGGAATTGCTCGATCTGGGTGTCACCGTCGTCAAAGGTGAGGTGGAGGAGAGCTGGAACGACCTCCTGGAAGATGCAATCCAGGGGCGTTTGCAGCCACTCTATGACTTCACCTCCTGCAAACCCGATCTGCATGAGGCCCCGATTCCGAGTGTCGAAAAGAGAGTGCTCAGGAAGTTCGTCTCCAGGAAGAGCGGGACGATCGATTGCGGCCGGGGCTGCCCTTTCAATTGCAGCTTCTGCACGATCATCAACGTACAGGGGCGCAAGATGCGGTTTCGCTCGCCCTCGGGCATCGCCGACGCCATCCGCGAAAACTATAAGGAGCACGGGATTTACTTCTATTTCTTCACGGATGACAACTTCGCCCGGAATATGCACTGGGAAGACATTCTCGATGAGATGATCGCTTTGCGAGAAGTCGAGAAGCTTCCGATTGAGTTCATGATGCAGGTCGATGTGCTTTCCTACCGGATCACGGGTTTTGTTGAGAAGGCAAAGCGAGCCGGCTGCAGTAACGTGTTCATCGGCATGGAGAGCGTCAACGATCAGAACCTCAAAGCCGCGGGAAAGCGGCAGAACCACTTCGAAAATTATCGAGACCTGATCCAGACTTATCGGGACGCCGGAATCGCCACTCACGTGGGTTACATTTTCGGCTTTCCGTTCGACACGCCTGAGTCGATTCGGCGTGACCTGGACCGACTGATGAATGATGTGCAGGTCGAGATGGCCTCCTTCTTCATCATGACTCCTCTTCCGGGTTCGCGAGATCATTACGAGCTCTACCACCAAGGGGCCTACATGGACCCTGACTATAACGTCTATGACTCGCAGCACGTTGCCATGGAGTTTCCGAATTTCGAGACCCCCCAACAGTTGCAGGACAGCTACCAGGAGGCGTGGGAGACGTTCTACGGCTTCACGAATATGAAGCGGATCCTTAAGCGGGCGCCGAAGCGGACCTACTGGAATCTCTTTCGGAATTTTCTCTGGTACAAGAGCGCGGCCGTCATTGAGAAGAGCCATCCCATGATGACCGGATTGGTCCGGTTGAAGGGCAGGAAGAATCTCCGGCCCGGCATCCAGCCGCTTTCGCGAACCGCTTATCTCATGAAGCGTTTCAGAGAATTCAAGGAGCTGACTTTCGCGACCCTTCAGCTGCTGTTGGAGATGCAGCTCCTGTGGCTGGAAACGCGTGAGAAATCCCAGACCGAACAGAGGGTCCTCGAAGAGCTGCGCCAGCTCAGTGATGGAACGTCACTGCGAGTTGGATTGCGGGAGGTTCAGGCCGCATATTCGAGGGCTTGCGAGCACCTGCCCAATCTCAGAGTCCCATCCCGATTCCGGCTCTTCCTGCGCAAGTGGAATCCGTTTTCACTCTTCGAGGGGTTCTACAGCACTCGGGACGTGCTCGAGTTCTGGAGACGGACTTTGGCCGAGCTGCAGCGCGGGAGGTTCGGAAGAGTCTCGTTGACTGCCTTGACGCGTCGATTCCTGCTGGATTCGCGTGTCTCGATTCACTTCGCTGCGGCCTGGATGCGGAATCTCGCCAGCCATTAGCCCGCTGATGAGAAACGCCCGCTGGCAGCGGTCGGGGCGGATCAGGAGTCGGTGTGCTCGAGGTTACGAGCCGCCTCGCTCAAGGGACGAACGGCGCCCGAGCTTCGGTTGACCGACCAGATGAAGTGGACTTCATCTCCCGAGCTGTTCCAGCGACCGATCAAATCGATCCAGGTCTCCGAGTCGGTCTGCTGGACGACCCGCCAGCTCTCAAACGAGAGCGTCGAAATCCCTCCCGCCACCAGCTTCGCCGCCACGCTCGAATGCTGCAGCAGCTGCTGATAGTCCTCCGATCCTCGGAGAGTGGACTGGGCGGTCGACTCTCCGCCGCCATCCGTCTCGGCTGCGGCCACAGCAGAAGAGCTTTCCGATGATGAAGCGGCTTCCTCAGGCTGGGTCGGTTTTGGCACTTCGGGGGCCGTCGGGGCGGGCTTGGGTTGTTCCTTGATTGCCGCCCGTGGGGAAGAGTGTTCGGCTACTTTCGGACGCGTAGACTCGGCCGGCTCTTTCTGCGTCGTCGTTCGGTGCTGGCTGGAAGCTGCCGGCGGATCGGCGCTCGTGGATGACGAAGATGTCTGCGAACCCGCGTCGGCAGCCGCTCCGCGAGCTGCGATCTGGTGGACGTCCGTGGCCGATTTCGCGGAAGGCGAGGGATCGACGTCCGTGGGTCTGGGGACCGCAGCCGCAGGAGGTGCGGTCGGCTCGGTTGCGGCCGGTGTCTGGCCGGAGGCTTCCGCAGGCTGAGCGGCCTCTTCCGCCGGAACGTCCCGGAGGCGGATCAAGGGCTTCGTATCCGATGAACGGCCCGCGAAAAAGGCGATCAGGCCTCCCGCAAAGAGCAAAACGAAAACGATGGTGAGAACCGTGCGCCAGGACGAGTCCGCCTTTCTTCGGAGCGTGTCATCGTAGAGCGAAGCGTGTGCCGGTTCGGATCCCAGAGAAGGTTTTCCGCCGGCGTCACCGTTCGGCGATGACTCGCCCTGCGACGACGCGGCCGGCCCCGTGGCACCTGCCCCTTCCGTCCCCCGCGTTCCCTCCGTCAAGATCTTGGAGAATCGAGTATCTTTCATGATCGCGGTTCCGCAGTACACCAGTATGACACGGACTCCGTCTTTACGCCGCAGTCAACGTGGATTGCCGGATTCGTCCTATCGGTCCTATCTTCACCTTATTTCGGAAAGAGGGAAAGCTGCCGGCCTTTTGTCTTTCCGTTCCTCCCGTCGAACACGGTTCTCCCTCGCAGCGCGGCGCTTTGCCGGCGGCGCTCCTCGACCAGTTCTTCGAACTGCGGTCCCGTGGCAGCCCAGGTCTCGAGTCGGCGGGATTCGCGGTCGAGCCGACGAATCGCACTGAGCCGTTCCTCATTCCCCAGGCGCGCTTTGTCGACGGCTTGGCGGAGGACCCGGAGGGTTTCGTCGTAGACGTCGACGGGCACCGGAAAAGGATGGCCGTCCTTGCCGCCGTGAGCAAAGGAAAACCGGGCGGGGTCCTGAAACCTGCTGGGGGCCCCATGGAGGACTTCAGCCACGAGGGCGAGCGCCTCCACCGTGCGAGCTCCCAGGCCAGGAGTCATGAGGAGGTCCTCGAAGTCCCGGGGGCCTCGGTTGGCGGCCGCAAGGAGCGCCGAACGCAGACGTCGAAGATTGACGTCGGCTCCACGGATATCGTGGTGACGTGGCATCTCGAGGGTCTGAGCAACCACGTCGGGCGTGGCGGCGAGCTCGACCTGGAGCGCTCTGGCCTGGCGGGCCCGACGGTCGGTCATATTCAGAATGACACCCTGATTTGGTCCTTCCACGGCGCTATGAGGCTCTTCGACGAAACTGCGGATCCTGTTGCTCTGCCAGTGGTAGCGCCTGGCCTCGCGGCGTTGAGGATTCATGCCCTGTTGGACGACGATCCAGTCCCCGCTGTCGCTCACCACGAAGCCATGCAGATAGAGCTGGAAGCCGTCCTGGACTGCGGCGCTGTCGATCTTGGCGACGAGCCTGCTGGTGGCGGCAAGCTGGCGGCCGTCGATGCCCAGCCGGTTACCGATGGACACCAACTCCTCAGGCGTCTTCCGCGAGTGCCGGCCGCGGCCCCCGCAGACGTGCAGGCCCAGTTCCCATTCGATGGGAGCAAGACCTCGCTTGAGGGCGCCGATGACGCTGGTCGTAATTCCGGAGGAATGCCAGTCCATCCCCATGATCGCCCCAAAGGACTGGAACCAGAACGGGTTGGCCATGCGGGCGAGCCACTCCTCGCGCCCGTAGTGATGAACGATGGCTTCAGTGAGAACTCGGGCCATGGACGACATCCGGGTGGCCAGCCAGGCTGGAACCCGGCCGCCGTGCAGCGGCAGATCGGCGCTTCCCGTGCGAACGGACATGGGGAGCCAGTATACGCGCACCCGTATGGCGAGAAGTCACGACGTCGGACCTTGACCACGACGGGCACAACGAGACACGACGTGCTGGTGAATCAGAGCACGCTGCGGCTGCCCTTCGAGGCGGTTCGCCGGTAGCCGTTCGTGGGAATGGCGGCCTGTTCTCCACGACCCATGGCCACGATCCCCGTGCGGACCATCTCGATGATGCCGATGCTCCCGAGGAGGTCGCGGAAGCTCTCGATTTTGTCTTCCTCGCCGGTGATCTCGACGATGATCGAGTTTTTGGCGACGTCGACGACCCGCGCCCTGAAGATGCTGCAGAGTTGCATCACTTCGGGACGGGACTGACTATCGACGCGAACCTTGATCAGGGCCAGATCCCGGGTCACCGTAGGCTTGTCATGGAGGTGCTCGACGTGAACCACGTTGGGAAGCTTGTAGAGACACATCTCCACCTTCCGGGCCTCTGCCTCGGTGCCTTCGATCAGGATGGTCATGCGGGAAAGCTCCGCGTTCTCCGTTCTCCCGACTGTAAGGCTGTCGATGTTGAAGTTCCGTCGGCGGAACAGGCTGACCACCCGGTTCAGAACTCCCGGTTTGTTTTCCACCAAAGCGCTCATTGAATACTTCATGGATGGCTACTCCTTTTCCGCGGCGGTGACGGCGGGACGGCGGATCATGTTGTGCAGGGCGGCACCCGAGGGAACCATCGGGTAGACGATGTCGTGCTTTTCGACCACATACTCGATCAGAACCGGAGTGTCATTTTGAGCGCGGGCGAATTCGACGGACTCCTTGATCTGTTCGCGGCCGGTGACTTTCATGTTGGGAATTCCATAGGCGTCGGCCAACTTACAGAAGTCGGGGCTGCCCATCGGAGTCGCGTGATACCGTTCCTCGTAGAAGAACTCCTGCCACTGGCGAACCATGCCCAGATAGTTGTTGTTGATGATGGCGATGTTGACATGGACTTTCTGTTCGACGGCTGTGGCGAGTTCGGTCATCGTCATCTGGAAACCGCCATCTCCAACGATCGCCCAGACTTCTTCGCCGGGGAGTCCCATCTTGGCACCGATGGAGGCGGGAAAACCGAAGCCCATGGTGCCGAGACCGCCGCTGGTCAGAAGGGTGCGGGGTCTCTGGTGGAGGTAGTATTGAGCTTCCCACATCTGGTGCTGGCCCACGTCGGTTACGGTCACACAGTCTCCGCCCGTATAGCGCCAGAGGTCCTGAATGACATGCGCAGCGTAGAGTTTTCCATCCCCGGACCGGCCATAGATATCCCGCGAATGACGGTCCTCCTGCCAGCCCTTGATGACCTCCAGCCAGGCCTGACTTTCGACCGGCTGGACCTGGGGAATGATCCGGTGGAGAACCTCCTTCAGATTCCCCACGATTCCCAGGTCGACTCGGACGTTCTTGTCGATCTCCGAGGCGTCGATGTCGACATGGATTTTCCTGGACTTGGGGGCATAGGTTTTCAGATCACCGGTCACGCGGTCGTCGAAACGCATGCCAAGGGCGAGCAGCAGATCCGCTTCCTGAATCGCCATGTTGACATGAGCCTCACCGTGCATGCCCATCATTCCCAGGCACAAGGGATGCCGCTCCGGAACAGTGCCCTTGCCGAGCAGGGTCAGAGCAATAGGAATCCTTGCCTTCTCCGCAAACGCGACGAGTTCAGCCTCGGCTCCCGAAAGCGTGATTCCATGGCCGGCCAGGATGAGGGGACGATGGGATTCCTGGATCATCGTGAGTGCAGCCTGAATGTCGTCGTCCAAAGGCTCTTCGAAGGGGCGCTCATTAGGCAGATCGCCGGGGTCTTCCGGATAGATGAATTCGGTCTTTGCGATCTGAACGTCCTTGGGAAGGTCGATGAGGACGGGGCCCGGGCGACCGCTGCGAGCGATGTGGAAGGCTTCACGGACGGTGGCCGGTATCTCGTCCGCGTCGGTGATCAGGTAGTTGTGCTTCGTGATCGGGAGGGTGATGCCCGTAATGTCGATCTCCTGAAAGGCATCTGACCCGATGACCCCCGTTGCAACCTGACCCGTGATGCAGACGATCGGGGAGGAGTCCAGCATGGCTGTTGCGATACCGGTCACCAGGTTGGTAGCACCGGGACCACTCGTGGCCACGGCGACTCCGACTTTCCCGGTGGCTCGGGCGTAGCCGTCGGCCATGTGCGCGGCGCCCTGTTCATGCCGGACCAGGACGTGGTGGATCTGTGGATACTTGGTCATCGCATCGTAGGCGGGCAGAATGGCGCCGCCGGGATAGCCGAAAACCAGATCAACTCCCTCGCGAATCAAACATTCCCAGAGGATTTCTGCTCCTGTCAGTATCATGTTTATTTGCTCTCCTCAAGAATCTGCCGATCTCGGTGCTGAACGCTCGTTGAGCTCGGCTCTTGTCCATCTCGGTCAATCAAGGAAGACGGCCCCGGTGCTGGCGCTGCTAACGAGCCTGGAATAACGTCGCAGCCAGCGACTCTCGATTTCCGTTTGGAATGGTGGAAGTGCCGCCAACCGCCCGGCAATCTCTTCGGCGCTCAGCTCCAGATCGAGGCTTCGCTCGTCCAGGTCGATCCGAATCATGTCGCCGTCCCGGACAGCGGCAATCGGACCGCGGGCCGCTGCTTCCGGGCTGACATGGCCGATCGACATGCCCCGGCTGCCTCCGGAGAACCGCCCGTCGGTGATCAGGGCAACGGCTTCACCGAGGCCCATCCCCTGCAATTGTGCCGTGGGCCCGAGCATCTCTTGCATGCCCGGACCTCCGCGCGGCCCTTCATAACGGATGACCACGACCTCCCCAGACTTGACTTCACCTCCCAGGATGCCCTGGGTGGCATCCTCTTCGCTTTCGTAGACTCTCGCAGGTCCGCGGTGCTGTCGTGCCCCTGCCACGCCGGCCATTTTGATGACGGCGCCCTCCGGGGCGAGACTGCCGAACAGAATGGCCAGTCCACCGGTCTGGGAATAGGCATCAGCCCGACGACGGATCACCTCTGCGTCCTGAATTTCGGCGGAGGCGATGTTTTCTCCAAGCGTCCGGCCGGTGGCCGTAGGCCGGTCCAGGTGAAGGGCACCGCCGTTGTCGCGGCTGATTTCTCTCAGGATCGCCGGGACGCCTCCCGCGCGATGGACATCTTCCATGTGCCAGTGGCTGGAGGGGCTCACCTTGCAGATGTGTGGAACTCGCATGGCCACTTCGTTGATGCGTTCGAGGTCGTAGGAAAGGCCTGCCTCGTAAGCAGCGGCCAGCGTATGCAGAACGGTATTGGTGCTCCCACCCATGGCCATGTCGAGGGCGAACGCGTCGTCAATCGCTTCCTTGGTCACGATCTTTCTCGGGGTGAGATCAGCCTCGATCAATCGAAGAAGGTTCTCGGCGGCCTGCCGGGCCAACGCATTCCGCTCCTCAGTCTCGGCCAGGGCGGATCCGTTGAAAGGCAACGCCAGGCCAATCGCTTCGAGAAGGCAGTTCATGCTGTTGGCCGTGAACATGCCGGAACAGGAACCACAGGAGGGACAACCGTAGTCCTCGAGTGTCTTGAGTTCGGACTCGTCGATCTTGCCGGCTTTGAAGGCACCGACACCCTCGAAAACACTGATCAGATCGATGGTGCGGCCGTCCGGCGTTCGACCTGCGGCCATCGGGCCGCCGCTGACGAAGACCGTCGGGATGTCGACACGCAGGGCGCCCATGAGCATCCCCGGAACGATCTTGTCGCAGTTGGGGATGCAGATCATTCCGTCGAAAGCATGAGCGTCGATGACCGTCTCCACGGAGTCGGCGATCAGTTCGCGGCTGGGCAGTGAGTAATTCATACCGATGTGACCCATGGCGATCCCGTCGTCCACGCCGATCGTGTTGAACTCGAACGGCACGCCTCCCGCGTTCCTGACGGCCTTCTTTACGAGCGCGCCAAAGCGCTGCAGGTGTACGTGTCCCGGAATGATGTCGATATAGCTGTTGCACACAGCGATGAAGGGCTTCGACATGTCTTCGTCGGTTACGCCGGTCGCCTTCAACAATGAGCGGTGGGGGGAACGTTCAAAACCCTTCTTGATTCGGTCGGATCTCATCATCGGTCTCCTGCTCCATTTCACTCTTCCACTC
>JARRKC010000004.1:177089-526971 GCA_037388505.1 Acidobacteriota bacterium | reverse complement strand
CCCGGGCTTCCGGGGGCCTTTTTGCTTCCTCTAGGTTTTCGCGGCCACTCAGATTGCGATGTGCGAATGGACCCCCGACACTCGCCGGCCGCTGTAGGCGGTAATGAGTACTACCACGACCAGGACCAGCAGATTCAGGTTAGCCAACATTCGATCAATCACCTTCTAAGCCTTAACGGCGAATGGGCGGTACGTTACCTGACTCGAGCGGTCTTGTCAATAGCTCGCCTGGAACGAGTCGGATTCGACGGCCTTGCAGCAGACCCGCGGTGTTGCTTTATACTCTAACATTTCCGACTTTTTGGGCGAGAAGAAGGACGACAATTCCCGCGAGGGGCATGGAATGACTCAGACGCAGCAGCCATCGACAGCCGAACCTCTGCTGGTGATGAAATTCGGCGGCACTTCCGTGGGCAGTGTCGAGGCCATGGAAAGAGCCGCTCGAATCATCGAGACCAATCGGGCCGAGTGGCCCCGCATCGTGCCGGTGCTCTCGGCACTGTCGGGAGTTACGAACCTCCTCTTGGACACGGCGTCAAAGGCGGCGCGCGGTGACCGGAAGATCGGGGTCGAAGCGGCTGAGACTCTTCGACGACGGCATCTCGAAATGGCTGCGGACCTGCTGAAGGACTCTCGGCGGCTCGAGGACTTCACCAGTGAGGTTCTTCGCCTCTGTGACGAGTTCAGCCATTTGTGCGGTGCCATCTCCGTCCTCGGCGAAGCGACGAATCGGGCGCTGGATGCGGTGGCTTCGATCGGGGAGCGCCTTTCTGTCCGGCTGTTTGCCTTCTGTCTCGAGGAGCGGGGGATCGCTGCGAAATTCGTCGAGTCTAGCGACCTGATTCAGACCGATTCGACGTTTCAGGCTGCTCACCCCGATCTGAGCGCGACCCGCGAGCGGACCCGTGCCGTGCTCCTTCCGATTCTGGACGAGGGAGTGATCCCGGTGGCGGATGAAGTCTGGATCTGGACCGATGTAGATGGAGTGATGACAGCGGATCCGCGGATCGTCCCGGAAGCACGCACGATTCCTACGCTGTCCTACCGAGAACTGGCGGAACTCGCCTACTTCGGAGCCAAAGTGCTGCACCCGATGGCGATTCGTCCCGTCATCGAGGCGGAGATCGGTCTCGCGATTCGCAACACGTTCAACCCGGACCACCCGGGAACGCGTCTGGTCTTCCAGAACCAGCATTCCTCGGAGGTGATCAAGGCCGTCACGTCAATCCGTGGACAAAGCATCATCACGATCGAGGGTCGAGGTATGCTGGGTGTCCCGGGTGTCGCCGCGCGGGCCTTCGGATCGGTCGCGGCGACGGGGACGAACGTGATTCTGATCAGTCAGGCCTCGTCCGAACAGAGCATTTGTTTTGCCGTGCCGATCTCGAAGAGCGCGGCCGTCGTTGGGGCCCTGGAGCGGACATTCGCCTCGGAGATTCAGAATCGCGACATCGATCGGATCTGGGGCTCGGACGAAATGGTGATCGTGACTGTGGTAGGCTCCGGCATGCGACATACTCCGGGCGTCGCCGGTCGCATCTTCAGCTCACTCGGCGAGCGTCTTGTCAACGTAGTGGCGATTGCTCAGGGTTCATCGGAGGTGGCCATCAGTCTGGTCGTCGAAGCCGGTGCGGCGGAAATGGCCGTCCGGGTGCTGCATGGCCTGATTGGAAACTGATCGAGATCCTGGGAAATGGTCTTTGGGGACAAAGGAAATGAACGAAAAGGTACCTGTTGCAGTTTTGGGCTCCACCGGTAGTGTCGGGCAGCGATTCGTCCAACTGGTCGCTGATCACCCCTGGTTCGACCTGGTCGCCGTGACCGGTTCGCAGCAGCGCGTGGGCAAGGCCTATGCGGAGACCTGTCACTGGATCCTTCCGGAACCGATGCCGGAATCCGTGCGGGCTATGGAGGTCGTGGCAACGACGCCCGAAGCGGCGGGAGCAAAACTGGCCTTCTCGGCGCTGCCGTCGGCAGTGGCACGGGAGCTCGAGCCCCTGTTCGCAAAGGCAGGTGTCGGAGTCTGCACGAACGCGGGTGCCTATCGCCGCGAGACCGACGTTCCCATCCTCCTTCCCGAGGTCAATCCGGACCACATCCGATTGATCGAACGCCAACGAGCGGAACGGGGATGGACCGGCTTCATCGCAACCAATCCCAACTGCACTTCGACGGGCATGACGATCGCCTTGAAGGCCCTGCAGGATGCCTTTGGCCTGGACACGGTCATGGCCGTGTCTTTACAGGCGACTTCAGGGGCCGGATACCCTGGAGTACCTTCGCTCGACATCGTGGACAATGTGATTCCGTACATTTCCGGCGAGGAGGACAAGGTGGAGTGGGAACCCCGCAAGATGTTGGGCTCCCTGAACTCCCGAGAGATCGAGCTGGCCGATTTTCGGATCTCGGCACAGACCAACCGCGTGGCGGTCAGCGACGGCCACATCGTATGCCTGACCGTGAAGTTGCGGCGCAGCGCTACGGCCGAGGAAGCGAAGGATGCGCTGGCTGCCTACCCTCTGCCCGATGTGTGCCGCGGACTGCCGTTCGCACCCGATCCCGTCATCGCTGTCCGCGAGGAACCCTCTCGGCCTCAGCCACGGCTGGATCGGATGACGGGCAGGGGCATGACCACTGTGGTGGGTCGGATTCGTCCCGATTCGGTGTTCGACCTGCGACTCATCGTACTCTCCCACAACACGATCCGGGGGGCCGCCGGAGGCTCGCTCTTCAACGCCGAACTGCTGGTCAAACAGGGGTACCTGTAGGAGAGGAGAACGGGAGAACCGGAGGACGGGAGAACGGGAGGACGGGAGAACGGGAGGACGGGAGAGCAGTCCAGGCCTCCCTGCTCAGAATGGCCGGATAGCCCTGCCTTGTCTACCAGGCAGGCAGTTGCGGGATTTGGCGAGATCCCTGGAAATCATTCGGGAGAAAAATAAGCAGCGCCTAATTCAGACTCGTTTCGAGATAGGCCTGTCGGACGCTCCATGATTTGGAGCTCGTTGGGGTATCGTTTTCGCCCAACAACGATCTTCTCCCGTTTCCCGCTCTGAAATCGAGAATCGGCAATCGACAATCGGAAATCTCACTCGACCGGAATCGCCACGCTGTGGGTCAGCTTGAAGACCATCCGCTGCTCGTTGGGGAACTCGACTTCATTGCCGGGCGTCGCGAGCACCACCCCGGTGCCGGCTCCGGCGCCGATCGTGGCCCCGATAGCAGCGCCTTTACCGCCTCCCGCTATGGCTCCAATGACGGCGCCGATCCCTGAGGCAATCCCGACTTTCTTGACATCCTCCTTGCCGCTGCCTTGAGCTTCGAAGGAAAGCGTGTGGGTCGAGATGTCGTAGACCTGCCCAGCGACTTCGAGGCCGGTCAACTCGAGGGCCATCTTGGCCTTCCCCTTGACCTTGCCCGCAGGGACAGCCTCGGCCACTTTACCGACTACCTTGCTGCCCGCCGGGGCAACGAGCATGTTGTCGACCTGGAGGTCCTCATCCAGCGTGCCTTCGAATTTCTGGCCGGTCCGAGCGGTCTTGCTGCTCAGAGCTTGAGCGAGCCGAATGGTCAGAGTCTCACCCGCGGGGATCACCTCTTCGCGGGGTGCAGCCGGCGGCTGCGGGGCCGGTGTTGCCGACGCTGCCGCAGAAGATGCCGGTTCGCTCACAGGCTCTGATGACGGCTGGTTGACCGCCTGGCTCGACGGGCTCTCGGTTGAATTCGCCGGGGGAGAAGCGGTCGGCTTCGATTCGGTCTTCGGGGATGGACGATTCGCCACAGAAGTGGAGGGTGCGGCTTGGGAAGGGGCGGGTTCCGCCTTCGTCGCGGCCTTCGCCTTCGGTTGCGCCTCCGGTTGCGCCGGAGGTTGGTTCTCTGCGGCTTCACCGGTCGTTTCGGTCTCACCGGTCTTGGACGCCTGCGCATCGAGATAGGCCTTTTGGCTCTGGATCATCGTTTCGACGGGCATCCCCACGGGAAGCGTGCCCTCAGGCTGGTCCGGGTAAACTCGCTTGATGAAGCCCTGGAGCAGTTGGTAGTCCTCGTAGGACAACTGGGTCTTGGATTCCTGAGCAAGCTGGGCTGAGTTGTCCTTGGTCACAATCTGATCCGTGAATGATGAGCGGCTTTCGGTTCCAGACGTACAGGCCGCCGGGAACAGCGCCGCCGTTGCCAGAACGATGATTCCGAACCATCGGATACGAGTATTTGACCGCATATGCCCCTCCATGATGCGGAG
The DNA here is from genome assembly GCA_037388505.1 of Acidobacteriota bacterium. Classification (GTDB taxonomy): domain Bacteria; phylum Acidobacteriota; class UBA6911; order RPQK01; family JAPXNP01; genus JARRKC01. Next base: position 522,731 of record JARRKC010000004.1, on the reverse strand, counting down.
CCGAGGCGCCGAATCCACGATCAGGACCCGACCTCATCCTCCATCGTCTTAGTGAACGAGTATAACGCGGAACCGGTCTCCGCTTGCCGGCCTTTTGACTCGGGACACTAGTCCCTCGCCCTCATCAAGAAATAGAGAAGCGTCAGCAGTGTCGTGATCGCCGCCGCGACGTAGGTCATTGCGGCCGCATTCAGGACTTTGTCGACGCCCACTCGCTCGCGTTCCATGATGATTCCATGGCTGACCAGCAGCTTCTTGGCCCGATGCGAGGCATCGAATTCGACGGGTAGCGTCACGATCTGAAAAAGCAGGACCGCTCCGAAGAGAACAGCCCCGATCATGATCATGCCGGCCGAATTCAGGATCAGCCCGAACAACATGACCATGTAGCCGACCGACGAGCCGATGTTCGCCGTCGGAACGAGCAGGGAGCGAATCCAGAGCGGCGAGTAGTGCTGCGCATGCTGGATCGCATGACCCGCCTCATGGGCCGCTACACCGACCGCCGCGATCGACGTGGAGTCGTAGACGGAATCGGAGAGGGCCAGAGTCTTGTTGACCGGGTTGTAGTGGTCGGACAGGAAACCGCGGGCTCGCACGACTTGTACGTCGGTGATCCCGGAGTCACGCAGTACTTCAGCAGCGGCCTGGGCACCGGTAATGCCGCGAGCCGTCCCGATCTTCGAGTATTTGTTGAAATTCTTCTTCACCCGCCAGCTTGCCCAGAATGAAAGCAGCAGGGCGGGGGCCAGAAAAATGAAATAGACTGGATCAAAAATCATACTGCTAAAACCCCCTGACGAAGAACGCCAGATTCAGAGTCACCATACAGCAACCCCAGTTTACTAGATGCGTTAAACTGACTCTGGGTTCTCAGAATCCCGACTGGGCACCGTACGTCGTAGTGCACAGTGACTTTATAAGATCGAGTGAGGGCGGCCGCAAGGGTCTTCGAAACCGCTGGGTCCGCCCGGGGAGTCTGCCATCCGACACATCGACGGCAATACGCTTGGGATCAAGCCGTCGCAATTGAGAACGCTGGAACGTACCTTCCGGCGACGTGTTCCGCCTCAGGAGGTCGTGACGACCGAACTGGCCGGTCACCTAGCCGCAGTTTCCCGCGATTTGGACCGACAAGTGGGCGTTCTGCTGACCCGGGACGGACAAGTCCGAAACGTCATCGTCGGCGACGCTCGCTCTCTCGAGATTCCGGAGATCGGGCGCCTCAGGGGTGCGGAGGGACGTCTGCGCGGCCTTCGGCTGGTCCATACCCACCTCAAGGGGGAATCGCTGACCGACGACGATCTGAACGATCTTGCCCTTTTGCGGCTGGACCTTGTGGCCATGGTCGCAGTGACGGATCAGGGTCACGCCGGACGCATCGAAGTGGCGCATATCATCCCGCTGGGCCATGTCGATGGCAGGGACGTTGAGCCCTTTCAACGTATCGTGGCTCCGGACCTCGGTCGTCTCGATTTCGATCTTTCCTCGACGATTCGAGCGCTGGAGGCGGAGTTTAGCTCCATGGTCGGGCGCGGCCGGCGCACGACCCGACAGCGAGCTCTGGTGATCGGTGTCAGCCTGGACGACGACCATTTCAACGAGACCTTGGAGCTGGCCAGTTCCGCCAACGTCGATGTGGCCGGAACCATTCGTCAGAAACGATCAAAGCTGCATCCGAAGACGATTGTGGGCGGTGGCAAGATTCGAGAGATCGTCTTCGAGAGCATGCGAAGGCAGGCTGATGTGGCCATTTTCGATGTGGACGTGAAGCCCGCCCAGAGTCGCGCTTTCGAAGATGAGACGGGCATGAAGATCATCGATCGGACCCAGTTGGTCCTCGACATCTTCGCCCAGCGGGCTCGCAGCCGCGATGGGCGGCTCCAGGTTGAGCTGGCCCGGCTCAAGTACTTGCTGCCGAGGCTGTCGGAAAAGGAGGGACGTCTCTCGCGGCTTTCCGGCGGAATTGGTGGTCGGGGGCCCGGTGAGACCGTCATCGAGGTGGGTCGCAGAAGGATCGATGAAAGGATCCGGCGCCTGGAGAAAGAAGTAGAGCGACTCTCCCGGCAGCGTCATCTGCGGCGAAACCGTCGCCGCCGGGCCGGACTGCCGGAGATCTCCATCATCGGGTACACGAATGCCGGCAAGACGACGCTCTTGAATGCGCTCACCGAAAGCTCCGTCGAGGCTGCCGACAAGCTTTTTGTCACGCTGGATCCCACCACCCGACGCTTGCGGTTTCCCCGTGAGGGAGAAGTCGTTCTCTCGGACACGGTCGGATTCCTTCGTGACCTTCCGGAAGATTTGGTCAGTGCGTTCAGAGCGACACTGGAGGAACTGGAGACCGCGGACCTGTTGATTCACGTGATCGACGCCACCGATCCCGGCCTGGAACTGAAACTGAAGGCGGTCGAAGGGATCGTGGCCGACATGGGGCTGCAGCATATCCCTTCTCTGCGAGTTCTGAACAAATGCGATGCCCTGTCAACAGAAGCGGCCGACTCTCTGGCTCGAATCTGGCGGGCCATTCCGATCAGCGCCGCCGTGCGGACCGGCCTTGAGTCTCTTTTGGAATCCGCTGAGAAGCTGCTGGCTGTCTCTCGGGGGAGCCGGTCGCCTGAAACCGCTTCATTGGCCCGGGGGACAGTAGGGCAAACGGGCTGATAGAATGCTGCCTTCCCGGAATTCGCCCGGGATCGGGAACTGCCGATGGAATTTGCGAAGCTCCGTTCCATTCTTCGAGGTCAAGTCGTCACGGACGAAGAGGCGCTGCAGGATGTCAGCACCGATTTTGGGCGACTCGTGCAGTCTCAACCGAAGGCGATCGTCGTGCCTGCGTCCTCGCAGGATATCCAGCGAGTCGTTGAGTTTGCCAACCGCGAACCATGTCCGATTTCGATCCGTGGCGCAGGCCATTCGCAGAGCGGGCAATCGTTGAGCCGGGGCGGCCTGCTTCTCGACATGATGGCGCTCAATCGGGTCTACCGTGTCAAGGGAGATGCCGCCTGGGTCGATGCCGGCATCACCTGGCGGGAACTGGTTGAGAGACTCACTCCCCATGGCCTCATTCCCCCGATTCTGACCAACAATCTCAGCGTCACGGTCGGGGGAAGCCTTTCTGTTGGCGGCCTGGGAGTCGCTTCCCATCGATTTGGGACACAGGTCGACAATGTTGAGGCGCTGGAAGTCGTCACGGGGACCGGAGACGTCGCGGTCTGTTCTTCGACCGAAAACTCAGATCTGTTCAAGGCCGTTCGGGCCGGACTGGGGCAATTCGGCATCATCACGAGAGCCAAGCTCCGCCTGCGGCCCTTCTCCGAGAATGTGCGGACGTACTATCTGCTCTATGACAGCGCGAAGAGCCTGTTGGCGGACCAGCAGCAGATCCTCCACGATCAGCGTTTTGATTTTATCGAGGGATGGTGTACACCCTGCGTGCAAGGAATGAAGACGCTCGGAAGCGCCCGGATTCCTTTTGCGGAGTGGTTCTTTCCACTGCAGGTTTCAGTCGAATATGCCGGCGGGGCGCCGGGAGACTCGGTGCTCTCACATCTCAACTACTACCGCCGGGTCCACACTGAGGATTCCTCCCTCCTGGCGTTTCTCAAGCGCATGGACGCCGTCTTCGAGCACTGGTACGAAAGCGGGGGCTGGAAGCTGCCTCATCCCTGGATGGAAGCGCTGTTACCCTGGGACGGCGTGGTCGACTATCTGGAGGGAGTCGTCAAGAGTCTTCCGCCAAGTCTGCTGGGAGACGGTCAGCTACTGCTCTGGCCCTGCCGGGGAACGGTTTCCGAGACACCCATGCTGGCACGTCCGGACGGAGAGTTCATCATGGGCTTTGGAATCCAGCCGGTTATACCCCGGCGTGAACTCGAGATGGTGTTGACGCTCCTGCGCAAGGCCAGCGATCTGGTGATCCAGGTCGGAGGAAGGCGCTACCTCTCCGGCTGGGTGGAATTCGATCATGCCCGTTGGAAGTCACATTTCGGGTCGCACTGGCCCCGAGTTCTGGAATGGAAGAGGTTCTTTGATCCGAACGGGATCTTGAATCCCGATTTTGTCCAATACGCCGAATGAACGAAGGAGAAAGAATGCACCGCAAATGGAAGACGGCCCTGTGGGTTGCCGGATTGGTTGGGGGACTGGCGTTGTATGCGTGTACGAAGCAGACGGTGGATGTGCAGAAAGACAAGATTCGAGCGTCTCTGTCCACTCTGGCCTCCGACGAGATGGAGGGACGGGCTCCCGGGACGCGCGGTGGGGAAAAGGCGGCTGAATTCATCGCTACCTCCTTTGCCGGCGTGGGGCTGAAACCGGCCGCCGACGGCAGCTATCTCCAGCCGGTCAGGATGGTTGGTGTGGCCCCCGAGGATGGTTGGGTCCTGGAGTGGAGCAAAGACGGCCGGAAGACGCCCCTGAAGGCTTCCGACCAGTGCGTGGCGAACCCTGGAGTCGCCGAGGAAGAGGTCAATCTCGAAGATGCCCCGATGGTGTTCGTCGGCTATGGGATCGTGGCGCCGGAGGTGCCCTGGAATGACTACCAGGGTGCAGACGTCAAGGGCAAGGTTGTCGTTGCCCTGGTGAACGATCCACCTTCAGACGATCCGACCTTTTTCGGGGGAGCGGCGCTGACCTACTACGGGCGGTGGACCTATAAGCTGGAAGAAGCGGCAAGGCAGGGAGCCGCCGGTGTCATCCTCGTGCACAACACGGAGATGGCCGGCTATCCCTGGTCCGTCGTTCAGACTTCCTGGAGCGGGGAGCAGTTCACGCTTCCGCGCGAAGGGGACAAGTCGACCGTGCTCGAGGCGTGGATCTCCCAAGACACGGCCGAAGCACTGTTCCGGCAGGAAGGATTCAGCTTCCAGGAGGCGGTTGACCGAGCGGGCAAGCAGGGATTCGAGCCGATCCCGCTGTCGACCAAAGTTTCCTATCATGCTCAGGCCGCAATTCGAGAAGTCGATTCGCCGAACGTCGTCGGTTGGATCGAGGGTTCGGATCCTGAACTCAAGGATCAATACATCGTCCTGACCAGCCACTACGACCATCTCGGAATCGGTCCGGAGGTCAATGGGGATCGGATCTACAACGGTGCGCTCGACAACGCCTCCGGCACGGCCCTCCTGATCGAGGTCGGCAGGGTTCTGGCGGCCCATCGGTCGGAACTGGGACGTTCTCTCGTATTCACCGCTGTGACCGGTGAGGAGCAGGGGTTGTTGGGATCCGAATACTACGTCGAGCATCCCGTGTTTCCGCTGTCCCAAACCGTTGCCAACATTAATTTCGACGGAATCAATGTGTGGGGTGAAACGGAGGACATGGTCGCCATGGGTGCCGAGCGCTCCACGATCCGAAACGTGGTTCAGGACGTTTTTTCGAAACTGAATATCCAACGGGTGGCCGATCCGTTTCCGGAAAAGGGGTACTTCTTCCGTTCCGATCAGTTCAGTTTCGTCAAGGCCGGGGTCCCTGCCGTTTACTATGACTTCGGTCTGCGATTCCGCGGAAAATCGGCGGACTGGGGCGAGAACCTGATGAACCAGTACATCGAGAAGCACTATCATCAGCCCAGCGACGAGTACGATCCGAGTTGGCCGCTGGACGGCGCCGCCCAGATGGGCAGAGTAGTCGTGCAGACGGCCGAGGAGCTTTCCACTCAGAAGGAGAGGCCCAACTGGAACGAAGGTGATCCATTCGCCCGAGCCGCGGCGAAATAGGCTCAGCCGGCGAGACCCTATCAGTTCTGACGTGCGTGAGTAGGACGAGCGTCCTCGCTTGTCCAGCTGCCGAAGCTGTGGCTACCGGGAAAGCTGAATGGTGCATCGGAGCTGCGGCGTCCGTGTGGGTGGTCGAGAGGCGTACGACCGGGGGTACCGGTACCGGGCACTGTTGTCCTGCACAGCCGCCGAAGCTGCGCCATCCATTGGTGCCCGGGGCAGCGCGACAACCCGAGTAGAATCGACGTCTCCGCTTGAAAGACCATCGAACATAGATTTCGGCAGGCGATATGCTCTTCAGACTCGAGAACGTGGGCAAGGAATTCTCCGGCCGCTGGTTGTTCACGGAGATCACCGCCCAGTGCAACGACTCCGATCGAATCGGGCTGATCGGCGCGAACGGCGCCGGCAAGACGACGCTGTTCGAACTGATCGAAGGCGGGCGAACGCCCGATGAAGGCCACATCCTTCGCAGTCGGCGGCTGCAGAGCTCACGCGTCGAGCAGATCCCCCGTTTCGAGCCGGCCAGGACGTTGCGTGAAGAGACCCTGGAAGTCTTTGCCGATCTGCATCGGGTGGAGCGGGAGCTGCGTGAGCTGGAACATGCCATCGCGGAACAGGGTCTCGAGGGCTCGCTGGGGAGCCGCTATGAGGAGTTGCACACGATCTTTGAGATGCGGGGTGGGTACGACTACGGCGCCCGTACCGAGGCCGTCCTGTTCGGCCTGGGTTTCCAGCCGGAAGACCTCGAGGCTCCTTGCGAGCACTTGAGCGGGGGCCAGCGCAGCCGAATGGCTCTGGCCAAGGCTCTCCTGAAGCCCTCCAATCTGCTTCTGCTGGATGAGCCGACAAACCACGTCGATCTCCAGGGAATCCTTTGGCTCGAGCAGTATTTGAACGAACTCCAGGGAGCGCTCATCGTCATCAGCCACGATCGCCATTTCCTGGACAGAGTGACGGAAAGAACTTGGGAGATCGAAGGGGGAAGCCTTTTCGACTATCCGGCCTCTTTCTCCAAGTCTCGGCGGCTTCGCGACGAGCGGGTGCGGCTCGCGTCTCAGGCGTTCGAGCGTCAGCTCGAATGGAAGCGGCGCACCGAGGACTTCGTGAGGCGCAACATCGCAGGGCAGAAGACCAAGCAAGCACAGGCCCGCCGTCGCCAGCTCGCCAAGGAGGAATGGTTGGAGGAGCCGGTGGACGCCAAACCGGCCGTTCACATTCGGATCCCCGAGACCGGCCGGGGCGGGAGCATCGTATTCGAGGTGCACGACGGGACTGTGGGATACGAAAACAAGATCCTGATCGATCAGGTGGAGCTGACCGTCGAGCGGGGCCGCCGTATCGGCATCCTGGGAGGAAACGGCAGCGGGAAATCGACTCTGCTCAAGACGATTCTTGGCGAGCTGAACCTCTTAGCCGGAAAGGTTCGCTGGGGGCACAACTACGTCGCCGGCTATTTCGCGCAGGAAGGTCGATTTGCGGCCACCGGGCAGACCGCCTACGAGGTCCTGGCAGGGCTCAATCCGAGCTGGACCGATGAAGAACTGCGCGGCTTTGCAGCCCGATTCGGATTCCGAGGCGAGGAGATCTTCAAGAGTGTGGACGATCTGAGCGGGGGAGAGCGCAGCCGCCTTAGCCTGGCCAGGCTCTTCTCTCACCCCTGCAATGCTCTCTTTCTTGATGAGCCGACGAATCATTTGGACATCGACAGCCGGGAAGCTCTCGAGGAGGCGCTCTCCGATTTTGGAGGGGCGCTGGTCGTGGTCTCCCATGACCTGTTCTTCCTGCAGAAGACCGTGTCGGAGTTCTTTCTGATCCGAGAAGGCAGGCTCGAGCGGCTCGAGCGCCTCGAGGATCTGGAACAGCGGCTTGCGGCGGCGCAGACCGGGCCGACTCCAAAGCCATTCCGTGGGGAGCGCAAGGAAGAGTCGAGGCCGGGACTCTCGAAGAACGAGCGAGAGCGAATCCGGCGACGCCTTGCCCAGGTCGAAGCGCGGATCGGGGCGCTGGAAAAGGACCGGTGTCAGATCGAGGAGGAACTCCAGTCGGGATCGCAGGATCACACCCACCTGCATCGCATCTCCTGCCAGTTCCAGGCCATCGAAGACGAGCTCGCGCGGCTCTACGGAGAGTGGGAGGAGACGGCCGGTCGATTGGAGTAGATAGTTCCGAGTTTCGAGTTCCGAATGCGGAACTCTCGGAACGCGGAACTAGGAACCGGCTGCTCCCGGTCCCTGTGCTAACATGGCTGCATGATTCAGCGGGTGGTTCTGGCAAGCCCGCGAGGGTTCTGCGCCGGGGTGGTTCGAGCCGTCGACATCGTCCGAATCGCAGTGGAAACCTATGACGGACCCCTTTACGTCCGCAAGGAGATCGTCCACAACCCTTACGTCGTGCAGGAACTGCGGGAAAAGGGTGTCATCTTCGTCAATGAGCTCGACGAGGTCCCCGACGGGCAGCGGGTGATCTTCAGTGCCCACGGGGTCTCGCCTGAAGTCTGGCGCCGCGCCCGCGAACGGGAACTGGAGGTCATCGACGCGACTTGCCCGCTGGTGACGAAGGTTCACGGTGAGGCGAAGCGATTTGCCGCCAGAGGCTTCACCATCGTGTTGATCGGTCATCGCGGACACGAAGAGGTCGAAGGAACCATGGGCGAAGCTCCGGAGCGCATGCTCCTGGTCAGCACGCCCGAGGAAGTCGATGGATTGGAGATCGAGGATCCCAGCAGGGTCGCCTACCTGACCCAGACGACACTGAGCCTCAATGATACCCGCCTGATCATCCAGGCTCTGAAGCGGAGGTTCCCGGCTATTCAGGCTCCCCCTTCCGCCGACATCTGCTATGCCACGCAGAACCGGCAGGAAGCCGTGAGCCGTCTGGCCGCAACGGTGGACCTGATTCTCGTCGTCGGAGCCCGGAACAGCAGCAATTCCAATCGACTCGTCGAAGAGGCGCGCACGAACGGTACCGAAGCTCACCTGATCGACGACGTCCATTCGATTCGTGGAGTCTGGCTGGAGCACGCCCGGTCCGTCGGTGTGACATCCGGAGCATCGGCTCCGGAGTTGCTCGTTCAGGAAGTGGTCGAGTTTTTCAAAGCGCGGGGTGCTGCGGTTGAATCTCTGGTAACTCGCGAAGAATCTGTCCAGTTTGCGCTACCGGTCGAGTTGCGGGTCGATCGTGCGTCGCCTGCCGCTAATTCTGCCACTTAAGCTCCTGCAGGTGGAAAGTGTGAGTCGGAAATTGACGGCTCCGGGGACCCTGCATAGAATCCGCGAAGTGAAGTATCCGTCAGCTTTCTCCCTTTACCCCATTGAAACCATTCGCGACCTGCTGTTCCGGGCTACCGATCGCTACGGGAGTCGACCGTCCGTGGGCGCCAAATGCAACGGCGCTTACGAGATGCTCTCCTACCTCGAGTTGAGGCGACGGGTGGAGGCCCTTGCGACGCATTTCTGCCACCTCGGTCTAAGCAAAGGAGATCGGATTGCAGTGATCTCCGAGAATCGACCGGAGTGGGTCATCACTTACCTTGCCGCGGTTTGTTCGGGGTTCACCATCGTGCCGATCGACAAAGATCTTCGCGATCATGAGATCCGGCACCTTCTCCACTTTTCCGGTGCGCGCGTGTTGGTCGGGGCGCGCGACTACATCCGGGTACTTGGGGAACTGGATGCGGGAGAGCCCGAGGTCTCGTTCGTCATCGCCATGGACGACAAGACCCCGGAAGCGGAACTGAGTTTTGATGAGGCGCTGAGTGACGGTGCTGACCGGCTCATGGGCGGCGATCATCGATTTGCCGACGCTACGGTGGCACCTGAGGATACGGCAACACTGATCTTCACATCCGGGACCACGGGTGCTCCCAAAGGGGTCATGTTGAGCCACCGGAATATCGTGGCCAACATCACGGGCACGTCCTGGCACGTGGCCATCGATCAGGACGACGTTTTGCTCTCGGTCTTGCCGCTCCACCACACCTACGAATCGACGGCGGGTTTTCTGACGGCCCTCTATCAGGGCGCATCCGTGTGCTACGCCGAAGGGCTGCGGCGGATCGTCGAGAATCTGAGGGAGACGGGCGCCTCAGTCATGCTGGGGGTTCCGGCTCTGTTTGAAGCAATGTACCGCCGGATGGAAACGGGAATGGCTCAGGAGGGGCGAGTCAAAGTCTCCATCGCTCGAGGCGTTGCGGGAATAGGGAGCAAGATCGCTGGAGACCAGTTTCGCAGGCGTCTCTTTCGTCGGCTCCATGACCGCCTTGGGGGAAGGCTGCGGCTGCTGATCTCCGGTGGCGCCGCCATTAATCCCGAAGTGAGTCGCGGCTTCCGGAAACTGGGCATCCGCTTCATCCAGGGCTACGGAATGACGGAATTCGCACCCATCATCAGTGTCAATCGTATCGACCATTTCAAGGACGGTTCGGCAGGATTGCCGCTTCCCAACGCCGAGGTCCGGATCGTCGATGATGAAATCCTGGTCAAAGGACCCTGCGTCATGAAGGGGTACTTTCGGAACGAATCCGCCACTCAGGAAGCTCTCAGCGACGGTTGGCTGCGAACCGGAGACCTGGGGCATTTCGATCGCGACGGCTTTCTGTTCATCAGCGGACGACGCAAATCGGTCATCGTGACGCCCAACGGGAAGAATGTCTATCCCGAAGAGGTCGAAGGCGTGCTCAACCAGAGCGAATTCGTTTTGGAATCCCTGGTCTGGGGAGGACCCGAGGAGGACCCCTCGTTGACTGAAGTCCAGGCGATCGTCGTTCCGGATCCGGAGGCGTTCGATCGTGCCTTTCAGAGCGAGGGCTGGGACGACGATCGTATCCAAGTGGTGATCGCGGAGGCGGTCCGCACCTGCAACCATCGGCTGGCAGGTTACAAGAGGATCAAGAAATTCGTGGTACGCCGCGAGGAGTTCGAGAAGACCACTACGCGAAAGGTCAAACGCTATCTCTACACGGCGAAATCGAAGCCTCTCCGAAAACGTGGTTAAATTCGAAGGTTGTCCCACTGCGGACCGGGCCATGTGAATCGGGGGTAAGAAGCAGGAAGACGATGAGTGAACCGAAGACGAAGCTGGAGACATTTCCCAATCAGTACGCGGGACGCGAATACGAAGTCAATATCACCTGCCCGGAGTTCACGGCGGTATGTCCGCGGACCGGGCAGCCGGACTTCGCGACGATCCACATCAACTATGTGCCAAACGAGAGGGTCATCGAGCTGAAGTCGTTGAAGCTCTATATGTTTGCCTATCGGGAACAGGGTATCTTTCATGAACACGTGACCAACAAGATCCTCGACGACATCGTGGAAGCCTGTGATCCGATCCGATGCGAGATCGTTGGAGACTTCAATATGAGAGGCGGGATCAAGACGGTGGTCCGGGCCAGGTACGAGCGCGGGGAAGGGCCGGCCGGTTCCGACTGAGTGGCTGAATTGGCGGTTCTGTTGGAGAAAGGCTCCCCGTATGCTCAGGAATCTGATGTTGCGCGCTGCGGCCAGCCCCCGCCTGATGACCGTTTTCGCCTCCCTGGGTCGTCGCTCGGGGCTCTCTCGAAGGTTCATCGCCGGCGAAAGCCTGGATGAAGCTATCCGGGTGATTCGGGACCTGGAAGGTTCTGGACTCCGGACGACGATGGATCTGCTGGGTGAGAATACCACCCACGAAGAAGAATCTGAGCAGGCCGCCGAAGCCTACTGCCGGTTGCTGCATGGGATACAGAATCAGGCCGTGGGCTCGACGATTTCGATCAAACTCACCCAACTGGGTCTGGATATCTCGAGCGAGCTCTGCTACCGGAATCTGGAGAAGATCCTCCTGGAAGCCGAACGGCTACGGAATTTCGTCCGCATCGACATGGAGAATTCCGCTCACACCGAGGCGACGATCGGACTCTTCCGCCGAGGGCTCGATGCTTTTGGTCCGCGGCGGGTCGGCATCGTGATCCAGGCCTATCTCTATCGGAGCCAGAAGGACATTCGAGATCTCTCGCAGCTCGGCTGCAACATCCGGCTCTGCAAGGGAGCCTATATGGAGGATTCCGACGTCGCTTACCCCCGTAAGTCGGATGTCGACCGCAATTTCTGCAGGCTCGTCGATATGCTCCTGGATTCACCCTGCTTCGCCGCCATTGCGACGCATGACGACCACATGATCGAACACACGCGGAACTCCGTCGAACAGCGGAATGTCCCGGGTGACCGCTTTGAGTTTCAGATGCTGTTCGGCGTTCGTCGCGAAAAGCAGGCGGCGCTGCGGGAACAAGGGTATGGCATGCGGGTGTACGTCCCCTTCGGCACTCAGTGGGCGCCCTATTTCATGCGTCGTCTGGCTGAGCGCCCGGCCAACCTTTTGTTTCTCCTGCGGAACTTCTTCCGAAGGTGAGCGTCAGCCGGCCAGCCGGCTGATGTATTTGCGGAAGATTCGAAAATCCGTGAACTTCATGTCGGCTGACAGTCCGTTGGAAACACTTTCAAGCGAGGAAGAGTCCTGGACTGCCAGAATGATCGGGATTCGGTAGGAGTGGGCAACCTTGTTCAGGTCCTCGCTATCCTCCCAGCCGACCGTCGCGTTCGCGGCCCCGGCAACGACGCAGACGAGATTGACCGGCTCGATGGAGACAACCTCCGACATGATTTTGAACGACACTTCGTCTCCCAGGTTCAAAGCTTCCCACCCCTCGATCTCGAGAAGGCGGCTCGCGATCGAGACGGCGACGCGCGAGTGAGCAGTCGGTGCCGCGCAGAGAGCGGTCTTCCCATTCGGTTGGCGGCGGATCATCTTCGGGGAGAGATGGAGCAGCGCGTCCTCGATGTTGTTGCGCACGAGTAGAGCCTGGCCCGAGGAAAGCCGGCAGTCTCCTATCGCACGCTCCACCATGTCCTGGAGCGGAAGGAGGACGTCCTCATAGATGTCTTCCAGACGGATACCGCGAATGTAGAGGCGCTCGAAGAGCCACTTCACTTTGGCGCGCTGATTGTGACTGGCAAGGTAGAGCAGCAGGTCTCTGACTTTGGCAAATCTGCGTGCATTCAGCCAGACTTCGAGTTCCGGGTCTTCCCAGTCTCCCGTGGTGAGAATGCCGGTAGCTTCGAAGGAACGCCTCTGCTGAAACTCGCAGATGTCCTCCAGACGAAAGCGCCGGTGACCTCCGGGAGTGCGGTAGCACTGCAAACCAGAGTCATCGGCCCAGCGCTTTACGGTGGACTCGCTGACGTTCCACATCTGAGCTACTTCGCGAGTCGAATACGTCCTGTCGCCAGCCATGGAGTTCCCAACGAGGTAAAAACAGACGGATCATAGCATGAGGGTTGATTGGTTTAAAGGTAGGGCCGGGAATAAGTCGAGCCGAATGCTGCCGATCACTGCAAAGCAAATTCGTCGCTCACGAATCGGGGCTCGGGTCGGCGAACACATAGGCCAGGCGGGCCTCGCCGAGCCGTCCTTCCCATTTGAGCAGCTTCGCCTTGAGACCCTTGGGTGTATCCACGATCCTGACGAAGGTCAACTCCTTTTCTTCCCGAAACACCCGATCCTCGTCGCTGAACACTTTCGTCCAGGTTCCCGTGTTCAAGTACAGGCCGTCGTTGGGCAGATGAAGCAGATCGGGATCGTGGGTGTGGCCCATAAGAACGAACCGGGCGCCGGTGAGTTGCTGGATGTCCCCAGCCCTGTTCCGCAAACGTTGACGGATCGTCAGACGCGGATCGCGCTTCAGAAAGCGGAGCAGCAGCAGAGCTGCCAGCTCCCCCAGGAAGAGCCAGCGTAAAGAGTCGAGGAGAGGCGCCGGAACGCTGGACAGCCCCTGTCCGACCAAAAGGGCGACCTGGGACGGCAGCGACGCCTCCAACAACGGCCACACGGTGAGAAGGACCCCTGCAATTAGAATGAGGAGAAAGGTGCCAAGCAGGAGAGGACTCCGAAGCGGGCCGACAAACTGCCGTACGAGGCGGCTCGCCCAGCTCCCGCCGGGCGCAAGGATGGGAGATTCGCTCAGGGCATGAAGTCGGCCGAGTCGTTCCAACCATGCCGTATCAGAACCCGCAGCAAGGCCGAAGCCGGCCAGTGATCGAGCAAGGCCAGCGAGAGCCTCTGCCTGCGCCCGATCGCGATCGGCGTAGGCTCCCGGCGGAGGGTATTGCCACTTGCGCCGAATGCGACGGAGGACCTCCCGACCTTCAGAAAGAGAGAAATGCAGAGCCTCGAACGGACGGTGGATGAGGAACCAGCTCAGGAAACGCGTGGGCGGCTTGATGTTGTCGGCGATCGGCGAGACCGTCTCCACCCTGTTGAAAAGATAGCGAACGAAGAGGGAGCCGAGAGGCAGTTCCAGGTCATCCTGTGCGGTTCCAGAGAGACGTGGGTCGCTCGGCAGGCGGGTTTCGAGCACCGTTCGGAAGGAGTTGAGACGGTCGTACTGATGGCCGTGTTCGAGATAGACCTCTCCGTCGAAATAGAGCCAGGGTCGGAATTCGATACGATCGGCGAGGCGATCGGGATCGATGGCGGCAATCTCGGCGACGGATTCGATGAAGGTCGTCTGGACCTCGGGATAATTGAATTCGGCATCATGGTTGCCGGTCACGACAACGAGTCGGTGAAGTTCCAGAAACTCGACCAGCTTCTCGAAGAACCGCTCGTGGCCCCGCACGATCCGGCGGACCTTCCAGGCAGACTCGCGGGGACCGGTCTTCAGTCCGTAGACAGGGTCGACGCGGTAGTCTCCGAGAGGATCGGGGACTTCGGTCACCTGCAGAAAGTCCATGAAATCGCCGTTGACGGCCAGCGTCCATGAGACGTCCCGCCACTGGGAATCCTGGGTGTGATGCTTCAGCAGGGAACAGAACTCGCTGGCGAAAAGAAAATCCTCGGTACGCGAGAGGTGACCTGTTTCGGGGTTGCGCCCGAGGCTTAAATGTAGGTCGCTGACGATCAGGTACCCTCGGCGCGGATTCATGACCGGCAATTATAGGGAATTTGGGGTTTTGGAGCACAAAGCTCGAAAGCAGAAGACAGCGTCCCGCTCCCTCGGGGAGTGAGACGCCTTTGGCGTCTTCGGAGCCCACACGAACCGCGCTGTCAAAGCTCGGTTACTCGTCATCCAGAAGAGGAGCTTCTGGGAAGACAGGAGGGGGACGGTTTCGGGTTGCGAGTTCCGAGAGTGGATATGCTTCCAGCTCGACCGTGAGCATTGAACCGCAGAACGAAAAGCCACAAAATCACTTGCGGAACTCGGAGCCCTGCGGAACCATGGCATCACTCACGGCAATCATCCTGGCAGCGGGCAGGTCGACCCGGATGGGCTCGCCGAAGCCATTGATGCCGCTGGGGGAGACGACCTTCCTCGGGCGGCTGATCACGGCCTACCGTCAGCTCGAGCTGCCGCTGCGCGTCGTCTTGGGGCCCGACTGGAGGAACGTCACCGATCGGCAGCCGGTGTCCGTCGAAACGCTGCTCATCAACCCGAGACCGGAGCTGGGTCCTCTCTCGAGTCTTCTCATCGCCCTCGCTGACCTCCCGGAGGGAGCCACCGGCATTCTGGTGCATCCGGTCGATCATCCGCTGGTTCGTCTCGAAACCCTGAGGAGTCTGGCTCAACTTCATGGAAAGAGGCCCGACCGGATTCTGGTTCCGACATTCCAGGGAAAGAAGGGCCATCCCACGCTGTTTCCTTCCGGAGTATTCGATGAGCTGCAAAAGGCTCCGCTGGATCAAGGAGCACGGTCAGTCGTGTACGCGGAACCCGAACGCCTCTTGATGTTTGAAACCGACGATCCGGGCATTTTGCGGAACATCGATACGCCGGATGACTATGCTCGCTGGGTGGGAACGGATCAGATCTGAAAATCCATCACCCGATTCTCTCGCATCTTGCGGTTCACCAGGTTCTGGACCGTAATTGCATCGAGACGTCCCAGGAAGGCTTCCTGAATCTCCGACCAGACGGCCAGAAGGGTTCGGTCCTCGAGCTTGGCGTCGACGATGTTCAGCTCACCTTCGACCGCTTCGACGACTTCCTTCAGCGAAATCTTGTCAGGCGCACGCGCCAGGAGGTAACCTCCGGCGGCTCCTCTCACGCTCTTGACCAGGCCGGCGTTCCGCAGCTGGATCAGAATCTGCTCGAGGAACTTGAGCGGAATCTGGCGCTTCTCGGCAATTTCTCTCGCCTGAACGTGCCCCGACTGGTAGTGAAGGGCAAGCTCGAGTACCGCTAAGCTTGCGTATTCTGCGCGTGCCGTGATCTTCATGCCGTCCCTCACGAGGCGTGGACCCGCCTGCCTGTTTACTTCGGCTGGATAAACGCGATGACCGAATGACCCTTTTGATCTTTATCTAGCAGTCTAGCAAACGCTTGCCGGCTAGACGAACTCAACGTCCACACGGTGCGGGAGAAGCCCGGCTTCATACCCTCGATCGAGGAAGAGTTGCACCGCATGTCGACCGTCGTCACCATAATCGAGCGTGCGCTCATTAACGTACATCGAGACGAACCGTTCACCCTGTGCCCAGTCCAGCCCCCTGCCGTATTCGAGCGCGTGCGTCAGGGCGTCCTGGCGGTGTTCGAGCGCATAACGAATGCTCTCTTCAACGAGGATCGAGATCTCCCGGATCTCCTTCGGCGGGAGATCGCGTCGGATGGCATTGCCTCCCAGAGGAAGAGGAAGGCCCGTTTCCCGATTCCACCACTCGCCGAGGTCGATGACTTTGTGCAGCCCCTGTTCCGGGTAGAAGAGCTGCCCCTCATGAATCAGCAGCCCAGCCGGAACGTCCCCGCGATCCACGGCCGCCGTGATGCGGTCGAACGGGACGACGACGGGCTCGAAACCCGGTTCGAGCAGCTTCAGGGCCAGGTAGGCCGAAGTCCGAAGGCCGGGGACGGCTACCTTGAGCCCCTTGAGATCCTCGATAAAGAGCGGTTCACTGGCCACCAGGATCGGCCCGTAACCCTCTCCCATGCTCGCCCCGCAGTTCATCAATGCATATCGATCGGCCAATCCGGCATAGGCGTGGATGCTGACCGCCGTTACCTCGTAGAGACCCTCCTCGGCACAGGCATTCAGCGTCTCGATGTCGTCCAGATGATGGACGAATTCGTACTTTCCCGTGGGGATCTTTCCTTCCGCCAATGCATAGAACATGAAGGCATCATCGGAATCAGGGCTGTGTGCCACTTGGATTGTTCTTTTGCTCATGGGATGCCCATTGTGGCACAGTCGCGCCGAAGATGTTCGCCGCAGGAGGAGCCCGGTCCGAGAAGCCGTCTACAGTTCGCCGTTGAGGAACGGATTGGTCAGTCGTTCCCGGCCAACCGTCGTCGATGGGCCATGGCCGGGGTGCAGGATCTTATCCTCCCCGAGAGGAAGGATTCTCTCCCGGATCATCCGGAGTAACAGACGCGGGGCGCCTCCCGGCAGGTCCGTCCGGCCAACGGATCCGGCAAAAATGAGATCGCCACAGAAAACATGATCGCCCACCTCCAGGCAGACGCTGCCGGGCGAGTGGCCGGGGGTGTGATGCACGCGGAGTTCGAGGTTCCCGACCTGCAGCGTTTGTTCGTCTTCCAGATACCGGTCCACAGAGGGGGCCGGCTCGTAGTCGAAGCCGAACCACTGACCCTGTTTGCGAAGGGCGGAGTAGAGGAACTCGTCATCCCGGTGAAGGTAGATGGGTATGTCACAAGACTGCTTGACGATTCGGTTTCCACAAATGTGGTCCATGTGGCCGTGAGTGTTCACGATCGAGATCAGATTCAGACTCTTGGCGTTCACGAAGTCCAGCAACTCGTTGGCCTCGTCACCCGGATCGATGTAGACGGCTTGTCCGGTCGCTCGACAGGCGAGGACGTAGCCGTTCTTCATCATGGGAGGAACGGCACGCTGTTCGATCAGCGGTGACGATGAACTCATGCGGCAATTCTTCCAAGTCCGGCCGTTCGAGTTCAAGTACAGCCGATTTTCGATCTTCGATTGCCGATTTTCGATTTGAAGACAGAAGATGGCAGGAGACAGAGTCCGAGGGCGTGTCGCCCAAATTGCGTCAGCGGAGGCTCACGCCACGAGATGAGGACGCGAACCCCGGCTGTGCCCTTTCCCCAAGTGACCGGCTGTCGCCGTCGAGGCAGGCACGACGGGGGTGAGACGCCAACGGCGTCGTTTCATCCGAGAGCTTTGGGCAGTCGCCCAAAGCCAGGTCCCGTCCGAAAGACGCCCCAGCGCTGTAAGCGCGACTCGTCACACCGGCACGCCCGTTCTCGTTCGATCCCGGAAGCTGAATCGAGCCTTCAGCGCTGACGTCGACCGGAGCATCGGTGTCCTGGGCCGTTGGCCCAGGCTCGCGGATGCACCACGCCGTTGGCGTGGAAACAGTCTCGGTGAGGGCCCGAAGACAATCGAGTATCGCTCACTGAGCGGGCTTTCCGGCTCCCCAGGTTTGGGCAACACGCCCTCGGAGTTCGCAGTCCCAAGTTTCGAGCTTCCAACTTCAAGCTTCGAGCTCCCAGCTTCCAGCTCCCAAAGTGAAAATCGAGAATCGAGAATCGGAAATCCCCCGAATGCACTGTCTCCCGATCCGGGCTACAATGGACGGACCAATGACTATCCAGGTGACCGAAGCGGCGGCAACCAAGATCCGTGAAGCTCTTGTCAAGGAAGGGATGCCGGAGGGTGGACTCCGTCTCGGCGTGAAGGGCGGAGGGTGTTCCGGTCTCAACTACGTGATTCGCTTCGACGCGCAGAAGAAAGCAGGCGACAAAGTCTTCGAGACCCAGGGTGCGCGGGTATTCGTTGATTTCAAGAGCCTGCTCTACCTCAAGGGGACCACACTGGACTGGGCGGGGGACTTCATGCAGGAGGGATTCACGTTCACGAACCCGAATGCCAAGAAGACCTGCAGCTGTGGCCTCTCGTTCACCGTCTAGGGGGCGGTCGACTCCCGAACTCATTTGCGGCGGCGGACTGTCGCACTCACGAACTCCGCGGCGCCATGGAGTCTGACCGGGTACTTCCGTACTCGAACCTCGGCGGCCCGAACTCTGGGGATGTCCAGCACTGCCGCGCAGAGATGATCGGCCAGCGTTTCCAGAAGTGACCAGCGACGCGAAGCAACCGTGTTGCGGACTACGTCCACAATCGCTTCGTAGTCGACGGTGCGGGAGAAATCGTCGCTCTGCACGGCCTCCTCGAATTCGAATTCGTACCCGACGTCGACCACCACATCTTGAGGAAACTGCCTCTCGTTGTCGGGAACGCCGATTCTTGCTTTGCAGACCACTCCGACGACATCGATTCTGTTCATTCGGTTCCGACTCTTTCCGTCCTCAGCGGACCCGATCTATTCCGGCCCGGATGATCCAAGGGAAACGATTCTAAAGCAAGGATCTGCAATGTCCACTCGATTCACGGCAAGTTGGCAGGTCGATCGTTTCCAAAGAGGCAGCTGAGAGCGGTGAAGAAGCTTTGCTACCATATGGATATGGCATTGAATCGAGGAGTGACGATCAAGTATCTGGGACATTCCACGTTTCTGTTCACCACCCCCGGGGGAAAGCGTCTACTGATCGATCCCTGGGTGAAAGAGAATCCCGCGTGCCCTGAGGCGGACAAGGAACTGGAACCCATCGATGCGATTCTGATCACGCACGGGCACTTCGACCATGTGCAGGGAGCAGTTGCGGTCGCCAAGAAGTTCCAGTCGCAGGTGGCCTGCATCTTCGAGATCTCCGTGTGGCTCGGCAGCAAGGGAGTCAAAAACGTCATCGGCATGAACAAGGGTGGCACCGTCCAACTGGGCGATGTTCGCGCCACGATGGTCAATGCTTACCACAGCAGCGGGATTGTGGAAGACGGTGGCCAGGTGATCTACGCCGGTGAGGCAGCCGGCTTCGTGGTCGAGTTCGAGAACGGTTTTCGGATCTATCACGCCGGAGATACCTGTGTCTTCGGCGACATGAAGCTGATCGCCGACCTCTACAAGCCGGAGGTGCTGTTGCTGCCCATCGGCGGACTGTACACGATGGATCCCCAGCAGGCCGCCTATGCCTGTCGCCTGATGAACGCCAGAAAGGTGATCCCGATGCATTATGGGACCTTCCCTGCGTTGGAGGGGACGCCGGAGGAACTCGCGCGGCTGACCCGGGATCTCGGAACCGAGATCATCGTCATGAGACCGGGTGAGACCCTTGAGTGAAATGGCAGCGGCGGGCGACATGCTGGAACAGTATCGGTCCGTGAGGTCCGGTCTGGGTTGGCGAGATCTGTCCGGGAGGGTGAAGATCGAGGTGACTGGACCCGATCGGGTCGAGTTCCTTCATGCCGTGCTGTGCAATGACGTCCGATCCCTGCCGGATTTTGCCGGAAGACGCGGCGCATTGTTGACTCCCACAGGTAAGATCGTAGCCGACTTCGACTACTATCGCCTTCCGGATTCTCTGATGATCGACGTCGCCGCAGGGCCGGCGGCCCGGCTGACCGAGTTGCTCGAGGGCTACATCATCATGGACGACGTCACTTTGAAAGATGTGACGGCCCGGTTTCGACACTGGGCGTTCGAGGGGCCGAGGGCTCCGGAATTCCTGCGTGGTCTTCTGGGAGGTCCGATTCCCGAGAAGACCCGCCGGATCGTCGTCATGGATTGGGAGGGTACCGATACCTGGCTTGTCCGCAAGGATTTGCTGAGCGACTCAGGCTTCGAGCTTCTCGTCCCGGCTGC
Organism: Acidobacteriota bacterium; assembly: GCA_037388505.1. GTDB lineage: Bacteria > Acidobacteriota > UBA6911 > RPQK01 > JAPXNP01 > JARRKC01. Next base: position 502,299 of record JARRKC010000004.1, on the reverse strand, counting down.
GAAGGCGGCGGAGCTGAGCACTGAGATCGCCCAGGAAGGTAGAGCTTTCGGTCTGGTGGAAATCGGACCGGCTGCCTTCGATATTCTTCGACTCGAACGGGGCTTGCCCCTGTTCGGAGTGGATTTCTCGGAAAACAACAATCCGCTCGATGCACAGCTTTCCGACCTCTACAGCCTAGCGAAGGGCTGCTATCCCGGTCAGGAGGTCCTTGCAAAGGCGACGAATATTGGCGGTGTTGCACGATTGCTGATCAAAGTCCGCATGCCTGGTCCGGAAGTCCCGGCCAGAGGGACGAAACTCCGTTTGCAGGGGGGGAAGGAGGTTGGTTGGATCACCAGCGCCGGTTTCTCCCCGTTCCTTCAGCGGACCCTTGGTTTTGCTTTCGTGAAGCGCTCGGCAGCGACAGCGGGCACCACCCTCGCTGTGGAGATGACCAAGGGAGGGACAGTAGAAGGTGAGATCGTCGAGAGTTATCTGTAGTTGCCTTCTTTCAGCCGCGCTCTTGGTTCCGAGCGCCTACGGCCTGAGAGCGGAAGTTCCGGCCCGTTCGCCCGAGATTCGCGCGGCCGTTCACTTGGCAACGGAGGGGAACTACGAAGGCGCCCTCCAGCGGTTCGAGATGCTGTTGGCCGCAGATTCCAAGAACCCGTTGCTCCTCTATTACGTTGGGCTCTGCTACTACTTCAAGGGCGATTCACACAAGGCGGTGACTTTTCTCGAGGCGTCTATGGCACGGAAGGCCGAGTTTCCGGAGGCCTACTACTGGGCCGCGCGGGCACACCGCTCCATCGACGAGAACGAGCGGGCCAAGGAATGCGTTCGGGTGGGGCTGGAGCGTTTTCCAGGGAACAAGAAACTCCTGTCGCTGGAGTAGCACCGTCCCGCTGGGGCCTGGGCCAGCGAATGGCGCGAATCGCGCGAAAGGTAACCCAGTGTTTGGATTCGCGAGATAAGCGTGATTAGCTGGCGCTGCCCCGTTTGAACGGCTCTCGACCACCCACACGGCCGCCGCAGCATCGATGCACCGTCCCGCCTTTCCGGCAGCCACAACTTTGGCAGTTGGACACTTGACCTACCAGGGCAGCCAGTAGCTGAACTTGACCATGAAGACGTTGTCGGCCGGCGTCGAGAAGAGATCACCCAGATTCTGCTGGAGGGAGTGATTCGTCACGGATTCGAACACTGAACGCCCCTGTGTCCACACCAGATAGAGGACCGACCCCGGCTTGTACTCCCAGCGCGCGACCAGATTCGACCGGAATTCCCGGAAATTGAAGTTGGGATTGGCGAAGCTGTAGTCGAAGGCTCCGTTTCCGGATTCATCGATCCGGTACAGATTGAGTACGGGATCGAGTTGGATCTCACTGCCGGAAAACGTGTGGTAGAGATCCGTATAGCTTCTCGCACGGGGGTCCGTGAACCGTTTGAACCGATCGTAGATGCCGTTGGAGACATAGGGATTGCCGTAGTACTGGATGGTCAGTTCCGGTGTGACGGCGTAGTCCACCCGGAAGGTCAATCCCAGGGTGCGCTGATTGATCCTGCCTACCAGATCCCGCGACTGGTCTTCATACCGCTGTCGCGTGACGTACTGGAAAATGTCCGTGTTCTTCGAGTACTCGAGGTCGGTCGACAAGACGAGCGGGTTCGTGATCCGGAAGCTCAGACCCGGATAGAAGCCCTGGAAGCCCGATTGTCTGTCGTCATAGGAATGCCGGTGATAGCGCATGTTGAAGAACAGACGCCGGGAGTTGTCGGAAGAGAGGCTGAGATTGGTCGACCAGAATCCCTTCAGACTGACTGCGGGGCCGCCGCGCAGCAGCCGTGTATCGAGTTGCCGTCCGAAACGGCCGACGTCGACGGACGCGCCCCACTTGTTGGAGAATGTGCAATCAGCCTCGGCGCCGATCTCAGGTGACAGGAATTCGCCGCCGAAATCCCAGTTGTTCGACTGTTCGATGCCCATCGACCAATCGCGAAAGATCCAGGCGGGTTCCGTGACGACATAGTGAATGCCGCTGCTCTGTGTGACGATGTCGGCCGTTCGGAGGTAGCCCAGATCGTTCAGTTCGAGACCGGGAGAGCGCCAGCTCAAGGTTTCCGCAAAGCGCCAGTTTCCGTTGGCGCCCTTCCCGAACTCGACGATTCCCCCGTGTCCTGACAGACGCGTCCTGTTGGGATCCAGTGTGACGTAGTCCGCGTCGGGACGCTGGAAGTAACGCGCCGACGACTGCTGCAGTCCGAGCATTGCGTCCTGCGATCCCCGGACGTCACTGAACACCGCTTTGACATTCAGGTAATACGTCTTGTTCTTCCAGAAGTTCAGGAAATCAAATCCCGCGGTCGTTGCATCGGTAGGCAGGAAGTCCAGTTGCGGGTCCTGGATGTTGCGGTGCACCGAAGTCAGCATTGCGCCCACGATCGTGTTGCTCTGATTGAAGTCCCGCTGGATGCGGGCGACGGCATAGTTCGAAACAGGTTCGACCGCTTCAGATCGAGACCCACCACCGATGGAGTAGATCCTGGCGTTCTCTCTGCCGGTGACACTCTCGATGACCCCGACCGACAGACCCTTCTCGGTCTTCCCGGTCAGCTTCAGGGCTCCCAGAATGGAGGTGCTGGACGGCGAATCGAAATAGGGATTGTCTCCCTCGCCCAATACGGGAGTGTAGCTCGGTGCATGCCCGATCCTGCGGGAATAGAACAGCAGTTCGTCGTCCAACGGGAATTCGAAAATGCGCTTGCCCTCGAGAAAGAAGGGTCGTTTCTCCTCATAGAAGGTCTCAAAGGCACTGATGTTCAGGACGGAGGGGTCCGCCTCGATCTGTCCAAAGTCCGGGTTCACGGTAAAGTCGAGCGTGAAGGCGCTCGTCAACCCGACCTTTCCATCGAGGCCCAGGTCCCCTTCGACCTTGTTGTCTCGCGTGAAAGGCACGCTGGGGTCCTGGCCGAAAGACCTGTATCTTCCCACCGAGTACGGGAGGAGTTCGATGTGGCGGCTCTTGCCGATGCCCTCGATTCCGTGGAGTTCCCCGATCGAGTAGAGCTGGCCGGGGCTGTCGCGCGGACACAGAGCGAACTGCGCCTCTTCGCTGTTCCGGTTGATCCAGCGCCAGGAATGGAAACCCCAGACCTGTTCTTGCTGGTTTCCGTAGCGCAATTGATTCAGCGGAATACGCATTTCCGCCGTCCAGGCATTGGGCTCGCTTCCGACTTTGCCTTCCCACACGGCGTCCCATGTGGTATCCCAGCCGCCGTTGAACAGGATTAAGTCGATCTTCGCTCCGCCTGCGGTCAGGTCGAATTCGAACCCGGTCCGATGGTCGAAATAGCTGTCGAAGCAGGCTCCGACGATATCGCCGATGAAAGCATCGCGGCGACCCAGCTTGCGGTCGATCTTCTCCGGCTCGGTGTCGAAGGCACGGATTGCGACATAGATGTTCTGGTCGTCGTACAGGATCTTGAGGGCCGTATCCTGTGAAGGCTTTGCCCCGTTTCGGGGAATGTATTGGCGGTAGCTGCTGGCCCAATAGCCCTCCCGCCACGCTTCGTCGTCGAGCTTGCCGTCGATCTTCGGAGGAGATCCCCGAAGCCGCTGGGTGACGTAGTAGCGCCTACCTTCTGGGGTGAGAGGGCCGGGCACGGGAGGGTCGTCGTTTCGCTCAGGAGGAGCCGCCGGCAGCGTGGCCGCGAGGATCGCAAACGAGCACAGCATGAAGAAAGAGAGCTTGAGTGTTCTGCGCATTGACAAGTCCGGCATTCTATCAGCCCGGAGCGCGTTCAGGAATCCGTAAACTGCTCGAAACGCGCGTCAGGCAACTCTTCCTCCCTTGGACGCTCCAGTGAATCTGGGTTAGCATCGCCTCATGCGTGATCCAGAACCGGGTCTCAGATGCATGATCGTCGAGTCGCCGATGTGGGGAGTGTGCCAGCCTCAGCATCAGCCTGCTCTTCACTGGTCCTACTCCGTTGAATGATAGGAATGCCAGAAGGCATGGACGGAACCCTTGTACAGTCGGTCATCTCGGCCCTGGGAGCGTCGGGATTGGCGCAATTGATTCTTCTGATCCTCATCGTTGCTTCGGTCAGCATCATCGGAAGGCGGCTCCTCTCCCTCCTTCACCTGGAGCCGGAACCGGATCCCTGGGAAACCTGGCTCTTCGCGGCTGGAATTGGATTGGGCGCTTTGGCGGGAACGACGTTCCTCCTTGGAATTCTCCATCTTCTCTACGGTGCTTTTGTGAAGCTATTGTTTCTGATCCTGGCGGCGGTCTCCGTCTATCTCTTTCTGCAGGGAAGAGACTCCCACGGTGTGGGCAGAATCGGCTCGATGGGTTGGCTGGATCGCACCCTTGCGTTCGCTGTGATGCTGTGCACGGGCATCTACCTCCTGGCGGCGCTGGCGCCGGAGACCGGATTCGACGCTCTCAACTATCACCTTGGCGTTCCGAGACTGTATATCCTCCATCACTCGATCTACCCCACGCCTCACATCGTCTATTCAAACTTTCCATTCTTGGGCGAGATGCTCTTCACGTGGGGATGGCTGATGGACTCAACCATCCTGGCGAAGCTCTTTCACTACTTATTCGGGCTGTTGACGGCCGGTGGAATGATTATCTTCGGTCGACGGTATTTCTCCACGCGAGCCGGGCTGCTTGCGGCTTTGATATTCTTATCGTCACCCATTGTCGGTTTCCTGATGCAGACCGCCTATATCGATCTCATTCTCACGTTTTACATCTTCCTGGCAGTCTACTCGACGGTGCGGTGGGTTTCAGCCTCGACTCCTCCACGCGGCTGGCTGCTTCTCGCGGGTCTGGCTTCAGGTCTCGCATTCAGTACTAAATACACGGCGGTGCTGGTTCTGCCGATCATCACCATCATTGCTATTTCGCGAGTGCGGTCCGCTCGACCTCCCCGGATGGTGTCGAGGCAGCTTGGAGGCTTCTATCTTGCATTCGCGCTCATCGCGCTTCCCTGGCTGGTGAAGAACCTCGTCTTCACTGGGAATCCGGTTGCTCCGCTCCTTTCAAACGTCTTCTACAACCCGAACTTCACGCCTCAGGATTACCAGGCGTGGATTCGAACGACCAACAACTGGGCGGGCCTTACTGGCGGGCTTTTGGATTATGTTCGATCACCCTGGCTGCTGACCCGATACGGTAACATTTTCATGGGTGTACCTGGGCCTCTCTTTCTCATCTTGTTTCCTGTCGCCGCGTGTCTAGGCGTCCACAACAGAGTGATTCGGTTGCTCGTGTTTATCAGTGTGGCGCTCTATACGATGCAGATTGTGTGCACGAAGTTCGTGCGCTACGAAGTCCCGGTGTTTCCGTTCTTGAGTCTTGTCATTGCGGGATCTCTGATCGTTTTCACAACGCGAGAAAGGAGGCCAAAGAAGGCGGCGTACGCTGTTTCCGTGCTGATTGTAGGGATAGTCTGCGTGGCGGTTGCGCAACTCCCCGTATTCTCGAGATCTTGGATGAATTCACGAATTCAGACCGTCAACCCTGACAAGATTCGCCTGTTTACATCGTTCGAAGAAAGGGACAATTACCTTAGGAACCACCTCGGAAGTCAGGGAATATTGGCCGTCTATTCCTGCTTGAATGAGGCAGTTCCGGATGGAGACGGCGTCCTTGCCGTGACTGTTGGATACCAGGCCTTGGCCAATCCGGCCATCTACATGACTCCAAACTCGTCCCCGGCGAGCCAGGTCAGCGACGAGTTTTGGGAAACCAGTATGCGTACGGCCGGGATTGCGACGATCCGTCTCGATGTTTCCCCGAGTGTACGAAGCCGTTTCTGGCGGCTGAGACTATCGGCCGGACATCTGAAGGAGCCTGCTTCCTTCTATCGACCCCGATTCTTCTTTCTGGAGCGAGGGTCGCCGATGGAACTGAGCCTGTTTGGCCTCCAAAGAAGAACGAGCAATGGAATGCTGATTCTCAACGCGGATCTCGGTGATGGAAGACGCGTCGATCGCGTCCAGTTCTGGGCTGCAAATGTTGCCTTACCCATGGCCGGACAGCTGGTCCAGGATCTCGCTACGTCTCGGAACGGTCGCGATTGGACGCCGGTTCCATTCCGGCTCGAGCGAATATTCCCCCGTGAGGGCCAGCTTCAGACCCTGGTGAAGCAGTTGCGTGAACGTAGGATTTCCTTTCTATTCTTCCGGAATCAGCCGGAAATCTCGTTCCTCGAGGATTTCTTCCGTCATCCGGACGTTTCAGCAGCATTCGAGGTGACACGCCGGATTGGGGACTATCGGATCTACCGGCTGAGGGACGGGCAGTGAGTCTGCAACATAGGGTCGGCGATTTGCGCCGGTGCTTCCTCGAAACTCCGTAGCACTGTGTCCGGTATACTGACGCGAATGGAGTTGACGGGAAAGACGGCCATCGTTACGGGCGGCAGCGCCGGGATCGGACTGGCGATCGCACGGCTCCTGGGATCGAAAGGCGCTCGTGTGGCGATTTGCGGTCGGTCTCGGGCACGGCTGCGCAGAGCGTCCGACGAACTGACTGCCCTGGGGATCACCGCTCTTGCGGAGGAGTGTGACGTCCAGGATTCCGGGGAGGTTCAAAGCTTCGTGACAGAGGTCGCCGGACGGTTCGGTTCGATCGACATCCTGGTAAACAACGCCGGGGCAAATGAGCCAACTCCGATGCATGAGCCTGACGATGCGGCGTGGCAACGGAACATCCGAACCTGTCTCGACGGGGCCTACTACTGCACGACCCGTGTCCTTCCGCATATGCACGATGGAGGAAGACTCGTCTACATCGCCTCGGTGACGGCAAAATTCGGGGTGCCGGGTTCGTCGGGGTACTGTGCTGCAAAGCATGGTCTTTTGGGTCTGGTCCGGAGTGTCGCGCTGGAACTAGCGCCGCGTAAGATCACGGCAAACGCAGTCTGTCCGGGCTGGGTCGAAACCGATCTGGCGCAGACGGTTATGAAGAGAGTTGCCGACGGTCTGGGTCGGGACTATGCGAGTACCCGGGATCTTCTGCTGCGGCGCGTGCCGCTGGGTGAGATCATCCAGCCGGAAGAGGTTGCGGCACTGGTCGGATATCTGGTTTCCACCGAAGCGCGCAACGTGACCGGTCAGGCCTACAACCTCTGCGGTGGCCAAGTGATGCACTGAAGTGAGCGAATCGTCTGCAGCAGCCCGCACAATTTGCCGAAGCTGGAGCTGGCTTGTCTTTTGTATCTTATTGCTGGTCGGTGAAACGGACGTTGTCGCCGGGATCCGTCTTCAGTTCGTTCGGCATGCGAGCGGGGACGAACGCGAAGTCGAAGACTACTTGCGCGAATCAGCCTGCCTGGGTCGAATTGTCGCGAGTCTGAACCGCAACTTAAGATTTCCCCGTGACATGACAATTGAGCTCGGAACCGACGACGGTCCGCTTTACGATGTCGGCACCGGCACGATCCGGATTCCCTATGCTTTGGGTTTCCTGCCTTCACCAGTCGACGCAAGGTTCGACATGGTCGAGCGAAGGATGCTCTACCCGGGGGCCTTTGCTTTTGCGGTCAGCCATGAGATTGGTCATGCACTGATCCATCTTTACCACTGGCGGGTGCGCAGCATGGCAGAAGAAGAGGAATTGGCCGATGCTCTCGCCGTCCACCTGGTTCTGCATGTTCTCGACTGCCGGGAAGCCGTCACCGAAGCTCTGGCAAACGTCGTGCGGTCCGGAGAAACCGAGACAGAAGGAATTGACTCCACGGCTTGCCTGCGGCCGGCGCGGGCCGAGCGGGTCTTCTGCTGGCTTGCGGGCGCGGACACCGACGCCTCGAGCTGGTTCTGGAAACTGGGACTGATCTCGAACGAGTCGCCGGAAGGCTGTCGGGAACGCTATCGAGCTCTCGAGGTACGTCTCGAGACGCTGCTCAGGCAGGCGGAGCGCTCGTCGAGCGACGGTCGGCCGTGATCGCGTAGATCGCTTCTGTCTCAGCCGGCTGGGCCGGTGCTTCCGAACGAGAAAGCAGCTCCTTGAGGTCGAGGACCATCCCTTCACGCGAGTACGACGCGAATTCAAGAAAGCCCGTATCCATCCGGATAGCATCTTCCGGACAGGCCTCTACACAATAGCCGCAAAAGACACACAATCCCAGATCGATATCGAAGCGAACCGGATACTTCTCGATGTTCGGATTGGGATGCTCGCCTGCCACGATGAAAATGCACTTGGCCGGGCAGACTGTCTCGCACATCATGCAGGCCACGCAACGGGGAGCACCATCCGGTCGCTTGGTCAGCCGGTGTCGACTGCGCAGTCGTGGTGCGACCGGGCGGCGTTCTTCGGGGTACTGGAAGGTCTCGGCGCCACGCAGTCCCCTGGAGAGGCCGAAGAGCTTGGCGATGTGCACGGCCATGTTTCGCGCAAAATGGCGAAAGGTCAGCCACAAGCCCCGCAAGACCTCCAGCACGTACAACTTCTCGAGCAGAGTGAGCTCTTTTTCAACAACCTTGATAGCCATAGACCACTAACCCGCTATCCAGAGAAGAACCGCGCCGGTGACGATAATGTTCAGAAGCGACAGGGGCAACATGATCGTCCAGCCCAGTTTCATGAGCTGATCCCACCGAAAACGCGGCAGCGTCCAGCGTACCAGCAGATAGAAGAAACAGAAAAAGAAAACCTTTGCCAGGAAAGCTCCGACCTGCAGAAGCATGACGACGACCCCGGACAATGCGATGGTCGAGCCCCAGGGAAAGACGAAGCCGGAGTTGGTCAGATACGGGATTTGCCAGCCTCCGAAGAAGAGCGTCACAGTGAGGGCGGAGGCCAGCACGGTTTCGACGAAATCACTCAGAAAGAACAGCCCGAACCGCATCCCGCTGTACTCGACGAAGTACCCAATGATCTCCGACTCGCCTTCGGGAATATCGAAGGGAACGCGTTTGGTTTCGGCCATGGCCGCTGTCATGAAGAGCAGACATCCGAGTGGCTGCATCAGGACGCCCCACAGGGGGAGCCATCCCCAGGCCAGCTGCCCCTGAAACAGATTGATCTGTTGAAGGTTCAGGGTGCCGTAGATCATCAGCGCACCGATGACGGTCGCCCCCATCGTGATCTCGTAGGAAATCATCTGTCCCGAGGCTCTGAGGCCGCCCAGCAGAGCATAGTTGTTGGCCGAAGCCCAGCCCGCCAGAACGAAGCCGTAGATGCCGAGGCTCATCATCGCGAAGACGAACAGAATCCCCACGTTGATGTTGAAAACCTGCAGCGAGACGGTCGTGTCGCCGAACTGATAGATGCCGCCGAACGGGATGGCCGCGAAGCTCAGCAGCGCGAAAGTGAAAGCAATGATTGGAGCGATCGTGTGGATGAAACGGTTCCCCTGCGCCGGTACGAAGTCCTCCTTCAGGAACATTTTTCCGCCGTCGGCGAGGATATGGAACAGCCCCAGGGCGCGGAATCCGAACAGAGAAGCCCGGTTGGCGCCGATGCGGTCCTGCATCACCGCGCTCTGCTTGCGCTCCATCCAGGTCAGAATGGAAGCAAAGCCCATCACCACCGAGAACAGGAACAGGACTTTGCCGACGTCGATCAAATAGGTTGCCATCATTGCCTCGCTGTTGCCGCGCTAGCTTCCGGATGCGGGAATCGAATCGAGCGTCTGACCGGCGGATCCGATCATCTCGGAATTGACGCCGAGCCATCCCTCCAGTGCCTGCTCGGGGTCGTCCGGCATCGCCATTCCGAGCTCTGCAGCCAATCCGGACAGGATCTGGGTATCCGGCAGACTATCTTCAAGGGGCTTCAATGCCTGATTGAACCTCTGCACGCGACCTTCGAAGTTCGTGAAAGTCCCGCTCTTCTCGAAATGGGTCGCCGAGGCCAGGACGATGTCGGCCAATTCAGCAGTGGGATTCCAGTTCGTCCCCTGGTAGATCACGCTTTCGGTCTTCTCCAGCAGTTCCAGCGCCTTCGGATCCTGAAAATCGTGCTGGAAGATGAAGAGAACCTTGATGTCGCCCGCTCCGGCATGCTCGAGCAGACGTCTCGCATCACCTGAGAAACCCACCTTGCGGGCTCCGGTGCTGTTCGGATTCGGATCCGAACGAATCAACAGGTCGTCCTCGGGGAGAGCCTCCTCCCAGGGATTCGTAAGCGCGATGTTCGTCAGGCCCAGACCATCGACGAAGAGTTGCTTGCAGTAGAGCAGCTCCTCGTTGGAGAGCTGGGGCGAAACGATGACGCCCACGGCATCCTGGCCGTGTGCCTCTACGGCGCTGCCGATCCGCTTTGCGGCGGCCTGAATGGCCGAGTCCCAGCCCACCGGTTCGAGCCGTACGGCACTTCGAAGGTGCGGAAACTCGATTCGATCCCGGTCGGCGAAACCATATCCGAAGCGCCCGATGTCACAGATCCACCACTGATTCACATCAGGATTGAAGCGCGGCTGGACGCGCATGACGCGACGCCCCTGAGCTTTGTACGGACGAAGCTGGTTGTAGCTCACCGTAGTGTTACAGCCCCGCGAACAGCCGTTGCAGATGGATTCCGCAGTCGACAGATACCAGACGCGACACTGGAACCGAAAGTCGCGTTCGGTCAAGGCTCCGACCGGGCAGATATCGATCACGTTGCCCGAGTACCGGTTGTCGAGCGCCATTCCGGGAAAAAGATCAATCACCGAACGGTTTCCCCGGTTGAAGACGCCCAATTCGTTACTCTTGCTCACCTGTTCGGTGAAACGAACGCAGCGCGTGCACAGGATGCAGCGTTCCTGATCGAGGACGACGTGCGGACCGAGAGGAAAGGCCTTGCGACGTTTGATCTTGTTTTCGAGGAATCGGCTCAAGTATCGGCCGTGCTCCATATAGAAGTTCTGGAGATCGCATTCGCCGGACTGATCGCAAACGGGGCAGTCGAGCGGGTGATTCGAAAGCAGGAACTCCAGCATGGCCTGGCGCGCTTTCTTGACCTGCTCGGAGTTCGTCGTGACCTCCATGCCGTCCGAGACCCGCGTATAGCAGGCAACCTGGAGCTTCGGGATCTTGGCGATCTCGACCAGGCACATGCGACAGCTTCCGGCAATCGGCAGGCCCGGGTGGTAGCAGTAGCGCGGAATGTAGATGCCGCATTTCTCCGCCGCCTGAATAACGGTGGTCCCGGGCTCTACCGTAACTTCTTGTCCATCAATTGTGATAGTCGGCATAGCAGGCACGCTCTCAGGCGATCGCAGCCGCGCCGGCGTGGGCATCGACCATCGATCGCTTGTGCTTTACGAAATACTCGAACTCCTCAGGGAACTTCTCCAGAAAGCTCCGCAGCGGCATTTGCGCGCCGTCGCAGAGGGCGCAGATGCTGGTTCCACTCATATTGACGCTCAGGTGTCTGAGCGTTTCGAGGTCGGCCTCGGTTCCGGCGCCACTGGTGATCCTCGTCAGGCAGCGGTAGACCCAGCCGGTTCCCTCGCGACAGGGTGTGCACTGGCCGCAGGACTCGTGTGCAAAGAAATGCTCGATATTCTGAAGGGCGCGCACCATGCACACGTCTTCGTCCAAGACGATGACCGCGCCGGATCCGAGCATCGATCCCACCTTGGCCAAAGCATCGAAAGTCAACGGAATATCGATTTCGTCGGCCGAAAGGACACCCGACGAGGTACCGCCCGGAACGACGCCCTTGAGCTTCCTGCCATTTCGGATCCCACCGCCGTGCTCGTAGATCAGTTCCCGCAGCGGGGTCCCCAACGGGAGTTCAAAGACGCCCGGATTTTCGACGCAACCGGACAAGGCGAACAACCGGCTGCCCCCGTTGCGCTCGCAGCCAAGTTCCGCGAACCACGCAGCTCCGTTGGCGATGATCTTCGGAAGATGGGACAACGTCTCGACATTGTTGATCACCGTGGGACAGCCAAACAACCCGACGATGGCGGGAAATGGAGGCTTCAGACGGGGCCAGCCCTTCTTGCCCTCCAGCGACTCCAGGAGGCCCGTCTCCTCGCCGCAGATGTAGGCACCGGCTCCGCGGTGGATATAGAGGTTCAAGGAATAGTCCGTACCCAGTGTACGAGTTCCCAGGAGCCCTGCCGCATAGGCGTCGTCAACGGCCTTACGGAGGCGCTGGTAAGGTTGAACGTATTCTCCCCGAATGTAGATATACGCCGTATGAATACCCACGGCATAGCTGCAGATGATGATTCCTTCGATCAATCGATGGGGATCCCATTCGACAATGTAGCGATCCTTGAACGTCCCCGGTTCGGCCTCATCGCAATTCACCGTCAGGTATTTCGGTTTGTCGGTATCCTTCGGTACGAAACTCCATTTCCGACCGGTCGGGAAGCCGGCGCCGCCAAGTCCGCGCAGGTTGGACTTCATGACTTCCTCGGTCACCTCGTCCGGGGTCATCGTCGTGAGCGCCTTGCGGGCCGATTCGTAGCCGCCGTGTTTGAGCCGCCACTTGAGGTCGCGTGCTTCCTCGACTCCAAAAAACTCCGATACTACCTTCACACTTGGCATGACTTTCTCGATCCCGCCGGAAGACTCTAGTCCTTCAGCTCGTCCACGATCTTTTCGATCTTTTCCTCGGTCAGGTTCCCCTCGAAGTGGCCGTCGACCTGGATCATCGGAGCCATCTCACAAGCTCCGAGGCAGTCCGGCACCGTCTCCCAGCTGATCCGCCCGTCCTCCGTGATGTCTCCATCCTCGATTCCGAGCTTCTCTCGAAGAGCCTTGCTGACATCGTCGCTGCCGCGGATCCAACAGGACAGACTGCCGCAGACCCGGACGTGATGCCGCCCCCTGGGCTTGTCCGAAAACAGTGTGTAGAAGGTCAGGACCTCATGGACGTCCACGACGGGCACTTCCAGGAGGTCGGCGACATAGGCCTCGACTTCGGGCGAAATGTGGCCGTTCTGTTCCTGTGCGAGATGCAGTGTCGGGAGCATGGCCGCCCGCTTACGAGGGTATTGACTGATAATCTGCTCGAAACGCTGCTGGTTCTCGGGTGTGAATTCGAAAGCGGCACTCATCGGTCCAATTCTCCGGCGATCATGTTGACGGAACCAAACGTGGCAATGATGTCGGCAATCTGACCGCCACGCAAGATCTCGTGCAGGCCCGCCATGATCGGAAAACAGGGAGGGTGGCAGCGAACCCGCCAGGCGCGGTCCGTGCCGTCGCTGACGACGTAGAATCCCAGTTCGCCGTTGCCCCCCTCAACGCAGCTGTACGCTTCTCCCTTGGGAGGCCGCAGACCGTGGCCGAGCATGACGATCTTGAAGTGGTTCATCAAGGCTTCGATGTTCGAATAGATCTGTTCCTTGGCCGGAAGCCAGGCCTCGCGATCATCTGCATACACTCCGCTGTGGAACTTCTTTTCCGAGCCGGCGAGGGTAGGTTCGATCAGAACCTCGTTCTTGAGCAGACCGGCCGTCTTGCCGAACTTGCCCAAGTCCGCCATCAGGTCGGGCGAAATAACGCGCCCTTCCGCATCGACATTCGTGGGGCCGGCCGGGAGCGTGTCGAGGGCCTGGTGGACGATCCGGATCGACTGTCTCATCTCCTCCATCCGAACCAGGTAGCGGTCATAGTTGTCGCCGCGCTCCCCGATGGGAATGTCGAAATCGAAGCGGTCATAGACATGGTAAGGAAAGGCCTTGCGGACGTCGTACTCGATACCGGTCGAGCGCATGAAGGGTCCCGTGATCCCGTAGCTCAAGATCTGCTCCTGGGTCACGACACCGATGTCCCTCAGCCGATCGTAGAAGATCCGGTTCCGCGTCACCAGAGTGTCCACCTCATCCAAGACCCCGGCCACCTTGTCGATCAGGACGCGGCAGCGGTCCTCGAAGCCGGCCGGCAAGTCGCCCTTGACACCACCGACCCGCGCGTACGAGATGGTCAGCCTGGCGCCGGTAACGCTCTCCACCAGCTCGTAGATCCACTCCCGTGCCTTCATCATGTAGAGAAACACGGTAAAGGCACCCAGTTCCATGGCGGACGCCCCGACGCAGGTGAGGTGATCACCGATCCGGGACAGTTCGCTCATGATCACACGGATATACTCGCAGCGCTCCGGGACCTGAAGTCCCATGAGTTTCTCGACCGCCATGGCAAAGCCGAAATTGTTGATCAGAGGCGAGACGTAGTTGAGACGGTCGGTGTACGGAAAGCACTGGGTATAGGTACTGGACTCGCAGTGCTTCTCGAAGCCGCGGTGCAGGTACCCGATGTCGATCTCCGCATCCTTCACGAACTCGCCGTCGGCGATCGTCCGAATCCGGATGACACCGTGCATGGCCGGGTGGGAGGGTCCCACATTGAGGAACATCTCCTGCTCTCCGACCTTGGTTCCGAACTCTTTCAGTGCTGGCTTGGTTGCGTCGCTGGGTGTCGACATGGCTTCACTTTCAATCCCTGGGTCCAATCAGCGGCTGACGCTTGTCGATCGGGTAATCCTTGCGCAACGGATGACCCTCGAACTCGGGATACATCAGGATTCGCCGCAGATCGGGGTGCCCTCTGAAACGGATCCCGAACATATCGTAGGCCTCGCGTTCGTACCAGTTCGCCCCTCTCCAGAGCGCGCTCAGACTGTCGACTTCGGGATCGTCTTCACCGACTGGCACCTTCACGCGCAGACGTTTGAGAAAAGGTACCGACAGGAAGTGATAAACGACCTCAAATCGGGGTTTCCGCTTCCAGTAGTCGACGGCGGTGAGATCCATGAGGACGTCGAATCGCAGTTCCGGGTCTTCCTTCAGGAAGCCGGCCAGCTCAACGATATGCGAGCGGGCCACGACGACCGTGTCTTCACCAAGACGAGAATGGGTACTGAGGACGGCGTCACCGAAACGTTCCCGGATCTTCGTGAGTGTAGTACTCTCTTCCATGCTCAAGGCCGCTCCATTTCCACTATCACTTCGCTCTTCTGGGTCCCGGAGCTCAGAGGGCCTGCTTCTGTTTCTGTATGCGCTCCTGGAGCATCATCAAACCTTGCAGGACCGTCTCCGGACGAGGCGGGCACCCGGGGATATACAGGTCGACCGGGACGATGTGATCGATCCCTCTGACGACGGCATAGTTGTCGTAAAACCCACCGGTGCAGGTGCAGACGCCGAAAGCGACGACCCACTTCGGGGCGCACATCTGATCGTAAATCTGCCGTAGAATCGGTGCGATCTTCTGGTTTGTGGTTCCGACCACGAAGAGGACGTCGGCCTGACGGGGTGAAAACCTGGGCAGACCGGCGCCGAACCGGTCAATGTCATAGTGTGCGCACGCCACGGACATATACTCCATCCCGCAACACGCCGTGACGAACGGATAGAGAAAGAGGGAGTACTTCCTGACCCACCCGATCGCCTCATCGAGCTTGGAGGTGAAGAAGCCACCCTCGGCTCCCCCGGTGAAGGGTCCTACCGCCATTCGAGCGCTCCTCTCTTGATCGAATAAAAGAGGCCGGCAATCACGACCAGCAGAAAGACCAGCATCTCTCCAAACCCGAAGAGGCCCAGTTTCCGATAGACCACTGCCCACGGAAACAGGAAGATCATCTCGATGTCGAAGAGGACGAAGAGAATCGCAACCAGGAAGAATTTCACCGAGAAATGTCCTCTGACGATCCTCTTCGGGGCGTTTCCGCATTCGAACGGCTGCTCGTGCACCTTTCCTCTGAGCCGAGGTCCCAGCCAGTGGTGCACCACCATCATTGCGACCGCAGTTCCGCCTGCAACCAACACCATCACGAACAAGCCAAAGTAGTCCTGCATTTCGAGTTTCTCTCGTCTCAACCAGCTGCCGTACGAAGCCCCCATGCTACAGGAGCGGTAAACCTCCGGCAAGGCTTCGGATTATATCAAAGGAATGGATTCTGCTCCGGCGGGCCACGCCGTAGGGAGACCGGATGCAAAACCACGCAGAATCCGGCTGTTGTGCTCATGCCTGCCCGAATCTGCTAATGTGTTTAGGTAATGGACGGAACGAACCAT
Source organism: Acidobacteriota bacterium (assembly GCA_037388505.1). GTDB lineage: Bacteria > Acidobacteriota > UBA6911 > RPQK01 > JAPXNP01 > JARRKC01. The sequence continues at coordinate 486,338 of JARRKC010000004.1, read as the reverse complement.
GACCGGCCGCGTCGGCATCCTTCCTGGCTGAAGGTTCGCGCTCCATTTGGGGAACAGGTACACCATCTGAAGTCGCTGCTGGCGGGGCTGAAGCTCAACACCGTCTGCCAGGAGGCGATGTGCCCCAATATGGGTGAATGCTGGGCGCATGGTGTGGCGACTTTCATGATCCTGGGCGACGTCTGTACGCGCGGCTGCAGGTATTGTGCCGTGGACAAGGGTAAGCCGGCGCAGTTGGACACGGAGGAGCCCGGGAGGGTGGCTGCGGCCGTCGCGCAAATGGGCCTCAACCATGTGGTCATCACGTCGGTCGATCGGGATGACCTGAGCGATGGCGGTGCAGCAATCTTTGCCGCCACGATCCGTGAGATCCGTCGCCAGAGGCCGGGTTGCGCCGTGGAGGTTCTGACCCCCGACTTTCAGGGCAACGAAGCCGCTTTGAAGGCCGTGGTGGAGGCCCGGCCCGAAGTATTCGGGCACAACATCGAAACCGTTCCCCGGCTCTACCGCAAGGCCCGGGGCGGCGGAAAATACGATGTCTCGCTGGGCGTCCTCCGTCGTGTGCGCGCCCTCGATCCGGAAGGTGTCATCAAGAGCGGGATCATGCTGGGTCTTGGTGAAGAGCCTGATGAGATTCGGGCGGTGATGGCCGACATCGTCGCCTGTGGCGTCAATATCCTCACGCTGGGCCAGTACCTCCGTCCCACCGGATGGCACCTCCCGGTGGAGCGGTACTATCGTCCGGAAGAGTTCGTCTATTGGAAAGAGGTGGGCGAGGGGATGGGCTTCGACCACGTGGAAAGCGCACCGCTGGTCCGCTCGAGCTACCTCGCTGATCGTCAGCTCTCGGCTCTCGGCGCCCGGCTGCCTCGTCCGACCGGCGACTCCGGATCATCGCTGGTGGACCTGACGTAGTCAGCGTTCAGTCGCGGGGCTCGGGCTCAGGCAGAACCAAAACGTCCTCGCCGTCGATCCTGACGGGAAAGCGTTGCACGAAGGCCGCGGCGTTCAACGTGCAGGTGCCGGAACGAATCTCGAAGGTCCATTCGTGCCAGGGGCAGGTTACGTGCCCATCCTTCACCAGCCCCTCGCCGATAGGGCCACCGCGATGGGGACAGACGTTTTCCAGCGCGTGAACCTCGCCGTCAATCTGGAACAGGGCGATCTCGCGACCATCCACGCTCACGATGTGGGCGTCGCCTTCAACCAACTCACTCCGCTTGGCTACAGCTCGGTAGTAGGACATTGGCGAGGATTATAGGACAGAGAGCGTTTCGAGTTCCGAGTTCCGCGTTCCGGAAGTCGCTGAGTGGCATGGATGATGGAGGTTCTGGCCGCGTCGAGGCTACCTCGGGACAGCTCCAGGCGCCACGTCAGAGCCGGACTTGCGAGGCAGCGGGACATCCGAGGATGGTTCTCCAACTCTCGGAACCCGGGACTCGGAACTCGACACTCCCGCTGTTGTCCTACTTCTTCGGAATGGCCAGCCACAGGATGAGATAGGGGATGAACCCCGGCAGTCCTCCTGGGAGCATCAGGAAGATGAAGAGGATCCGGAACCAGATCGGACGGATGCCGAAGAACGCGCCGAGTCCGCCGCATACCCCGGCCACGATTCCGTCCTGGCGGCGCAGTTTGTGCGAATCGTCGTAGCTGATCGAAGCGGTCATTCAGAAGCCTTTCCGTCTACCAGCGAGTCTGGTTGTGCCAGAAGTAGAGGAGCGCGGACAGCGGAATCCCTCCGATCAGCCCGATCAGCAGAAACTCCCGGACAGCCGGAATGCCCAGGAAGATGATGACGGTCGCGATCGTGAAGAGCAGGCCCGCAAATCCCTCAGCCGGAATATTGTCGATTCGAATACCCTGATGGTAGCGAGTAACAAACCGTTCGTGTGTCATGCTCAGTGATACGTCGGAGGCCGAGAGAAAGTTCACTCCGCTGCTGTCGGGTGTGCGACCCCCGGGGCATTTGAGCTTCGAGCTTCGAGCTTCGGCCCTCTGGTTCGCCCTTCGCTCTTCGCCCTTCGAAATTCGTGTTATACTCCGGCGCGATTTTTATGGAGTGGGAACACAAGGGAATTCGCTTCACGATCACGACCGAAAAGCTGGGCCCGCTGGTGATGGCGTCTGCACGAACGCCCCAAGAGGGAATGTTCGTTCGGGTGCGACCCTTCTCCTCGATCGGGCGTGACGAGCCAAAAGCAGTGGAACTGCTCAAGGCTCAGATCACACTCGAGATGAAGAGGGTCCCCGAAATCGACAACGCCGACTAGAACTCGGGTAGGCGATAGCCTCGACGGTGGCGGAGCTTCAGACCCTTGCCGTCAACGATCCTGACCTCAATTCTGCGAAACCGACCGGTCCGCGTCTTGTCACGCGGGACATAGGTCAGACTGTACTGGCTTCGAAGTTCAGTGTTGATTTGGTCGAAGGCGTCGTCCAATCTCTCAGGCGTAAAGGGGAAAAAGGCGGTGCCGCCGGTCTGTTCGGCCAGGTTTTGAAGATTCTTCTCACCCTGCTTGCTCGAACTGGCGCCGAAATTGTTGGTCCCGATCGCATAGGTCGTCACTTCCGAGATCTGTGCCATCTCGACCGCATCGTCCAGAGTCTGTTTGCTGTTGCGGTCATCCCCGTCGGAGACGACCACGATTGTCTTACGAGCGTCCCGGTCGGTCATTTTGTCTCGCGAGACCTGATAGATGGCATCCCAGAGAGCGGTGCCTCCGCCCGAACGCAGTCCCTTGATCTCCTGCTCGATCGCGGCCGTTCGAGGCGTAAAGTCATGAAGCAGCGTGACGCCCTGGTCGAACTCGACCAGCAAAGCTTCATCCGGGCGGCGCATCACGCCCCGCAGGAAGCGAATCGCTGATTCCTTCTCGAAACCCAGCTTCAGTCGCACGCTGCCGCTCGTATCCATGAGCAGGCCGATTCGGAGCGGGCGGTTCATCTCACTCGAGAAGTGAGTGATCTCCTGCGGAACACCGTCCTCATAGACGATGAATCGATCCCGGGGCAGGTTCCTGACGAAGTGTCCCTGTTTGTCGAGGACGGTGACGAACACATTGACGGCCTCGACCTCGACTCGAATCTGGGCTCCCTGAAAAGCCGCCGTCAAGAGAAGAACGAGCGCCGCAGCAGCGATAATCGTGAAGTTCCGCATGTTCTTTATTAATTTACCTGATCCGTTTACACTTATGAAACCTCGTACGGTTGAGGGCGTGGCGTCTATGTCCGATCAAAAGGGAAGGCTGGAACAGGTCAATGTGGTCATTGGGAAAGTTCTCTCCGAATGGTACGCCCGCGTCCGTGAACACTATGTGACGGAAGAGGACAGCCGGCAACTCGGCGTGGAACCCGAAATCAAGTACTTTGCCGATTTCGGCAGTCATCGTGTCAAGTTTTCGCGGAAGAATGAGCTCAACGTCACCTATGGACTTGCCGCCGAGCAGCGCAACGCAGACCTGTTCATCATCGCCAGCGTGAACAACAAGTCCAAGGGCTTCGACTACGACGGCTTCGTCGAGCGACTCAAGTGGCACTACTGGAGAAGCCGTCACGAGAAACCCTGGACGAAACCGGACATCGATCATTTTGCCTACGGTGACCTGCTGCACTTTGAACCCCGTATGGGCCACTCGATTTTTCTGGATATCCGCAAGGACAAGGCGGATATCATCCGTCTGGCCTTCCAGCTCGACCCGGATCACGAGAAGCTGCTGCTGGAGAATGGCGATCTGTTGGGCGACCTGATCGAGAACTACTGCCTCAGTCCACTCAAACGGATCTATGCGGAATCCTACCGCGAGCAGTAACCATCCGTCCCGTGTACAATCGATTCTCCACGAACGGGTCCCAGATTCCCGGAGGAGGGCTTTCATGACTGATGCCGATCAGAGCCGCAGGATACAGGATTTCATGAACCAGGAGTTCGGCTTCAACCTGACGGCGGGAGAGTGCAACTTCCTGATCCAGTTGCTGGCCTTCATCGTGCAGGAGAATCCGGCCATTGTGCGGAATCCGAAGGGCGAGAAGGAGGTGCTCAACTATCAGAGCATACGTACCATCGTGCTCATGAATGAGAAGCTGAGTCGTCAACTCCAGAAGCATGCCAAAGAGGCATCGATCGTCATGGGAGAGGTGCAGGTCCAGTCCGACAAGGTGCAATGATCCCCAGAAGCGAGGTAGGAAACGCATGAATTCGTTGGAAGGTAAGAAACTGGCAGTTATCGGTTTGGGGAAGCTGGGAGGCATCCTGCTTCACGCCTTTCTGGAGCGCGAGCTTGTCGGCCCAGAGCAGGTGAGAGCGACCGTGCGCCACGAAGAACGGACGGGGTCCCGCCAGGAAGATTTCGGTGTGCAGGTCGGAACCGACAACGTCGCGGCTGCCGATTGGGCGGACGTCATTCTCTTGTGCGTCAAGCCGAGCGGGGTCGGGGATGTGGTCAAATCGATCGCGCCCGTGCTGACCGAGTCGAAGTTGATCGTTTCGGTCGCCGCCTCTGTGACGACCCAGTATATTGAGAAGCATATCGAGAGGGACATTCCCGTCATTCGCGCCATGCCGAACACCCCGTGCTCGGTGGGAAGTGGCATGACCGCATTGTGCCGCGGCAAGTATGCTTCCGAGGTCCAGTTGAGCATGACCCGACAACTCTTCGATGCCGTGGGCAGGACGGTCACCATCGACGAGAGTTACTTCGACGCGGTGACCGGGCTGTCGGCCAGCGGGCCCGCCTTCATCTACATCATTCTGGAGTCGCTCGCCGAGGCGGGAGTGAAGGTCGGGTTGCCCCGAAACATCGCGACCTTGCTGGCCGCACAAAGCGCGCTCGGTGCTTCGCGGGTCGTTCTGGAGACGGGAAGTCATCCCGCGCTCCTCAAGGATGTCGTAACGACGCCGGCGGGATGCACGATCGATGGGATCCTGGAGCTCGAAGAGGGGAAGCTTCGGGTCACGCTGATCAAGGCGGTGGTCAAGGCGACCGAGCGAGCCCGTGAACTGGTCTATGGCGGCTGAACCTGCTGCCTGGCGGGGCTCCGACCTGAAACCATTCCACCCAATCCCCATCTTTGATCGATAGGAGCTCGTTCCATGAGACGACTGTGGTTTTTGCTTTTGATCGTCGTGCTGGCGGGTATGCCGGTTTTGGGGGCCGAAGAGGCCGACGGAGTTCCCGCAAAGCCTCTGCAGCTCAAAGTCACGACTGAGTTCAAGGGTGCAACAGCTTTTGCTGCGCTCACCTGGAGGGACATGTCCTCGAACGAACTCGGTTTCGAGGTCCTGCGCAGTGACAACAACGGCGATTTTCGTGTCGTTGGAATGGTGGGGGCCAACACCACACAATATCGAGACGAGATCGGGAAATACATTACGGGCGCCTTTACCTACAAGGTTCGAGCTTTCAACGACGCAGGAAAAAGCGAATTTTCCAACACGGCCACGATCTGGTTCTGATGCGACGATCGATCGCAGAATGTCCCGGGAGAGCTGGTCGCTTCCGCTGCCGCTGGGTGGGATGCGGTCTCGGTGAAAGCGAGACGGTGAGTTGAGACTCATTCTCTTCGATATCGATGGAACGCTGATTTCGACTGGCGGTGCAGGTTCGAGGGCCTTCACTCGCGCCTTCTCCGAGGTTTTGGCGATTCCTGAGGCCCTGGCTGATATCCGGCTCGACGGCCAGACCGACCTGCTGATCCTGGAGACTGCGCTCCGGAACGCGGGAAGGTCCGAGCAGCCGGACGCCCAGGCTACTGAGCGCCTCTATCGACGTTACGTCCAGTGTCTGGAAGAGGAACTGGTCGACGGTGTCGGCGAATACCAGGTCTTGGCGGGGGTGCGCGACCTTCTGGGAGCCCTGCCCGGCAGGGGCTGGATGGTCGGCTTGGCTACCGGCAACCTGGAGGACGGTGCCTGGGCCAAGCTTCGCGCGGGTGCTCTCGACGGTCACTTCCTTTTTGGGGGGTTCGGATCGGATGCCCGCGAGCGGTGCGATTTGATACGGACCGCCATCGAGCGTTCCCGGTCGTACAACAATGGCCTGCTTCCCCGTCGAACTTTCGTTGTCGGGGACACACCGTCAGACATCCTGCATGGGCGTCGCGCAGGTGCCCAGGTGATAGCCGTGGCGAGCGGACGGTATTCCTCAGAGGAGTTGTCGCGCTTCGAACCCGACCTGTTGGTCGAATCGCTCGAGCCCGTCCAGCCGATCCTGGAGTATCTCGATGTCGCGGCAAGCTGACGTTCGGCAGTGGTTCATACGGCTGGGTACGGCCATTCTCCTCCTGCACACGATCAGTCCAACCCTGCTCGAGGGTGCACCACCGGAAGAAAAGAGGCTGACCATCGAGGGTCGGGTTCTCTGCGTGGACGCTCAGGGCTCCAGGGTGAGCTGCGGCACGGACCCTCAGCAGTTCGCTCTCGAAACCGATCAAGGGGATTTCTACTTGTTCTCCCCGAAGGATCCTCTCGCCAACCTCTTCAAGGATTCACGCGTCCGGCAGCGGAGGTTCCGCGTCAAGGTCTGGACCCGTAACGACCGTTACGTCGATATCGTCAAGATCTATTCGATCAAGCACGGGCAGCTCTACGATATCTACTTCTATTGCCCCACCTGCAACATCCGATCCTACGAAGCGGGCGACTGCTGGTGTTGTCACCAGCCGTACGAACTCCGAGAAGTGCCGGTCAAGGACGAATAGAGTTCCAAAGTCCGGCCGTAGGACGACCGTCCCCGGTTGTCCCTTGCCCCCGACCGAACAACCCCGGCTCCAGCCACATGCACGCCCCCGTTTCGATGCATCTTTCAGCTTTCCCGGTCGCCACAGCTTCGGCACCCGGACGAGCGAGGACGCTTATCCTACCGCAGCGCCTCGGCCAGGGCTTCGACCGGATGGATGGCCTTGCGGCCTGTGAAATGCTCGATCTGGGACCTGCAACTGAAGCCCGAGACCACAATCCGAGTGTCCGGGGCAGCCGCTCGGACGGCTGGAAGCAGATGACGGGAGCCGATCTTCTCCGACAACTCGTAGTGCCCCTTCTCATAACCGAACGAACCCGCCATACCGCAGCATCCGTCTGGGACCTCCTCGATTTCGACGCCGGGCAGATGATGCAGGAGGTTCAAAGTCGGTTCAGACCCGATGAGCGCCTTCTGCTGGCAGTGACCATGGAACAACAAGTGGCGATGACTCTTCTCGAAAACCGTTTCGAGCTTGACCGCGTTTTCGGGTTGTCCGAGAAACTCCTCGAGCGAGAAGATCCGCGCCACCACCTGGGCAGTCCTCTCGACATCATCGATCAAATCCAGATAATCGTCCTTGAAGGTGGAGTAGCAGCTGGGTTCCAGGACCAGGATCGGCCCGGGGATCGACTCCAGCTTCCGAATCAATGCCGCTCCATTCCGCTTGGCCCTGCCGAGCAGCCCGGCGGAGATGAGGGGGCGGCCGCAGCAGCCGGGCGAGGCGAGGTGAACGTCAAAACCGAGCGCCTTCAGGAGTTCGAAAGCGGATCGCCCGACGCTCGGTTCGTAAAAATTCGAGAAAGTATCGGCAAAGATCGTCACCACCGGCCGATCGCCCGCCGCGGGTGAGCCTGCCCGCTGCCAGTACCACTGCATCAGGGTCTGCGCGGCATATCTGGGGAGTCGTCTTCGGGCATCGAAACCTGCGAAATACTCAAGCAGAAAGCGTGTAATCCCCGCCCCAGTCACCAGGTTGGCGAATGCCGGCCAGCGCGAGGCGAACTCGGCGGAGCGCCGCGTACCGGCCACGAGTCGCTTCTGAAGGGGCAGACCATGACGCTCATAGTAGTGGCCCAGAAACTCGGCCTTCATCTTGGCCATGTCCACATTGGTCGGGCACTCGGACTTGCAGGCCTTGCACTCGAGGCACAGGTCGAGAACCTGGTACAGACGATCACTGGTGAAGCCGTCAGGTCCAAGCCGGCCCGATACGGCTGCCCGCAAGGCATTCGCACGCCCGCGAGTGGAGTGTTCTTCGTCCCGGGTCGCGATATAGGACGGGCACATCGTGCCGCTGATCGTCTTTCGACACTGGCCGACGCCCGTGCACATCTCCACCGCCCCGGCGAACCCCATCTCGTGTTCGAAACGGTAGAAAGTGGGAGGATGGCTGACCCGGTAACCTGGATGTATGCGCAGATGCTCCGTAGGCGGTGAGGCATCGACGATCTTGCCGGGATTCATGATGCCGAGCGGATCGAAGACCTTCTTGAGGTTCAGCACGGGACGGAAGTGAATAACCCCGACGCTGGCGTGGGCGTACAGGGACACCTGGCGATCGAAGTGTCTGCAGATGTTCCGAATCTGTCCGACATAGTCGGCAAGGTGTTCGACGGGCACGCAGGAATCTTCGATGAAGGCCACCGGCTTGAAGTCGCCCCGGACGCGCATCAGGACCCCGAGCGTTCCCTTCCGGACCTGCCAGACGTCGGCCTGCTCGCCCGCTGTTGTGGCCTCGTGGATCGCGTAGACGTGGTCGCGCACAGCAGAATCGCGGGTCATCGCTTTGAACCGGTCGCGTACGGCCTGCTCGGTCTGGTCGCTGAACTCGACGATCAGTACGGCATCGGGATCGCCTTCGATGAACCTTCCGCAGAGCTGTGCGAAGGACGGGCTCTGTTTGGCCAGATTCATCCCATAATGATCGAGGAGTTCCACGGCGGACGGCTCATATTGCAGGAGGACGGGGACCGTTCGAATAGCGCGCATCAGATCCGTGAAGTGGAGAACGGCAACCAGGCGGGCGCCCGGGATCGGTTCGAGATTCAAAGTCGCATCCAGGGTGGCGGCCAGGGTGCCTTCCGATCCCACCAGCAAGCGGGCGAGGTTGAAGTCCTCTTCTTTGAGCAGTTCGTCCAGGTTATACCCGCTGACGCGACGCATCACCTGCGGGAAACGTTCTCGGATTGCGTCTGCTCTGCTTCTCGTGAGTTCCCGGATCTCATTGTAGATTCGTCCTTCTCGGTCCGATTGCAGACACTTACGGTCGAGTGCAGCCCGGTCCAGGCTCCCAAAATCAATGATTTCTCCCGTGGACAGCACGGCACGGATTCGGCGAACATGGTCGACCGTCTTCCCATAGCGCACGGATCGCATGCCGGAGGAGTTGTTACCGATCATCCCGCCGATGTTGGCGCGACTGCTGGTCGCGACGTCGGGTGCGAAGAAGAGCCCGTAGCGCATGAGCTGCTGGTTCAGGTTGTCCATGATGATGCCGGGTTGAACCCGCACGAGTCGTCTCTCGGGGTCCACCTCGAGCACGCTGTTCATGTACTTCGAGAAATCGATGACCATACCCGGCGAGACAGTCTGGCCGGCCAGACTGGTGCCTCCGCCGCGGGGCAGTACCGGAATGCCATACTCAGCCGCCAGTCTCATCGCTGCGATCACATCGTCGTCGTGCCGGGGAAGGACGACGACGAGCGGGTCGATTTGATAGAGGCTGGCGTCCGTGCTATAGAGCGCCCGCGACATTTGATCGGTCAAAACCTCGCCCTCGAGTTTCGCTCGAAGTGCCTCTATGATCGCGACTTGTGTCTGAAGAGCCATAACTCTCAATCTAGCATAGCGAACGGTAGGACATCCGTCTTCGGTTGTCCAGCTGCCACGATTGGAGCTACCGGGAAGGCGGGTTGGCGCATTGAAGCTGTGGCCTTGGGACATCCCCGGTTGTTGCCCAGTTGACGGGACCGCCGCTTCCGGGGAACCTGCCCGGCGCATCGAAATCGCGGCGTCCCCATGAATCTTGCCGGGGGCGTTGTTTCGGAGTGACGGGACAACCGGGGACGGTTGTCCTACTGAAAACCCGGTAAAATACCGAACTCAACGGACGGTCCGATCGATGTCATTGCCCTACGAGTACATCAACGACGAAATTCACGAGCGTCGCGAACGGGTGTTTCTGGTCTTCGCCGCCCTCTTTCTTAGCTCACTGGCAATGCTCAACATCCTCGGCATCTCCCGGTTCGTCAACTTCACCATCCATCTGGGCGGTTGGTCGATTCCATTTGCATTGGCCGTCGGGGTCATTCCCTATCCCCTGACCTTTCTCTGTACCGACTTCATCAGCGAGCTCTACGGCCGGAAACGGGCGAACTTTCTGGTCTGGATGGGATTCCTGGTCAACCTCTGGATTGTGTTCATTCTCTGGTTCGGGAGCATCCTGCCCGGATTCGAATCGACGGATCCGGCGACTGGAGAGATCCTCCGCGATGCAGCCGGCAGGCTCCCGGTGTTCTTTGAGATCAAGGCGCTCACCTTCGGTGCGGTGGCGGCGTCGATGATCGCCTACCTTTCGGCCCAGTTCTGCGACGTCTTCCTCTTTCACTTCTGGAAGGGGGTCACAGGGGGGAAACATCTCTGGCTGAGGAACAACGGTTCGACACTGGTCAGCCAGATGGTGGATACGGTGGCGGTGATCCTGATTACCCATTTCTATGCTCGAGCGCTGCCCGTCGATCCAAGCCGAAAGCTCTGGCCCCAGCTGATGTTCTTCATCGGCTCCGGTTATGCTTTCAAGTTCATGGCGGCGCTGGCGGATACCGTTCCTTTCTACCTGGGGGTCCGCTGGCTGTCGCGCTATTTGCAGCTCGACCCGCTCAAGGAGCACGATGCGGAAGCGGGAGTCGAACGCGTGATTCGAGGGGAAGCGGTTTGATCACGGATCCCATGGGGGTGTTTGCCATCTGCGCCGGCGTCTGCGCGCTGATCTTCTGGAGCGCGGCCCAGGGGTGGGGGCAGAGAATCTTCAGGATCGTTCCCTCGGTGGTGCTCGTCTACTACATCCCCACTCTGCTGTCCTTTGCCGGAATCCTGCCGACCCGGTCGGTCACCTACGACTGGATGCGGGACATCCTGCTGCCGGCGTGTCTGTTCATCTTGATGGTGACGACCGATGTGCGGGCCATCCTCCGGATCGGTCCGCGTGCCATCGCCATGATGCTGGTGGGCTCACTCGGCGTAATCATCGGTGGCCCGCTCGTCCTTTCCATCTTCAGGTCGAGCCTCCCTCCCGATTCCTGGAAGGCACTGGCTGCGTTGTCGGGCAGTTGGATCGGAGGAAGCGGGAACTTCGCTGCTATAAAGGAAGCGGTGCGGGCGCCGGATGCGCTGATCGGGCCGATCATCGTGGTCGATACGGCGGTCGGCTACACCTGGACGGGTATCCTCCTCTTCCTGGTCAAGTACCAGGAGCGATTCGATCGGTGGAACGGAGTGGGTTCTCAGCTTTTCGCCGACCTCGACCGCCGCATGCGAGAGTCTCGCGACGCCAAGACTCGTCCAATGACTCTGGCCGATGTAACGGGAACCATCGCTGTGGGATTCGTCGGAGCCGTGGGAGCCGGGGCACTGGCTCGTTTGATCGATCGAGCGGTCGGTCCGTTTCTGAGCGTCCACAGCCCGTCTCTGGCACCGATCTTCTCGGAATTCACCTGGATGGTCATCCTCATCACCTCGCTGGGGATCTTGCTATCTCTGACTCCCCTGCAGCGCATCGAGAGGGGAGGAGCATCGAAGATCGGGTATGCCGCCCTCTACCTGTTTCTGACCTCCATCGGGGCCAAGGCGAATCCGGCCGGACTGGCCGCCGCTCCACTCTTGCTGCTGGTGGGTACCCTCTGGATTCTCGTGCACATTACGGTTCTGTTCGTCGGCGCCCGGCTCCTTCGTGCGCCGCTCTTCCTGGTGGCTGTGGGGAGTCAGGCCAACATCGGAGGTATCGCCACGGCACCCGTTGTGGCCTCTGCCTATTACGAAGGTTTGGCCCCGGTTGGTGTGCTGATGGCCGTGCTGGGGTACCTCGTGGGCAACTACGCCGGGTTGCTTTGTGCCTATCTGCTCAGCTTGCTGGCTTGACTGAGGTTCCGAGGTTTGGAGGCTGCGGATGTCCCGTCGGGTTCGGTTCGTCCCGCTCGTCCAGCCAGAGAAGGAAGGATTGGGCATCCCTCAGAGGGGGTTTTGGGCTTAAGATTTACGATGGAGTCGGATCTGTCGGACGAGTCAGACAAGTCCGACCCGTCCGACAAGACTCGCAAGAAGGGAGAAAAGACTCACAGGACTCCAAAAGCCGAACTGTAGAGCTCGGATCGTTCTTTCGGGGTGAGGGGACAAGCGAGGACGCTTGTGCTACCCGACACTAATCCGGCCTCGACTGTTAATGTCCGGCCTCTTTTCTCGTTTGTATTGTTGAAACGAGAGGAGTGCAAAGGTGCCGGCAACGAGTATTCAAATGATCGACACGGACGAATCGAAATCGATCCAGGCACTGTTCGAGCAGTACCACGGCCTCGTGCTTCAATCGGCATTCCGGATCACCGGGAGAGCCGAGGATGCGGAGGACGTGCTCCAGACGGTCTTCATGCGCCTGTTGCGACGGGAGGACCGCCCGGACCTCGGATCAGGCGCCCGCGCCTATTTGCAGCGTGCCGCTATCAACGCTGCACTCGATGTGCTGCGGGCGCGAAAAGCCTCGAAGGCCATTCCCCTGGAAGTGGTCGATTCCGTGCTGGAAACCCGGGCGGTGGATCGGCCGGATCGAATCGGATCCTCGACGGAACTTGGTAAGTGGCTGCGACAGGCAATCTCTCGACTGCGGCCGAAATCCGCCGAGGTTTTCGTGCTTCGCTTTCTCGAGGGCTACAGCAATCAAGAGATCGCAGAATTGCTCGGAACCAGCGTGGGCACAGTGGCCGTCGTCCTGCACCGCACGCGAGGCCGGCTTCAGCGCGATATCGCCGCGGTTTTTGGAGGTAATTGAACATGGAAGACAAAAAGACTCCCGAAGAAATTCTGGACGAGGCAGTGGAATCGCTCAAAGGGCAGAAGCTCGAGGCGGATCAGTTGGATGAGATTGCCCGCCGAGTTCGCAGGGAGCTGGATATCGGCGTACCCGTTCCGGCGGGCATTCATGGATGTCAGGACTTTCAGTCGCTGATTCCCGACTACCTGGCCGGGAATCTCTCGGCGGCGCGGCGAATGCTGCTCGAAGATCATGTCCAGAGCTGTCTGAGCTGCCGAAAGGCTTTGACAGCTGCCCGGACCCACCAGGTCTCGCGTCCACGTGCGGTCCCCGAGTACTCGGTCAACCGGTGGCTTCGCTGGGGCAGTCTGGCGGCGGGTCTGGTCCTCGCCGTCCTGCTGGTTCAGGTCGCTGCATGGAACGGTTTGGTGCCCGGTTATTCACCCTCCGTAGCGACGCTGGAGAGCAGTCAGGGGGTGGTTCTGGTCGTCTCCGATCGGGACGTCGTCCCCCTCGAAAACGGAGCGAAGGTGGACGCCACTCAACTCGTTCGCACGGGCAAGGATGCGGATGCGATTCTGCGCCTGAGCGACGGATCGAAAGTGGAACTGGGCAACCGGACGGAGCTGGCGGTCCGGGAAGGCTGGAGGGACACCACGATTCGACTGGGCCGCGGCAAGGTCATCGTCGAAGCGGCCAAGCAGGGCAGTGGCCATCTGTACGTGTCGACGAATGACTGCCGCGTTGCGGTCAAAGGAACGGTCTTCTCGGTGGCCCACGGGATGAGCGGCTCCCGAGTCGCCGTCATCAAGGGTGAGGTCTGGGTGGAAAAGGGCGGAAAGAATACCGTCCTGATGCCCGGGGAACAGTATGCGTCGCGCCCGCAACTCTCCAGAGTCTCACTGGAAAGCGAGTTCTCCTGGAGTCGTAATTCGAGCGACCATCTGGCCATGATGCGCGAGATCGCGGAACTGCAGAAGAAGGTCTCGCAAGCCACGCTGAGCAAACAACTTCGCTATACCAGTGATCTGGCGGGCTATCTGCCTGAGGGAACGGTCGTCTACGGCGCCTTTCCGAACGTCTCCGGGCAGCTCGTCGCGGTCTACAATGAGTTTCAGCAGCGCCTGCAGACGGACTCGGCGATTGCTCAGTGGATGAGTCAACATGAGGGTTCCGAACAGGGGCTGGCCGATCTGGACCAATTCGTCCAGAAGGCGCAGCAGCTTGGATCGTTGATCGGTGAAGAGGTCGTGATCGCGCTGACGACCAGCGGCGACGCGACGGAGCCGATGCCGATGCTGCTGGCCCATGTTCTGGATGAAGCCCAGTTTTCCTCACTCGTGCGAACGGAGGCCGAGGAAATCAACGCAGAATCTGATCGGGGTCCCGTCGTCTTCGTCGTCACGGATCCGCAGAACCTGCCGGGCGCCGAACAGAAGGGGATGATCCTCTATGTCGGCTCGGGTCTGATGATCGCTTCTCCGTCGGTCGACGTGATACGGCAGATCGCTGACGAGGCGATGACGTCGACGGGTGGAGGCTTCGTCGGTACCCGCTTCTTCCAGACGGTCGCCGACAGCTATTCCCAGGGTGTGGATTGGCTCTTTGCGGTCGACATGCAGCGGCTGTTCGCTTCCGGCATGGTCGGAACAAAAGGTGGCGAGATCCAGCAGGATCATGGCCTTCAGAAGCTTGGGCTGGCCGGCGTCCAGGATCTGGTCATGGAGCGAAAGCAGAATCTGGGAACTCCCGAGAGTCGTGCCGTATTGACCTACGATGGACCGGCTGAGGGGATGATCTCATGGATTGCACAACCGGGACCGATGGGAGGACTGGATTTCGTTTCTCCCAGTGCTAATCTGGTTGCCGCCTTCGTTGTCAAGGATCCCGTCAGGATGGTCGACGACATCTACGGATGGATGGGTGAAAGCGACTCCACCGCATTGTCCGATCTGCTCAACTTCCAGTCCGAGCATGGCTTGGACATCCGGCAGGATATCGCCGCTCCGCTCGGCGGAGAGGTCGTGCTGGCGGTGGATGGCCCGATCATGCCGACTCCCTCGTGGAAGGTCATCTTGGAGGTCTATCAGCCGGATGTCCTGCAGCACACGATTTCTCGCATCGTGGAAGAGGTCAACCAGTTGGCTGCCGAGCACGGTGAGCCCGGTTTCACTCTGGAGGTCGGCAATTCCGGCGGAACCGCCCTGTATCAGATTCATTCCGAAAAGCTCGGGATGACGATCTATTACCAGTTCCTGAACGGCTACCTGGTGGCTGCTCCGGATCCGGCCCTGATCCAGCAGGCCTTGCAGTGCCGCACCAGTGGCGCAAACTTGGCCAACTCTCCGTCCTTCATTGCACTGATGCCCCAAGAGGCCAACGTCAACATGTCCGGCCTTTACTATCACAACCTGTCTCCCCTCCTGGAGCCTCTGTTGTCGAGCGGTCTGGCCCAGAGTCTCCCGGGCTCCGACCAGGATCGCGCCGATCTCCAGGCCATGCTCGAGAACAGCCCTCCGGTGGTGGCGGCTCTGTACAGCCAGCCCGGGCGGATCATCGTGACCGGGTCCGGTGATTTTCAGAGTCTGTGGGGAAACCTTGCTGCAGTGAGTTCGCTGGGCGGCCCCGGTGGGATCGCTCGGATCCTCAGCGGACAGAGCCAGTAACCGGAAGCGCCCCGCCTCGCGCTGCCGCCGACTTCGGCGCCGACGTGAGGCGGGGCTTCGAAGCACCGGTGCACGCAGGGAACAAATTTGGAATCGCCTGCGTATCAACGGTAGACTGAACCGGGTTTTGAGGACATTCTTCGGTGGATCCCGTAATCGATCTCGACAAACTTACGGTACGCTTCGGCCGGCTGGAAGCCCTGAAGGGCGTGACCGGCCAATTGCGCGGCAAGGCGATCGGGCTGCTCGGGCCCAACGGAGCAGGGAAGACGACCATGATCCACACCCTGCTCGGATTCTACAAGCCTGCCTCTGGGACGGCGCGTCTGTTCGGCCGGGACATCGTCCGCGAGGCGCGTGAGATCCGGTCCATGGTGGGATACATGCCGGAGAACGAGTCCTTCATTCCCGGCATGAGCGCGGTCCGTTTTGTGGCGATGATGGCCGAGTTGACCGGCATCCCGTCAGGGGTGGCGCTCGAACGTGCTCACGAGGCCCTGTTCTATGTCGGGCTGGGCGAAGCTCGCTATCGCAACGTCGAGACGTTTTCTCAAGGAATGAAGCAGTCCGTCAAACTGGCTCAGGCCATCGTGCACGGGCCTCGCCTGCTGTTTCTCGACGAGCCGACCAATGGACTCGATCCCCCTGCCCGCCTGCGCATGCTGCGGTTGATCCGGGAGATCGTGACCGATGGTCAGATTCATCTGATGCTCTCGTCGCATCTTCTGAGGGACGTCGAGCAGTGCTGTGAAGAGGTGCTGATCCTCAAACAGGGTGAAATCGCCGTTTACTGCAACCTCGAAGAGGAGAGGCGAGCCAACCGGAAGTTCGTCGAAGTGGAGGCCCGTGGCGATTCCGAGAACTTCATTCAGCGGTTGGAGGCGCTGGGGTGCGAGTGGGCTCAGTCCGGCGCTCGTCGACTGAAGATGGTGCTTCCGGAAGGGCTCAACGTGTCGCACATCTTCGAGGTCGCCGCCCAGACCGATACACAGTTGAGACGACTCAGCTACAAGCGCGATTCGCTGGAAGACATCTTTCTGAAGGCGATGGGAACGGAAAATGGCAGTCTATAAGCACCGATACAGCCGATATTCCGGTG
Source organism: Acidobacteriota bacterium (assembly GCA_037388505.1). Taxonomy (GTDB): domain Bacteria; phylum Acidobacteriota; class UBA6911; order RPQK01; family JAPXNP01; genus JARRKC01. The sequence continues at coordinate 469,814 of JARRKC010000004.1, read as the reverse complement.
GTCTGACCGCCCAGTGGCAGCGGTTCCTCGTGCTTCCTCGATTCGCCTACCGCAAGGTCTTTCAGTCGAGGTTATTCACGATCTTCTTCGTGATCTGCTTCCTGGTCCCGCTGGGCGGGGCCGTCTTGATTTACCTCAGAAACAATCTGAGTGCCCTCAACATGTTGCGGATTCCCGTCGATTCGATCTTTTCGATCGATACGACCTTCTTCTCGACCCTGCTCGCGATCCAGGGGGTCTTCGCGTTCCTGCTCACGGCATTGGTGGGACCGGGCCTGGTCTCCCCGGATCTGACGAACAACGGTCTGGCTCTCTATCTGAGTCGGCCCTTTTCGAGGACTGAGTATCTGTTGGGGAAGGCCTCGGTCCTGCTGATCCTGCAGTCGTGTGTGACCTGGGTCCCCCTGGTCATCCTGTACCTGCTTCAATCGAGTCTGGCAGGTGGAGACTGGATGATTACTCACGCTCGAATCCTGGTGGCCGTGCTGTTGGGAGCCTGGGTGTGGATGCTGGTCATCACGCTCTTGGCCTTGGCCATTTCAGCGTGGGTCCGCTGGCGCTCCGTGGCGGCCGCATTGCTGTTCGGTGTCTTCTTCGTGAGTTCCGGTTTCAGCGAAGCCGTCAAGGCGATCTTGTGGACGCGCTGGGGAGGCCTGCTCAACCTCAATCAGCTGATTCGGACTGTCTGGGCCTGGCTTTTCACCGGAAACGTTTCCAGCTCGATAGCCGGCGAGCCCAATGGTCAGCTCGGCACGATTCCGGTCTGGAGTGCGTGGGTGATGCTGGTTCTGGTTGCGGGCTTTTGTCTCCTGCTCCTGTCCCGGCGAATTCGGGCCTACGAGGTGGTGCGGTGATGGAGACCCCCGATCGGACGATCGTTTTCGAGAATGTCTCCAAGTTCTACGGGGACGTGCTCGGCGTGAATCGCGTCTCGTTGAAGATCCCGCCCGGCATCACCGGTCTGGTCGGACCGAACGGCAGCGGGAAGACCACGCTGATGAACCTCATGACCGGCCTTCTGCGGCCGACGAGGGGGCAGATCCGCATCTTCGGGTTGAGCCCATACGATCCGGAGCGACTGTTCACTCACGTGGGGTACTGCACTCAGTACGACAGCTTTCCTCGCGGAATGACCGGTTTTCAGTTTTTGCGTGCCTTTCTGAGAGTTCACGGCTTCAGCGGCCGGCAGGCGCATGAGATGGCCTGGCGGGCTCTGGAGCGGGTGAAGCTCGTCGATGCCGCCCGTCGCAGAGTAGGGGGCTACAGCAAGGGCATGCGCCAGCGCATCAAGCTTGCTCAGGCGCTTTGTCATGAGCCGGACGTGCTGGTGCTGGACGAGCCACTCAATGGATTGGATCCGATGGCTCGTGCGGAGGTGATCGCCTTGTTCCGGGAGTTCTCCTCGGAAGGTCGGTTCGTGATCGTTTCCAGCCATATCCTGCATGAAGTCGACATGATCTCCGATCAGGTGATTCTCCTGAGCGGAGGCTACGTGGTCGCCGAAGGGGACATCTCGGAAGTTCGGAGCGAGCTGCCGGAGCACCCGATCCAGGTCCTGATTCGCTGTGACCGTCCATCGGTGCTGGCCTCTCGTCTGGTCGAGATGGACCATGTCGTGGAAGTCAAGATCCAAGATGATCATCAGGGATTGCTGATTCGGACTCGTGATGCTGAGCGATTCTACAAGAGGCTCAATCAGGCCGTTCTGGAGACGGAGTCCCGAATCGAAATGGTGACTCCGGCCGATGAAGACGTGCTTTCGGTCTACCAGTACCTGATTGGAACGGAGGGAAGTTCCTAGATGAGTCTTTCAGGTGTAGTGGAATCGATCCGGAGAGGGAACTGGGCGCTGTGGCGGCGCCAGGTCGTCGGTATTCTGGCCATCGAGGCGAAGAAGAATCTGATCGGCCGGCGTGCCATGTTCGTCTATTTGCTGGCCTTCGCCCCGGTTTTTCTGCTGGCTCTCCGACTCATCGTCCCGGTTCCGAAACAAGCTATCGATAGCATCGGTGGCGTCAGCGTCATGTACGCCATCATCTTTCGGACTTTCGTTCTTCGGTTGGCCGTCTTCTTCGGGTGCGTCGGCATCTTCACTCGGCTGATCCGCGGCGACATGCTCGAGCGGATCCTTCACTACTATTTGCTTTCTCCCGTGAGGAGAGAAGTGCTGATCACCGGCAAGTATCTCGCCGGCGTCCTCAGTACAGGGCTGATTTTTGGTGTGAGCACCGTTCTGTCCTACATCCTGCTCCAAGCTCCGGCCGGCTGGGTGGCCTTCGAAGAGTTCGTGATCAAAGGCCCGGGCTTTGGGCACCTGGTGGCTTATGTCGGACTCGTCGTTCTGGCCTGCATCGGCTACGGCGCGGTCTTTCTTCTGATCGGTCTGTTTTTCCGCAACCCGATCATTCCCGCGGCGGTGATTCTGGGCTGGGAGTACATCAATTTCCTGCTGCCGCCTCTTCTGAAGAAATTCAGTGTGATCTACTATCTCGAGTCTCTTTGCCCTGTACCCATTCCCCAGGGGTCGATCACGATCCTTGCCGAGCCTGCGCCGGCCTGGCTGGCGATCCCCGGTCTGCTGCTGGTCAGCGGCCTCATCCTGCTGATTGCGGGACTCAAAGTCCGGCACATGGAAATCAGCTACGCCGAGGAGTAGCCCGGGTTTTCGAGTCGGTCGTATACTCGGTTCCGTGACGCCGACATCTTCTCGCCGGAGTGCCTGGGAAGCCGTCTACGAACTGGTCCGAAGAATCCCGGAGGGCCGGGTCATGACGTACGGTCAAATTGCCCTCGAGATCGAACCCCTTTCGGCCCGAGCCGTGGGTTGGGCGCTGAACTGCTGTCCCGACGGCGTTCCCTGGCACCGGGTCGTGAATTCCAGAGGCGGCTGCTCGACGGATCGTCTGCCTCACATCCCGACCGGTCTCCAGCGGTCTCTGCTGGAAAAAGAAGGCGTTGTCTTCAATGAAGCCGGCCACCTTCAGCTTGCGAAGTATCGGTGGTTCCCCGGCGAGTGAGTTCCAAGTTTCGAGTTCCGGGTTCCGAGGTTTGGCAGTTGCGGATTCACAGGCTGATCCACCGGGGCCGTTCCGTCCACCGCATCCACTTCGTCCACGTTGTCCACCTCGTCCAAAAGGTCAGACCCGTCGCATCACAATCCTACACAGTTCCCAGCTTCGGCCCTTTCAAACTCGGAACTCTGAACTCGACACTCGGAACTCTTTCCGCCCCTGCCTTACAATATCCGCGACATGAGTCTCGTTCCGCTCGTTCTGCCGATCATCTACCTGATGATCCACTCCACTCTGGTGAGCGTCTCCAGGCGCAAACCGTGGCGAGACAAGGCACGGATCCTGCTGATCAACCTGATGCTCATCGCAGGATTCACGATTCTTTGCCGGCTCGCCGCACCGATGCACGAGGCTCCTCACGGTTGGCAGCGGATCTTGATTCTGTGGGGACCGGTTGTCTTCTTCTGGTGGGCCTATCTTTGGAGCCGTCATACATTGACCGCTCTGCACCGACCCGACGTCAGCATCGACAAGTGGCTGATCCGGATCGAGGAGCACATTGGGCAGCCCAGTCTGAACTGGGCACGATTGGGCAATCGCTGGAGTACGGAGTTCCTCATCCTTTTCTATGTGACCTACTATCTCTACACTCCCGTCCTGGGTCTCTACCTCGATCTCAGTGGGCGGACAGCCGATTTTCAGGCCATGACCGCGGCCGTCTGCATCGGGTACCTGGTTTCCTACACCCTCTTTGCCCTGGTGCCTGCCGTCGGTCCACGCTGGAGCCTGGAAGCCGAAGGCTTAATCCATCGCTCGGAGCGGCGCATGCACGGCTATGTCGTGACTGCGGCCACCAACTGGCTCATGTTCGACGGCCCGGCCCTGAAAGGCGGCGCGATGCCCAGCAGCCACAGTTCCACTGCGATGGTCTTCCTGATCTGGTCCTGGCGGGCCGGAGGCGCGGCCGTGGGCAGCATCGCCCTGGTGGTCGTCCTGGGAATGTGGCTGGGCGCGGTCTACGGGCGCTATCACTTCATCACCGACGTCGTAGCCGGCCTGCTTCTCGGCGTGGGGGCGGTCCTCCTCATGGATCTGCTTATCCTGTGATCATTTCAGGATCGAATCGATGAGTCCGCGGGCCTTTTCGCCCGCCCCCTTTCCCAGTTGCTTGTCCAGAAGCTGCTGAAGACCCTCGCGTGCCAGCGTCTTGCCGGCGGACCGGGCAAACTCGGCGAGGACCAGCTTGCCGATTTCGGGTGGAGTGGCGCCTTGAGCTCCCCCGACGTCATTCATGCGAAGCGACGGCAGGTCCGCGTGGATCGGCTCCTTCAATCCGGGAGCGCTGATCTGAATCTTGCCGTCCTCGAAAACGAATTTCTTGATGCGGAACCGTTGCTCGCTGGCCGTTCCGGTCCCTCCCTGCGTTTCCTCGGAACCCGGGCCCCGATAACGATCGATGTTGGCCTGGATGGTTTCCAGGTTGCCTTTGCCCGCCTCGTTTCGCTCATAATTGACAGACGGGTCTTGAATCGTTGCGTCGTTGATGATGATCAACTGGCCCCCACGGAGGCTGTCGAGATCAAAGGCCAGCGTGATCGTGCCAAAACGGATGGCGTCCCCACTCGAGAAACCTGGTGGGTTCGCAATCGTCAAGCCATGCAGCGTTCCACGTCCATCCCGCAGGGAGAGGTCGACCGAGGAGACGGAGACCCGAGTTCCGGTAGCCTCGCTTCCGTAATGCTCGACGGCGCTCTTGACGATCGAATCGAGTCGCGAACCGATGTAGAAGAGCCCGACAACGATGATAGCGAGGACGACCCCGGCACCGATCAGCACTTTCCCCTTGAGAGACATTTCGAATCCTCCGTTTTACTGGATAGTCTGTGTCTATGATCGTTGGAGCGGAGGATTCGATCAACCGGAAATGAATCGTGGGCCAGCGAATGCCGCGAATCGAGCGAACAGCCGGCCACGGGTTGGATTCGCGGGATAGGCGTCATTGGCTGGCGAGTTCCGAGGGTTTGGGCCAGCGAATGCTGCGAATCAGGCGAATGGCAGCCCACGGATTGGATTCGCGAAATGGGCGTGATTGGCTGGCGCTGTCCCGACCGAACGACTCTCAGCGATCTCCACGGGCGTCGGAGCTTCGCTGCGCCATTCGGCCCTTCCGGTAGCCACAGCTCCGGCAGCTGGAACAGGTGAGGACGCTCGGAGGGTGCACCTTCCAGTACTTTCATGTATACTGGCCCACTTCCAGGAGTGTGAAGGAGGACAGCCATGGCTCGCAGATGCCAGTTAACCGGTAAAGGACCTTTGACAGGGAACAACGTTTCCCATTCGCACCGAAGAACCAAGATGCGGCAGTTGCCGAATCTGCAGAAGAAGCGCATCTACATCCCGGAAGAGGATCGCTGGGTTAGAGTGAAGCTCTCCACGCGTGCCCTGCGAACCGTGACCCGTAAGGGGTTACTGTGCTTCCTGCGTGACGAAGGACTAACCCTCGAGCAGGTTCTCGGCTAGGAGGGCTTCATGAGAGAGAAGATCAGACTCGTTTCAACGGCCAAGACCGGTTTCTTCTATACGACCACCAAGAACAAGCGCAATACGACCAAGAAGCTGGAAATCAAGAAGTACGACCCGGTCGTGCGCAAACATGTGATCTTCAAAGAGAGCAAGATCTAGCAAGAATTTTGAATGAGCCGACTCCAGGCTGTCTTGATCCTCACAGGACTGTTACTCGCCGCTGGATGTTCCCAATCCGAGAATGAGCCGCATCCGTCCGGTCCTACCATTGCCGTCATTCCAAAAGGAACGACGCACAGCTACTGGCGTTCGGTAGAAGCGGGTGCCAAACAGGCCGGCAAGGACTTGTCCGTTCAGATTATCTGGAAAGGCCCGCTGAAAGAGAATGACCGGGCCATGCAGATTGCTCTGGTCGAGCAATTCGTCACCCAGGGAATCGACGGCATTGCCCTGGCGCCGCTCGACGAAACGGCACTTCTGCGACCGGTTCGCGAGGCGGCGGCACACAAGATCCCGGTGGTGATCTTCGACTCGGACCTGAAAGGGCAGGTGGGGAAGGACTTCATCAGCTTCGTCGCCACCAACAACTACGCGGGTGGACAACTGGCGGGCAAGGAAATGGTCGACCTCCTCAACGGAAAAGGGAAGGTCGTTGTACTGCGATACCAGGTCGGATCAGCCAGCACGGAACAGCGAGAGAAGGGCTTTCTCGACGTGACGGCGCAATACCCCGGGGTGCAGATTCTGTCACAGAATCAATATGGAGGAGCCACTTCCGGGGAATCCCTTCAAAAGGCGGAAGAGATGCTGGACACGCTTCGTCAGGCCGACGGCATCTTTTGTCCGAACGAGTCCACGACCTATGGGATGCTGGTCGCTCTGCGCAAGCACAATCTCGCCGGTCACGTTCGGTTCGTTGGATTCGACTCCTCCGAAGAACTCATCCGCGGTCTCGAAAACGGGGAGATCGATGCCCTGGTGGTGCAGAACCCACGAAAGATGGGGTATCTCGCTGTAAAGACTCTTGTGGACTATCTCCATGGGCAGAAGGTACCGGAGCGAATCGATACCGGAGTCGAACTGGTGACGAAGGCCAACCTCCAGGAGCCCGCGATTCAGGAACTCGTGAAACCGGTCGGGGAGTGATCTATTGCCTTCCGAGCGGCTCCGTCTTCAGATGGAGGGGATCTCGAAGCGATTCGGCGCAACCATCGCGCTGGAGGATGTGAATCTCAGTGTCTTCCGCGGTGAGGTTCATGCGCTGGTCGGCGAGAACGGAGCCGGCAAAAGCACCCTGATGAAGATCTTGTCGGGTGCCTACCACCCGGACGCAGGTTCGATCCGTCTGGATGGCGAACCCTACCAACCCAGTGGGCCGCTCGAAGGGCGTCTGGCGGGGATTGCCATGATCTACCAGGAGCTCTCGTTGGCTCCTCATCTGTCGATCGAAGAGAATATTCTTCTGGGCATCGAGCCGACTCGAGGTCCCTTCATTCGACGCAGCGAGCGCCGTCGTATCGCTCTCGATGCCATGCAGCAGCTGGGTCTCGAACATCTCGACCCCCGGTTGAGCGTTTCGGCGCTTTCGATTGCCGAGCAACAGCTGGTCGAACTGGCGCGGGCGGTCGCGGTCGGTTGCCGGGTTCTGGTGTTGGACGAGCCTACGAGCACGCTCACTCAAGAGGACATTGCCCGGCTCTTCGAGCTGATCCGCACACTGCGTGGGCGGGGATACGCCATCGTCTATATCTCGCACTTTCTGGAGGAGGTCGCCGAGATCAGTGATCGCTTCACGGTCCTTCGCGACGGCCGAGTCGTGGGCTCCGGAGAGACTGTCGGTGTGACTCCAGCCGATCTTGCGTCGCTGATGGTCGGACGACCGATTTCGGACCTCTATCCCAAAGCGCACCGGCAGCCGGGTGACGTGGTTCTGGAAGTCCAGGGTCTTGTCGGTCCACACTATCCGCGCTCTGCTTCACTCGACTTGCGGCGCGGAGAGGTGCTCGGGATCGCAGGTCTGATCGGCGCCGGAAGAACGGAAATGCTGCGCACGATCTTCGGGCTGGAGCCGGTGCGTAGCGGTCATGTTCGGGTCGGAGCGTACGTGGGACCCGCCTCTCCGGTTCGTCGCTGGGCGCAGGGCGTCGGGTACCTGAGTGAGGATCGAAAGCAGGAGGGCCTCGCGCTGAATCTTACTCTGGCGGACAACATCACGCTCACCAGCCTGCAGGAGTACGGACCCTTCGGACTGGTCCTGCCCAGCCGTCAGGACGACGTGGCGCGGACATGGATCGATCGGCTCTCGATCAGGTGCCGAAACCCCCGCCAGCAGGTGCAGGAGCTGTCCGGTGGGAATCAGCAGAAGATTGCATTGGCTCGCCTGCTCTGTCATGACGTGGACCTTCTGCTGCTGGATGAGCCGACACGCGGAATCGACGTGGCATCCAAGGCCGAGATCTACCGATTGATCGACCGATTGGCCACGGGCGACCCTCAGACCGGGACCGAAGCGAAATCGATTCTCATCGTCAGCAGCTATCTTCCCGAACTACTGGGGGTGTGCGACCGGATTGCGGTGATGTGCCGGGGCGTTTTGCGTCCCGCTCGATCGGTCTCGACACTGACCGAGCATGACATCATGGTCGAAGCGACCGGAACGGGGGATCTACAGTGACCAGTCCCGGGACGAATATCGGTCGATGGCTGAACAGATTTGGACCCCTGGTTGGACTGGCTTTCGTCTTCGTCGTCTTCGCGGCCGCCCGACCGGAGACCTTCCTGACCTGGGGCAACCTCGAGGTCATGCTCCTGCAGACGACCGTCGTGGGAGCGGCGGCTCTAGGCATGACCCTGATCATCATTTCCGGCGGCATCGATCTGTCGGTCGGCTCCAACATCGCGCTCTGCACTGTGGCCATCGCTCTCTTCCTGCAGATGGGAGCGCCGCCCTTGATCTCGGCTCTGGGCGGAGTCGCCGCCGGCTCGGCTGTGGGCTTCTTGATCGGCGGGATGATCACGCGACTTCGGCTTACCCCCTTCATCGTGACACTGGGCATGTGGGGCGCCGTCAGAGGGTTGGCCAAAGGACTGGCCGGGGAGCAGATGGTGCTGGCGCCGGACACCTGGTTGAACACGCTGCTGACGACGATCGGTGCTGACCGTCGCTGGATGCTGTTGCCGAGCGGGGTCTGGCTGACCCTGGCGCTGGCCCTGCTGATCTCCGGTGTCCTCCGGTACACCCGTTTCGGCCGGCACGTTTACGCGATAGGATCCAATGAGCAGACCGCCCGATTGTGCGGGATCCGGGTCGATCGCACCAAGCTGTTCATCTATGGACTCGGGGGAGCTCTTGCGGGGATCGGAGGGGTGCTCCAGTTCTCCTACCTCACTCTGGGGGACCCCACTACCGCGATCGGGCTGGAACTCGACGTCATTGCAGCAGTGGTCATCGGCGGCGGAAGTCTTTCCGGCGGCGAGGGTTCCGTGGCGGGATCGATGATCGGCGCCCTGATCATGACCGTCGTTGCCAACGGCTGTACGAAGCTGGGCCTGGACAACTGGGTCCAGGAGATCGTCACCGGTGGCATCATCATCCTGGCGGTCGCACTGGATCAGCTACGCCATCGGCGAAACGCGTAGTTCCAGAGACACGCGTCGACCCAAGAGATCGAGCGAATCCTTATGTTGCTTTTCTCGCCTTTCGGTGGCCGCGGCGATTTCGAGTCTGACACGCCTTTCTCGACCTTGGAGTCGGAGGCCCGACGCCTTTGTCATGAAACCCTCCTGTTGGATACGCATATTGATGTTCCGTATCGCCTTTATGAGCGCTGGGAGGACGTCTCGAGACGAACACGGACCGGCGAGTTCGATCTCGAGCGGGCGCGCGAGGGAGGATTGAATGCGGCCTTCCTCGCGATCTATGTGCCGGCGTCATTTGTGAACCCGAAGGCCTTCGAGTTCGCAGGAAATTTGATTGGGATGGTTGAAGACATCGCCGCCGATCATCCGGAACTTTGCACCATCGGACGGACGGCGGATGACATCGAAACAGGTTTTCACGATGGAAGAATGGTGTGGGTCCTGGGACTGGAAAACGGGTCGCCAATCGGACAGGATGTTCGGGTCCTCTCCGACTTCTACGCGCGGGGCATCCGTTACATCACACTCACTCATGCGGCCAACAACCAGATTTGCGACTCATCGTTTGACTCGACACGTCGCTGGCACGGCCTCAGTCCTTTCGGTCGGAGGGCCGTTCAGGAGATGAATCGCCTGGGGATGATGGTCGACGTTTCTCACGTGTCCGATGAGACCTTTTACGAGGTTCTCGACATCAGCCGGTCGCCGGTCATTGCTTCCCACTCTTCCTGTCGATCGTTCACGCCAGGATGGGAACGGAACCTCAACGATGACATGATCCGGGCCCTCGCCGAGCAGGGAGGCGTTGTTCAGGTCAATTTCGGATCGATGTTCATCAGTGGAACCTACCAGAGAGCCTGTGAGGTGCTGTTTGCGCGGCTCGAGGAGAAGGGAGTAACCCTGGGTTCTCCCGAGGCCCGGGCTATTCGGGAAACTTGGCGGAAGGAGTTTCCGTTGCCGCAGGTGACGGTCTCCGATGTCGTTGATCACATCGATCACATTGTCGAACTTGCAGGCATCGATCATGTGGGCTTCGGATCCGACTTCGACGGCGTTGACGGCCATTTGCCGGAGGGTCTCGAAGACGTCTCGAAGTACCCGGCGCTCATTGGAGAACTGCTGCGGCGCGGTTACTCGAAATCGGATATTCAACAGATCTGTGCGAAGAACTTTCTGCGGGTCTGGCGGACCGTCGACGATTTTGGAGGCCGGACCGGAAACGGATAGAATAGCTCTTAACTAAACTGTTGATCGAACAAACCTTAACGACGTCTCTCTCAATCAGGAAGGACAGGAAGATGCTCAGTAAGAAAATAGAGAAAGCTTTCAACGAACAGTTGAACGCCGAGCTCAATTCGGCGTACGTCTACCTCTCTCTGGCCGCGTATTTCGAAGAAAAGGATCTCGCGGGTTTCGCGCACTGGATGAAGGTTCAGGCCCAGGAGGAGGTTGAACATGGGATGAAGTTCTTCGGCTACGTCAACAGCCGCGGGGGGCGGGTTCAACTTGCCAAAATCGAAAGTCCCAAGTCGGAGTGGCCTTCACCTCTCGAAGGTTTCAAGACGGCGCTCGAGCACGAGCAAATGATCACCGGCCGGGTCAACGATCTTGTTGTATTGGCCAATAAAGAGGGTGACCATGCCTCTCATCAGTTCCTGATGTGGTTCGTCGCGGAACAAGTGGAGGAAGAGGACTCCGTGGGGAGAGTGGTCCAGAAACTCAAGATGGTCGGTGATTCGCCGAACGGCCTGTTGATGATGGACCATGCCCTGGGACAGAGATCCCGCGGGTAAGCGGATTCATAGAACAGCCTGGGACGGGCAGGGACGTACGGTCCCCATCGGACTCACGGGGCGATCCTCTATCCATTCAGGGCTCGGGTCCGATAGCCCCTGTAGGCCCCACGCGTCCCAGGCTGTCCCAAGACTCTCTGTTTCCCGCCCAGCCAAAGGGCCAGTGCCAGCCAACCTACGCAGAGGGCGACGGCAACGAAGGAGATGCCGGCCAGCGTGAATCCAACCAGAATCATGACGGCGTAGAACCAGGCTCCGATCTGATCTCCCGTTCGGTAGACGAGCGTATCGATGAGGTTCTTAGCCTTGTACTTGTCCTCTCTTTTCAAGACGGTGAAGAGGATCTCACGGGCAGGCCGGCTGAGTGCATAGTTCGATGAGCGTCGCAGTACCTGGAAGCCGATCAGGAACGGCAGGGTCTGACTGAGGCCCAGCAGGAGGAACCCACCCAGGCTGACGGCGGGCAGTATGGCCAGGGTCACCGCTACGCCCAGCCGGCGTAGAGCGCGAGACGTGAGAAACAGCTGCGTTGCCATGGTGACGAGGTTGACCGCCAGATCGATCGTGGCAAACATCGCCGTGCGGCGCGCACGATCCGAGAGCTCCGCCGCAATGATTTCGGCCTGCTGAAAATAGACCAGCGACGAGGTGACGGTGAACAGCAGGATGAAGAGCATGATTCCCATCAGATAACGGCTGCGTAACGTGTGCTGCAGACCCGCCCAGATAGAACCGCCGATGGGGTGTTCTCCGTCCGGTTTCTTGGGTTGGTCGCTATCCCTTGAAGCTGGAACGGAAACGTCGTGTTTGTCCTGATCCGTAGCTGTGCCCGCGGTGCTCCGACCCGGTTGCCGGCGGATCACGGCCTTCGCGCAGTGAACGGCCGCTTCGACCATTACGATAGCGATGAGAATGAGGTTGACCGGACCCAGCACGGTGGCCAGTAGAGCCGTCGTCCCGGCGCCGACGACCGCTCCCAGCGTTCCTCCGAGGGCGATGAACCCGAACACCCGCTTTCCCTCGTCGGATCGGAAGGAATCGACCATCAGAGCCCAGAAAACGGAAACCACGAACAGATTGAAGACGCTGGTCCACACATAGAAGATGCGTCCGATCCAGATGTTGGCGGCTCCCCGCGAGAGGGTCAGCAGGACGAAGAAAGCCAGCAGGTTGACTGCAAAGAACCGGTAGATGAACCCGATGAAAATGGCTCGTGGGAGTTTCGCAACCAGCTTTGTGAAGAGAGGGTGGGCCACCAGCATCACGGTCAGTGTGCCGGTCCAGAGCCAGGGTATGTTTCTGATACCCCCGGCCAGTCCCATCTCGTCGCGAAGCGGCCGCAGGATGTAGTAGCCGGACAGGATGCAGAAAAAGTAAAGCCAAGACCAGAGGGCGGCAGGCAGTTCTGCGCGATCGAGATTGAGGACCCGGGCCAGCGTGTGCGCGGTCAGGCCCCGGGGCTTGTCTTCCATGCCTGCAGGACCTCCCGTTCCCTTTCGGGCGATATGCCGGCGCGGAGTTGCTCTCTGCGCTCGCGCGGGAGCGTGAGGAACCAGTCCAGCGTATCCCGGGCCGTGACAGCCAGAGGCCGGAAGGAAAGCCCTGCAGCAAACGCCCGGCTACAATCGAAACGGGAGAATCCGGCTGTCTCCGGGGTAGACGGGACCCAAACCGGCATGTCGGACCACGGACGCACCTTTTGCTTTTCGAGGAAGTCCGCCGGAACCCAGGTAAACGAGACTTCGGCCGAGGTGACTGCGCGAATCCCGTAGAGCATCTCCGACATGGAGAGCGGTGCCTTCGGCCCCGTCGCGTTGTACACTCCCGTGCCGCGCCGCTCGAGCATGTCGATCATCCAACCCGCGAGATCGCGGACGTCGACGATCTGCACCGGATCGGTCGGAGAACCGGGGGCCATGACTTCACCGCCTCGGTCGATTCGAACAGGCCAGTAGGTGAAGCGATCAGAGCGGTCCCGCGGGCCGACGATCAAGCCGGGGCGGATCACCAGCGCACGGCCGGGGAACGCCTTCTCGGCCTCCGCCTCGCAGAGTGCCTTGAGCGGGCCGTAGGTCTCACCCGTCACCTTCTCCACCGTGGGATCGTCCAGCTTGCCCACCGGCGCTGATTCCGTCATTCCGATGATGCTGTTATCGGAAAAGACGGATAGAGACGAAACGAAAAGGTAGCGCTCGGCCACTCCGCTGAGCAACTGCGCCGACTGCCGAACCCATCGAGGAATCGAGGCAGAGTTGTCGATGACCACATCCCAGGACCGTCCCTTCAGAGAGTCCAGGTCGTTGTCGCGATCGCCGTGCAACTGCTCGAGATCAGGGAACAGGTCGGGAGCGGTCTTTCCCCGGTTGAACAGCGTGATCTTGTGGCCCCTTCGGCGCGCGTATTCGACTTGATGTGGGCCCAGGAACCCCGTGCCTCCCAGAATGAGGATCCGCATCGGGTCCCTCGCCTTCTCCGGTGCCCCAGCGAATCCCATGGACACGGCCGCAGCGGCCGAGGTCACCAAAAATCCCCGACGCGATGTCTTCATCTTCCCTCCCACTCATCCGATCAGGACTGGCGCAGGCCTTGTCCGGCCCGAATCGAGGCGCGATTCTATCCGGCGAATCGGCCGGGGTCAACGGGAGGCTTCGCGGACGAGATGACGGAGTTCAGGCTGCAGAAGCTTTTCCCAGGCCAGGCGAACCGCCGCCGGGGAGCCGGGGAGAGAAACCAGAATACGCCCCGCGCAAATCCCGGCCGTCGCCCGAGAAAGCATTGCCGCCGCCCCAATCTCATGGAAGCTGAGCATGCGGAAGAGTTCGCCGAAGCCCGGCAGCACCTTCTCCAGGTGCCGGTTGACGATTTCGAACGTGCCGTCGCGGCTGGAGATACCCGTTCCGCCGTTGAGCAGAAGCACCTGCGCATCGGTCTGGAGAAGATCGCTCAGCGTCTCTTCGATCAACGACGGTTCGTCGGCCACCAGCCGATAGTCGACAAGCCTGTGTCCTTGCTGCCGGATTTGCTCGGTGAGAAAGCGCCCGCTTACGTCCGTTTCAGCACTCCTGGTGTCGCTGACCGTGACTACGGCAATGCCCAGCGAGCCGAGTCGGTCTGCCTCGAGTCGGTGCTGCTGATGGGATTCGTTCACGCCGGGTTTGATCACTCGGCCGGTGGAGGAACGGGGAGGCGATCCACCGGAGTGTCCTTCCACTTCTCGCCCTCCTCGACCAGCATGACGGGAATTCCGTCCCGGATCGGGTACTTGTATCCGTTGTCCTCGCACACGAGCCAACAATCGTGCACCAGCGTGAGTCGTCCCGGATCGTCCCCGTACTCTTTGGACCGCACGGCAACCGGACAGCGCAGGATTTCGAGAAGCTCGGGATTGATGGGCGGAGTCTTTTGTTCGGTCATGGCACCTTCGTTCTGACGGCTAACCGGGAGGCCACAACATGCGACGGCCGCCCAGGACGTGGAGATGCAGATGGTCGACCGCCTGGCCGCCGTCGCGGCCCACGTTGACCACCACGCGGTAGCCATTTTCGTCCAATCCCTCGGATCGCGCAACTTCCGCAGCCTTCAACAACAGATGGCCGAGCAGGCGGTCGTCTTCGGGATCGGCGCTGACCAGCGAAGGGATTTCTTTCCGCGGAACGACCAGGATATGCGTCGGAGCTTGCGGGTCGATGTCGCGAAATGCCACACAACGATCGTCTTGGTAGACGATATCCGCAGGAATCTCCCCGTCTATGATCTTCTTGAAGATCGTCATGCCTAATATCCTGAGGTAAAACGAGTAAAAGGGGAAGTGAATTGAGGGGATCGTCTGCTGGCAAATGACCGGCCGCCCGCGATAGGATCTTCAGGTATGTCGGATGAACTCGCGTCTTCGAGCTCTGCTCGGCGGATTCTCAGTCTCGCCGGAGCCTTCATACTGGGGGCCATTTTGATCGTGGCCACGCTTGGCAAACTGGCGGATCCGATTGTCTTCGTTGAACTGATTCACAACGAGGGCCTGGATTTTCTCCTGTCGGCGAACACGGTCGCGCTGATCGCACTGGCACTTGAAACGTTTCTTGGGCTGGCCCTCCTGTTCGGCGTCCGCAGCGTCTGGATTCTGATCCCTACGGCAGGCCTGGCGGGTTTCTTCGTTGCGCTCACGGCGTGGAATTACTACCTTGCTCTTACCGGTCAGCGCGACGCTTCGTACGACTGCGGCTGCTTCGGGGTTTTCATGCACCGGAACGCCGTGCAGGCCTTCTGGCAAGACCTGCCCATGCTGACGCTGCCCCTGCTGCTGATTCTGCTCGACCGGAAGGCTCTGCGGCGACGGGTGGCACAGTGGAAGATCTCGGTGGCGCTGGCAGGAACCGTGATAGCCTTGGCCTACGCCGTGTATGGGGTTGGTCTGCCGACGACACCGCTGCCCGGGCCGGCGCCGAGCGAAGCCTCGGACGTCTTGACCTTTCAGCCGAGCGGGCAGTTCGAATTGCTGGTGGGGGGAGAACCGGATCCCGCCGGGAAGGTCCTGGAGTGTCCTGAGACCCTGCAATTCCTGGTGCTTTCGAAGAATCTCCCCAAGCCTCTCCTCTTGAACGTTCGAAACTCCGAAGTCGCGGAGCTCGATGAGGTCCCCGAGGTGGACGGGGCGGGAACGATGGTCCTCCCGAAAGACCCGAGCAAGCAATCGATTGGCAGTTTCTCGATCGATTCGAGCGGTCTCAGCTTCGATTACGACGGCCACAAGATTTCTCTCGTCAATCGCTAGGGAAATCCCCGTAGTCCTGCGCTAGAATGCGCCCCATGAATGCCACGACTGTCAAGTCCGGGTCGCCGCTACTGGAACGGATGGGGATCTATCCACCCCTGGCTGGGGGCTTCGTTGCCGTTTTGCTCTTGATGTGCGCGTGCGGCATTGAATCGGGCTTCCTGTCGGCCTATCTGGTCGGCCTGGGAATCTCGGAGTCTGCCGTAGCCCTGGTCTTCACAGTGTACGGAGCAACGGCGGCGTTCGGGTCCTGGCTCTCCGGGGCCCTGTCCGACCTTTGGGGGCCCAAGCGGGTCATGATGGTCGGCCTGGTCATCTGGGTGATCTTCGACGCCGGGTTTCTGCTTTTGGGTGTCGCCGCCAACAACTACCCTCTCATGCTCCTCTTCTACGGCGTACGCGGATTCGGCTACCCGTTGTTTGCCTATGGATTTCTGGTCTGGATTACAGTTGCCACGCCGGCGAGTAACCTGGGCACTTCCCTGGGTTGGTTCTGGTTTGCCTTTGCCGGCGGCTTTCCGACACTCGGGTCGCTGATTGCGACCTATACGATTCCCGTAGTCGGACAATATCAGACGTTGTGGTGGGCGATGGCCTTCGTCGTGGCTGCGGGGGTCGTCCTGTTGCTGGTCCGCGAACCGATCGGATCGCGGCGTCTTGCTCCCGAAGGCGAAAACCCGATCAAGACGCTGCTCACGAGTGCGACCATCGCGTGGCAGATACGCAAGATCGGAATCGGCGGTATCGTGCGCACCATCAACACGGCCTCCCAGCTTGGATTCTTCGTCTTCATGCCGGTCTGGTGCACGGCTACGCTGGGTTTCACGCTCAGCCAGTGGCTCCGGATTCTGACCATGCTGGCGGTCACCAACGTGATCTTCAATCTCCTTTTCGGCATCATCGGCGACAAGTTCGGATGGCGGAAAACGGTGGTGTTGTTCGGCGGTTTCGGATGTGCGATCACCACGCTGATGCTCTACTACTCGCTGTTGGGTGGTCCGGCGAATTTTGTGCTGGCGATCATCGCCGGGATGTTCTATGGCGCGATGCTGTCCGCCTACACGCCCCTCGGTGCCATCATGGCGGCCCTCGCCCCGGGGCGCAAAGGGGCGGCTATGGCGATCCTGAACCTGGGTGCCGGGGCCAGTGCCTGGGTTGGTCCAGCCATCGTGGGCCTGTTCCTGCCGCTGCTGGGCGTCGGCGGCGTCATGTGGATTTTCGCGATCCTGCACGCCGTCAGCGCGGTGCTCACGATGACCATGAAGGTCGAGGAAGACCCCGGCTCCTGAGCGCGGCCCACTTCAGTCGGCCGCGGTAAACCGGGTCAGCTTTGCGAACGTCTCGCGCAACTGCGGGTAGATCCCGCGGTAAATGTCCAGCAGTTCCGCGTAGCGTGCAGCCTGCGCGGGAATCGGCTCGGTCTCGCGGGTGATCTCGCCGCTCATCGCCTCAGCCGCTTCCGCCGCGGTCGTGAACCAGCCCGAGCCCACCGCCGCGCAAACGGCCGCGCCCAGACTCGACGCCTCGACGGTCCTCGAGCGGCGAACCCTCTTTCCGGACGCGTCCGCGACGATCTGACACCACAGGTCGCTCGAAGCACCGCCGCCGATGGCGATGAACTCGTCCACCTGCACGCCGGTCTGTTCCTCGATCATGCCGGTGACCAGCGCCTGCTCGAGTGCGATTCCTTCGAGCAGCGAGCGGTACATGTGCTCCAGGCGGTGGGACTGTTTCAGTCCTACGAAGCATCCGCGGGCCAGCGGGTCCCAGTAGGGTGTCATCACCGCACCCCAGTACGGTACCGCGATGAGACCGTTGCTGCCGATGGGCACGCCGGCCGCCTCGCTCTCCAGCTTCTTGTAGATCTCGGTGTCTCCCTCCGTCGCGCGACAAACGTGTCGGGCGAACCAGTCGATGAGGAAGGTCCCCGCCCTCAGGCTCGTTTCGTAGTAGTAACCCTCTCCCGAACAGCTTCCCATCGTCCGCCACGCGGTGCCTGTGTGATACTCGGTCGAATAGGTGCCCGAAACAGCCGCCGTCCCGAGGTTGAGATAGGCTCGCTGGGGTGTAAGAGCGTTGACGCCCAAGCCGGCGGCCTGCCCGTCGCCCCCGCCCGACACCACCGGCGTGCCCGGCGAGAGCCCGGTCTCGGCCGCCGCCGCCGCAGCGACCACGCCGATGATGCTCGTGGGAGCAGCCGGCTCCGGTAGTCGTTCGGGGCGCAGTTCCAGTGCCTCGAGCACCTCGGGGGACCAGACCTTCTGTTCCATGTCGAAGAGCCCCAGCGGGTCCGCACTTGCCCAGCTCGTCCGGAACGTGCCCGTGAGCCGCCACACGAGATAGCCGTGGACGTCTGCGAACATCGCAGTGGCCCGGAACAGTTCCGGCTCATTCCTCAGCATCCACGCGATCCGGTAGGCTACCGGCGCCATGTCGGGCGGCTTGCCCGAGATCTGGTGGATTCTATCGCTGCCGACCTTGCCCGTCAGCCACGGAACCTCTGCGCCGCAGCGCTGATCCAGCCACACGATGGCCGGCCGCACCGCTTCGCCCTCGGGCCCCAGGGGAACAAACGTCTCCCGCTGGTTGGCGATCGCGACACCGGCAACGCGCTCTGGCTTGACGCGCTGAAACAGCTCACGCAAAGCCTTCGTTGCCGCCGACCACCAGTCCTCGGGGTTCTGTTCGTAGCGATCGTATCCCGGGCTGGAAAGCGGAATAGGGCCGCGCCCTACTCCCGCGACCGAGCCGTCTCGTCTCCAGGCGATTGCCTTCGTTGCCGTGGTGCTGCTGTCGATGCCGATCACGACGTCCTTTACAGTGCTCATGTGGCATACGAAACACCAAATCCGTGCTGCTGTCTACAGGCGTGGATTCTCCTGCTCGTCTGTTTCATACTCTTGGCCGTCTGTCTCGACCGCGTGTGGAGGCGACAGGCCGTCATGAAAGACCGGCCGTACGGTTCTGGTAAGCTAATCAAATTATGGCTGTTTGACGGACCTTGGGTGTCCGGTTCGAGAAGCTTGATGCTTCCGGTCAATGCGAGGGGTTCGCGATGAGCGACGACGGAAAGAAAGACTATAGTTCTACTCTACAACTGCCCAAGACCACATTCTCCATGCGTGCCAACCTGCTGCAGGCGGAACCGAAACATCAGGAGCGCTGGGAGCGGATCGACCTCTACCGGCGGATTCAACAGGAACCGAGCCCGGGGGGACCTTACGTGTTCCATGACGGCCCGCCTTATGCGAACGGACCGATCCACATGGGGCACCTGTTGAACAAGATTCTCAAGGACCTGGTCGTCAGATCGCGCCAGATGGAGGGATACTCCGTCTACTACGTACCTGGGTGGGACTGTCACGGACTGCCGATCGAACATAAAGTCCTGAAGGAACTTGGAGAGCAGAGCCGGACGCTGGGGACGCTGGAAATCCGTCGCCGATGCCAGGAATATGCCGAGAAATACGTGAAACTCCAGTCGAAGCAGATGAAGCGCCTCGGCACGCAGGCGGACTACGAGAATCCCTACCTCACGATGCGTCCTGCCTATGAGGCGGCCGTCCTGGAAGTTTTTGCCGTACTGGTGGCAGAGGGCATCGTGTATCGGGACGTGAAACCCGTTCATTGGTCGATCGCCAATCAGACGGCCCTCGCCGAAGCCGAGCTCGAGTACTATGACCGCACCGATACCAGCGTCTATGTCCTGTTCGAAGTGGACGATCCGAGCCGGCTGCCGCAGTCTCTGGGACTGTCGGACGGCAAGCACGCCTCACACATGATCTGGACCACGACGCCCTGGACGCTTCCGGCAAATCTCGCGGTCGCCCTGGCTCCTCAGGCCCGATATGGGCTGTATCGGGTGGGCGGAGGTGGATCGGAAAGATTCATCGTCGTAGCAGAGGACCTGGCCTATCGGACGCTCAGTCTCGTCGAAGGAACCGAGTTCGAGTTGCTGGGAATCTGCACGGGTACCGAGCTTGCCGAGAGCGGAACGACTTATCGCCATCCTTTCGTCGAGCGCCAGGGCATTCTCGTAACGGCCGATTACGTCACGCTCGAAGACGGTACGGGACTGGTGCACACCGCACCGGGGCACGGTGCCGAAGACTACTACACGGGGATCCAGGCAGGGCTTCCCATCTACTGCCCGGTGCTGGGCGACGGGACCTTCGACGAGACCGTGCCCGACTGGCTGATCGGAGTCGACGTCTGGAACGCCAACGGTATGATCGTCGAACATCTTCGCGGCAGCGGCCACCTCTTCTACAGCCACGAGTTCCTGCACAGCTACCCTCACGATTGGCGCAGCAAGACGCCGACGATCTTCCGGGCTACCGAACAATGGTTCATCGCCGTCGACAAACCCTTCGGGCAGGAGAAGAAGTCGCTGAGGCAGCGAGCGCTGAAGGCAGCCGCCGAGGAGATCCGTTTCGTGCCGGAATGGGGTCAGAGTCGACTGCAGGGCATGCTGGAAGCGCGCCCGGACTGGTGCATCAGCAGGCAGCGCGCCTGGGGGCTGCCGATTCCGGCGTTTCTGAACGACCAGGGGCAGTCTCTGCTCACCGAGGATTCGGTGCGGGCGGTCGCGGCCGTGGTGCGGAAGAAGGGCTCCAACTTCTGGTTCCAGGCGACCGTCGAAGAGTTGCTCGAGGGATACGATCCTGCCGAGGATGCTGAAGTGCCCGAGTGGATTCGGAAGGAAGGGAGAGCAGGCCTGAAGTCACTGCACAGGAGTGAGGACATCTTCGATGTCTGGTTCGAATCCGGAACTTCCTGGAATGCCGTCCTGCGCCAGCGCGACATCGGTTATCCGGCCGATCTGTATCTGGAAGGCTCGGATCAGCATCGGGGTTGGTTCCAGCTCTCGCTGCTGCCTGCCCTTGGGGCGACCGGCGTCTCTCCTTTCAAAGCCGTGCTGACCCATGGGTTCATGGTGGATGCCGAGGGCCGAAAGATGAGCAAGTCGGGCGGGAATGCCATCGAGGTCGAGGACATTCTCAAGACCCACGGTGCGGACATCTGCCGATGGTGGGTCAGTTCCCTCAACTACACGAACGACATCAAGGTCGACTGGGAGTTCTTCAAGATCGCCGGTGACGAGTATCGAAAAGTCCGCAATACCATCCGGTTCCTGCTGGGAAACTTGAGCGACTTCGAGCCCGAGAAGAACGGCAATCAGTTCACGGATGAGGACCGCGTCAGCATCGACGGCTGGGCACTGCAGCGGCTGGCCGCTTTCGTGAAGGACGTCCGCGACGGTTACCGCGAGTTTCAGTTCAAACGCGTGGCGGAGGCCATCTTCAATTTCTGCAACGATGATCTGAGCGCCGTTTACCTGGCCGCCGCGAAGGACCGGCTCTATTGTGATCGGGCCGACAGTCCTCGACGTCGCCGAACCCAGGCCGTCATGTACCGGATTGCCCGGGATCTGATCCGAGCCCTGGCACCGATCTTGGTGCACACGGCCGAGGAAGCTTGGCTGGCTCTTGAGGGAAGAGGTATGGATTCGGATGACTCCGTGCACCTCCAGCAGTTGCCGGATGCCTTCGAGTACGAGGCTGGAGACGACTGGGACAGCGCGATGGAATTCCGCTCACAGGCGCTCAAGGCCCTGGAACTCGCCAAGACCGGTGAGAATGCTCTCAAGAATCCGCTTGACGCCGGTCTCGAGGCTACCGTCCCACCCGCCATGCTGGAGCGACTCGGACCCTATCGGCCGGAGTTGATCGATCTTTGCGGAGTCAGCCGGCTCACCCTGCATCCCGGCCGTGAACTGCAAGTCGAGGTCGTCGACCTGCGAGGTCAGCCTCGCTGCCAGCGTTCCTGGAAGAGGGACGAGACAGTACGGCAGCGTTCGGACGGAGGATGGCTCTCCGACCGCGACGCGGCGGTCGTCGGGGTGGCGTAAGCTTCCAGCTTGTCTCTCGGCCACTCCAACGAGTAAGGATGCTTGCCCTACGGCATCTTCATGCTGTCGTCGAATGTAAATTCGACCGCGACCTTGTCCTTGTCCATCGGAATCGGCGTGGGCATGTTCACGTCGCCCGGCCTGTAAAGGGCGACGGGTGCACCGGATGGGGGCGGGCCCGACATCGGGTCGAAGTCGCCATAGGTGGCGGCAAGATAGACGGGTGATTGCGTAATGTAGTTGAAAGTGACCTCCCCGCCGTTCTCGTAGACGGAGTCCATCGCGATGGGCATGCTTCCCTCATTGATTTCCGGCGTGTCGAAAACGTACACGTGGATGCCGTGGGTGGTGTCCACGGTGCCGGGCCCACTGTAGGTCAACTTGACCCGCAGCTCTTTCGCCTGGTTCTGCGCCAGGAGCGGGGGTGCAATCAACGCGACGAGGGCACCAACGATCAAACAGACCAGCAAGGCACGTGTTGCTTTCATCGTCTCAGCTTCTCCTTTTCAAATCGCTGCTTTCCCGACACAGCATCTTCTCAGTACTCGAGGTCCAAGAAAACCGGGACCTGATGACCCGTCGATCTCGCAACCCGAACGGTATAGTCGCCGGCATCTCGGAGTGAATGTACGTGAGGCTGTCGATCTTTGTTCAATTTCGTCGCCGCTTCGGAAGTTCTTTGATGTAAAGATCGCGTTGAGGGAATGGGATTTCCAGTCCATGCTCGGCGAGCTTCTTGTAGATCGTCGTGTTGATGGCGTCCAGGGCCCGACCGCGCGTGGCCGGGTCGTCGATCCAGCAGCGCACTTCGAAATTCAGTGAGGAATCCCCGAAGGCACGGAACTGGACCCACGGTTCGGGATCGTCGCAGACGAGCTTCTCCGATTCTACGGCTTCGATCAGGACACGCTTGACGAGGTCGATGTCGGAACCGTAGGCGATGCCCACGGGGATGCGCAGGCGCTGCTTGATCCAGCGCCCCGACGATTCGTTGACGATCATGGAACGGGCGATGACCGAGTTCGGAACCGTGATCTCGAGATCGTCCCGGGTCAGAATGCGCGTGCTTCTCAGTCCGATTTTGGTGACTCTTCCCCGCTCGTCCCGATTGAGAACGATGTAGTCGCCGATCTTATAGGGCGCGTCGGCGAGAATCGAGATCCCCGCGAAGAGATTTCCCAGCGTCTCCTGGGCGGCAAGGCCCACGGCGACCGCGGCAATCCCGGCGGTGGCCAGCCAGCCGACCGGATCCACGCCCCATGACACCAGGATGAAATAGATGGCCAGAGCCAGGATTGCCAGCTTCGACGCGACCTCGAACAGAGGACGGGTCGCCGGTTGAACGATCCGCCGCTGGCCTGTCGCCACTGTGACCGTCGACAGGATCGCATTGACCACCCGGAGGCCGAACGTGACCCAGATCAGGACGATCAGGGTGGCGAACACATTCTTGGTGATCGCCTCGATGGAGGAACCATTCGTCTCAATGATGAGAGCGGCAAAGAGCAGGCCCAGCAAGTTGACTGTTACATAGACGGGTCGATGCAGCAGGGCAACGATGCGGTCGTCGATGTCCGATCGAGTCCGGCGCGCCAGCCGGACGATGCCCCTCGTGATGAGCAGATCGGCCAACCACGCCACAATGAAGAAGACCGCGACGACGACGAGCGCCTGCAGATAAGGGTTCTGCCCCACGAAGGCGAGGGCACCTCGTATTTGACTGAGCGTGCTCTGAATCAAATGGTTTTCCGTGTCCATGCTGTTTGGTGAGCTCCGTCTCGGTTCCCGTCACGCCTCTTCCCGAAGAGGTCCACAACGGATGGATCTGGACCGGACCGACTGGTATTCTACCTTCTTTCCGGCTTCAAGAAAGGGGCGCGCCGATGGTAAGGAAGACGATCATTCTCGGTTCCGGTTGTGCCGGGTCCACAGCGGCGATATACGCAGCTCGGGCCGATCTCGAGCCGCTCGTCCTGGAGGGACACGAACCGGGAGGCCAGCTCTCGCTGACGACGCTCGTCGAGAACTACCCCGGCTTTCCCGATGGAGTCCTCGGCCCGGAGCTCGTCGAGAACATGAAGAAGCAGGCCCAACGGTTCGGGGCCGAATACCGAATGGAACGGGCGCGACGTGTCGACGTCGACACCCGGCCTTTCGTGCTCGAGACGGACGAGAACCGCTACGAGACTCAGAGCATCATCGTTGCGTCCGGCGCCTCGGCCAGGATGCTGGGTCTCGAAGGCGAGCGGAGGCTGCTGGGATACGGCGTTTCGACCTGCGCCACCTGCGACGGCTATTTCTTCCGCAACCAGCGGGTGGTGGTAGTTGGAGGCGGAGACACCGCCATGGAGGATTCGCTCTATCTCACCAAGCATGCCTCCCACGTGACCATCATCCACCGCAGGGACCAGCTTCGCGCTTCGAAGATCATGGGGGACCGGGCCAAGGCCAATCCGAAGATCTCGTTCCTGTGGAACACGGTCGTGACCGATATCCTGGATCCGGAGAAGAAGCAGGTGGAGGCTGTCCGCCTGACAGACGTCAAGACCGGGGAGGAATCGGTCCTCGAGACCGACGGTGTGTTCGTCGCCATCGGTCACAAACCGAATACGGACATCTTCGAAGGCATTCTGGACCTCGATTCCAACGGGTACCTGGAAGTGGGCAAGGGGGGCCGCACGAAGGTCGAGGGGATCTTCGCCGCAGGGGATGTCCACGATCACGTCTACCGTCAGGCGATCACGGCTGCCGGAGCGGGCTGCCGGGCCGCAATCGAATGTGAACGCTATCTTGGTGAACTGGAATCGCAGTCCGATTGAACATGTCCGAATCGGAGTTTCAATTCGATTTCAATGAGGCAGGCCTGCAGGGAAAGACCTTCGTGCTGGCCGGCGGCTCGGGCGGCCTGGGAAGCGCGGTTGCCCATCTGCTTGCCCGGGATGGTGCATCCCTGGTCATCGGCTTTCATCGAGACGCGGATCGCGCGAAAAGGCTGCAAGCACATCTGTCCCGTTTCGGTCGTGCAGTCGAGCTCGTCGGGGGAGACATCGGCGACCCGGCGACCCGACAGGCTCTGCTTGAGGCGGGGGAGAGAACGGGCGATCAAGTCTACGGGCTGGTTTGTCTCGTCGGAGACCCGGCGCGTGTTCGTTTCGATGACGCCGGCACAGAGGACCTCGACGGCTCGATGCGGGCGAACTACTACGGTCCTATCCTGCTGGCACGGGACTTTGCCGCCCGGCTCCGCAGAGACGAAACGGCCGGCGCCATCGTCCTCTTCTCGACCATGCAGGCCGTCGACCTGTTTCCCTCGAGTATCAACTATGCGGGTCCCAAGGCGGCGCTGATTCACGCCGCACGGATCTTGGCCAAACAGTGGGGAGGTCCGGGAGGTATCCGGGTCAACGTCGTGGCGCCCGGGGTCAACCGGGCGGGAATGGCCCTCGCTTCGATCCAGTCCGGGAAATACGATCCCTTCGTCGAGAGGGGCATCATCCCACGCTTCGGGCGGGCCGAGGACGTCGCAAAGGCGGTTCGCCTCCTGGTCGAGCCGGACAACTACATCACCGGCCAGGTCCTCACCATCGACGGCGGTTTGACCCTCCGCAAGGACCTCTCGAAGTAGCCGGGATGGGGTCGAACGACGATACGACCCCACTGTTCCATC
Organism: Acidobacteriota bacterium; assembly: GCA_037388505.1. Taxonomy (GTDB): domain Bacteria; phylum Acidobacteriota; class UBA6911; order RPQK01; family JAPXNP01; genus JARRKC01. The sequence goes on along the minus strand of JARRKC010000004.1, from coordinate 444,502 downwards.
AGCGAGTAAGAGAATCCACGAGCCACTGCTGGTAGGCGTTCAGATCCTTCCAACGCAGGGCCGCCCGGACGCTCGAACCCTGCGGTGAGCGCCGGGTGTAGCCGTCGCCGGTCACCTCCAGTTTGAGTTCCTCCACATCCACCCAGCTCTGGTCGACCACGAGGGCCACGGCCAGGGTATCGAACAGCGTCGAAGACTCGACGGCCGGGTCGACCTTGGTCCAGTTCTCGCGCGTACTCCAGGTTCGGTAGTTCTCCATCAGAGCCAGGAGCGAGGGTTTGGAGGACGTATGGACACGTTGGTAGAGCCCGCCTTTCAGCTGGATGGTGCCGCAGGTGTCCAGGGGCGCCAAGAGGACGTCCCAGCCAGCGGCGTACATCGCGCGGGTGGCCGCCGGATCGGTCTTGACGTTGTATTCGGCATCGGGTTGCGGTTTGTCTCCATAGCCGACATCGACGCTGCCGCTCATTGCCACGACACGGGCTTTCTGGGCGATCGCCGGTTCCTGCCTCAGTGCATCTGCAATGTTGGAGGCCGGTCCGATCACGATCAGAACGACCGGCTCGGGGCTATTCATGATCGCGTCCACCAGAGCCGTGACTCCGTTTTCGTAGACTTTGCCGCGGTGCGAACCGAGCTGATAGTCGCCCGCCCAGGGGCTTTGAGGCAGAGGATTCTCGTCGAACGACCGGCCGATTGCCACCGGAACATCCCCCCGTCCTGCCTCGTCGAGGTATTTCGCCGCGATGCGGGCCCGCTCTCGGGTGTTGCCGCTGTCCGTGACCACCAACTGGAGATCGAGCCGCGGGCTGTTCAGAAGCAGGGCCAACGCCCAGGTATCATCGATATCGGTGCCGATATCCGTATCCAGGACGACGGGCATCTTGTGCAGTCCGTGCTGTTCGGTCTCGCTCGCGCTCCCCTCGGTTGATTTATCCTGCTGCGCACATCCCGCCAGCAGGCCCAACATCACCACAGCTGCCAAGATTGTCCTCATCTTCTCCCTCCCTCGTTCGCACTCCAAAGCGGCTTCGCCGCAGTTCCCTGGGACCGGCGTGTTCGTACAGAACGTCGGTCCGATCGCAACAATATCGCTACCGGTCCTCCCGTCCTCCGGTTCTCCCGTCTGAACTTTGGAGTTCAGAACGAACAACGCCCGTGAAGGAGCGGCCTCAGGTCAAGACAAGCGAGGACGCTTATCCTACCCACGCTCCGGTTCTCCGGTTCTCCGGTTCTCCGCGGCTCACCGCTCGTACAGGACCTGTCCGCCGACGATCGTGTAGTCCACCTGCGTCTGAAGGATCTGATCGTCCGGGACGGTCAGGAGATCCTGCGAGAAGACGGTGAGGTCGGCCAGCTTTCCCGGTGCCAGACTGCCCTTGCGCTCTTCTTCGAAAGCCGCGTAGGCACCGGCCAGAGTATAGGATCGAAGGGCCTCCAGGCGAGTCATGCACTGCTCGGGAAAGAACGCGTCCCCCTGCTTCGTCCGCCGGGTGACAGCGGCATAGAAACAGGGAATAGGATCGACGTCTTCGACCGGGGCATCCGTGCCGTTGCTGATCACCGCGCCGGAGTCCAGCAGGCTGCGCCAGACGTAGGCACCCGTCCGGGCCCGCTCCTCACCCAACCGATCCACCACCCACGGTCCGTCCGACGTCGCGTGGATCGCCTGCATCGCTGCGATGACGCCAAGCGCATTGAACCGAGGAATGTCCTGCAGGCTGAGATGCTGGGCGTGTTCGATTCGCCACCGCCCGGTGGCCACTGAGGGATAGCGGGCCGCCGTCGCTTCGTAGACATCGAGCACCTCGCGGTTGGCTCGATCTCCGATCGCATGGGTGCACAGCTGAAATCCATTCTGCGCGGCCAGCTCGGCCGTGTCTCGGAGTTCGTCGAACTCATCGGCAGGAAGTCCCACCGAGGACGGAAGATCGGCATAAGGTTCGAGCAGCCAGGCCCCCCGAGAGCCCAGGGCTCCGTCGGCGTAGCGCTTGATCGCCCGGACCGTCAGATGGTCGTTGCCGAAACCGATCATCTTCAGGGAGGCCATCTTCCCCGCCAGCCGCTCGTTGGGTTCGCGAAGCATGCAGTAGAGGCGGATCGGAAGGCTCCCGTCTGCGGCCATCTCCTTCAGAGTCTCCAGATACTCGACGGTCGTTCCGGCGTCATGGAAGCTGCAGATGCCCTTGGACAGGCATTCGCGGGTCGCAAGTTCCACGATCCGCCGACGGTGGGCCGCCGCTTCCTCCGGGGAGCGTTGCGCCAGTGCCCGGGCATAGGCCTTGTGGATCAGTCCTTGGGCCGCTTCCTCGAACACACCTGTGGGGCGCCCCGAGGCGTCCCGCAGAATTCTGCCGCCTTCGGGGTCTTTCGTTCCGGGATCGATGCCTGCAAGGTCCATGGCTCGCTGATTCGCAATACAGGCATGTCCACTGGCGTGGGTCAGGAGGACCGGATTGTCGGGCGTTGCGCGACTCAACGCCTCATGCAGGGGAAATCCCTGAAGTGATGGAGAGGGGGCTGAGTCCCACTTCTCCTGATGCCAGCCATGGCCGATGATCCAGTCTCCACGTCGAGCCTTGGCGGCAGTTCGGGCGACCAGTTCGACGATTTCATCCCAGCTGTGTGCATGGCTCAGGTCGAGCGACAGATGCGCCTCTCCGATGCCCGACAGATGAGCGTGGCTCTCGATGAACCCGGGAGTGACCAGCCGGCCCTCCAGATCGATCACCCTCGTCTGGTTGCCCACGAGCCCCTGGATCTGATCCGTTGTGCCCACGGCCAGGACGGTTCCGTCCGATACGGCGATGGCTCCCCCCTCCGGGTTTTCGGGGTTCAGAGTGACGACCTTGCCGTTCAAAAGCACCAGGTCCGCCGGCTCGATGCGCTCTTCCTGACAGCTGAGGCCGAGTGCGGGAATGAAGACCAGAAGCGAGAAAGCGAGGACGCGAAGCATGGAGGGAAGAGTAACTCGGATCGAGACTGTAGGACAACCGTCCCCGGTTGTCCGCCTGTCGGGTCCGCGGCCGTCGGGAAAGCCGGCCGGCGCACCGAAGCTGAGGCGTCCGCATGCACGGTGCCGGGGGCGTTCATTTGGGGCAGGGGACAACCGGGGACGGTTGTTCTGCGCTCATGCCGTGGGGTCCGTGTGGCGGTGCCGGGGATGTTCGGTCGGGGCAGGGGACAACCGGGGACGGTCGTCCTACTCGGCTGCCTCGAGGGAGCGGGCGTAGTCGACGATGGCGTCGACGAGATCCGGGATCGTCGAGTTCTTCGCCATGCAGACGATCTCGAGTCCTGCATCGCGCGCCATATCGGCGGTAATGGGGCCGATGACGGCGCACCTGACCCTGCCCAGATCCCCGCGTTCTTCGGCGATCGCCATGAAATTCCGCACGGTCGAGGAACTCGTGAACGTCACCAGGTCGGGTGTCAATTCGTCCAGGATCCGATCCAGCATCGTCCGACTTTCTGTCGGCACGACCGTTTCGTAAACCGGGATGAGGTCGACCTGGGCGCCTCTCTCCTCGAGTTGCCGAGGAAGGATCTCGCGGGCGACCTGTGCTCTCGGGAGCAGGATGCGCAGACCTCGCAGATTACCGGCATGCAGGGAAGAGAATTCGTCGAGGATCCCTTCCGCCTGGTAGACACCGGGGAGAAGAGCGACGGCTGCGCCGAAGCCCCGAACGCGGTCCGCCGTGGCCGGCCCGATGCAGCAGATTCTGGGGAGGGAAGACGGGTTCGCCCGAGCCTGATAGCGGCCAAAGAAGATGTCGACCGCATTGACGCTCGTGAAGAAAAGCCAGTCATAGCTTTCCAGACGAGCCAGTGCAGAATCCAAGGGCTCCGGGTCCAGCGGCCGAATCTCGATTGTCGGGACCTCGAAGACCCGGGCGCCGCGCTCGCGGAGCATCTTCGCAAAGGATCCCGACTGCCTGCGAGTGCGCGTGACCAGGATGGAGAGGTTCTCGAGCGGCTTCGTCATCCCAGTCCGACCTCTGCGAGAATCTTGTCGGCACCACTTTCTCGAAAACTCCGGGCAAGCCGAATTGCCATTTCCCGGAGCTTCTGCTCGGGGCCTTCGATCGTATCCCGGATCATCCGCTCGCCCGTCGGACTGGCCACGAACGCCGCCAGACGCGCGCGACCGCCTCCCAGCGACGCGTGAGCGCCCATGGGAACCTGGCATCCTCCGCCCATCATATCGAGAAAGGCACGTTCGCCCTGGACCGCCACGCGAGTGTTCCGATCGTCGAGGCGACTCACTAGCTCCTCGACCTCTTCGTCTCCCCTCCGAACCTCCAGACCCAGCGCCCCCTGGCCGACGGCTGGAATCATCTGGTCCGCCGGAAAGATGAAGGAAATATGGCTGTCCAGAGCCATCCTGCGGAGTCCGGCTACGGCCAGAACCACCGCTGCGAGGCCTTCTGAGTCGATCTTGCGGATTCTGGTGTCGACATTGCCCCGAACCGGCACGATCTCGAGGTCCGGACGGAGATGTCGGAGCTGGGTCTCCCGGCGCAGCGAGCTCGTCCCGATCCTCGATCCGGCGGGCAACTGGTCGAGCGAGTCCAGGAGCCTGCCGGCGACCAGCGCATCGCGCGGATCTTCACGACGGGGGATAGCTCCCAGCACGAGGCCGTTGGGGAGATCTGTGGGCAGATCCTTGAGACTATGCACGGCCAGGTCAATCGAGCGATCCAACAGGGCTTCTTCGATTTCCTTGACGAACAATCCCTTGTTCTCGCCCGCCAGCTGGGAAAGCGGTGTGGCCGTCAGTTTGTCGCCCGTCGTTCGGATCTTCCGAACGCTCACTTCGAGACCGGGAAATTCTCTCTGCAGAAGAGCTCGAACCAGATGGGTCTGTGCGAGGGCGAGCTTGCTGCCGCGCGACCCGATCGTGAGGTGCTTCATTCGGAATCCTTGAGTCGGAAAATCCGCTTGATCAGAGCGGCGGCCTCGGCCGTGGTCGGCTGTTCCCCCTTCTTAATCTCGACCATGAATGGGTGGGCGATTCGGTGGGCTGTCCTCAACATCATCTGTTCGAGCTTCCGGTATTCGGTCTCCGGGAAGCTGTCGCGGACTTTGGACAGCTCCTCGAGGCAGATTTGTTCGAGTGTCTGCCGAAAGGAACCCACGACCGCTCCGACGTTGCGGTGCTGGTCCCCCAGCGAGAAATTGTGAACTTCTTCGCGAATGATCGATTCGGCCAGTTCGGCTTCGACCAGCCGCTCTTCCAGGTTGGCATCCACCACGGCCTGGAGATCGTCGATGTCATAGCAGAAAGCGGTCTCGATAGCATTGACGGCGGGCTCCACATTGCGGGGGACCGCGATGTCGACGATGAACAGGGGGTTGTACTTGCGCCGGTGGATGGCACGGTCGACATGTTCCTTACGGACGACGAAGTCTTTGGAGCCGGTCGAAACGATGACAATGTCGGAAACGACGAACTCGTCTTCCAGTCGGGAGAAGTCCGCGACTTCACCGCCGAATTTCGCGGCCACTTCCCGGGCCCGCTCGAAGGTCCGATTGGCGACGCGAATCCTGCTCGCGCCGGATGCCAGGAGACTGCGAGCGGCCAGCTCGCCCATCTTTCCGGCTCCCAGCAGCAGGACCGTTCGCCCCGCCAGCTCTCCGAAGATTTTGACGGCCAGCTCGACGGCGACCGAGCTGATGGACACCGCCGAGTGCCCGACCTTGGTCTCGTGACGAACCCGCTTGGCCACGAAGAAAGCGTGTGGGATGAGTCGGCCCAGTCGTTGTCCGATGGCGCCGCTGTCTTCTGCGCAGCTGTAAGCCTGTTTGAGCTGACCCAGAATCTGCGCCTCGCCCAGGATCATGGAATCGAGGCTGGAGGCGACGCGGAAGACATGGTGCACCAGCTCTTCATTACTGTATGTGTAAAGATGATCCTTCAAGACGGACGCGTCCAGCGTGTGGTAGCGGCAAAGAAACTCGCGCAACCGGCCGTCGACGGGAGCTCCGTTGTTGGTGCCACTGGCCAGCAATTCCACGCGATTACAGGTTGAGACGATCATCGCCTCATCGAAGCCGAACTCCCTGACCAGGGACTTCAGGGCGAGAGGGAGCGCTTCCTCGTGAAAGGCCACCTTCTCACGGATTTCGATCGGAGCTGTCTTGTGATTCAGCCCTACCAGAACGAGGTCCATCGCTAGAAGCTATGCTGCCCCCCCAGAAAACTCACTCCCAAAAACGTGAAAAGAATGGACAGGAATCCAATCAGGCTCAAGAACGCCGCCCTTCGCCCACGCCACCCCGCCGTCACGCGGAGGTAAATGAGTACCAGGTAGATGACCCAGGTGGACATGGTGGCGATTACCTTGGGATCGCTGTGCCAGCCCTTCACCCAGTCTTGTTCCGCCCAGATGATCCCGACGACGATTCCCGCCGTCATGAAGACGAATCCCCAAATCAGGAAGTTGAAGAAGAGGTGATCCAGAGCACTGAGGGAAGGGAGCTGGTAGTAAAAGGTGCGGGGCTTCTTGCGTTTCAGTTCACGTTCCTGAAGCAGATAAAAGATCGCGGCCAGAAAGGTCACGAAAAACATGCCGTACGCAAGGAACAGAAAGGTCGTATGGAAATAGACCCAGGAACTGCGCAGGATGTCCGGAATGGGAGAGGCCTTGATGAAGACCGTGCTCAGCATCGACGCTGCCACCAGGGGCAGCAGGAACAGACCCATGGCTCGTACCCGATAGCGAAACTGGGCGATGAGGAAGCAGAGTGTCACCGTCCAGGCGAAGAAAGCCAGAGACTCGCGCAGGCCGATCATCGGGAAGAAAGCCTTCTCGATTCCCTGATAGATCAGGAATCCACTGTGGAAAACAAAACCGGCTGCGACAGAGTAGAGAGCGACACGGACGAAAAGGTCCTTCTTGGAGAGAAAGGCGATTCCGCTGTGAAACAAACCGACAACGTAGAAGCCGAACGCGGCGTTGAACAATAACCCGCCCATGATAAGAGACATTATATAGAAGGCACGGGCCGGGCGCGGACCGTCAACCGGTTCCGGGGTTCCGAGGCTCCCTGCTGGAAGCCGGAAGTCACTCCGTCCACCTCGTCCATCTGGTCCACACTGTCCACTCCGTCCGACACGTCGGATCGGTCGGCAATGTCAAACCGGTCCGAACAAAATCCTACCCAGCCCCCAGCTCCCGTCCTCCCGTCCTCCGGTCCTCCCGCCCTCCGGTTCTCCCGTCCTCCGGTCCTCCCGTTCTCCCGTGGTATGATCGTCGCTCGTGACCTTTGGATCGATAGATCTTCTGCCTTTGCTGATCGATCTGGTCGTGCTGCTCTTCTCGTTGAGCCTGCACGAGTCGGCCCACGCCTGGGTTGCCAACCGGTTCGGCGATCCGACCGGTCAGATGCTGGGCCGGGTGAGCCTGAATCCGCTGGTCCACATCGACCCCATCGGTACGATCCTCTTTCCACTGCTCGGCTTCCTCATCGGAGGCGTCATCTTCGGCTGGGCCAAGCCCGTACCCATCAACAGCGCGAATCTCAGAGACCCCAAACGGGACAACATCTTTATTTCCGTGGCCGGGCCTGTGAGCAATCTGGCGGCGGCTCTCGGCTTCGTCATTCTGCTGCGCGTCTTCTCGGGGCTCGAAGCGGCCGGAATCGTGCCCTGGCTGACTGAACCCCTGCTGGGACTCTGCAAGGTGGGGATCTTTCTCAATGTCATCCTGGCCGTGTTCAACCTGATCCCGATTCCGCCGCTGGACGGGAGCTGGGTTCTGGAGGGGATCCTCCCGCAGAGCCTGGGCCGGGCGATGGACATGATCCGCCCCTATGGTTTTCTCATCCTCGTGCTGCTTCTCTATTCCGGTGTCTTCAACTGGGTGCTCGACCCCGTCCTGGAGATCGTGAGGAGCGTGTCCTCCTAAAGACCATCATGAAAAAGCGAGTGTTTAGCGGAATGCGGCCGACCGGCCGACTTCACCTGGGACATCTGGTGGGTGCGCTGACCAACTGGGTGCCGATGCAGGAAGAATTCGACTGCATTTTCGGGATCGTCGACTGGCACGCCCTGACGTCGGAGTATCAAAACGTGGACCTCGTCCACCAGAGTGTCGTCGAGATCGCGATCGACTGGATGGCTTCCGGCCTCGACCCCGAGCGGAGCCGTCTGATGGTCCAGTCCCTCGTACCGGAGCATGCCGAACTGCACCTGTTGTTTTCGATGTTCACGCCCCTGCCCTGGCTGGAGCGGGTGCCCACTTACAAGGAACAAATACGCGAACTCAGGGAGAAAGACCTCTCTACGTACGGCTTTCTCGGGTATCCCGTGCTCCAGGCCGCCGACATCCTGATCTACAAGGGGGAGGTCGTGCCGGTGGGTGAAGACCAGGTCTCCCATATCGAGTTGTGCCGGGAGATCGCTCGCCGCTTCAATAACCTCTACCAGCCGGTTTTCCCGGAGCCCCAGCCGAAGCTCACGACTTCTCCCAGGCTTCCCGGAACCGATGGCCGGAAGATGAGCAAGTCCTACGGCAACGAGATCCAGTTGGGTGAGGATCCGGCCAGCGTGCGCAGGAAGATTCTGACCATGGTCACGGATCCGGCGAGGGTGCGACGGACTGACCCCGGAGATCCCAATAAATGTCCCGTCTACGACTTGCACAAGATTTTCTCGAGCGTCGAAGATCAGAAGTGGGTCGTGGAGGGATGCACAACGGCGGGAATCGGGTGCATCGACTGCAAGAACCGGCTGCTCGACAACCTCCTCCCGGTCCTCGAGCCGATTTACGAGAAGCGCTCTCAGCTTGAGAAGGACCGCGACGGGGTTATGGACGTGCTCAAGGAAGGCAGCCGCAGTGCTCGCGAGATCGCCTCGGCGACTATGGCGGAGGTGCGTCAGGCCATGCGGCTAGAGTATTAGCCGATGGCGTCAGTCGCGGGCCTGCCCGATTATCGGATCCAGCTGGAGTTCTTCGAAGGACCCCTCGATCTGCTTCTGCACCTGATTCGGACGCAGGAAATCGACATCTACGACATCCCGATTTCCCGCATTACCGAGCAATACTTGGAATACCTGGAGGTCATGCGGGATCTGAGTATTACGGTGGCCGGCGAGTTCGTTCTGATGGCCGCGACGCTGATTCACATCAAGTCCAAGATGCTGCTTCCGCCGGATCCGGTCCTCACCGAGGGTGAGGAGCCGGAGGATCCGCGGCGCGAATTGGTCGAACGACTGCTCGAGCACGAGCGTTTCAAGAAGGCTGCGGGTCTGCTGCATGATCGTCAGGTGATCGAGGATTCGGTGTGGACGCGGGGGGAGAACGAGTTCGAAGAGGAGGAACAGGAAGCTGTGGCAGTTTCGCTGTTCGATCTCGTGAAAGCCTTCCATCGGATCGTAGAACGGTACAAGGACCGGATCGTCATTCAGATCCAACACGAGAACGTGACTCTGGAAGCGAAGCTCGATGAGTTGCGCGCGCTTCTGGCCGTTCGGAAGATGCTCCTGTTCTCGTCCTTCCTCGAGCAGCCCATCTCGCGGATACATCTCGTTGTCACCTTCTTCGCACTGCTGGAGATGTGTCGTCTCCGCGAGGTGCAGCTCATCCAGGACGCCCTGTTCGAAGACATCAGGATCGTCGCATGCTGAGAGGTGAATTGCCGAACGAACTGTTGGCGATCCTGTTCTCGGCCGCCGAACCGGTCCTGATTCGCGAGCTCGAAGAGGTGTTTCCCGATGTCGGCGGCGAGGCGCTGGGGAGGGCTCTGGAGAAACTCGAGGAGCAGTTCAACCGGATGCAGTCTGCCATCGAGATTCGGCGAGTGGCCGGGGGATATCGGATCACGACCCGCCCGGATCGGCATGAGGTCATTCGAGCCTACCTGAGGACGAAGCCGTCAGCCAAGCTTTCACACGCAGCGCTCGAGACCCTGGCGGTGATCGCCTACAAACAGCCGATCACTCTCCCGGAGGTCATGGAGATTCGGGGAATCAAGGGCTCATCTACCATCAAGACGCTGCTCGAGAAGAAGCTGATCGAGATCCGCGGCCGCAAGAAGGTTGTGGGACGCCCGATGCTTTACGGGACGACTCAGGAGTTCCTCACTCACTTCGGACTCAATGATCTCTCCGAACTTCCGTCGTTGGAGGAATTCGAGGAGTTGATCAACACCGAAAGCGCTTCCGACGAGAATCCATAGGCGCCGATCGCGGACCGGCGAGAGGGCAGGCAAAGGGACGGTCCGTGGCCCGGAAGGCGGCTGCCTCGCTTCCGCCCCGGCGCTGCGACGATCCCCGACCGGATGCTAGAATGAACCGTACATGGAGGAGCGTGTCCAGAAAATCGTGGCTCGTGCGGGAGTCGCTTCCAGAAGGAAGGCTGAACAGCTGATCCGAGAGGGCCGCGTCACCGTGAACGGGCATGCCGTCACGGAACTGGGTACCAAGGCAGACCCGGAGCGCGACCATATCAAGGTCAACAACCGTCTCCTTCACCCGGAGACTCTCGTTTACTTTGCTCTCAACAAGCCTCGCGGCGTGGTCAGCACTGTGTCCGATCCCCGGGGGCGCAGGGTTGTGACCGACTTCGTGCAGACGGGAGCGCGTATCTATCCTGCCGGCAGGCTCGACTATGCAAGTGAAGGGCTGGTCATTCTCACCAATGACGGGTCCCTGGTTCGAAAGATTACGCAGGCGGGGCATCTGTCCAAAGTCTATCGAGTCAAGGTCGCCGGCCACCCGAGCGAAGAGAAGCTCGACCGGCTGCGGAGAGGACTGCATCTGAGGGACGGAGAGACATTCGGACCGTGCGAAATCCAGATGCTGAAGCCCGGCGACAACTGCTGGTATCAAGTCGTACTGAGGCAGGGACGAAACCGGCAGATCCGGCGGATGTTCGAATCGGTCGGCCACTTTGTCATGCGTCTGCGGCGAATCAGCGTCGGCCCCATCGAACTCGGCAACCTCGCTCCCGGCCAATCGAGACGGCTGACCGAGGTGGAGCTGAGAAGGCTCGAAAGGGCGGTTTCGGGACGAGAAAAGCGTTCCCGCGGAAAGTGAGACCCCGGATGTTTACGGGCATTGTTCAGGAAACGGGCAAGATCGTCTCGATTACCTCGTCTCAGGAAGGCATCACCTTTCGTTTCGAGACGGGACGGCTGGGAGCCCTGCTGCAGGTCGGACATAGCGTCAGTGTCGATGGGGTCTGCCTGACGGTCACGCGGATCGCGGAGGATTGGGTTGAAGTCGATGCGACACCGGAAACGCTTCGGCGATCGAACCTCGGGACGAAGAAGACGGGAGATCTGGTCAACCTGGAGCCCTCTCTTCGGTTATCGGATTTTCTGGGTGGACATCTGGTTCAGGGGCACGTGGATGCGACGGGGCGGGTGGAGTCCGTGCGGGAAGAGGGCAACTCATGGATTTTTCGGTTCTCAGCGCCGGAAGAGATCCTGCGCTATTGCGTTTTGAAAGGAAGCGTCACGGTCAACGGCATCAGCCTGACGATTTCCGGTCTCGGCTCGGATTTCTTCGAAGTCGCGATCATTCCTCACACCTGGGAAGTCACCAATCTGTCGCGTATCAAGGCAGGGGACACCGTCAATCTTGAAGCGGATGTGATCAGCAAGTATGTGGAAAACCATATTCAGAACTATCTGCGTGGCCTTCGGCCTGCTGACGCCGGTGTTGGCGCAGGCCGGCAGTCTTGAATTCGGACCGGGGACGATCCTGGTCTACGAAACTCAATCTGCCACCAAGGACCCGACACAATTCGTCATTCGGATCGCTCGGTTTCAGCCCGACATCGTGCTCGAATGGGAGACGGTCAGCTACCAGGGAACCACTCACATGTTTCGTGCCGCCGTGCGCGGCTCGAGAAAAATCATGACGAGTGGCGTCTTCGATCCGGGAGTGGACACCGATGCCGAGGACTGGATGGTCAAGTGGCTCTCCCGTGCGGTTTATGAAGACCTGGTTCGCGACGGCGAGATCAAGCTCGTTCTCAACAATATTCCGGCGCGCTTCGAGGTCACCGGCAGGGGCGAATTCCCGTTGAAGCTGAATGGGGATGAGCTGAAGGTGCGAGCTGTCTTCCTCAAGGACGACCGGCGCGGCACGTGGAAGTATCTCGACGACCCGAAGAACCCGATCGTGCTCGAGTACGAGACACCTTACTACCGTGAATCCCTGCGGCGTGTCGCCACAGATCAGAAAGGCTCGCTGCGTTGGATCAAGCGGTTGCCGCCGGTCAAGTGAAGTCCCCCCGTCGAATCCGATATAATCCGCTTTTTGCGAACCGTGCACAGGAGTGAATTCGTCCCATGTCGTTTTCATCAGTCGAAGCCGCTATCGAAGACATTCGAGCGGGCAAAATGGTCATCGTGATCGATGAGGAGGATCGCGAAAACGAAGGGGACCTGACCATGGCGGCCGAGAAAATCACGCCCGAGGCGGTGAATTTCATGGCCACGCACGGAAGGGGACTGATCTGTCTGCCGATGACGGGAAGCCGCCTGGACGAACTACAGATTCCTTCCATGGTCTCGAACAACGAATCGACTCTTGGAACGGCTTTCTGTGTCAGCATCGAAGCCCGAAGAAACGTTTCCACCGGAATCTCGGCATCGGACCGTGCAGTGACGATTCTCACCGCCATCGACTCGGCGACTCGGCCGAACGATCTGGTTCGCCCGGGCCACGTCTTTCCTCTACGAGCCAGGAACGGAGGAGTGCTCGAGCGGGCCGGTCAGACCGAGGCGGCCGTGGACCTGGCCCGACTTGCCGGGTTGAAGCCGGCTGGTGTGATCTGCGAGATCATGAACGAAGACGGATCCATGGCTCGTATGAAGGAGCTCGAGAGATTCGCCGGTAAGCATGATTTGCGACTGATTTCAGTCGTGGATCTGATCAAGTTCCGACTCCGCACCGAGCGTTTCGTCGAGCGCATCGCAAGTCTGGATTTTGAAACTGGGTACGGCAATTTCCAGTTAAACGTCTACGAGAGCCGGCTGGACCGTCGAAAGCACCTGGCTCTGGTCAAGGGCGACCTGAAGTCGGGACCTCCTCCGCTGCTTCGCGTTCACACGGAATCCATTCTCTGCGATGTCTTCGGGGGTCTCCGTGCGGGAGCCTGCAGCGAGCTGCGCTGCAGCCTGGAGATGATTGGTCGGGAGGGGCGGGGCGTCCTCATCTATCTCAGGCCGGGGGACCGAGACGAGCACCTCCTGCAGGAGATCGAGGAACAGCGGGCGGGCGCGGAACGCGGCGAGCGCGGAAGCTTCAGGGATTATGGGGTCGGAGCGCAGATCATCGCGGATCTGGGTCTGCACAAAGTGCGCCTGTTGACCAACCACCCCAAGAGACTGGCCGGGCTGGAGGGTTTCGAAATCGAGATCGTAGAGCAGATCCCGATTCGGCCCGATGAGAGCGACACCCGCCTCAACACCAGCCTGGACGGTGCAGCGACCTCGAGGTAGCCGCATCTCCGGCCAGAACACGTGACGGGACGGGGCGCGAAGGCGGTGTGCCCGAGCTCCCAGGTCTCGGGCGGCTTCGTCCTGACTCAGTCCCCTTTCTCGGCGATGTAGCCCTCGCGGCTGTTGACCTTGACCTTGTCGGGTTTTCCGTCTCCGTCAAGGTCCACCTTGACCATGACGTTGATCTTGCGGAACTTGCCGTCCTTCTTCGGATTCGTCGATACGTACCCCAGGGCGTACTGACTGCGCAGCATGGCGGCGATGGAGCTGAAGATCTCCCGATACTGAGCTTGAAACCGGGGAAAGAAAGCCACACCACCCGTCGATTTGCAGATCGTGCGAAGCATCGTGTCACCCTGGAGGAGATCCAGATTCCCGCTACCCGACATGTAGGGCTCGTTCCGGATCCGATACGACTGTCCCAGGCTCACGGCGTAGATGACGGCATTGGTCCTCTTGGCACGATCGTAGACCTGGCTCAGGTTCTTGTGGCTGAACGTGTTCTGTCCGGAAGCCAGCAGGACCACTGCGGTCTTCTGGTCGACTTCCTCGATTCGATCGAGAGTGTCACACACCGTATCGTACAGGTTGCTCTCGCTGTAGGCGGGATAATTGAGTTTCTGCAACGCTCCCAGGACTTCGCCCTTGTCTTGAGTGAAATCCACCAGTGTCTCGGGCCGCATATCGTAGGCTCGGACTGCCACCCAGTCGCCCGGCCGCATCTGGTCCACGAACGAGTAGGACGCCATGATGGCGTCGTACAGGATTTCCCAGGGGAGGGCTCTGCTGTACTCGGTGACGAGAACTGCGGTCATCGGGGCTTCGACGGGCTCAAAATACGTAATCTCCTGCTTGACCTTGTCCTCGTAGACTTCGAAGTTGTCCTGCTTCAGACCGGTGATCAGGTTCCCGTCCTTGGTACTGACTGTGGCATCGACCCGGACCTGCTCGACCGAGAGCCGGATGGCGGCATCTCCGGCCGCTTTCGGCTTTTCTTCTTCGAGTGGTTTGCTCTGTTGGGCCCAGAGGGGACCGGGGATCGCCACCAGGGCCAGGAAGCCAATCGCCAGCAATTTTGCAGTGTGCTCGATTCTCTTCATAGCGGCCGCGACTGCCCAAAGCTCTCGGATGAAACGACGCCGTTGGCGTCTCACTTGCGTCGTGCCTGCCTCGGCGGCAACAGCCGGTCACTTGGGGAAAGGGCACAGCCCGGGGTTCGCGTCCTCATCTCGTGGCGTGAGCCTCCGCTGACGCTATTTGGACAACCGAAACTCGGAACTCGGCACTCGGCACTCGGAACTCTCTCCCCGGCTACTCGAGTTCCAGCAGTTCATTGAGCGAGCCTGAGCGGAAGCCCTGCAGGTCCAGAGTCACGTAGCGATATCCGAGTGCCTTCAGCTCCCGGTTGATCCGCTCCAACAACTCTTGATCGAAGACGCGTGGCATCTCCGCCGGAGAAATCTCCAGTCGTGCCAGCGTCTCGTGATGCCTGACACGGAACTCCGTGAAGCCAAGGTTCCGTAGCAGGCTCTCCGCCGCATCGACCTGGCGGAGCTTCGCTTCCGTGACCTCCACCCCGTAGGGAAGCCGGGAGGCCAGACAGGGCGTCGCGGGCATATCCCAGGTGGACAGGCCCCACTTCCTTGACTGCTCGCGAATGTCCGTCTTGCCCATTCCCGCCTCGGCGAGCGGACTGACGACGGCCTTTTCCTGGGCCGCCCGGCGACCCGGACGGTAATCCCCAAGGTCATCCGCGTTGCTTCCGTCGAAAATGGCTTCGACATCCCATTCATCGCGAAGGCTGCGGAGTCGATCGAACAGTTCCGATTTGCAGAAATAGCATCGGTTGCTCGGGTTGGCGGCATAGTCTGGATCATGCAGCTCATCGGTTCGGATGAAGTGGTGATTCACCCCGTAGCGGGCCACGAACTCCCGCACCGTGTCTTCCTGGGATCGTGAGACAGAAGGCGAAAGGGCTGTGACGATCCGCGCCGACGCACCCAGGACACGATGGCTCAGAAAGGCGAGGTAGGAACTGTCGACACCCCCGCTGAAGGCCACGATCGCGCTGCCGAATCCTTCCAGAAAGTGGACCAGATTCCGCTCTTTTTCCGCCGGGGTCATTGCTGCGATTTTACCATGGGCGTCACAGCGTCCGCGGGATCCGGCTTTTCACGAATCGCTTGAAAGTCGGTATCGACTGTGAGATACGTGGAACATAGCCGGTAGTTGATAACCAACCTTCAGTGAACAGCTTAGCTCGTAGTGAGCTGGAGCATCCCATGCTAGAGGTGACTTGTGTCTCGGCATGGAGACAAGGCGTATGGAAAGTTACGTCACAGCCCCGTCGCCACTTTGGCCGTTCGTCGTCTACTGCCTCGTTGTCCTGGTGACGGTCGTCGGGATGATCGCGGTCTCCCACATCCTTGGGGAGCGACACCACGACCGGGAAACAGACCTTCCCTACGAGGCCGGGGTCACGTCGGCAGGGAACCCGCGACTGCGATTCTCGGCGAAGTTCTACATGATTGCGATGTTCTTCCTGATCTTCGATCTCGAGGCAGTCTTCATCTTCTCCTGGGCCGTGGCGTTACGTGAAACGGGTTGGCTCGGCTACGTCGAGGTCGTTGTCTTCATTGCTGTACTCGTGGCTACGCTCATCTATCTCTGGAGGGTGGGAGCGCTGGACTGGGGACCCGGACCGATGCGTCCGCTGGCGACCGGCCAGACCGGGAAACGGGAGAGATCGGAATCATGAAATGGTGGTTGAGTGATACGGCAGGCCCCGGGCCCGGCGATTCCCTGACCGTAGCGGTCGACGCGGATCGGATGGCGGCCTTCAAAGAGACGATGAACCGGCTGGTGGCCCTGACGCGTCTGGATCGGCTGTTGGCCTGGTCCAGGAAGAATTCGATCTGGCCCTTCAACTTCGGACTCTCCTGCTGCTATGTCGAAATGGCGACGAGCGTGACGAGCCGGTACGACATCTCGAGATTCGGTTCCGAGGTACTCCGAGGGACACCGCGAGAGGCGGATCTAATGGTGATCGCAGGCACGGTCTTCGTCAAGATGGCGCCGGTCATCCAGCGGCTCTATGACCAGATGATGGAACCGCGCTGGGTCATTTCGATGGGCTCCTGTGCCAATTCGGGAGGGATGTACGATATCTACAGCGTCGTTCAGGGCGTGGACACGTTTCTACCCGTCGATGTCTACGTTCCCGGCTGTCCCCCTCGTCCGGACGCCTTCATGGAAGGGCTGTTACTGCTGCGGGAAGCAGTTGGGAATGAAAAGAGGCCCCTGAGCTGGGTCCTCGGCCCTCAGGGTATCGAGCGGGGTCCGCGACCCTGCCAGCGAGATCTGAAGAGAGTCGACAGAACGACAGTCATCAACCTCAGGACTCCTGACGGAGTTTGAAACTGGAATAGATCACAGGTCGATCATGGTCAATTCCGTGGTCAGTGAACTGGAGAAGCAGTTCGGAGAATCGATACTCGCCAGCCAGGAAACGCGGGACAAGATCCCGACCGTCTGGATCGGCCGCGAGGATGCGCCGCAGCTGCTTCGGTTCTTGAAGGAGAAACTCGTCCAGCCCTTCTCAATGCTGTATGACCTGACCGCGATCGACGAGCGGGCGCGAAGCCATCGAGAGGGTCAGCCCGACAGCGAGTTCACGGTCGTCTACCACCTGCTTTCCTTCGACCGCAATCAGGATGTCCGGGTCAAGGTCCCTCTGAAGGACGGCGAAAGCGTCGAGTCGGTCGTGAACGTCTGGCCAAACGCGAACTGGTATGAGCGGGAAATCTGGGACATGTTCGGCGTGCGGGTCGACAACCATCCGAACCTCGAGAGAATCCTGATGCCGCCGACCTGGGAGGGACATCCGCTCCGGAAGGAGCATCCGGCCCGGGCCACGGAGATGGAGAGATTCAAACTGCCGCCGGAGAGGCAGCGTCGGGAGCAGGAGGCACTGAGTTTCAAACCCGAGCGTTGGGGGCTGAAACGGCGAAGTGAGGACACGGATTTCATGTTCCTCAATCTTGGGCCTCAACATCCGGGCACCCATGGCGTGCTCAGGATCGTTCTTCAGCTCGACGGCGAAGTCATCCTGGACGCCGTCCCCGAGATCGGGTTCCACCATCGCGGGGCCGAGAAGATGGGTGAGCGTCAGTCCTGGCATACCTACATCCCTTACACGGATCGAATCGATTATCTCGGCGGTGTTATGAACAATCTGCCCTATGTTCTGGCCGTCGAGATGCTCGCCGGCATCGAAGTGCCGGAGCGCGCCCAGGTGATTCGTGTGATGCTGGTGGAGCTGTTCAGGATCATCAGTCACCTCGTCTGGTACGGCACCTTCGCCCAGGACGTCGGCTCGCTGTCGCCCGTGTTCTTCACTTTCAACGACCGCGAAAGAGCCCTCAACATCATCGAAGCCATTTGTGGCGATCGGATGCACCCGAACTGGTTTCGAATCGGTGGCGTCACTCAGGATCTGCCCAACGGCTGGGACAAACTGATTCGAGAGTTCATTGACTACATGCCGCCGAGGCTGCATGAGTACGACGGTATCGTCATGCGCAACCCCGTCTTCCAGGCACGGACCAAGGGGATTGGGGCCTACACGACCAGGGACGCGATCGAGTGGGGGGTGACCGGCCCCGGTCTGCGCGCCACCGGGATGGAATGGGATTTCAGAAAGACTCGCCCCTATTCCGGCTACGATCAGTTCGAGTTCGACATCCCGACCGGCAAACAGGGAGACTGCTTCGATCGCGCGGCGGTTCGGATCGAGGAGATGCGCCAGAGCCTGCGCATCATGCGCCAGTGTCTGGAGAATATGCCCGAAGGCCCCTACAAGTCGAAACATCCCAAAGCGACGCCCCCCCTCAAGGAGCCCGGCACGATGCACCACATCGACACGCTGATCGATCACTTCTTGAACGTCAGTTGGGGACCGGCCGTGCCGGCGGGAGAGGCCTTCTTCGGCGTCGAAGCAACCAAGGGAAGCAATGGATACTACCTGATTAGTGACGGGAGTAGCGTTTCCTATCGGACTCGCATCCGGACGCCTTCGTTCCCCCACATTCAGATGGTGCCCGAGATCTCGAGAGGCTTCCTGGTGCCGGACCTGCTGGCCATTCTGGGAAGCGTGGATTTCGTGCTGGCCGACATTGATCGATGAGGAGAGCGATTGTCGAGATGCTGTCGAATGAGGAAGTCAAGGAAATCGAGGAAGCTTTCGGGCGATACCCGGCAAAACGCAATGTCTGTCTCGAAGCACTGAGCATCGTCAATCGGCACCGGGGCTGGGTCTCCGATGATGCGATCACGGACATCGCCGATCTGCTCGAGATGCCTCCTGATGAGGTGGATGCCGTGTCCACCTTCTACAGCCTGATCTTTCGCAAGGCCGTCGGGCGGCACGTGATTCTGATTTGTGACGGCGTGAGTTGCTGGTTGCTGGACTACAAGAGCATCGTGGCTCATTTGGGCAAAACGCTCGGAATCGGCTTCGGAGAGACGACTCCGGACCGGCGGTTCACGCTCCTGCCGGCCCCCTGCCTGGGAGCGTGCGACCATGCGCCGGTCATGATCGTGGACACGGATTTCCATGGGGACCTGACGCTGGAGAAGGTGGACGAAATCCTGAAAGCTTATGAGTAGCAAAGAAGAACAGCCTTTAACCGGGCGCATGCGCAAGGATCGCGAGCCGGTCAGTCTGAAGGAGTACGAGGCGGGCGGTGGATACCAGGCTGTGCGCAAGGTGCTCGGCCGAATGTCCCCTCGAGAGGTGATCGAAGAGGTCAAGAAGTCGAATTTGAGGGGACGCGGCGGAGCGGGATTTCCGACCGGGATGAAGTGGGGCTTCGTCCCCACAGGCGAGAATGCCCCACAACCCAAGTACGTGGTTGCCAACGCTGACGAGATGGAGCCGGGGACTTTCAAGGATCGCCTGTTGATGGAGCGGGATCCCCATTTGTTAATCGAAGGCTGCATCCTCTGTGCCTATGCGATCCAAGCGCGGTTCAGCTTCATCTTCCTGCGGTGGGCCTACAAGACGAGCCAACGTGCGCTCGAAAGGGCGGTGGCGGAAGCCTATGAGGCCGGCTACCTCGGGAAGAACATTTTGGGCAGCGACCTCAGCCTGGATGTCCATCTTCACATGAGTTCCGGTCGGTACATGTGCGGGGAGGAGACCGGCTTGCTCAATTCTCTGGAAGGCCGGCAGGCCACTCCCCGATCCAAGCCCCCCTATCCTGGAGTCAGCGGGCTGTTTGGGCAGCCGACGGTCGTCAACAACGTGGAAACGCTCTCCAGCGTTCCCGGCATCATCCGTCATGGCGCTCAGTGGTTCAAGGAGCTGAGCCGAACCGAGGACGGAGGATCGAAGATCTATGGAGTCAGCGGCAGAGTCAAGCATCCAGGAGCCTGGGAACTTCCCATGGGGACAACCCTGGGCGAGCTTCTGGACCGCGCCGGGGGCTTTCGGGACGGTCTGAAGTTTCGTGGGGCCTTGCCCGGCGGGGCATCGACGTCCTTCCTGGTCGACGAGCACCTGGATCTTCCTCTCGACTTCACGGCGACGGGCAAAGCAGGGAAAAGCCTCGGCACCGGCTGCGCCATCGTACTCGACGATGGTCGCTGCCCTGTGGGCATGCTGGTCAGCCTGGAGCATTTCTTTGCACAAGAGTCTTGCGGTTGGTGCACGCCGTGCCGCGAGGGGCTTCCGTGGATTGAGAAAACGCTGACAGCTCTGGAGGAGGGGCAGGGGCTAATGGAGGATATCGAGCGTCTAAAGAAGCATGCCAAGCTGCTGAGCCCCGGGCACACCTTCTGTGCTCTGGCCCCGGGCGCAGCCATGCCGCTCGGATCGGGCCTGGAGTACTTCGAGGATGACTTCCGTCGCCACGTCGAGGAGAAGAGGTGTCCCTGGAAATGAAGATGGTCACGATCAAGATCGACGGACGCGTCTATGAGGTGGAGGAAGGACGCAACCTTCTCCATACGGCGCTGTCGCTCGGCCTGGACATCCCCTACTTCTGCTGGCACCCCGCCATGGGTTCGGTCGGTGCCTGCCGCCTGTGCGCCGTCAAGCAGTTCAAGGACGAGGAGGACGAGAAAGGCCAGATCGTCATGTCCTGCATGACCGGGGTCGCGGATGGACAGGTCTTCTCCATCGAGGACCCCGAGGCCCGGGAGTTCCGCAGGTCGGTCACGGAGTGGCTGATGGTCAATCACCCTCACGACTGTCCGGTCTGTGACGAAGGAGGAGAGTGCCACCTCCAGGATATGACGCTCATGACCGGCCAGTGCTACCGCGAGTACCGTTTCACCAAGCGCACATATCCCAATCAGTATCTCGGTCCTTTCATCAATCACGAGATGAATCGTTGTATCCAGTGCTACCGCTGCATCCGCTTCTACCGCGACTTGGCGGGAGGCGGAGATCTCCAGGTGTTCGGAGCGCACGATCATGTCTACTTCGGTCGCCGCACCGACGGGGTGCTGGAGCGGGAATTCAGCGGGAATCTCGTGGAAATCTGTCCGACCGGTGTGTTCACGGACAAGACCTTGAAGCGTCACTTCACGCGAAAATGGGATCTCCAGACGGCTCCTTCAATCTGTGTGCACTGCGGAGTTGGCTGCAACACGATTCCCGGTGAGCGATACGGGACGTTGCGCCGGATCCGCAACCGCTTCAATTCCAAGGTCAACGGCTACTTTCTCTGCGATCGAGGCCGTTTCGGCTACGAGTTCGTCAATGGAGACGACAGGATTCGCAAGCCCAGGTGGAGGGTGCCGGGAGGAACCGAGTCTCAGACACTCGATCAGTCCTCGGTCTACCAAAAACTGTCGGAGTACTTGTCCGGCGCGACGTCGTTGATCGGAATCGGCTCGCCCCGGGCATCACTGGAAGCCAATTTCGCACTGCGCCAGCTCGTAGGCGCGGACAACTTCCACCTGGGCGTCTCGGACTCCGAATATGCACTGCTGCAGGAGGCCGTAAAACTCCTGCGGCAAGGTCCGGCCCATGCGGCGTCGGTCCAGGAAGTGGAACAGGCCGATGCCGTTCTGGTGCTGGGAGAGGATCTTACGAATACCGCGCCTCGGCTGGATTTGGCCTTGCACCTGTCCGTCCTGCGAAAGCCGATCCGGGAGATCTCACGGCCTCGGAAGATTCCGGACTGGCATGACGCCGCCGTTCGCGAGGTGATTCAGCAAGCCAAAGGACCGCTCCATCTGGCCGTTCCATGTGCCACGAAACTGGATGCCATAGCCACGGGGACCTACAAGGCGGGTCCCGACGACATCGCCCGACTGGGCTATGCAATTGCGGAAGCGCTGGGATCGGGAGTTGAAGTTTCGCGGTTGAGCCGCGACGTGCGGCAGCGGGCGGAAGAAATCGCCCGCGCCCTCGATCAGGCTGAGAATCCCGTCGTGATCAGTGGTCTCAGTTTAGGGAATCTGCACATTCTTCACGCGGCTTGGAATGTCGCCGCCGCCCTGTCGAAGCCAGAACGTCCCGCAGGGCTCGGACTCGTAGTCCCCGAATGCAACAGCATGGGCATGGCCATGATGGGCGGCAATCCCGGACGGTTTGCCCTGGAACGACTCGAGAAGGCGGGCGGGACCCTGCTGATTCTCGAGAATGATCTCTTTCAGAGATTCGACGCCGATCTCGTTGAACGGGCCTTGGAGAAGGCCGAGCGAGTGATTCTGGTCGATCACACCGAAAGCAGGACGTCCGGTCTGGCTCATGTGGTGCTCCCCGCTGGGACGTTCGCCGAGTCGGACGGTACGTTCGTCAGTTTCGAAGGTCGGGCCCAACGCTTCTACCAGGTGTTCAACAGGGACCCGAACCTGCCCGAAAGCTGGCGCAGCCTGGTCGCTCTTCAGTCGGTCGTCCACTCAGAAGGTCCGAATCCGAAGAGTCTCGATGAGATCGATGCGGCGATCGAAGCTGAGATCCCGGCTTTTGCAGGGATCGGCTCGCTTGCGCCGCCTGCCGGGTTTCGGATCGCAGGGCAGCGGCTTCCCCGGCAATCGCACCGCTACAGTGGGCGAACGGCCATGCACGCGAACGAGGACGTACACGAACCCAGGCCTCCCTGGGATCCGGATTCGCCGCTGTCGTTCTCCATGGAGGGCTACGAAGGGATGCCTCCTTCACCCCTCATTCGGGAGTACTGGTCTCCGGGATGGAATTCCGTTCAGTCTCTGAACAAGTTCCAGGAGGAAGTGGGTGGGCCGTTGCGGGGAGGCGATCCGGGTCTCCGGCTCATTGCTCCCGAAAGCAACGAACCTGTCCAGTTCTATCGGGACATTCCCAGTCGTTTCGAGGCCCGGCAGGGAGCCTGGCTGGCGGTGCCGCTGTATCACATTCACGGATCGGAGCGATTCAGCACGATGTCGCCGGGCGTGTCGGAAGTTGCCGCCAAGCCCTATGCGGGAGTCAGCAGCGGAGATGCGGAAAAGCTGGGACTTGCCGACTCGGATACGGTTGAGGTCGAGATAGGAGGAAAAGGCCGGGAATTGCCGGTTCGCATCCTGTCCTGGTTGCCGGTGGGTCTGGTCGGCGTTCCGGTGCTGGAAGGGCTGCGGATCGAACCGGGTACCTGGGTCGTGATCCGGCGAAAAGGGGAGAGCGGATGAACGAGATCATCATACGGCTCCTGATCATCGTCGGCGTGCTTCTGTTCGTCCTGAATCTGGCGGGGCTCCTGACCTGGCTGGAACGAAGGCTGCTGGGCCTGTGGCAGGACCGGTACGGACCCAATCGGGTGGGGCCCTTCGGGATCCTGCAGGGGCTTGCCGACGCCGTCAAGCTGTTCGTCAAAGAGGACTGGATTCCTCCGTTTGCCGACCGCCCCGTCTTCATTCTCGCGCCGGCCATTGTCGTCATCACCGTTCTCTTCACATTCGCGGTGATTCCGTTTTCTCCGATCATTTCGGTCGCCGACCTGAACATCGGTCTCCTGTTCTTCCTCGCCATGTCGTCGATGGGAGCCTACAGTGTGGTCCTGGCGGGCTGGGCGTCGGGAAGCAAGTACTCGCTGATCGGAGGAATGCGAAGTGCGGCTCAGATGATCAGCTACGAGGTGTTCATGGGGCTTTCTCTGATGGGGGTGGTCCTGATGGCCGGCTCGTTCAATCTCAGGGATATCGTGGAGGCACAGCGCGGCATGTGGTTCTGTATCCCGCAGTTCTTTGGGCTCGTCATCTTTTACATTGCCGGTCTGGCAGAGACTCACAGACTCCCCTTCGATTTGCCTGAGGCGGAGAGTGAACTCGTGGCCGGCTATCACACGGAATATTCGTCGATGAAATTCGGCATGTTCTTCGTCGGGGAGTACATGGGAATCATCCTGATGTCCGCCCTGATCACGACTCTGTTCTTCGGTGGGTGGCTGGGGCCCTTCTTTCCACCGGTTGTCTGGTTCTTCGGCAAGATGTGCGTCTTCATGGCCAGCTTCTTCCTGCTGCGCGCGACCTTTCCTCGTCCCCGGTTCGACCAGTTGATGAGTTATGGCTGGAAGGTGCTGCTCCCGATTGCCCTGCTCAACTTGATCATCACGGGGGGGATCATTCTCTACACGTCATGAGAAAAGCATTTCGGTTGGTCAAATCAGCCTGGTTGGTCTTCCTGCACGCCTTCAGACGACGGGTGACCGTCCAGTACCCCGATCAGAAGAACTATTTTGCACCCCGGTTGCGGGGCCGGATCATTCTCTCCAGGGATCCGGACGGTGAGGAACGATGTGTCGCCTGCTACCTTTGCGCGGTCGCCTGTCCGGTGGATTGCATCGCCTTACAGGCAACCGAGGACCAACACGGTCGACGGTATCCCGAGTTCTTCAGGATCAATTTCTCGCGCTGCATCTTCTGCGGGCTCTGTGAGGAGGCATGCCCGACCTATGCCATTCAGCTGACACCCGACCCCGAGATGTGCGAATACGAACGTCCCAACCTGGTCTACGAAAAGGAGGATCTCACGATCGCCGGCCCGGGCAAGTATCCGGGATACAACTTCTATCGGGTGGCAGGACTGGCCATCGGGGGAAAGGACAAAGGCGAAGCGGAAAGCGAATCGCCCCCCGTTGATGTTCGCAGTCTGCTTCCCCGAGGACTTTGACGACTCTGGTCATGGGAGAGCTGGAATGCTGATCGTTTTCTATCTGGCGTCACTGGTTGCCATCATATCGACACTGCTCGTCATCACTCGGGTCAATGCGGTGCATGCTCTGCTGTATCTCGTGGTCTCACTGCTCTCCGTGGCGCTGGTCTTCTATCTCCTCGGCTCCCCATTCGCCGCGGCTCTGGAAGTGATCGTCTACGCGGGCGCCATCATGGTGCTCTTCATTTTCGTGGTCATGATGCTCAATCTGGGACCTGCGGCGTCGGAGGAGGAACGCCGGCTGCTGGAGCCCCGTATGTGGCAGGGCCCCGGGATCCTCGCTCTCGTTCTGCTGATCGAGTTGGGCTATGTTCTGTTCTCCGGCGTCGGAGGACCGGCGCCCTCGGTGTACATCGCTCCGTGGGCCGTGGGTGCCGCTCTGTATGGTCCCTACATCATTGCGGTGGAACTGGCGTCCTTTCTCCTGTTGGCCGGTCTGGTGGGCGCCTACCATCTGGGACGAAGGGAAGGTGACGGCCGATGAGCGCGATACCCGCCGAGTACGGTTTGTTCCTGGCTGGATTCCTGTTCGCACTCGGCACCGTCGGTGTGCTGGTCCGTCGAAACATCATCTTCATGCTGATGTCGGTCGAGATCATGCTGAACGCCGCGGGTCTGGCCTTCATTGCGGCAGGCTATGGCTGGGGACAGCCCGACGGACAAGTGATGTTCATCTTCATTTTGAGTGTGGCGGCTGCGGAGGTTTCCGTGGGTCTCGCCCTGGTGCTTCAATTCTACAAACGTTACCAGAATCTGGATACGGACCAGGCCCGTGATCTACAGGGATAGCTATGTCTGAGTTGCTGTGGTTGATACCCGCTTCCCCCTATGCGGCATTCGTGCTGCTGGCTCTCGTGGGACGGCGTTTGCCGAAGTGGGCGGTCGCAGTGATCAGTTGCGGAGCCGGAGGTTTCTCGGCGGTCCTGACAATTCTCTCGGTGGCGGCTCTTCCGGCGTCAGGCCCTCCCGTTTTGACCCAGGTCCTCTGGCGCTGGATGGATACCTTCGGGTTCAACATCAACGTCGGGCTCTACCTGGATCCCGTGTCGTCGGTGATGTCCCTGGTGGTGACCGTCGTCGGTTCCCTGATCCTGCTCTATTCGACCCGCTACATGGAAGAGAGTGAAGGGTACAGCCGGTTTTTTGCCTACATGGAGCTCTTCATCGGCTCGATGCTGATGCTCGTGCTGGCGGACAACCTGGTGCTTCTGTATCTGGGCTGGGAGGGCGTGGGGCTTTGCAGCTACCTGTTGATCGGATTCTGGTACACCGACCCGGCGAACGGTCATGCGGCACGCAAGGCTTTCGTGGTCACGCGGGTGGGCGACGCCGCACTGGCGCTGGGCCTCTTTCTGATCTTTCAGAACGTGGGGACGCTCAATATTCAACTGCTGATGGAGCGAGCCGCACAGAGCTGGGCGACAGGGTCTTCATTGGCAACCGGGGTCGCATTCCTCGTTCTGATCGGCGCCATGGGCAAGAGCGCCCAGCTGCCGCTGCAGACCTGGCTGCCCGATGCCATGGCGGGCCCCACTCCGGTCAGCGCGTTGATCCATGCGGCCACGATGGTGACGGCGGGCGTCTACCTGATCGCTCGAACCCACATCCTGTTCCAACTGGCGCCTGCTGCCATGGAAGCAGTGGCCATAACCGGAGCTGCGACCCTGCTGATGGCCGGCTTTGCAGGCCTGGCTCAGCGCGACATCAAACGAGTGCTCGCCTACTCGACGATCAGTCAGATCGGCTACATGTTTCTGGGCCTGGGAGTGGGATCCTGGACGGCGGCGCTTTTCCACTTCGTGACTCATGCGTGTTTCAAGTCTCTCCTCTTTCTGGGTGCCGGGGTGGTGATTGCTTCCATGCATGAGGAACACGACATTTTCAAGATGGGCGGGTTGCGCAAACGGCTTCCGGTGACCTTCTGGACGTTTCTGATCGCGTCGGCTTCACTGTCGGCATTTCCTCTCGTGACGGGCGGCTTCTACAGCAAGGATCTGATTCTGTGGAAGGCCTGGTCATCACCGGTCGGAGGGCCGGCACTCTGGGCGGCCGGCGCTTTTGGTGCGTTTCTGACCGGAATGTACACGTTTCGGATGGTCTTCGTGGCCTTCTTCGGTGAACTCAAGTCTCCCTTCGAGAAGAAGACTTCGATACCGGTATTGATCCCGCTCGTGGTCCTGGCGGCGCTTTCGGTTCTGACCGGTTATCTCGAGACACCCGGCAGTCTGGGTGGCATCCACCTGTTCTCGAACTTCCTCGGACGGGTGCTCCCCACGATGGAAGCGCCCCATGCCGGAGCAACCGAATTGCTCCTTCAGGTCGGTGCGGCCGGCCTCGGCTTGCTCGGCATCTTCATCGTCTACCTGCTCTACGTCCGGGTCCCCCGAATTCC
This sequence comes from Acidobacteriota bacterium, assembly GCA_037388505.1. Classification (GTDB taxonomy): domain Bacteria; phylum Acidobacteriota; class UBA6911; order RPQK01; family JAPXNP01; genus JARRKC01. Next base: position 417,473 of record JARRKC010000004.1, on the reverse strand, counting down.
AGAGTCTTTGACCGCCGCCGGTTTGGGCAGGGCGCTGCGAGAATTCTGGTTCGCAGGCTGGGGCTTCGACTGGCTCTATGACCGCGTGCTCGTCCGGCCGTATATGGCGTTGGCTCACGTCAACCGGGGAGACGTCGTCGACTTGTGGCCCACCGGTCTGGCTCGGTTGAGCGAAGCACTGCACGTGGTTCTGCACCGCACCCAGTCCGGGAAGCTCCGCTGGTACACCACCGGAATCGTCATCGGCGCGATTTCGGGAATCATCGTCTTATTGGTGATTCTATGATTCTCCTTTGGCTGTTTCTGATTCTGATTATTGGTGGATTTGCCGCCTGGCTGATCGGTCGGGGGAGCCCGCTTGGAGCGCGATATGTCGCCTTGGGGGCGCTGCTTCTGGACTCGGTTGTGCTGCTGGCGAACTTCTGGGGGGGCTTGTTCGGACTCAACCCGGAAACGGGATGGCTCGAGCGGGTCTCCTGGCCCTGGATTCCCCAGTTCGGAATCAATATCGAACTGGGTCTGGATGGGTTGAGTTTCTGGTTGGTCGCTCTGACGCTGTTTCTGGGCATCGTCTCCGTCTTGGTCTCATGGGGTGAGATCGACAAGCGGGTGGGTTTCTTCCATTTCAATCTGCTCTGGATCTTGGCCGGAATCCTGGGCGTGTTCATCTCCCTGGATCTGTTTCTCTTCTACTTTCTGTGGGAGCTGATGCTCGTTCCCATGTATTTCTTGATCGCGATCTGGGGCCACGAAAACCGAACCTATGCCTCGCTGAAGTTCTTCATATTCACTCAGTTGAGCGGCCTCTTCATGCTGATTGCGATTCTGGGCCTCTATTTTGCGCACCACGCCCAAAGCGGTGTCTACACGTTCAGCTACTCGGCTCTGATCGGGACCACACTCGGTTCCTCCACAGGCCGACTGCTTGCGATGGGCTTTCTGGCGGCCTTTCTGGTGAAGTTGCCGGCGGTTCCCCTTCACACCTGGCTTCCGGACGCTCACACTCAGGCCTCGACGGCAGGCAGCGTGATCCTGGCCGGACTTCTCCTCAAGACGGGGGCGTACGGACTCCTTCGCTTCGTTCTTCCTCTGTTCCCGGAGGCTTCGCATGACATGGCCATGCCTCTGATGATCATCGGCGTGGTGGGAATCCTCTACGGTGCCATTCTGGCCTTCGCTCAGACGGATCTCAAGAGGCTGGTGGCCTATACAAGCGTCAGCCACATGGGATTCGTCCTCCTCGGAGTGTTCTCCTTCAGCCAACTCGCCATGGAGGGTGTACTGGTGCAGATGCTGGCTCACGGTATCAGCACGGGGGCGTTGTTCGTCGTTGCCGGGCTGATGCAGGAGCGTCTGGGAACGAGAGACATGGACAAGATGGGAGGTCTGTGGCGAGTCATGCCGGGAATGGGCGCGACGGCACTGATCTTTGCGGTGGCGTCACTGGGTCTCCCCGGGCTGGGCAATTTCGTCGGCGAGTTCCTCGTGTTGATCGGCACCTGGAGGGTTGCACCCGGCGTGACGGGTGCCGCGGTCATCGGGCTGATTCTGGCCACGGTCTATGCATTGTGGATCGTCCAGAAGGTCTTTCAGGGGAAGGCGGAGAAGTCGGTCACACTCGCCGATCTGAACGTTCGCGAATGGGTGATCATGGGCTGTCTGATCGTAGCCATCGGCTGGCTGGGACTCTTTCCGCAGCCGGTGTTGCGGAGTATCGAGCCGGTCCTGGAGCGGATCCCCCACGGGACCTCTATGGTGCTGCTGATCGATTCTCCGATCGGCCATACCCGGATGGAGGAGGGAGAGCATGAATAGTCTCGATCTGCTGGCCATGCTCCCTCTTCTCGTGACCGGAGTCTTCTCGATCCTGGTGCTTCTGCTGATCGCCTTTGCGCGAAACCATGTCGCCGCTTTCGTTCTGACTCTGATCGGGTTCGCCGCGGCGTTCGTGTCGCTGTTCATCTCCCTCCCGGTCCTGCCGCGCCAGGTAACGGAGTTGCTCACACTGGATCGTTTTGGCGCCTACTTCATGGGTCTTCTGTTCGTCGCCGCCTTTCTCGTGACATTGCTTCTCTTCGGTTATTTCAGGAACCAGGGAGGGCAAAAGGAGGAGATCTACGTTCTGCTTCTGACGGCGACTCTCGGCTCCGCGGTTCTGGTAGCGGCCAGTCATTTCGTTTCCTTCTTTCTGGGTCTCGAGACTCTGACCATCTCGCTGTACACGTTGATTGCCTTCGAGCGCGGGATAACCGATCGGCTGGAAGCGGCCATGAAGTACCTGATCCTGGCGGCCGTGTCGTCGGCGTTCCTCTTGTTCGGACTTGCTCTGATCTACGCGCGGTTGGGGACCATGCTGCTCGGCCAGGCAACGGCAAGGATTCAGTTGGGAGGCGCGGGCGATCCGATTCTGCTCGCCGGACTGGCCCTTGTGGTGGTCGGGGTGGGGTTCAAGATGGCCCTGGTTCCGTTCCACATGTGGACGCCGGACATTTACCAGGGCGCGGCGGCCCCGGTGACCGGCTTCGTGGCGACCGTCTCGAAGGGGGGAGTCTTCGCTTTCCTGTTGAGGTACTTCATCCCGGACGGTACGACATTTCATCACCCGTTCTTCCTGATCCTGTCGATTATTGCGGCGGCTTCGATGCTGGGGGGCAATCTGCTTGCCCTGTTGCAGAACAGCGTGAAAAGAATCCTGGCCTACTCCTCGATCGCCCATCTCGGTTACCTCTTCGTGGCTCTACTGGCGGGCGGATCGTTGGCGGTGACGGCGACGAGCTACTATCTGGCGGCGTATATCGTCACGATTCTGGCGGCCTTCGGGATTGTCTCGGTCCTCTCCGTTCCGGGGCGGGAGGCCGATCCGATCTCCGATTTCAGGGCGTTGTACTGGAAGCGGCCCGTGCTGGCCACGGTTTTCACGGCCAGTCTCCTGTCGCTCGCGGGCATTCCACTCACGGCCGGTTTCATCGGCAAGTTCTATCTTGCCGCGGCGGGTGTGGAGCGAACCGTTTACTGGCTGGTGATCTTCCTGATCGTCACCAGTGCCATTGGTCTGTTCTACTATCTGCGGATCATTGTGGCGATGGCCGCACAGCCGGACGACGGGAACGTCGTGACCTGGCGGGTCTCCATCCCGGTCAGCGGGGGCATCGCTTTGGCTGGACTGTTCATCGCCCTCATCTGGCTGGGCGTCTATCCGAGGTCGCTCCTCTCGATCATCCGCTTGTTCACCGCGGGACCCTGACCGAAAGAACGGGGCGGAGACAGGAGACCGGAGACAGGAGGCGGGAGGCCGGGTCGTCGATGGCCGTCAACTCGATGACCCACACCTCGGCTCCATGCAGAACCGGTCGGAGCCGACCTCGCGCCAAGGCGCAACGGGCGCCAAGAATTCCCCTGGTTTGGGTTTGGAGCCCTTTGGCGGGCTTAGCGGCTTTGCGCGAAATCGATTCCGCAAGTCGATTCGCCCGGGTCGCAGGTGCCCGACGAGGCCCCCAAGGGCTCAGAGACAGGCCTTGGAGTTTCTAGTGCTCACCTCCCCTCGACGGGGGGTGGGACGCTGTCTCCTGTCTCCTGTCTCCCGTCTCCGGTCTCCCGTCTCCCCTCACAGCGCCATCATCAGGCTCTCGGGATTGCTCAGGAGGCCCTTGAGATGATTCATGAAGCGGCCGGAGTCGGCACCGTCGTTGACCCGATGGTCGAAAGCGAGTTGAAGAGGCAGCATCAGGCGGGCAACGATCCTGGGGTTTTCGAGGTCTCCCTCGACGACCGGTTCGAGTCTCGCCCTGGACAGACCCAGAATCGCCACTTCGGGGAAGTTCACGAGTGGAGAGAACGAGGTGCCTCCAATGGCACCGGCGTTGGTGATCGTGAAGGTTCCTCCCTGCATCTCGTCCCGGCGAAGATCACCGCTTCGAGCACGCCGGACGAGCTCGCTCAACTCGACGGCGACCTCGATGATGCTCTTCTGATCGACGTTCCTCAGCACCGGGACGAACAGACCCGATTCGGCCGCGACGGCAATCCCGATGTGGTAGTAGCGCTTGAGAATGATGCGGCCCCCTTCCGGATCGATGCTGGAGTTGAAGCGCGGGAACTCCTGCAGCGACTGGACCACCGCCTTGGCGACCAAGACGGTCAGTGTGAGCTTTCCACCCTCACGCTCGACTCGTTCCCGCTGATGACGGCGCAGCTTCTCGAGTTCCGTGACGTCGACGCTGTCCTGGTGCATGACGTGGGGAATCTCCCGCCAGGCGATCGACATGTGACGGGCCGTTGAACGGCGGATGCTCCTGAGCGGGACGATTTCCACTTCCCCCCAGCGGCTGAAATCGGGCAATCCTGTTGCCTCAGTCGAAAGAGCGTGTCCCTTTCGCTCACGTTCTCGCTCGTGTCGCCGAGGCTCGGTACCCGGGCCTTCTCCGGTCGCCTGCTGCAGGACATCCCGGCTGGTCACGCGGCCCCGAGGGCCGGAGCCGGAGATGTCGTGGAGGTCGATGCCCCTCTCGCGGGCGAGCCTTCGCGTGGCCGGAGAGGCGGGGACCGGGCGATCCTCCTCGGGTTCGGACGCACGGAGCTCTCCATTCTCGGAAACCGACTGTGGTCGGCGAGTTTCTCCGGCTGGTCCGGCGGCGCGCTTCTCTCCCGGTTCTTTGGCATCCCCCCCGGCTTTCGCTTCCTCAGCCAGCCGGTAGGTCATCATGACATCGCCGACGCGGACCTGGTCCCCGTCTTGGACTTTGATGGACTCGACGGTGCCGTCGAAAGGGGAGGGAATCTCGATCGACGCCTTGTCGGTCTCGATTTCCAGAACGGGATCCCCCTCGGAGACGGTCTGTCCCTCCGAGACGAACACGTTCAAGATTTCTGCTTCATGGATGCCTTCGCCTGGGTCTTCCAGCTTGAACTCTTGCGTCATGACGTCCCTATCCTCATTTTTCGAGTGTCCGCCGGGCTGCGCTGACGATACGGTCGCGGCTGGGCAAGTACTCCTGCTCGCGCGCGAAATAGGGGATATGAATGTCGAATCCGGTCACTCGTTCGATCGGGGCCTCCAGGTAGTAGAAGGACTTCTCGATCAGACGGGCCATGATCTCTGCTGCCGCCCCGAAGCTTCTGGGCGCCTCATGGACGATCACGACGTGTCCGGTCTTCCTCGCCGATGCGCAGAACTTGCTGTCGTCCAATGGCGAGATCGTCAGCAGATCGATGACTTCAGCGCCGACCCCATCCTCTTTGTCGAGAAGTTCGGCTGCCTCCATGGCTCGATGAAGCATGGCGCCGTAGGCGATCATGGTCAGATCCTTCCCCTCTCGCACGATCTCCGATTCGCCGATTGGGAATACCTCTTCCCGGTCGGGTACTTCTTCCCGAAATGCGCGGTAGACAGCCTTGGGTTCGAAAAAGATCACCGGGTCCGGATCGCGGATCGCCGCCAGCAGCAAGGCTCGCGCTTTGCGGGGGCCGGAAGGAATGACCATTTTCAGTCCCGGAGTATGAGCGTAGTAGATTTCCTTGCTCTCGGAATGATGCTCGAGGGCTCGAACGCCGGCTCCGTAGGGCATTCGAACGACCATGGGGATCTGGAACCGGCCCTGGCTCCGCCGGCGAAATCGCGAGGCGTGCGACTCGATCTGATGGAAGCCCAGATAGCTGAATCCCGAAAACTGCATCTCGCAGACCGGACGCAGACCGTAAATGGCCATACCTACGGAGCAGCCTCCGATCAACGACTCGGCCAGCGGAGTGTCGATGACGCGTTCCGGCCCGAACTCGTCGAGCAGGCCGTCGGTCACGCGGAAGACCCCGCCGTCGACACCCACATCCTCGCCAAGGATCACGACTGAATCATCGTTGCGCATCTCCTGTCGGAGAGCCATGCGAATAGCTTCGATCATGGTCAGATTCGGCATCTTCAGTCGGCCTCCCTCGTCGCCAAGAACCGTTCAAAGGCTTCTTTCTGCTCCTTCGTGTAGGGCGGCAGATCGGCCATCAGGTAGTCGAACATCGCGAGTGGATCGGTCAGTTCATCGATTCTGTCTTTCGTTGCCTTCCATGCCTCGTCGATCTGCCGCGCGGCTTCTTCCTCGTCGCTGTTGACGGCCTGGTCATCGAGAATGCCGCGTTGACGCAGGTACTTCTGGAGGCGAATGAGGGGTTCGCGCTTCTCCCACTCGTCCACCTCCTTCTGGGATCGGTACTTGGTCGGATCATCGGCGGTCGTATGCACGGCGAGACGATAGGTGACGCACTCGATCAACGTTGGACCGCCGCCGCCGCGAGCGCGTTGGGCCGCCTCCCGGGCAACCGTATGGACGGCCAGTACATCGTTTCCATCTACCTGGACTCCCGGAATTCCGTAGGCGAATGCCTTTTGAGCAATGGTCCGTGATTTTGTCTGCTTCTCCCTGGGCATCGATATGGCGTACTGATTGTTCTGGCAGACGAACACTACCGGCAGTCCCGCAACTCCGGCGAAGTTGAGACCCTCGTGAAAATCACCTTCCGAGGTCGCCCCATCTCCGAAGTAGGTGAGCACGATCTGGTCGCGCTTCCTGTACTTGATCGCGTAAGCGATGCCGACTGCATGGAGGATCTGAGTCGCGACCGGAATGGCGATGGGGAGGACGTTCGCCTCCTCGGGAATCCTCCCTCCCTCATTGAATCCGGCGTTGAAGAGGAAGATGTCCGACAGGGAAGCGCCCCGCCAAATCAGAGCCGCTGTTTCGCGAAAGGCCGGCACCAACCAGTCTTCCTTCTCCAGGCAGGACACGGTGCCGATCTGTGCAGCTTCCTGACCCCTGATCGGTGCGAAGGTTCCGACCTTCCCCTCGCGCTGTAGACGCAGCAGGCGTTCGTCGAACCGGCGGCTCAAGACCATCTTGCGATGAAACTCACGCAGCAGTTCTTTGGGGAGATCGGGATCCAGTTCCTCATCGACCTTGCCGTCTTCGTTGAGGATGGACAGATAGTCAACGACACCGGGGACTTCGACATGATTTCGCGGCATGAGAACGTCCTTTTCCACTCCACGGTTTCGGGAATCCGCCTTCGTTGCGAAGGTCGAAAGAGCCCAACTTAGCGGCTGTAGAGCCCGACCAGTTCCGTCTTGGCCAGCGTGTGATCCTTGATCGCGCTGAGGACCTCGTCCTTGGTCGCACCCGGCCGCAGGCCGGTGGGGGCGTCGACTGCAAACAGGCGGAAGAAGTAGCGATGAGGTTTGCCTCTGGGAGGAGCCGGACCACCGTAGCTCAGATTTCCAAAGTCGTTCCGGCCCTGTTTTCCGATTCCAGGCACGATCTCTCCGGAGGGAATGCCCTCCTCGAGGTTCGTGGCTCCCGGCGTGATGTCGTAGAGAATCCAGTGATCCCAGGTACCCGCGGGAGCGTCCGGGTCGTCGCAGATGAGGACCAGGCCTTTAGCGTTCTCCGGCACTCCTTCCCAACTCAGTGGAGGAGAGAGATCGGCTCCGTCGCCGGTGTACTTGCGGGGGATCTGCTCTTGGTCATTGAATGCGCCACTGGAAAGCACCAGCGCCATGGTCAACTCCTTTCACTGTACAGGCTTGTGCCTCTCGCAGGATGACCACAGGCTACCGCAGGAAAGGCCCGCAGGGTATCGGGAGAAATCTTAGTTTTGAAAGGAGAAAAAGATTTTGCTCAGTGCAGCTTGAGCCGGATCATGTCGTTGCGATGAAGGAGCCGAGGGAATGCCTTGAACAGTCCGTAGCGTATGAAACCGGCCACCAGACCACCTCCAATGGCCATCAGAATGAGCGTTCCCGTTCCCAGTATGGCGCTGGTGACCGCACCGATGAACGTCATCACGCCGTGATCATTGGCGGGCGGCTCCTTCTTCTTGAGCCACTTGATGGTGGGTTTGTACTGGAGCGCTCCCAGGACTGTGCGAGCCTGCGTCTCCGGACCGATGAAGATGCCGATCAGGACGCCGCTTCGCTTCATGTAAATCCCTTCTTTCGAGAAATAGGACTTCAGGCGATCCTGCATCCGGATCAGGTACTGATCGGCTAGAGAGGGAGTCGGATACCCAATCACGAACAGGGGGTCGTCGCCGGGCTGATAGCGGGCGGTTGCGATCTCGATTCTGTCCGAAAGGCCGATCTCCTGCAGAAGCGGCTTGGGGAACGCGGCATCCTTCGAGAGGGAGTCCGCACCCAGGTAAAAGTGGACCGAACCCTTCACGCGGTCCTCTGCAGGAAGATGGGACACGGAGACGGGCAAGAGGTTCTCGACGTCGACCGTACTTGCCACCGCCTTCACGAAGTCCGCAAAATCAGCCTCGCGCAGCGTCCCCGACGGAGCGGGCAGGATATGAAACAGGAAGTTCCCTCTCCAAAAGACGGCCTCCTTCGACGAGAAGTCGTTGCCGAGAGGAAGATTCAGCGGAGACCAGTCTGCCCCGGCGGAGGAATGCTCCGCCTCGTTGAACAGGGCGTAGGCTCCCATCGAAGAGGCGGTTTCGAACACCTGACTAACCATCACGGTCCGGCCGCCGGAACGGACATTCCAGTCCGAAAAGACCTTGAAGCCCGACTCCTCGAGCAGGTTCTGGGAGAAGAACTGATGTGGCGCCTGGGAAGGATCCTCTGTGCGGGTTTGAAGGTCGAGTTGGAAGCCGGACAGTTTGGGCGCATATTGCTGAAATGCCGACTGAGCGGAAACGGATCCGCTCGCGGCGACGAGGGAAACAAGAGAAATGAAAACTAGCGCGATTCTTTTCATGCTGTTGCCGAAGGATGGGGGCTATCGCCCCGAAACCGAAGCAGCCTGCTGGGTGCCGGCGGGATTTCCGAGGGATTGAAAATACGCTTCAATGCCTTTGTAAATCGCCTCCGCAACCTCGCGGTAGGCGGCATCGGTCTTAAAGAACTTCTCATCATCAGGATTGCTGATAAAGCCGATCTCAGTCAAGATACTGGGCATATTCGAACCGATCAGGACGATGAACGGGGCCTGCCGGACACCGCGATCCTTCTGTTTGCGGCCGTTCACGGAGAGATGGGTGATCAACTGCTTCTGCACATCCTGAGCGAGATCACGGGATTCGCGGTTATAGTCTTCGAGAGCGATCTTCTTCAGGAGGTTCTCGAGATCACGGATGTTGCGTTGAGCCGTCGCGTTTTCCCTGCTGGCCACCTCGATCTCCGAAGCATTCGTCGCGAAATCGAGCACGTAAGTCTCCACGCCCGAGGCCCGGCGGTTGCGACTGGCATTGGCATGGATGGAAATGAAGAGATCGGCGCCCTTCTCGTTGGCGATCGCGGTGCGCTCTTCCAGCGGAACGAAGCGGTCCGAATCACGCGTCAAGATCACGTCGGTCCCGAGCCTTTCCTCGAGGAGGCCGCGCAACTCCAAAGCGACTTTCAGCACGACATCCTTCTCACGCAACCCACCCGGGCCGATGGTCCCGGTGTCCTTGCCTCCGTGACCCGGATCGATGACGACCCGATCGACCTTGAGGCCCAGTGTGCGAGTCAAGGTCCAATTCCCTTGAATCGTCGGCGATGCTGCTGCCACCTGGCCGGGCTCCGGACCGGCGGGTATGGAGACCTTTTCGGTTGCAGGTGACGGTGTATCGTCGGCCGATTGAGCGGCCTGGGCGCGTGTCTTGGGCTCCTTTGGCCTGCCACCCATATCGATGACGATACGATAAGGGTCATAGAGCGCAAAAACCGTCGGCTGGTTGATGCGATCGAAATCGAGAACGACGCGTACGACGTCCGGCCGGTTCTCCGCTACGCGGATCTTCTTGATGAAGAGGCCGTTGACATCGTAGGTCTGATTGACGATGTGAGAATCGACGACCGCATTTTTCAAGTCGAAGTAAATCCTGTCCGGATTCGACAAAACCTGTTTCTCGAAATCCACCTCCCGATCCAGTTGCAGAACGACCCGCGTGTAGTCTTCATTCGACCAGTAGCGAACCTCGGTCAGAGTCGCCAGATCTTCGTCGGAAGCCTCGGGAGCCGAATCCTGTCGACCAGACGAGGCCGAGGCCGTGTCGGCCGGAACGGCCGGTGCGGAATGACGCAACGCCGCCGCCCGACTCAATGCCTTGTTCCGGTAGTGCGTCGTCGGGTATTCCCTGGCTACGAAAGAGTAGTAGTGGATCGCTTGACTGCGGTAGAAGTCCCGATTGAAGCGATCGGCCATTTCATCGTACAGCGTCGCAATTGCATAGAGCGCATCATCGGCGGCTCCATAGGTTGGATCTCGATCGATGACGAGGCGATAAAGACGGATGCTTTGTTGATACTGCCTGATCGTGCGCGACCGCTTGGGTTGATCCATTAGCCACCCGTGATACTCGGTCGCCTTGCGAAAAGCCTCACGAGCCGCATCCCGATTTCTGGCAACCGCAGGAGCCGACAGGCAAGCCAACACCCCAAGCAGAACGAGCACATTACTGCCAAGGCGTGTCTTCAATCTTCGCATATGAGGACAAGCTCGAACGGACGCCAGAATCAACCCTTTTCAGTATAAGGGAAGAGGGTGTCATGAGGCTGGCGGCGGTCTTGTCCGGTCAGCGCATGGCCGATCCTGCCGAAGCATTCTCACGCTGAGAGACGGGCGTATTGGTCAGAATGATCTGGCCGTCGTCGGTGACCAGGCGGACGATACGGTGGGCACGGTGGACGGGCTTGGGTTCCAGAGTGTCACGGCCGAACAGGGACTCGACTCGCGAAACATACTGTCTCGTCTCCGCGTACGGCGGAATGCCGTCATGCTTGCGGACGGCGTTCTCGCCCGCATTGTAGGCGGCCAGGATCAGGTCCAGGTTTCGGTCGAACGAGTCCGTCAGGTAGCTCAGGTATTTGACTCCCGCCTCGATATTCTCCGCGGGATCGAAGACATCCGAGACGCCATAGCGGCGCGCGGTTTCAGGGTGCAGCTGCATCAGACCCTTGCAGTTCTTTGGAGACACGGCCCGCGGGTTGAAATTGCTCTCCACTCGGATGATGGCACTGACCAGGTCGGGATCAACGCCGTACTGCTTCGAGTAGTCGGAGATGAGGGGGGCAAAGTTCGGGGTCGGAGCAGACGCCGACGATTCCGCAGCCACGCTTCCGCGGCGGCTGCCTCCCAGGTTCGTTAGCACTTTTACGCCGTTGTGGTCGACGTACGAGTAGAACCCGCCCGCTCGCAGGGACCCGCAGCTCAATACCGCCAGGATCAGCACAAGGAGCTTCATTTTCGCCTCTATGATGCGATGGCGGGCGAAAAAGTCTGAGTGATCCAAGACACACCCCCAACCGACGAGCCGAGCCGATAGGAAGCTGCGCAACAAGGCGCCCTCCGGATCCGAATCGGTTCGTCGACTCCTGGTCAACGCTCTCTCTTCATCCAAGGGCCCGTTCGACCAGCCCGTAAACGGACTCCAGAGCCGCGGAAAGCAGTTCCGGCTTCCGGCCGCCGGCCTCGGCCATATCCGCCTTGCCTCCACCTCCTCCACCGAGCATCCGGGCCACCGGCCGAATCAGCTCATCGGCCCGCAGGCGATCCGTGATGTCCGGGCTGACCATGACCAGCAGACTGACCTTCTCCCCATCGGGTGTCCCGAGCACCACGACGCCGCTGTGGAGCTTGTTCAGCAACTGGTCGGCCAGCTGACGGAGGCCGCTGCGATCCAGATGTTCGACCTCTCTGGCCAAAACCTTGACCCCTTGGACCTCCCGAGTCGAGTCATCATCCGCGGTCGTGCTCTTGTGAGCCAGTTGGAGGCGCAGCCGCTCGATCTCCCGGCTGGATTCCCTGAGATCGGTGGCGAGTTTGGACACGGTCTCAGCCAGTCGCTCCCGTCGCACATTGAGCCGATCCTCCAACTGTCCGAGCATCTGCTCGTCCGTGAGGAAGCGCCTGACGGCGGCCTCTCCGGTGATGGCCTCGATCCTCCGGACACCCGCCGAGATGCTGCTTTCGGACACGATCTTGAACAGCGAGATATCCCCCGTGCGGTCGACGTGGGTACCTCCGCAAAGTTCCATGCTGTAACCCGGCACGGAGACGACGCGGACATGCTGATCGTATTTCTCACCGAATAGAGCGGTCGCACCCGACTTGATAGCGTCGTCCAGATCCTTGACCTCGGTGTGCACGTGAATGTTCTCGCGAATCTTCTCGTTCACGCGAGTTTCGATTTGTTCGATCTCCCACGGTGAGAGGGCCTTGTAGTGCGTAAAGTCGAAACGCAGCCGATCGGGCGCGACAAGGGAGCCGGCCTGCTTGACGTGGTCACCGAGGACCTCGCGAAGCGCCGCCTGCAGAAGATGCGTCGCCGTGTGATTGTTCATCGTGGAGAGCCGGCGCCCCAGATCGATGGTGGAGAGAACTTTGTCGCCCACGTTCAGTTCGCCGTGCTGGACTCGGACCCGGTGGAGACGTAAGCCTCCCAGCGGGCGATAGGTGTCAGAGACTTCGGCACGGGCCGTCTCCGTTTCGATGACGCCGCGGTCCCCGATCTGACCGCCGGCCTCCGCATAGAACGGCGTGCGGTCGAGGACGACTTCGCCTTCCTCGCCTTCTGCCAATTGTTCGACCTCGCGCTCGTTCCGGACCAGTGCAATGATCAGTCCTGGAACTTCCCTGAAGTCGGTGTAGCCCGTGAATTCGGTCTGGAGACCCCGGTCCGCCAGCTCGCGATCGACGGATCGCACCTGAGTCTCTCCACCCTTCCAGCTGGCCCGCGCCCGCCGGCGCTGCTTATCGAGTTCCGCTTCGAAACCGCCCTGATCGACCGCATATCCCCTCTCCTGAGCGATTTCGCTGGCCAGATCGAAAGGAAATCCATAGGTGTCGTAGAGTCGGAAGAGCTCGCTGCCCGGCACGACCCGGTCGTCGGATTGTGCGACGTGGTCGAAGAGATCCTCGAGGAGGCGGAGACCGTGACTCAAGGTCGCGCTGAATTTCTCTTCTTCGTTCCTGACGATCCGGGCGGCATACTCACGACTCTGCAGAAGTTCCGGATAGGCCGTGGCCATGAGCTCTCCAACCAGGGAGGTCAATGTGAAGATGAATGGATCCTCCTGGCCCAGCATCTTCCCGTGGCGGATGGCGCGACGCAGGATCTTGCGCAGGACGTAACCCCGGCCTTCGTTCCCCGGTACGATGCCGTCGTCGATCAGGAACATGGCCGCTCGGCTGTGGTCGGCCAGGATTCGCAGACTCGTGTCCCGGATGTTGTCCTGCCCGTAAGGGATGCGGGTGAGCCGGGAAGCCTCCTCGATGATCGGATGGAAGAGGTCCGTGTCGTAGTTGCTGGCAACGCCCTGAAGTACGGAGCAGATCCGCTCCAGACCCATTCCCGTGTCGATGGAGGGGGAGGGGAGCGGGGTCATCCGGCCGGACGCATCGCGGTTGAACTGCATGAAGACCAGGTTCCAGATCTCGACGAACCGATCGGACTCCTCGCCGAACGGCGTGGTCGTGTCGCCGATCCGCGGTCCCAGATCGAAATGCAGTTCCGAACAGGGGCCGCAGGGCCCGGTGTCTCCCATGGCCCAGAAGTTCTCTTTCTCGCCGCAGCGGAAAATGCGTTCGACGGGAACGCCGATCTCGTCACGCCAGAGGTCATAGGCTTCGTCGTCTTCTTCGAAGACCGTGACGACCAGATCACCAGCCGCTACGCCGTACACCTGAGTACAGAGCTCCCAGGCAAAGCGGATGGCTTCCTTCTTGAAATAGTCGCCGAACGAGAAGTTCCCCAACATTTCAAAGAAAGTATGGTGGCGCGGTGTGCGGCCGACGCTCTCCAGGTCATTGTGCTTGCCGCTGACTCGCATACACTTCTGGCTGCTGGTGGCGCGCCGGTATTCCCGGATCTCCCGACCGACAAAGACGTCCTTGAACTGATTCATCCCCGCATTGGCGAACAGCAGAGTCGGGTCGTTCTTGGGAACCAGCGAACCGCTTTTGACCCGTTTGTGACCCTGCTGCTCAAAGTACTCGAGAAAGGTCTCTCTAATCTCGTTTGCAGTCTTCATTCCCTACCACTCGATCTGTCTGAAACAGCCGGACAGTTCCGCCCGAACCATGCCGGGTGGGTAACCCATCCGGAGGCAGTGGTCGTACAGCTTCTTCAGATCCGAAGCGCTCTCGGGCCTTCCTTTGACCTTCATCCAGGAAGTCGCCACCTGGCGCAAACTCTCTGCTTCGGTCGACTCCTCGTCGAGACGACGCAGCGCAAGCTCGATCATTCTAGCATCGAGCCCGACCCTCTTTAAGTCACGAGCAATGCGCAGGTTGCCCCAGTGCTTGAGCCGTCTGCGGGACGAAGCACGCTGGATCGCGTAGTCCTGGTCGTTGAGGTACCCCTGGGCTTCGAGGTGTTGGAGGACTTCGTCGACGGAGGATCGATCCGAAGATCGGATGAGTTTTCGGCGCAACTCCTCACGCCCGTGGGCGCGTCGACCGAGCATGCGAACGGCGCGATGATAGAGAGTGCGGTTCACACCAATTCAGAAGAGCTGACGATTCCCTGGATCCGCAGGCGAAGGTCTTCGGGGGAAGTGGCGTAACGCAGCGCATCCTCTTTGCTGATGAGTTCGTTCTGGAAATGCTGGAAGATCGACTGATCAAAAGTCTGCATCTTGTACTGCGTGAAGCCGGTCTGCATGGCCTGGCGGATCTCCTTGATCCGTTCGGGCTGAAGGATGAGGGAGGTGACGAGTTCCGTGTTGCGCAAGACCTCGACGGCCGGAAGACGCTTCTGGCTGATCGAACTCCGGATCAGCCGCATCGAAACGACGGCGTTCAGTGCCGAAGCGAGCTGAATCCGGATGTCCTGCTGCTGAGCAACGGGGAACAGCGCGATGACGCGGTCCACCGTCGTAATGGCGTCGGTGGTATGCAGGGTGCTCAGGACCAGGTGGCCCGTCTGGGCTGCCTGCAGGGCGATCAGTACGGTCTCCTGATCACGCATTTCACCGACCATGATCACGTCGGGATCCTGTCGCATCGCCGCTCGCAGTGCCGCCGCAAAGCCGGTCGTGTCGTTCGCGGTTTCCCTTTGGGAGATGATGGACTTGTTGTCCTCCATCAGGAACTCGATCGGGTCCTCAATGGTGATGATGTTGGCGGCCGTCGTCTCATTGATATAGCGGATCATGGCCGCCAGGGTGGTCGACTTTCCACTGCCCGTGATTCCGGTGATCAGCACCAGTCCCCGCTGGCTGTCGGCGATCTCTTTCAGCACCGGCGGGAGGTTCAGTTCGTCGATTGCAGGAATGTCCGTCGGGATGAGGCGAAGAGCCATGGCCAGCGTTCCGCGCTGCTGAAAGACAGCCAACCGGAATCGTCCCAAGCCTTCCAGGCCAAACGAAAGATCGACTTCGGACCGGTCGGCGAGGACCTCTCTCTGGCGCGCCGTCAGGATTTCCTTGACGATCTGTACCGTGTCGTCCTTTCTGAGTCGGTCGAAGGCAGTGTAGGGAGCAAGTTGACCTTCGATACGCAGGTAAGGAAAGTTGCCCACCTTGAGGTGGATATCCGATGCCCCTACCTCGACGGCGTGTCGGATGAGTTTGCCGAGATCGATCATTGCCGATGAGACCTGCTTCCTGGATGTGGCTGCCTGTAGCCCGGGTTCGCTGTTCTGGAAATCCTCATCAGACCTCGTGTCCGACCGTATGTTCGGAGTAGACCGGTGTCATCCAGTTGAACCGGTCATCGACCGAGCCTTCGACGTACTCGAAGAAGACCTGCTGAAGCCTCGCCGTCACTGGACCTCGCGTGCCCGATCCGACGGGCACGTGATCGATGGATCGGACCGGAGTAATCTCCGCGGCTGTGCCGGTCATGAAAACCTCGTCGGCGAGATACAGCATCTCGCGCGGAATCTGCTGTTCCACCACTTCGATTCCGGCTTCCTGCGCCAGTGTGATCACGATGTCGCGCGTGATACCCGGCAGGATGGCATTCGCCACAGGCGGCGTCCACAGCTTGTCCCTCCAGAAGAGGAAGACGTTCTCTCCGCTGCCTTCGCTGAGGAAGCCCTGGCTGTCCAGGGTAATGCCCTCGGAGTAGCCGTCGAGGACTGCCTCCATCTTGACCAGGCTGCTGCTCAGATAGTTTCCGCCAGCTTTTGCCATCGTCGGAAAGGTGTCGGGCGCGGCTCTTCGCCAGCTCGAGATGCAGACATCCACGCCGCTCTCGATGGCGTCGTCACCCAGGTACTTACCCCACTCCCAGGTCAGGATATAGCTCTCCACCGGGTTCTTGAGCGGATTGACTCCCGCTGGACCCACCCCCCGAAAGACCAAGGGGCGAATGTAGCAGTGTTCTAGCCGGTTGGCTCGGATCGTCTCCAGGCTCGCGGTTTGGAGCTCGTCGAGGTCGTAGGGGATCTCCATCCGGTAGATTTTCGCAGACTGATGGAGGCGCCGCATGTGATCCCTGAGACGAAGTACCTCGGACCCCCGCTGCGTTCTGTAACAACGAATCCCCTCAAAGACGCTGGTCCCGTAGTGCAGCGCATGCGCCAGGACGTGAACCGTCGCGTCTTCCCAAGCAATCATCTTGCCGTTGTGCCAGACTAGGCTCGCTTTGACCATGCGGCCAGAATAGGCTCCGGGGTCCCCGGAAGTCAATGACTACGAGTCCTTGGGAGCGTAGTAGCCCTTCTTGAAGCGGACCTTCAAACCTCGCTTCTGGGCGTCCTTGATCTTCACGTCGATCCGCCTCCAGGCCCCATCATGTGCTGTGTGGCTGGAGATGTAGGCAAGCTGATACTGGTTCTTGAGTTCGAAGGCGATGGACTCGAAAGCAGGGCCGAGTTCATCGACGGCTTCGGGAAAGAAGGCTTTGCCGCCTGTGATCTCAGCAATCTGGTGGATCTCGTCTTCGACCTTCGCGCGCTGCGATTTGAAGAGGCCGAAGAAGCCTTTGTCATCACTGAGGTCCTTGTCCAGGAAGGCCACGATGAAGACCTGCGTATCCATTTCCTGGACCTTCTGAAGCAGTTCCTCCGGCTTGTAGAAACTGTCCTTGTCCTCTCCATCCGTGAAGACCACGACCACCTTCTTCGGCTCGCTGCCCTCACGAGCCTTGTTGACGGCAAGGTAGATGGCATCGTACAGAGCGGTGCCCCCTTTGACGACGACGTTCGAAATGGCATCCCGAATGTCGTCGACGTCCTTGGTGAAGTCTTCTTCGAGAGTGGCCTGGTCGTCGAAGCGGATGAAGAAGAGTTCGTTGTCGGGATTGTTGTGCGAAAGGAAAAGATCGATCGCCTTTTCGACCGTGGGCATTTTGCTCCGCATGCTGCCGCTGGAATCAAGGACGATGCCGATCGTCGAAGGGACTTCCGTGCGCTGAAAGCTGGTCAAAGTCTGGGGCACCTTGTCTTCCAACACCGTGAAGTCATCTTTCGTCAGACCCGGGGCCAGGTGTCCCTGCTCGTCATAGACCGAGGCATACACGACGACCTGCTCGACCTCGGCGCTGAAACGGGGGGACTTGGTGTCTTGCGGAGCCTGCCCGGACGGCACCGCACCCAGGGCAGTCAGCGCGGTCAGGATCGCGAAAAGCTTCTTCAATGGAATCTCCGCACCTGTGTGTACGGACTACTGCCGGGGTGCGTAGTATCCCTCACGTGCCCGCACGGACAATTTGGGGAGACCTTCCGGAGGATCCAGCTTCACCTGGAGCTTTCGCCATTCGCCGTGGAAATTGCGGTCGAGAGGCACGTATCCCAGCACGTACTGGTTGCGCAGTTCCGTGTGAATCAAATCCACGAAGTAGTCCAGCTGTTTGAAATTGTGTGGAAAGAATGCACGGCCACCTGTGAGTCGCACGATGTCGTTGATGATCTGACGCCCGTATCCGAGTTCGCCACGCTCTCCAATCACGTAGATCTGAGTATCCGACTCCTTGACGTAGTCTTTGACCTCGCCGTATGTGTAACGGCTGGTGTTGTCCTCGCCGTCGGTGATGACGATGAGCGCCTTCTTGTCGTTTCGTGCCTGCCCCATCTTCTCCAGGCCCAGGTAGATCGCGTCGAACAGCGCCGTGCGCCCCTTGGGGGTCGTGACCGAGATATCGTTGCGAAGGGAATCGCTCTCAGACGTGAAATCCTGAAGCAGCGTGCTTCGCTCATTGAAACCGACCAGGAAGTACTCATCGGAGGGGTCTCCCTGATCGAGGAAACGGGCGACCGAGGTGCGGGCGCTCAGTATGTTGTCCCCCATCGAACCGCTTGTGTCGAGGATGATCCCGACGCTGATCGGAGCCTTGTCATTGGAGAAGTGAGAGATGGTCTGCTCGACTTTGTCTTCATAGAGCTTGAAGTGCTGCTTCTCCAGCCCCACGACATACCGATTCAAAGGGTCGGTCACCGTCACCCGGACCAGCACCGTCGGTACTTCCACCGTAAAGCGCGGCGGCAACTGCGGCTGATCCTGGGCGAACGAGATCCCGCTGAGAAGGAACCAAACAACGACCGAGGGAGTACAGAGTCTACCCATCTGTAATCTACATTGTACCGCAGTGTATAGAGCGTTCAATGCCCTGCTCGAGTTCGGTCCAGCACCCAACGAAAGGCCGGAGTCAGGCGGGAGTTCGACTCAGTTTCGGTCGTCCAGTTCGTGGAAATACCCAGGCGGGACCAGGACTTCACGTGCCTTGCTGCCTTCAGAAGGACCCACCAGGCCTTCGTGTTCCATCATATCGAGGAGGCGCGCAGCGCGGCCGTAGCCGATCCGAAAGCGGCGCTGGAGAAGGGATGTGGAAGCCTTGCGGGTGTCGACCACGAAACTCGCCGCCTCCTGGTAGAGAGCATCCTCGAGGTCGCCGATGTCGACCAGCGCGCTGTCCGAGTCGTCCTCTTCACCGATGAGGATCTCCTCCTGGTAGTCGGGTTCCCCCTGCTCCCGCAGAAACTTGACGACGCGGCCGATCTCTTTCTCGCTGATGTAGGCGCCGTGAATCCGGACCAGTCGAGAGGTCTCGGGAGACAGGAACAGCATGTCGCCCATGCCGAGGAGTTGCTCGGCTCCGTTCGAATCGAGAATCGTGCGGCTGTCGATCCTGGAGGTGACGCGGAACGAAAGGCGGGAAGGAAAATTCGCCTTGATAAGACCTGTAATGACATCCACTGAAGGACGCTGAGTGGCCAGAATGAGATGGATCCCGACGGCACGAGCCATCTGTGCCAGGCGGGTCACTGCCGTTTCCACGTCTTTCCCTGCGGTCATCATGAGGTCTGCCAACTCATCGACGATGATGACGATGTTGGGAAGGGGGTTCAGTTCTTCTTCATCCTGCTCTCCACCCCGTTCGGCAGCGGTTTGACGCACCAGGGCGTTGTATTGCGCAATGTTGCGAACGCCCTGTTGAGCCAGGACCTTGTAGCGATCCTCCATTTCCCGCACCGCCCAGTTCAGTGCGTTCGCCGCCTGCTTGGGATCGGTGACGATGGGGGTCAGCAAGTGCGGGATATCCTCGTACAGTCCCAGTTCGAGCCGCTTCGGATCGACCAGGATGAAGCGAACTTCGTTGGGTCCCGCCTTGAAGAGGATGGAACAGACCATACAGTTCAGCCCCACGCTCTTTCCTGATCCGGTCGAGCCTGCGATCAGAAGATGAGGCATCCGATCCAGGTCGACGACAGTCGTCGCTCCGTTGATGAGTTGACCCAGAGCCAGGGTTAAGGGGGACTGCGCCCGCTGGAATTCTCCCGAGGCCAGGATTTCCTTGAGGTAAATGATGCGTCGTTTGGTGTTGGGAACCTCGATTCCTACGGTGTTCTTTCCCGGGATTCGATCGATGCGTATGGATGCGGCGCGGAGGGCGAGGCAAAGGTCATCCGAGAGGTTGGTGATCCTACTGTACTTGACACCCGGATCGGGCTTGAACTCGAAAGTGGTCACGACGGGGCCCGGTTGGATCTGATGAACCTGGCCCAGCACGCCGAATTCTGCACATTTTGTGGTCAGTTTGTGGGCGCGTTCGACCAGTTCCTTCTCATCGTACTCGAGGCTGTCGGGAGGATCTTGAAGAAAGTCGAGAGCAGGGAACTGATAGCTCTTCTCCGTGAGGACGCGGGAGCCCCGATCGTCCGCTGCCGCGGGAGTTCCCTGGGTCGGCGGCGGTGTCCGCAGAACGGGCGTTGGAAAAGCGTCGTTTCGCCCGGCCTCGGCGGAATCCTGCGCCAGCGGGCTGCGGGGGCGACCGCTTTGCGCGCTACGCGGTTGGGATGAGTCACCGAAAGCCACATCGCGGGGCATCGATCGAGCGACAAGCTGCTGATCGTCCTGCTTGATCTTCTTCAGAGCGCGGCGATCGCTGCGTCGTTTCCGCCATCGCCGCCAGCGATCTCTGACACTTAAACGGACCAGCGGGCGGCGCGCACCCAGCCAGTTGAGGAGTCCCTCGATCGAAAAACGGGTAGTCAGCATCAGTGAGAGCAGAAGGATCGCCAGGATGACGACGATCCCACCGGAGCGGTTGAACCAGCTGACGACGATTCCCGAGCCGAGGATCCCCAGAACCCCTCCGGCGCGGAATTCGAGCCATTCCGGAAGGCTGGGTTCGAGCAGGGTCAGGCCGCAGGACAGACTCAGGATCACTCCGACGAATCCGAGGGTCTTCAGCCATGGATATTCGATCCTGCGCCCGAGGAGCTTCTTGGATCCGACGATCAGAAGCGGCAGAGGCAGGATGATGGCGCTGAGACCCAGGGTCTGAAAAAGGAGATCGGAGATCCAGGCACCCGCGGGTCCTGCGAGATTCTGGACCTTCTGCCAAGGCGTGGAGACGTTCAGGGACGGGTCCAGGCTGCGATAACTGAACAGTGCAAGGTAGAGCAGGAAGGAGGTCACCAGGTACACCAGTCCTCCCATCTCGCGCGCCTTCTTCTTGGGATGGACCGACATGCTCGTTCCCTAACGCCTCTGTGCTCGCGGGTTGACCGCCGACCCAGAATACCAGAAAGGCAAGACGAAGATTGAGGCTCAGATTTCGAATGTGAGCGATAGAATCACCGGCCGCTTACCCGTCCTCTTGCGGAGGAGCCGGCGTAGTTCCTTCCGCAGGATCTCGTTGAAGATGTCTTCGTCCTGCTTTTGTTCGAGGGGAGTCTCGGCGACGACAGCGGACACGTGACGACGGGTCTCCTTCAGAAGCTCCTCGGATTCTTCCATCAGAACGAATCCGCGCGAAACGATTTCAGGTTCCTCCATCAGTTCACCGGTCGAACGGTCCAACTGAAGGATGACCATGACGAATCCGTCCTCCGAGAGGTAGCGGCGTTCCCGCAGCACGTTCTCGTGGACCTCCTCCAGCGCGCCTTCATCAATGAACCTCCGCCCCACCGGAACCTTGTCGGCTACCTCCATGGACAGCGGGGTAATCCGCAGAACATCTCCGTTCTCGATGATGGCGCACGAGTCCGCCGACAGTCCCTGGTCCTGGGCGATCCAGAAATTGCTCTTGAGTTGGCGGTACTCGCCATGGATCGGGACGAAGAACTGCGGTCGCACCAGATTGATGAGGAGCTTGACGTCGTCGCGGTACCCGTGACCCGAGACGTGGACGAGAGAATGGCCGGAATCGTAGACCCGGGCGCCCCTTCTGAAAAAATGGTTGATCAGGCGGGCGATCGGCATCTCGTTGCCGGGGATGATCCGGGTGGAGAGGATGACCGTGTCCTCCTCCTCGACCTGGAGCCCCTTGATCTGGTCTACCGCGAGGCGGCTGAGTGCCGACATCGGTTCTCCCTGGCTTCCGGAAGCGAGCACCAGCAGCTTCTCGGCAGGTATGCCCCCAGCCTCTCCCGGTGTGATCAGCAGGTCCGGCGGAGCGGAGAGATAACCCAGTTCCCGCGCTGTGCGGATATTGTTGACCATGCTGCGGCCCACCGGGACAACCTGCCGGTCGAATTCGCGAGCCAGGTCGAGGAGGATCTGAATCCGATGGATTCCCGAGGAGAACGTCGAGGCGATGATCCTCCGGCTCGAGCGCCGAAAGAGGTCCCGCAAGGGTTCGCAGACGGAGAATTCGGAAGGGGCCAGGCCGCTCCTCAAGCTGTTGGTGCTGTCGGCAAACAGCACCAGCACTCCCTTTTCACCGTATGCCGCGAGGCGATGGAGATCCGTGATCCGGCCGTCGATCGGGGTCGGATCGAACTTGAAGTCCCCACTCCAGATCAGGCTGCCGATGGGTGTGTTGATGGCCAGGCAGAAGCTGTCCGGGAACGAGTGGGTCACATGCAGAGGCTCGATCCTCAGCGGTCCAAACTCGAGGATTTCTCTGCTGCGGATCGTATGCAGCTGTGCCAGGTGGGCCAGCTTCCTCTCTCTGAGGCGAGCCTCGACCAGTCCCAGCGTGAGCGCACTTCCGTAGATCGGGACGTCCAGCGCCTCGAGCAGGAACGACACCGCTCCAACGTGGTCCTCGTGTCCATGGGTCAGAATCAGAGCCCGGATCTGATCGTGGTGTTCCTGGATGAACGAGAGATCGGGGACGATGACCTCAACACCCAGGTCCAGTCCTCTCTCTCCGCGAGGGAAAGCCATCCCGGCATCGATGAGAACGATGTCCGAGCCATAGCGGACAGCGGCGCAGTTCATCCCGAACTCTCCAAACCCACCGAGCGGGATTACATCCACGAAATCATTCATTGCGCTAAGGATAGCATGCGGCTCAGTTGGAGGAACTGGTCCAGCGTAACGGTTTCCGGCCGAGCCTTGTGGTCGATTCCGGCCTGTCGCAGAGCCTCATCGAGACGTTCAGCCTCGTGGACTCGGGGTAGAAGGTTGTTCCACAGTGTCTTTCTCCGTTGTCCGAAGGCCCACTGGACGATTCTGTCGAAGTGCCCGAATTCGGAGGAGTCGCCAGGTGAGGGTCGGGGCTCGAGTTGGAAGACGTGGGAGACGACCTTCGGCCTGGGGCGGAAGGCACCGGGGGGAACGTCGAAGCCGCGCCTGCGGCTGTAGCGGTATTCAACGAGAAGGGTCAGGTAGCCGTAGTCGCGATTTCCGGGTCCGGCAAGAATCCGTTCCGCGACCTCCTTTTGTGTCATGAAGGTCGCCGTCTGAAACCCGGCCGTCGATTCGCACGTCATTCTGATAATGCGGGTCGCGATATTGTAGGGAAGGTTGCCGACCACTTTGACTGTCGGACCCGTCCGCGACAATAGTTGACTGGACAGACTGGAAGACGCTGGAACGGGTCGCGTCCAGTCCACCTCCAGTACATCTTGCTCCAGCAGCTGGAATTGTCCGGTCTGAAAATACTGGGACAGAGCGTGCTTCAAATGCTCGACAAGTTCGGAATCGAGCTCGATTCCGATCACGTGCGCGACTCGATCGAGCAAGAATCGAGTCAGCCGGCCTGTGCCGGGACCGATCTCGATGACGAAATCGGCGGGTTGAAGCGCGGCGAAGTCAACGATGCGTCGACAGTAGCCGGGGTCGACGAGAAAGTGCTGACCAAGCGCCTTCTTGGCTCGGATGGTCTTGTCCAAGATAGGCAAAGGTTACCATAAGTTTTGATTTTATGAGGCTTAGCCCTCCGCCACCCTTGGACATCGGTGCGGAAGTGGGCAGGGACGTTCACGGAGGAAAAGATGAGTGAATACGTTTCAGAAGTGACGGATCAGAATTTCGATCAGGAAGTACTGAAAGCGCAACTCCCGGTGCTGGTGGATTTCTGGGCGGCGTGGTGTGCTCCGTGCAGAATGTTGTCACCGACGGTGGATCAGGTGGCGAAGGAGTATCAGGGCCGGGCCAAAGTCGTTAAGCTGGATGTCGATGACAACGCCCAGACCGCGGCGCGATACAACATTCGGGGGATCCCCACGCTGCTTCTCTTCAAGGAGGGCGAAATCAGGGACCAGATTGTCGGTGCGACCTCGAAGGATCATATCCAGCGGGTCATCGACGCCCAACTGTAGACCGTCTTTCTCGTGGTAGAAATGCGGGACGAATGCTCTTTCCCGCTTTCATTTCCCCGGAATTCCGGCTAAACTCCTTCCCCGTTTGACGGAAGCCAAAATGTCCAATGCAGTCGTGGTCGGAACACAATGGGGAGACGAGGGTAAGGGCAAGATCGTCGACTTGCTCGCTGAGAGGTTCGACATCGTTGCACGCTGTCAGGGGGGACATAACGCCGGTCACACGGTGATCGTCGATGGGCGAAAGTACATTCTGCACCTGATCCCGTCTGGGATTCTGCATCAGGGTAAGCTTTGTGTCATCGGCAACGGCGTCGTCGTCAACCCTTTCGCCTTGATCGAAGAGTTGAAGGGACTCGAGGGTTTCGAGGTGGATGGTCGGCTGGCGGTCAGCAATCGCTGTCATCTGATCATGCCCTATCACGGCGCGATCGAAGCCGCCGAGGAGAGTCGCCTGGGAGATCGCAAGATCGGGACGACGAGTCGCGGCATCGGCCCCTGCTACGAAGACAAGATCGCAAGGCGGGGCATTCGAATCGGAGAATTGGCCTCTCCGGACCACTTCAGGAATCGCGTTCTCAGCAATCTCGAAGTAAAGAACAGAATACTGACGAACGTCTACGGCGAGAAGCCTCTGGACGGCGAGGCAATCGTGGACTCATATCTGGAGGCGGCCAAGGTCGTGCTGCCTTTCGTCACGGACACGGCGGAGCTCCTCAACCGGTCCATCCGGGAAGGAAAGAGCGTCCTGTTCGAAGGTGCCCAGGGAGCTTTGCTGGATATCGATCACGGAACCTATCCTTTCGTGACATCGTCGAATGCGACCGCCGGCGGTGCCTGTACGGGAACAGGGGTCGGACCGACCGCCATCGACGGTGTGATCGGGATCAGCAAGGCCTATACGACCCGGGTCGGAGGCGGGCCCTTTCCGACGGAGTTCACAGACGAACTCGGAGAGGCCGTCAGGGAAAAGGGCTCCGAATTCGGAGCTTCCACCGGACGGCCCCGTCGATGCGGGTGGTTTGACGCCGCCGTGGTGCGCTATTCGTGTCTGGTGAACAACGTCGACGCGCTGGTCATCACCAAGCTTGATGTGTTGGACGATCTGGAAGAGATCAGCATCTGCGTCGGCTATCGCCATCAGGGAAGGCGTTTCGAAGGGTTTCCCTCCAGTATCGAGACCCTAGAAGAGGTGGAACCTGTCTATGAGACCCACCCCGGCTGGCGGACACCCACCTCCGGCATTACCCGCTATCGGGACCTTCCCGATCAGGCGAAATCCTATCTCCGTCGCCTCTCGGAACTCGTCGAAACCGACATCTGCGTGGTATCTACGGGTCCCGACCGCAGCGAAACCATCCCGGTGCCGGAGAGTCCCAAGACCGCTCTTTTCTTCGGCTAGGTGATGGGACAGCCTGGGACCCATGAGACCCATGAGGCCTATGGGAAAATCCAACCCTGGATCCTGAAAACCCGGGTCGCATATGTCCTATAGGTCTCCTATGTCCCAGGCCGTCCCATTGATTTACCTTCCCGTCGAAGCCTGCTTCCCCGACAGCCCCGGAGGGGCAGCGATCTCAAAGACTCTCTGTACCGACCTCGTCCCGCTTTCGGTCTCGATCTCCACCGCGAAACTGCGAGGGGTGCTGCTGTCCCAAGGCCAGGACTTTGCTGTGAAAGTAGAGGTCTTCCCGCGGACGGAAGACTGCCGGAATGCGCGGAATCAGAAGCCGGCCTGCGATCTCGAGAGGGTTCGCGAGCACCGTGGTGATCTTGCCTGTCTTGATGCTGAAACCCGTAGCCGCACCGACCGGCTGAGTCCCCTCGGCCAAAACGAGGGAGCCCAGCAGCAGATCCTTGGGGCCGACGGGTATCGAGAGCGATGACCGGGCGCTGCTGACGTGTCCCCTCCGGTTGTCTCTTACGTAGGCGACCAGTTCGTAGTTGCCCGGCGGAACGGAGAGCACATTCTGATAGAGAAAGCGCGGTTCGTGGGAAGCCTTGTCGGGCTTGATCTCGACCTGATCGCGAATCCCCGTCTGAACGGCTCCGTCCGGCCTGCGGGCCAGAATGACGATCTCGAGGTTCAGGTTGTCCGACTCGGAGAGCTGTGCGAGTTCCGAGAAATCGAAGGAGAGGATCGCGGAGACCTGGTAGCTGTTCTCCTCGCGCGGAAAGTATTCCGAAGAGAGTGTCAGCTGAAAATCGGCGCTGGGCGTCTCGTCGACGATCTCCCTTTGGAAGCGCTGCTCGCGCTCGGCCGAAGTCAGCGCAGTGTATGGCTTGTCGGCGTAGTACCCCCGCCGGTAGGTGAGCTTGACGTCTTGCCGCCGAGTCTTCACCTCGATCCTGTGGAAACGGCCGTCGCGAGGGAGTTCGGCGATTCGGTAGCCCAGGAGATAGTAGTGACTTGCATCTTCCTGAGCGATTCCGAAGATCTTCTGGAGATCGTTGTCGTCGATCAGTGCGTAGCCTCCCGTATCGGCGGCCAGCGTGGTTAGACCTTCCTGTGAAGCGAACAGCGAACTGACCTGGCCGAGCGCCGCCCGTCCGTTGAAGATCGATGTTCCCCCGCCCCCTGCGCGGTGGGCCCCGCCGCCCGGCGACAACGCAACCAGGCCGCGACTGTCGATCGTGTAGAAACTGGTATTGTGGCGGTTCGCAAAATCGGTGGTCACACGCATCTGCTCCGTGTTCTCGATGGCGTCGGCGGTCAGACCGGGAGTGAAGTAGAGAATCGATTTCCGGCCGGGGATGTCCCCGAAGGCTTCGGCCAGCGACTGGAGCGAAAAGAGCT
This sequence comes from Acidobacteriota bacterium, assembly GCA_037388505.1. Taxonomy (GTDB): domain Bacteria; phylum Acidobacteriota; class UBA6911; order RPQK01; family JAPXNP01; genus JARRKC01. The sequence continues at coordinate 390,769 of JARRKC010000004.1, read as the reverse complement.
GCTGGTTCGTATCGAACAGCGAAAGCTCGGTCTGATCGGCGACGAACTCGCCGCTGGTATCGGAAGAGCTGCTGTCGTCGGTGTCGAGTTCGGGGTTGACCTGGCCGAGTTTGTTGACGGCGGCCAGCAGGGCGTCGCGATCCGAGGTCATGTCGCTCAACAGATACAGACTCTGATCGAAGACGGCGATCGCCGCCGCGTCGTTGGCCGTGAAGCTTGTCTCCAGGAAATGCCTGGCCGCTTCCTTGACGAAGCGCGCGTCCTGCAGGTCCATGCCGCCCAGGTTGAAGAAGAGGATGAAGACGCGCTTGTCCGGGGTCGCAGGTACCTCCGTTTGTCGCGTCGTTTCCTGTGCCGTCTTCTTTAGAGCCTCGTGGGACGAGGCGACGGCCTGAGCGGATGTCGGACTCCCCTCCGATTTGCTCGCCAGGGAGGCGGGCAGCGGAATAGACACCTCCTGGAAGTAGGTGATGGTCTGAGGGACACCCTCCTCAGATATCGAAAAGTCGTCCGCCGTAAGGCCGCGAATCGGCCTGCCGCCCGAATCGACCACGCGAACGTCCACGAGGACGAGATTCGAGAAGGCAGTGAAGCGCGGCTGCTGCTGGGCCAGGACGGGAGCCGGCACGATCAGGAACAGGCACAGGAATGTGATGCACCGTCGAAACATAGTCCCCTAGAAACTGAACCGGAGGTCCAGTTGGATCGTTCGCATCGGACCGACGGCCGTCACCTGACCGAATCCACGACTGTTCACGATCGTGTTGATCGCGGTGTAGTTGACATGGTTGAACACGTTCTGGGATCGGAGGGAGATCAGCATTCTACGGCCGGTTTCGCCGAACGAAATGCTGCGGTGGATGGAGAGGTCGAGAGTCCACGCTCCGGGTCCCGTAATGGTGTTCCTGCCGGCATCCCCAAACGTGCCCGGCTCCGGGAGCTTGAACGCAGCCGTATTGAACCAGAGGGATGTGTTTCGTTGATCGGCGCTCAGGACAGGAGAGATGCCGGTGACGGAGGCCCGCTCGCTGGAAAACGAACCCGTGCCGCTATTGTTGATCTGATTGCCCAGGATGCGGGCAGTCAGAGGACTGCCGCTGTTTGCGTTGAACGTCCAGCTTAGATACCAGTCGCGGAGAAGGTCGCTGGCCAAACCCTCCCCCCGCAGCCACTGGTTTCTCGGTCCGAAGGGAAGTTCCCAGATACTTCGCAGCGACACGCGGTGTCGTACGTCGAAACTCGAGAGTCCCTTCTCCGAGGCGAGGTCGTTATCATTCTGCGCCACCGTTCGGCCCTGACCTCCGATCGTCGAGGCGTTATCCAGCGATTTTCCGTACTCGTACTGCCCGGAAAAGGAGAAGCCGGCCCGCGGTCAACCGGTTGGGCGCCCTCAGTAGTTCGAGACCGGTACCTCGTGAACCGGCGTAACCAAGGCTGGCGAAGAGCCCGAAGGGAAGCGCCTGCTGCACGGACAATCCCCAGTTCTGGACCGTCTCGAGTCGAAAGTTGGGATCCACGGCATAGGTATTGGCCACAGCGGGCACCTCGGCTGGTGCGAAGGCGTCTTCGATGGGCAGAAAACTCAGCCCCTCGGCAATCGACTGCACGGTGTAGCCGAAAGGCGGTTGGGCGATGAGTTCGCGGGCCAACCGGAGGTAGGAGTCGCTCGGATAGAAGACCCCATATTCGGCACGCAGGATGGTCCCTTTGGGACCGGACCGCAGGCGGTAGGCCAGCCCGAGTCTGGGAGCGAAGTTGTTCTCGTCGCCTCGGATCATGGCTCTCGGATACGGCCCGAACGCGGCTCCGACCGAGCCGGGTACGACGGTCTCCGCAGTGAGGAAGCCGGGACCGAGGTCGAGATTGGACATCCGATCGTATTTCTCAACGATCGGGCTGACGTAGTCGTAGCGAAGCCCCCACTGCAGAGTGAAGCGCGAGTGCAGCCTCCAGTTGTCGTTGAGAAAGAGGGAGAACTGCCGACCTCGAAGGTAGTGGTCGGGGTTTCCATATTGAATCTCGCTGCTCTGGCCCAGTCCCAGCAGAAAATCGGCGAAATCGTAGCCTGAGCCCGGCACGGCCTCGCCGGCGATATAGTCACTGGTGGCGATGCCGGCAAAATCGATGCTGCCCGCCCCGTTCGGACTTCCCAGCAGGTTGTAGCGAAGCCAGCTGTAGTCGGCTCCGATGCGGAAGAAGTGCGTACCGGTCGCAAAGAGCCACGACTCACTGGCCGTGACGGACTCTCGAACGTTGACCGAAGATGCCCCGTCGTTGAGAGAGGAGTAGTTGGTAAAGGCCAGAGAGGGCATTCCGTAGTCAACCGGCGAAGGTGAGGTCCTGGCGATGCCGAGATCGGCAGAAACGTCTCGCTGGAACGCAAAGGGATTCAGGTTCCGGCTGTTGCTGCGGTTGTAGCGAAGTCGGACATTTTGGATCAACCCGGGTCGGACCGGCGTGTTGGCCGAGAGATCGAAGTTGTGACCGCGGGATTCCTGGCGACCTGCCAAGTCCGGGAAGACATTGAAGGAGTCGCCCGATCCACGGCTGTAGTTGTACCCTCCGGCAAGATTGAAACGCTCACTGATGGGGAAATTGAGCCGGGTGTTGAGTTGGTCGCGCTCGTTTACCAGGCTCTCCTGAATGTAGTAGTTCAGGAACGGGTCGTCGCGGTTCGGTTCTGGGATGAACGACAGCAGACCCAGCGCCGTCGGATTCAGCTCGTTCTGTGGAATCCGGCTGTCCGAGTAAGGCAGACCGGTGGCCGGGTCGAAGATCTGAACGGCCGAACCGGCCAGCGGTCCGCTCCGGTAACTGGTGGCCGAAAAGTCCCCCTGTCTTTCCAGCAGCGTGGGAACCGAGGCGAAGGCGGAACTGAGTTGGCTGCCACGCGTGGTATTGAAGTTGACGAAGTACTGGCCTCGTCTCTGAAAGAATCCGGCATTCGAGCCGGCTCCCGGCAACGGCCCGCCAAGAGTGATTCCCGCACTCCACCGATCGTAGCTGGGATTTGCAGCTTCCTCCCCGGTCAAGGAATAGGGTCGCGCATCCAGGGCTGAACCCGAGAAGCCGAACTGAAGGTCCCCGTGGATGCTGTTGGCCCGGGAACCTGCAATCCGCATCCCACGGCCTCCGCCGAAGCCGCCGCCACCGAACCCTCCACCACCGAAACCGCCTCCACCGAGACCGCGGGAGCCGGGGCTGCCTGGGGGGCCGCCCGTACCGCGCTCCATGCCGAGGATATCCCGCAGGACCTCGCGCTGGTCTCCTCTGTGTGCACTCTGTCGGGAAGCTCCCTGGATGAAGACCACTTCATCCAGGGAACTGTTTTGCGTCTCGGACGGGCGGGCCTGGTTGGGAAGCAGGGAGATCTCTTCGAAAGGATCCTGCTCCGAAGTCCGGCTGCCGTTCGGGCCGCGCGCAGCATTTCTCGTGAAGGGTCCGTTACTGCGCGCCGCCGCGGCAAAGAACTGTTCGTCGAGGTTGAGGCCGAATCGGTAGTGGGAGTAGGTCCGGCTGATCTCGATGGAGATCTCTCCTCCTTCCGGACCTCCCCCGGGGCCCATGAACCCCCCTGGACCTCCGGGGCGACCCGGCATGGAGGTTTTGATGTGAACGAGCACCTGGCTGGGGAGGCTTGGACCGGCCGGTTCGTGCTGCTCGAAGTCAACCTCGAGTTGCGCGTTTCTGAGAAAGAACCCGAGCCCGAACTGTGCGTCGAGGTGAGTGGGAAGACCGGAGTTCGGGTCCACCCAGAGAAAAGCCTTCTCGATTTGGAATCGTTCGAGCTTGGGTTGGATGCGGATCTTGAGACCAGGTCGAGAGATTCCTTTCTGGTCGTCCTGATCTGCGGCCTCGAACTTCTCGATCCTTGCGAGGATTTCGCGAGGTTCCAGTGAATCGAGGATTCGAACGAAACGTTCCGCCGGGTTTCCCCACCGACCTTGACGCTGACCCTCGGGGCCGGGTGTGCCGCTCGATGAACTGCTCAGAATGTCGCGCCGAATTTGTCCGGGTTTGCCGAAATACACCTTCTCCGACGTCTCAGTGACCTGAGGGCCCTGCGGACCCATCACCTTCGTCTTGCTCGAAATCTCCGCCGAAGCGTCAGTGAGGAACTGCTGCTGTTTGGCCAGGGCTTGCTTGATCCTGGCCTCGAGCTCCGGCGGAAGTGTAGGGGCGCTCGCAGCCCACAGGCCACATCCGCAGGAAAGCGCCAACGCCACCACAAGGCCAGCATTTCGGAAACTGTTTGGTGACCGACGGAATAGAGCATTCATCGACGGCGGACCTTGTGCGGTAGCAGGCTAGTTGCTGGACCCTCCCGGCTCCTCTGGTTCCGAACCGTCCTGCTGTGAACTCCCCCGGCCGCGCATCCTGCGGGAGCGGTGCTGCATCGTCGCGCGGAACTGCTTCATCTCACCCTCGCTCAGCCCGAAGTGTCCCGATCAGTCAGTCGACCGAGAGTCAGTACTTCGGATGACAATGATGACGCTCGGCGTGGCAGTCGCGTTACGTCCGGTCGCTACCCCGCAGGATTCACCGCGACGGCACGATCAGCACGACGCATTGTCGTCGTGCCCGTCGTGGTTTGCCTCCGGCGTGGTCCCGCCGTGGTAAGTCCCCGCAGGGACGATCATGCGGACTCACCACAACGACGCGATGACGGCGACGTGGTGGCGGCCTAGTCCGTCAGGGCCTGGTAAACGAGAGTCTTGAGCTTGACCTGGATCTCGGTGTCACAGGGCTGGCGATGGGTCATCAGCAGGATGACCAGATCCTCTTCCGGATCGATCCGGAAGTAGGTCGAGGCGGCTCCGTCCCAGCCAAAGTCGCCCACCGATCCAACCGTCAGGCTCTTCGCGATGTCGGTCAGGACGCTCATGGCAAAGCCGTAACCGTGGCCCTGGAGTTTGTCCCACGGCGCCGTAACTCCGTCCGGCAGCTGGTTCATGCTCATGAGCTGGATGGTCTTGGGACCGAGGATTCGGATACCGTCGAGCTCGCCGCCGTTGGCCAGCATCTGGGCGAAACGCAGGTAGTCCGCCGCGGTGGAGACCAGGCCCCCTCCTCCTGAGTAAAGATGCATGTTCTCCGGGGCGTAGGACGTGAAGGCTCTCGGCATCGGCTGAAGCTTGTCCTCGTCCGTGAAAGTGTAGCAATTGGTGAAGCGGCCCACTTTGTCGGCGGGAACGGAGAAGGCCGTGTCCTTCATACCCAACGGTTTGAAGATCCTCTGCTGGAAGAACTCGGCCAGCGTCTGTCCGGACCAGACCTCCACGAGGCGGCCCAGGACATCGATCGCTACGCTGTATTTCCACTGCGTTCCGGGGTCGAAGTAAAGAGGGAGCTTCGTGACCTTGTCAACCATTTGTTCCAGGTTCGTGTTGGGATCGAAGAGATTGGCTTTCTGGTACGCCTGGCTGACCGGATCGTCTTCCCACCCGTATCCGAGGCCCGAGGTCTGGCGCAGGAGATCGCGAATCGTGATCTCACGGGATGGCTTCGTCGACTCACTGGAGCCCTCCGGGCGGTAGACCGTGACATTCTTGAAGGCGGGGATGTACTTCGACACCGGCTCGTCGAGCATGAACTTCCCTTCCTCGAAGAGGATCATGACGGCCGTCGCCGTAACCGGCTTGGTCATGGAGTAGATCCGAAAAATGGAATCGGACTCGACCGGTTTTCTGGTCTGGATGTCGGCGAAGCCGAACGACTTGAAATAAACCAGCTGGCCGTGCCGAGCGACGGCCACGGTCATACCCGGGAAAATTCCCCGCTCGACATAGGCCTGCATGACCGGATCGATGCGCTCGAGACGGTGGGTGGAAAGTCCCCCCATTTCGGGACTCGTTCTCGGGAGACCCTGGGCCAGGATCCCCGAGGACGGCAGAATCAGAGTAGCGGCTAGGATAACGGCTCTCATCGAAAACTCCTTCTGGGCCGAATGGAAAGAAAACAGCTGAACGATGTTGTTCACTGCCGCAGATTCTAGTTGGCGCTCCCGGGCTGTTCAAGGATGGACCACGAAGTCGTGACGTTCCGAGGCGCGCGGACAGAACGAAGCTGCTGCAAGAAAGAGGATGTGGCAACCAATCCGCATCCAGCCTCGCTTCCGGACCGGTACAGGAAGCGGGGGGAATATGAGAGAATGGGTCCATCGGCTGGTTCGGGCGAACCTCATGAAGCAGCCGACGACGGATTTCCCGTATTGGTCGAGCCCTGGAGGGGCTGAGATCCGAGACTTGACTGCGGGAGCCGCATCCGAGGTGTGCCGCGGGAGCACTGGTGCGTGATTCCCGCCGGTCGTGGCATCACGGCCGCCTCACCATCGTACTGTTGCACGGTCGAAGAAGAGAGCGTTCTTCGAGTTGACGAAGACGCGGCCGTGTGCTCGTGTGTCGAAAGCCTGAGAGACGGATAGACGATGCTGCGTGTTTTGCTGCTCTGGGGAATGGTCGTGACCGGCATCGTGGCCATGGCGACTGCCCTTAAGGCTGAGGCCTCGAAGAAGTCCGGGCCGATGAGCGAGGAGAAGGCGCTAGAGATCCTCAATGATTCCCCCTGGGCGCGTCAGCAGACCTCAACCCGCCTGATCCAGGGCGTCGGCTCGGGTGAATATGGGGAAAAGGAGATCTTCAGCCGTTACTATGTTCGGATCCTTTCAGCCGCGCCCGTTCGCCGTGCGTTCGAACGGGTCCGGGATCTGGCACAGGAGAGTGGGGCGACCCCGGCCGGTGGAGGGAACGCGACGGTGCCCAGGGCCCGAAGCACCTTCGATGCCGCCCATATCGTTATCGCCGTTGCTTTTCGCTCGAATGAGCCGGAGATGCAGCGGGATGTCGACAGGACCATGCGCTCCCAGACGCTCGACACGATCAGAAACCGCGCCTACATTTCCACGGCGGGGCTTCCCCAAGTCAGGCCCGTGGCCTACTTTCCGCCAATCGAGCCGGCCGTCGGTGCCGAATTCGTTTTTCCCCGCGTTGTGGATGGTACTGACGTCATCTCCCAGTCCGATTCATCGTTCACCTTTGCATTCAACCTTCCCACTCATGGGCCGGACTTGCGCGTCACCTTTCCGGTGACGCCAGAACTCCTGAGTCCGACGCCGTCGTCCGCTACTCGGGTCGACCTGGAATCCTCCGTCTCGGAGTTTCGGATCACAAGTGGACAGGACAAGGGCGCGCTCAACCTGGAATCCAGCCGCTTGGGGGCGCTGGTGAATCAGTTTCCTCAACAGACCACGACCCGGGCCTTTCACGGCTCGATCTATGAGTTCCATCGCAACGACAATTTCGATGCCCGCAATTTCTTCGATCCTGTCGGACAGCGGCTCCCCGAATACAAGCGGAACCAATTCGGTTTCAGCCTGAACTGGAATCTCAGCTCTGATCTCAGCCTGTTCGGATCGTACGACGGTCTTCGCATCAACCAGGGCTCGACTCTGGTTTCCCACGTTCCCACCGAAGCCATGAAGAACGGGGACTTCGGCGACTTGCTCTATCTCGATACGCCTGTCGTCATCAGAGACCCGGAGACCCGGGTCCCGTTTCCGGAGAACCGCATTCCGGCGGATCGGATCGATCCCGCCGCCGCCGGCTTGCTTCCACTGCTTCCCAATCCGAACCGTTCGGAACGCGTACGCAATTTCGTCAACGGTCAGCCGGTCTTGGTGAATCAGGATTCCATCAACCTGCGGGCCGACGTGGCGCTGAGTGATATCAGCCAGCTGGCCGCGCAGTATGCAATGGATCTGGGTGAGGAGACGGCGGTCCACTCCTTGCCTGCGTTCGGCTCGCAAGCAACCGGGAACGACTACGAGGCTTCCGCCAGCTACACGCGAGTTTTCAGCGAACGAACGACGGGCAGCTGGCGGCTTCGATACCGGCGCAATCTGGACAGCGTCGTCCCCCGACAGGGCCGACCTGCAGGACTGGTCGAATCGCTCGGAATAGCAGGGGTCGGTGTGACAACTCCGGAAGACGAGGGCTACCCGGTCTTCGATATTGCCGGCTATCCCGAGTTCGGAGACACCGAACTGCCCCAGAACGAGATTCGAAACCGGGCCTCAGTGGAATCGAACCTGACGGTCGTCCGCGGAGATCACGTCCTGCACTTCAACGGTCAAGCGGGTTTGCGCCAGATCAACGACAGCCGTTCCTCCAGTCTCGAGAGAGGTTCGTTTGGCTTCAGCGGTACCTATAGCGGCGAAGCCTTTGCGGACTTCCTCCTCGGGCGAGCCGACCGCGCGCTCCGTGCGATTGGTTCTTCACGCCAGGATCTCCGCAGGAAACACTTCCGCATCGGGGCCGGCGACGAGTGGAGAATCAATCCACGGCTCAGCCTCAATCTTGGCCTCGATTACCAGTATTTCGAGCCGTATAGAAGCATTCGAAACAACCTGTCGGTCTTTCGCCCGCTGCGAGTGGTGACGCCGCCCGACGGACAGCTGATCGATCTCGAGCAGTCCGGAGACTCCGTGTCGGTCGGGACGGTCGTACGACCGGACAGAAACGATTTTGCGCCGCGGATCGGTCTGGCCTACCGGCCGGCCGAGAACGGACGCATCGTGATCCGAGCCTCTTACGGGCTGGAGTATGATCCGTTCCCCTCCTGGATATTCGAGGATTTCATGGGTCGCAACTACCCCTACTACTACTCCCAGGAGGCTCAGGCTTCAGTAGACAGCCATGGCCTCGATCTCTCGGCGCCCTTCGATACGACGACGGCCACCGAGCTTGCGATTCGCGACATTTCGCCCCAATTGCGCACTCCCTACAACCAAAGATGGCACCTCGAACTCGAAGATTCCTTGTCGAACGACTGGAGCTTCAACCTGGAATACTTCGGCCGCCGAGGCGTCCATGAACTCCGAACCATTCCGGGCAACGTCCCACTGCCCGCTGCAGGGCCGCTTCAGCCCCGCCGGCCCAATACTGCGTACGGACAGTTTTCGATCGTCACCAGCGGTGGATCGTCCATCCAGCATCGATTCACGGGCCTGATCGACCGGCGCTTCGCACGGGGCCTGTCTTTTCAGGCGGAATTCGCTTGGGGCCGGCGATTCGATGACGAGTTCGAAGAAGATCCCTCCAATGTGAGGGACCTTCGATCGGAGTGGGCACCCACGGGGTGGTACGAAGAGAAAAGGCTGAGCGTACACTTCCTCGTCGACCTTCCTTTCGGACCAGGGCGCAGATTCGGTGGCAATGGTTTCGTCGACACCATCTTCGGTGGATGGCGACTCTCGGGCATTGGCGAAATAGAGAGTGGCGACCGCTTCACCGTGGTTCTTCCCGGGGATCCCAATAACGACGGTCTGTTCAGCGACAGGCCGGACAGCCTTGGACCGGTGAATCTGTCGTCGTCCCAACAATCCGTGGATCGTTGGTTCGACACCGAAGCCTTTGCGAAGCCGGCGCCATACACGTTCGGTAACCTGGGTCGCAACACGGTGCTTGGACCCGGGTACCACAACTGGGACTTGAGTCTGATCAAGGATGTCCAGTTTTCGAATGACCACCGGATCGAGTTTCGTTTTGCCTTCTTCAACGCATTCAATCATCCCAACTTCGAGATCCCCGACGCGACGTACGGGACCGAATCGTTTGGTGTGATCTCCGGAGCGAGGCGGGCTCGGGAGATCGAGATCGCGGTGAAGTACTCGTTCTGAAGAATTCGAGATTCTCGATTTGCGATTTTCGATGTTCGATTCGGCAAGCGAATCGGGGCGCATCGGGTAGAGCAAGCAGAGTGCGGGCACAGGATGGGGGTCGGGTACCGAGTTCCGAGCCCCGTCTCAGCGTTTCGGATGGCCGAAGCCGGTGACGACGTAGGTACCGCTGCGAGAATCCTCGCGGAGGCCGATGAGCCCGTGCTTCTCGGCGGACTCCAGGAGTTCCGAAAAGGTGCGGAAACCGTATCGTGACTCCGTAAATGCGGGATCCTTGCGCTTCATTGTCTGCTTGACGAGCGAGGAGTAGAGAACGTCGACATTCTCTCGCATGAGTGCGTTCACGGTGTCGATCAGCAGCTGGAAGGCGGGCCGGCTCTCCTTTGGGATCTTGGCGGTCAGGCGAGGCGGCTTGCTGACACCGCCGGCCAAATCATCATAGAAGACGAACTCATCGCAGTTCTCGATCAGCAGAGCCGAGGCCGAATCTTTGGTCGCCAGGCCGATGACATACTTGCCATTTTCCTTGAGCTTCGAGACGAGCGGAGAGAAATCGCTGTCGCCGGAGACAAGCGCAAAGATGTTGATGTGTGACTTGTTGTAGCACAAATCCATGGCGTCGACACACATTCGGATGTCCGCGGAATTCTTGCCGGTCTGGGAGCGCTTCGGGATATCGATGATCTCGAAGGCGGCGTTGTGCAACTCCTGTTTCTGCTCCGAGAAACGGCTCCAGTCGCAGTAGGCCTTCTTGACGACGATTTTGCCTTTTTCCACGAGCCGTTCCAAAACGAGATCGATCTGGAACTTGGCCCGGGATCGGCTCTTTTCAAAGCCGATGGCTAGGTTTTCAAAGTCGAGAAACACTGCCAAGGTATGTTCCTTATCGGCCACGCTGCCAGCCTAACACAGTCGAATCCGCGTCGCAGCTGCCTTATCGAGGCCGGTGCACCACTCGCCGGATTAATCGGCGAAAAGGCACGAGTTGATGGGAGTCCCGGATTCGACTGTCAGCAGTGCCCTTCTGAACGAGACTTTTCGTCCCGACTGCCGGTGAAACTCCAGGATCTGCTGCATGGCGTCCGGTGCGAACTGCGATTTGTACTGTGCTATGGCCTCGATGGACCGGTCCAGCTCTTCCTGAGTCACCTCGATCAGGGTGTTCACGAACCGATCGGCGACCCATGCCAACTCACGTCCCGAGGACTCGAGGAGTCTTTGTGCCCGGGTCCTCGTGAATACGAGGTAGTACAGGCGGGAGATTGAGTGCTGTTCCCGCTGGAGCAGTTCCGTGATCAGGCAGCACACGCCGCGGTGGTCCGGATGACCGGTGATTCCATCGGGGCCGAAGCTGAGGACGACATCCGGTCTTCGGGCTTGAAGGATATCGTGAAGACGTACCTTCAGCTCGGCCTGCTGAGGGCCGAGGACCTCCTGATCCACGAAGTCAAGGATCGTAGGAGGCTCGATCCTCAGAATCTCACAGGAACGTCGAAGCTCCTCTCGACGGACCTTGGCCAGCTCCGCCGCATCGGTGATACCGGTGTGAGAGCGAAATCCCTTTTGTCCGGGCGTGGCGCATACGAGGTGAACGGCTACACCCCGGGCGGCGTAGTGAGTGAGGACGGATCCCAGTCCCATATCGTCGTCGGGGTGTGCCGTAACGGCGAGTAATGTCTTTCCTGACAGTGAAGCCACCAGTCGGTACCTCCTTCTTGGGGTCACTTTACAGCAAAGCCCACAACGCAGTGGATGGGAGAACGGGAGAACGGGAGGACGGGAGGACGGGAGGACGGGAGCGTGAGTGGGATGTGCTTCCAGCCTGTTTGATCGTCCAGGTTTCGCGTTACAGGCAATGACAGGGCAGCCCCACGGGAAGCGGGATTGAGCTTTTGCATCCTCAGAGACACCCTGTGTCCCGATTGTCGACCGGCATTTCATCATTCGGACACCAGGATGGCAACCGAGTTGGCCGGCAGGGTCACCTCCTCCGGCTCGAGCCGGACGTTGGATTCCGAGGCGAGCTCGATCCGCCTCTCAGCACCGCCCGGGCAGGGAACGTGCTGTCGAGTGTCTGCAAGGTTGCACACGACGACGATCCTGCCCCGACTCATGATGAGCCAGGACGCCTCCTCGTCGAAGTCCACGCGCGTGGCGTCCAGACTGCTGGAGGTCAGATCGGGGAATCGCCTCCGCAGGCGGATCAGGGATCGATACCATCGAAAGACTTCCGCGTGAGGATCCCGGGCGGCCTCGGACCAGTCGAGGATGGATCGGTCTAATGTTTCCGGCGATTGGGGATCGGGGACTTCGTCCGGATCCCAACCGAAGGCCACGAACTCGCCTTTCCTTCCCTCGCGGACGGCCTCCGCGAGCACGGGATCCTGATGGTCCGTGAAGTACTGGAAGGGAGAGGATGCGGCCCATTCTTCGCCCTGAAACAGCAGCGGGACGAAAGGGGATGTCAGGACCAGAGCAACCCCGACCTTGAGACGGTCGATGGGGAGCAGATGGCATACTCGGTCACCGATCGCCCGGTTACCCACTTGATCGTGGTTCTGCAGGCAGCCCAGGAACTTGTGGGCCGAGAGTCCGGCAACCGGCCTGCCATGACGACGCCGGCGATACCGCGAATAACACCCGTCCAGGACCAGACCCCGGGTGAGGACCTTGGCGATGTCTGCGATGGTTCCGAAATCGCAATAGTATCCCTGACGCTCACCGGTCAGCACCGCATGGAGTGCGTGGTGAAAGTCTTCGTTCCACTGGGCGTCGATGCCATATCCACCCACTGCCTGAGGCCGGACGATCCGGGGGTCGTTCAAGTCGCTTTCGGCGATGAGAGCCAGATGGCGGCCGAGGCTTGCTTCCAGTTCGTCCACTTCCGAGGACAGTTGCTCCAGGAAGTGAATGGCCGATTGGTCCAGGATCGCATGTACGGCATCGATCCGGAGTCCGTCCATATGATAGTCGCGAAGCCACATCAGAGCATTGTCGATGAGGAAGCGTCGGACCTGGTCGCTGCCGGCTCCGTCGAGGTTGACGGAGTCACCCCAGGGAGTGGAGTAGCGCTGGGTGAAATAGGGCCCAAACCTGCTCAGGTAGTTGCCGGACGGGCCGAGATGGTTATAGACGACATCCAGCAGCACCGCGAGCCCGCGCCCGTGGCAGGCGTCGACCAGACGCTTCAGCCCCTCGGGTCCCCCATAAGCATGATGAGGTGCGAATAGATCGACGCCGTCATATCCCCAACCCCGCTCCCCGGGAAACTCATTGACCGGCATGAGTTCGACATGAGTCACGCCCAGTTCGATCAGGTGATCGAGACGCTCGATCACAGCCTCGAAGGTTCCCGCGGGAGTGAAGGTCCCGATATGTAGTTCGTAAACGATAGCCGACGACAACGGCTGAGCCTGCCAGCCCGAGTCGGACCAACCGAACCGCGTGTGATCCAGCCATCGAGAGGACTGGTGCACGCCGGCCGGTTGCCATGGCGACCGGGGATCCGGAAAGGGTCCCTCGCCGTCCAGAAGGAAGGCATAATCCACGCCGTGGGAAATCCATGTCACATCCAGTGAATGCCAGCCGCACCGTTCCGTTTCCATGGCGGCCTGCCGATTGTGACCGACGATCTCGACGGCCTTTGCTCGCGGGGCCCAAACGCGTACCTCGGTCATCGCATTCATTCCTTTCGAACCAGTAGAGCCACTGGGAATCGGGACAGGAGTTGTCTGAGGCGGATGCTGCCCTCCTTCCATTCGTTTCCCCCCAGAAGGTCGAGCCACGGTCCCTTGGGGAGGTGCAGGGAAGTGTCGCCCCAGCGGTCGGCAAGGCTCAGAACCAGACGAGGGACGACGGTGATGACTTCATCTCCACGCATGAACGAGACCACATGACCGGCCTTTGGACCCTCGGCGGTCAAGGGCACGTAGCGGCCGTAGGGGCCGAACAATTCCGGGTGCTTGCGGCGGAAATGGAGGGCCTGGCGGATGACCCAAAGCTTGGGAAGGCCGGTGTCCATCCCCTCGAGGATCGATTCGATCGAAAGCGCCGGAAGTTTCTCGACGAGGTTCCTTCGAAGCCGGAAATCGACCGGTCGCCGATTGTCCGGATCGACCAGGCTCAGATCCCAGATTTCGGACCCTTGGTATATGTCGGGAATACCTGGAGCCGTCAGCTTCAGCAGCAACTGAGCCAGGCTGTTGACACGGCCCGGCTTCACGAGGCGGTTCACGAACTCCTCGAGCCCTTCGCGGAAGGACTCATCGGAGAGAGCATCAGCGATGAACTGCCGAAGCCCCTGTTCATAAGACTCATTCCGGTTGGTCCACGAGGTGAATTCCTTGGCTTCACGGGCAGCTTTCTCCATATAGGAGGTCAACCGTGCCGGATCGATGGGCCAGGCGCCCACCACAGTCTGGTAGAAGAGATACTCGAGGTTTCGATCGGGAGCGTCGTTGTGGTGGTGCCGCTGGTTGATCCTCGCCCACCGACGGACTGTCCGCCCCCACCGTTCGGGGATTTCGGACAGCAGAGCCAGCCGTGCCCGGACATCCTCACTCCGCTTCGTATCGTGGGTCGAACTTGCCAGGAGAGAACGCGGGTGTTCGGCGAGTGCCTCGCGGCATGCCTCGTGAAACCTCTCGACAGGTGTACCGAACTGGCTGGGGTCGCCGCCGACCTCATTCAGACTCACCAGGCGGTGAAATCGGTAAAAGGCCGTGTCTTCGAGCCCCTTGGCCATGGCGGCGCCGGTCAGCTGCTGAAAACGCATCACCAACTCGGCTTCCAGCGGGCCGGTTACCTCCAGCAGCAGAATGCTCGCAAAAAAACCGAACAATTCGGGATCCAGATCCGGCCGGTCCAAGGTCGCCTGTTCGATGGCGTTCGCAATGCAAAGGTGGTCGTTCTCGGAGACGACACCGGCGAAGGCCCGAACATAGGTCCGGTACACGGGACAGCAGGCGGCGGTCTCGAGCAGAGCCTCGCGCAGGTCGTGCCTGGTGTAGTCGCGGTGACGTCGGTGCCGTTCGCAAATGTCGATGAAAAGGGCCGTCAGGCGGTTGAGCTCACTTCCCAAAAGCTCATTCAGCACCAGGCGCTTGCATTCACGCACCAGGGCAGGGAAGTCGGCCGTGCGATCCGTGAAGTCCTCATAGAGCTGAGTCAGGCCTGCTTCGCCGCGGGGGTCGATGAAGAGTCCTCCGGCGAGATTGAGGAAATCGTAGCCCGTGGTTCCTTCGATCGGCCAGTCGGGAGGGATTCTCTCGTTCGCAGTGAGAATCTTCTCGGCGACGATCCAACTGCCGGGACAGGATTCTCGCAGACGCCAAAAATATTCGGCGGGGTTGCGCAGACCGTCCGGGTGATCGACTCGCAAGCCTTCGACGAGACCCTGACGCACCCAGGTTATGGGCAGTCCGTGCGTCGCCTGAAAGACTTCGGGATCCTCGGCTCGGAGGCCCACCAGGCTGTTGACGTCGAAAAAGCGCCGGTAACCGAGGTCGCGGCCGGCGGTTCGCCAGTAGGCCAGTCGGTAGTTCTGCTTGTCGAGCAGCGCATCGAAATCGTCGGGGGCACTGTTGACGCGGGAGATCTCCTGATCGAGCGCCTTTGCGGCTCGCGGTTCGTCTCGACAGAGGCGAGCCAGCAGGCTCATGAGTATGGCTTTGTCTCGGTGTCGCCGTTCCACCTGCTGGCGGGCGGTGACCGTGGGTCGAGGGAGGCGGGCGTGGCTGTCCGCCAGAAACCCCAGGAACTCGGAGTCGCAGGCATCGGAGGCCCGGCTGAGGAGTTCGGCCAGACTGGAGGGATCCACGGGAAAAACGTGCTCATAGTAGTGAACGGTCAAGATTCCTTCCCGGCGCACGAGGCGGAGTTGGCCGTCTTCCAGGATCCGGCCGTAGTGGTCGCCGAGAACGGGCAACAGCACCTTGTTAGGCCAGCGATCCTCGGAAGCCTCCCAGTCGACATCGAAGTATGTGGCGAATCGGCTCGATGGGCCGTTCTCGAGAACGTCCCACCACCATGGGTTCTGGCGACCCGCAATCGCCATATGATTCGGAACGAGGTCGATCATTTGACCGAGGCCCTCGCCAGCCAGAGCCTCGCAGAGCCGGTCGTGACCTGCGCGACCGCCAAGTTCCTCATTGACCCGGGTCGGGTCGACGACATCGTAGCCGTGACTGCTCCCCTGGGCGGCCTGAAGATAGGGCGAAGCATAGAGATGACTGACGCCAAGCCGCGCCAGGTATGGAATGATCTCGGAAGCCTGATCGAACCCAAACTCAGGACGAAGCTGCAGACGATAGGTAGCGACAGGCTCAGGATTCACGGCGTAGTACCACCAATGACCGGGACTGGAGTTCGAGACTGCCGCCGGCTTTGTGGGTGCGCGCGTCATCAATCCATCCGACCTCTGTATCGAGCTCCGTGACCCACTGCTTGCCCCATTCCGAGCTGGGGAGAGTGAAGACGAGCTTCTCGTAGTGGGCATTGAGCATGATGTAGAAGCTGTCGTCGATCGTCGGCTCCCCCCGGGGGTTTGGGTTGGGGATCGTCTCGCCGTTCAGGAAGATGCCGATGGAATTGACCGACCCTTCTCCCCAGTTCTCCTCCTCCATCTGCTCGCCTTCGACGGTGAACCAGGCGATGTCTTTCACGTCGCTTCCGTGAATAGGTCGACCCTGGAACCAGCTTCTCCGCCGAAATACCGGGTGGTTCAGCCGGTACTGGATCAGGCCTTGGGCGAACTCGAGGAAGGCTTCATCAACATCGGCCCAGTCGTACCAGGAGAGTTCATTGTCCTGGCAGTAGGCATTGTTGTTTCCCTTCTGAGTTCGTCCGATTTCGTCGCCGCCGAGGAGCATCGGGACACCCTGAGACAGGAACAGCGTAGCCAGGAAGTTCCTCTTCTGCCGCATACGAAGTTCCTGGACTCCCGAGAGATCGGTCGGTCCTTCAACTCCGCAGTTCCACGACCGGTTGTAGCTCTCGCCATCCTGGTTGTCCTCGCCGTTCGCCTCATTGTGCTTGTCGTTGTAGGAGACCAGGTCGGTCAGCGTAAAACCGTCGTGGCACGTGACGAAATTGATGCTGGCATAGGGCAGTCTAGAGGTATTCTCATAAAGATCGGAGCTACCCGTAAAGCGGGAGGCGAACTCGCCCAGGGTCTGGTGTTGCCCCCGCCAAAAGTCCCGGACGCAGTCGCGGTACTTGCCATTCCATTCCGTCCACACGGGGGGGAAATTGCCGACTTGGTAGCCCCCCTCGCCGACGTCCCAGGGCTCGGCGATCAGCTTGACCTGGCTGATTACGGGATCCTGCTGGATGATGTCGAAGAAGGCCGAAAGCCGATTGACGTCATGAAGTTCACGAGCCAGAGCTGCCGCCAGATCGAAGCGGAAACCGTCTACGTGCATCTCCAGAACCCAGTATCTCAGTGAGTCCATGATGAGCTGGAGGACGAAGGGATGGCGCATGTTCAGGCTGTTGCCGGTCCCTGTGTAGTCCATGTAGTAGCGCGCATCGCTGGTCAGGCGGTAGTAGTAAGCGTTGTCGATGCCCTTGAAGCTGAGCATCGGTCCGAGGTGATTCCCTTCGGCAGTGTGGTTGTAAACGACGTCCAGAATCACTTCGATGCCCGCCTGATGAAGGGCACGGACCATTTGTTTGAATTCGGCGACGGTGGCTCCGGGCCGCTTGTCCGAAGCATAGGCGTTATGAGGTGCAAAATAGCCGATCGAGTTGTATCCCCAGTAGTTGCTCAGCTTCTCGTCGACGAGGCGTTTGTCATGGATGAACTGGTGAACGGGCATCAACTCCACCGCCGTAACTCCAAGCTCCCTGAGGTAGTCGATGATCGCAGGGTGGGCCAGACCCACGTAAGTGCCCCGAAGCTCCGGGGGAATATCCGGATGGCGCCTTGTGAGACCCTTCACATGGGTTTCGTAGATGATCGTTTCGTGCCAGGGAAGCTGCAGACGCCGGTCGCCCGCCCAATCGAAATGAGGCTGGTGCACAACGCTTTTCGGAATGTAACGTGCGCTGTCGCGTTGGTCGGCGACATCCGGATCTCCGTTCAGATCGTACGGAAAGACCGCCGGATTCCATCGCACCTGTCCATCGATGGCTTTGGAGTACGGATCCAGCAACAACTTCGCCGGATTGCAGCGGTGCCCCTCTTTCGGTTCCCAGGGCCCGTGGACCCGAAAACCGTAACGCTGGCCCGGCTCGACTTTGGGCAGGTATCCGTGCCAGCAATAGCCGGTCACTTCGACCAGATCGACGCGTGTTTCATGGCCCTTGGAGCTGAACAGACACAGCTCGACGCGTTCCGCGATTTCGGAAAAGAGGGAGAAGTTCGTGCCCGCGCCGTCGTAGACGGCCCCGAGCGGATACGGTGTGCCAGGCCAAATCTTCATGATGTTGCGCTGTCCTATGAAACGAACCCGGTTCCCGGCGGAACGCTCGGTAAGGTGCTTCAGATCCGACGGGACCGTTGTCCTGAGCGACTGTCTTCTGCCATTCTCCCTCTAGTTTAGCGGATTCGTTTCAACCATTTGCAGAGCTCGGGTCACTCCCCTCCTGCACAAAAAAAGCGGGCGGCACCGAAGTGCCGTCCGCTTGGAGGTGTACGCACGAGAAGAAGCTGTTAGCCTCTGACTCCGCTCTCGACTTCTGCTGGGACCTTCACGATGCTCGGCTTCAGGTTCTTAGCCATTTCCTGGCGATCCAACTTGACCGGGACGTGCCATCCTTCCTCACCCTGGAGAGTCCACATATCGGAGAGGTAGTAGTGATCACCGTACTTCACGAAGTCGATGGTCGTACTCGGCTGGGGGACCGTGGAGTTCTCATCTTCGGTTTCGAATACGGTCTGCTCCTGGGCACCGTTTTTGAGGTCTCGGATCCGCCAGTCACTCTCGTTGTTGGCTGATGTCTGCCAGAACTCATACTGTCCGGCAGGAAGCACCTTGCCCTCCACGATGAAGGGGAAAGGAACGTTGGCAGTCAAATGCATGCCGTCCTGCGCGAACAGTGGCAGCGCGGCGAAGGCAAAGGAAAGAACCAAGATCAATGAGGTACGCTTAAGCATATCGGAACTCCTTTTGTCGGCTTTCAATTCACTTTTGACAAGTCCTTGAGAAACATGCGGCTTGTCGTTCTCGTTCTCAGCTGCACGCCTAGAGGAGTAGCAATCGATATGCCAATACGAAGAGCACCTTATAAGGGTATTAAAATCAATAAGTTAAATGTAATGTGCCGGTAGGTCGTCCTGGAACGGAAGTGAGGCAGCTTTGCACCGGGCGACAAGGATGGCACAGTCTGGTGGGTAAGAGAGGCTCTCGAACCAAGAAAAAAAGAGGGCGGCACGGGGAGCGCCGCCCTGGAGCAAGTGATCAGGATGTCGGCAGTAACCTAATCTTCTGCCGCCTTCACGATGGTTGCCGGAACTTTCTTGAATACCGGCTGCTTGGCCATCTCCTCACGCTCGAGTGTGACAGGCACGTGCCAACCCCACTCTCCACGGGCAGCCCAAAGATCATTCAGATAGTAGTGGTCACCAACTTGTCTGAAAGCCAGGCAGGTCGTCTGGGAAGGATCGGAGGCCTGTGTCGTCTCCGTCTCGAACATAGCCTGATTCTGGCCGCCGTTCTTCACGTCTCGGACTTCCCAGGCACTCTCGTTGTTGGCGGACAACTGCCAGAATTCGTAATACCCGGCCGGCAGAGTCTTCCCTTCCACGATGAATGGGAAGGGGACGTCGGCACCCAGATGGACGCCGTTTTGGGCAAACACCGGCAGCACGGAGAGGGCAAAGAGAAGCACCAGGACCAGCGAGCAACGCTTAGGCATATCAAACTCCTTTCTTACGTTTCCACCCGTCCCGAAAAGTACCGCAAGTCCTCGGCTTGCGGCACTTCGACTATAATCCTATTGCAGTCAGTCCGCAATGGAAAGCGAGTAACTCGAGATCTGGAGCAACTCAACCTGGAGTGAGAGCCACGAGTCGCTCGGTGAACCTTCCCACGCCGAGCGGTCCGTTGGGAGGCCGGTGAGAGCGGTGAATCGAGAGCGACCCCTTTTGACCTTGGACTCAGGCTGGCGGATGAGCGCGGTCCGGGCGATCGAGACGTTCGCTGATATTCTCTTCCGGCGCGTCTACCGGATTGAGGCCCGCGGGCTCGAGAACTTTACGCACGCGCCGTCGACGTTAGTCGTGGCCAATCACAGGCGGGACGCCGATGGGCCGGTCATCTGCAGCGTGCTGCTGCAACGTAGGGGGCTCAAGCTTCGCGGCGTCGTTCCCAGTTTCGTGGCGAGAGAGGATCTGTTCCGACGAGGCTTCCTGGCGGACTATCTCGAGAACTGGCCGGCCACGGTGCGGCTTCTCCTGGCACGGCTGGATCTGAGCGCCTTCCTTCGGTTCATGCAGGCCTTTCCCATGCGACGGGTCCCGGAGAGGACGCTGGGAGAAGTGCTCGAGGCGGTCCTGGAGCAATTTGGAGACCTGCCCCTGGATGAGGTCCTCAAACCCAGCTGGATTGAGGCGTTTCGAGGCCAAGCTCCAGCCGGGGATGCATCCGTCGGGGTCAAGGAGGCCCTCGCGAGGCGATATCGCCCGCTACTGCGATCCCGGCGGGGACTCGCGAGATTGACCCTTCGTCGCTTTCAAGCCCTCAAGCCCTCCGAGCGTGCCGCCATCGATTCTCAGTTGGAGTTCTTCGTGGGCCTGCTGGAACGCGGAGGAAACGTGCAACTGGAGCCGGAAGGCGTCGTTTCCGTTGATGGCCACTTCTCGAGGTTGCGGGCGGCTCTTTACCAACTCATCAACCGGTCCCGGGTTCCGGTCAGGGTTCTGCCCGTAGGCCTCACCTATGACTTCATGATGCCGGGCCGGCCGAAGGTCTTCGTCAACGTGGGCCCGGAGATGACCGATCTTCAAGGCATCAGCCGACGAGAAACCGACAGCAGAGTGGCGGCGGCGATTGCCGCCCAGTGGACAGTCACGGCCAGCCATCTGGCAAGCCGACTCCTAATGACGGCCCGCGACCGAGGAGCCTCAGTGACGTCCGATGAGCTCATCACGTACGTGGGCGTGGAAGCTCGGCGATGTGCCGCCGCCGGGGTCATCGTGGACTCCCTCCTGCTCGACCTGAGGACCTGCAGAAAGCGGATCCGCGGGTATCTGGCATACGGATTGAGATCAGGCGTGATCGAGACCTGCGGCGTCGGACGGTACTGCGCGGGTCAATCACTGGAGACCCCGCGTCCCAACTGGACGGAACGCGACGGGGCAATCGATTACCTCAACAACGAGCTGTCTTCGTTCATGCGCCTGAGGCCGGAGGTGCTGGAAAGTCCCGAACGATGATGGCCCAGAAGAGGCAGAACTGGATCCGCTGTCTGCGCCCCGGGATTCTGCTGCCTGTCGTGTTGGCGGCGGCGCTGCTCGCCTTTGCTTTCAGCATCGTTGATCGCGGGCAGGTCCTGCGTGATATTCGGAGTGTCCCGCTGGCTGCGCTGGCGGGAACCCTCGGCCTGGCCATTGCCTATCTTGCTGTCAAGTGCTTCCAGTTCAGACTTCTGCTGCGGGGCCTGGGTATCTACCCTGACTGGCGTCAGCTGGTGGTCGCGTTCTCAGTGGGGGAAATGACGCTGACGATTCCCTCCGGAGTGTACCTTCAGAACTACGTCCTGAAATACATTCAAGGTGCGGGTTTTGCTCGTTCTTCAGCTGCGACAACGGCAGTGCTCATCCTCGAATCGGTTCTGGTGTTTCTGACACTGGCTGTCATCCCCGTACCTGAGTGGGCGTGGCTGCGCCCGACCGTCGCCGGAATGCTCGCGGCTGCAGCCTTGGCCTCCTTGATTCTATATCGCCTCTGGGTCGGACGGCGCGCTCTACGAAGCTGGTTATCCCGGGGCTCCGTGGGCAGAGGAATCGTCGAGATGATGGAGGGGCTTGTGACCCTCTGGGCGACACGGCCCGTTGCCGGGGCGACTCTCTTATCGGCAGTCTATCTGGGTCTGCTGGTCTGTGCGTTCCTGCTCATCGGCCGGGGTGTCGGAGTGGAGGGTCTCACCTTCCGCCAGGCTCTGACCATCTACTTCTTTTCCCTCGGGGTCATTCTGATGCTCGGAGGGATCCTGTCTCAGCTCGGAGTCATGGAGGTTGCGGGTCTGGAGGTGGCCCGCGCCTGGGGATACACCTCGACCCAGGGCCTGGCCA
Organism: Acidobacteriota bacterium; assembly: GCA_037388505.1. GTDB lineage: Bacteria > Acidobacteriota > UBA6911 > RPQK01 > JAPXNP01 > JARRKC01. The sequence goes on along the minus strand of JARRKC010000004.1, from coordinate 368,858 downwards.
TGCTCTTGGGATTCCGGATTGTCTGGGTGTTGTCGATCTGGCTGGTCTCGGGGGTCATGATCGTTGTGTTGAGAAGCCAGCTACGCGCCTCACACCGAGATGGCTCTGAGGAACCGGTCCACTGACTCCTTCGTCGGAGGAAACGGAGGCAGGCCCGCGTAGCGTTCTGCGGCCTCTGTGTCCCGTACCAGGTCCAGACCACGCTGAACGACGCGGTGTAGATGACCGAGGCGCTCGTGATAATTCGCCAGATACTCCTGTTCACTCTGTCCGACGGTCGGGACGAGCAGAGCGCGACGTCCCAACTCGGCCAGTTCCATCATCGTGGTATAGCCCGAGCGGCTGACCACCAGACGAGCTCGGTTCATCATTTCCTGCTGCTGTGCGCGGTCCATATACTGGTGAATGACGGCGTTGGCGTCGTTCAGCGGCGTCGCTCGAGACTCCGGCTTTCCCAACGTGATCACCACGCGGCCGGGCAAGCGGCGAAACTGCGAGAGGATGATCTTCTCGAAGATGCTGCGTTGCGGCTCCGCGCCCGAGATACTGATGAAATAGTCGATGTCCTCTTCGACCGGACGGCGCTGAATGCTGGAAAGGATTCCGATGTATTCGAGTTTCTCGTCCCAGGAGCAGGCCAGGTCATGGCAGAGCTCTCCCGCCAGTCCCTGGACTCGCTCATCGGGGATGATGATTTTGACGGCTCCGGAGAGCAGACGCTTCTGCGAGAACTCGACCAGCTTCTCCAGCATTCTCGGTCGTCCGGGGATGATTTGGCGCAGGGAGTGGACAAGGTAGAAACTGGGCGTATCGCGGTGGCAGATGCCGTAGCGGGAATCTGAAATGATGCAGTCGAATCTTTGGGAGCGGCACAAGGACTCGACGAAGCGACGCTCCAGGTGGAAGGTCCGAAAGACGAGCGGCAGGGCGAGACTCATCTTGATGTAGAACAAGGGAGCGTGACGACTCAGCGGTTTGGGGATGTCATGGAGTTCGTGGTAGTCGCATAGCCCACCCAGTTCTTCTCGCAGCAGGCGGAGCGCCCTGCCGGCCGAAACGATGCTGACCGCGTACCCGGATTCCAGTAGCCCGCGGATGAGCTGCAGATCGCGTGTAGCGTGCCCCAAGCCCCAGTCGTGAACGGCAAACAGTGCGCGTTTTGCGATAGACCGGTTACTCCCTGTTGTCCTGCTCGACCGCGTCCATGAGCAGAGAGAAGGCGTTCGGAACGGCCGAGACGACCCGGTTCCAGCTGGGCAGGTAGGGCGTCTCGACGGGTGTCTCGAGGAACTGTTCTCGGGCACTCATGATGCAGCTGATGAAGGCTTCGGCGGCACACCCTTCGGCGTGTCGATCGTAGTCCAGTCCGTTGATCAACGAGTCGTAGGCATAGCGCGCGATCAGTTCCTGAGCGTTCCTGAGGTATCCGGATTTCAGAGAAATGAAAAACTCATTGGAGAACGTATGTCCCATGCTCGCCAGGGTTCTGAACAGACACTTGGCGATGTCCGTTCCCATCTTCAGAAGACCCTTGTTGGGATCCACCAACGTGAGGGGCTGGTGCTTGTGCTCATAGTTGTCCGAAAGATCGACCTGACAGATCCTTCGCATCGCACAGTTGCGGTGGACCTCTGCCAGAACGCCGATCTCGATCCCCCAGTCGCCCGGGATCTGGATGCGCCGGGCCAGGTCCGTACTCATCGAAAATTCGCCCGCCAGGATGTAGCGAAAGCTGTCCAGATAGTCCAGAAACCGGTTGGGCCCGAGGGCGGCCTTCAACGCCCGAATCAGTGGCGTGACGAAGATGCGGGTGACGCGCCCGTGCATTCGGTTCGTGACCCTGCTGTAATAGCCCTTGCAGAACTCGAAGTCCACGGTAGGATTGGCGATGGCGTAGCAGAGACGTGCCAACAGATCCCTGTTGTAGCTGACGATATCGCAGTCATGCAGGGCGACGACCTCGCTGTTTTCCCGCCCCAGGATGTATCCGTAGGCGGTCCAAGATGAGCGTCCCTTTCCGTCCTTGCCGACATCCATACCGTTCTCGCCGAACCGCCGGTACAAGCTCTCGATTCTAGGCCCCGTGCACCAGATCAGCTTCGGTTTCTGAGGAAGATTCGAGAAGAATTCCCGAGCGGCCAGAAAATCGTCTCGATCCGCCTGTCCGATCGTCACGACGATGTTCTGCAGGTATTCGACCTTTCGCAGGTCCTCGACGATTCGTGGCAGACCGCGACCCGTGAGTTCCAGCGGAATGTAGGGGAGCACGAGGGAGATGCGGCGATGCTTTACCGCGGCCGTCAATTCGTCTTCGAGTTCCGTAAAGCTGCGTTTGCTGAGCCGGTGAAAGGTAGCGATTTCCCCGTTCTGGAAGAAGTCCGACATCGATTCCTCCAATCGCCGGTGTCGGGAACCAGGATGGGAATGCCGATGCCTGCCCGCTAGTGGACGGGCGGCACGGCCGATTTCTCGTCCCACACCGATGCGAGGTAACTCTTGCGCTCCTCGAACTTGCCGGCTTGAGCCTCCACCACACTCTCGGCCTCCTGTGACGACATCTCGAGCGTTTGCCGAACGAACGAGGCCACCCGTGCGTAGTAGAGGGGAGTCATCAAGTCCGTCAACTTATGGCGATTGACGCGCCAAGCGTGGAAGGTGGAGGCGAGTTCATACAGAATCGGTGCCCAGATTTCGGTCGAGAAGTGAAAATCTCGGACCTCCGCCTCGGCCGCCTCCCGGATTCCGTTGAAACTCTCCGCCGAGAAGATCTCCCGATAAAGGGAGGAGAATTGGTGGAACCCGATTTTGAAGTGTTCGATCATACCTTCGAGATCGACCTTCACGGGTTCGGGCTCAACGTACCCCTCGAAGCCGAATGTCTGGACCGGCTTGCTGCCGTGGACCGATTTCCAGAAATCTTCGTAACGCTCCATGAGAGAGAAAATCGTCCACATCACTTGCCGAAACATGGGACCCAGGTGCTGCCCCGGATCCTTCGCATCGTGAATTTTGACGCCGAGGTTGGATTGACAGATCCGGAACCCTTCCGTGATTGCACTCGTGGTCATCCAGATATCCACGCCGAAGCGAGCGACGTCAGTCTGCCAAACCTGCTGGTCGACGTAGAACTTCGCAACATCCCGAGAGAACGCAAAATCTCCGCCGATCGGTTGACGGATACGCCTTCCGTACAGCGCCCGGGTGAGGTTGTAGACGATGTTGTTGGTGATCGTCCCATCGTATTTGTGTCGCAGGTAGACGGGTGCCACGAACTGGAACCCACCCTCCAAAACGGGATCAAGAAGGTACTTGACCCAATCCGAGGTAATGCTTCGGAGATCCGAATCCACGACGGCGCACGCCCGGACCTCCAGCCGTTCGACGGCTTCGAACACGGATCTGAGAGCGGTGCCCTTACCTCCCGGGCCCCGGTAGATCGAGATGAGTTTCTCCTGCCAGGGTTTGATCTCGAACTCCTTGGCGGCCTCGCGGGTGTCGTCGGTGGACCCACCGTCCGCGATGAAGATCACGCAGCGCCGGTCACGGTAATGTCGATCGAGCCCGTGTGTGACCATCTGGATGACGTGTGTGATGGTCGCTTCGTTGTTGTAGCAGGGAATCCCGACGACGATCTCAGCCGAGTCGATCTCCTCGAGACGTTTCGAAGTATATGCCCTCAGAGCGGTGTCGTAATTCATCGCCCACCTCGTCCCGCCCTCGGCGGCGCGCAGGTTGGACACGCATAGGTCGATATGGAAGAATCGGGTCAGTCGACTTCCCGAATATAGGCCGCCCGGTTGGGCAGGTCAAGGGTTACCCACGTGGGCTGGACAAAAGGGGCACCGGTTCAGGGACAGATCGTCATTTTCAGCGATCTCGACCTGGGGGATACGGCCTTGGACTTTCCCATGCTGAGGAATGTCGATCATCCGGTACTCGTGCGAGGCCGCGACGGAAGCTATGCGCAGTGCGCGGATATTCCGCGGTTGTGTCGGGTCGACGGGCTCTGGTCCGGAGGGGTGGAACAAGGCCATCCTGGATTTCATTGAGAACATGTGAAAGTCTCGATTGTAATCCTGTTCTCCCAGTGCTACGGTAGTGGCATCGGTAGCAGATTCCAGCGGGCTCCGAGTTAGGAGGAGGTGTCTATGAGCGCTCCTGACTGGGATCTCGTGGAGACCCTGGAGCGGAACGGGTATTCACGCCGTGATTTCCTTACCTTTTGTACCAAGATGGCGGCCGTTCTCGGTCTGCCTGCGGCCAGTGCCGTCGAAATTGCCGAGGCCCTTGAAACGAAACGGCGCCCGGTCATGGTCTGGCTGGAGTTTCAGGATTGCGCCGGGAACACGGAGTCCATGCTTCGTGCCAGCCACCCAACGATCGCCCAGCTCGTTCTCGACCGGTTCTCTTGGGAATACCATGAGACGATCATGGCGGCTGCCGGCGAGGAAGCCGAAAAGGCCCTGCACAGCGCCATCACGCAGAACAAGGGCCAATACGTGGCGGTCGTCGAAGGATCGATTCCTCTGGGCAATCCCGGTTACTGCACCATAGGCGGTCGCTCGTCACTGGACATCGCTCGCGAAGTCTGTACCGACGCGGCCACGGTCATTGCGATCGGGGCCTGTGCCTGGGACGGAGGGCTGGTCAGCTGTAGCCCCAACCCGACCGGCGCGGTGGGTTTGGAGGAGGCCCTGCCCGGACTCGACATCGTGAACCTTGGCGGGTGTCCCCACAACGTCGCCGACACGGCCGCCGTCCTCGTCCATTGGTTGACCTACAATCGAATGCCGGCGCTTGATTCGTATCATCGGCCGCTATTCGCCTACGGCAGCATCATTCACGACCAGTGCGAGCGGCGGGCCCACTATGATGCCGGAGAATTCGTCGAGCACTGGGGGGACGAAGGGCACCGGCAGGGATGGTGTCTGTACAAGATGGGCTGCAAGGGGCCCCACGCAACCTACAACTGCCCAACCGTCCGTTGGAACGAACAGACCAGCTGGCCGATCAAGGGAGGACAGAACTGCTTTGCCTGCGCATCCCATCGTTTCTGGGACACGATGTCTCCCTTCTACCGGCGTCTCCCGGACGTGCCGGGGTTCGGCGCGGATGTCTCGGCGGGTGAAATCGGCGGCGCCTTCGTCGTTGGTGTCGCCGCCGCAACGACGGCTCACGCGATCGTCAGTGCCGTCCGCTCCCGTCTCAGGAAGGGTGACGAACACGAGTCCCCGACCATAACTTCACCGGATCAGATCAAGGAGGTGCGCCATGCCCAGGATCGTGGTGGATCCCGTGACGAGGATTGAAGGCCATCTGCGCATTGAGGCCGAAGTCGATAACGACACCATTTCCACCGCATGGAGCGCGGGGACGATGTTTCGCGGTATCGAGCTGATCATCCAGGGCCACGACCCGCGCGAGGCCTGGTACTGGATGCAACGCATCTGCTCCGTGTGCACGGTCGTGCACGGGCTGGCGTCGGTACGGGCGGTCGAAGATGCCCTTCAGATCGAAGTTCCCGAGAACGCAAGGTTAGTGCGCAACCTGATTGCGGGATCCCAGATGATCCAGGATCATGTCGTCCACTTCTACCATCTCGGTGCGCTCGACTGGGTCGACGTTACCGGTGTACTCAAGGCCGATCCGGTGAAAACGGCACAGCTCGCCGCCTCCATCTCGGACTGGCCGAAGGCGGGCGCGGGGCATTTCACCGCAGTGAAGGACCGCGTCAAGGCACTGGTCGACAGCGGCCAGCTCAGCCTGTTCACGAACGGTTACTGGGGGCATCCTGCCTACAAGCTTCCGCCGGAGGCGGATCTGCTGGCCGTCTCGCACTATCTGGATGCGCTGGAGTTCCAGCGGGATTTCATCAGAATACACGCCGTGCTGGGCGGGAAGAATCCCCATCCGCAAAGTTTCCTCGTGGGAGGCATGTCCACCGCCATGGATCCGAACTCGCCGGAGGCAGTGATCAATCCCGAGCGCATCGACTTTCTCCGCGAGAGAGTTCAACGGGCCCGTGAATTCGTCGACCAGGTGTATCTGCCCGACCTGCTCGCGATTGCTCCCTTTTACCCCGAGTGGACGCAGGTGGGCGAGGGCGTCGGGAATTTCCTCGCCTATGGCGGTTATCCCGAAGGAAGCATTCATGATCCTTCCCGCTATTTCATGCCGCGGGGGATCATCCTCGATCGGGATCTCTCGACCGTACACCCCTTCACCCCCGACAAGGTCACGGAGTACGTCTCACGTTCCTGGTACGCGTACACCGGGGGAGATGAGAAAGCGCGTGCCCCGTACGAAGGCGAAACCGATCCGAACTACACTGGCCCGGAGCCCCCGTACAAGTTCCTCAACGTGGAGGACAAGTACTCCTGGCTCAAGGCGCCGCGCTACGACAACAAAGCGATGGAGGTTGGGCCTCTGGCTCGTCTTCTGGTGGCCTACGCATCTGGGCACAAGCAGGCCAAAGCCATTGTCGACTCGACGTTGTCCACGCTCAAACTGCCGGCCACGGCCCTCTTCTCGACGTTGGGGCGGATCGCGGCCCGAGCCCTGGAAACGAAGCTATTCGTCGATCAGATGGGCGTCTGGCTGGAACGTCTGGCAGACAACCTGTCGAGCGGGAACCTCGAGATTCACAACGGGGCTCTATGGGATCCTGCGACGTGGCCGAAATCCGCCCGCGGCTTTGGTCCCCACGAGGCTCCGCGCGGGTCCCTCGGACACTGGGTGGAGATCGAGAATCGCCTGGTCAAGCACTACCAGGTTGTGGCTCCCACGACCTGGAACGGCGGCCCGCGGGACACGTCGGGTCAACCCGGTCCCTATGAGGCCGCCCTGCCCAAGACCCGGCTGGCCGATCCGAGCCGACCGCTGGAGATTCTGCGGACGATCCACTCGTTCGACCCCTGCCTGGCCTGTGCGGTTCACGTTCTGGACGGGCGGGGCCGGCGCTACACGCACCTGGATCCACTCTAGGGAGAGGAGTTCGCGATGTTCGAAACAGCAGCCGTCAGTCAGCCTCTTCCTGGCCAGCCCGGATCGGAACTGGTCCGCGCCTACGTCTGGGAGTTGCCGGTACGCGTGACCCACTGGGTGACCGTGCTCGCCGTCGCCGTGCTGGCGTTTACCGGCTACTACATCCACGATCCCTTCATCGAAATACGATCCACAGCACCCTACACGATGGCCACGATGCGATTCATCCACATCCTGGCGGGGTTCGTCTTCACAGCCTCGTTCATCGTCCGCATCTACTGGATGTTCAAAGGGAATCACTGTTCCCGCTGGCCGGCGTTCATTCCCATCCGGCGCAGCCAGTGGCGCGGCATCGGCGAGATGATCCTCTACTATTCGTTCCTGCGCTGGCGGCCCGCCTACCGCATCGGTCACAACTCTCTGGCTGCGGTCGTCTACGTGTTCATGTTCCTCCTGATGCTGGTCCAGATTTTGACCGGCTTTGCCATGTACGGAGAGATTCTGAATCATTCCGTCGTTACGTCCATCTTCGGATGGCTGCCGCATCTGATCAACATCCAGTATCTGCGCATGATCCACTACTTTGTCATGTGGGGTTTCCTGGCATTTGCGATCCATCACGTCTACAGCGCCGTTCTCGTCTCGATGGAGGAGAAGAACGCTCTGATCGAGAGCATCTTCACGGGCTACAAATTCGTCCCCGTGCGCGAGTTGGAAGGGGTGGCACCCTGTGATGCAGAAACCTCATCCGAGGCGGTCGTCGGAACCCGATGAGCGACCGAAGTGATTCGATCCCCTCTACGGTCGTCCTTGGGATGGGGAACCTGATCCTGTCCGACGATGGTCTCGGAGTGCGAGCCCTGCAACTGCTGGAAGGGGATTCCCGTGTTCCCCAGGGCGTGCGCCTGGTCGATGCAGGCACATTCGGTCTGGAACTCCTGGGATACGTGGCCGGAGTTTCCCGTCTACTGGTCCTCGACTGCGTAGACGTCGGAGAGGCTCCTGGAACGCTTGTTCGCCTGGACGCAGAGGAGCTTCGGAAGTTGCCTTTCGCCAGCCATGCTCACGATCTGAGCCTGACCGACCTGCTGGCGGCCCTGCGCCTGATGGACCTGGAGCCGAAGGAGGTGCTTCTGATGGGTATCCAGCCCGCAACGACGGATCCAGGTACGGCACTCTCTCCTTCCGTCGAGGCGGTTCTTCCGAAACTGGTGGGCATTGCGATCCAGGAATTGGTGAACGGGGCTGCCAAGGTTTGACCGGGAGCTGCTCAGGCCTCCGGCTGCATCGACGAGCGTCTCCTCGACGGGCGCTCGAGCCCTATCCTTCGTCAACGTCGTCCGGGGGGTTGTCATGGGATGTGCGAAGGTGCTCGAGAGCCTGCTCGGCGCGAGCCTCATCTTCCCGGCTCACCTGGATCCAGACCGGTCGATTGACCGGGAAACCGGCGGCGTACAGCCGCTGTCCGACGGTCACGTATTCGACCCCGGCATCCTCGAGGGCGGATTCGGCAAGAGAAAGGGCTGTGAGATTGTCGGCTTCGAAGACTGTGACCATTTCCACGTTGGGCATTTCGCGATTCCTCCGTCCCTGCCGTCAGCCCACCGTCAGCGACGGCGATTCCGCATTCGTATCATAGTCTAGCCCTGGGCTTCTGACGGAACAGTTTCCACATTCCAGAGAGTGCACGCAGCATCGCTCGTTTCATCTGGTGGGGGATGAGGTAGACGATGATGGTCGTAACGATGAGTGCGATCACGCCACCGGCCAGATAGATGATGCTGGCCGATTCTCCCAGGACGGAGCGGGCAATCCAGAAGAGAAGCGCGGCGAAGAGCATGGCCGAGAAAGCCAGAAAATTGCTGGCCGCCAGCACCCGTCCCCGTATGGTGACCAGACTGTTGTATTGAAGATAGGATTGCAGGGGAACATCGTAAAGGCCGGAGCCGAAGCCCATCAGGAAAAGATAGAACAGGGTCTCGTAGAAGTCGGCATGCGCTGCACGTCCTCGAGTCGTCACGTAGAGCATGAACGAGCTCAAGGTGATCAAAGCGGCACCGAACGGGACGATTCCCGGTTCGATGCTTCCTCCGGACCAGAGCCCTGCGACGATGGCGCCGACCGCCACACCGAGAGCCAGAATCGCCAGGAGATAACCGACCTGCTCCTGGGTGATGTTCAGAATCGTCGTGCCCAGCAAATAGACGTTGACCTGCGCCAGTGCCGCGAGAAACCAGAAGAACGCGCTCGCTGACGCCGCCGCCATCAAACCCCGGTCCGACCGGAGAGCATCGAGGTCCAGTCGAGTCTCGGTGAACAGATGTCTCGGTAGCGGACGGGCGGGATCGGCCGGTTCCTTCTTCAGGATCAGAAGACTGACCGCCCAGCCCAGCAGTGAAATGCCGATCAGAACGGAGGCCGAAAGCCACCAGCGGGTTTTGCCCAGAGGCGCCGTCCAGAGATAGAGGGTATTGCCCAATACGCTGCCCACCACCGCAGCCAGGACCGTAGCCATGCCCATGACTCCGTTCGCACGCGAGATTCTGTCGGCATGGACGGTCTCCGGAATCGTGCCGGCCCTAGCGGGGCTCAGCAGTGCACCCTGAGCACCCATGAGCGTCAGCGTCGCAAAGATCAGAACGGTGTTCTCCATCAATATGGCACCGATTCCCAGGATGAGAATCACAGCCTGGAGCAGCATGCACCCGCCGATGACTCGGCGCTTGCTGAATCGGTCGGCCAGGTAGGCGGCCGGGGCAACCAGCAGGATATAGGGAATCACGAAACCGGCCAGACCGAGTGTCAGAATCAGCCCCTTGTGCTGGGGACCGACGAGTGCGTATCCGATGGGAACAACGAGCCAACGGTAGCTGTTGTCATTCAGGACTGTCAGGAACTGAACCAACGACAAGCCGACGAAGCTCGCGGACCCGAGGCCCTTCCGTCGGCGGCCGTACGGTTTCGCCGTCGATTCCCTTCCGATCCTAGCTTGGTCAGGCATCTCCCGAGTCACCGCCGTCTCTGATTCATGCTTCGTTCGGGTCTGCCGATAGCTTACCCGAGGAACCCGATCGAAGTTGGGGCTCAACGTAGCCATGCTGCAATCTCCGGAACTGAGCGAGGACGAAATCCGGTCATGGTCACCTGCGTGTCACCTATCTCGCCGGGGCAGCATGACAGGGATTCGATGACCGTTCTGGGGGGCGCTCCCAGGCGGTCGCGCACGGACGCTACGCACGGACGCTGCGTACGGATGCTGCGTACCGACGCTGCGCACTGACGCCGCGTACGGACGCTGTGTACGGGCGGTGGGCGCGGACGACGGAACCTGCATCGCCCAATTCAGTGCGCGAACGCGAGTGAGCCGACCCCCGTTTCAATGGCTGACTCCTGGGCTTTTCCACCCCGAGATGAACGTCTCCGGCTACTTGCCGGCCCCGTCGAGCCCGGAGGTTCGCCGTCCCGAGGGGCTTCGGGAAGGATACCGAGAGGACGGGACAGAACCGGGTCGCGTCCCTCTCGGGACTCCGGATATCGTGGGGTTGGATGGTCCCCGGGGTCGCGCCGGGGCGGCTTGCCCCCGGGCTATCGGAATCCGGCCCCTGCCCGGGGCCTGTCGGTGCCGCTGGTCCGAACTCTGCACGCAGATCCTGAAAGATCGGAAGACGCCAACGGCGTCGCCTCATCCGAGAGCCGTGGGCAGAGCCCGGGCCCCGCCCGGGCGTCGCCCACGGACCATGCCGATGTGCAGGTCGAGAGCGCTGAAGGCGCGACTCAGTCCCGCGATCGAACGGCCCGGCGGGCGGATGCATTGAATCGCGCCTTCAGCGCTGGGGGCATCCTTTGGGCGGTGTTTGGCTTTGGGCGGCTGCCCAAAGCTCGCAGATGAAGCGACGCCGTTGGCGTCTCAATGCCATGGGGAGAATCGCTTGATCTCCGGCGTCAACGTCATCGCCCCAGGGAAATGCAAGGGTCGTTGGCCGACTTGATCAGGATCGACGGAGGGTCGACGGCCCCGAATGCCTATGGCCCCCAGGGGGAGCGGGTGTCAAAGATCGCCGCCGGAGTGACGACCTACTTCTACTGGGGCGTCGGGGAGAAGGTGAGCGGGCAATGGCATCCTTCTATCGTACGGGACGCCTGCTAATGGTCCGACTCCATCTTGCCGAAGTCTACTGAAAGGGGAAGGCCTTGGCTTTCGCCCGCAGCGACACGGACCGTCCGCGGAACCGCGTGCCTGCTTTGCGACCGCTGAAGAGAGGTTTGCCGCCCCGCCTCGCCAGGCCGCGAGCCGGAAGGCGGAATAGAGATAGCACATGTCGAGTTCTGCTCGAAGATCGATTCCCCCGAAAAAGCCCGAAACTCAGCCGGCTGCGGGCGCAGACACGGAGGCTCGGCGCGAACTCGAACCCTCCATAGCCGAGCAGCTTCTCGAGCTGCAACGTGCGCTACAGGCAGCACCGAACGAAGGTGACCTGGCGCAGAGGACGGTCTGCGGGTTGGCTGAGCTGCCGGGGGTCGTCCGATGCATGATCTGCATCGAGGGTTCGACCTGCAGTGTCAGTCCAGGTAGCAGCCCCGTGTCGTCTCGCTGCCCCGCGGCGGAAAAGGTCAACGGTGAGCGCTCCTCCACTGGTTGCTCCGACGACTGTCCGGTCGGTTCCGGCAAGAACCCCTGGCGGTTCCGCCTGCGAACGAGTCGCGGGAACTACGGTGCCTTGTTCCTGCACTTCACCGAAGCCTCGGCGCCCGGATTGTGGCGGCCCTTCCTCGACAGTGCGGCGAAGCTCGTGGCGTCACACATCGAGAACGCTCGCAGTTCCAATGCACTCGATGAGGCTCAGCGTGCACTGGAATCACAAGCCAGGGAGCATACCAGGGCGCTGTCCAACAGCACGCAGAAATACCAGGCATTGTTCGAGCAATCCGCGAACGGAATCTTCCTGCATGATCTGGATGGGAACATCCTCGATGCCAACAAGGCCGCCGTGGCGCAGTCCGGATACTCCAAAGACGAGTTGTTGTCCTCGAGCATCTTCGATCTCCTTCCCGAAGACTCGGAAGCATCCGACAATCCCCAGGAAATAGGGCGAGGCGAGATCCTGCGGCAATGGCGTGGGTGGCGCCCGGAGCAACCCGTCATTCTGGAAGTGCGCCACAGACGAAAGGATGGCAGCGTCTACGACGTCGAGATCAACACGGCCAAAGTCCGCTTTGAAGGCCGCGAGCTCATACTGGCCATTGTCCGGGACATCACCGAACGCAAACAGGCGGAAGAAATCCTCGCGGAGGAAGCAATTCGGCGAAGGATCCTCGTCGAGCAGTCTCGTGACGGAATCGTGGTCATGGATGAGAACGGCAAGGTCTACGAAGCGAACAAGCGGTTCGCTGAGATGCTCGGCTATTCTCCCGAAGAGATGCTGGAACTCCACGTCTGGGACTGGGACCGTCAAATCGAGCACAATACGTTGAAGGAGATGATCCGGACCGTTGATGAGAAGGGCCATCACTTCGAGACGCTTCACTGCTGCAAGGACGGCTCCTTGATCGATGTGGAGATCAGTACGAACGGCGCCATATGCGGCGGACAAAAGCTGGTCTTCTGCGTGTGTCGCGACATCACCAAACGCAAACAGGCCGAGGGAGCGCTCCGAGAAAGTGAGGAGCGCCTTCGAGCCATCTTTGACTCCGCCACGGACGCCATCTATCTCAAAGATACCGACCTTCGTTATACACACTGTAACCAGGCGACGGCGCGGCTGTTTGGGCGTCCTCGCGAAGAAATCCTCGGCCGGACCGACGCCGATCTATTCGCCGAGGAAGACTTCAGCGAGATCGTGCGGATCGATCGACAGGTTCTCGAAGGCACTCCGATGCGGGGTACCTTCAACCGGAGAATCGGGGGCACGACCCTGGCGATCAATACGAACAAATCTCCGGTGAGAGACGCCTCCGGGCGGGTCGTGGGGCTCTGTGGCGTTTCGCGAGACATTACGCAGGAGGTCAGAGTCAGGGAGGAGATGCGACAGGCACAGAGAGTCGACGCCATCGGACGTCTGGCCGGAGGTGTTGCCCACGATCTCAACAACCTGCTCTCGCCCATCCTGGGCTATGGTGAGATGCTGCTGGAAGATCTTCCCACTCGTGATGCGCGCCGTGAGTCGGTCAACGAGATTCTGCGGGCGGGATTCTGCGCTCGAGACTTGGTTCGTCAGTTGCTGGCTTTCAGCCGAAACCAGACTCTGGAATTCAAGCCTCTAGACATCAATGAGGCAGTCGTCGGCTTCGAAAAACTCCTCAGGCGCACGATCCCGGAAGACATTGAAATCGAAGTCCTCCCTTCGCCGGACATTCCGGCTGTTCTTGCCGATGTCGGGCAGATCGAACAGATCATCATGAACCTTGCAGTCAATGCCTCCGAAGCGATGCCCAACGGCGGAATGCTGACCATCGAGACGGGTCAGGTAGATCTCGGGCAGGCGGGCGAAGCGACGGCACACCCTGACCTGGATCCGGGCGTCTATGCTGTCTTGGCCGTTCGGGACACCGGTTGCGGCATGGATGAGGAGACACGAGGCCACATTTTCGAACCTTTCTTCTCGACCAAGGGGGAGCGGGGAACCGGCCTTGGACTGTCCACGGTGTACGGCATTGTCAAGCAGCACGGCGGCAGCATCCATGTCCAAAGTCGGCCAGGGCAGGGGACGACCTTCGAAATCCTCCTCCCGGCGACAGAGAGAACGGGCTGCGAACCCACGAGCCGTGCAGAGAGTGCTCCAGATTCGAACGCAACCGAGACCATCCTTCTGGTCGAGGACGATGATCAAGTCCGTCGTCTGGCTTGCGTCGTGCTTCAACGGCAGGGCTATCGTGTTCTGGTGGCTGGCAATAGTGATGAAGCGCTGAGTCTGTTGGCATCCCACGATGGCCCGGTACACCTGCTGTTGACCGATGTGGTCATGCCCGGGCTGAACGGTCGGGAGCTCTACGCGAAGGCCATCCAAGAGTACCCGGGACTCAAAGTGCTGTTTGCCTCCGGCTATACGGACGACGTCATCGCGCATCGAGGTGTCTTGGACGAAGGCGTTCAGTTCATCCAGAAGCCCTTCTCCGTCCAGGGCCTGGCCGCGAAGGTCCGGGGAATCCTGGATGAGAACCTGCGATGATCGCCTGGTTCGCATCGCACATTGCGCCATCTCCCCACAGGACGAGGCGCATCTCCCTCTTTCTTCGCAAGCCAGAAGACAGTCGGAATTTGCCTGAGGACCTTCATCCAAGAGGTCCATCGACACGGCGGACGGTGTGAGACAATCTGTGCAGGCCTTTTCCACTCGGAAGAGTCGGACACAAGCGTCACTCGCAGCTTCAGTGCCAAAAATGCAGAGGATGATCAGTGCGATCGATCTGGATCACCCGCCATGGAAACAGGTTGGACTTTGTGGATCCCAACTGGGTGAAGTGCGCAACCTTCCCGTTCGATCCTCCCCTTTCTTCCGACGGAATCGAACAAGCCCGGCAAACTGCGGCAGCCCTTCAGGGGACCGGGATTTCACGAGTCGTCTCCTCTCCATTTCTGCGCTGCATCCAAACGGCCGTGGAGATCGTGGATGCTCTTGATGTCCCCATCGTGCTGGAGTGGGGACTCAGCGAATGGTTCAACCCCTGCTGGTTTCCGTCTCGGCCCGAACTGGTCGTCGCAAACCGGTCGAACCGTTCGGATCCCAGGATCGACCTTGATCATGTGTCACTGGTCCGGCCCGAATTCCCGGAAACCAAAGTGCGGATGTACGAGCGTGTGGCTCTGGCGGCGAGGTTGCTCATTCGGGCGGGTGACGGCGATGAACTCTGGGTGGGGCACGGAGCCTCGGTTCAGGGTTCGGTGGCCGGGTTACTTGGTGTCACGCCGAAGGAGGCCGACGAGGTTCTCCCGGGTGTCCCATGCTGCTGTCTGACGCGGCTGGTCGAGACACCAGGCGGCTGGTCGCTGGAGCGAACCTGCGACACCTCGCATCTGTCGGAGGTCACCGCGGCAAACCGCTTCAATTGAACGGTGAGGAACTCGAGATCGACCTTTCCTCCGTGGCAGGGTTTGGCGCTATGATCGTGGAGGGATTCCACTCTGACTTTGGACATAGTGACCGAATAGAAGGAGGATCGAATGATGGCGCCAGCCAAGAAGACAACAACCAGTGGATCTGCCTCGAAGAGCAAGACCGCCAAGGCCAAGCCGGCTTCCGCGAAGGCCAAACCTGCTGCTTCGGCAAAGCCAAAGACGACCTCCAGAGAGCCGAGAACTGCAGCTGGGGCAAAGGTGCTGGACACTGGGGAAGAGCGACGCCGGCTGATCGAAACGGCGGCCTATCTCAAAGCCGAGGCGGATGGTTTCAGCGGGGATCCGGTCCAGTATTGGCTCGCAGCCGAGTCCGAGGTCGCGGCGCAGACTGCCCGGAAGCCAACCAGGAGGAAGTAAGGGGCTCAAGTTGTCCGGCCAGGAATCGATGTCCGGCCGGATCGAGGTGCCAGTCCGTATCGTAGTAGAGATTCCCGCCGCTCTTTCGATGGAACCCTGCCATCAGCGACGTGAAATCGACAGTGTCGATCTCGAGCTCTCGAGCGATGCTCACGGTCTCGTGTGCAAGCCGACTCTCCAGTTCGAGGTTCTCGGCGCTGAGCTCGAGGATCTGTGCGACCTTACGAGTGCGCTCGGCGTCCTGCTCGGCCTCGACCTGGAGCCTGCTCGGTAGCACGAGTACGATCAGGTGGCCGCCGGACTGCTCGACGTCCGTCCTGAATCGGCGCAGCAACTCCTTGAGCGAGAGCATGCTGAGGTGCACATCCTGTGGATGATTCTTGAACCAGTGGGCCTGCCCGAGACTCTGACCGGTACAGCCGATACAACAACGATAGGCCCGACCCATTGGCCCCGTCGCCTGGACGCCGGAGCCTCCGACGAAGCTCGACAGGCGCCCGAAGAGCACGGAGTTCTGCAGCAGGGAGAATCTCAGCCTCGTCCAGCCGGACGGTTCGCGATACGTCTTCATGCGTCGCTGGTAGCCCTCGGTGACGCCGATTTCGCAGAACCCTTTCCTGTCCGGCATGAGCCGCGGTCGGCCTGGCGCGACCAGTTCGGCGAGATCGTTTCCGAGAAAGATCGTGAAGATGACTACATCCGGTTGCAGGTCCCTTCCACGTGTCCGATACCAGAGGTAGGCCTGGTACGGGGAATAGGAGCCGGTCGCTGCGTTGAGCACCTCGTACCGCGTCGGCCCGGAATTCAGTTTGCTTTCCAGAAGTGAACAGGCGTTTTCCTGATTATCGACGGACCCGTCGATCTGCGAGTCTCCCAGCACCAGGATGCGTCTTTTCGATCCTTTGTTTTGCTCCGTGGGTTCAACCCTGCGAAGGCCGAGGTTATTGGTCTGGAAATGGATGAAACCCGACGGTCTCTCCTCGAAGCGGAAACGGACATCCAGGTTGGCCCTGCGCACGATCCCCAGGATGGGGTCGGGCTCGAAGTAGATGGCCTGGAAGTCGGCGGCGCGTAGCAACGAGAGTTCGGCCGGCTCTCGCGTCATGAGTCTGAGGATGATCTCGGAGAACGCGAGCAACAGGATCAAGGTGACGACGAGCAGAATAACCCTGGGGAGGATGGATCCGCCTGAGTATGTCAGCGTCATGTTTCGCATGTGCGATGAAGCCAACAGTTACTCGGTGAGGCGATCTGCTTTGGACTCTGCCTCCGCCTCGCCCGAATCATACCCGATGGGAGTACGCTGCTCTGCGGGCGGTCAGGGAATGCTTCGGCGACAAACGCGCAAGAGTCTGTCAGATGAGAACCCGCGGCCGCGGCCCCACGAAGTTCCGGTGGAGTCATTTTCTATGAGATGACGGTGCTGGGCAAGTCCGCCGCCGCATCCCTCTGCCATAATTGGATCTCCGTGAGTGTTCCGCGTAAACAGGATGGAACCCGATTGCTCGCGATTCTGGTCGTCTCGCTGGGGTTGGTTGCGGTGTCAATGGGGGCCATACTGGTACGCTGCAGCCAGGAGGCCCCGTCGCTCGCCATCGCATCCTACCGGATGGTCTTCGCTACACTCCTGCTCTCTCCCGTCTACTTCGTTTCGCGGCGCGGCAGATCGCTGCGTAGCTCATGGACCGGTCTTCACGCGGCGGCCGGGATCGCTTTAGCCTTCCATTTTGCTCTCTGGATTGGGTCACTGAGATACACGAGCGTCGCCGTCTCGGTCCTGCTGGTCAACACGTCTCCCGTTTTCGTGGCCGCGGGTGCCCATCTCTTTCTGGCGGAGCGGCTTACGAGGAAGGGACTGGCGGGTGTCGCAGCGGCTCTGACCGGATCGTTTCTCCTTGGATTTGGCGATCTTCAGACGCTTGGGGATTGGAGGGGGGCGGCGCTGGCACTGGCCGGAGCGTTGGCTCTGGGGATCTACCTGATGATCGGTCGTCGAATACGCCAGGCATCGGACCTGTTCGGATATGTCTATCCGACGTATGCGATCTCCGCGTCGGCTCTGGTCGGCGCGACGGTCGCGTCGGGGACTCGATTGACCGGCTTCAGCCCCTGGACATTTCTCTTTCTGCTCCTCCTCGGACTGGTACCTCAGGCCATCGGACACACCTCCTACAACTGGGCCCTGCGGTTTCTGCCCGCCACCAGTGTCTCCACGATGATCGTCGGTGAGCCGGTCCTGGCGAGTCTGTTTGCCTGGTGGTTGCTTGGCGAACGCTTGGATGTACACGTGATTCCCGGCGCCTTGCTCGTGATGGCGGGGATCCTGCTGGTCAGTTTTGGAGGCGTCACTGTCGGCGATCGGGATCGATCGGAATCTCGTGCAGCTCGAACCGAACGATGAGTCCTTTCTGACCGTCGAGAAGTCGGCCCTCGACTTCTTGAAAGAGGTGAGTCCTCGAAAGGCTGCCCAGGTCCTTGAAGAGTCTGGCCCGATCGTAGAGGCGACCCGCGCGAGTCTCGATCAGCTGCAAGAGTTCATTGTCGCTAACGCTTTGGTTGCCGCTGAACTCCACTGCCTCGACCAGAGGCGCGACCGGATCGGCGGGAAGCTCTTCGGTCGGTCGGCTCATGCGACGTGCTCCCATCGGAAACAGGAAGAGAGCGATGAGGATCGCCGAGGCGCCGGCCGCCAACATGCGTGTGCCGCGAGCAAAGCGAAAACGACGGTCCATGAAACGGAGTCGCTCTTCGATCAGGGCCGGTCTTCGAAGCAAGCCCAGCGTCTGAGGCGAGGCAGGGGAGGACAGGCCAAGGGCCGTGCCGGCAACCTTCAGCAGCATCCTGCGGTATGCGGCGGTTGTGTCTTTGGGACCATGGTAGATGGCTGTGGCGTCGGAGCCGAGGTCCTGCAGGCGATTCAAACGCCGACGAGCGGCATGCAGCAGGAGGTTCGGCCAAAACAGAGAGTGGAGTATGAAGACCCCGCTCTGCAGCCAGCCGTCTCTCCGCCTGACATGAGCCAGCTCGTGCAAAAAGATGTGCCGACATTCCTGAGCGGACAGTTGGCCGATCAATGCGCTGGGGAATAGAATCGTTGGCTTTCGCAACCCGAAAACCAGCGGTGCAGAAATATCGATGGAGACTCGAAGGCGGGGGCAATTCCGGAGGTGAAGCCGTCTGCCTGCCCAGATGAGCGCCTCGAGCAAATCGGCCGGCGGCGCGGCGCTCTCGCGAACAAGGTGACGCAACTCCCTGGTCTGACGTCTCGTGCTCGCCATAAAGAAGAGGAATCCCGGTAACCATGCCATGAGCGGAGCCCAGATCCAGGCCAGGGCCGCCAGGGGCTCGACCCGGAGATAGGCCCAGAGAACATCCTGCCCCGGCAGGCTTCCGCTCGCGGTGGCGCCTCCCCCGGCCCAAGCCAGAGGAAGAAACTGCAGTCTGGACACCATCCACCCGACAGCCTGGGAAATCAGTCCGGTCGGCAGACTCAGCTGCGGAGGCACAATGAGTTTGAGGAAGATGAGATAGAGAACGATGGTCCGGACTTCCAGCCACATGCGCCGGCTCCGGGCCAGAAGCGATTCCAGCGACAGTAAGATAACAGCGACGATCAGACCTTCGATAAGGGTCGGAACGTACCAAATCCAGACGACGTCGAAGAGGAAACCCAAGATCCTGTCCACAGCCCAACAGCCTCCCAAGTCCGCGTTCTGCGAACTCCATCAGCCGGTATGGCTGTGGCGCGGCCGTGCATCGTCCGATATCTCCTGCTCCGAAAGATGCGGTTGCGTCTCTTCCGGTCCAATGAATTATCGATCATGGAGGTTGAGGAAGCAAACAACATCCGCTCGAAGGGGATGAAGTCTTTTCTGTAAACTTAGTCCAGCGTTGCCCTATGAATGAGATGGCTCATTTTCTGGCCCAACACGGGTACTGGCTGGTCTTCGGGTGGGTCTTCACCGAACAGATCGGTTTGCCGGTTCCGTCGACCATCGTCCTGGTGGCGGCGGGAACTCTGGCCGGCAGGGGGGTGCTCAGCCTGCCTGTCGTGATCTGGGTAGGAATCGCCGCCGCGCTGATCACAGACGTCATCTGGTACCGGATAGGGCGGGCGAAAGGTCTGGGCGTTCTGAGCTTCCTGTGCCGCATCTCGCTGGAACCGGACTCCTGCGTTCGCCGTGCGGAAGAAGCATTTGCCCGCAACCGAACGCGAACCCTGCTGATCGCGAAGTTCGTTCCGGGTCTGAGCTTGGCGGCCCCACCGCTGGCCGGAATGTTCGGAATGTCGTTCTTCCGGTTCCTGATGCTCGATCTTCTGGGCAGCCTTCTGTGGGTCGGATCGTTCTGTGGTCTCGGATATGTGTTCAGTCACCAGTTCGAGCGGCTCTACCTGTGGATCCGCCGTTTCGGAATCGGGCTGGGTCTGCTCATTGTCCTGGTCGTTGCCGGCTATCTTGGATGGAAGTACCTGCAACGTCGTCATTTCATCCGCCAACTGAGAGTAGCCACGATTAGTGCCGAGGAGGTCCTGGAGCGCATGAAAGCCGGGGAACCGCTGTTCATCGTGGACGTGCGTCATGGGCTGGACTTGGCCGCGAACCCCGTACGTCTGCCGGGCGCTCTGCAGATCGAACCGGAAGAGCTGGCCCGACGGCATCGCGAGGTCCCCAGGGACCGGGAGATCATCCTCTATTGCACTTGACCGAATGAGGCCTCGAGCGCCCGGGTGGCGCTCCTTCTGAAGAGACGTGGCATCAATCGGGTCCGTCCCTTGGCCGGAGGGCTGCCCCAGTGGACGGAAAAGGGCTTCCCGCTGGAAACCGCAGAGGCCGGGGGCGAATCGGGGTGAGTCGCAGGATGCAGAGGAAAGACCTGAAGCCTCGCTGCTCAGGGCAGTTCCAGCTCCGGCATCGGTGCCGATTTGAACAGCCTTTGGCAGGGTTTGGCAATCCAGCGGGCCCACCGCGCCGAGCGGCTGACACGGGCACTGTCGCTGGATATGCCGGTATTGGCGTACATCTGCCGGTAGAGCTTGGAGATCAAAAGGAAAGCGAGCCGCGGCTTCAGACCGGATACGCAGCGGGATCGCTTCCAGACGGCCGATACGCTATAGAAGCGATCCCAGGTCTTCTGAGTGTAGTCCTGGATCTCTTCGGGCGCCATCGTGGGATGGGAGACGGACAGGCGGGGGCGTTCGTTTCGTGGTATCAGCCAGTACCGGCTCCTGGGAAAGTCCCCGACGACCGGATCTGTCTCCGGTTGGTCTTTCTGCCACTTCTGGAAGTCCAGAGTGCCGGGAAAGACCGAGAGAGTCACGAACTGCGCAAACGCCAGGCCCGAGCGGTCGGCGAGGTCGGCGGTAGCTCGAAACGTATCCGGCCGGTCCGTAGGCAGACCGAAGATGAACGATCCGAGCACGTAAATGCCATTCCGGCGGAACGCCTGCAACCGGCGGACGAGGTCCTCCCCGGAGACATTGAAGTCCTTGTAGATCGCCTTCAGGCCCTCCGGCGTGACCGACTCGATCCCAACGAGAACTCCCTTGATCCGAGCCTTGTGCATCGCGATCAGGAATTCTTCATCCTGTGCCGCCTCCATCGTAATCTGCGTGAAGAGGACCATGTCCTTGGGCAACTCGGCAAGCTTCTTCATGAGTTCGAACCGTTCCCGGCGCAGTGCCTCCAACTGCCTCAGGCGTGACTTGTCTTCGCGTCGGTCGGCTACTTCCAGGTCATGCAGCGTCACCGGGTAGAAATTGTCGTCGGCCAGCACGATGAATCGAAAGCCCTTGCGCCTGAGCTCGACCAGTTCCTGAATCACGCGGTCGATGTTTCTCTGCCGCGGCTTTTGGCCATCCGTTCGCCAGACCGAGCAGAAGGAACAGTGCTTGGGACAGCCCCTGACGGTCTGAACGGATGCCCACATGTACTGGTCGGAAGGCATGAGATCCCAACGGGCCGGCAGGAATTCAGCTCCGTCGACGTGGCCGCCTTCGTAGATCGGCGACGGATTCCCGGCTTCACAGTCGGTCAACACTCCGGCCCACACCGTATCGCCGTCGCCGCGGACGACGGCATGGGCTCCGCCGAGTTCATGGGCTTCGTCCGGGTAGAGTCCGGCGTGGATCCCCCCAAAGACCACGAAAGCTCCTCGCCGGCGCGCCTCTCGACCCACCTCGTAGCCGCGCAGCGCGTTCGAGGTATGGATTCCGATTCCAACGACGTCTCCCGGCCTCACCGTCGAGAAGTCCGTCGTCTCGAGTGCTTCATCGATGAGGATCGGGTCGCCGAAGCGGCGCGGGGTCGCGGCAGCGATGACGTACAACCAGCGTGGCGTGACCACGCCGATCCCAAAAGACAGATCGCTCGGATTGATCAAATGGACTTTCAAGAAATGACTCTCCCGTTGGCGCTCACTCGTCTCCTCGCAGACTCCTGCTCTCGCCGCGCCAGTCGGAAACTCGCCGCGCCAAAAACAGGAGCCCCCCCTCGCGTGCTCGTCAGTCTACTGGCGTCCACTCACGCGGTCAAGACTCGCGCCACTGTTCTGTTGGGCTTCATGCGATAGGGGACCGGTAGGGGCCACCCCGCTCCGAGCCGATGAAATAGGTGACACGCACGAAAGTCGGTCGTAACTGCCTATGAATAAAGAATTCCGATTCGAGTCTGGCACGAATCCGGGATCTCGACGTCCGTCTCTCTTCCGGAAATCATCCCTTTGGAGTTTCCGAATCTCTTCCTCAACGGGGTGGAAGGCTGTCTTCGGCCGAGTCCGTCGGAGTCAGGTTCAACGCCTGCATAATCGAGTCTGCCGTCTGCCAGCTTCTACGTGCCCCATCCAGGTCGCCGTCGTCAAAGCGGCGGTCCCCCAGACGGCGATAGCTTTCCGCCATTTCCCGGCGATAGGCGCGGGCCGAGCGGTAGACGAAGGCGAGAATCTCCGCGACGACGAAATACAATTCCGGCGGGATCTCCTGGTCCGGATCCAACTGGGAGAGGACCTGAATCAGGTTCTTGTCCTCTCGGATCGGGATCTCATGTCTGCGAGCAACCTCCAGAATCCGTTCGGCCATCGTCCCCGAGCCCTTGGCCGTAACCCGGGGTGCGCGATCTCGATCCGGCCGATAGCGGAGAGCTACGGCTTCCGGGCGCTCCGGTTCCTCGGGAAATCGGGTTCGCTGTCGGGGGGGCGGATTCCTTCGAGCCATGTCAGTTCCTAAGCGCGGCTATGCTCGGAAGTTGATGAGCCGAACCGCTTCATCCTCGTCTCCCGACGCGATCATGTCCACCGGTTCCTCGATTCGGAGGGGGTCCATACCCTCGAGCGGGAAAGCCTCCAGTCGAACCGACGGATAACCACCTCTCGCGAGCGTGTGGGCCAAATCGGGAAGGCCGCTACGAAGGGTCGTCACGGAGTCTTCTTCTTCTATGAAGAAGCTCGCTTGGAGGTTGTCGATTCCGACGTGTGCGTCGATCCGAGTCTTGCCCAGGCCCTCCAATTCCAGCAGAAACAGCAGGGTCGTGGACGGATGGGGCGCCGCTCGTGAACTCCGGTGTTTCCCTGCGTCCCTTCCTCTTCGGATCTCCACCTGGGCTGTCGTAAGGTGGCCTCCCAGGGAGAAGGGAATCAGCAGACGGACACCTCCGTCCGATATCGACTTGAGAAGATTGGTCGCTTGCTGCACCTCGAGATGTCCGAGGACCTGCTCGACGCTCTGACGCAGATCGGTGAGAAGTTGCGAGCTGGCCGGCCAGGGTTCGAAGGCCGCCATCTCGAGCAACATGCCTTTGAGATCTTCCCGGGCAATCTGCCCCAACCGAATGGGGTTGTCGACCGAGTCTGCCAGTCTCTTTTCGAATCCCAGCCCGCTCCGTTGCACCAACTCCCTCAGCTGGATGCCGTGCAGGGAATCGAGGGGCGTGTTCTCCAGATATCGCTGCAGCCGGCTCAGTGCGGACCGGAATCTCTCCGGCAGTTCCGAAGTTGGCCGACTCGTCAGAGTCCGAACGTGCCGCGCCAACGCCTGGAAAGCCGCATCGAGTGGGGGCAGGGTCGGTAAACGCAGCTTCAGGATTTGCTTAGCGGTTGCCTCAATGGAGGGCGACTGCTCCAAAATCCGCACTCTCGGTTGACGGCCCCCGCGCTCTACTCGAACCATCAAGTCCGCATCCGGAGTCAGCGGCGTCCTGGTGGCACCTTCGAACACCCGAGAACCGAGCTGGATGACGAAACGCCGGGGACTGATTTGCCGTTGGACGGTCGCCGTCAGCTTGAGTCCAGGTCGCATCTCCAAGGCGGGTTGCTCCCGCGGCCCGCCGGGGATCACCTCGATCGCAGGGGGCGTCACCGTCCGGATCACCCGTGCGTGAAAGAGATCGCCCGATCGCCATCCCAGGAGATTCCGGACCCGGACGCGAACCGGTCCCAAACTCAGCTGGGCTTCGCTGGGATCGGCCTCACAGACTCGGGCGGCGACTTCAGAGTCGGGAGGAAACATGGGCAGCCGACGCCCTCGGATCTCGATCCTGAATGGGGTCGGCACCTCTCGGGTCTCCCCAGCGATTCCCCTCGATGGAGCTTTGTTGGCCGGGATTGTGCCGAAGGCTTCCAATCGAACGAAAGGTTGGGACTGTAAGACCCGGCAGAGCAGCTCCTGACCGGGCTTCAGAGGGTGGAGGCTCTCGATCGCCACGTCGATCCCCTTCAGTTCCGCGATCGCACGTCTTCCCGCCGTTTCGACGATGCGCAGGATCGTCTCTTCCCCGCTGCGCAGATCGGGTGATTCGATGCGGAGGATGGGAAGCCGAACAGGTTGGGGCCGCGCGATAGCGGCGGGCAGTTCACGCAGATTGATGAAGTCCAGGCGTCTGGGGATGGGGAGCCAGGCTTCGGATGCCGCCCGGCCCGTTTCGAGCAGAGCAGCGGGCATCGCAACGGACCTCGTCTGTCCGGGCGAAGCCGCAGCTCTTGGCCGGGGTGCGCTTTCGCCCTTCTCCAGCAAGCCGGCTTCCGCGGGGAGGGGACCGCCTGAAGCCCGGACGGCGCCTTGTCGTCTTCCGAAGATCGCCAAAGCCCCTTCCGGCGCGGGTCTGATTTCCACCCGGGAATCCTGGCTGTTCGCCCCGTCTCGGCTGGCCGGCAGTGGCTTCAATTCAACCATTTGACGGAGCCTCAGAGGCAGCTGAGTCTTGATCTCGAGGCGTGCGCCGCCCAACTCGATGACGTAGCGGCCCGAGTCCACCCGAATGACGCGTGCCAACACCGGATTCTTGATCGGGTTCGATCCGTGCCCGGCCGAGACAATGCGGGCAACGGCAGAAGGCATGGAGCGGGACACGGCCTCTTCTCGTGGCCCGACGGGCTGGTCGACCTTCATGGTTCATCTATCGGCGACGCGCGTAGGGAAGCTTAGGCGACAACGACCCGGTGAATACATTCCCGCAGCGCCCCGTAGAATCGAACAGAATGGAGGACCGGATGATTCCAGCGGACGAGAGAGACGATCTCGACCCTGTTTGCCCTCACTGTGGGGCCGTGATTTCGAGACTTGGATTTCGGCAGGTCCAGACCATCTTCGGCAAGCGATTCATCTACTTCTGCCTCGCCTGCCGCGCCTGTCTCGGAATCTCACATCGGAAAGGGTTCTGGATGGGCTAGCGCGCAACGTATAATGTTGCGCTAAGAAGGATTCTCCTGATATCTTATTATTTAGGAGTCCAGACATGGCGCAGACCGCAACGGCATGGGAAGATCTGTTTCGCGACAAAGTAAGCTATCTCTCCCAGCAGTTCAGCGGACAGAGCCGTCTGGCTCGCCTGCTGGAGGTCGACCGTTCGCGGGTCTCCCGCTGGCTGCGGTCGGAGGTGCCCGACGCGGAGAACCGCGGGAAGCTGGAAGCGCTGGAGTTCGTGTTCTCACGCCTGACGACTTTCCTGAGTTCCGAGACTGCAGAGAAGTGGTTGGTGGGGATGAACGCCCATCTGGCCAATCAAAGGCCGATCGACTTGATTCGGGATGGGAGAATCGCGGAAGTCATCGCGGCCGTCGAGCAGTTCGAGACGGGCGCGTTCGCCTGATCTGGATGATTTTCTATCGGGTCTTTTCCTGGGATGGTTCGTCACAAGGCCGTAACGAGGGAGGCCCTCTTTACGTGCCGAAGTCCCGGCAGGGGAGCGGGCGCCACGATAATCCGGAGTTGTACGGAGCCGTGTACTGCTCCATGGATCCCGTTGCCTGTATCGCGGAGGCCCTGCAGCCGTTCCGTAACCAGAGCGTTGGGGAGAGCGACCTCCGGCGGCGCCCGAGGTCGAATCTGGCGCTGGTTCAACTGCAGTTCGATGACAGATTGCCGATCTGCGACCTCGATGAACCGGAGGAACTCAGTCGAAGGCGGCTTCGGCCGTCACGGGTTGCCACGCTGGACCGACGCCTCACTCAGGAAGTTGCGGCCGGACTCTTTCGCGATGGGTTTGCAGGATTCCTGTGGTGGTCGGTTCTCGAGTCTCTCTGGATCAATGCGACGCTCTTTGCGGAGCGCGCCGAGACAGCGCTCGTGGTTACGGCAGACCCGAGGGAACTCCACCTCACCGATGAGGAAGTGGCTGCGGCCGCACGGCGGCTGGGTGTGCGTCTGGTCCGGTAGTCTGCAGCCCGGTCGGGCCGTACAAGACCCCTTGGTCCTCCGAAATTCCACGATCTTGTCGGTGAGCCGGGGATGGGTCGTTACTCCAGGTCCCTCGAGGACAACGTTCACGAGCCGAAACTGGCTCCGGAGCCTCACGCAACGACCGGGGTCGTCGCCGGCAGGATGCGCCTCCCGCGCAGACTGATTCGAGCCCGATTCACAGCGGGTTCCGCGGTTTTCCTTCCTGGATAGCCTGAATAGCGGCATGGACGTAGCCGAGAGCGTAGGCCATGCCCGCGTGCCAGGAACCGGGGCAGGACATCAGGGGAGTATGGTCGGGAATCAGAACGCCGGTGTAGCCGTTGTCGCTGAGAATGCGCAAGACGCGGATCATGTCGATATCGCCATCATCGAGAAAGGTCTCCCTGTAGTACGGGACCTTGCCGGCGACATTGCGAAGGTGGACGTACGCCAGTCTGTCTTGCCGACTGTAGCTGTCGACCGCTTCATAGAGGTCTCCTTCGGTCATCTCCGCCAGTGTCCCGACACAGAACTCGAGCATGTTGGACGGACTCGGGTTCAGGTCGATCAGTCTCTGGTAGAGATGAGGCTGGAAGACCAGGCGGGGCTGTTGGCGCATCGTCGGCATGGGTGGGTCATCGGGATGAGCTGCCAGCTTGACCCCCGCCTCTTCGGCTACGGGGAGAAGAGCCTCCAGAAAACCTTCCAGCCGACGCCACAATTCCTCGTGGTTGATGGGAGGCACGACGTCCCCGCCCTCATCGGGTGCGTAGACCATGTTCCAGACCATGCCCCTTGGCATCGGCGCATCGAGCGGACCGTCCATCCCGACCGAAACGGCCTCTCCCCGCGCGAATGGGCCGGTCACCCGGCCGCAGACGCCGGCCAGACTGAAGTTGTAGCCGATGATGGGAATGCCCGCCTCTCCCACGCGACGGACCAAGGTCTTTAAGTTCTCCAGCTGTTCGCTCTTTCGCGGGCCGTCGAGCAGAACGTCATACCAGTGGGCCGGATCGAAATTCTCGATGGCCTCCAGCTCGAGCCCCGCATCCTCGACCTGGCGGCGCAGCCAGAGCAATTCCTCGAGGGACCAGAGGCAGTCCGGATCGCCGGCCATACCCCAGCCGGAATCGCCGCCGGTTGGCTGGTTGTCGGTGCCGGAATCGGGGACGCCACGGAAGTAGTCGACGAGGTGGGCCACGATATGGGTGGCACCTGCCTGGCGGGCAAAGGCCAGATTCTCGGGAGTCAGCATGTGGCGATAGAGACCAAGTCCGATCTTCATCGATGCCTGGCTTCCTACTCTACCGCAGGCCAGAGTAACGGCGCGAGGCCTCCTGGAAGGCCCGGATGTTTTCAGTGGAAACCCCGGGAGGCATGCCGCCCCCGCACGAAAGCAGAAGATGGGATCGATCCGCGGTCTGTTCGAGCAGTTCCCGAACCGATCGATCGACATCCTCAGTCGTACCGGCCGCGAGGACGTCGCGAGGCGGAATGTTGCCGATGATCGGAAGCTTGTTCCCGCTCAGCCGGCGGAGTTCCTCAATGCTGTTCTGAATACCGGGGTTGAACAGGTTGATGCCGATCTCCGGGTAGTATCCGATGGAGCTGGCGCAGGGTGCATCGTTGTGGAAGAACTTCACGGCCAGGTCGTTGTCGAAAAGATCGCGCAGGTAGGGCAGCCCGAACTCGACGAAGTCCTGCTCCCCGATGAAACCGACGATGTCGTCGAGAACGAGCATGCCGTCAATGCTCGGAAAAGTCTCCCGCTGCAGGCGGTGCCAGGAAGCCAGAAAATCGGTCACGGTTCGCAGGAGCCGGTGCGTGGGATTCGGATCGGTCCGCAGAGCCAGCAGGAACTCCGTCGTCCCCATCAGGAACGAGGCGACATTCAGAGGTCCCCGCGAGACCGAGAAGCGGATCCTGTGCCCCATCTCCTCGATGGCAGGGCGGGCCCACTTCAGCCTGTTGAGCATGAACGGCAACAGTCCGTCGGTAGCCGGATCGGGTACCGGAAGCGCGTCGATCTCCTCGACCGAGTCGAGCACCTTTTCGGCAAAGGGAAACTCGTCGGGCGGAAAGATGCAACGTGACCCGAATGCCGACGGCTCGGTGCACATGCCGAATTCCGACCAGAAACCGGGCAGGAAAATACAGTCGGGAAACGTCTCAATGGCTTTACGGTTTGCTTCGAACCAGAGTGTCTCGCTCGACAGGTATTCCGCGATCGTCATACCGGCCCAGCCGGGCAGCCAGGGACAATCGATGATGAACCCCACCGGCAACGGACGATGTGGCTTACCGTTGATGACGTCCAGAAGCAGTTGCCATTCTTCATCCCGCATTATGCTTCCTCACCGAATTGCATGGGTTCGAGTTTTGGGTTGATCAAGTGGATGAGCAAAATATTCACCAGATAGGCGCTGGCCGCGATGATGAACAAGGGCAGATAGCTGCCGGTCCACTCCAGAATGTAGCCGGCCAACTCCGCAATGAACATGCCCCCGATCGCCGCGGCCATCCCCCCGATCCCCACGATCGAGCTGACCAGGTAGCGCGGCGCCGTATCGGAGACGAGCGTGTAGAGGTTCGCGGAAAAGCCCTGATGAGCGGATGCCGCCAAACCGATCAGAAGCGTCGCCACCCAAAGCCCGGAGACGATCGACGCCGAAAAAACCGGAACGACGAGGAGCGCGCAGATGAGCATGGTCGTCTTGCGAGCGGCGTTGATGCTCCATCCCCGTTTGATCAGCCAGGAAGACAGCCAGCCGCCACCGATGCTTCCCACGTCGGTCATGAGGTAGATCACCACCAGGGGAGGGCCGAGTTGGACCAGATTCAGGCCGTGGCTGCGATGCAGGAAGTCGGGGATCCAGTAAAGATAGAACCACCAGATCGGCCCGCTCAAAAACATCCCGACGACGAAGGCCCAGGTCTGTCGATATCGGAGCAGTTCGAGCCAGGCGACCTTGACGTCCGGGTCCGGCGGATCGCTTTGGATGTAGTTCAGTTCCGCGCGGCCCAGCATCTTGTGGTGTTCGGGCCTGTCGTAGAAGAAGAACCAGGCCACCAGCCACAACAGGCCCAACGAGCCGGTGGCGATGAAGGCGGCCTCCCAGCCGAACATGACCGTCAGCCAGGGAACCGCCAGAGGCGCGACCAGGGCCCCCACATTGCTTCCCGCGTTGAAGAGGCCGGTGGCAAAGGCCCGCTCCTTCTTGGGAAACCATTCGCTGACCGATTTGACCGCGGCCGGGAAGTTGCCTCCTTCGGAGAGTCCCAGCGCGAACCGGGCGGTCGCGAATCCCATCACCGTGCGAGCCAGGGCATGACCCATGGCGGCGAGGCTCCAGAAAAAAACCGCGAGACCGTACCCGATGCGCACGCCGATCTTGTCCATGACCCGGCCGGCAAAACCAGAAGACGATGTTGCCGTAGTCGATCTCGCTCCAGCCCAGCTCGGACTGCAGAGTGGGCTTCAGGATCCCGATCACCTGGCGATCGATGTAGTTGATGGTCGTCGCGGCGAACAGGAGAGCGCAAATGATCCAACGAATCCGGCCGATCCGGTCTGTTTCGGCGGCGGCGACGTCCGGCGGTATGAGCGTGGGAACGGAGGCTGGAGGATTGGGGTTCGGCTTCTTGTTCTCGGTTGACATCGTGCTCCCGTCTTCCTGTCTGGCTTCTGGAAGTGGATTCCCGGCCGTCATCCTAGCAGGGAAAGCGCAGGGAGTCATGCTTTAGAGGTTTTCGATTTGGGGTGGTAAGGGAAACGGGAGCGTGAGTGGGCCCGCCCTTGTCCACTCCGCCCACGGCGTCCACACGCGGTCCACGGGGTCCACCCCTTCTGCACAATCTGATGTCCCAGGCTGAAAACAACTCAGCGACTTTCCCGAATTCACATAGTAGAATTGCATGGGACCGATAATGAAGATCAGACTTCTCTTGATCTGCTTCGTTTGTGTGGTTGCGTCTTCAGGTCTTTTGGCGAGTACGCCCGGTGTCTGGAATGCGTTGGGGCCGGAAGGAGCGAGCGGGGCCGTGGTCCGGTTTCATCCCTTGCAGCCTGAGGTGCTTTTTGCCGGCACGACCGCTGGGGTCTATCGGAGCGTGGACGCGGGGTTGCACTGGAACTTCAGCGGCGAGGGAATGGGGGCCACGTGGGTATCCGCTCTCGAATTCTCTCCGTCGAACCCGACGGTTCTCTACGCCGGAACAGTGGATCGGGGTGTCTTCCGCAGCACCGACGGAGGGGAATCATGGGCCGCATGGAACGAGGGCTTGGACGATCTCTCCGTCGATGCTTTCGGCGTCGATCCCAACCGGGAGGATGTGGTCTTCCTGGGGACATCCGTCGAGGCGCTCTACAAGCGAGTCGGCGAAAGCGCCTGGCAGTTGGTAAAGGAGGGGGTCCCCCCGGAGGCAAGCGGGGCGCTGTCCCCAAATCCACCACCTTCGGTGAAGACGGTGCTTTCCGATTTGATCGGACCCCTGCCGTCGGTCGGTTCGGTCGTCGTAGATCCGGCCGATGGCGAGACAGTTTATGCGACGACGCGCTCCGGAGTGTTCCGGTCCCTCGATGGAGGCGCGACGTGGGAGACCTTCGAAGCCGGATTGACCGACGAAGGAGAGAGTGGAAGCTCTCTCACCTCGGTCACAGGTCCCGGTCAAGTGGCGATTGTCGGGACGGACCCGCCGAACGTGTATCTGGGGAGGGGCAGCATCTATCGGCTGAGCGAAGAAGGAGAATGGGTCGATACGAACCCCCTGGGGCAGTCTCCAAGCGTTGCATTGCTCGTCCGTGGGCTTGAAGCTGCTTCGTCGGATGCGCACGTCCTCTGGGCCAACATGGGGGGCGTGGGGCTGCTATTGACCCTTGACGGCGGTCATTCCTGGAGACCCGCCGCGGCGACTCCCGGAACCATCTTCTCAGTGGCGATCTCCCCTGAAGACTCCGGCAGGGTCGTTGTGGGCTGCGACGACGCCATCCTGCGGACCTTCGACGAAGGCCGGCACTGGGATCAGATCGACGAGGGGATCCGGGCGACGAAGGTGCCGGCGGTGGAGCCCGATCCTTTCAATCCCCTCAATCTCCATGCCGCCACAACTGCCGGCGTGCTGAGCCGGGATGGTGTTCTGCGGCGGTGGCGGCCCGTGCCGGGACAACAGATCTCGCATTTCGGCGTCAAGGACATTCTGACCCTTCCTCGCGCACGTCAGCTCTTTGCGGCTACCAAGGTGGACCTCTTCAGGACAAGACTCGGAAGCGGGGAATGGCAGCAGCCGGAGTTTGTGGTCGGTGCCGGAGTACTGGCGTCCGGCCCGGCAGGTTCGGAGACCATCTACGTGGGCGCGTATTCGTCGAGTTCTCAGAACCCCGCGGCGGGACTGCTCAAATCCACGGACGGGGGGCGAACCTGGCAGGACATTGGCGCCGCCTTGAGTGAGGCTCCATCTCCTTACGTGGGAGAGATCGGGATCGACTCGATCGCCGTCGATCCGTCCAATCCGGCGGTGTTGTACGTTGGGGGCTCCGCAGGGATCTTCAAGAGCACCGATGGCGGCTCGAGCTGGAGACAAATCAACGACGGCCTCCCGATTGCCACGGCCGAACCGCCGATGTTCGCGGCTCCCATTTATCTGGGTCAGCCGGTCACCTCGCTGGCGGTGGATCCCGGCTCGCCTGACGTGGTCTACGCCGGCACTGCATCGAAATCCGGACAGCTGTTCAAGAGCACCAGCGGCGGGGATCACTGGGAGGCAGTCGGAGTCGACGGAATCGGCACGCAAATCGAGGATCTGGTTTTCGATCCCGTGGCTGCCGGCATGCTCTACATGGCGACGTGGGGCGACGGGATCCTTCGCAGCGCGGACGGAGGCGCGGGCTGGGAGAAACTGAACGAGGGATTGGATTCCCGGTTTGTTTATTCACTGAAGGTCGAGAATACGGAACCCCGAATCCTGCTGGCGGCGACCGCAGCCGGAGTCTATCGACTGGAGACGGGAAGCGGCGGCGCTGCTCCCGTGACCCTTACGCAGAAGGTCTCGGGGCAGCTCTATCCGACGGGGACCATTTTGTTCGACGCTGAGATCGCATTGCCCGCCGACACACCGGGCCGTTTCTGCCGATTCTTCGAGACGCTGCCGAAGGAGCTCCGGCCGGTGTCCGCCGACGCGGACGAAGGCGACGTCCGTATCGATGCGGCCATCGATACGGTCTTGTGGGTAGGGGAGGTTTCGGCCGGCACGCCCGTGCACCTGTGGATCCAAGCCGTCGTCGGCCCGGGGACCGAGGGGCGCGAGTTCATGGCTCAGGCGGTTCTTCAGTCGAGGGAGATCGGATTCATCGGTCCTCTGAGCGAGACGGTGAGCGACGATCCCTCCAGCTCTGAGCCGTTCGATCCCAATCGGTTCAGCATCGGGCCGCGCCACACCCTCGAGTCGGCTCTGGCCATCCCCGCGAGCACGGGCCTCGAGAACACCTTCGTGGGTGTGGCGATCGCCAACGGATCGGATGATCTCCAGGTCGTGACTCGACGGCGCCTTCTCGCGACGGGGCAGACGGACTCCGAAGAGCCCGCACTCATTCTCGATCCGGGCGCGCAACAGGCCTTCATCGTCCAATCGCAGGGCGAAGCGCCTGAGACCTTGCTGCTACAGTCTGATGCTCCGGTTGAGGGAATGCTGTCCTTCGGCAGCACCCGGCTGGATCGGCGCCTCGACACGCTCATAGCATCCCTCGAGGACGCCGCCGATCTCTACATCACACCCGCATCGCTCGGTCCCCGCACCAGGACCTACGTCTTTCTCTTCAACTCCGACACTACCGCGTCGAGCCGGGTCTCGATGGAATGGCACGGTGCGGGAGGAGAGCTCATCGGCGCCAAGGAGCTGACTTTGCAGGCTCGGGGTTCGCTGTGGGCCGGGATGTCGGAGCTGTTCCCGCCGGCTCCGCACGATGGGAGCGAGGGCTTTCTCCACGTTGTCTCCGACCGGTCGGTGCGCGGTTTCGCTCTGCAGGAGGGTACCGAGAGCTTTTCCTTGGTTCCGGCCGTGTCGCCTCGCTCGATCGACGCCCGGCGCATTGCTCAGGTCTTTTGGGATGAACAGGGCGGATCCACCCTGCTGAATCTTCTGAATCCAGGCCCCGTACAGTCCCTGGTCCGCCTGGAACTCTGGCCCGATCCATCCGGGATCGGTGTGGCCGGGACAGAAGAGAGCATGGCGGCGGAACTCACCATCGAACCGGGGACCATGCAAGCCATCGACCTCAGGGCACTCTGGCCCGAGCGGGAGAGGATCGAGGGGCATCTTCGGATCGAGGCCGTCGCCGATTTCTCCTCTGCACTGAGGATTGCCCCTCCCCTGGTGGCCTCGCTGGAGTTTGACGGGGGGTTGTCGGCCAGCCGCTCCACGGTCTCGGTCGAGGATCTCGTGTTTGCCCCCAGCCTGATGGTCCTTCAGGTCGCCCACGGGGCAGCGGAGGGCATCTTTCAGGGTCTGAGCATCGATGTCCCACCCTACTTCAGCCCTCCAAGCGGACTGCCTGCTTCCGGGTTGTCGGTGACTGTCGAGGCGTTCGACCCGAGAGGGAGTCTGACCGCCGCCCGGCAGATCACGATCCCCTTCGGCGGCCGGTTCGTAGGAATGTTGGATGATCCCCGTCTTTTCGGATCGGGTTTCGAACAGTATGGTGGTCGTCTGGGCATCAGATCCTCTCTTGCGGTCGCAGCGCTCTCCTTCTATGGAGGTCCCGGATTTCTGGCATCCGCACCCGCCGTGATCGTCCCGACTGACGAATAACCACTCAAAACACTGTAGATAAGGTCGATTTCCGCCGATGTCGATTGTAGGACCCGATTTGGGCGGATCTGTCTGCCCGTCGCCGGACTCCCGGAGTCGGCGACGGAGACTGCGCTTTCGCGAGGGTCGGAATCGAACGGGGAGACTGAAAAATGGCCCTTCAACGAGCCTTGCAGAATCGAACGGTGGTTCTGGTGCTGGCGATCATCGCCATCCTGAGCGCCCTCATTCTCCACCTCAACGCGGAGCCGGAAGGAGCCGGCCGCTGGGCCTTCGGCCTCCTGGCCGTCGCCGGCATCATCGGATTGAGCGCCGCCGGCCTTTCCCATCGTTCAGGTGATGTCGCGACGGGCGGTGCCGTCGGAGGGCTGTACGGCTTTGACAAAGGAACCTTCACACGTGATGCGCGTTCCCTGAGCGCGGCCATGACAGAGTTGGCCAACGGTGACCTCACCGTACAACTGGAGGTTCGTTCCAAAGAAATCCCGTCGACTGAAGATCCGTGGCAGAGTGAAACAGTCGGCTATCTCAACATGATGATCGGGGTCCTGGACAAGACCTCCGATGAATTCAATCGGTTGACGGATATTCACTGCCGTCGTCTCTGCTATGTGGGTGCCGAGTCGTTCCTGGAAGGTCGGAAGTGTGGGGAGGCGATGGTCGAGCGACTCAATGGACGGGGCAAGGTGCAGGTCCTTACCGGCTCTTTCGCCGGCGCCGGATTGGAGTTGCGCCGCAAAGGATTCGAGAGCTTCGTCTTTGAACACGCTCCCGGAGTCGAACTCCTTCCTGCGGCCGAGACCCTGGAGGACATCGACCGAGCTTACGAGCTTACTCGCAAGGTTCTTCAGGAGCACTCCGATTTGGTCGGAATCTATGTCACGGAAGGCTCTTCACCACCCGCCGTCGCGCAGGCGCTCGTCGAATCCGGACGACGGGACGTGAAGATCGTAGGTCATGATATGACCGACGAAACGATGAACTACGTCAAGGACGGAGTGATATCCGTGACGCTCGGCCAGGATCCGTTTGCACAGGGATTTGATCCGGTGATCCACCTGTACAACCACATCGTCTCCCAGTGGACGCCCCCGACTCCACGCCTGTTGACGCAAATGGACCTGGTGACTCCCGAGAACTATCAGGACTACTGGCGGGAAGGGGTCGGACTGATCGAGTCTGCAGACTCTGCGGACCGACTCGCCAAACCGGTCGACCAGAAGCCCAGAAAGCAGCTTCGAATCGGAGTCCTCGGGTGCGAGAACTCTCCCTTCTGGACACCGGTCAAAGAAGGCGCTCTCAGGGCGGCTGCGCTGCTGCGAAAATCGAATACGATCGTCGAGTGGATCGTTCCCCAGGGCGACAGCATCAACAAGGATCTGAGTGGAGAAGTGTACGGTCCGATGCTCGACGAACTGGTTGAAAAGAGATACGACGGGATTG
This sequence comes from Acidobacteriota bacterium, assembly GCA_037388505.1. Lineage (GTDB taxonomy): Bacteria > Acidobacteriota > UBA6911 > RPQK01 > JAPXNP01 > JARRKC01. The sequence goes on along the minus strand of JARRKC010000004.1, from coordinate 333,510 downwards.
TCGTTGTGTCCGTCGACAAGGACCTGATTCCGCACATCAACCAGGCGGTTCAGGCCGGGATACCCGTGACGACCGCCAACAGCGAACCGATCAGCCTGAGGAGTCTGATCCAGACCATCCACGACCAGTCGGGCGAATTGCTCAAGCAGAGCTCTGACCTGGATTCGAGCGCCGAAATGGTCAGGCAGGCGACCGACCAGATCGGATCGGCGATGGGGCAAGTGGCCCGCGGCGCTCAGGATCAGAATGATCAGGTGAGTCGCACGCAGCAATCGTTGGAGAAACTTGTGGCGGACATTGGTCAGGTTCGCGACGAAGCGAGTGCGAGCGCGAGCGCAGCGAAGGAGACCGGAAGCTCTCTGGAACGGGGAACCGATGTCGTGAAGGCCGCTCTCGCGAATATCGGCGAGATCGCGGGATCAGTCAAAGAAACGTGGGATATCGTCAGCGTTTTGGAGGACCATTCCACGCGCATCATCGACATCGTCAAGCTGATCAAGGGGATCGCGACCCAAGTCAATCTGCTGGCTCTCAACGCGTCGGTCGAGGCGGCACGAGCCGGGGAGGCCGGCAAAGGGTTCAGTGTCGTCGCAGAGGAGATTCGCCGGCTGGCGGTCAACACGGCCGGAGCCACGGAGGAAGTGGGACAAGTGGTCGACTCGATCATGGGCGACGTCACGAAGCTCAGTGGTCTCATCAGCAAGGATAGCGAGAAGATCGACGGCCTGACGGAGTTGGCCGATGAGGTCAAGAACGCCTTCGGGACCATACGCGCCTCGGTGCAGGAAGACCAGCAGCGCCTCAATCACATCGCGCAGGCCATCGGAGAAATGGCTGGGCTTTCCGAAGAACTCGGCGAATCGATGGAGAGAGTGGCTGAGGTCAGCGTCAAGAATGCAGCAGCGGCCGAAGAGGTGTCTTCGTCCACTGAGACGATGGTGGCAGAGATCCACTACGTGAACCAGCTGGCTCATCAGTTTGGAGAAATGGCCCGGGGTCAGATGGACATGCTCGCGAAGTTCAAGCTGTAGGAGGGAAGTTCCGAGTTCCGGGGTTGCGAGCGTAGGACAACCGTCCCCGGTTGTCCCCCTGGCCCCGAATGAACGAGTCGGGCACCGGCGAAACGAACGCTAGAGCGTTGATGCGCTGACCAGTTTCCCCGGCAGCCGCGAGTTCGCTGGCTGGACAACCCGGTCCTATGTGCGCGGCTTCGATGCGCCTTCCAGCCTTCCCGGTTGCTGCGATCTCGGCAGCCGGACAAGCTAAGGATGCTTGTCCTACGGGTAAGCGGTTACACGCCGCGAGTAAGCGATTTCCCGCGGACTCGGAGTGAGCACCTCGCTCTCTGCGGAAGATTTCCCGTGCAGGTCTCCGCATAGGCCCGTCGGCACCGGCTCTCCGTGGAATTCTGAGGCAGACTCGAGTTTTTGGCACGCCACCTGCTCCTTTCCGTCCCACGATGGATCTCTTCTGCTGGAATTGGCGCTCGAGTGTTCTCCTGGTCGCAATGCTCGCCCTTTCGGTCTCGTCTTACGCTCAGTTGACGGCCTCCGGTGACGATCAGACCCGCTTTCTGGAGGTCCGCCGGCGGCAGATCGAATTGAAGGAGCAGCGGGCGGAGTTCGAGCGCGTGCAGCGGCTGGCTTCCGAGGGGCTGATCTCCGCGGCGGAACTGCACAAGGCCCAGGTTTCCGTCGATGTCGCTCAGCTCAACTATCAGGAGGCGGTCCTGGCCCTGTTGACTCTGCAACCTCGGATTTCGATCCGGCGCGCGGTGAAGATCCAGACGCCCGACGGTCGGCGTTTCGTAGACCTGACGGTTGCCAACCTTACGCCGACCTTCGACGACTCCCAGTTCCGGCTTCTGAACAACTTCGAAGGCGCGGACCCAATCCCGCCGGAGCTGCGCAGGCGAGATGTACGTGACATCTTCATTTCTCTCAGGGACGTTGGAGAGGATCCGGGAACGACTCGCGGCACGACGATTGCCCTGCCTTATGAGACGCATCTGGACGAGCTTCCCTACGGCCAGACGAAGCAGCTGCGCTTTCAGCTGTTGAAGGACGTTTCGAGCGTCACCGTCTCGACCACCTACAAGGGCCGCACGCAGGAGTTCGACGTCCAGCTGGAACAGGCGGAAACGGCGACTGCGGTCAATCTGGCATCGAATCAAATCTCGCTCGAGGCCGATTTGGGTTCGGCGGCCGTTTTCTCGCTGCGTCTGGAACGTTCGACGGTCGACCAGCGCACCTTTCAGCTGAAACTCGTCAATCTTCCTCATCAGATCAGCTACAGCTTCCTCGATCCGTCCACGCAGGCCCGTTTGTCCCAGATCAGCTTCTCGCCCGGGATCTCACAGCAGCAGTTGGAACTGCGGCTGTTCCTTCCTGAACGCGCCGGCGACTCCGTGCCCATCGACAGCCCCATCCAGTTTTGGGCGCTGGTCATGAGCCCGGATCAGTCCGGAAGATTCGATGAGAGTCGGACATACGGCGCAACGGAGATCGAGGTCAGTCGAGTCGGCAACATCCGTCTCGAGGTGATTCCACGAGGAGTGGGCAGAATCGAGGTCGCCGCCAACAGCCTCTTTTCGGAGATTCAAGTCGGCCAGAGGGTCGACGCGTCCCTGACCGTACGCAACACGGGAACTCGCCGACTCGACAACATCAAACTGCGGGCCGAGTACCCCCTGAACTGGAACGTGGAAATCAACCCGGACATCATTCCGGCGCTCGACATCAATCAGGAACAGGCAATTCACATGATCCTGAGTCCACCCTCCGACGTACCGGTAGGCGATTACGAGGTGAGACTGCGGACGGAATGTTCCGCCTACAACCGCCCCGTGCCGACCGAAGACAAGGTTTACCGGGTCAGCGTCAAGGCCCGTCCCAACCTGCTCGGGACGTTGGGCTTGGTTGGAGGACTGGTCCTGCTGGTCATCGCTGTCGTCATCTTCGGTATTCGCCTGGCCCGGAGGTAATCGATTGCAGGCAGTGGCAAATCGGAGAAACTCATGATTTGGACGATCGCCGCCAAAGAGCTCAGGGAGAATCTGATCAGCTTGAGATTCTTGTTCCTCCTGATTCTGGCCCTTCTGTTCATACCGGCTGCGATCTACTCCAACTATCAAACCTATCTGAGCCGTCTGGCGGATCAGGCTCAGATCGAGGCCCGGAATCGGAGCCACCTCGAGCAGTTGACGCCGGCAGCCATCTTTACGACTCCCGACCTTTCCATTGACGTCTACTGGCCCCCTTCGTTGACCTCTCTGTTCGCGTTGGGCGTTACGGCCCAACACCCGAGGCACTTGGCGGTCTCGAAGAATCGGATCGAGCCGGGGAGCCCGCTCGAGATGCATACCCTGTGGGGACTCTTTGGCGGAATCGACTACCTCTATCTGGTCGAGTTCATCTTCAGTCTGACGGCTTGCCTGATGTCTTTCGATGCCGTGACCCGGGAAAGAGAACGGGGTACTCTCAAGTCGATCCTTGCCAATCGCGTTAGCCGTGCGACTTTCGCGACGGGAAAGCTGTTAGGAGGGCTGACTACGCTACTCCTGCCGCTGATCATTGCGTTTCTGGCCGGCCTGGGGGCTCTCGCTCTGGGTGGCCTCGACTGGACGCAGCCCCAGTTCCTTGCCCGGGCATCCCTGATTCTGGTTGCGTCGTTGGTTTACGCCGCAGTGTTTTATCTCTTGGGTATCCTCGTTTCGTCCCTCGTCAGGTCAACGTCCACGTCACTGATCATTTCGCTGACGGTCTGGCTTGTCGCCGTCCTGGTGATTCCCAGGGCGGCGACACTGGTGGCTCGGCTCTCGGATCCCGTAAAATCCCGTCAGGTCGTCTGGCTGGAGAAACTATCCGCTGAAGATCAGCTCGAGCGGGACAAAGGGCGAGCTTTGGAGGCGCTTCTGGCACAGTCTCTCGATCCGAGCGATTACCAGAAGGCTCGTCAGTCGGTCGTTCAACCGTACGAGGCGAGGCTCTCACGTCGTCTGCAGGCGATCGATGATGACTATCGCAGGCAGCTCGCCGGGCAGCGCAATCTGTCCTTGTATCTTGCAAGGTTGTCCCCAGCCGGCGCTCTCGTTAGCTTCGTGACCGAGATGACCAATTCCGGAGTGACCGCGGAAGACCGGTTCCAGTCTTCCGCCGAGCAGTATCACGCGGTACTGAGGGCAGAACTTTTCGACAAGGTCTTTCGAGACAGCACTCCAGGCGGGCGGGTGATGATGGGAATGAACGGAGCAATCGATCCGTCCCATCTGCCCCGCTTCAGCATGCGTGAACCCTCCTTGCCCGAAAGCTTCAGGACGGCGGATTTCAGCATCTTGCTCCTCTGGCTGGGCGCAACCATCCTGATGACCTATCTGGCGCTGGAACGATATGACGTTCGCTAGCCGCTCCCAGATGAAGGAGACTTTCAGATGATCGAAGCTGAAGATCTGACCAAACGTTACGAAGATGGCGTTCTGGCGCTGGACGCGCTGAACCTCAGCGTCGCACCTGGCCAAATCTACTGCCTGTTGGGCGCCAACGGGGCCGGCAAAACGACGACCATCAACCTGTTCCTGGATTTCATCGAGCCGACTTCCGGCAGAGCGCTCGTCAACGGAATCGACGTGGCGCGCAGGCCGCTCGATGCAAAGCAGCACATTGCGTACCTCTCCGAGAACGTGATGTTGTACGGGAATTTCACGGCGCGACAAAATCTCGATTTCTTCGCCCGCCTGGGGGGTAAGGATCAGCTGGACCGGGAGGCATACCACGCAGTCATGCGGCGGGTCGGTCTGCCGGAGCGGTCTTTCGAACAGAGGGTTCGAGAGTTCAGCAAGGGAATGCGCCAGAAGCTCGGGATCGCCATCTGCATGATCAAGGATGCTCCCGCCCTGATCATGGACGAGCCGATGTCGGGCTTGGATCCGAAGGCCGCGGCCGAACTTGTCGAAACCCTGCAGGAACTGCGCAACTCCGGCAAGGCGATTCTCATGTCCACGCACGACGTGTTCCGCGCCAAGGAGATGGCTGATCTGGTCGGGATCATGAAAGAGGGACGAAAGGTCATGGAACGCACGCGCGAGGAACTGGGACAGGACGATTTGGAGCAACTCTACCTCGATTACATGCGCGGTGGGATGGAAACAGGCGTCGGGCGCTCTGCCTCGGTCGATTGAGGACGTGGGCGCACCCGTGGAACCCTTTCGCTTGAATCATCAATCCCAGCCGGCCGGACGCCGGGGGCGTCTTTGGACTGCGGAAGCTGGCTTCCGCTCTCGATTCGACGATGAAAACGGGGCTTTTCAAATGGATATGAAGACACCGAAACGGCCCGTGTGCCTGATCGCACGCCGGGAGATCCAGGATCATCTTCAGAGTCAGCGCTTCTATATCTGTACTGCGGCGCTGGCGGTTCTGGTGGGCTTCTCGATCTTCGTCATGTTTCAGGATTATGTCCTGCGGATGGAGAACTATGCGGTCCTCCAGGAGCGGGCCCGTCCGCGTCCCGGGGAGGTCGGCCTCATGGCCGTGGTCCGACCGCGGGCCCTCTCCATTTTCGCCAAGGGTCTCGAGGAGACGCTCGATCGAGGTTACACGGCGATCAGCTTTCTGGGGATCGAAGCACATCAGCGTCAGACCTCGGTGCGTAGCCTCTTTTCGCTTTTTCCGACGCCCGACTTGCTCCATGTGATCAAGGTTTTCCTCTCGCTGTTGGCGGTGGTCTTTTCCTACAACGTGGTCAGTGGAGATCGGGAAAACGGAACTTTGAAACTGCTGTTGAGTTCTTCCGCGAGTCGCGCTCAAATCCTGGTTGGAAAGATCCTCGGCGTTCTTTCCGTCGTACTGGTTCCGTTTCTCGCCTTCTTTCTGGCAGGCCTGACGGTTCTCTACACGAGCGGCCGGGTGGCGCTCGGCGCGCAGGATCTGCAGAAGGTTGGGCTGATGCTACTGGCGACGGCGCTCTATGTCTTCATCTTCACCTGCCTCGGGACCCTGCTGTCGTCACTTTGTCGAAGTCCGATCACTTCCCTGGTGACACTTCTGTTTCTCTGGGGCGGGGTGGTCCTGGTCTATCCCAATCTCGGCAATCTGCTGGCGGAGCAGCTGGTCGAGGTTCCGTCTGCGAGCACCCAGGAAGCGGTCCGCCTGTCGGCGTTCGCTCGGAACCGATTCCTGGCCATCCATGCCCATGGTTCCGACAGCGGCGGTAGCCTGGCCGATTTCGACGCCTTCTATAAGAACTTCCTCGAGTCACAGCGTTTGAAGCTCGAGGAGCTGATCCGAACAAGCAAGAAGATCTGCGAGGTCTCTCCGGCCGGGACTCTCACGTTCATCCTGACCGACCTCGCCTCCACCGGCGTTGGCGAACAGATGCGGTTGGCCCGGCAACTGCAAGCCTTCGAAGTCGAGAACAGCGCCTTTCTGACGGACCAGATCAGCGGACAGACAGGTCACTCACCGACGGTGTTCAACTTCGAGCCCGAGGGCACGGAGACCATCCTGCAGCAGGGGGTGCTGCTGGATCTCGGAATTCTTGCCCTGGTTGGGCTGCTCCTGTTGTCGGCCTCGGGAGTCGCGTTCCTCAAGTTGGATCCCAGGTAAGGAGGAAGGTATGTTTCGAGTCCTGTTCATCAAAGAGGTCCGCGATCATCTCCTCTCCCTGAGGGTAGCCATCGGTCTGTCTTTGGGTATTCTGCTCGTTGCCGCAAGCGCCTTCGTCCTTTCCTCCGTACATCTGGCCCGACAGCAGGAGATGGCCGGCAATCAGCAAAGACAGGTGGAGCTTCTTGCCCACTACGCGCATGCCAACCGGATCTGGTCCTTTCTGCGATCCACTACCCGGCCGCCTGCTCCGATAGTCCTGGTTCAGGGGCTGGACCAGGAGGACGGAGCGGAGACCCTGATGTCCAACCCCATGCCGGAACTCTTTCCCGTCATGGATCTGGCCTGGTCCGTAGCGATCATCCTCAGCCTGTTCGCGATCGTGATTGGTTTCGATGCCTTCAACGGCGAGAAGGAGAGGGGTACTCTGCGTCTCCTCTTGGCCAATCGAGTGAGCCGCCTCCAGGTTGCCGCTGCCAAGTGGACGGCGGGCGCTTTCGTCCTGACGGTTGCCTTGACGGGAGCACTTCTCGTTGGTGTGCTGATCGTGCAGATCCGCGCCAATACTGTGTGGGACGGCGACGAATGGTTTTCCATGCTCGTCCTCGGGCTGCTCTCCGCCGTCTATTGCTGGGCATTCTTCAGTGCAGCCTTCGCGGCATCGGCGATCTTCAGTCGAAGTTCGGTTTCGGTGCTGGCGAGCCTCTTCACCTGGATTTTGCTCGTGCTGGTCATTCCGAGCGTCAGTCCCTATGTCGCTGCCCAGTTCGTGCCGCTGTCGTCGAGCGCGGCGATGGAGCGCGATCTCCAGTACATGCTGAGCGAAGAACGGGATCAGATCGGAAAAGCCAGAGTCGAGGAGGTAAGAAAGAAGTATGCGTCGATCCTGCCCCTCGAGGGGCTTTCGGAATCCGATATACAGGGCCGCATCCGTAGGGATCCCGAGTTCAAGCGGATCTACGCACAAAGAGCCCAGGAGATCGATCAAATCTGGCACGACGTCAATGCGGAGCAGCGAGCGAAGGCGGATCGCTTGACGGCCGACCACGATGCGCGTGCCCGCCGGCAGTTCGAACTGTCCCGGACCCTCTCGCTGTTCTCGCCTCTACCCGCTTACCTCTATGCCGCAACGGAGCTGTCGGCGACCGGTTTTGGGACCTGGGAGGAGTTCGATCGACAGATGAGAGGCTGGAGGCAAAGCATGACAGACTATCTGGCGAGTCGCTACGAGGCCGAAAAGCGGGCCGACCCGACCTTCGGCGTCAATGACTTCATCGACGTCAGTACCCGACCACGCTTCCAGTTCCAGTTTCCCTCCTTTGCTGATCGGTTCGCGGCGTCGGCAGGATACGCGGGGGAGCTATGCGTTTGGGTCTTCCTCCTGGTCGGCCTGGCGATGGCGCAGTTTGCGCGATTCGATGTGAGGTGAGGAAGGATTGGGGGATTTTGGGATTGCGGGTTTGAGTGCGGCCGGAGGCTGTGAGAGTAAGGCAGGCTGCCAGCCCGGCCGCGAGGACGGGAGGACGAGAGAACGGGAGCTGGGAGCAATCCCCAATCCCCAATCCCCAATCCCCAATCCCCAATCCCCCAATCCCCCAATCCTTCTCACGCCTGCTCCAGCCCGTACGCCCTCATCTTGTTGAAGAGCGTCTTGCGACTGATGCCGAGGCTTTCGGCGGTGGCCGTGCGGTTTCCCTTGAACTCCGCAAGGCGCGACAGGATCAGGGCCCGCTCGACGCGCTCCGTCGCTTGTGCCACGGCGTCGGCCAGGTTGGTCGCCTCCGAATCTTCACCGGGATGGTCAGCGGAACGGGACTGGCCGCGAATGCGCGGAGGAAGATCGTCCACCGCAAGGCGCTCCCCCTCGCACAGAATGAGAGCATGGCGCAGCGTGTTCTCCAATTCCCGAACATTACCGGGCCAGTCGTAGCCGAGCAGAAGTTCCCGCGCCGCGTCGGTCATGTGTCGCAGCTGAAACCCAAGTTCTTTGCTGAATTCACCGAGCATGTGATCGATCAGCAAAGGCAGGTCTTCGGTCCGCTCCCGGAGCGGTGGAAGTTTGATCGTGACGACATTGATCCGCCAGTAGAGGTCCTCCCGAAACTCGCCCGTCCCAACCGCCGCTTCGACGTCCCGATTGGTCGCCGCAATCACGCGTGTGTCGATACTCACAGGATTGCGCGCACCCAGCGGTACCACCTGATGCTCTTGCAGCACGCGCAGGAGCTTCGACTGTGCCTCCAGGGGAAGCTCGCCGATCTCATCCAGGAACAGCGTGCCGCCGGAGGCTTGCTGGAAGCGCCCCGAACGGCTCGTCTTGGCGTCGGTATAGGCTCCCTTCTCATGTCCGAAGAACTCGGCCTCGACGAGAGCTGGAGGAATGGCGCCGCAGTTGACCGCGACGAAGGGGCCTTCGCTCCGATGAGAGTGCCGATGGATGGCGCGTGCCACCAGTTCCTTGCCGGTTCCGGACTCGCCCGTGATGAGAACGGTCGTATCGACGGCGGCTACCTTGGCCATCACCCGGAAGACTTCCTGCATTCTGGGGCTGACGCCGATGATCTCGCTGAAGCCATACCTTGCCTCCAATTCACTGCGCAGGTCGTCGACTTCCTGGTTCAGGCGATGAACCTGCAGGGCGCGTTGGATCAGCAGAAGCAGTTCATCGTTGTCGAAGGGCTTGGCCAGATAGTGATAGGCACCGGCCTGCATCGCTTCGACCGCCGATCGGATCGTTCCGTACGCCGTCATCATGATGACCTTGACCGTGGGGTCGTGCTCGAGACAGCTTCGGAGTATGTCCATTCCGCCGATATCCGGGAGGCTCAGGTCGAGCAGGAGGATCTCCGGCCTGGTCCGATCGAAGAGCTCCAACGCCTCCGAGCCGGAAGCGGCTTCGAACACCTCGTGGCGCTGCTCCCTCAGCAGGAGTGAAACGATGCGCCGGATCTGCTTCTCGTCATCGACAAGGAGGATTCTGGCCATGATCCACACTAAAGCAGAGGGAAACGGACCCAGGCCATGGTGCCCGTGCCCTCCATGTTTTCAATTCCAATTTCGCCCTCGTGCATTTCCACGATGTTGTGACAGACAGCAAGCCCTAGACCGGTCCCGTTCGGTTTGGTCGTGAAGAAAGGATCGAAGACTCGCTCGAGGTCATCCTCTCCGATTCCAGGGCCGGAGTCTCGAATCTCGATCTGCACCCAGCGGCGCGAGGGGGCCACGAGATCCGGATCTCGTGGTCGCACCACGACCGACAGACTGCCGCCCTGCGGCATGGCCTGAAGTGCATTGAGGAGAAGGTTGATGAGCAGTTGTTTGAGGAAATCGGGATCCCCCATGATCGCCAGGGAAGCGACACCGAGATCGGCCTCGATCTCGATCCCGCTCTGTCGAGCCTGCGTCGCCATCAATGTCAGAGACTGTTCGAGCAGGTCCGTCACATCAACGCGAAGTTTCCTGGGAGATCGGTTTCGAGTCAGGCTCAGCAGGTCGTTGACAGTCCGGTCGATCCGATCGACCTCGCCGAGGAGTTCGGCGACCATCTCGGCCCGCTCCGAATCCGACTCGAACGCTTTGCCGAGATACTGAACCGTCGAGCGAATCGAGGTCAGGGGGTTTCGAATCTCGTGCGCAATGCCCGCCGCGAGTTCTCCGGCCGCCGCCAGCCGTTCGGCACGGTAGAGCCGGCGCAGGCGCTCTTTCTGCTCCCGGTAGGCGCTGGCGTTTTCCAGCGCGAGACCGGCCAGTCCGGAAAGCAATTCCAGGAGGCGAAGGTCGTCCGACGCAAGCTCCCAACCGGAGGTTCGCGAGCCCAGGAACACCATCCCAGTCAGGCGATTGAGCGTGATCATGGGCGTGCAGATCTCGATTTCCCGGTCTCGCAGGAGGCGTCGCTCGACCGAACTCAATGACGCTAAAACACCCGGAGAACTCGAGACGACCAGCGACTTCTCGTTGACCAGGAACCAGCGCGCCAGAGAGCCTCGACGACTAAACTCGATAGGATAGGCTTCCAAGCTCGAGTCATGGAGCGGAACGAAAGCCCCCTTGTCCGGATCCAATTGCAGAACAATGGAATGATCGGCACCGAAGCGCTCGCGGATCCGTGCACCAAAGGAGGCGCACAAGGACTTGGGGTCGGCGATCAATGCCAGTGACCGATTGAATTCGAAAACCGTCTGCCGGTCGTCCCGAGAGACGTTCCGGGAGTGATCGATCAATCGAGAGAGGAAGTTCAATCGCATGAGACTCAAGGTAATCCTATCGCTCGAGGGCAGGATTGGAAATGATCCCGATCCCGAAACGGGCACTGACGATGGGCCCAGGGTTTCGAGGGGGCGTTGCTTCTCCCTTCACTCTGGATCCGGTGTCGTCGTTGGAGAGAAAACGGCACTCTCCGCGGAGGTGGAAAGCTCAAGGGAACGTCTCAGCGCCATGAACGCGAGCGCGAGCACGATTCCCAGAGCGGTGATCACGTGCCACAAGGAATCCGGGCCGAAATTCGAGTAGATCCAGGTTCCGGCTACGGGTGCCGCCACGAAAGCGATCGAAAAAGCCATCGTATAGAGCCCCATGTACTGGCCCCGTCGGCCCCGCGTGGAGCGCTCGCCGGCGATGACGTTGAGAATCGGCATGCACAGCATTTCTCCGAAGGTCCAGACGCAGATCGTTGCGACGATGTAGACGACACTGCGGCCGAACGGCAAGAGTCCCAAACCAAAGCAGAGGAGGAAGGCTCCCAGTGCTGCCAGCACCATCCGATCCCGTTCACGAACCATGTGGATCAGAACCATTTCGAACGCTACGATGAGCACTGCGTTGACGGACAGCAGCAGACCGATGGCATCCTCCCGCAGTCCGATTTGCTCCCGGAAATAGAGCGGGATCGTGCTGAGAACCTGGAGCAGTGCCGAAGCAAGGATCACCACGAGGACGACGAACGCAAGAAACGGCAGGTCCCGCCAGGCGCTCTGGATCCGACCGCGGCCTCGGGTCGAATCGCCCGTCTCGACCGCCGGACCCGCGGGGATTCGGAACAAGAGAGCTGCCGCGGCCCAGGAAGTGGCGGCGTCCACGAGGAAGAGCCAACGGTAGCCAAAAGTGGCGAGCACACCGCCCACCGCAGGCCCGATCGCAAAGCCCAGGTTCAGGGCCAGTCGCAGCAGGGCGAACGCGCGGGCTTTCACCTCGGTTGGACTGCGCTCGACGATGGCCGACATGACGGCGGGACGGAAAGACTCCACCATGGCACTGGCCAGGAGGATACTGACGGCAAGGCGCCAGGTGCCGTCGACGGAGCCCAGCACGATGTATCCGATACCTCCGAGAACGAGGCTCGCCTGTTGAGCCCGGATTGCGCCGAACCGGTCGCTGAGGCGGCCGCCGGCGTACGCTCCAAAGATGGCGCCGATGCCGTACAGTCCCACGAGCCGGCCGGCCTCACTGGCCGTGAAGCCTTTCATCAGCGTGAGATAGAGAGCCAGGAAAGGCAGGACCATGGTGCCGCTTCGATTGACGAACGACACCAGCGCGATCACCCAGATGTCGCGTGGCAGTCCTGTAAACGCCGACCGATAGAGACGGAAGACACGCTGAATCATGTCGAGAGAAATGGACGGGGCGACGTATGAGCTTCGCAGCCTGCGACCGCGCCCCGTGCCGATAAAGAAGTGATTCTAGTACATCCCGCTCTTATGGCCCAACCGGGAGGGGGCCGAAGGACACCGTCTCGAGGACTGGGCACCCGACTCCTGGTTTCGCTCACTCATGCTGCGTGGACACAACAGGAGTCTTCGGAGACGTGGCAGCGAAGGATAGAGTCCGCCCGCTCGAGGCGGCGGACCACTTCGTTCTCATTGACGGCTTCTGTGCAGGCGATCTCTGCATGAGACAGACCGACGTAATGGCTCAAGACGAAGGTCTCACGGATGGTTTTCGGCATGGCCTCCAGGGCTTCACGTATACGGTCAAGCAGCAAGCGGCGGGTGTTGGGTGTTTCGTATCTCTTCATTTCACTTTCCTCTTTGACTACTAATACGTTTTTCCCGGCGATTTCTTACATCCTCGGCTGGATTGTCTCTGTGGGAGGGTTCTCGCAGCCCGAGTCGGGCAAGGGATCGTTCGAACTCGGAGCCCTCCTGTTATATAGTGTTTCGGAGCGGATCCGGGTCCGGTACCTACCCTCATTGATCACCTTTGCGATCCGGTGACGCACTGCACGATCTATTCAGCGTTCGGTGGCCGTTGGTTGAGTTGTCTAAGCCACTCGACATTTCTTCAGAGGAGAAGTTTGGTATGCCAAATCGCAGGTCCGATGCACAGTGGGAAGGGAATCTCAAGGACGGGAAAGGAACGATGCGCCTGGGCAGCGGCGCCTTCGAAGGCGCCTTTTCTTTTGCCTCTCGTTTCGAGAATGGTACGGGAACGAATCCCGAGGAGTTGATCGCCGCCGCTCATGCAGGGTGCTTCTCTATGGCTCTCTCGCACGGGCTGGCTCAGGCAGGCTTCAATCCCACCTCGGTCAAGACTTCGGCGACGGTCCGGTTGGAGAAGGCCGACGGAGGTTTCAAGATCTCGGCTATCCAGTTGGAGACCGTGGGGAATGTGCCCGGTATCGATGCTGAGACCTTTCAGCGGTATGCCAATGACGCCAAGGAGAACTGCCCGGTATCGAAGTTGGTCAAGCACGGTGCCAATGTGACGTTGCAGGCTCGGCTGGCCACTTAGGAGGTGGACAATGAGTCTAGAGGGCGCAAAGGTTGCATTATTCGTGGCAGATCTGTTCGAGGATCTGGAGTTCTGGTATCCGCGTATTCGCCTGACGGAGGAAGGGGCCGAAGTGACCGTCATCGGCCCTGAAGCCGAAACCTACGAAGGCAAGAACGGTTTGACCGCCACGGCGGATGAAGCGATCGCGTCGGTTAGTGCGAGCGATTTCGACGCTCTCGTGATCCCCGGCGGGTATTCTCCGGATCATATGCGGCGGCACGCCGCTATGGTGTTCTTCGTGAAAGACATGCACGAACAGGGCAAGGTGGTGGCAGCCATTTGCCATGGCGGGTGGATGCTGGCGTCTGCGGAGATCCTCGAAGGCAGGAAGGTCACCAGCTTCTTCTCGATCAAGGACGATCTCGTGCACGCCGGAGCAACCTGGGTCGATGAAGAGGTCGTGGAAGACAAGGGCATCATCACTTCCCGTAACCCCGGGGATCTTCCGGCCTTCTGCCGTACGCTGATCGCAACGCTCGAAAGACAGCGCAGCCAGGCCGGCGTCTGGGTCTGACCGGCGTGTTGCGTCGTGCCCGTCGTGGTCGATGTCCGGCGTCGTGTCGTTGTGGTGAGCCTCCTGTCGGGATGATCAGGGAGGATCCACCGCCACGACACGATGGGCACCACGTCGTGTTCCGGTGACCACTGATTAGTACACTTTTCGCATGTAAGGTTGCAGGAACCAGCGGTTTCGCATTCTTCATCCGAGACACGCAAGGAGAACGGACCATGACGGAAGGGCTTCGGTTGATGTGCGTCCTGGCTCACCCCGATGACGAGTCTTTGGGAATGGGGGGAACTCTGGCCAAGTACGCTGCGGAAGGAGTCGAGACCTTTCTGGTTACGGCGACTCGGGGGGAGCGCGGACGGTATGGGGACCTTCCAGATCGCCCCAGTCTCGAAGAGGTCGGAGTGATCCGGGAAGGGGAACTTCGAGCGGCTGCTCGGGTGCTCGGCATCCGGGAGGTCTCGCTGCTCGGTTACCTCGACGGCGATCTCGACCAGATGTCTCCCGAAGAGGTCATCCGCAGGATCGCTTACGAGATTCGGCGGCTGCGGCCTCACGTCGTCGTTACATTCGGCCCCGACGGTGCATACGGCCATCCCGACCACATTGCGATCTCTCAGTTCACGACCGCCGCGCTCATGGTTGCTGATTCCGAGGAGGATGACCTTGGCCTTCCATCGCATGGGGTCTCAAAGCTCTATTACATGGCCTGGACCAAGCCGAAGTGGGATGCGTACCAATCGGCGTTCCGGGAGCTGGCAGCGAAAGTCGATGGAAGTGAGCGCCGCGCAGTACCGTGGCCGGAGTGGGCCGTCACGACGGTGATCAACACCGAGGAATACTGGCCCACGGTCTGGAAGGCGGTGACCTGCCACCAGACTCAGATAGCCCTCTATGGGAAGCTCGAACACCTCTCTTCCGAGCATCACAAAGCGCTCTGGGGCTCCCAGGAATTCTACAGGGCCATGAGCCGTGTCAACGGTGGTCGGGGACGTGAAGTGGACTTGTTCGAGGGCATCAAACCGACGCAATCCAGGGGAGTTCCTGCCGCGAAACAGAGGGACACTTCGTCCGGGATACCCGAGCGGACTTCTGCGGTCTCGGAGAAGGCGGGACCTTCGGGACAGCGCTGTGCGCCTCTGAAGATGTCCTCCGAGCAGTTTCGCCGTTTGGGGCACGATCTGGTGGATCGGATCGCCCGCTTCTTGGATTCGCTCTCCGATCGGCCCGTGACCCGCGCAGCTTCGCCACAGCAGATTCAGTCCATGCTCTCCGCCTACGGACCACTACCCGAAGAGGGTACCGACGCCGCCCCTTTATTGGCACGAGTGGCGGAGGAATTGTTCGACTATTCACTGCACAACGGTCATCCGCGGTTTTGGGGGTACATCACGTCGTCGGCGGCCCCCATCGGCATGCTCGGTGATTTTCTTGCCGCCTCCGTCAATGCCAATGCCGGAGCCTGGCACATCGCTCCGGTCGCGACTGAAATCGAACTGGAGACGGTACGTTGGATCGCCCAACTGCTCGGCTATCCTGCCACGTGCGGCGGGGTGCTGGTCAGCGGCGGCAATATCGCGAATATCGCCGGCTTTCTGGCGGCACGGCGGGCCCAGGCCGACTGGAACTTGCGCAAAGAGGGCGTATCCGGCCGCCGCATGCGCGCTTACGCGTCGACGGAAACCCATACGTGGATCCAAAAGGCCGCCGATTTGTCCGGACTTGGTACGGATGCGATCCGCTGGATCGCGGCCGGCACCGATCAGCGGATCAACACGACGCAACTGATCCGGCAGATCGACGAGGATCGGGGCAGGGGAGACCTGCCTTTTCTCATCGTAGGTAACGCAGGCACCGTCAGTACAGGAGCGGTTGACCCGCTCGAGGAGATGGCGACGATCGCCCGGGAACGGGGTCTATGGTTTCACGTCGACGGGGCCTATGGTGCCCCGGCCGCGATGGTTCCGGACCTGTCGTCCGACCTGGCAATGTTGGGCCAGGCCGACTCGCTCGCCGTCGATCCTCACAAGTGGCTCTACGCGCCGCTGGAAGCGGGCTGCATTCTGGTTCGAGACCCCCAGGCGCTGAGAGATGCCTTCTCCTTCCACCCCCCGTACTATCACTTCGACCCGGAGAAGACGAACTACTTCGACTATGGACTCCAGAATTCCCGCGGCTTCCGCGCACTGAAGGTCTGGCTCGCCCTGAGGCAGGTCGGCCGCTCCGGCTACAAGGAAATGATTCAGGAAGATGTCCGCTTGTCCAGGGAGTTGTATCGGCGTCTCGAAGACTTCGATGAACTCGAGCGGGTCACGCAGAACCTCAGCATCGCGACCTTTCGATTCGTTCCGAAGGACCTGCGCGGGCGGACGCAAGAGGACGGCGTCAGAGAATATCTGAATACCCTCAACCAAAGGATTCTCACCAGGATCGAAGAGGGGGGAGAGATCTTCCTGTCCAATGCCATGCTCGAAGACCGGTTTGTCCTGCGCATGTGCATCGTCAATTTCCGCACTTCTCTGGAGGACGTGGGGGTGCTGCCGGAAGCGGTCGTCCGGTACGGGCGAGCGGCCGACCGGGAGCTCCGCGCAGGTGGAATCCTGGAGATTTGAGATTACTGATTCGGTATCTTCGGCTTTGCAGCCAGTATCGCCGGCAGCCTCGGCCGCCGGTGTGACCGGTGTTGCAGCGACGGTGTGCCGATGGTGGTATCGACCGATGACGGTCGCTCCTACCTCGACACGCCGCTTGCCACGAGTCTGCGCGTCAGGACGCCCGAGTAGCTCCCGATGATGCTCACAACGGCGACGAACCCGGCAAGGATCAGCAAATCGCCGGAGTGGTTCGCTCCAGGTCCGGGATGGCCCCACAACAACTCCGCGAGAGGCACGCTCAATCCAAGCAAGGGCGCGAGCCAAGCGCCCTTCGGGTTCCAGCACCCGAAGATGAAGGTGAACACGAGGAGGAGCCCCACTTCCACGCCTGCATCATCGGTACGCAATTCGAAATGGCCCAAAAACACGGCTGCCGTCAGACAAAACAGGTAGGGTCCGATCCCCATCAGCATCGATCGGTTCGACATGAGATCCTCCAAGCGCAGGACTGAAGCGCTAGCCAGCAAATCGACCGCCGTACGAGTCCACAAACGGAGACGGTCGAAGCCGCCGCCAGAGTCTCGCATCTGATCACGCAAGGCCTGTTGCATGAGTTCGCGGTATTCGCGACGGAATGAAGGGGGATAGAGAAGAAGCAGGCCTCGATAGATCCGTTCTGCGATCTTCACTCAAGATTCCTCCAGGTTCGGATGCTTCAGAAGCGACTTCGCTCGAGCCAGTCGCACCAAAGACTCCAGTCGCCTTGCCTCCTCCTCGACGACGCGTCTTCCGGCCGGAGTAATCCGATAGTATCGACGGCGCTCGTCGTTGATCTTCGGATCCGTCCGTTCACCGCTTTCCTCGACGAGCCCGGCCGCGAGCATGCGTTTCAGGGTACCGTAGAGAGTGCCGGGTCCCATGATGAACCGGTCACCGGTCTCTCGCGCCACCTCCTGCATGATCGCGTAACCGTGTCGTTCTCCGCCGGATAGCGCCAACAGAATGTGAAAAACGGGAGGTGTGAGCGGTTTCATTAGTATATCCGTAACGGATATACTACCGAGTCGATTGCTTCGCGTCAACCGCAGTGAGCCTGGCGACGAGCCTGGAGCATTCAGGAATCGGTCCTGCCAGGTCGGGCAACCTCGAGCTTGTGGCCATCGGCTACCTTTCGGAAACGGTCCCGATAGGTTAAAAAGGACACCTCAAAGGGAGGGGTCGAATGTTGAACCGAAAAGTCACGATTCCGCTGCTTGCATCCTTGTGCCTCGCGCTTCTGCTGCCTTTCAGCCTGAGGGCCG
This sequence comes from Acidobacteriota bacterium, assembly GCA_037388505.1. Classification (GTDB taxonomy): domain Bacteria; phylum Acidobacteriota; class UBA6911; order RPQK01; family JAPXNP01; genus JARRKC01. The sequence continues at coordinate 315,734 of JARRKC010000004.1, read as the reverse complement.
GTTCGGCAAAGCAGCCTCCAAAGCTGCTCAATGACATCGTCGACATCACACCCGACTTTCACGACTTTTCGAATGGCTACTTCCTGGCCGATCACCTGTCCGACTTCGATCCCGAGACTGCAAGCGGTCATCTGACCTGGTTGCGGAACCGTTACGTTACACGGATCGCTTTCGACAACATGCTGGCGATCCTCCAGCCTTTCAAGGGGGTGACGTTTCCCGAGGGAGAGTATGCCGTCAATCCGACTCTGCCATTCTCCCTCGAGTTCATCTCTCCCCGGACGGTGAGGATCCGGCTGGTGACCGGAGTCCCGGCCCGAAATCAGGGGCCTTCCCTGATGCTGGTCGGCGGGCGGGCGCCCCACGACGGCTCCTGGAAGATGACGAAGGTCCGGAGCGGTTATCGCTACTCGAGTCCCTATGGGTCGGTGACCGTAACCGAGAATCCCTGGCACGTTGAGTTTCGAGATGCTGACGGGCAACTGCTGACCCGCACCAACCATGCCTCCGACAATGCGGCGACCCTGACTCCGGTCCTTCCGTTTTCCTTCGTTCGGCGCTCCTCGGACTATTCCCGAAGTGTAGCTGCTGTCTTCTCGATTTCCGCGAATGAGAAGTTCTACGGATGCGGAGAGTCTTTCACGCAGCTCGACAAGCGTGGACAGAGAGTGTATCTCTGGGCCAACGATCCCAATGGGGCGGAGAACCGGGGGATGTACAAGCCGGTACCGTTCTTCATGAGCAGCCGCGGCTACGGGATGTTCGTCCATTCGTCGACCCCGATGACCTTCGACTTTGGATCCGCTTACTCAGGAACGAACTCGTTGCTGATCGGAGACGACGCCCTCGATCTGTTCGTCTTCCTCGGGTCGCCGAAGGAAATCCTCGATGAGTACACCCGCTTGACCGGCCGCTCGGACATGCCGCCGCTCTGGTCTTTTGGGCTGTGGATGAGCCGGATCACCTACTTCTCGGAAGATCAGGTCCGGGACGTTGCGGCCCAGCTGCGACAGTACAAGGTTCCGAGCGACGTCATCCATCTGGACACCGGCTGGTTCGAAACCGACTGGCGGTGTGACTATCAGTTCTCGTCGACACGATTTCGTGATCCGGCCAAAATGATCACGGACCTGAAAGCAGAGGGTTTCCACATCTCCCTCTGGCAGCTTCCTTACTTCGTACCCAAGAACCGGCTCTTTTCCGAGATCGTTCAAAAGGGTCTGGCGGTTCGTGACAATGAAGGGAATCTCCCCTACGAGGATGCCATCCTGGACTTCTCCAACCCGGAGACCGTCAAGTGGTACCAGGAAAAGATCGGCGGGCTCCTGCGCATGGGTGTCGGCGCCATCAAGGTCGACTTTGGCGAGGCCGCTCCTTACACCGGTTTGTATGCCTCCGGCCGAACAGGATTCTACGAACATAACCTCTATCCTTTGAGGTACCAGAAGGCGGTTTCGGATATCACTCGCGAGGTGACGGGTGACTCCATCATGTGGGCCCGTGGGGGCTGGGCGGGCTGCCAGCGCTTTCCCGTTCACTGGGGGGGCGATGCGGCCAACAGCGACATTGGAATGGCGGCCACATTGCGGGGCGGACTTTCGATCGGTCTCAGCGGGTTCGCTTTCTGGAGTCACGATATCGGCGGATTCACCACCCAGACTCCCGAAGAGCTCTACTGGCGGTGGACGCCGTTCGGGATGCTGACGTCCCACAGCCGCAGTCACGGAGCGCCGCCGAAGGAGCCGTGGGAGTTCAGCCAGAAGTTCTTGGACGGTTATCGTCGTGCCGACGATCTCAAGTACCGATTGATGCCCTACATCTATGCCCAGGCGAAGGATTGCACCGAGCGCGGCCTGCCCATGGTCCGCGCCCTTCTCATCGAGTTTCCCGATGACCCGGGCTCCTGGCTGATTCAGGACGAGTATCTGTTCGGAAGCGACATTCTGGTCGCCCCGCTCATGGAAGCCAACACGACCGGACGAAGCGTCTACGTGCCGCCCGGTCAGTGGATCGACTATCAAACGGGCAAGGGCTACTCGGGCGGTTGGCATGCGATCGAGGCGGGCCAAATTCCCATCGTCATGCTGGTGAAGGAGGGAAGCGCGATCCCCCACATGAAACTGGCTCAGTCCACGATGGACATGGACTGGTCCCATCTCGAACTGGTCGTTTTCGCGACGAAGACCAACCAGGCAACCGGCCTGGTCTGTCTTCCCTCCGACAACGTGCTGCATCCCCTGACCGTCGAAAAGTCGGGCGAAGCGTTGAAGTTGCAGGCCAATCCCCTGGGGGACAAGGTGCACTGGGAGATCCGCACGGACGCGGAGTATCGTCGCGACACCCCGTAGCCGCCCGGGGGGCGAAGCTCCCGATCTCGTGCCAAAGATCCGGTGCTATTGAAAAGAGGTGCCGATATGAGATTCAAGGTGTGGTTTCGAGCCATCCAAATTACAGCCGCCGGGCTGATCTTGACGGCGGCGATGCCGGCCATGATCGGAGCCCAACCCTCTCAGGCGGTTTCCAATGACGGCACGCCCCGATTGATCCGTCAAGGAGAGACGGTTCAGTTCATGGTCGACGGCAGCCCGCTGCTGATCATCGGCGGCGAGTTGCATAACTCGAGCTCCTCCAGCTTGGACTATATGGAGCCTATCTGGCAGCGAATGGTCGATCTGAACTTCAATACCGTCATCACCCCGCTCTCCTGGGAGCTGATCGAACCCAGCGAAGGCAGTTTCGACTTCAGCCTGGTCGATGGTCTGATCCTCGGAGCCCGTCGGCACGGACTGAGGCTGATCTTTCTCTGGTTCGGCAGCTGGAAGAACGGAATGTCGAGCTACCTTCCACTGTGGGTCAAGACGGATTACCAGAGGTTTCCACGGGTCAAGATCGGCGACGGCGAAGCGATCGAAGTGCTTTCGACGATGGCGGAGTCGAGCTGGCAGGCGGACGCAAAGGCCTTTGCTGCTCTGATGAAGCATATCCGGGCATTCGACGGTCGGGATCATACGGTCCTGATGATGCAGATCGAGAACGAAGTGGGCGTGCTGGGCGACTCGCGAGATCGATCCGAGGCGGCCAACCAAGCCTTTTCGACGCCCGTTCCCAAAGCCCTGATCGACAGCCTGACGGCCCACAAGCAGGAACTCGTGCCCGAAGTGCGTCAGCGATGGGGCGCCGGAGGATTCAAGTCTCAGGGTTCCTGGGAAGAAATCTTCGGTGCGGGTACTGCGACCGACGAGATCTTCATGGCCTGGCACTACGCCCGATACATCGACCATGTGGCCGTGGCCGGCAAGGAGCAGTACGACATTCCGATGTACGTCAACGCCTGGCTGGGTGGGCCTCCGGCGAAGCCCGGCGACTATCCGAGCGGCGGACCGCTGCCTCACGTCATGGACGTCTGGCTGGCCGGCGCACCCCATGTGGACCTACTGGCGCCGGACATCTATGCGCCGAACTTCGCGGAATGGTGCCAACGCTATACGCAGCGGGGCAACCCCCTCTTCATTCCTGAGATGCGAAACGATGCCACGGGGGCACGCAACGTCTTCTACGCCATCGGAGAGCACGCCGCTCTCGGAACTTCGCCGTTCGCCGTGGATTCGATCGAGGATCCGGCCGAAAGCCCTCTGGCGGCGAGTTACGCGGTTCTACAGCAGATGGTGCCGTTGATTCTGGAGCATCGGAACGGGGGCGACATGGCCGGCTTCCTGCTCGATAAGGACCACCCGACGGTGATTCGTGAGCTCGGAAGATACGAACTGGAGATCTCGCTGGACGCGGTTTTCAGCTATCAGGCTCAGGTCGGCAGCGGACTGATCATCGCCGTCGGACCCGATGAGTTCGTGGGGGCCGGCAGCGGCTTCCGGGTCTCGTTCAGACCATTGACGCCGGGGCCGTCTTTGGCGGGAATTGGATACGTCGAGGAGGGGACGTACAGAGACGGAAGATGGATTCCCGGTCGGCGCCTGAACGGTGACGAGAACGACCAGGGGCGCAAATGGCGCTCCGTGAGCCGAAAGCCGGGAATCACCCGCTGTCGCGTCTATCGGTATGAGTAGCGGAACTGTTTCTCCCGTCCCCCGTCCTCCGGTTCTCCCGTCATCTCGTCATCAGCGACCGCTTGCGCAGTCGGATCGACGAAGGGGTCACCTCCAGCATTTCATCTTCCCGGATGAACTCGAGCGACTGCTCGAGGCTCATCCTTCTGGGCGGGATCAGGTGCACGAGCTCTTCGCCGGTCGAGGAGCGCATGTTGGTAAGCTTCTTCTCTTTGGTGATGTTGACCGGCAGATCCTGAGGGCGGGCGTTCTCTCCGACGATCATGCCGGCATAGACCTCTTCTCCCGGACCGATGAAGAGCTCGCCACGCGGCTGGACGTGCTCGATCGCATAGGCCGTCGCGCGCCCTGAGCGGTCGGACACCATGACACCGGTCGTGCGGTGCGCGATTTCGCCTTGCCAGGGGTCGAAGCCGTCGAAGACGTGAGTCAGGATCCCGGTCCCCCGCGTGTCGGTCAGGAACTGAGTACGGAAACCAAGCAGGCCCCGCGTAGGTACGCGGAACTCCATGCGTACTCTTCCGGTCCCATGATTGACCATCTTCGTCATCCTGCCCTTTCGGATACCGGCTGCCTCGGTCACGACTCCGATGTATTCCTCGGGGCAGTCGATGACGAGATTCTCCATCGGTTCCTGTAAAGCCCCGTCAATGGTGCGGGTGAGTACCCGAGGCCGCCCGACCGTCAGTTCGAAGCCCTCTCTCCTCATCATTTCGATCAGGATGGCCAGCTGCAGTTCTCCGCGTCCCGAGACCTGAAAAGCATCCGGCGAGTCGGTGGGCTCGACGCGGATCGAGACGTTCGTGAGGGTCTCGCGAAGAAGACGCTCCTTGATCTTTCGAGAGGTCAACTGCGTCCCGTCCCGTCCCGACAGGGGAGCATCATTGACGGAGATGACCACCGCCATGGTCGGCTCGTCGACGCGAATGTGGGGCAGGGCCCGTGGGTTCTCGCCAGCCGAGATGGTCTCTCCGATACTCACCGGATCGATCCCGGAGATGGCTACAATATCTCCCGGTCCGGCCCGCTCGATTCGGGTTCGACGGAGACCCTCGTAGCCGTACAGGCCGGAAATCTCCACATCTCTAACCTCGTGGTCACGTCCCAGGAGCACGGCACTCTGGCGATTGACCACCTCTCCGTTGAACACCCGCCCGACGGCCAGCCGGCCCACATAGTCATCGTAGTCAAGGCTCGTGACGAGAAACTGAAGAGGTGCATCGGGGGAGAAATGGGGAGGTGGAACGGTCCTGAGGATCTCGTCGAACAAGGGGACCAGCGTTTGGTCCTCGCCGTCCGGACTCGTGCGGCAGGTCCCCGCCCTGGCATTGGAGTAGAGGACCGGGAAGTCGAGCTGCTCTTCGGAGGCATCGAGATCGATGAAGAGGTCGAAGACCTCATTCAGCACCTCGTTGGGTCGTGCATCCGAGCGGTCGATCTTGTTGATGACGATGATCGAGGGGAGTTGAGACTCGAGCGCTTTCCGCAGGACGAAGCGGGTCTGCGGCAGTGGCCCTTCACTGGCATCGACCAGCAACAGGACGCCGTCGACCATCTTCAGCGTGCGTTCCACCTCCCCACCGAAATCGGCATGCCCGGGGGTGTCAACGATGTTGATACGGACACCTTTGTAGTGAATGGCCGTGTTCTTGGCCATGATCGTGATGCCCTTTTCCCGCTCCAGATCGATGGAGTCCATCACCCTTTCTGCGACCTGTTCGTTCGATCTGAAGATTCCGCTCTGCCAGAGCATCGCGTCGACGAGGGTCGTCTTCCCATGATCGACGTGGGCGATGATAGCCAGGTTCCTGATGTCGTTTCGTATTCCCAAGCGAATTGCTTCCTTTCGTCACTGTATTGATTCGATTCGCGTCAGTTTGGTTTCGGACAAGCAGCGCGAGATCGGAAGGGACCTATCTTACGCGAAATCGTGAGGGAGAAACGTCGCCGTCAGCTCCCAGTTCCGGTTCTCCCGTCCTCCGGTTCTCCCGTCCTCGCCGTCTGATCTTCGGAGCTGACGCTGAACAACGCCCGTCGAGCTACGGCCTCCGGCCAGGGACAAGCTGGAAGCTTATCCTACCCGCCTCTCCTCGGTGTTCTTCACGAAGAAGCCGAAGCGGCGGGGAACGAGCTTCGCACCGACGCGGCGGGTGTAGACCTGGGACAGTTCCGCTCCCAGGAAGAGAATGAGCGTCGAGTAGTAAACCCAGAACAGAAGCACAACCAGCGACCCGGCGGCTCCATAGACGGAGCGCATCGAGCTCGCACCGAGGTAGCGGCCGATGAAGAACTTTCCGGTCGTGAACAGGACCGCCGTGACGAAAGCTCCAATCGATACGTCCTGCCACGAAATACGGACGTCCGGGACGTAGCGGAAGAGGAGTGCAAAGAGAAGCGTCGCAATGGCAACCGACGCGACGAAGTCGATGACCTCCCACAGATGGTACTGGGGAAGGATCGACACGGGGAAGTAGCTGGAAATGGCCGCAATGACGGACGTGAGAATCAGGGAAGCGAGCAACAGGATTCCGATCATCAGGACGACGGCGAAAGCAACGACACGTGTGATGAGAAAGCTCACAATATAGGCTTCAGGTCGCGTCTGGATCCCCCAAATCTGGTTCAGTGCACCTTGCAGCTGGGTAAACACGGCCGTCGCCGCAAGGAGAAGAACAACGATCCCGATAACGGTTGCACTCTTTCCCTGTCGCGAGTGTTCAGCATTCTCGATGACCGTGGAAACGACCCGGGCCCCCTCGGGACCGACGATGACTCGGACCTGGGAAACGATCTCCGAGCGGACGGATTCCGTTTCCGCGAAAACGGAAGTGATGCTCAGGACGAGGATCATCAGGGGAGCCAGCGACAGCATCGTGTAAAAGGCCATCGCTGCTCCATAGGTGAAAGCACTGTCGGCGAAGAACTCGAATACGGCGTCTTTGGGGATCGCCCAGACGAACTCCCGGGGCCGCAGTTTCCTCAGATGCTGATGGTCGGATTCGGCCAATTCGTCCCTGCTCCTCCTGGTTCCGATTATAGTCATCCCAGGTCGAACAGAGGATAGCTGGGCCGATTTGGGACGCTATTACTTTCCCTGACTCGTACCCGGCCGGCGGACTCTCAGCCGACCCCGGAACGGGGAGACAGCGATCGTTCCTAGAAAGGCCAGGCCGAGAAGCAGGGCAGTCGAGGGCTCCGGCACGGAGGAAACGGAAGTCATCACCCCATGAACCAACGTCCCGTCGTTGAGAAACAGAAAGAATTGGCTGGAGTCGAAGGTGGACAAGGAGATCTCGGTGGGGAGGTTGAGGGCGTCGCTGAACACGGCGTCGGTTGAATCATCGAGTCTGAAACTGAAATCTGTCACAGCCGCACCCGAGTAGCCCGGGGGGTAGTTTATGACCAGGCCGTCGGAGACACGGGAAAGGAGCCCGTAGCGATCATCGTTCGGCGATGGCGGATTATTGTCCACCTGGATCTCAGCGGCGGCGCTGCTGCTGCCACTGAAACTGTCCAGCGCGAAACTGAAGCTGGTCAAGGCGTCAAAGACCGCAAAGGTCGAAGTGCTCCCTGAATTGGCGGCGGTTGCCGAATCGAACGTGTAGGATCCACTCAACGTATCTCCATTTGAAATGTAGGAACCCACGGACGCGGGAACGGAGTCGACTGTTCCTGTGAAGTGGATCGTGACGGGATCGGCGCGGAGCGATCCAACGGATGGGCCCAAGAGAGCGATTGCCATTAGAATCCAAAGCGAAATTCGGATCGGTGGGATTCGATTCATATTCTCTTCCTCTCTTCTTTCGTTGCCTTCGCCAATGAACAGGCGATTGGGGGTGCCTCTGTACCTACGTGGCAATTTGATGTCGGATATCACGCAGAAAGGACAGCTGCGTCTTGCACTTCCCGTGGAAGAACTTGCGTGGCTCTCGTTGGGAATCGGAGAAAAGGGGGCTGGTCTGTGAGGCGTTGACGGATGGGTTCAGCGGGAATTCACGACATCGAAGTAGTAGTAGTCGAGCGGGACCGGTTCCGCCGATGTCGGCAGACCCTCCAGAGCTACTTCGAAGTGCCCGACAGTCAGGAGACCGGAGGGAATCGATATGTCCACCGCCGGAACGCCCTCGGCCGTGGTCGCCTCGAGGCCGTTGACGCTCAGAACCAGCTTACCCTCTGGATTCGTCAATGAGACTGAGTAGCCAGCGTAGTTCGCTTCTTCCGGGAGCTGCAGCTGAAGCAGAACGCGGCGGAACGCTTTCCCGAGCGAAATCTTCGGGATCTCGTTTTCTCCGCGCAGCATCCCCGTCGCAAGGAAAAGGGTCGGCTGGCCCAGCCGTCCGTTACCTGTTTCGGTATGAGGATTCTGGACCTGTACCAGCCCGATCCACCAGGCGAGTCCTGCCAGGACGAGGCAAGCCGCCGCCGTCGCTATCGCAAGTCGCAGGCGGGAGAGAGAAAAGCCCAGGACGGACCACTGTAACCCGGCATGATCCTTTCGAGAGTCGCTCTTCGACTTCCGTTCCGCAACTGCCTTGGAGAGTTCCAGCTGAAGACCGCGCGCGAATTCGAGCTTACGGCGTTGTTCTTCACCGACGAGGCAGTGTTGTTCGAACAGTGAGCGCTCTCTTCTCGAAAGGCTGCCCCGCACGTAGGCATCCATCAGGTCCTGTTCGCAGACCAGGATGCGGCGATAGAATTCATCATCCTCGAACAGGCGCTGTTGGACCCTGGACCTCTCCTCCGGCGAGAGCTCACCCAGCAAGTAACGTCTGGCTTGGTTTGTTTCATCTAGGTCTGCGCACATATTCCACCGGCACCCCTCTCGATGAGTAGTGACGAAAACCGCCCAAATGTCTCATGGTTTCATATTCCTCAGACGAGACCGGCAGCGGTTGACGCACCTCTCGAGCCGGTTTCTCAAGCGCAGGGCGCGATTGCGCAAGGCATTGACCGAGATTCCGAGCTGGCCCGCAAGTTGCTGCCTCACCTCGATCTGCTGCTGCCAGTTCTCCTGGTAGTACGTCTGGATGAGGTGCCTGCTCTCAGGCGGTAGCTTCTGAAGACAGGACTGCAGGCACTCGCTGAGGATCTCCTCATCGCGTGAAGGTTCCTCGGGAGGTTGTCCGAGCGGTGGCCCGTCGTCGAGATACTCGTCCGTTTTCCGTCGGCGACTGCGAGTTTCCAACAGGATTCGGCGGGCGACGCCGAAGACGTAGGACTCCAGCGCTCGAACGGTTTCTCCATCGAGCAGCTTTCGGGCAACCCGGTCGATCGTTTCGTCGGCCAGGATTTCCGCGCTGACGAGGCCTTCCCAGGCGAAGAAATTGATCAGTTTGCCGCGGATCCGCTCATACCGACGTCCCGCCTCATCTCGATCCTTGTCAAGACGAGACAGAAACGACTCGAAAGCCTCGGGACCGAGGTTCCACTGTACTCGTGGTCGAAGTCTTTGGCCCACGCTTTGCAGTTCCTTCCAGCGGAGAAAAGTCTATCGGGAAATGACCTGTAACCGAAAGTCCGGGTGGCGCCTTTGGATTTCCTGGAGGGCATCCAACGCCGAGAAAACACCCAAAACGGAACGGTGAGTCAGTTGCGTCTTTCGCCCTCGGACACCATCGTGCTGTCGGCGGCTTTCGGTTCGGCATCGAACCCCAGTCCCTGGAGCGTGAATGCTGCCCAGTAGTAGGGCGACTTCCACTGTGGGTCCTGTTGCATGGCGGTCTGAGCGGCTCTCAGTGCCGCTGCCGGACTGAAACCGCCGTCGAGCATTCTGGTATAGAAGGTGTTCATCAAGAAGGCGGTAGCGCGGTCCTGGATCCTCCACAGCGAGGCCATGACCGACGACGCTCCGGCGTACAGGAAGCCGCGCGTCAGGCCGATCACTCCTTCTCCTTCAATGTCTTTTCCAAGAGCAGTCCGGCAGGAGCTCAATACGACGGTGTCTGCATTCAAGTGCAGGTTGAAGATGTCAGCCAAGCGGAGGAAGCCGTTCACCGGTCTTCCCTTCGTGTCGACGCGGGAAAGAACGATTCCGGAGGATTCCGGGTGTTCCGTATCCAGCACTGCGTGCGTGGCGAAGTGGATGAATCGATAGCGGCTGAGGTCGGCCCTCTCGATCGTCGCACGGGAAGCCGCAAAATCGAGGGCCACGAGGCGCTGTTCCGGGGGGACCAGCCGGGCGATCTCATTCGCCTCGAGTCTCGAGAAGCGAAGACGGGTGAAAGGAGGCTGATCTGCCGACTGATCCTCGCGAGATTCGTCCGATCCCGGTCTCGACGCCCGAGCCTGTTCCAGCACTCTTGGATCGTCGGGTTGAAAGACGGGGTCGGCGACGACCGCCAGTTCCATTTTCGGTTCGAATCGAACATGCCTGCTTTGTGTCAGTTCCTCCAGGACTCCCGCCGAGGGCAAGTAGACGATGTCGTGCTCGAGCGCGAGGAGCGGAGGAAGCCGCCCGGCTGAATCACCGGTTGCAGCACTGCGAGCGCCGCGCCAAGTCACGGGAGTCGGGAGAGCGCCGAAAGGAATGTAGTTGAGGATTCCATCCGGAACGAAGATCAGACGCTCTCTCCTGAGTTCGGCGGGAAGGACGTCCAGCAGCAGGCCGCTCAAGGATGCAGAGGCCTGGTCGAGTTCCAGGTCCGCATTGAGAATCCGGTGCCTTCTGTGCGCCGGCGACTCACCGGGATCGACCGCATTGCGGGCGGTGAGGAGTTCGTACACTGTCCGAGACGCGGCTTCAATTCGGTTCTCTGGAGGCAGCGAAAAGCTCTGCACGGAATCTTGGGTCAGCGCCCAAAGGTAGCTGTGATCCTCTCCCAGAAAATACTCGAGCAGAAGCGTGTCCGGCCCGAGGAGTCGAGACTGAATCTCGGTGAGGCTTGCGGTCACGGGTGAAACGAGCTGGGCATAGTGGGGATTCCTGGCCAGGAGTTCGGATTTGAGCTCGGCATATTGCCGAGAGTCGTTCTCCAACTGAACGTGGAGCACCTTGATCTGCTCGGCGGAGGCGCCGGCCTCCTCGAGACGATGCAGGCTCTCGGCGGTAACCTCAATCTGCCGCCGCAGCTTCGCCTCCGTCTCCGACATGCCGGAATCCTCCGGGTCTTCGGAAATCTCGACCTGCGCTCGGGAAAGGAGATCGAGCAGGCCCCGGGCACGGCTCTCTTCGCTCGCCTGGAAGGCGGCCTCCTCGAAATGACCCGACGGGTGTTTTCTCGCGAGTTCCATGAGCAGTTCGATGTAGAAGGCGTAATAGTCGTGCTTTGTTGCGAAGTAGGAAGTGCGCAGATCTTCCCCGTGAAAGTGGAGGCGAAGAGATTCGATCAGCTCGAGCGAGCCTTCCATCCTGCTTCGGGCGAGCTCGAGATCTCCCTGCAGTTCCTCCGCCCGAGCCATGTCGGCCAGGGCCCTGACCTCGCCGTTCCGGTCACCGACCTTCCGATGCAGACGAAGGGAATCGCCGAGCAATGGAAGGGCCCGGCCAGGGTCGGACTGCTTCAGGTAGGTTTCCGCGATCTTGTCCAGCGTGTAGGCCAGGCCGAATTCATCGCCGATCTTCTCTTTCAACGCCCGCGCTTTCTCGAAATAGCTGAGGGCCTTCTCGAGGTGATCCTCTTCCAGATTCAGCTCGCCAAAGTTATGGAGGACGTAGGCCTGGCCGCGCGGGTCGTTGAGACCTTGCAGGATGGCCCAGGCATGTTCGTAGTTGCGCAGGGCATCGTCCGCGTGGCCTTCTGCGGCATAGACCATACCCATATTGTTTTCGGTATAGGCTTCGCCCGAGACGGCGTTGAGTGACTTCCAGATGGTGAGACATTGATCGAAGTAGTGGAGAGCCTTGCGATGTTCCTGCAACCCGGAGTAAATGAGGCCGATGTTGTTGAGCGTGTTGGCCTCCCCCTGCCGGTTGCCCGTGTCACGCCATATTGGGAGTATGCGATCGTACGTATCCAGGGCCTTCTGATCTTCACCCTTCACCCAATGGATAACGGCGATCCCATAGAGGGTGTAAGCGACGCCCAGGCGATCTCCTATCCTTTGACGGATCGCCAACGCTTGCTGGTAGTCGTCGAGTGCCACCTGAGTTCGTCCGAGAGCCCAGTTGGCGGCGCCCAGGTTGTGGAGAGTCAGCGCTTCGCCGAAATCATCTCCCAGCCCGCGACGGAGCTTCAGTACCTGTTCGAAGTGATCAATTGCGTCATGCTGGTTGCCCTTCGAAGACTCGATGCGAGCCAGACCATAGAGGCCCGCTGCTTCAACGTGGCGGTTCGACGTCTCTCGGCCCAGGCGAACGGCTTCGGCATACTGTTCTTCCGCCGAATCGGTTTTTCCCGCAGCCGAGGAAAGGCGGCCCAGCACGGCCAGGATACGAGCTTCCTGCTCCTCGCCGTTTTCGATCTCCTTCCACTTCGCCAGTGCCTCCTGCAGGTGCACCAGTGCTCCGGCCCGCACATCCGGCGATGGATTGCGGGCCTCCGCGAGCGCACGCCCCATCAGGCTGAAAGCCGAGAATCGGTCCCGGTCCTGGTCGGCGGTTGCCCGCAAGGAGACCACCTCCAGACGACAGCTTCCTTGAGCGATCGATTCGTCCAGGGTCGACTCCAGACGAAGCACGTATTTGCCGGCGCCGCGGCTCACCGCCGCGAAAACGGACTCTCCGTGGACATCGAAGGAAACGCTCAGGGGAAGGTCCGCGTCGCGGGGAGGCACCAGCTTCCAGGAGAGCCGCATATGCTGCGGCTGCGCGACGATCTCCAGATAATCGGAGGCATCGGACTCCAAACTGAATTCTCGAGTGGAAGTGCCTGAGACCACGATTTCCTGGACCAGGCCGGGGCGTAGCGTCACAACATCGGAGGACGCTGCCGGCTGCCTCACGCTCGGCGCAGCGGGGAGCTGAAGGCAAAGAAGCCCTCCCACGAACATTCCGACATACCACCGGCCCGGACTAAGTTGCATATCGAGGTCTGACTGAAAGCATAGCGAAAAACGTAGGATCAAGATCGCGGCTCGACGAAATCCAGAAACTCATCCTCACTCAGAATCGGGATATCTCGCTGTTGGGCCTCTTCTCGCTTGGACCCGGCACCCGGACCGGCCACTACAAAATCCGTCCTGCCGCTGACACCGGACGCCGCCTGTCCACCTCGTGCCTCGACGAAACGCTTGGCTTCCTCGCGTGTCCATCGTTGGAACTGCCCGGTGAAAACAAAAATCAAACCCTCGAGAGGTCCTCCTTTGCCTTCTCCAAAGAGTGGATTTTCGAACTCGATCGCTTCCCGAGCCGACGATTTCGAATCCACGGCAGCCACGTCCAATTCAGGCTTTTGCACAACCTTGCTGTCACCCATCGTATGCGCCCTCCTGGACGCCTACTGAGCCTCTTGCACCGTGTGTTGCAGGCGCTTTCTCAGTTGCTCGACAGTCCTGGTGTTGAGCACGTGCTTCTTCTCGATCCATCCCCGTCGCGCCGTGTGGACGCCGAAAGGCATCAGGTCGAGTTCCGGCGTGCGGTGCGCATCAGTGCTGATCGTAAACTCGACACCGGCCTCCATCGCGCTTTTGCAGAGGCGGTCGGGTAGATCGAGGCGCTCAGGTTGAGCGTTGATTTCCAGGAGAACGCGATTCTCGACACAGGCTTCGAACACCCGGTCGAGATCGAACTCCATCGGTTCCCGCCGGCCGATGATTCGACCCAGTGGGTGGCCGATGCAGTGGACGACGCCGCTGGAGATCGCACGGACCAGACGGTCGGTATTCGACTTCCTGTCCAGATTCATGTTGTAGTGAATGCTCGCAACGACCCAGTCGAGATCTTCCAGGGTCTTCTCCCTCAGATCGAGTTTCCCCGACTTCAGGATGTCGACCTCGATTCCCGCCAGCAACCAAAAGTCACCGAGTTCCTGATCGACCCGGCGGATCGCCTCCGCATGCCTGCGCACTTCGTCGTCATCGAGCCCTCCGGCCATGGTCACTTTCTTCGAGTGGTCCGTGAGCGCAAGGTACTGGTAGCCACGCTCGATCGCCGCCTTCGCCATCTCCGCGATTGTGTTTTCGCCGTCGCTGGCTTCGGTGTGTGACTGGAGGTCGCCGCGGATGTCCGTCTCTACGACCAATCTGGGCAGCTTCCCGGATTCGGCAGCCTCCACCTCTCCCCGATCCTCACGCAGGTCGGGCGGAATCCAGCTCATCGCAAGTCGGTGATAGACGGCTTCCTCGGTCTTTCCTGCAAGCAGATGATCGTCCTTGAAGAGGCCGTATTCGTTCAACTTCCAGCCGTTCTGTTGAGCTCTCCTACGAATGGCGATGTTGTGGGCCTTCGAACCGGTGAAGTAGATCAAGGCGGATCCGAAGTTCTCTTCCTCGAAGAAGCGGAAGTCCACCTGCAGTCCGCCCCTCAGCCGGACGGAAATCTTCTCTTCACCCCGGCCGAGCACGTCGCCGATGTCGGGATAGGAGAGGAGTCCTTTCGTCGCCTCCGATCGGTTCCCGGCCATCACGAGGATGTCGAGATCTCCGATCGTTTCCTTGCGCCTTCGGTAACTGCCCGCCACCTCCCAGCGATCTATGGTTTCGATCTGGTCGAGATGCCGGCCGAGAGCCTCGAGGTGCTCGGTGGCGGGTCTGATGAGAAACCGGCTGGTCGTCTGCTTCAGCATTTCGATGCCTTCGAGGATGCTCTGTTCGGTCTTCTCTCCCAGTCCCTCGACGGATCGGACTCGACCCTCTCGGCAGGCCTTCTCGAGATCGGTCAAAGTGTCCACCCCGAGTTCTCGGTGGATCTGCATGGCGGTCCGAGGCCCGACTTGCGGAATCTTCAACAATTCGGTCAGCTCCTCGGGAACTCTGGAGCGCAGCTCCTCCAAGCGCCCGCACGTGCCGGTTTCGAGGATTTCATGGATCTTCTGTGCCATTCCCTCGCCGATGTTGGGCAGGTCGGTCAGATCCTCGGCCTCGGCAATCTCTTCGATTCTCCGGGAAGAATCCCGAATCGTGCGGGCGGCTGCCCGGTAAGAACGAATGCGGAATGCGTTGCCGCCTTCGAGGTCGATGAGGTCGGCGATTTCATCGAAGACGTCGGCAATTTCTGTGTTCTCCATCGGGTCGTCCTCCGTTTTCCGGATGGATCCTTCAAGTCAGGAGACGCTACCCCCTTTTCGAGGGCGTAAGAGTCGAACTTCGGGTGGTTACGGTATCTAAGTTATCACCTCTGGTTCTCTTCATCAAAACAGCCGCCTGGCTGTATTGAAGTTAGAAAATCCCGGGAGTATCATGATAATAGATATAGTATCCATAATAAGGGGAAAAAGTCGACATCCACGACTTGCGAAAGATAGCATTATGCAAATACCTTTAGAAGTTAGATATGGTGAGAATGTCGAAAGAACAGTAAGGCTGGAGTCTATAATATCAGAACGGGCCCAGAAGCTCGATCATTTCTGCGATCACATTATCAGCTGTCGGGTGGCAATCGAACGCCCGCATCATGCGGCGTCCTCCGGAAATCCGTATCGGGTTCGGATCGACGTCACAGTACCTCCGGGTCATGAACTGGTCGTCGACAAGGGACCGCCGAACGTTCCGTTCGATGAAAGCCTCGAAACCACGATCATCGAGTCATTCAAGGTGATGGAAAGGCAGCTCAAGGAACTCACGGACCGTCAACAAGGTGAGGTCAAGAGCCACGTGCAGACGACTGGCACCGTGGTTCGGCTCTTTCGAGATCGTGGCTATGGCTTCCTCAAGGAGACCGAAGGGGACCAGGAAATCTATTTCCAGGATAGTGCGATCATCGATGGCGCGTTTGATCGCCTGGAGGTGGGCACGAAGGTGCGATACGTTCCCGAGAAAGGAGAAGAGGGCCTGCAGGCAAGTACAGTGAAGATCGTCGGCAAGCCCGAAAACCATGTGATCTCGGCCGAGGTGGTTCCGGCACGGTCAGGCAGGAGGAAGAAATGAATAGGGGCCGCGGATACGCGGTCCTCAGAGCCTCGAAGAAAGGCCGAAGTGGGGACTGACTGGCGGCAGCGAATCCGTATCGGTACTTCGGGCTGGCACTACAAACACTGGCAGCCCGTCTTCTACCCCAAGGGGTTGGCTACGGATGATTTCCTGCGTCACTATCGGCAGTACTTCGACTCCGTGGAGATCAACAACTCCTTCTACAGCCTGCCCACGCAGGAGACCCTGGTGACGTGGCGGGAGAGTGTGCCCGACGGTTTCCTGTTCTCCGTCAAAGCCAGCCGGTACATCACCCATATGAAGAAGCTGAAGGATCCACGCGAATCGGTCGGCAACTTCCTGGGAAGAATCCGGTCGTTGGGAAACACTCTCGGTCCCATCCTGTTTCAGCTGCCTCCCCGTTGGCGCCTCAATCTCGGACGGTTCGAGGAGTTTCTGAAAGTGCTGCCTCAGTTGCGCTTTGCCTTCGAGTTCCGAGATCCGAGCTGGTTCGACTCGCATATTTACGAATTGCTCGAAGGGAAGAACAGAGCGTTCTGCATCTACGACTTGGACGGGCGACTCTCGCCAATCGAAACGCCGGGCGGATTCGTCTATGTGCGATTGCACGGGCCCGATGGGCCGTACCAGGGCAGGTACCAGACACAGGCGCTGGCAGGGTGGGCCGGGCGGTTGTCGTCTTGGGCCCGAGAAGGACGTGACGTCTTCTGCTACTTCGACAATGATCAGTCCGGATACGCGGTGCAGAATGCCAGGGAGCTCCAAAGCATGCTGAGGGAGAGCGTCCATGCCTGAATTGCCGGACGTCGAAACCTTCAGACTTCAAGAAAGAAGAGGCCGGCAATGCAGGTGATCGGTGTGGTAGGGCGAAGCGGTTGTGGAAAGGATGAACTTGCGGACTATCTGAGCGATAGATACGGCATGGAGGTGTTCTCGATTGGGCGACTGGTCGCGCAGCTCGCGGAGAAGCGAGGACTTCACCCGAATCGGAAGAATCTCCATCAGATTTCGGCCCAGGTCATCGAGGAAAAGGGGGCAGATTTCTTTGCGCGGACGGTCATCGAGGCGGTCGATGCCTCCGGATGTGAGAAGGCTGTGATCGCTGGAGTGCGGACGCCGGAAGACGTGGGGGCGCTGCGTGATCACTACCCCCAGTTTCTCCTCGTCAACGTCACGATCGACGACCAGCGGGCCCGGTTCGCCCGAATCAGCGAACGCGCGGCGGAAAGGGACCCCAGGGGCTTCGCGATGTTTCTGGAGCAGGACATGGAAGAGGAAGAGCTCTTCCATATTGGCGACACGGTCAACTTGGCAGACGTGACGATCAGAAACGTGGGTACGTTGGCCCAACTCGATGCGGAAATCGATCTCAGGATAGGATCCCGGCTGGGACTGCTCCCCGCTTCTCACCAGGGATTGCCCTGAGCGTCAATGCTCTTCGTTCAGCCACGTAACCGCGTGGCGGACGAGCTCCGTTTTGCTGTCCAATCCGAGTTTATGCTTGATGTTCTCGTAGTGCGTTGAGACCGTTTTCGGGCTTATGAACAGTCTTTCGGCAATTTCGCTGGTTTCGTATCCCCGGCCAACGAGTTCGAAGATCTCCAGTTCCCGTCTCGACAGGCGCGACAGGTGGGAGACCGAGACTTCGGGTCTTGGAGACCCGGCATACTTTCTCAGGAAGAGCTCCGACACTTCCTGGCTGTAGTACAGGTGACCGGCCGCAACTCGACGGACTGCGGTGACGATTTGCTCGAGCGGCTCCCGTTTGCTTACATAGCCGGAAGCGCCCACAGAGAGCGCCCTTTCCGCGTAAAGCTTCTCATCGTGAAATGAGACGACAAGAAACCTGCAATGAGGCGCGTCGCCGGCCAGCTGTCGAATCAGGTCCAGCCCGTTGCCCTCATCCAACGAGATATCAACGATCACGAGATCCGGATGGAGGGCACGGAACGCCGTCACGGCCTTACGGAAGTTCTCTGCCTGTCCGCAGACCTCAAAGCCCGGCTCCTCGGAAAGGAGGGCCTGGAGGCCGAAACGAATAGCTGGGTGATCGTCGACGATCAGGATCCTGACGGGGGTCCGCTGCGTAGACATGATGGACGGTCCTTTTTTGCTCGCTCTTCAGTTCGTTTCCGTTCCGGCTCGCACCTGGCAAACACCCCGAGTGCGGACACAACCCCTCAGGTGCATGCAACGCCTTGCTGTCTGCCCCCGTCGCTGTACCGTCCAAATCTCAGCGGGAGCATTCGTTACTCGATCCGCAGCCGCCCCACCTGCACTTTCGGATCACAGAAACCCACAAAACGTACGGGACGAAGCACACACGACATCGACCAACCGATACTGTAGCGGAGTAGTCAACCCTGCGCAACAGCAAATCAAGTCCGCCCAGTACGTTGGTCCTCTTGGGGGAGGCGGAGGCCTGTTCAGCCCACTGTAGGGAGTTCCGAGGCCTCCAGCGGTGACCACCACAGGCCTGTCCTGCTGCCTGCCCCGAGGTGGGCTAAGGCGAATCCCTATGATCGATTCGGCTTTCTCCCAATTGTCGCAAGGCCGCTCGCGAATTTAGTCTTGCAGGCGTTACTCGTCCCGCTGGTGTTCGGAGTCGGGACCGGCTTGCTAGTCCCTTCCTCGAGTGAGCGTCGGCTCCCGACTCCGGACCAAAAAGAGTCCCGGGTTTCGAGTGGACTTTCAGAGGAGGAGGTTAGACGAGATGTCGGTCTGGGCGATCGTACTCGCAGATAGTCACGGAAGCAGAATCCAGAAACACATCGAGGAGTGGTTCGAGGTTCCTTGCCCGAAGCAATTCTGCGCGTTCTGTGGGACCCGTTCGATGTTGGCTCACACGCTGCAAAGGACGGCGAGGATTGTCGATCCGGAGCGGATCGTAACCATCGTCTCGAAGGATCAGCGGTGTTTTTTCGGAGAGGATTTCCCCGGCCGCTTCATCGAGCAACCCGAGCAGAGGGGATCCGCAGTCGGTGCTTTCTTGGCGGTTACGGAAATACTTGCCGAGGATCCCGAGGCTACCGCACTGATCGTACCCGGCGATCACTTCGTTTTTCCGGAAGACCGGTTCATGGAGCAGATCGACGAGACGATTCGCCTGGCGGAGACATTTCCACGCAAGTTGATTCTAAGCGGAGTCAAGGCTGATCGGCCTGAAACGGACTACGGATGGGTCGAGCCGGGGCGAGCCTACGAGCATTCGTCCGGCTGGATTCACGGAACCCACGAAATCAGCAGATTCCGCGATAAGCCGTCCGCACGGGAAGCCTTCGAGTGGTGGAGGTCCGGGTTCTATTGGAACACGATGATTGTGACCGCGCGGTTGAAAGGGCTCTGGGAATTGGGCTGGCAACTGGTGCCTTCGGTCGTCTACCGCTTCAATCAGTATCTGAACATTCTGTTTGCAGTCCAGGATGGGGCCATTGGAGCCGACGAGAAGGAACTGTTTCTCTCCCTTGTGTACGAGGATATTCCCACCACGGATCTGTCCAGTCAGATTCTTGCCCGCGTGACCGATCACAGTCTGTTCTACAAATTGAAAGACCTGTATTGGAGCGACTGGGAAAGGCCCGAGAGAATCCTCGAGACGATCGAACGATTCGGTCTCAAGCCCAATTTCGACAGCCGAGTTCCTGTGAGAGCAAAGGTCGGATAGATACCGCAAAGGTAGGACAAGCATAACCACAGACAAAACGCCGAGGTAAATCAATGCTCCAACCACGCATAGAGATAAAGCTGGCAGCCGAAGCACCACGCAAGAAACCCCGCATGGATGAGAGTGCCCGCAAGCTCGCCATGGCCGTGCTCATCCAGGCGTTTCGAGACATCATCAAACCCAAACGTTCCCGGTGGCCGAGAAAGGACGACTGGTACGCCGACGCCCGAGAGTGGTTCGTATCCGACGAACTCTATCCGGGCAGCTATCGGTGGTGCTGCGACGCTCTTCATTATGACCCGGAGAGGTTCAGAATCTGGCTTCGGGACTACTACGACAGCACCAAGGAGCGCCAGGCCAGGATCTGCCGTTCTCTGGGTCAACTCCAGATTCCCAGGACCTGAGTGAGTCTCTCGCAAGTCGGGATCCTCGGCCCTTCTCGGACAGGGAAGGGGACGACAACTGAATCATGTCCTTCTCGTTCATCCCGTCTGGACGTGTCGAAGTCCCGACCATCGAGATCGCGCGCAGGGCTCAAATCCAGGCGGCCCGATGTGCCCTGATCGTAGTCGACATGCAGAAGGACTTCGTCCTCGAGGAAGGCAGCCTGGTTTGTCCCGCTGCAAGAGAAACGGTTCCTCGGATTCGGCTCCTGATCGAAACGGCTCGCAAAGCGGGGGTTCGTCTCATCTACACGCAGGACACCCAGGTGGAGGATGATCCGGAATTCCGTATTTGGCCCAGGCACTGTGTAAGCGGCACCTGGGGTTGGGAAATCGTCGATGATCTGAAGCCCCTGGATGGAGATTTGGTCTGTCCCAAGAACCGCTACGATGGTTTCTACGGGACGTGGCTCGACCATTTTCTGAGATGTGTCTGGCGAGTGGATCACCTCGTCATCGTTGGGACCGTATCCAATATCTGTGTGCTCCACACGGCCGCGTCCGCCGGGCTGCGCTGGTACGACCTGACGGTGCCCGCGGATGGGATCTCGGCTTTCACTGAGTTCGACCAGGCGCTGACGCTCCGGCAGGTATCATCGCTCTACAACGGGACGGTGGTCAAAGGCGTCGAGGACGTCCATTTCGAGTAGGATAACCCCCCAGTGCCCAATGAGAAACCCGGGCAGTGTGATACGGACGTCCGAGCTTCGATGCGCCGATCAGCTTTCCCGGAGGCCACGACCATGGCAGGCGGACAATCAGAGACGGTTGTCCTGCCCGGTGAGGTTGGCCAGAAGGACCTCGCGGGAGATATCACGGAGGTACTGCTGGGCCTCCTGAGCCCGTCGCAGGACTTCGTCGTTCGCGATCTCGCCCGACACTTCCATGATGAAGGCCCCGTGAAAACCTCCGGCATGCAGTTGGTGGAGGAGCGCTCGCCAGTCGATGGCACCTTCACCGGGAGGACGGTGATCGTCTCGCTTCCCCCAGTTGTCGTGGGCATGAACCATCCAGAGATGGCCGGACAACTTATGGACGACGGTCGTAAGATCGCCGGAGAGATAGGCGTGACCCGTGTCGAGGCAGATCCCGACATGGGTCGTCTCGAGCGATCCGAGAATCCAGAGGAGATCACGTACGTGGCCGGCAAAGAGATGGGGCAACATGTTCTCCAGCACCAATCCGAGTCCGAGCTGAATGCAGCGCTCGGCCACGCGATTGAGACCTCCAGCCGCTGCTTCCAGGCGGCTGAACTTTTCTGAATGAGGGATTCCACTCCGCTCCGGACCGGGGTGGATGACGAAGTAGCCCACCCCGAGAGTGGCTGCGGCCTCCGCCGCGGTCATGATTTCCCGGACTGCTCTGTCCCTCTCGTCCGCATTCGGGCTACTGATGTCGATATGGTCGGCGAACGGTGCGTGAAAGGAGTAGGGTTCGAGCTTCAGTTCACGCAATTTGCGAGCGGCCGCTTCGACTGCGGTGCGGTCATGGTAGTCCAGATGCCTCGATGCGGAGCAGATCTCTACGAGGCTGAAGCCACTTTGCTGGATTTCCCCGAGGCAATCAAGAATGTTTCTCCGGTAAAAGCAGCCTGTTGAAAGGCCTACAGGCCATTCGCTCATGTTTCCTCCTCAGTAGGAGTGATTCCTTGAATTCGTCGATCGCGCAACCGACATTGGGCTGGATGCACTGACCTTTCTCCTTGGTCGACCAGCAGGTAAAATCAACGCCCTCATCGCGTCCCACCTGAATCAATCCGGCGAACAGTCGCGTGTAGAAATCGGCCCGGAAGGCGGGGTCATAGAACCTCCAGCGGTCTCCCCAGCCGAAGTCCCTCTCGTATTTCGACCTTATCAAGCCTGCGATGTGACGGGGATGCCAGCCGAAGGCCAGCAGCGACCGGGTGAGCAACTGGATGTAGGACAGGTTCAGCAGATGATCGTTCGGCTCTTCGAGTATGATTCGAACGCATTTGGGTAGCAGTTCCAGCGGAGTCCGGTCGTAGGAGGCAGGCCACTTTTCAGGCGGGTCGTGCTCCTGCGAGTAGAACCATCGGTGGAAGCGGGCCAAGTCCGATTTCGTGTACTCCTCAATCAACGTCGCCGTCCCGTCGTCCTGCGTGGGTATGAATGTCGACGTTTCACGAGCGATGCGCAGAACGTCGTCGACATTTCGCATGGCCCGGATTCCCAAAGCGATTGGCACTTCCCGGCTGACCGGGACGACGAAAAGAGTCGGCAACTGCGTGACGACGTGTTCTCCGATCTGGGGTCTCCTTCGCTCGGGTTTCTGGTAGGTACTGAACGGCAGACCGGTCTTGCGCGTGTGCAGCGGATCCCCGTATTCGGAGATGTCCAAACAGACGATCTCTCTCCCTCGTTCCACGGGTCCGACGACCAGATCCGTGATCTGAACGGGAATACGGCAGCCGACGGCCGCAGACTCCTGGATCCGATGGGCGAGGAACTCGATGACCTGTCCCAGACCTGCGAAGGCTCGAGCCAGCACTTCCGTCACGTGCTCTCCGGAGGGCGACTCGATCTCGGCATAGCGCTTCTCGAGCGAGGGCAGAATATGACCGAATTCGGTCAGCCGGCGGAAGGCCTCAGACGTTTGATGAATCTGCCAGACGAAATGGTGGCCGCGACCGCTGAGCAAATGCAGGCAACGGATGCCGAGTTGATTCAGGGTTGTGTAGATCGACTCGACGACGGGAGCCTGCAGTTCGAAGCTCCTTTCGGGATCCAAATAGGGCTCACCGGGAAAATCGAAATTGACGTATTCGATATCCAGGTGAATGAGCAGATACTCTCGATCCCACAGCGAACGGGTCAGATCGCGGTGGTCCTCCAGGCAGTAGTACAAGTCGGAGACCGGACGAGCGCTCCATCGCCAGACGATGTCGTCTTCCTGGTCAGCCAGGTACACGGCCGTTGCAGATTCAAGCGAGGATCCACCGAGAAACTCGGTCATCCTCGCTCGAATATGAGCGTCAGTATATAGATTCGGCGGTACACTCATTCCGAGTCTCCGGGCGGGTGCGATGGCCAGCTCGAGGCAACTCTCATTCTATACCGCTTGCTCGGGGCCAAAGGGGCGTCGCCGCGAGTCTTGCGGAATCATCGCCCGTCTTCTCCAGCTACGGTGGGCAGATGGAAGGAGGCTTTGGCGACCCGGTGACCCTCGACTATTGCTCGACGGCACCTCTATATACTGGGAGACGGTTCTAACCGGGACACCAGTAGGTCCACGCCAAGGGAAAGCCATCATGGAGGTCCTGCTGGAGACAGTGGGAAGGGAGATGCGAGATGGCGCAACAGCAAAACGTCAAGCGCATTTCAGAGAACGTCTGGGAAGTCTCAACGGACTTCAAAGAGGGCATGAACGTGCCCGCCCGCATCATCGCGTCGGAGAAGCTGTTTCGCGAGATGGATGAGGCAGTCATCGATCAGGTGACCAACGTGGCCACGCTTCCCGGCATCGTCAAATATGCCTATTGCATGCCGGATGGTCATTTTGGATACGGGTTTCCGATCGGTGGCGTCGCTGCGATGGACCCCGCAGCAGGGGGTGTGATTTCGCCCGGAGGGATAGGGTTCGACATCAACTGCGGCATGCGGCTGGTCCGGACCAACCTCACGTTGGACGAGGTCAAGCCGAAGATCCGGGAGCTGATCGAGGCGCTCTATCGGAGAGTTCCCTCCGGCGTCGGAAGCAGTGGGGCACTCAAAGTCTCCAGGAGGCAGTTCCGGGATCTGGTGGAGGAAGGTGCCGGCTGGTGCGTCCGAAAGGGTTACGGCTGGCCCGATGATCTCGAACTCACCGAAAGCCGCGGGCATATGGAGGGCGCGGATGCCTCGAAAATCAGTGACAGGTCGGTCGAGCGGGGTTTCAACCAGGTTGGGACGCTCGGCTCCGGGAACCATTATCTAGAAGTTCAGGTGGTGCGGCCGGAAAACGTCGTCGATCCCGAAGGTGCGGCCCGGTTTGGACTGGACACCCCCAATCAGATCGTCGTCATGTTCCATTGTGGAAGCCGGGGATTTGGACACCAGGTTGCGACCGACTATCTCAGGCTCTTTCTGAATGTCATGGCGTCGAAGTATGGAATCTGGATCCGGGATCGTGAGTTGGCTTGCGCCCCCTTCGATTCACCAGAGGGTCAAGCCTATTTCGCGGCGATGAAATGCGGTCTGAATATGTCATTCGCCAACCGGCAGATCATTCTGCATCACGTCCGCGAGGCCTTTTCAGAGGTCTTCGCCAAGTCTCCCGAAAAGCTCGAGATGGAGATGGTATACGACGTCTCGCACAACACTGCGAAGCTGGAAACGCACCAGGTCGACGGTCGGGACAGAGAACTGCTCGTTCACCGCAAGGGGGCCACTCGAGCCTTTGCCCCCGGGATGCCGGAATTGCCGGCGCGCTATCGGGAGCTGGGGCAGCCGGTCATCATCGGAGGCAGCATGGAGACCGGTTCGTACCTCCTGGTCGGAGTTCGCAACGGGAGCGAGACGTTCTTCAGCACGGCGCACGGAAGCGGGCGCGCCATGAGCCGGACGAAAGCCAGGAAGATGTGGAAGGGGCGTGATCTTCAGCGGGATCTCGAGAGCCGTGGAATCTACGTTCGGACCGGATCTTACCGAGGGCTGGCCGAAGAAGCGGGAGGCGCTTACAAGGACATCGATGACGTGGTCGATGCGACGCGACGCGCGGGGCTCAGTCGGCCCATCGTTCGCCTGGTACCGATCGGCAATGTCAAAGGGTGAGCGATGCTCCCACAGGACGGGGGCAGTCGGCCGAAGAGCCGCCACTCGGAGCGGCGATTGAAGGGAACCATGCCGTATACCTTTCTGGACGACATTGCCACAGCCGACGTGGCTTTCGAGGCGACCGGCGGGAACCTCGAAGAGCTTTTCAAGGAAGCCTCCGAGGCCACTCTGGCCACGATGATCGAGGAGCCCGATTCCGTGAAGCCGCGAACCGAACGATGGATCGAGCTGGAAAACCCGGAGCTCGACCTGCTGTTGTTCGATCTCCTTCAAGAGCTGATCTTCTACAAGGATGCGGAACAACTCCTGTTGAGGGTCATTCAGATTGAAGTGCACGGAGGAGGCTGCGGATTCTCACTTCGAGCCCTCGCTCGCGGCGAGAAGCTCGACCCCGACCGCCACCAACAGTGCGCGGACGTCAAAGCCGTCACTCTCCACGACTTCATTGTCGAGAAGACCCTCCGCGGGTGGAGGAGCCTGGTGATCCTGGATGTGTGAGAAATGCTGCCTGGTGCCCCGCGTCAGAAACTGGCAACAGGTGTGTGCCGATTTCTGATTCGGGACGCTAGAAGTTCCGTCGGGCCTCGACTCGGCGCTTGAGCGTGTTGTAGAAGAACCGGACTCCCGAGTACATTTTCGTAACCGGAAAGGTTGCGCCGTCGATCATGAAGACGACCCCCGGAAACACCGTTCCACGGACTTCGACACAGGCGGGAGTTCCGTTGGTCACTTGCTTTTCGCGCTCCTTTTCGGCTTCGGCAAGCTTGGTCTCCAACTCCGCGCATTCCTGTTCCAACTCCTTGTGGAGTCTCAGCAGTTTCCGTATGGACGCTCGGCGCTCCTTGAGCCGACTGATCTGCTCGGAGAGAGCCGGGGTCGGCACTTCCGCGTACTCGGCCTCCGCGGTTTGGATCAAGCCGCTCAATCGATTGAGAAGCTCATCCGGAGAACTGGCGCCCAGGCGGGCCCGGATCTGTTTGAGTGGTTCCAGCTTCTCAATCAAGGCGTCGCTGAGTAGGCTGATCCGACGCGTGCCCCGCCCAATGCGAACCATGGTCGGGGACCCGCTTGAAGAACCCAGGGTCGTCGCTACGATGCCGGCGTCGGCCTCGATTTCTCCACCGACAATGGCGCCGGGCTGGCCGGTGAGTTTGAGCATACCCGTGATTTTGACCTTCGATTGGATCAACTCCCGCTCAACGAGCAAATTTCCGTCGCACATGAGATCGGCGTTTTGGACATAAGCCGCTCGGATGTCCTTCACGGCTCGCACCGTGGAACCCTCCTTGCCGATGATAGCCTCACGAACGATGAGCTCTCCGCCGGCGTCCACGGTCCCGCCTTCAATGGACCGTCCAATTTCAACATCTCCTCC
Organism: Acidobacteriota bacterium; assembly: GCA_037388505.1. Lineage (GTDB taxonomy): Bacteria > Acidobacteriota > UBA6911 > RPQK01 > JAPXNP01 > JARRKC01. The sequence continues at coordinate 289,452 of JARRKC010000004.1, read as the reverse complement.
GGCCGTCACCCGGAAACCGGCCAGGAGGGAACCCTCGACGAAGACACTCCCCGAATCGTTGCTGATGTTCCCCGAATGGTAGTCGACATCCCCGGACACTCGGAACGAGTTGGATACGTCGATTATCGCACCATTCGCAACGAGTGCTCCTCCGAAGTTGGCGAAGACGCCCCCGTCCTCCTCACGAGCCCCCGGCCCGAGGTTCAGTTGGACCGGCTTTCCGGGGACAGCCGGGATTTCCTGCCCCGCAACGCCCAGCCCCGGTTTGCCGAGAGTGTGAGGGACGAGCACCGCGATCTGGTCGTCCTTGTGGACCCGATGCAGGCGGTTCTGCTCCTTGAAGTCGATACGCCCACGTTCATCAAGTGTTCCAACCCGCTCTTGAATATCAACCGTGAACAGGATCTCGCCGTCGCGGCCAGGCTGAGGCTCGACGCCCCGAGCTGCGCGGACGTCCATCTGCGGGACTTGCGTAGTCCGGGCAGTGTCCCACGCCGAATGAACGGCTTCGAGATCCATCATTTCTCTCTGGACACCGATCGCTTCCATAGCTTCGATGATCTCGGTCTCTCTGATCATTTCACCGGTAATCCGGACCGGGAAGACGTCGAGCATGCAGGACAGGCCGCCCTCCGCCAACCGGGCGCCCGGACGGACGAATGCCCGCTCACCCTCCACCGCAGGTCTGCCGTAGGTCGTGGTCCTCACTTCTGTTCCATCGTCACTCAGGCGGCAATGCCCGCCTGCCTGGATCTGCACTTCGGGAAATGATGCGGTTGCCGGCGCAACGGGGGCTCCCGTAATATCTCGCCCTGCCTCAGGTTGCTGCGCCGGAATCAGGCGTGCAAAAACGTCGCCGGGCAATACAGCCACTACCTCGGAAGAGAAGGTGGGCTCGAGTCGTCCTGGCCGACCCTCCAGAGGAGGATCTCCCTGAGCCAGGATGAGCTGGGAATCGCATGTACCCGATTGCAGGAACGTCTCTACGAGTGCGGACAAGGCTTCATCCTTGACGCCGTGAGCCACTCCCTCCTGAACCAGACGTTCCCGCAACAGCCCTTCACTCAGAGGACGTCCGTTTCCAGTGGCGGGATGAATGGCTCGGGCCCTGAGCGTCATCAGGTCCTCGCTGAAAGCGAACTCCAGCTGAGCATCCGAGTCCGAGGCGGGTGCCTCATCCGGTTGTGGTCGGATGTCATCCTGCGTTGTCTGATCAGCTGTTTTCTGGGTTTCCTGCGTGAGAGAATGATCTTCTGGATCCGCCATCCCGCTACTCTAGTCGCCCCGCCTTGTTCATTATTCTGACGTAGAACCCTGACGGAGTCGACCTCGAGTCGAGGCACGCCGATCTACAGAAAGGAGCGGTCTTCCCAGGTCGCGACGGAAGATTTAATCTATCCACATTGACGATTTCCTGATGGAACGGCAAGCGGATGAGATTCATGAGCTGTAACACCGGGCATTCAGCCGGAGTAATCAAACGCGTGAGGAGACTGCGCGGTGGTCTGTCGTCTGTTCACCTCACTTCATTCCGCATCTCCGCACGGGCAACTGACCCGGGAGATGCGCCACGCACAAAGGGGGTACCGAACGTGAAGAAAGCACTCGTGAGCGGGATTCTGTTCTTGGCGCTGATGGCGATCGCTGTCGCGGCCGATATTGACGGTCGCTGGGAGGGGACCTTCTCGACGCCCAATGGAGACATGAATCTGGTCTTCAACTTCAAAGCCGACGGGCAGAACCTCACCGGTACGGTCGAGAGTCAGATGGGTGAGCAGCCGATCACGAACGGCAAGATCGACGGCAACGAAATCTCTTTCGACGTGGATGCTATGGGAAACACGATTTCTCACAAGGGCACGCTCAATGGAGACAAGATCCACCTGACCGTCTCCAGTTCCTTCGGAGAATGGGAGATGGATCTGACCAGGGCGAAAGAGTAGGCGGGTTCAATGGGACGGCCTGGAACGTATGGGACCTATAGGACACCTGGGGCCCTTTGGTCTTGACTGTAGTCTGGCCGTCCTATACTTCCTGTTAGGTCCCATATGTCTCATGCGTCCCATATGTCCCAGGCCGTCCCATATTCCGGGACCGTCTTGTCTCTCTCAGCCTTTCGGACGCCCGAGGAGAAAGCCCAATGCGACGAGTGACTCTTCTTACGCTGATCGGCGCCGCCATGGTCACCGCTCTATTGATGGCCCAGGCTCCGCCGAAATACAGAGATCCGTCCGTGCCGGTCGACGAACGTGTGGCCGACCTCCTCTCGCGGATGACACTTCAGGAGAAAGTGGCTCAGTTGACGTCCTATCGTTCCCGGGACGCCGACGCCTTCGACGAGAACGGCAATTTCACTCCCACTCGAGATGCGGATGTGCTCCAGAATGGAATCGGCGCTTTCAGCTCGCGGGACCTCCTGGCAAATCCATCGATCCGCTGGCACGCGCAGGCCGTCAACAGCCTCCAGCGCTACCTGATCGAAAAGACGCGATTGGGAATCCCGGCCCTGATCTTTGCCGAGGCGCTGCATGGTTTCATGGCGGCCAAGGCGACGAGCTTTCCACAGGCGGTGGGTCTGGGCAGCACCTGGGACACGGATCTGGTCGAACAGGTGTTCACCGCCGCCGCCCTCGAGGCTCACATGCGTGGCATCCGCCAGGTCCTGGCGCCGGTGGCCGACCTGTCCCGTGATCCGCGTTGGGGACGCACCGAGGAGTGCTACGGCGAGGACCCCTATCTGACCTCGAGGATGACCATGGCCGCGGTATTTGGCCTGCAGGGGCACACCCTGCCGATGGACGAAGAACATGTTGCGGTGACGCTGAAGCACTTCGCCGGACACGGACAGTCGGAGGGAGGCCGCAATCAGGCCCCGGTCAATTATTCCGAGCGGTATTTTCGCAACACCCACCTCTACCCGTTCGAAATGGCGATCACGAGAGCCCACGCTCAGTCGGTCATGGCCTCTTACAACGAGTGGGATGGCGTTCCCAACCATGTCAACCATAAGCTCTTGACGGACATCTTGCGCGGTGAGTGGGGTTTCAAGGGTTATGTGATGAGCGACGGCGGGGGCATGGATGTGACGTACAATACCCACTTTGCCGCATCCGGGCCTGCCGAATCGGGCGCTCTCTCCATTGCCGCCGGAGTCGACTACGACCTGGGAAGCCGGGGCTGCTTCAGCCATCTCGTCGATCAAGTCCACCAGAGACAAGTGACCGAGGCGTCCATCGACCGGGCCGTCTCGAGCGTTCTGCGGGTCAAATTCAATGCCGGTCTGTTCGACCATCCTTACGTCGATGCCGGTCGCGTGGAGCAGGTCACCAACAGCCCGGAACACAAGGCACTGGCCCTCGAGGCCGGTCACGAAGCCATGGTTCTGCTCAAGAACGAGAATGGCATGCTTCCCTTCGATGCGTCGAAGATCAAGAGGCTGGCCGTGGTCGGTCCGAACGCGCCCGATGTCCATCTGGGCGGTTATTCACCGACACCCATGGAGGGAGTCAGTGTTCTCGAGGGGCTCCAGGAGTACGCCAGGGGCAAATTCGAGGTCACTTACGCCCCAGGGTGCCGTTTGACGCTGAACAAGCAATGCCACTGGCTCGTCAACGAGAAGCCGATTCTGGGCGATCCCATGGAGGACTACAAGCTGATCGGCGAAGCGACCGATCTGGTCCGTCAAAGTGATGCCGTCGTGCTGGTACTGGGTGAAAACGAGCTGCTGGATCGGGAGGCTTGGAGCGACGATCATCTGGGAGATACCGACAGTCTTCAGCTGGTCGGCCGCCAGCAGGAACTGGCTGATGCGATCCTCGCCACTGGAAAGCCCACTGTGATTCTTCTGATCAACGGGCGTCCCCTGGCCATCAACCAACTGCAGGAAAAGGCGCGGGGCAGCTCCCCGACATCGACGACAAGAAGCCGAGCAATCATCGTGCGTACGAGCTGGCGGATTCGACGCCCCGGTATCCGTTTGGGTTTGGCCTCAGCTACACCACGTTCTCGTACAGCGACCTCTCGGTGACACCCGCGGAGATCACGCCCGACGGCAAGGCCGACGTCGCGGTTCGCGTCACGAACACGGGTCAGCGAGCCGGCGACGAGGTTGCCCAGCTCTACATCCGTGATCTGATCGCTCTGCCGACCAGGCCGGTCAAGGAACTGAAGGACTTCGCTCGTGTCACGCTGCAGCCGGGTGAGTCGAAGGTTCTTCATTTTGCGCTGGATCGGGAAAAGCTCGAATCGGTCGGCATGGACATGAAGCGCGTCGTCCAGCCCGGCGACTTCGAAATCATGGTGGGCGGGAATTCAGCCGACCTCCTCAAAACCAGACTCACGGTGCGGGGAATGTGAGGAGGAGTGTAGGATTTTCGATTTTCGACTTGCGCTTTTCGATTTGCGATTCCAGACTTCGTACGCGGGAGCGATGGAAGGGATGTGGATCAACTGGGTCTTGGCTGAGCTGAACTTCAGATAAACAAGGGAGACACGAGGATGATGAAGAGAATCGCGATTGCAGGATTCGTGCTGCTCTGGTCCGTTGCGCTCTTGCTTGCCGCCGATGTGAGCGGGAAGTGGGAAGGAGATGCCGGTCCCAACGGCGAATTCCATCTGGTCTTCAATTTCAAGGTGGAGGGTCAGAACTTGACCGGTACGGTTGAGTCGCCGATGGGAGTCAGTGACATCACAAACGGCAAGATCGACGGAGACAGTCTTTCATTCGAGGTCGACACCGGTGGAGGAGGCACGATCTCCTATTCCGGGAAGGCCGCCGGCGATTCCATACAACTGCATGTCGTGGGTCCCTGGGGTGAAAGCGACATGGTGATCAAACGGACCGCGCAGTAGGACATCTGTCCCCGGTTGTCCCCACCCGGCACCCGGCACCCGGCACCCGGCACCCGGCACCCGGCACCCGGCACCCGGCACCCCGTCTTTCGCAGCGAATTAGCGCTTGGGTTAAAATAGTTCTCACTTCTTATCATTCATAGAAACGTCAAGGGGGCCACCATGCAGCCGGTTTTGGGTCGGTTCGAGGCACAGATCCTCGCTATCATGCGTATCGTCGTTGGGCTCTTGTTTGCCTGTCACGGGGCTCAAAAGATCCTGGGGATTCTGGGAGGGGTGCGGGGGGGCGGCCACGTGTCTTACTTTTCGCTCTTCGGCCTGGCCGGAATCATCGAACTGGTCGGCGGTCTGATGATCGTGCTGGGTATCTACGCCGCCTATGCAGCCTTCATCGCCAGTGGTGAGATGGCGGTTGCCTACTTTATGGCGCACGCCTCGCGCGCGTTCTGGCCCATCCAGAATGGAGGAGAGCTTGCCGTCCTCTATTGTTTCGTCTTCCTCTTCATCGCTGCCAAGGGGTCCGGAGCCTGGAGCCTGACCCGGGAATGAGTCCTCGACAATTCGATGTTTGTGTCGTCGGCTCCGGCGCCGGCGGTGGAATGGTGGCCAGAGTCCTCTGCGAGGCCGGAGCCAAGGTCGTCATGCTCGAGGCCGGGGGGCCGTGGGATGTCGAGAAGGACTCGGCCATGTTCAACTGGCCCTATGACTCTCCTCGGCGAGGTGCCGCCACCAGGGATCGCCAGTTCGGCGAATTCGACGCCGGGCTGGGCGGCTGGACGCTCGAGGGCGAACCCTATACGACGGCCAAAGGCACGGAGTTCGAGTGGTTTCGGGTGCGGATGCTGGGCGGGAGAACCAATCATTGGGGCAGAATCTCGCTGCGCTTTGGTCCTGACGACTTCCGCCGGAAGAGCATCGACGGTCTGGGTGATGACTGGCCCATCGGATACGAAGACCTGAAGCCCTATTACGACAAGGTCGATCGGCTGGTCGGACTGTTCGGGTCGGCGGAGGGGCTTCCCAACGAACCGGACGGGATCTTCCTTCCACCTCCCAAACCGCGCTGTTATGAGCTCCTGGTCAAACAGGCCTGTGACCGTTTGAAGATCACCTGCATTCCTTCAAGACTCTCGATCCTCACCCGACCTCACAACGGTCGGCCCGCCTGCCACTACTGCGCCGAGTGCGGTCGGGGTTGTGCTGCTCACTCCAACTTCTCGAGTCCCTCCGTCCTCCTCCCGCCAGCCCGCAATACTGGGAACCTGACTCTCATTCCCCATGCCATGGCCAGAGAAGTGACGACGGATTCGGAGGGCCGGGCGACGGGTATCTCGTACGTGCACACTCAAGAACTCCAGGAATACGCCGTTCGGGCCAGAGTCGTGGTCCTGGCGGCCAGCGCCTGTGAATCGGCGCGGCTTCTTCTGAATTCCAGAAGCTCCCGTTTTCCCGGGGGGCTCGCCAACGGCAGCGGTGTGGTTGGAAGGTATGTGACCGATTCGACCGGATGTTCGGTCACCGGCTTGGTTCCAAAGATGATGGAGACGCCCCGCCACAATGAGGATGGCGTCGGCGGGATGCATCTCTACATGCCCTGGTGGCTCGACAACCGAAAACTCGATTTCCCCCGCGGCTACCACATCGAATTCGGCGGCGGGCTCCGAGTCCCGATGTACGGATTCATGTCCGGTATCCACCGCTACAACGGCCGTGGCCGGACGACAGGCGGAGGAGGCTACGGAGCTCAGCTCAAAGAAGATTACCGTCGCTATTATGGTTCCATGATCGGCTTCGCGGGACGGGGTGAAACGGTCGCACGGAAGGACAATTACTGCGATATCGATCCGAATGTCGTCGATCGGTATGGGATTCCGGTGCTCCGGTTCCATGTGACCTGGAGCGATCACGAATATCGCCAGGTCCGGCATATGCAAAGGACCTTCCGTGAAATCATTCAAGAGCTCGGCGGGACTCCACTGTCTCCGATTCCGCCCGAGGATGAGGGATTCGGCATCACCAAGCCAGGAGAGATCATTCATGAGGTGGGAACGGTCAGGATGGGAGCGGATCCGAGAACGTCGGTGCTCAACTCTTTCTGCCAGGCTCATGAGGTCCCGAATCTTTTCGTCACCGACGGCGGCCCCTTCGTTTCCCAGGCAGACAAGAATCCGACCTGGACGATTCTGGCCCTCGCCTGGAGGGCAGCGGAATACATCGTGAAGAAACGTCATTCCTTCGAGCTGTAAGGGTGGAGTGTGATGGGAAAGATCAACCGTCGTGAGAGTCTGCAGATTCTGGCCGCTGTTCCTGCTGCCACCGGCTTCACGTGGAGCGAGGCCGCAGTAAAGCGTGCCCAGGCGGCGCATCAGTCCGCCTCGGGGGCTGCTGAAGCGCCGCGATTCTTCTCAGAGTCCGAGTGGCGGACCGTACGCATCCTCTGTGACCTCGTGCTGCCGCCGGACGATCGCTCGGTAGGGGCCGTGGAAGCCGGTGTTCCCGAGTTCATCGATTTTATGATGATGGATGCCGAAGTCTCGGGTCGGCGGGAGCGGCAAGTGGCCATGCGCGGAGGTCTGGCCTGGATCGATTATCGAAGCAGCAAGCGCTTTGGCCAGTCCTTTGAGCAGGCGAGCGACGTCCAACGCAAAGCGGTTCTGGATGAAATCGCCTGGCCGGAATCCGCTGCTTCCGATGTGCCGCAGGGCGTCGCCTTCTTCAACAGCTTTCGGGATCTTGTTGCGACCGGCTTCTGGAGTTCCAAGGCCGGAATCGAGGATTTGGACTATCGGGGTAACCGATTCGTTCCGGAGTGGACTGGCTGTCCGGACGAAGCTCTCCGGCACCTGGGTGTCAAGTACGACAGGAGCTGAAGGCCCTTACTTGTGACCCATGCCGAGCGATAAGCTGGTGGATGGAAGGAGTTATCGATGGAAGACAAGCAAGTCCACACCGAGGATTTCAAGTTTACGGGCGAGAACCTGTTGGCCAAGATCAAAGAACTCGTTCACGAGGGGAACATCCGCCGAGTGATCATCAAGAACGAAGAGGGCAGAGTGCTGATCGATTTGCCGCTGAGCCTTGGCGTTGTAGGGACAATCCTGGCGCCGCAGTTGGCTGCGATCGGTGCGATTGCAGCCCTGATCACTCAGGGGACGATCACCGTCGAGCGGATTCCGGACGAGCCGAAGGGCAAGGCGGAGTAGAAGTCTGGATTTCAGGCTCCCTCGGCCGTTTTGTCGTCCCATGAGCCCCATCGGTCCTGTACGTTCCGGGCTGACCCATCTCTCCTATTCCGCCGTATCCGCTTCCTGAGCCAAGGTCCGCCGCTTCCAGCCTGTCCGCAGTCGCGGCAACGCAGCAGACAACTCGATCCGGGCGAATCTTCTGCCATTCAGCTGAGCCCCGATGAACGTGTCCCGGACCAGGTAGTTGTAGCTGAGAAAGAGCAGGGGGAAGGCAACGGCATTGATGATCAGGTACTTGATCGACCAGTGCCAACCGGTTTGCGAGACCAGGATCTGCAGGGGAACTACAAGAATCAGGTGGACCAGGTACAGCCAGTACGAGGAGTCCGCGACGTAGCGCCAGAAACCGCTTTTCTCGTGGCAGTAAGTCATGAAGAGACCGGAGAAGCCGAACACCAAGCTCCACATCATGGTGGCGTAGAACAGGTCGAACAGGATATGGAGCGCCGTCGAGAACTGTCCGGAGGGATCCAGGAACCCCCCGATTTCGCGACCGAAGAACGTCACCGAGGCAAGGGCGATTCCGATACTCGAGTTGAGCATCCAGCCCCGCCGGAGGTGGGAGAGGAGATGGGTTTGGCGATGGAACATCCAGCCGAGACCGAAGAACAGACCGTAGGTGAGAAGCACGGGGACATCCGGCACCAGGGATGTATTGGGGGTTCGGACCCATCCTCCCAGTAGCGCCAGGAACGGTGCAGTGACGAGCGCAAGAAGACCGATCGGCCATCGAAGGCCCAGCATCCGGTCGATCCACCGGTCGATCCAGCGGGTTCCCGCGCCGGTGCGATCCGTGTTTATCCAGAGCCATCGACCACCAAGGGTCACGGCATAGAGCAACAACAGGTAATACAGAAACCAGAGATGGATCAGATTGAACTCACTGCCCGCGAAAAGACCGGACGCGAAGAAACCGATCCAGATCCGCCAGGTCATGGAGAGGTCCGTCCCGGGGGGCATGCCGACCAGGTCTGGCCTTCCCATCACCAGCGGCCCCCAAATCCAGATCAGGATGATCAAGGGATAGAGTATGATCCATCCAACCACAAAGGGAACGAGGATCCTCTGCAAACGATGTCGCACGAAGGCACGGAAACCCCGGCGATGAAAGACCAGGTGAGCAAAGAAGCCGGCGATCAGGAAGAACACCTCCATGCGGAAGCTGTGTAGCGTGTGTTGGAAGGCTGCGAAGATCCAGTGCGCCTGGGGGTCCACGACGGCCCATGACCAGCGTTCCGGGCAGAAGGATTCGGCCGCGTGAAAGAAGATGCCAAGCAGCAGGGCGGTTGCCCGAAGTGCGTCCAGTGAGTGGTAGCGTGAGTTCTCCTGTTCCATCAATGATGTCTCCTTACCCGGCCGCGGTACGGCTCTCTTCGCCGTCCGTGCCGCGCTTTCAAGAGCAGAAACGTCATTGTCGAATCCGAAGTTCAATCTGAGGGACCTCTATGTCACGAACTGCGCTGGGGGTGGAGCGAACCGCGCTCCGTACTGCCAAAGCGGCTGCGCGGCGGCGGCGAAAGGTTTCAGTGCACCGTCAGTGGTTGCTGAAACTTCATCATCAGCGTCTCGATGTCCGCTCGCGTCATGGAGTGAGAGACGTCCATCACGGTCAATGCTCCGGGCTGGCGCTTCTCGACATAGCAGCCCTCCCACAGAGTCTCGTGATAGAGCTTGGAATAAAACTCTCGGGCGGTCATGCCTTCGAAACCCACCAGGAGGATGCCAAGGTTCCACAGTGCCCTGACGATCTTCCGGACCTTCTTTTCACTCTGCCTTTCGTTCAGTTCCTCAGGCCGGGGAAGCTTCATACCTCGCTGGATCAGGCCCCGGAAGAGGCTGACTCCCTTGTCGACCGACTCGAAGGCGAGTACGTCTTCGAGAAAAGTCTGTTGATCGTCCGCGGAGAAGTCCGGCTCACAGGAGACAAAAGATGCCTCCCCATCGGCGAGGCGGTTCAGTTCTGCTTCCAGCCTTCCGACCTCCTCATGGGCCGCTCGTTCCGCCCGGGCCCGCACCCAGCGCGGCTGCTCTCCGTCCACGTGCCTTCGTTGTCGCCGTTCCCATTTCTCTCGAGATTTCCGTCCCATCATCATCCTCCCTCGAGGGCGGGTTGAAGCACGATAGGTGCAGCCCTCATAGATCAATAACGTCCGACTTCCGAAATCTGCGAAACGACCCGCGTGGAGCCCGCCGCGATCACAACGTTTTGGCGCGGGGTCGGTCCCGTTCAGGTCAGCGCCAGGGAGCGGTTCGGTTATCGGTCTTCGGGAGGTCGCCGGCTGCCCAAGGATTCCGACAACACGCCCCGGCAGTCCCGATTCCCGCAACTTCCTGGAACATCAGTAGCTTTCGAAAACCGCGCGGTTTTCCGGCACTTCATGAGGACGTCGCTGGCTTGACAGTCAAGGTGAAATGAGTGCTATTGTTGATATCAAAAGCATGGACCGGCTGGACTCGAAAGCCCTGCCCTTATCCATCCCTCGGTGGTAGCGAATATGAGAATTTCCACACTTGGTGAACTCAAAGCTCAAGGGGTTCCGCCCGCCTACAGAACAGTCAAGGACGAACTGCGAGCCAATCTGATCCGGAAGCTGAAGAACGGTGAGACGCTCTTTCCCGGCATCATCGGCTATGAGGAGACCGTGATTCCGGCCATCGTCAATGCCCTGCTGGCGCGGCACAGCTTCATTCTGCTTGGTCTTAGAGGACAGGCGAAGAGCAGGATTCTCCGAGGCTTGGCGGATCTGTTGGACGATGAAGTCCCGGCTATCGCCGGGTCCGAGATCCATGACGATCCCTTCTTTCCAATCGCCACGGAAAGCCGCCGTCGTATCAACGACGAAGGCGATCAGCTGCCCATTACCTGGATTCGAAGGGAAGCTCGCTACGTCGAGAAACTGGCGACCCCCGACGTGACCGTCGCCGACCTGATCGGGGATCTGGATCCCATCAAGGCAGCCCGCAGTGGTCGTGATCTGTCCGACTTCAGCAACATTCACTTTGGCCTGCTGCCCCGAGCCAACCGGGGAATCTTCGCGGTCAACGAACTCCCCGATCTGGCGCCCAAAATCCAGGTGGCACTCTTCAACATCATGCAGGAGGGCGATATCCAGATAAAGGGCTTCCCGATCCGCCTCCCGTTGGATGTTCTCCTCGTCTTTTCTGCGAACCCCGAGGACTACACGGCACGCGGAAAGATCATCACTCCGCTGAAAGATCGGATCGGAGCGGAAATCCGTACGCACTACCCCCAGGAGGTGGAGCAGGGAATCGAGATCACCAGGCAGGAGGCCTGGCAATCGAGGGACGGCGGTCTGCACGTGACTGTCCCCGATTTCGTTCGGGAAGTCATTGAATTGATTGCTTTCGAGGGAAGGGCCCACGCTCGAATCGATCAGCATTCCGGAGTCAGCCAGCGGCTTCCCATCACCTGTCTGGAGACGGTGGTCAGCAACGCTGAGCGGCGTGCTCTGCAGGACGGCACGATCGAAGCGGTGGCCCGTATTGCCGACATCTACGCGGCCATCCCCGCGCTCTCGGGAAAACTCGAACTGACCTATGAGGGTGAGCTGAAGGGCGCGGGCGCAGTCGTTGGAGAACTCATTCAGCGTGCCGTCTCCCGAGTCTTCCAGCAGCGCTGTGATCCGGACGGCTTCGATCCCATCATCCAGTGGTTCGACCTCGGAGGTACGTTGCGGGTCACGGATCAGACATCGGATCAGGACTACTTCGAAAGTGTGGGCAAGATTCAGGGTCTCAAGGAACTACTCAGGCAACAGGGCCTGGATCCACGCAGGAATCTGGCTCGAGCGGTCGCCTGGATCGAATTCTCGCTCGAAGGACTTTGCTCCCAGAAACGCCTCAGCCGGGATGAAGAGCGAGGTTATTTCCGCGAGTCGGAGAGCGTGGAAGACGAGCTCTACCGGAGGCACGAAGGGAAGGCTTCTTTTAGTTGAGCGTGCACTGGGAGTCGAATCGGTCTCGCTCGCCGATACTGGCGCGGGGCTGGACTCTGGTGACGCAGGAATCATCATGGGACGCTATCGGTACAGTCGCTACATCCCAAGACCCGCGGAAGACGTCGATCTCGATGAACTGATCGAACAACTCAAAGATCTCTTTCTGCAAAGCGGCTTCTATTCTCAGTTCTATCCGGGCGAGGATACGGATCCAACTCAGCAGAACCTGATGCAGGCGCTGGCCGAGGTTCTGGCTGAGGACGAGATGCTTCCCGAAGAATGGCGGGACGAGTTGCGGCGCTATGCTGAGAATCCTGTCAACTTCCAGCCCTCGAAAGAGGTTCGAGAACTCCTCGAGCGGCTGATCGAGAGACTGCTGGAGGAGGGTTTTCTGAACCGCATGGAGTCGTCACCCGATGGGAGCGGGCATGGGGAGATGACGGAAAGCCAAGACGTAGAAGCCCGGTTCGAACTGACCGACAAAAGCATCGATTTTCTGGGCTACAGCATGCTCCGTCAGCTGATGAGCGCCGTCGGCAGATCAGGTTTTGGGCGTCACCTTACGAACGACCTCTCCACGGGTGTCGAGTCGAATGCCCACAGCCGCCCTTATGAATTCGGGGACACGCTGAACCTGGATGTCAGCAGCACGTTGCTTAGAGCTGTTCGCCGCGAGGGGTTGGGGGTCCCGCTGAATCTCGAATACTCGGACTTGATGGTCCACCAGACAGAGAGGCGAAGCTCCTGTGCGACTGCCCTGATGCTGGACTGCAGTCACAGCATGATTCTGTACGGTGAGGATCGATTCACGCCGGCCAAGAGCGTGGCTCTGGCACTGGCCCATCTCATCCGGACGCAGTACCCCGGCGACACCCTCGAAGTCGTGCTCTTTCATGATTCCGCCGAACGCATTCCTCTGGCAAAACTGCCCATGGTCAAAGTCGGCCCATTCCATACCAATACCTGTGAGGGCCTCCGTCTGGCCAGACGGCTGCTGTTGGATCAGCGTAAGGAGATGCGCCAGATCGTGATGATCACGGACGGAAAGCCGTCGGCGCTGACCATGCCGGACGGCCGCATCTACAAGAACGCCTGGGGACTGGATCCTTTCATCCTCGAGAAGACCTACGAAGAGGTCGCGAAATGCCGGAAGTCGGGCATCCTCATCAATACCTTCATGCTGGCCCGCGACTGGTATCTGGTCGATTTCGTCAAGAAGGTTTCGCAGATCTGCCGCGGTAAAGCCTATCTCACGACGACCGTCAATCTGGCCGACTACATCCTCATGGACTTCATGAGCAACAAGTCCACGACGGTGCACTGAGCGGGAATTTGGAATCTTCGATTTTCGATTTCCGATCTTCGGTTTGCGACTTGCGACTTGGAGAGAAACCGTCCGTGATGGTCCGTGTGAGTCGGTGTTCGTCCGTGATTGCGTATAATCCTGCACAAGGGGCCGCCTGTTGCGAGCTATCGTCGCGGGTGGAGTACCCGAGACTCGAGGAGACTTTCCACGGTGGAGAAACAGCCTACGAAGAGGGCCCGGTTGGACGCCTCGTTCCACCCTGCCGTGGCGGGTTGGTTCGAGAAGCGCTTCGGCGAACCGACGGAGCCGCAGGTCAAGGGTTGGCCTGCAATTCAACAGGGTGAAAACGTCCTGATTGCCGCTCCAACGGGATCCGGAAAGACCCTGTCGGCTTTTCTTTGTGCAATCGACCGGCTTGTCAAGAGGGCGGAGGCGGGCAGGCTGGAAGATCGGACGCACGTCCTGTACATTTCGCCTCTCAAAGCTCTCGCCAACGACATTCGCGTGAATCTCCTGGAACCGCTGCGAGGGATTCGACAGGAAGCAGCTGCACAGGGTCTCGATCTCCCTGAGATTCGACCTCTCGTTCGCAGCGGGGACACGCCCGCACGCGATCGCCGCCGTATGATCCAGCGGCCTCCTCACATTCTGGTCACCACGCCGGAGTCCTTCTTCATCCTGCTCACGAGCGAAAGCGGCCGAACCATCCTGAAGGATGTCTCCAGTGTCATCGTGGATGAGATCCATGCGCTGGCACGCGACAAACGTGGGTCCCATCTGGCTCTCTCCCTGGAGCGGCTGGAGGCGCTGCGAACCGAAACGGGACCGGCAGGACTCTTGCAGCGCATCGGCCTGTCGGCGACGCAGCGCCCGATCGAGGACGTGGCGCGATTTCTGAGCGGCGCGGGCCGGACCACCACCGTGGTGGACGTCGGACATCACAGGCCGATGGAGGTCGCGATTGAAGTTCCCGGGGAAGGTTTGACCAGCGTTGCCAGCCGTGAGATCTGGGAGGAGATCTACGACCGGCTCGGGCAATTGATCGCCAAGCATCGAACGACCCTCATCTTCGTGAATACCCGTCGCCTGGCCGAGCGGCTGACCCACCAGCTCACCGCGCGCCTTGGTCCGGACCGGGTGGCGGCCCATCACGGAAGTCTGGCGCGGGAGTCGCGCTTGAAAGCGGAAGAGGATCTCAAACAGGGTCGTCTCAGAGCCGTCGTGGCCACCGCATCGCTCGAACTCGGGATCGATGTCGGTACGATCGATCTGGTCTGCCAGATCGGCTCTACTCGCTCCATATCGCTCGCTCTGCAGCGTATCGGTCGGTCAGGTCACTGGAGGGGAGCGATCCCCCAGGGTCGGTTCTTCCCGGTCTCCCGGGATGACTTGGTCGAGTGTGCCGCCCTGGCCTGGGCTCTCGATCAGGGACGCCTCGACGTCACCCGGATTCCCCAAGCTCCGCTCGATGTGCTGGCCCAGCAGATCGTGGCCGCCGCGGCTTCCAGGGAGTGGCGGGAGGATGAACTCCTGGAACTGGTCCGGCAGGCCGCTCCCTACGAACGACTCGCGACCGAGGATTTCGAGGCCGTTGTGGCGATGCTGGCAGAAGGTTTCACGGGGCGGCAAGGGCGCAAACGAGCTCTGCTTCACCGCGACCGCATCCAGGGTCGCATCCGTGGACGGCGCGGTGCCCGACTGGCTGCCGTGACCTCAGGCGGTGCAATTCCCGATAACGCCAACTTTCTCGTCAAGGCGGATCCCGAGGAACTGGTCGTCGGGGACGTGGACGAAGACTTTGCGGCTGAGAGCTCGCAAGGTGACATCTTCCTGCTGGGCAATGCGTCCTGGCGCATCCGGCGCGTCGAGTCCGGAGTGGTCCGCGTCGAGGACGCGGGTGGTGCGCCGCCGACCATCCCCTTCTGGCGTGGAGAAGCACCGGGCCGAACCGATGAGCTCTCTCAAGCCGTCTCAGAATTGCGGGAGATCGTCGTCAGGGAGGGAGGGAAGGCACTGCCCTGGCTGATGGAACATTGCGGCCTGAACCAAAGGGGAGCCGAGCAGGTCGTGGCCTATGTGCAGAGTGGGCGGGCCGCCCTGGGATGCCTTCCGACTCAGCACTGCATCGTTGCCGAGCGTTTTTTCGACGAATCCGGCGGAATGCAGCTGGTCCTGCATTCTACGTTCGGGGCTCGCATCAATCGTGCCTGGGGCCTGGCCCTGCGCAAGCGATTCTGTCGCTCCTTCAATTTCGAGCTGCAGGCGGCCGCCACAGAGAACGGGTTGCTGCTCTCGCTGAGCGATCAGCACAGCTTCCCGCTCGATAGTGTCTTCTCGTTTCTGTCATCCCGGACAGCGGTCGATCTTCTCATCCAGGCCATGCTGGATGCCCCGATGTTCGCTACTCGCTGGCGCTGGAACGTCTCCCGCGCGCTGGCCATCCTGCGGTTCTCCCACGGCCGGAAGGTGGCTCCTCAGCTTCAACGGATCCGCTCGGATGATCTGCTCGCTTCGGTGTTCCCGGAGTCAGCGGCCTGTCTGGAAAACATCACGGGCGATCGCCGGATTCCCGATCATCCACTGGTCGCCGAGACGATACGAGACTGTCTCACGGAGGCCATGGATGTCGAGGGATGGCTCTCAGTCTTGCGGGCTCTGGAAGGGGGCGGCATTCAGGGCGTTGCCATCGACACTCGGGAACCGTCTCCGTTGAGTCACGAAATCTTGAACGCCAACCCTTATGCTTTTCTCGATGACGCGCCGCTCGAGGAGCGACGGGCCCGAGCGGTCTACAGCCGGCGGACTCTGACCCGGGAGGAAATGGAGCAGTTCGGGACGCTGGACCCCGCGGGGGTTCGACAGGCCGTGGAAGAGTGCGCCCCATCGCTGGAATCGGCCGACGAAGTCCACGACGCCCTGTTGAGTCTTGGGCTGATGCGGGAAGAGGAATTGCCGGCGGCCGATCGCTTTTTGCTCGAGTTGGAGGAGCAGCGAAGGGCTTTTCGCATGGTTATCTCGCCCGGTCCGGAGAGTGGGGAGGAGGAGCCGTCGTGTTTCTGGCTGGCGGCTGAACGCGCCGCTCTGATTGAAAGGCTGTATCCACCGGAGTGCATACCTGGGCTGGGTGACACGGAACTGCGGGATCGTCTGGCCGGCCTCTGGGAGCGGGATCGTTCGCTGGGCCCGGATGAAGCGGCCCGCGAGCTGGTCCGCGGCCGGCTGGAGTCGAGCGGACCCTTCACGGCACCGCAGCTCGCTCGGTGGTTGGCGCTTCCTGACGACACGGCGCGTCGGGCATTGGCTGCTCTAGAAGCGGAAGGGCAGGTCCTGAGGGGCAAGTTTACTCCCGGGTGTGAGGTGGTCGAGTGGTGCGATCGCCGGATTCTGTCTCGAATCCACCGGCTGACACTTGGGCGTCTGCGCCGCGACATCGAGCCCGTGTCACGTGCCGACTTCATGCGTTTTCTCTTTCAGTGGCAGCATGTCGTACCTGGCGCGCGGCTGCATGGGGCCACCGGTCTCCGCCTGATTCTGCATCAGCTGCAGGGATTCGAGGCACCGGCCGCTGCCTGGGAGCCGGTGATCCTGGCTCGACGGATCGCGGGCTACGAGCCGGCGATACTGGATGGGCTCTGTTTGTCGGGACAGTTCGTCTGGGGCAGGCTCAGCGTGCCGGAGGCCCAGTCCGAGGAATCCGAGAGTCGGGCGGTCCGGCCGACCCGTCTGGCTCCGATCAGCTTCTTCGAGAGGCAGCAGGTCGGCGAATTTCTCCAGCTGCGGAGAAGCGGAGAGGATCAACGACGGTCGCAGCTCACCCATGCGGCCCGCGAGGTGCTGGAGGCACTCGAACACTGGGGAGCGAGCTTCGTCGGGGATCTGGTCCGAGCCACCGGTCGGCTGCCCGTCGAGGTCGAACTCGGTTTGTGGGAGCTGGTGACGCTAGGGCTGGCAACGGCGGACTCGTTCGATAACCTGCGCAGTCTGATCGATCCCAAGAGACGCCTGGTCAGCCGCCACCGGCTGGCCGCGAAGAAGCGTCGGCCGGCGCCCGCAATGAGCCGCTGGAGCCTGCTGGACTTCCCGAGGCCCGCCGGAGGTCAGGGAAGTTCGGGTGCCTCTGGCGATGCGAGGCCGGCAAGTCACACTCCGAAGATGCCTTCGGCTCCGGTCTCGGGTGCTACGGATGTCGAATTCTTCGCCGTCCAGTTACTGCGCCGCTGGGGCGTCGTCTTCAAATCCTTACTGCAGCGCGAAGGCATCGTGCCGTCCTGGTGGGATCTGGTTCGAATCTACCGTAGGCGCGAAGCCCGTGGAGAAATCCGCGGAGGGCGCTTCGTCGCCGGATTCGCCGGAGAACAGTACGCCCTCCCCGAGGCGGTCGACGCACTGCGTCGCGTGCGCCGGCGTGAAGCTGAGGACGAGTCGATCACGATCTCCGCGGCCGATCCCCTCAATTTGATCGGGATCGTCCTGCCGGGGGAAAAGGTAAGGTCCCGTCCGGAAACCCTCCTCACCTTCAAGAACGGCCTCCCGCAGGCGGACTCGGCCCCGGCTCTGCGGTAAACTCGCGGTGAGGTTCCTGGTTCCCGGTTTCGAGTTCCGGGGATTCAGGGTTTCGCCACCGCCAGGCGTCCCGGAGGGACGTTCTGATTTTAGCCAGGGGGACTTCGGAGCCCTGGGCGGTTCGGCACCCCCCATGATCGCCGAAGCCCCGAAGGGGCGGCCGGTGCTGGGAAATCGCCGCGGACATGGGGTCGATTAGGTCTCCTGCTCGAGTCTTCCAGGCGATGGAGAAAGGGGAGGCAGAGAATACTCATGAAAAGACCCATCGTCGTCATCGGCAGCTCCAACACGGACATGATCGTCCAGGCTGCCCATATTCCTCGGCCCGGAGAGACGGTTCTCGGCGGTGAGTTCTCCACGGCGGCAGGAGGCAAGGGGGCCAATCAGGCGGTCGGTGCGGCTCGGGCCGGTGGAAGTGCGGTCTTCCTCGCTCGCGTGGGTGCCGACATGTTCGGCGAGCGGGCCCTGGACGGGTTGCGGAAGGACGGGATCGATGTCTCGAGGGTCATCCTGGATTCCGAGGCCCCCTCGGGCGTAGCACTGATCATTGTGGACGAGCGTGGTGAGAACAGCATCGCCGTGGCGCCGGGCGCCAACGGCCGCCTTTCTTCCGACGACGTCCGGGCGGTTTCCGACCTGATTTCGGGGGCGGCCCTGATTCTCATGCAACTCGAGATCCCGCTCGAGACGGTTCGGACTGCGGCTCGGATTGCCCACGATGCCCGCGTCCGTGTGATTCTGAACCCGGCTCCGGCTCAGGTGTTGGACGGGGAACTGCTGCGACTGATCGACATCATCACTCCGAACGAAACGGAGGCGGAGTTGCTCACCGGGGTCGCGGTATCGGAAGCGGGCCAGGCGCATGGTGCGGCTCTCAAACTGCACCGAAGCGGCATCGCAACCGTATTGATCACCCTCGGCGCCCGTGGGGTCTACGTTTCCTCGCCGGAATTCACTGGGATCGTGCCGAGCTTCCCGGTGGAAGCGGTCGACACGACGGCCGCCGGAGACGTCTTCAATGGCGTTCTGGCGGTCGGACTGGCGGAGGGCAAGGGTCTCGAGGAGTCCGCGCGACTCGCCTGCGCCGCTGCGGCCCTCTCGGTCACGAAGCGGGGAGCACAACCCTCTGCCCCCACCCGTTCAGAGATCGACTGGCTGAAGAACCGGTGACAAAGAACCGGTGACACGCTCGTATCGGCTTCGTAAGTGCCCATGAATAAAGGCTTCCATCCCGAGTCTGGCACCGATCGCCTTAAACAGGACTCTGAAACGAGGCGACGACGCTGGACCGTTACGCGGCCCTAGGCGGGTCTCCTCAGGCGTTCGAATCCCCGTTCGGTCCCAAAGGGCCCGCTCGCGTCCCGGCACCATGCAGTCCAAGAACGGCCTGGAAGCCGTCGTCACCACGCCCGCTTTGCCCATGAATCTCCGAATAGGTACCAGACTCGGACCAGAAGCCTTTATTCGCAGGCACTTACGCTCGAGCTTCGTGCGTGTCACCCATTCATCGGCTTGTGTCCTCGGTCGCTCGCAGGTACTCACCGGCCACAAGCCCACGGAGGAGGATCTGGGCCGAATCTCTGTTGGTATCGGCATCCAAGGGTCGATGGTCTGCAAGCCTGTCGAGAGTCTCACGCATTTTCCGGGTGTTCAGGTAGTAGTTGCAGACCGGAGAAGTTGTCACCCGCTCCAGGGAAGTCTTCAGCTCAGGGATAATCTCCTTGAGGCGATAGGCGATGTCGGCGGATTGGAGTTCGCGCGTCCGGTTCTCCAGCACGAGGTCGGGCAGGAGGTCCCGCATCGCACGCCGAATCAGCAGTCTCCGCTCCCCGGCATGGGCGTAGAGACGGTCGGGAATTCCGAGGCAGAACTCCATGATGCGGATATCCAGGGCGGGATCTCGGGATTCAAGCCCATAGGCCGAGTCGATCAGAGACCGCGCCGAAGGAGAATAGGCCCCGGGCTTGAGGACGTCGCAACGGCCGGCGCGGGCATCCGGGTTCATGGTCCAGGCTGGAGACGCCACAGTCGAATTCAGCCATTCCTCGAGGCGCAGCCTCCGAGCCAGTTCAGGATTCACGACCGCATTCTTCAACGCGAATCCCGGGCCGTTGCGCCAGAGGTTCAGGCGGTGCATGACCCGGCGTGGAACGAGCGGCCCGACGGCGCACGATAACAGTGCCCGGAGAAAGGGGAGATTGTCCTTCTTGCGCCATCGCTGGAACTCATCAAACATCCGCAGCGGCCGGTGCCAGTTGCCGTTGTCCAGCAGCGTACCGTGGCCATACCAGGAGATCGTCGCGTTTCCTCCAAAACCGGTCAAGACGACGCCCAGACCCTCGGCTTGTGCCTGCCTCCTCAAGGCGAGGATCCACAGAAAGTTGGGTACGACATTGGGCTGATCGGCGAGCCGCGATGCCCGAAGGCAGGCCTCCAGCGGGCTGTCCTGACGGTTGCGGAGGTAGGAAACCCGAAGGTTCGGCGTCTTGTGGGCGATCGCCTCGACGAAAGGCGTCTCATCCGCATGACGGCCGCGCGGCAGGAACGCCTCCGCAGAGAAGAGCGGAACCGCGCAAAAAGCGCGCAGATGATCGGGTTGGACCAACTGCGCCGCGATTGCGGCAATCGAGGCGGAATCCAGTCCCCCGCTCAGGGATATACAGGCCGGTCGGAGGTGCCGAAGGCGACACCGGATGGCCTCGGTAAAACGGTCTCGAAACGCTTCCAGATACTCCTCGTCGGAACCCAGTCTGAGACGAGGCGCCTGTTCGAGGAAGTAGTAACGGGTTTTTCGGACCGAATCCAGGGTGACTGAAATCTGGTTCGAGCCGTGAAGAAGCCGGATTCCCTTCCAGATTGTCCGATCGCCCGGCAGCCTCCGGACAAGGGAGCCTGCAACCGCGGTCTGATCCAGGCGCACAGGGATCTCAGGAATGGCGAACAGCCCTTTGACCGACGAGGCGAAGGCGAAGCATCGGTCGGAGGCATAGTAGAAGATCCCGGGAATACCGTGCTGATCTCGGGCGAGGAAGAGCTTTTTCTCTCGCTGGTCCCATAGGGCGAAGGCCCAGTCGCCGAGGATGCGTGCAGGGGCCGCCTCCCCCCATTTCTCATAGGCCCTCAGACACAGCCAGGGGTCGGTCGTTTGACCCCATTCGGACCTTGGGACCTCGAAGGCTTCCAGCAGCTCCTCGCGATTATCGATCCGGGTCGTGGAAACGAGCGTCAGTCGGCCGTCGTCACTCGCGACGGGGTGGGACTCGTGCAGCGACTCCGGCGTGTTGCGGAGCAGCAGATGCCCCAATCCGACCGATCCCTCCCGCCAGATCGAGCAGCCATCGGGACCGAGCCAAGCCAGCGCGGCGACCATGCTATTCAGGGTTTCAGGCGCCACCGGCCGGCGATCGCGGTAGAGAAGACCGCAGATCCCGCTCAAGGCTCGTCTCCCGCAGTGAAGCTTCCCACCACCGTGTAACGGTCGCCGCTGGCGCTCCCCCCCGTCAGTACCTGTTCTCCGGATCGCAGCCAGGCGTGGGCGAGCAGCTCCCCGGAATCGGCATCCCGGGCCAAACCCAAGTAGAGCGTCGAGGGCACATCTCGCCTCAACAGCATGCGCTGACCGGCAATCGCCTGGACGAGGCAGGAACTCTTCCAGGGGAGATGGTGCGAGGCTCTGTGGAGAGACAGGAAGACGAGTCGGCGCTTTTCCAGCCAGTCGGACCTCTCTTCTGGCTCCGTCTCGTCCTGGAATCGACCGATGTGTTGAGCAATTCTGCGAAAGGGCACGAATGCAACCGCCGCTCGAGCCAGGCTCAGAAGCAGAGCGGCTTCAACGAAGGCGCTCTGCTCGGAGCGCGAAAGCGCCAGGAACTGACGAAATCGATGTGTTCCTTTCACCGCCAACGGTCCAATCCGGTTCTCACCGAGGCTCGAGCCGGTCCGCGGCTGGTCACCGTTGGGCCGGCAATAACCCGCGCTGCCGGACGAAAGCATGCGTCTTCCGTCGTCATGCTGAAACGATACTCTTGCTTGCTGCTGCCTGGAGGACGGAAGGAGTCAGATAACCGAACCGGCTCATCACCTCTTCGTGGTCTGAGACGATCCGACGAACCTGATCACGTGTGAGTTCGTCCTTCCAGGAGCCCACTTCCCCCCGTCGGAAGAAGACCTCTCCCCGACCGCGTTCCCGGAAGCCGTGGGAGCGCTCCTGCCTCTTCAACTCCTGAAAAGAGGAAAACTTCACGGCCCGGCGGATTCTGTGCGGCTCGGGTTCGAGCCCGACGAATCGCACGGCCCGGCTGAAGGTCTCAAAGGGAGCCGCCTTCATGTCTTCGAAGCGGAGTACCTCGACGGGCATGTCTGATTCCTCCAGCCAGCTCTTGACGTGCCCACTCCAGCTTCGCAGTCGCTGCGGTAGTTGCGGTGGCATTCTCCCCCACTTGGCGCCCAGCGTCATGTGCTCATTGGCCATCATCCGTATGGTCCGGTCCAGGGAACGTGCCATGAAGTAGGAAAACGAAAGCGCCACATCCAGGGGGTTGCGAATCACGTAGACGGCTCGTCCCGTGGACGGAAAGAAAGGTCCGTATTCGGGTGACCTCGTGAAGGCATCATGCACCTTCGAGAACGTGACGTCCTCCAGTTCCGCAAAGGCCGTGCAGAGCAGCCGATTGACTTCGGGCCGGAGACGAGCGATCTCATCCGGGCCAAGGTCCGAGGACTCCACCCCGGTCAGCAGATCGAAACGCTCGCGGGAATTGACCAGACCGCCTGCCCCGAGTTGATTGATATCGACGGGGCGCTTTCCTGGATCCAAGAAATTCATCAGGAAGGCCCGCAGCCAGGTATTGCCGCTCTTCGGATAGGAGGCCAGCCACACGATTCCCGTCAATCCTACCAGTCCTCCTCGATGAGTTTCTGCAGCTTCTTCAGCTCGAAACGCCGTCCCGGTCTGCGGATCCGATGGATCTCCGTCACTCGTCCCAACTCCGTGCAGAGACGAAAGTGATCGGGCCGTCGTCCCATGCCGTCCAGGAATTGGGCCCTGTAGGTGTGCGCAATCAACGCCGCGAGTCCATCGCTGCCCGTCATTCGCTCCTTCGTGAGTGTCTCGTCATCACCCCTCCCGATGACATAGATCCGGGTCAGCGGATGGACGGTGTGGGACACAGGTCCCGAAACCGGGACCACGTATCTGCCCTTGAGGCCGCGGAATCTCCGGTGCTGTCGCGTAGAGTGCCCGGCTCGACGCATCGAGTCGCCCCAGAGTTTCAGCTGAGGCCAGGAGGGCCAGGCCTTCGCCCACCCGTCGGGCCCCGGAGCGACGGCCAGGAGATCGTCCGCCAGCAGCGGGTAGCCGTTCCGGCTGAATGCGGCAGCCAGGGTCGACTTCCCGCTTCCCGAAGGCCCGACAAAGGCTACGCAGCCCCCGTCGACTCCGATGGCACTGGCATGAAGGGGGAGCAGTCCGCGCTGGTGAAGCAGGGCCCCGAAAGCCGATCCGAGAAGAAAGACGCGAACGGAATCGTCGTCCGAGTCCGGATGCCTGCGGACGATGATCTCATGTCCCTTGCGGACCCAGAAGCTGCCGATGCCATCGAGCCCCAGGCGAAATTCCTCGGCTGAGATTTCGTAGAGCAGTCCTCGAGCCTGGACATGCTCCAATCGGTCGGGAACGGCCCCCAGTCGGATTCGGACATCGGGTTCGGAGTGGGAGGCCTCGTGCCGCCTCAGTTGAGGAAGTTCCAAGTCGGATTGAAGGATCAGTCCAAAGGCCGAATAGAGATACACGAGCGATCCGAACTCACCCGTTCAAGAGTAGCTGATGCTGCCGTCATACGGGCCCGGTGCGAAGTGACCCGTCGCCGTCTGCCTCACCGCCAGCTTCTTCACCGTCGGACGATGCCATCGTTGCACTCGCCGACCTTCTTTCACCGGGCTGTTCTCGACGTGCGTGTATTCCTGTGAAGATCTGTGTTCTGTTCGAGCTTCCGGTTTCGACATCGGGCACATCTTAACGCTCCGAACCCGACGTCACAAGAAGGAATTTGGGCCGGCATCTCGGACGAAAGCCGCCGGGCCGGGAGTATCTCGGTTTGGTGACACGCACGAAATGGCTTCGTAACTGCCTATGAAGAAGAACTTTTATTTGCCGTCTGGGACCTTTTGAGGAGTGGGACTAAACCAATCCCGGAAGATTCCCGTCTGTGGAAGAGAACGATGAATCGACTGATCTTGATCCTGTTCTGTCTGGGTGGGCTGGCGGTTGCGCAGGAAACGGCATCGGTCAATACGCCGGAGACGGATCTCGACACGTTCATGCAGCAGGTCCTCGAACACCGGGAGGCGAACTGGAAGCAGGTCCAAGACTTCATCTTCCGGGAGAAGGAGGATCTCGAACTGCAAGGATTCGACATCGCAGCGGAGGAGAGCTTTCGCAAGGAGTACGACTGGTACTACCGCGGCGGTAATCTGGTTCGCCGCCTGGTCCGCTCCGATGGCGTCAAAGTGAATGGTCCGGAACAGAAGTGGGACCCGCAGGAAAGAAAGAAGAAACAGCCGCTCTCTCGCGAGAACTTCTTCGGATTCAAATTCGAGCCGGGAAACTACTTCCTGGCGGGAAGAGAGAAATTCGAGGGACGAGACGCTCTCGTTGTCGAGTACTACCCGAAGCATCTGTTCGAGGATGAGGAACGCGCCGACAGAGAAGACAAAGGTGATGAGGACGCCGAAGGGGAGTTCGAGCAGGCGTTCGAGAAGACTTCCCGGGTCAAGCTCTGGATCCTTCCCGACGAGCACCAGATCGTCAAAATGACCTTCGACAACGTCGGTCTGGAGTTTCTCCCCTATCGATGGCTGGTTCGAGTCGACGACATCCGCGCCAGTCTGATCATGGACAAACCGGTCTCCAATGTCTGGTTGCCCCGGGAGATCATGGCCACGGGGAAGGTCTCGACAGCGGCGGCTTCCCTCAGCGTCAGGTACGAACGGAAGTTCTTCGACTACCGGGAGGCGGACGTGAAGGTGCGCATGAAGTTCGAGACGCCCACGCCGAAGACAACCGATCAGCCGCCCTCTCCCTGAAATGATGAAGCGATGTCTTTTCCAGATTGCGACTACACTCTGCTTCCTCTCGTTCTGCCTCGCCGATGTTCGGATTGTCGGTATTCGCTTTCAAGGAAACTATTCGATTCCGGACGACGAGCTTCGGCAGATGGCGGACCTGAAACCGGGAATGTCGGTTTCCGAAACGGACCTGCAGCAGACTCGCCGGCGACTTCTCAGCAGCGGTCTTTTCGAGTCCGTTGAAATCCGAAAGCGCTACCGGTCTCTCGAACAGGGAGACGACGTCTTCCTTGTCATCGGAGTCAGAGAAAAGGTGCCGCTGTCCAAGAAGATCCAGTTCTTCCCGATCCTGCATTACACGGACGAATATGGCTTCACTTACGGAGGGCGGACGACGTTCGAGGATATGCTGGGCGTCGGCGAAAGGATCTCCTTCCCTCTGACGTGGGGCGGTGTCCGGGAGGCAGCCTCCGAGTTTCGATTCCCCGTGCACCTTGGCATTGCCGACTACGCCGTGGGGGCAGCTCGAATCCGCAGGAGGACCAATCCCGCCTTCGAGATCGTCGATCGGCGCAGCGAATTCGAGGCTGGCCTCGAAAAACGCATCGACCGCTTCCGCTATGGTTTGAATACCGGTTGGTCGGGTGTCTCGTTCGGAGGAGCGGACGAGCATTTCTCTTCGCTGGGAGCGGGAGCCGCTCTGGACACGCGCCGCACAACCATCCTTCCGCGCGACGCGGTTTACGCCGGAGCGGACTGGCACCATTTGGCCTTTGGCGACTCCACGAGTCGTCCCGGAGTCAACCGGTTTACGATCGATCTGCGAGGTTACAAAGCATTCATCGGCCGTTCGGTTCTGGCGGGTCAGGTGCTGCTCCTGCAGAGCACGGGTGCGCTTCCCGACTATCTCAAGCCGTTCATCGGCGGTGGGGCGACGCTACGGGGATACTCGGCGGGCCGGTTCGTCGGCGACAACGCCGCCCTGGCGTCGATCGAACTGCGTGTTCCGTTGACGCCCCCCGGGAAACTCTACCGAGGAGGATGGGATCTCTTCTTCGATACGGGAACGGCCTACAACCATGGAAGATCACTGGGCGACAGCCGGTTTCACAACGGCGTCGGAGGAGGCTTCTGGCTTTTCGTCCTCGGGCTCGGATTCAACGTTGACCTCGCCTACGATCTCGATCATTCCGTGAGGGCCAATTTCAGCACGGGCTTTCGTTTCTGAGCAGGTGAATCAGGGTTTTCTCTCTCCCACATTTGAGGTACAGTGGAGGCTCGCAATAGTCGACCCGCTGTCGTCTAAGTAAGGTCGACTGCGGGTTTCGAGGCTCGGTTTGAGAAGGCTCCTGAGGCATATGCGGATTTGGGTGACCCGGGCTCTGAGAGTGCTTACCGTCGTCATCTTGGCTCACTGCAGTCTCGTTTTGGCGGCCTCTTCTGATGGTTTGACCTACCTGCGCGTCGTCGTGACGAAAAACTTCGGCCGGACAGTCGCCACAGGTCTGAAGAAAGAGCAGTTCGAGATCTACGAGCACAAGCAGCGCCGAACCATCCAATACTTCGACGACCGGCCTGCCCCGGTGAGTCTGGCCATCGTGCTGGATCTCAGCAAGTCCATGGAGGACTTCGGAATGCCCGAGGGAAAGGAGGCACTCAGGGCCGTCAATGATGCAGTCCCGTCGAATCTGGGAGAGACGCTCATCTTGAGCTTCGCCGGCGGATTCTTCGTGCACAGGAGGTTCGGGGATCCCCGCCTTGAGCTGCCGGCAAGGGGCCTTGTTGAAGCCCTGCAAGACCGGTCCGGCAGAACCACTTCGTCGGTGATCGACGCGTTGATCATCGCAGCGGAGCGGATGGAGCGGGAAGCACACAACTGGCGTCGGCTGATCGTCCTGATTTCCGACGCGCAGGACCACAAGAGTCGTTACTCCGCCCGGGAACTTGCGGAGCGGTTCGGAGCCTGCGGCGCACGTCTCTGTGCTGTTGTACCGTATCCAATCTCGGCCGGCGCCTTCCCCACGATTCGAAGGCTGGTACCCGAAAGTGGAGGATGGGTTGTTCATGCCCCGAACTTCCGTGCGGAGAACCTTACAGAAGGGGTACGGTGGCTTCTCTTCGCCCAGGCGAATGAATACGTACTCGGTTTCCGGCCGAAGGAGTCGGCCGGTCTTCGGCACAGAGATGTCAGGGTCAGGGTCCGGGTAAAGGGTCACCATGCCCGGTTTCTGGTCAGCCCGCTCAAGCCCGAGCGTACAGCGACGTCGAATCCTGGCTGAATCTGGAGGTAGTCTCGGGCGGCTCAGTATGAAGTCTGAATTCCGCGGTTGGAACACATTGATTGAACGGCTTCTCGGTTCAACCGTGGTCGCTGCTCTGGCCACCTGCGTTATTTGTGCCGAGATTCCAAAAGCCGACATGCTCTACCTCCGGGTGATCGTTACCGACAAGTGGGGCCGCAATCTGATCACCGGGCTCCAGAGGGATGATTTCGAGCTGTTCGAACGACAGCAGCAGCGGCCCATCGAGTACTTCAGTGATCAGCCGGACTCGGTGAGCGTGGCCTTGGTGCTGGATCTGAGCGGGTCCGTACGCCACGCCGGATTGCCCGCTGCTCGAGAGGTCGTGGACCTTCTAAACGATCTGACGAAGCAATGCGGTGAGACGCTAATCCTGACCTTTGCCGGTGAAATAGCGCTGACCAAGAGATTCGAGGATGTGGAGCCGATCCTGCCCAGCGGGGGGCTGTTGGAGCAACTCCGAGACCCGGCCGGAGTTCGATCCAGTTCGATTCAGGATGCCCTGCTGGTTGCAGCGGAACTCTTGCACAATCGAGCAGCGTACGGGCGACGCCTGATGATCCTGGTTTCCGATGGCGACGACATGGGAAGTCTCTACAGCAGCAAGGAAACCCAGGGACGCGTCGCGGGCAGCGGGGCGCGGCTGTGTGTGATCGATCCTACCCGAGAGGACGACCGGGACTTGCGGATGCTACGGCGACTGACCGGAAATACGGGCGGTTCAATCCTGCTTGTTCCGAAGTTGAATCGGGAAGGGCTGGCCGTCGCAGTGAGATGGTTCCTCAGTGAGCAGGAACACGAATATGTGCTTGGGTTTCGGCCCGAAGAGGCGAAGGTATTAGAACGTGACGACCTGAAGGTCAGGGTTCGGGGAAAGAAGGTCCGGTTCACGATAAGCACCGTTTCCTTGGAGCCAAGGCAGGCCAAGCCCGGTGGCTCCTAAGGTTCTCTCTCTGCGGCGGACGAGCAAACGGACGTAAGATCTCGCTGATTCGAGGGCGAAAATCCAGTGACGAAAACCTGAGTCTCTGAACCGGTAGGATTTCCTGACGTGAATAAGCCGCCCTTCTCGGTAAGCAAGGAACTCGACGGTTGGTTGCTTTTCTGGGCCTACCTGGAGTGGAATCGCTCTCCGGGTGACTGGGGAAAACGCCTTCGTCAGGCCGAGACCGAGGTCCAAGGGCGGTTGGATTTGGAGAGGCTTTCCTCCTATCCGCCCGTAGCCGAGATGAGGAAGCTCTTCCGGGCCGCCGGCACGGATCCGACGCGGTATCGGCCGGCGTCCGAAGCCCTGCTCCGAAGAGTCCTGAAAGGGGATGCTTTGCCGTCGATCCATCCCCTCGTCGACCTGAACAACTGCCTTTCGCTCCGCATTGCCTGTCCTTGCTGCGTGATGGCCGAAGGCAGCTTTGCGCCGCCGCTAATCTTTCGCGGAGGGCGTCCCGGTGAGATCTACGAATCCTTGAAGGGGCCTTTTCGTCTGGAAGATAAGCCGCTGCTGGTGGACACGCTGGGCCCGCTTGATGCACCGATCACTGGGAACGTACGGGTCAAGATCGAGGAGAACACGAAAGCTGCCTGGCTGGTGTCCTACCTTCCCGGTCAAGCCGTGGAGCTCGAGCAGGCCGGCTTCGCCCTGACCGATCTTGCCGACCCGGCATCCGGCATCAGAGTCAGCCGGATCAGCGGCTGTTAGTTTGGGAGGCGGGTTTGAATTCCAGTGCGGTCCGAGTCTTGAGGCCGGGGCGGCCGGCGCCGCGGCCGGCCCCTTTCAAAGCATTAGGCCGCAGATGGGTGCTGGGTCGGATGCTGCGGAGCGGAAAAGTCCATCACCGCAATGATGAATCCGAGGATGATGTTGTTCCAGAAAATCCCCGTCCCCATGGTAATTGGTGCCAGAAAGGCCGAGATGAACAGCCAGATCCCGATCAGGCCTGTAATCCAGCCGCGGCCGGGCACGTCTCGAACCATAGAGAAGCCAAAGATCGCCAGGAAAAATCCCGTCAGCAGGTTGGCCCAAAGGTCACCTGCATGTCCCATCCGCAGGAACGGAATCACTATCGTCCAAATGCCCAAAAGTCCTGTTAGCCATTTCATGATCTATCTCCTTCATTTACGGCAGCCAAGCTCTAAGGGGGCTGCCTTTCGTAATCCGTAGATCACCGCAGCACTCCTCAGAAATAGCTGTCATTCAAACTTCAGCAATAAGGAGAGATGCACGTTGCATTCCGAAGCACCCGGCCCTGGAACGACCCATTCCAGGCCCGCAAAACGCCTCTGGGCGGACAAGAGCGCGGGAACCCCCGGGATCGACTGTGACGGGATTGCAGATTCTGCACTTTCGCCACAGTCCCCGACGACGCGGAGAAGGGCGCGTTTCGCGATACGTTCGAAGGGGGAGACCGTTTATTCGTCTTCTTTCGCGGAGCTTGACGATCGCCGTTTTTCGAGGTCTTCCCAGGTCTTCGGCCAGTCCTGACGGAGCAGTTGGGAGAGCACACGGTCGGCCAGCAGCCTCCCCTCGGTCTGGCACTGGGGGCAATAGTTCGACTCACTGTCCGCGTAGACGATGCGTTGAATCGGAGTCGAACAAACCGGGCAGGGTTGGCGGTATCTCCCATGGACCGTCATACCTGCCCGGAATGCAGTGACTTTCTCCGGAAAGCGGTCGCCCGTGTCGGCGAGCAGCCTTTCCGTCCACGTACTGAGGGTCTTCCGGCAGGCCTCGAACAGGCGCCGGCTCTGCTCTTCGGTCAAGTTGGCGGTTCGCTGGAGGGGAGAGAGTCCCGCCGCATGCAGAATCTCGTCCGAATAGGCGTTGCCGACGCCACTGAACAAACTCGGATCGGTCAACGCTCGCTTGAGCGTGTGGTTCTCACTGCGCAGCACGCGATCGAATTGGCTGAAGTTGGCGTCGAGGATCTCCAGCCCTCCAGGGTCGTGCTCCCGCAAAGCTTTCTCACCCTGCACGACATGAAGGGACGCCCGCTTTATCGATCCTGCTTCGGTGAACAGGAGCGTTCCGTTTTCGAAATCGAACGCCGCCAGACCCCAGCGCCGAGGGACCGCCGTGCCCGGTTTCTTCCAACGAAGCCGTCCGGCAATCATCAGGTGCAGGACCAGGAAATAGTCCCCTTCGAGAGCCATGACAATGCGTTTGCCCATGCGGCGAATCGAGACCACCGTGAGTCCGACCGTCTCGTCAAGGCTCGGCGTCACGGAACGCAACAGGAACGGACTCTGCAGCCGAACGCTCCGGAGCCGCCTTCCGACGACGAACCGTCGAAGCGCCTTCACGTAGACCTCGACGTCCGGCAACTCGGGCATGCCACCATTCTGAGACCAAGAGCCGTTCGAAGAAAGGGGCGAACCGGTCTTGTAGGCTTTGGGTGTTGCCGCAGGTCACGAAAGTCGAACGCCCGAAAGCCGGCTCGAGTGGGGTTATCAACGTTTGCGCTCATGGGGGGCTCCTGGAACGAAGCTTCGCCGGTCAGCGGGATGACGGGTCGTTCCGCTCCATCCTCACCAGCTCATCCTGTGGCACACCCTCACTTGCGGAGGTTCAGTGATTCACAGCCAGCTGAGTTCGACTACCTGCGGGACACCGACGACGTCCCACAGGAGCGATTCGAGTGAGGGGGCCCGGTCGTTCGATGCTGGTTGTTGCGACTGAGGATCCGTGCGCGATGCCGAGAGCCGAGCCTCGTGCTTCAAGACGCCCTCGTGCAGGACTCCAACGTGGTCGCAAACCCGCTCGACTTGGCCCAGGTCGTGTGAAGTCAGTAGGACTGTTTTGCCCCGCGAGACCATGTGACGCAGGGTCACGATCAGCCGATAAACCGAAGTATTGTCGAGACCTCCGAAGGGCTCGTCCAGAAAGAGTACTTCCGGGGCATGGATGAGAGCACAGGCCAACCCGAGTTTGAGCTGCATCCCCTGGGAGTACTGATAGATGAAGTGTGAGGCCGCCGCCTTCAGGTCCAGCAGTTCGAGCAGATCCGTCGCGCGGCGATTCGTTTCTGCCACCGAAAGGCCGTGCATGAGACCGCAGGTCGAGAGAATCTCGTAGCCCTTCAGATAATCGAACATTCCAAACTGAGGCGAGAAGAACCCGATTCGGGACATCAGTTCCGGATGGTTCGGTCGCACCTCTACGCCCAAGATTCGGACGGTCCCGGAAGTGGGCGTGCGCAGGCCGGCAAGGATCGAAAGCGTCGTCGTCTTGCCTGCTCCGTTCGGACCGATGACGCCATAAATGGAACCGGGTGCGACCGAGAAGCTCAGACCCTTCAGTGCCTCCGTCCGGCCGTAGTTCTTGCTGAGTTTAGTAACTTCGATGCTCAAAGTCATGACGGTCATGCGGAAAGATTTCGGAGCAGAGTCTCTCTTCGTTCGATCATCGTCTTACGTATCCACCGAGGCAACACAGTGACCTTTACGATCCATAGGGTGATGGGCACAATCAGCAGCGGAATCCTTGCTGCAGATGGGGTGAGAAGCTCAAAAGCCAAAGCGTTGTAAGCGAAGAAGCCTCCCATCAGGACGGCCTGCAGAATGGGTACGATCAGAGCACCGGTCGCGGTGCCTCCGGAGTATCGAGAACTACGACTGATCGGCTCCGGGCAAAGGACTGAAAAGATACTCCCCGCAGTCTCTCCGAGCAGGATCGCTGTACAAACGAAGCTGCAGACGAAGAGCCAGCCGACAAGATGTGTCATTTCGGCAGTTGGGCGAACGGCTGCAGCCAGGAGAACCCCTCCCACCATGCAGATCTGCCAGGAGGTAAGGGATAAGTTCTTCGCCGACAGGCTCTTCTCGACAGACGTGGGGAACATGAAATACAGCCACGTACCGCGATGATCGATGCCCAGAAGGTTTCCTCGAAAGGCGCCATGAAAGAGGAGATTCATCATGATGAACATCAGGCAACTGGACTGATCAACGTCTCCTGCGACGTAGAGGAAGAGAAAGCCATAGGTCGTGCCGAAGATCCACATCAGAAGAGCACTGCGGTGGCGGAGCCACCCCAAGAAGCTCAGCCGCCAGAGCGTTGCCAAAGGAGATGGTCCGGCGAGCCACAGGATTCTCGTCCACTTTCTCGAGGTGTTGAGCGGAGGGGGCCCGGCGAAGCCTCGAAACACGACTTCCATCTGAGTCAGGTAGTCGAGATACAGGAGACCCGGGACCACGCTCCCTAGAATCAATACGGGTCGGAGGACACTGGTGCCGGCAATGATCGAAGCGAGTTGGTACCCCGGGAACCAACGCATGACATCGGTGTAGACTGTGCATCCACCCGCGAGTCCGACCGATAAGAGAATTCCCGCCCAGAGGAGTGTCTTGGTTCTCGCCTGCAACGCGAAACTGCCAAGTAGTGCGGTTCGTACCAAGGAGACCGAAAGGCGAACAGAAAGAAGCGTGAGGATAAAGGCGGCGAACTGAGCCGGTAGGCCCGAGGACTGCGGCAGCCATGCTTCCCATGACAAAAGCACGAGCACCAGAAGACCGATCAGAACCGGAAAGTTCAGCAGCGCAAGGAGAGTCGTCAGACCATAGAGTCTTCGAA
Organism: Acidobacteriota bacterium; assembly: GCA_037388505.1. Lineage (GTDB taxonomy): Bacteria > Acidobacteriota > UBA6911 > RPQK01 > JAPXNP01 > JARRKC01. Next base: position 256,597 of record JARRKC010000004.1, on the reverse strand, counting down.
AGGAGATCGGAAAGAAAGTCAAACGTCGCAGCGAAATGTGCCAGGTCAGATCCTTCCCTGTCAGAACCCCCACGATGATCAGGCCCAGCCAGAGCACGTTGAGCCCGAAACCCATCTGTCCGAGCAACGGAGGGCCCAGATGTGCCGTCAATCTCGTGACAAGCCACGAGGTCGCGGCCAGCGATAGAGTCCAAAGGCTGAGGCGAACAGGCCACCCAAAGTCTCTTTGGACCGTCCGGCATCGTTCCGTGAGCAGCAGAACGGACAGATGCAGCATTTGTGATCCCGGAACCTCGGACAACAAGTTCATCAAAGGCCTCGTGGACCGAACTTGGGCCAGATGTCAGACGGCGCGATGGGGCGGAAAACCAGGCAAGATCATACGCGCCGAGTCTCCATACCGCAAGATCCTTCTTAGGCAATGTGACGTTCACGAGGTTCGGCAGAGATTCAGCATCGTCGATTCACCGAAATGTGTGGGTGAAATCACCTCTCTTGCTGTGCCCCGGCGGTTGTCTGAGGCGAGTGAAGTTGGGAATGGCCGCTCGTTCGCATCGGGTGACCAGGACGCGCCGGCGGTTACCGCAAGATGACCAGCGACGCGACGATCAGGAGGACAATGGCCGCAAGGATCACCCAAGTCCAGCGGTTGCCGAAATTGATCGTGTAGCCGAGGCCGAAACGCTTCTCCACGAACAAAGCGGGATCGTCGGGATTGACGTAGAAGAGTCCCCATTTCCACAAACGATCGGCCCGCCGGTCGCCAAGCGGGCCGCGTTCCCGTTTCGGGAGCCTGCTTCCGCCCTGTCCCATTCGGAAGAGCGCGGCAACACCTGCGACCACGGTCAGAAGGATGACTGCCCCGATGATGTTCATGACGGTTGCGGCCCAGGGTTCGGTCGAAACGAACAGGAAGATCGGTGTCTGGAGAGCGATGAGATAGCTGACGGTCACGAGAAGCAGGATGGAAACGCGGCGGAATCGTGTCTCCGCACGACCGCTCTCGCCCGTTCTGGCAATTCGGCCGACCGCCCGGGTCAGCCCGAAGGCCATGAACAGGAGAAGAGCGAGGATCCCGGTATTCGAAAGGAAGAAGATCGCAATCGAGCCCGAGGTGCGGCCGATCCAACGGTTGGGTCCCGACAGCCCCCAGTGAACGGGGATCCTGGAAGGTATGTGATTCCAGAAGACAGCGGCGGCCAGGGCAAAGAGAGCCATGAGAATCAGTGGGCCCACCATGACGGCCGTTCCTCCCGGAATGATTGCAGGCCGTGCCTCCGCTGGACCTTCCCGCGAAGTCTCGGGCTCTATCGCATGCGGCAGGGTGGCGTGCCTGGCGAAGAGGAACACCGCCGTCAGTGCCAGGACCTGTGCCAGAATCAGCAGAAAGCCCACGACGCCGGCTGCGGCCCGCGTCGGTCCAAGGCCGAACAGGGCGGCCGCCGCGGCGAGCGTTACCAGCAGAACTCCCGCACGAAAACGGCGAAGAATGCGGATTCCTGGGGGAGAACTCTGGAACTTCTCCGGCACGGTCACCGCGAAGTAAAGCCCCGGCCGCGAGACCTTGGGCAGGACGGCAAAGATCAAACCAGCCATCAACTCAACGACCAGCAGGAAGGCGAAGGCGCTGTTCATGACTCCAAATACAATATACAAGTGGTAAGCAATTTCTTCTGTAATGGGACGGCCTGGGACGTACAGGAGGCAGGGGACGCATAGGAAGGCTTGACCGTTTCGGAGAATTCACTCAGGCTGGAGGCATTAGGGGCACGTCTGCATGGGATCGGCGATGGGGAGCGTGGGCGCACGCTCGGAGCTGTGCGTGAGGTGCATATCGGAGGTCCAGAGATGAGAATCACCGATTACTCGACCTGGGTCATTCAGACTCCCTGGCGGAATCTGACTTATCTGGAACTGCAGACCGACGAGGGGATCCGAGGGTATGGAGAAGCCCGGGTCCTGTCCAAGACGCACACGGTCTGCGAGTTTCTGAAGGATGTCCGGCGGCACATCGTTGGCCATGATGCATTTGACATCGAGGACCTCTACCGCCGCTTCACGCTGCTCGATTTCGGTGCACCCGGCGAAGTAGTCATGACTGGGCTCGCCCTGGTCGAGATGGCCTGCTGGGACTGCATCGGCAGGAAGGCTCAGCTGCCCGTCTACCAGTTGTTGGGAGGGAAGGTGCGCGACACGGTTCCCGCCTATGCTAATGGCTGGTACACGGTCGAGCGCACGCCCGACACCTTTGCCGCCGCGGCACGCCGCGTGGTCGCCCGCGGCTACCGGGCCATGAAACTCGATCCTTTCGGCAGCGGCAACCTCGAATTGACCCGGCTGGAGCTTCATCGCAGTCTGGAAATTCTCGAGGCGGTCTTTGAGGCGGCGGGCAGGGAAGTTCAGGTTTTCGTGGAAATGCACGGACGCTTCGCCCCTCACCAGGCGATCGAGATCGCAAAGAATATCGAGCGCTTCTCTCCGGGTTGGATCGAGGAGCCCTGTCGCCCCGACGACCCCGGCGCGTTGGAGATGGTGGCACGCCAGACCAGCATCCCCATCGCGACAGGGGAACGCTACTACCATGCATCGGCATTCCGGGATCTATTCGAGCGGCGTTGCGTCAGCATTCTGCAACCCGACATCAACCAGTGCGGCGGGCTTCTCGAAGTCAAGAAGATCTGTTCGACGGCGGAGACTTACTCCGTCATGGCGGCGCTCCACAATGTGGGGGGCATTCTCTCCACCACTGCAGCACTGCACCTGATGGCCACGCTGCGGAACGGCAAGATTCTGGAGCACTTCAACGACTTCGCAGATGAAGAAGTAAAGCAGATAGGATCGCCCTATCCCGAGGTCACCAACGGGGTCTTTTCCCTTCCTCAAGGACCAGGCTGGGGCATCGAGCTCGACCTGGACTACCTGAATTCGAACCGGCCCCGCACCCGGGATGGCGTCATTCAGGATCCGGGTCTCGACATGTTTCGGAAGAGCGACTGGTTCAAACGCGGCGGCAAGTGATCCAGGCATCCCGGCCGGACACCGGCCTTGCGAGACACCAAAGGTCCGGCTCGTCTGTGCTACTGTCGACGTGAGGAGAGTGAAGGACCGATATGAGTTATCAGCCGATCGAGAACTACGGCGTCATTGGGGACCTGCATTCTGTCGCCCTCGTCGGAATGAACGGATCCATCGATTTTATGTGCTTCCCGAACTTCGATTCTCCGACGATCTTTGCAGCGCTTCTCGACCAGGAGCGGGGAGGGCGGTTCGAATTGACCCCGGTCAAGCGGGACCAGGCACGCCAGAAGCAGCTGTATCTACCCGATTCGAATATCCTCCTGACGCGGTTTCTCTTCGAAAACGGGGTTTCGGAAATCTCCGATTTCATGCCGATCGATCTCAAGAGACGAGCCCACGATCTGGTTCGTCGGGCCAAGACAATCCGTGGTGAGATCGAGTACCAAATGGTATGTGACCCCCGTTTCGACTACGCTCGGACCGGTCATACCGTCGAGAGAATAAGTGACGGCGAGATCCTCTTCATCCCAAAGGCAAATCAGCTTCCCAGTCTTCGGCTGCGCACCTCGGTTCCCGTCGACATCGTCAATGGAGCCTGTGTGGCGAGGTTCAAGCTCAGCAGCGGAGAGAATGCCGCGTTCGTCCTCGAAGAAGCTCGGGAAAGCGAGGAGTCCCCTTCCAACACCGACAACTTCACTTCGGAGGCCTTCAAGGAAACGCTCAATTTCTGGCGTCACTGGACTGGGAAGAGCAAGTATCAAGGCCGCTGGCGGGAAGAAGTCAACCGATCGGCGCTCATTCTGAAGCTCCTCACGTTCGAACCGACAGGAGCGATCGTTGCCGCCCCAACGTTCGCGCTCCCTGAGCGGCTGGGTGGAGAACGCAACTGGGACTACCGCTTTACCTGGATCCGCGACGCTTCGTTCACCCTCTACGCCCTGATTCGCCTGGGGTACACGGAGGAAGCAGCGTCATTCATGCAATGGATCGAAGCTCGCTGCCACGAGCTTGGATCCAAAGACTCCCTTCAGGTCATGTATTCGATCGAAGGACGACACGAGCTCGATGAAGAGACTCTGGACCATTTCGAGGGCTATTGTGGTTCTCAGCCGGTACGCATTGGGAACGCCGCTTACCGCCAGTTGCAGCTGGATATCTACGGAGAACTGATGGACTGCGTGTATCTGTACGACAAGTACGGGATGCCCATTGCGCACGAGCTCTGGAACGACATCCTCCGTCTGCTCGACTGGGTGAGCAAGCACTGGAAGCAGAGGGACGCCGGGATCTGGGAGGTGCGCGGCAAACATCGAGAATTCCTCTACTCGCGTTTCCTCTGTTGGGTCGCACTGGACCGCGGGATTCGTCTGGCAGCGAGACGTTCGCTTCCCGCTCCGCTGGAGCAATGGCTGAAAGCCCGTGACGAGATCTACACCGAGATCTTTCGGAGTTTCTGGAGCCCCAAGCGCAAGGCCTTTGTCCAGTACAAGGGCTCGGATGCGCTCGATGCCTCCTGCCTGCTTCTTCCCCTCCTGCGATTCATCAGTCCGAGAGATCCGATGTGGCTCTCGACGCTACGCGCCGTCGAATCGGAGCTCGTTTTCGATTCGCTGCTCTACCGTTATCAGACCGGTGACGGGCATGTGGATGGTCTTCAAGGAGACGAGGGAACCTTCAATATGTGTAGTTTTTGGTTCACGGAGTGCCTTTCAAGGGCCGGCGACATCCAGAAAGCGCGCTACAATTTCGAGAAGATGCTCGGTTACGCCAACCATTTGGGTCTCTACTCGGAGGAACTCGGGACACGCGCTCAGCATCTCGGCAATTTCCCCCAGGCGTTCACCCATCTCGCGCTGATCAGTGCCGCCTACGACATCGACCGGCGGTTATCGCAGACGGCGCCTCCTCTCTGAAGACCGTGCAGCATCGGTAAATCGGGAGCGGATCGGCATCCGCGGAGCCGGTTGCTGTGCGCCGGCCAAAACCTGTAGACTCATACCCAACTCTCGCCCTCCTCATGTCACTTTGCAGCGAGAAGAGTGGTCCGCGAAGAACCGCAGACCGTTTGATCTACGGCTGAACCACCGAAGGAGACACGAAATGCCGGTCCCGGAACCCCCCAATCCCGGTCTCGTCTTTGAAACGATGAATGCATTCCAGCGCACTGCAGCTCTTCGGGCTGCGGTCGAACTGGACCTCTTCAGTGCGCTTGGAGAAGGCTGCTCGAGCGTTGCCGACTTGGCCGGCCGCTGCCAGGCGACTCCGCGCGGAATCCGTATCCTTTGCGATTTTCTGACCATCATTAGAATCATCGAGAAAGATGGCGAGCTCTACCGGCACTCGCCCACGAGTGCAGCTTTCCTCGACCCGAAATCGCCTGCATGTGTCGCCTCCACAGTGCGCTTTGTCAACGATGTCAAGCTCATGGCACCGTTCGATCACTTGACGGAGATCGTTCGCAGCGGTCTTTTCTCGTCCGGTGGCCGAGCCACGGTGGAGCCTGAGAATCCAGTCTGGGTCGAGTTCGCCCGCAGCATGGCACCCATGATGGCCCCCCTTGTCCGTCCCCTGGGAACCCTGGTGCTCAACGGCGACCGCGCCGCCATGCGAGTCCTCGATGTGGCGGCGGGTCACGGACTCTTCGGCATCGAGGTTGCTCGGCTCAACCCCCGCGCAGAAATCGTCGCTTTGGATTGGCCGGCCGTGCTGGAAATCGCACGGGCCAATGCCCAGGGAGCAGGCGTCGAGTCGCGCTATCGACTGAAGCCCGGGAATGCCTTTGCGGTCGAATTCGATGGCCCGTACGAGATCATCCTCTTAACAAACTTCCTGCATCATTTCAGCCGGGAGACCTGCATTGCTCTTTTGCGCAAGTGCGGCAAAGCCATGGTGCCGGGCGGACTCGTCGCGGCCTTGGAGTTCGTACCCAACCCGGATCGGATCACGCCGCCCCAAGCAGCAAGTTTCGCGATGACCATGCTCGCGACGACTGAAGAGGGTGATGCCCACACCTTTCCCGACTATCAGTGGATGTTCTCCGAGGCCGGATTCAAGGAGATCGAACTGCACGACGTACCGGCGTCACCCCACCGGATCGTCAAGGCACGGTGGCAAGACTGAAGACGGGAGGACAGATAGAACCCTGTAGCCTGGGCCGGCGCTCCAATACGGTGAAGGGCCTTGGAGTTCTTTCGAGCAATGTCCTATACGTCCTCTATGTCCCAGACTGTCTCCTTCTCCTACCGGCCGCCCATTGGTGCTGGATTCGGATGGGTTTTGTAGGGCGGCACCTCGGGAACCTCAACCGGGTGCTGCTTCAAGTCATCGAGAAGATACTTGACCGCAGCATCCAGTTGCGCATCCTGTCCTTCGAACGTTGCGTGGGGCAGGTCGTCGACGATGATGTCGGGAGTGACGCCCGGACCCTCGATGAGCCACTCTCCCTCGGGACCATAGACACCCAGCTCCGCAGCCGTGGCGATGCCCCGGTCCACCAGGAAATTCGAAGCGCTCAGCCAGATCTCACCTCCCCAGGTTCGCGTGCCGAGGAGCTTTCCCAACCCGAGTCGGCGGAAGCCCTCCGAGAAGGCTTCTCCATCGGACGCGGTGTGCTCGTTACAGAGAACGATCATGGGACCGCGAAAGGCATACTGCATGTTCCAAAAGGCATTGCCCACGCGGGGCTTCCAGTAGAACCAGGCCTTTCGCAGCAGCTTTTCGAGAATCCAGCTGTCGATGTTTCCGCCTCGATTGCTCCTCACATCGATGATGAGGGCCTGGCGGTTGAAGACCGGATAGAATTCGCGAGTCCACTGGGCCATGTCGTCCGAGCCCATGGCGCGAAGGTGCACGTAACCGATCTTGCCGTCGCCGAGCCGGTCGACACGTTGGCGCCGGGTGTACTCCCACTCGTCGTAGCGCAGGTCGGCTTCCTTCCTCAGCGAGATCGGGTCCACGATCACCTGCCGCGTGTCGTCGCCTCCCTGGGGCTTCACCGTGAGCAGGACCTGTTTGTTCACCTGGTTCCGCAACAGGGCCGCCGGATCTTCGACTGAAAGCGTCTCGACACCATTGATCGACGCGATCACGTCGCCCTCCTGAATGTCGATTCCCGGCCGAGCCAGGGGAGAGAGGGCCTTGGGAAGGTCCGGGTCACTGCGATAGATGTGCTCGACTCGATACCCCCCCGCGGATTCGTCACGGTCCAGGCGCGCTCCCAGCGAGGCGTTGGCGACATCATCGGTTCCCTTACGCAGATCTCCTCCCCCCACGAAGATGTGCAGCGCCGAGAGTTCGCTCACCATCTGGGCCAGGACGTCGTTGAGCTCACTCCGGTCGGTGACCCGTTCGGCCAGAGGGCGATACTTCTCACGAATGGCTGGCCAGTCGAGTCCATGCATGTTGCGGTCGTAAAAGTAGTCTCGCTCCAGTCTCCAGGCCTCGTTGTACATCTGATTCCACTGTTCTCTCGGATCCACCGAAAACGACCAGCCGGACAGATCAACCTTGCTCTTCCCAAGATCCGACGGCGCCTTGGTCCCGGCATCGAACACGTAGAAATCCTCTCCCTTCCGAACCATGATCTTCTTGCGGTCACCGGACAGTTCGTAGCCTCGAACATCCGCCAGGAGGGTGTCCGCTTTGGGGTCGACGTTCTTGATCTCGAGGACCGACAGCGAACGCTTGCCGTCCAGACCGGTCTCCCGCGACAGCCAGTAGAGCCGCTTGGAGTCCACGGACAGGGATCCGTAGTTCCCGGCCGGGACAGGTAACTCGATCAGCCTCGTGGACAAACCCTCCAAATCGATTTCGATCACTTCCGGAGTGGGTTTCGCTTCTTGTTTTGGTGAAGGTGTGGATTCTTCCTCTTGCGTGGTCGCCGATTTCTCTCCAGCATCGGGCTTCTTTGCTTCCGACGTGCCCTCCGGCGTCAACTCATCTCCGGGCTGAAACGGAGAGCGCAGGCCCTTGCGCAGGGCGACTTGATAGATACGGGTTTGCTTGTCGAAAAAGGGTTCCGGCTGGCGTGAACCCCAGGGGCTCCGGACCACTGACTCGAAGTTACGATCGGACAGGAAGTAGATCCACTTTCCGTCGGGACTCCATGTGGGTGAGTAGCTGTCGAAGCGATTGCTGGAGAGATCAGTGATCCGGCCTGTCTCCACATTGTAGATTCTGATTTGGGAGAAGGTGTTCGCCGACGGCTCGACGAAGGCCAGCCAGCGGCTGTCGGGGGCCCAGCTCAAATCGGAAAACTCACCGTTCTCGGAAGTCTCGATAAGCTTCTCCGACCCCGCTTCCACGTCATACACCCACAGTTGCTGGTCCTTGTCATGGTGCGCGATGAACTTGCCATCCGGTGAGGGGATCGCCTCCCATCGCAAGACCTTGCCGTCGGACGTCAGGCGCTTGGCCGGTCCCACCCCGTTGGCGGGCAGGGTCCAGAGTTCGATTTCGCCGCTCTCATCCGACAGGGTGAGCAAATCCTTGCCATCGGGCAGGAAGACGGCGGATCGGTAGCGAACACCAGCCGTGCGGGTGGCTTCGACGAGTCGCCCCTGTTTGACCGGCACAACGAACACCTGCCCCCGAGCCGTGAAGACGATCCGATCACCGTTCGTGGATGGATGAGCGGCGGTGACGTAGTCGAGCGGCTTCTTGATCCATTGTTCCCGCAGTTGATCGAAATCGGAGGCCAGTCGGATGGGGATCTCGTGATACCGTCCGCTCGGGATATCCAGCATCCAAATGTCGGCTCCGTGCTGGTAGACGATGTGTCCGCCGGCGAGCGCCGGTGACTGCACATCGAAATCGGTGTGGTGAGTATGCTCGCGGACGTCCTTTCCGTCTTCGTTCATGGACCAGATGTTCATGACGCCGTCACGATCGCTCGCGAAGTAGATGCGCCCGTTCCAGGGCATCGCGTCCTTGCTCGTGGTTGGGCAATCGGAGGTCAAGGGAATTGCCTCGGTTTCGCCTCCCGCATACTTCCACAAGTTCTCCACCGAGCCTCCCTGATACCGCCGGGTGTGACTTCCCTGGAACGGTAGTCGAGTGAAGAAGAGAACCTTCCCAGACGGATCGTAGGCGCCCTGACTTGCCTGAGCCAGTGGGATGAACGTCCGATGGTTCGTAGCCGGATCGAGGGCCACGAGCTGGGTGTTCGGGAGAGTCGAGAATCGCCGGGTGCTGTAGAGTATCCGGCCGTCCGGTGTCCATCCTACGACCGACGCAGTCCCTCCTTCAAAGGTATGTCGTTGGGGCGGTCCGCCTGCAACCGGCATCGAGTAGACCTCCCTCGGACCTTCATAGGAGGCACAAAAGGCCACGGTCTGGCCGTCCGGGGAGATGGCCGGCCGATCTTCTTCAGCCGGATGGCTGGTCAAGCGACGGGCGACACCGCCGGCAAGGCCGACACTCCACAAGTCACCTTCGGCCGTGAAGATGATCGTGTCCGAGTGGATCGCCGGAAACCTGAAGTATCCACGAGGAGCCTCAGTGGCCGTCTGTGCGGCCATTGCGGTCAAAATGAAAAAGGATCCGATGAAAAGCAGCAGCGGGGAGCATCTTCGGTTCATGGCGGCAGTCTAAGCTCGGTCAGGCCGGGTGGCAATCGAAATCCCGCCGCCGGCCCCACGGAGGAAAGGGTCGCCATCGAACAAAGACACCCGGCGGTACGGCTCTTCTGTGGTGTTCCTGACGTTGCGGTCCTTCGGCTATCTCGGTCAGGATCACCGACTTCCGCAGTTCCGTCCCGCCTGAGATTGCTCCAGTTGGTAACATAGATAAGTAAGCATCCACATCAACCCGGATCAGAGTGATGAGAAAAACCCCGCGACTCGACTGGTTCCCCGGCGCCCTTGCCGTTCTTTTGATCTGCCTGGTGACCTCCGTGGTCCCCACCTACGCCGCCATTGGCGATGCCCCCTACGTCTCAGCTGACCCTGGACCCGGACGGTTTGCCCTGTCGGTTGAGGGTAAGCCTGCACCCCTGTGTGTCAGCGCTTTGGACTGGCCGGGGGTCCGACGGGTAGCGACGATCTTTCAGGAGGATGTCGGCCGGGTCAGTGGAGCTCCCCCGACTCTGTACCGAGACAAGTTCGGCTTTGCGAGAAAGCTGGTTCTGATCGGGACCCTGAGGCGCAACCCCCTCATCGACCAGCTCGTCCGGCACCACAAGCTGGATGTCTCCGATATCGTCGGCAAGCGGGAGACCTTCCTCGTTCAGGTCGTGGACGATCCGTTCCTGGACGTCGACCAGGCTTTGGTGATTGCCGGCAGCGACAAGCGCGGAACAATCTACGGAATGTTCGATGTCTCCTCTCAGATCGGTGTTTCGCCCTGGAACTGGTGGGCGGATGTCCCGATCGTTCGCCGGCCGAACCTCTATGTCCTTCCGGGTCGGCACACGGACGGTGAGCCTGCCGTGAGGTACCGTGGGATCTTCATCAACGACGAAGCCCCGGCATTGTCGGGGTGGGTTGACGAGAAATTCGGCGGTTTCAACCACAAGTTCTATGAGAAGGTCTTCGAGCTGATACTTCGGCTGAAAGGCAACTATTTGTGGCCCGCCATGTGGGGCAAGGCCTTCAATACCGATGACGGGGCCAACCCGCGCCTGGCTGACGAACTGGGTGTGGTCATGGGGACGTCGCATCACGAACCGATGATGCGGTCCCAGCAGGAGTGGAAGATCTTCGGCTCCGGGCCCTGGAATTACGAGACCAACGGAAAGACGCTGCGGGAGTTCTGGAGAGAGGGCATCCAGAACATGGATTCTCGAGAAAGCATCGTGACCATCGGCATGCGGGGCGATGGCGACAAGCCGATGACCGAGGGAGCGAACATCGCTCTCCTCGAGAAGATCGTCGCCGATCAACGGAAGATTCTGGCCGAGGTCACCGGCAAAGATCCCGCCACGATCCCTCAAGTTTGGGCTCTATACAAGGAGGTGCAGGAGTACTACGACAAGGGCATGCGGGTGCCCGATGACGTGACCCTGCTGCTGTGCGACGATAACTGGGGAAACATTCGGATGCTCCCGAAGGTGGACGCGAAGCCCCGCGCCGGGGGCTATGGCATCTATTACCATTTCGACTACGTGGGAGGACCCAGGAACTACAAGTGGCTCAATACCAATCCCATACCCAGGGTTTGGGAGCAAATGCACCTGGCCTACGAGCATGGCGTCAAAAGGATCTGGATCGTCAATGTGGGCGACATCAAACCCATGGAGTTTCCCATTCAGTTCTTTCTGGACTATGCCTGGAATCCGGATCGCTGGCCTGCCGAAAGGCTGTCCGAGTACACGCGACTCTGGGCGGAGCAGCAATTCGGACCCGAGCATGCCCCGGCCATCGCGGAGATTCTCTCGAAGTACGCCAAGTACAATAGCCGCCGCAAGCCGGAGTTGTTGTCCCCCGATACGTACAGCCTGGTGAACTATCGGGAAGCCGAGACGGTTGTGAACGACTACAACGCTCTGGCTGATCAGGCGGAGAAGATCTATCGGGCTCTGCCCGAACGATACCGGGACGCGTACTATCAGCTTGTTCTCTACCCGGTCCAGGCGTGTGCGAACCTCAACAATCTCTACGTCACCGTCGCAAAGAATCATCTCTACGCCCAACAGGGACGGGCAGCCACCAACGAACTCGCGCAGAAGGCGAGAGAACTGTTCGCACGTGATGCGGCACTCTCCGATTACTACAACCACAAGTTGTCGGGTGGGAAGTGGTGCCACATGATGGATCAGACCCACATCGGCTACACCCACTGGCAGGAGCCGCCCAAGAACGTGATGCCGGAAGTCCAAGAGCTTCAGATCCCGGAGGCCGCCGAGATGGGGGTATCGATTGAAGGGTCGAGGGATTGGTGGCCTGCTTCGAAACATGAGGCCGTACTTCCGGAATTCACCCCATACGGGGACTCGACGCACTACCTGGAGGTCTTCGACCGGGGTCGCCAGGCCTTGCAGTATGCCGTCGCCCCAGGTGTTCCGTGGCTCACCGCCCAACCGAGGCAGGGGAATCTCAACGCCCAGGCACGGATCTGGCTGAGCGTGGACTGGGACAAGGCGCCTGCAGGAGTACAGCGGGTTCCGGTGATGATCACAGGCCCTGGCGGGCAGCAGGTCGAGGTGCAAGCCGTCATTCGAAACCTGCAGCTTCCGAAACCGGCCCAGTTCAAGGGATTCCTGGAGAGTGACGGCTGTGTTTCGATGGAAGCCGAAGACTACACTCGCTCAGTCGGGCAGGGTTCGCTCGAGTGGAAGCTCATTCCGGATCTGGGAAGAACCGCGTCAGCCATGACGCCGATGCCGGTTACGGCCCCCGCTCAAACGCCGGGCGGAGAGAGTCCGCACCTCGAGTACGCGATGTACCTCTATTCCACGGGTCATCTGAAGGTGGAAGCCTTCGTCTCACCGACCCTCGACTACAACCGAGACGGCGGACTGCGCTATGCCGTCTCCATCGACGATGCCCCGCCGCAGGTCGTGAATATCCTGGCGGACAACTCGAATCAGGCCTGGGCCAAGTCCGTTCGCGACAACATCCGCGTGGGGGTCTCTCAGCACCAGGTCACGAAACCGGGAAACCACATCCTGAAGCTCTGGATGGTGGATCCGGGGGTTGTCGTTCAGAAGCTGGTCGTCGACGCGGGAGGCGTCCGTCCGAGCTACCTCGGTCCCCCGGAGAGTTTCCACCGACCCTAGGGCCGGAGTTCGAGTTTCGGAAATCTCAAATCCCGAGATTACGTCCGCACCCAGGCCTCACTACGAATCGCCTGGTTAGCCAGGTGGCCTGCCCGGGCTGCCGTGATGCCCACATCGACCGGGGCATTGGGTTTCTTCCTCGAGGCCATGCAGTCCAGGAAGTTGCCCAGATGCTGCACCGCTCCGTCCCCCTGCGATTTCACTTCGGCGTATGGCTTGTCTTTGGACGGGTCCTCGTTGTACCTGGCGTGTTCCGCATACAGGCTGTAGCCGGCTCGGTACAACTCGAGCATGCCTTTGGTGCCGCGGAAGATCAATCCGCCTCCCTCCAGGGATCCGATCATCGTGCCCGTGTACTGCACGGTGAAATTGCCCGGGTAGCGGAGAGCGGCAGAGACGGTATCCGGACACTCGAGATCGTGCAGTACGTGGACGTCTCCCATGCCCTGCACTGCGATCGGCAGATCCTGTCCCATGTACCAGTGGGCAACGTCAACCCAGTGGGTAAAGAGATCCGTCAGGGCGCCGCCGCCGAAATCCCAGAACCACCGCCAATTGAAGAATCGCTCCGCGTTGAAGGGCTGTTGGGGTGCTGAACCGAGAAAGCGCTTCCAGTCAAGCTGATTCTGATCGACGGTGCGACCGGATACATCTCCGCGTTCCAGATAACTCTGGTACCAGAAAGTCTTGACCAGTGTGATGGTCCCAATTTCACCGGAGCGGATTCGCTCGCGAGCTTCGATGAAGTGAGGCCAGCTTCGCTGCTGGGTTCCGGTCTGAACGACCCGGTCGCTGTTCTCGACAGCGTCCAGGAGGCGCTGCCCTTCCGCGATTGTGTGGGTGACGGGTTTCTCCAGATAGATGTCTTTGCCCGCTTGGACGGCGTCGACAGTGATCGGCACGTGCCAATGGTCCGGTACTGCGATGATCACCGCATCCAGGTCCTTCCGATCGAGCAGTTCGCGATGATCGACGTATTCGTCGGCCGTCGCGCCGAATTTCTCCTTGGCTTCAGCCCTGCGAGGACCATAGACGTCGCAGACGGCGACGAGGTCGGTGCGATTCAGACGTTTCAGCAACCCCAACAGATACTGGCAGCGTGCACCGGTTCCGATGGCCCCGAGGCGGATACGTTCGTTGGCGCCCAGGATCCGGCCCCATGAAAGTGCAGTCGCTGCCACCGCTCCAGTCTTCAGGAAGTCTCTTCGGTTGGTCCCCATGATCTCGTTTCCCCTTTCTCCAGCATTGGAAGTCGTGGACGGTGCGCAGAGTCAGCAGGCTTTTCCTCCGTCATCGACGCAGCAGGCGTCGGATTGAAATCTGTTCCACTCCTCCGCTTCGTCCTGGAGCTTCATCGCGTATTGCTCTATAGCACGAATCCCGAGAATTGTCCCGTCCCCTTCCAGAACGGGATGGCCTGGGACCTAGGGGACCTAGGGGACAAATGCGACCGAGGAATTGGATCACCTAGTCCCGAAAGTTGAACCGTGGAACAGTCCTCCCTCCGACCGAGTCCGTGAGGGAGGTGCCATGGGTCGCACAAGTCCCATACGTTCCCGGTGGTCCCATTTGACCGGCTGTTCTCCGCCTTCAGCTTGCTATATTCGTGTTCCGGTGGCAGACTCCGAAGTCAAGGAGGGCGATATGCAGTCTTACCGACTCTTCTCCCCACGCATCCTTGCTTTGGCTCTAGTGTTTCCGATTGGTGGTTGCGGTGCGAATGACTCGGGAGCGGCCACCGAAACGGAAATCTCCGCTTCCCAACTCTCCATCTTTGCTCCTCTCCCGGACGTGGTGGAGTCGCCGGACTATGGACTGACCCAGGCCAAGATCGATCTGGGCAGGATGCTGTACTATGACACTCTTCTCTCGGCGGATCGCGACATCTCCTGCAACTCTTGTCATGACCTCATGAACTATGGCGTGGACGCACAACCGGTCTCGGACGGCCATCAAAAGCAGCTCGGAGACCGCAACGCACCCTCCGTGTACAATGCGGCCGGACACTTCGTGCAGTTTTGGGATGGGCGGGCACCTCATGTCGAGGAGCAGGCCAAGGGCCCGGTTATGAACCCGGTGGAAATGGCGATCGCCAGCGAGGAAGACCTCGTGGCTCGACTTTCGTCGGTCCCCGCATACCAGACCGCCTTCCCGATAGCGTTCCCGGGCGATCCCAACCCGATCAGCCTCGACAACGTGGGAGTAGCCATCGGCGCATTCGAACGAAAGCTGCTGACGCCGGGTCGCTGGGACCGGTTCTTGAAGGGAGACCGCTCGGCCTTGACTCCCGCCGAAAAGGCCGGCTTCGCCAAGTTCATGGAGATCGGATGCCAAGGCTGCCACAACGGTCCCTATCTGGGTGGCGACCTGTATCAGAAGATGGGGATGATGAAGCCGTGGACCAACACGACGGACCTGGGGCGCTTCCGGGTGACCCAGAGGGACAGCGACAAGATGCTGTTCAAGGTTCCATCGCTGCGGAACGTCGCGAAGACGGCCCCCTACTACCACAACGGTTCGATCCCGACTCTCGACGAAGCGGTCCGTCAGATGGCCGAATACCAGTTGGGGCAAGTCCTGATGCCCGAAGAGACCGAGTCCGTCACCGTCTGGCTCGGTTCGCTGACGGGTGAGATTCCGCTGGATTACGTTCAGCTACCCCTTCAAGCAAACGAATGAGGACCGGAGCGCCGGAGACTGTCTGCTGACCGTCGGCGACTTCTCGGACAAACCCCGGTGGATTCAGTGAGAGTTGCCTCCTGCCGGAGCGACAGGAGCACGCAAACCGCTGTCTCGTGAAGGCGCGGATGGTCTTCGGAAGAGCAGAAGATACGTGGCGTCCCAATCTGTCCAGGGCGCAACCCGACGCACTTCCTCGAACCCGGCGGCTTGGATTTCCCGCGTTGCAGTATCGATCGGGACGCCGTGCCCATGCCGAAATGAGGGCACGTTGGAGCGTGAGAATCGGCCTGTCGGATTGAAATCGATCACGGCCAGGACTCCCGACGGCTTCAGGGCCCTGCGCAGATCGGCCAACATGACGTGCGGGTGTTCGAAGTGGTGGTAGACCCTGCGAAGGAGAATCCCGTCGCAGCAGTCCGCTTTGAGGCCGGTTTTCTCCTGGTTTCCCCTGATCACTTCAATGTTCCCGAATTCGGCAGCTCGGCTTCGCTGTTGCAGGCGGTGGACTTTGTATTCGTCGACCTCGGTAGAGTAGATCTTTCCGCTCGGACCGACCGTCGAGGCCAGCAGCAGACTCCATTCACCGTCTCCTGCGCCGACGTCGGCTAGTGTTTGTCCCGGATGAACTCCCATCTCCTGAACTAGACGAGCACCTTCCGAGCCGACTTGATCGGGCTGAAGAAGGCGGTAGCCGACGCCGCCGAGCGCCAAAAGAACAACGAGAGCAAACGTGCCAAGAGCGGCATTCCGGTTCGAACGAACCATAGTGAGACCATCATACGATGATCCGGCGGAGGGTGCTCCCGGGCCGAGGTCGAGCTGAGACGTTTGGGCAGGTCGACCAGGTCGGGTTCAAAGTGTGTTTGTCATTCATCGCGTTACATCCACGGATAGAGACGTCGGTATCAGAAGAAACGTGAAATCGGACGCCTTGGGTGTCACTGGCCCTGGAAGGCTCCGTATCATGGAACGATGGCACGAATCAGCGCAGGCTTACTGATGCACAGGACGCGAGGCCCGAACCTGGAGGTCTTCCTCGTGCATCCAGGTGGGCCCTTCTTCGCCAAACGTGACGAAGGTGTCTGGTCAATCCCCAAAGGGGAAGTGGATGAGGGGGAAGACCTGCTCCAGGCGGCTATACGCGAATTCGAGGAGGAAATCGGGTTCCGCCCGAAAGGTCCTTTCCAGAAACTGGGTTTTACACGGCAGAAAGGTGGAAAGGTCGTTCATGCGTGGGCTCTTGAGGCAGAGCGGGATCCCGGCCAAGAAATGACCAGTAACAGCTTTGAGCTGGAGTGGCCTCCTCACTCCGGCCGCATGCGGAGCTTTCCCGAGGTCGACCGGGGAGGGTTCTTCGGTATTGATGAAGCCCGGAAGAAGCTCAACTCAGCCCAGCACGTGTTTCTTGACCGCTTACTGGCGCTAAGGCACAGCCCTGGATCAGTCTGAATTCCGTTGATCTTCAAAACCTTCTTGCGGCTTGCCCCCAGCCTGCCCGACTTGTCCGACCCGTGTGTCGCGGTCAGGCCAGACCGTCGAGGACGCCGTGCATGTAGGCCAGTGATTTCATCATCCCCGGCACCGGATCGTCGGGATGAATCTCATATTCGAGCATGACCCCACCCTGGTAATTCATCGCCAGAAGTTCGCGAAAGATGGCCGGTACCGGCATGGCCCCTTCGCCGACCGCAACCTGACTGTCGCGATCCATCATGTCTCGCAGGTCCTTGATGTGAACATCGAACAGGCGAGGGCCGGTTCGGCGAATCGATTCGACGACGTTGTCGCCCGTGCGGGCCGTGTGTCCGAGATCGATGCACAAACCCATCCGCCGGTCACGACCATCGATCGCCTCGAGCACGCTCTCGGGGCTCGGGAAGCGTTTGTCCTCCGGGCCGTGGTTGTGGATGGCGATCTTGATGTTGTACTCGCGGGCCAGTTTCTCGACCGCGTCGAGGGTCTCGGGGCTGGGCGCGCAGACCATCATGGGGAGCCCGGCGTTCTTCGCATATTCGAACATGTCCCGGAGCTTGGAGGGATCGGTCAGATCGATGTTGCCGCCGCTCAGGACCTCGATTCCCGCATCCCGGAATTCCTGCGCTCCGCTCCTCGTTTCCTCGGGAGAACCCTCGTAGGGCAGGTGGAACGACTTGATGCTGACGCGTCTGACCTCCAGTTCCTTCAGCATTTCGATCGCTTTGCCGCGGGAAAACTTGCGCAGCGAATACGAGGCTACGCCCAGCCTGAGCTCTCCCGGAGCGGTTCGGCCCGCAGCCCGCAGGCGCACGCCTGAAGCCAGAGTAAGCGCCGCTGTTGCACCCAGAAATGTCCGTCGGTTGGTCGCGTTCCTCATGGGCTCATTATCACTGACCGGGGCGGCACGCGAAACCCTCCCGGGGTCAATTGGGATACCAGTACGTATAGTAATAGGTGTAGTAATACGTGTAGGTGTACGTGTACGTCGTCGTATTACTCGGCGATCCGCTCGTCGAGCCGCCTTTCCCGGAGCCGAGCCTTGCGCCGATTCCCGCGGATCCGGTCCCGACGCTGATCGTGTCGCAGATGCAGACCTCATTGCTTCCCAGCGGATTTCCGGCCGGCACCAGAATGGTGTCACATGTGCAAACCATCTGAGGCCCGGGATAACTGCGCATCGTGGCGACGCAGTCGCACAGGCAGGTCGCATTCGGGGGAAGCTGGTTCCCGCAGGGCACGGTGAGTTGCTTCTGGGCCGTTCGCCGAACACGCCTGACCTCGGTTGGCGAAGAATAGAGCGGGTCGAACAGGAGACAGACCTGGCCGCCGTCGGTGAGATCCCAGACACGAATGGTTCCGTCTCCGCCCCCGGAAACGAGCATTCGCCCCGCATCGCCGAAGACGACACTGGGAGATCCGCTTGAATGACCCTCCAACACTGCAAAACGATTCTCGTCGCCATCCCGTCGCCAGAGCCGGACCTTGCCGTCATCGGCACCTGCGGCGACAAGCTCTCCCTTCGGATCGACCGCAACGGCCAGGATCTTCGCCGGCAGTTCCATGCTGTTTCGGGGTGGTTGGGTGCCGGCGATGTCCCACAATCGGATCGTCTTGTCGGCGCCACCGGATGCGAGCGATCTCCCTTCCGGTCCAAATGCCAGCGAGTAGATCAGCCCTTCATGACCCGTCAGGTCGCCCAGGGGTTCGCCCCCGGGAACCGTCCAAAGGCGGATCGTAGCATCCCAGGTCCCCGAAGCGAGGACACTGCCCTGAGGACTGAATGCGATCGCCTCGACGGGATCGTTGGCGGCGGCAATCTTCCGGACGGGCTGTCCTCCGGGGAGTCTCCAAAGGCGGATCGTACCGTCCAGGCTGCCCGAGGCGAGGAGCTTTCCGGACGGGCTGATCGCGACGCTGGAAACATCACTCTCATGTCCCCGCAGAGTCTTCAGCGGTTCGCCCTTGGGAAGACTCCACAGTCGGACCGTTCCATCCCAGCTTCCCGAGGCGAGCAGCCGACCATCCGGTGACACCGAGACCGATGAAACGTCTCGCTCATGACCCTGCAACGTATTGAGAAGAATGCCCTCGGGAAGCTGCCAAAGTTTGACCGTTTTGTCGCTGCTCGCCGAGGCCAGCACCCTTGCATCGCGACTCAAAGCCAGCCCGAGCACTCCTCCATCGTGAGCGCGGAGGCTTCGATGATCTCCGCACAGGCGTTCCGCTCTGGCATCGGAGGCGGCGCCGACCAGCGCCGACGCAGCGCTGAGGGCACTGAAGAAGCCTCTCCTCGAGATCGGAGTCCCCTCTTCATCTTTCCGGAGGGAGTAGATCTTAGGCTCCTCCTCACGGTCTTCCCGTACCGGTTTGAGACGATCATCCTTTCGCATCGCAAGACTCCCCGTCGGGACCGTTTCGCCGGATCAGGTCCCATCCTAATTCCTGATTGAGACGACATCGAAAGGTGCCCCTAGGAGATTCGCTCTCGACCCGACAAACGTCGGGACATCCTTTCGAACAGTGCAGAGAACAGAAGCAGTTGTGACATTCTTCGGGAATACGAAGCGCGCTCGAGCGAAGACCTTGGATCCGTTGCGGTTCCAGGGTCTTCGTCCTCGGATCCAGCCGACCCAAGAGCCGGTTCTGCCCTTCGTCGTCGTAGAAGCAGTTGGCGATTTCGCCCGCAGCAGTCAGGCGAATCGTGTTGCGGAGCGCCTCACAGAACGGGCCGTGCAGTTCGTGCGGGCGAAGGCCTGATTGACTCAGCGACACACCCCGGCGCGCGGCCCAGTCTCGAGCTGCCAGGAAATGCCAGGCATAGGTGGGTGCATCCTCAGGCCGGAAAGCTGCGGATCCAGCGCCGTACACAGGTTCGAGGCGAATCTCGCCAATGCGCAACTCATCGGCCAGAAACCGCGCGATTTCGACTTGGCGCGTCATTGACCGAGGTGTGATCGTGGCTCGGGCCTGCACGCGGGCCCCCCGGTCATGCATGAGTCGAGCGAACCGGATCACGTCCTGACTGGTGCGGCCTCCGCCAGAGGCCAGGGGACGCTGTCGGTCCTGGATGTCGGGTGGCCCGTCGCAGGACAGACCCACCAGAGTGAACTCTCTTGCCACCCACGCAGCCAGGGTCTCCGGCATCCGTCCATTGGTGGCCAGATAGCGAGTCGTAGGAACTCCCAGCTGCAGCGCGCGCCGCCGGATCGCGGGGAGGATCGTTTCCAGACACTGGCAGGCCTCTGTCGGCTCACCGCCCCCGTGCACCGCGAGCGTGAAAGTCTTCCGGCGGTCGAGGCAAGACATCAGAATCGGTTCGACGATCGCAAGGATTTCGTCCTCTCCCCACCTCGGAGCAGGGATCTCCCGGTGTCCGCGAGTGAAGCAATACGAACAGCGGAAAGAGCAGCGCCCCGTTGGAATGATCGTCAGACTCTCCGCGGCGAAGGGGGTCTCCTGCAGTTCGGTCCATTCTCGCTGTACCCGGGCAGCGTTGCCGATCAGACTTCGGATCCGAGGCTGATCTCGAACCGACTCGGTGCTGCCGGATGAGAAGTCCTCTTCAACCCGGTCGGCGAGGGCCGGGTCGAGACGAACGGCGGTTCCCGGTGTGTAAAGATGGCACCCTCCCTGTCGCTCGACTCGGAAGACGGGAAGACGCGGGTGGATTCGCCGGCTGCGGATCGCGCTTCCGCTTCCGTTTTCGAACGAGGCCACGCCCGGCTGGGCCGGACCCTCAAGCCGACAACCGACGCTCATCTGGTGCACCCTCTCCGTCGTGGTGTTCCGTTGACTCGGCCCCGCGTCCCGGTCTCCCTTCAGCCACGGGTGGGGTCGTCCAACGTCTCATTTTCATGGCGGCGCATCCGCCGTTGCAGCGTTGGCCGAAGAGCGGGCAGTCCCGGCAAAACGGAAACACGCCGAGTTCCCGCACTCCCGAACGTGCCTGCTCGAACTGCCGGATCAGCTCTTCGGCCGTGGTCGCCTCATCCAGGGGAATCTGTTTCAGATCGTGCAAGGGATAGCAGGAAATGAAACGCCCGTCGGGCAGGAGATCCAGGTTCGGATGGCAGCAGCGGCCGGATCTCTCGAGAAGATCTTCCAGCGAATCCCACGCCTGCGGAGGGAACATGCAGGGCACGAATCCGCAGTCCGCTCCGAGGCGGATCCCCCTTTGGGCCGCTCGATGATGAAAGTCCGCCAAGGCCTTCCCGACGTCCAGATAGAACTTGGGATGAAGGTAGCGGTTCTGCCTCGTGAGGAGGGGCTGGGCAAGCCCGACGCGGATCTCCCGCTTCAGCTCGAAGGCTTCGATGTCATCCAACAGGTGATCGAGAGGCTGCCCTCTCGTGTAGACGTTGACGCCGAGCATGACTCGCTTGCGCAGCCTTTGCATGACGGCCCGCTGGCGCCTGATATTGCTCGTGATGCCTCGAACCGGATCCAGGGTGTTGAGGAGGATGCACAGCCGGTCGTCCGGCACCTCCTCCAGATGCCGGACAATCGCCTCAGACATGAGACCGTTGGAGAAGACCAGCAGGTCGAAGCCCTCTGCGATCGCCGTTTCCGTCATCCACGCAAAGTCGGGATGCAGGGTCGGTTCGCCGCCGAGAAGACGCACCTGACGGATCTTCGAGCGACGAAGATACGCCACTGCCCTCAGGAAGGTCTCCCTGGACATCATCGTCGCTGAGCCGATTGCCCCACGGGAGTCTCCGGCAAAGCAATACGGACAGTTCTGGTTGCAGCGAGTCGTGATCGACAGATTCGACATATCAAGCTCTCACAGCACTAGACCCGACTCACGCCAACCCGCGAGCCGCGCCGCAATCTTCTCCTTTGCATGTTCGAGTGGGATCCCCAGGATGGCCGCTGCGACCGAGACGGAGTGTGATCGGGTTCCCCTTCGAAAGATCAAGTCCCAAAGCACGGCTTCTTCCCCTACGAGTTGGACAACACCGCCGGTCTTCGGATGGCAGACGACCACTCCCCGGGACTCCACGGCCCAGGGCACCCGGTTCTCAGCTTGTAGCGATACCTGTTCCATCAGTTCAACTCCATGTCGGCCAGACGATCCGAAGTCCGATCTCCGACCTGCCGCTGGAATTCTCGGCTTTCGGCCAGGTCCCGACTCAGCTCGAACTCGCCAAGCTGGTCGAGGATCGACGAGGCCGTAATGATCCGCGTCTGGATACAGAAGGTGATGGGTTGGGCTGGGTGTCGATTCCCGACATAGCAACCTCCTGCGCAGGACCACCGACAGAAACACTCCGCACATCCCGGTTTCGACCGGGCCGTTTGCCGCAGCCTGGAGAGGGCATTCGCATCGACTACCGGTGATTCTTCAAGATGCCCGATATTGAAGTCGTAGCCCGCTTCTTCGATTTTTCCGGGAAGCAGGTAGCAACTCCGAATACTGCCGTCCGGGGACACGATCGCGGCATCTCTCCCGACCGGGCACGCCGTCCACCTTGGGGACTCGCAGAGGTCGGAGCTGTAGGTGACCTCGATACCGGCCTTGCGAGCCGCCCGGCGGCTGTGGATCAGCTGGCGCGAAAACTCGAAGGGATCCGGAGCCGACAAACCCGCCTCCTCCGTCAAGTCGTTGACCTGCATGATCTCCATGTCTATCCGCGTGGGAGCGTAGGACTCGCACAGCCAGTCGACGATCTCCGGAAGTCGGCCAATGTTCATCGAACTCACGCAGACTCGCAGGCATAGATCGGCCTGTGCGTTGCTCAAGACCCGGGCCGTCCTGGCGGCGGATTCGAAACTCGAGTGATGACTCCGTCTGGGCCGTTGGAGATCCTGGATCTCCTGGAAGCCGTCCAGCGAGAGGACCACCCGATCGAAATATGCACCCAGAAAGTAGGCCCAGGCTTCCCCGTACTGCCCGTTGGTCGTGATCTCGAATTCTGCGGGGATGTTCATTGACTCCGAGAGGAGACGTGACCGGAATACGACGGCCTGAACCACTTGAGGAGCAAGCATCGGCTCCCCTCCGAAGAAATGGACACAGAGTCTCCCCGATTCTGAATCCCGGACCGTATTCGCGTACCAGTCCACAGCCTGAACGGCCGTAGCGAGCGGCATGGTTGGGGTCAGATCGGGTGTCTCGGCGAAGTCACAATACAGACAACGGGAGTTGCAGTTCCGGGTGGGGATGATTCCCAGGAACACGGGACTGAAGACGGTCTTTGAATCCTCCGGCGCCTTCTTCGGAGGCGCCGCAAGCAGTTCGAACAAGGGTCGGAGTTCGTCTTGCGGGGACGAGCCGGTGTGCTTGAGGCGGCTCTGCAGACTGCGGGCCGCAGAATCGTTGATCCTGGCCGACACTCCATGCAGAGGCGCATGCAGAAGAAATCCCTGGTTCAGCCGAACGAGGAAGATGGAGTCGAGGTCGGCAGCGGTCATGCTCCACCTCGCTCGGCGCCGGGAGGATATGCAGGATGGCAGAAACCTGCCTCTGCGAATTCGAGGAAGAGCCCCTTGACGGCGCCCCAGGCTTCGGCATCGCTCAGATCGGAGACGCTCGCAAGACGCGATGCGATCTCCGACAGTGGAAGAGAGAAGAGGATCATTCGCATAACCATTGACTCGGTCGGGGATAACTCCCGAAACAGACCCCAGGAATCACTCGATGCGTCCCAGCGGTGGATCTTGGCTGCACCTATCTTCCACTCCGCATTCTCGTTGTCGGCGAGAACCGGAACGACGCTTCGCAGTTTCGCGTCGTCCAGATTACGGAGACTCCGCAACGGGACGTAGCGGTGGCCCGTCGCCTCCCTGCTCAGCTGGTAGGTCTTTCGGGCCAGATTGCGAAAGAAGAATCGGCGTGCTTCCATGTTCTTTCTCAGCCTGCTCCGATCGCACCCGATGGCAGTTGGCCTCTCCACACCCCTCCGAAATGGGCGACGTAGCGAAGAAGCAGGCCTTTGGTGATTTCTCGGTTCATGTCACATCGATCGTCGGATCCATCGTGCTCTCCCTCTGTGGATCCCATCGACTTGGCCGGACAGTCGCCGGCACAATGCCAGAAGTTGAAGCAGTCACGACAGGCCCGGCGTCGTTTACCCAGTCGTCGCTCCAGTTCCAGTCCTGCGTCGGGAGACAATTCAATGAGGTCGTCTCGAATCCGCCCGACCTCGAAAAGACGGTTCAGTGGGTGAAGACGGTCGGAGATTTCGTAGCATCTGGTCAGCGTTCCATCCGGACGGACGATGAGAGCCCGGCGAGAAGCTTCGCAGAAGCGCGTCGTGATTACCCACGGGCGGGCTCCTGAGTAGTAGAGGTGTCTTCCATACTGCAGAGCGACGTCATAGGCATTCAAGAACTGCCGGACGAAGGCCGAGGGCTCATGCACCTCGAGCGAGTTGCGGAGTGCACGTCCCGCAGCGAAAGCCGGTTCGACCTGGAAGACCGCACACGCGGTCTCTGTGCAGAGCCAGTGCAGGGTCTCCGGTAACCGGGAAACGGAGGCATCGGTCACGGTCATTCGGATGCCGTATTTCTTGCCGGACCGATCCAGAGCTTCGATGGTTTTCAACACGGTCGAAAAGGACGGTCTTCCCGAGGCCGTGGGCCGCTGAGCATTCTGGATCTCCGCCGGACCGTCGAACGACAGGCTGACCTCATCGACGTGTCCCAGGATCCAGTGTCGCTGAGCGTCGGACCAATATCCGTTCGAGGTCAGGGAAATCCTCGCTGCAAGATCCTTGCTGCGGGCTGCGCCAATGAACTCGGTGAGCCTCTCCCAGGCGACCGTCGGCTCTCCGCCCCCGTGGAAGCTGATCGCGAACGAATCCTCCCCCAAAGTCCGGGCATTGCGATGAACCTGATCGATAACCCTCAACCCGGCGCTGCGCGAAAGGTGCTCAGCAGCCTTTTCTCCTCCTTCCGCAAAACAGTAAGTGCACCTTAGATTGCAGGCGGTGGTCAGGCAAAGGACGCCCGTTGTGGGTAACCGGAAGATATCCTCTTCGGCAGGAGGCATTCGGTCGGGAGCGAGCATTCCCACCTCCTCGAGGAAGTCGGCGACATCATCGTCACCCTCCTCAGATCTGAGATGAGGGATGTCGAGGCTCTTGACCAGGCGGTTGACCAAGCGACCATTGGTAACGAAGGCCAGCGGTCGGAGCGGACGATAGACAAGGTAACGATCCTCGCCGACTGGAATTGAGTAAGTTTCCATCGTCCTATCCGACCTCGCGGGTTTCTGTGGCCAGACTGCTCTCATCCGGCCTCCCACCTCTGGACGCCTCCAATTCCCTTGATCGGCAAGTTCTTGTCAGTCTTTACGAATGTGGGCGCAGAGATCTAGTATCCGGTAGGAGTAACTCCGGAACCGGTTGGCTTCCGCAGCGTTCGGCAGCCACCGCCATCGGCTATCTTGATGAGGTCTCAGCTGCCGTGACGGGTGGAGCGGGGCCCAATCTGGGGGTTCCTTGAAAGTCCTCGGCGAGTGCCAGGGCCTTCAAGGTCTGAAAAGCCTGAGCGCCCACCACCACCTTCTGGATCACACCCCGGCGGTCGATGAAAAAGGTGGTTGGAATCGCCCGAATATCCCGATATGGGGAAGGAAGACGGATTGGGCGTGCGATGGTGTAGGAGACACCTTTCGCAGTTATGAAGTTCTTGAGCGTCTCCGGTTTCTCCTGGCTGATCCCGATGATTTCCAGATCGCCGCGAGCCATCTCCCTGTGAAGACGAATGAAATGCGGGACCTCCATGACGCACGGACCACACCAGGTCGCCCAGAAATCGAGGATGACACGCCGGCCTTTCAGATCGCTCAGCTGCACCCTTCGTCCGTCGAGAGTCTGTACGGCAAGATCGGGTGCGACGGAGCCTTCCCAACGTGTGAGGGATCGCTTGGAGGAGGTACTGAGGCCCTCCAGAATCCGAACATAGAAGACTCCCATGGCGATGCTGATGCAAATGCTGAGCACGGAAAGACCGATGCCACACCAAGCGATCCAGTTCTTTCCCCGTTTCCGAGTGAGGTGTGCAGACCCGAGGATGAGCCCGACCAGACCGATCAGGAGACCGATGAGAAAGAAGCTGAAAAACAGCGCCGCCGCGCCCAGGACGAGACTCGCGATCGCCAGGCCCATTCGTGCGTGCGCGGGCGGCGGAGGTGGGACAGCACTCGTCGAATACAGGCTCGTGTTCACGGCTATCTATCTTCTCGTCATTCTTCCCAATTGTCTTTAAGCGGGCGGGAGAACGGGAGAACGGGAGAACCGGAGGACGGGAGAACGGGAGGACGGGAGAACGGGAGAACGGGACGACGGGAGAAACGGGAGAAACGGGGGGAACGGGAGGACGGGAGAAAGGCTCCGGGTTCCGAGTGCCCGGGGGGGCTGCAGTGCGTTGAGATGGGGTTCATCCGCTCACTCGCCCAGTCTGCAGTCGGACAGGTCAGACAAGTCAGACGCGCTGGACATGTCAGACCGAGCTGCTCACTCGCCCAGTCTGCAGCCGGACAGGTCAGACAAGTCAGACGCGCTGGACGTGTCAGACCGAGCTGAATACGATCCTAACCGGTTCCCGGTTCTCCGTCCTCCCGTCGCCCCGTCCTCCGGTTCTCCCGTTCTCATTGAAAGTTCCGGGAATCGGTGGGACGATTTGAGGCCGGTACAGCCGGGCCCTGGGAAAGGAGGGAAAGGATGAGAAGATCTCTTGTTCCGCTTCTGGCTACTGTGTGCCTCTGGTCGGTCGTGTGCGCGCAAAGTGCCGCGGCAGAAGAGGCGCAAACCTGGGACGTTGCGGTGGTCGGTGGAGGAGGTGGAGGTCTGGCTGCCGCGGCCAGCCTGGCCCAGGCGGGTCTGAAGGTCATCCTGTTCGAACAGCATGTGAAAGTGGGCGGCTACATGACTGCATTCGAGCGAAGCGACTACAGGTTCGAGGTCTCTCTTCATGCCATCTCGGGCTTCACAGACGAGATCGGCGCAAGCAAGCCGCTTTTCCGGCAGCTCGGGATCCTCGACAAGATCCAGCCGCTTCGAATCGACACTCCCTATCGGGTCGTCTTTCCCGATTTCGAAATGGACGTGCCGGCGGACGTGAGTCTCTACCGTTCAAGACTGCTGACTCGTTTTCCCGAGGAGAAGGAGGGCATCGATCGTCTCTTCAAGATGATGGACAATGTCCGATTCGTGCTGCAGGCCCAGGCCGGCAAGGCGGGTTCACCTCCCGACGAGAATCCGGGCTGGCCTTTTCAGAAGTATGGTCGCGCATCGGCCAGGGCCATGCTCTCGGACTTCATTCAAGACGCAAAGCTCCTCTCCCTCTTCTCGTGGCTGCGTATGTACTGCGGTACCAGCCTCGACGAACTGCCGGCCCGCCTGTTCTTGGGGATGTGGGGCACTTACCACTATGACGGTTACTACTATGTCTCCGGTGGATCCCAGGCGATCTCCAACGCACTGGCCGAGGTGATCGCGGCAAACGGCGGTCGCATCGAACTCAGCACAAGGGTCACCAGAATCGCCGTTGAGGACGGCAAGGCCGTTGCTGTGCGGACCCGGGACGGTCGTGAATTTCGCTGCCGCTATGTTGTCTCCAACGCGAGCGGGCCAACGACGCTGAACGAGCTCGTCGGTCGCGAGCAACTTCCCAGGGAATACCTGGCCGAGTTGGACAGGATGGAGATCGGTCCCTCGATCCTCCAGGTTTATCTGGGAGTCAAACACGACTATCGTTCGGAATTTCGCGGCGCTCACGGCATTACCCTCTTGGAGACCCCGGATCTGGACGAGGAAGAAAAGGCGTTTCAGGAGGGAAGTCTCGAGAAGGTGCCTTTCATCATCGTCAACTACTCCGTGATGGATCCGGATGTGGCGCCGGCCGGGAAGAACGTGCTCACGTTCACCACCTACATGCCTTATGACTGGCGAAACGGTTGGCACGAAGGGGAAGATTACGAGAAGTACGTCGCGCTCAAGCAAGAGGCTGCCGCAGTTCTGATCCGCAGGGCCGAGAAGGTGCTGCCGGGGTTAGGTTCCCACATCGAGGTCATGGAGGTCGGATCACCGCGCACAATGGAGCATTTCACGCTCAATCCCAGAGGGGCGGTCTACGGCTGGGCACTGAAGATGTCCAACCCGGCTCCCCAGAGGCTGGCTCAGGAGACGCCGATTCCGAACCTCTTCCTGGCGGGCGTCTGGACGACCGCCGGGCACGGGCAACTGGCGGCACTTGGGTCCGGCAGTCGGGCGGCCCGGCTGATTCTCGATCGGGAGAAATCCGCCGGGAAGTAGCATGCACCCGCTCAGGAAGAGCTTGCGATGGTGTGAATGATCGGCGAAATCGAGCAGGACGGCTTTCGCTCCGACAGCAGGGACTTCGGAAGGTCGATCATGCAAGGCGGGATTCTATGCTCCCCCCGATTTGCGGTACACAGCTTCGATCAATCGGTGAAGAGCGCGGTATCGCGGACCATAACTCCTGCGAGCCGTTCATTCGTAATGAATCCCTTGATCGAATCCACATCGGGTTCCTGAGGCCGCTCCACGACGATCGCGAGCAGAGTGTGATCCCTGCGCATCCGCGCTATGACGTCGAAGAGACGAGTGTCGGCCGCCACGATCAGATAGTCATGCAGGGCGATCGCGCCGAGAGTCTCGTCCTGTCGTTGCCCCACGAGGGCGTCGAGCAAAGCATCCCTGGTCAAAAGGCCCACGATTTTTCGGCCATCCCTGACGACGAACGCCGAAGCCTGTGAGAACAACGTCTTGTTCGCATCTGTCAGCGGAGTTCGTGCATCGACCACGCCGAACCGGTCGTCCATCACGTCTCGAGCACGTTGCAGGTCATAGATATTGGCCTGGAGGGAGTCGGGAACGTCACGGCCGCGGCGGACCAGCTTGAGCGTGTAGATGCTCTCCCGGGAGAGCAGCCTTCGAACCCCGAAGCTGATGGCGACTGTGATCGTCATGGGAATGATGACGTTATAGTCCAGCGTCATTTCGTAGATCATGACGATGGCGGCCATGGCGGCGCCTGTCGCTCCGCCTACCACGCCGGCCATTCCGGCCACGGCGCAGGCCGGCGGCGACACCGGGAAGGCGGACCAGATCATGTTCAGCAGCATTCCGTATCCCGCACCAAGAACAGCACCAATGAAGAGCGCCGGAGAGAAGATCCCTCCCGATGCGCCAGATCCCAGTGTCAGCGATGTCGACAGGAGTTTGAGGGCGAGCAGGAGCAGGAGGAGACCGAGGGCGAAATGCTTCCCGGACAGTACATCCTGAATCGTGGCGTACCCTACGCCCTGAATGTAGTAGTGTCCGAATTCCACCAGCATGAGGTACATCGTGACTCCCACGATGAACATGCCCAGCATGTGCTGGACGTAGTAGCCGCCTTTGATCTTTTGGGTGAAGAAATCCTCGAATCCGTAGATCGAACGAATGAACAGAGCGGAAACCAACCCCGCCAGAATTCCCAGAAGGGCGTAGGTCAGCAGGGCCAGCGGGCTCTCCGGATGGAAATCATTGGCCTGAAAGGCGGGAATCACGAAGGATGGGTGGGCGCCGAACACGAGACGACCGACATAGGTGGCGGTGGCCGTCGAGATGGCTACGGGAACGAGGGTTCGGGAACTGAGTTCATGCAATACGATTTCGATGGCAAACAGCACTCCGCCGACGGGCGTATTGAAAGTAGCGGCGATGCCTCCACCGGCACCGGCGGCGATCATTGTGATGACTTGCCAGGGGGGAAGCCTGAGGACTTGGCCCACGGTCGAACCGAAGGAAGAGCCGATCTGAATGATCGGACCCTCACGCCCGATGGAACCGCCGCTGCCGATGGAAAGTGCGGAGGCAACGGACTTGATGACCGCGACAATGGAACGAATGGCTCCCTTGTTGTAGTAGATGGCGTCGATGACTTCGGGAACGCCGTGACCCTTGGCTTCAGGCGCGAAAGTCTTCACCAGGAAAGCGACACCTGCCGCTCCGATGACGGGAACCAGAATGATGAGAGCGCCCCAGGGCGATGCCGGCGTGTGAACATTGGCATTGTAGTGGACCGAAAACTCCTCCAGGAAAAGGAGGTTATGGAAGATCGCGATGAGTCCGCGAAATACGACCGCGCCCAGGCCCGCGATGATCCCAACCAAGATCGACAGCAGCCCGAAAGCGAGGAATCCCAGCGGCTTGCGCGGAGACATCGGCAACTTCGAAGCGGAGACTGGTTGACTCTGCACGTGGGTTCACTCCTCCAAATAAGAATATCCGTCTCCCCGCTGCCTCCACAGCTACAATTTCGCCACAGTGGCAAAATTGCCCCAGTCCCGCCAGGTGAGAGCCGGAGCGCATCGGTTCCGTAAGTCTCTGGTTGAACTCAGCTTAACAGCTTGCGGGCCATCCTTCCAAGCCTTGGCATGGACCTTGCTCCAGGTCCAAGTGGTCGGGCTCAAACATGAACGAATGGCTCTATTGAGTTTCGGAGAGTGAGGGGAATCATGGGACAAATGGAAACGAGGGAATCGCCTGGACGTAAGAGCCCAAGGCGAAAAGTCGGTCGAAAGCAGGGGATGCCGCCCCCCGCGAAACCCGACCCGAGTCCAGATCCGAATCACAAACAATGGGCAATGATCCTGGCATACGTGGTTTTGATGGTGCTGGCTCTCTACGCAATCAGGAGCGCTTTCTCCGGGGCGCCACCTCAAGAAGTCCCTTACAGCCAGTTCATGAGCGAGGTGGATGCCGGGCACATCAGCGCTGTGGTCATATCCAGTTCGAAGCTGATAGGGACGCTCAAACCCACTGCGGCGGCATCCGCAAAAGCGGCCAAGGGCCAGAAGGAGACGGGAGCTCAGAACGAGGCGCCGTCCAAATCAACCGCCCAAGTCGCCAAGACCCCAACCGGGAAGAAGACGACCGGCACTGCGGCACAGGCAGGTCCGGAAGCCGCTGAGTCAAACGAGATCGTTGCCACGCGAATCCCCGGGATTGAGAATCAGGCCCTCCTCGAGGAGCTTCAGGCGCATCATGTCAAGATCACCGGCCAGGCGCAGAGTAATTCCATGTGGCTCGATGTGCTCATTTCCTGGCTCCTGCCGCTGGGTATCCTCTTCCTGATCTTCGGGTACGCCATGCGGCGATTGCGACAAGGCGGAGGAGCAGGTCCCCTGACCGTCGGAAAGAACAAAGCGAAGATTCACAATCAGCTGAGTGGAATCAGGATCACGTTCGAGGATGTGGCAGGTGTCGAAGAGGCGAAGGCGGAGCTCGTGGAAGTCGTTGACTTTCTGAGACATCCCGACAAATACCAACGGCTGGGCGGCCGGATCCCGAAGGGGGTGCTGCTGGTCGGCGCCCCGGGGACAGGCAAGACGTTGCTGGCCAAGGCCGTGGCGGGAGAAGCGGAAGTCCCGTTCTTTTCGATCTCGGGATCGGAGTTCGTGGAAATGTTCGTGGGCGTCGGCGCAGCGCGAGTCCGGGACTTGTTCGAGCAGGCCAAGAGCAAAGCGCCCTGCATCATCTTCATCGACGAGCTCGATGCAGTCGGGAAGTCGCGAGCCGGCGCGCGTGGGCCGATGTTCGGCAACGACGAGCGGGAGCAGACTCTCAATCAGCTTCTCGTGGAAATGGACGGCTTCGACGCCTCGAAGGGCATCATCATCATGGCCGCAACCAATACCCCCGAAGTGCTGGATCCGGCTCTCCTGCGGGCCGGACGCTTCGACCGCCATGTAGTCTTGGACAAGCCGGACTTGGCCGGTCGGGAAGCCATTCTCAAATTGCACGCCCGGGATATCGCGCTGGGACCCGATGCCAACCTGAGGACAATTGCTGCACGCACACCCGGAATGGTCGGCGCCGATCTCGCGAACATCATCAACGAGGCTGCACTCCTGGCTGCTCGCCACGGTGAGGAGAAGGTGCAGATGCGGGATCTCGAGGAGGCCATCGACCGCATCATGCTCGGCCTCGAAAAGCGAAGTCGGGTGATGAGCGAGGAACAGAAGGAACGTGTCGCCTACCACGAGACTGGACACGCCCTCGTTGCGCTGTCGGTCGAACATGCGGACCCGGTCCACCGCGTCTCGATCATCCCGCGGTCAATCGGCGCCCTGGGACACATGCTTCAGCTGCCAACTCAAGAAAAGTTCTTGCTCACTCAGCCCGAGTTGGAGGATCTCCTGGCGGTCATGCTGGGAGGACGGGCAGCGGAAGAGATCATCTATGCAGGCGTCGTCTCGACCGGGGCGTCGGACGATCTTGAAAAATCTTCCGAGACTGTGAGACAAATGGTGACACGCTTTGGAATGAGCGAGCGCCTCGGCCAGTTGACCTACGGTCGCAGTCAGAGCAGCCGGTACTTGCCCGGCGCAGGCTTCGAGGAACGGAACTACAGTGAAAGCACGGCCGTTCTCATCGACGAAGAAGTGCAGCGAATCATTCATGCGACCTACGAGCGAGTCAAGCACATCCTGAACCTCCACCGGCAAGCGCTTCAACATATCGCGGAAGAGTTGATCCGTAAGGAGACGCTGAACCGGGATGAACTGGAAGAGTTGTTGAAGGAGTCTTCCAATGGTATCGCGGAGGGCAAAAAACACCCTGCGAAGACACTTTCGAGGATGACTGGAGTTGGATCCCAACGCGAACCCGTCAGCAACTAATGACCTGTCGAGGATTCACGCCCCGTAAGACTCTCTGAGTCCTCGCCATAGACAATTCGGGGAAATATGAAAACAACAAGCGTATTGACTCATTGGGGAGGCATCTCTGCCTACTCATCGCCAAGCTGTCGAGACTCCGCCGGCCTGTGCACGAACGCAGCCCTGCGCCGCGTTGTGCTGGTGTTTCTATCCATGTTTCTCCTATTCGCCGCCCAGGGGCTGCTCTTTGCTGCCGACCAGGCCCTCATGCGGTTTCCGACTCTCCATGGTGACTCGATCGTCTTCGAAGCCGGTGGAAATCTCTGGAAGGTTGGTCGAAGCGGCGGCCTGGCCGTACGACTGACGACCGACAAAGGGTACGATCAGATGCCGAGGTTTTCCCCGGACGGAAGCCTGATTGCTTTCACGGGGGACTTCGACGGCAACACCGACGTCTTCACAATGCCCGCAGAGGGCGGGCCCGTCACTCGACTCACCTTCCATTCCGACGTGGTGCCCGACGCCCCGTTGCGATGGGGGCCGAACAACATGGTCGTGACGTGGACCCCGGATGGAAAGAAGATCCTCTTTCTTTCGCGTCGGAAGACATTCAATTCCTGGTTCGGCCGCCTGTTTCTGATCTCCAAGGACGGAGGGCTGCCCGAGCAGTTAGACGTTCCCAAGGGTGGTGTGACCTCATTCAACGCGGATGGAACGAAGATCGCGTACAACCGGATCTTTCGGAATTTCAGAACCTGGAAGGACTACTACGGCGGACTGGCCCAGGACATCTGGATCTACGATCTGAAGACCCAGGCCATTGAGAGGGTCACGGACTGGAAGGGCACGGACACCTACCCGATGTGGTACAAAGATCGCATCTACTTTGTCTCGGACCGGGGGAGCGAAGGTCGTCTCAACCTCTGGGTCTACAGCATCGGTAAGAAGGACTTCCGTCAGATCACGCACTTCTCCGATTTCGACATCGACTGGCCCAGTCTGGGCGACACGGGAATCGTCTTTCAGTGTGGAGGCGCCCTCTATGTGGTCGATCTGCCCTCGGAGTCGATCCACAAGCTGTCCGTGGTCGTGCCGAGTGATCACCTGAAGGAGCGGCCGCGGTGGGTCGAAGCGCAAAAGAGCATCGACTCGTTCGGTGTTTCACCAAATGGGAAGCGGGCGCTGTTCGGCTCGTGGGGGGAGATCTTTACGGTCCCGGCTCAGTATGGGGATACACGCGATCTGACTCAGACCTCGGACGCTCGGGAGCAGTACCCGAGCTGGTCTCCCGACGGAATGAACGTGGCCTACGTGACCGACCGGACGGGCGAAGCCGAACTGGCTGTGAGAGCCCCCAACGGCCGGGGCGGAGAACTGGTCCTGACCGACCGTGCGAAAGGCTATCTTTACGGACCCGTCTGGAGTCCGGACAGCAAGAAGCTCGCTTTCTCCGACAGTGATCATGTCCTTTGGTACTTCGACATGTCCTCTCGTCGAACCGTGAGGGTCGATGCGGATCCTCGTCGCGAGATTCGTCATTATGCCTGGTCGCCGGACGGTCTCTGGTTGACCTACAGCAAGACCGGCGAAAACAAGCTCAGTGATATCTATCTGTACAGCCTCGGCAGTGGTCAGGCGACCCGCGTCACGACGGGCAACTCGGACGATTACGATCCTGTCTTTGGCGCCGAAGGAAAGTACCTGTTCTTCATTTCGGACCGACACGAGAACCCCGTCTTCAGTGAGAGTGAGTTCAACATTGCGACGCTGAACATGGGCGGTATCTATGTGGCTACCCTTCAAGCGAGTGAGCCCTCGCCTTTTGCACCGCGATCCGACGAGGGGACAACTGAGGAAAAGAGTCCTACGCAAGAGCAGAAGAAGGGAGAACAACAGCCGGGTGCGATCGCGCCGATCACGATCGATCTCGATGGCCTGGCGTCAAGGATCGTGCCGGTACCGATCGGTTCCGCAAACATCACCCACTTGGCATCATTCGGCCAGCGCATTTACTACATGACTGTGCCGAACTCGAGTTTCGAAAAGACGCTCGCCGGAGAGACGACGCTGCACTTCTTCGATATGAAAGAACGAAAGAGCCATGTTCTGACTCACCCTCTGGATCAGTACGACATCAGCGCCGACGGAAAGACCCTCATCTACAAGAACAAGGCCAACTACTTTCTCAGTGAACTGAGCGGGGACACTCTCAAACCGAAACCGTTGGATGTCTCCAAAATGCAGGCCAACATCGATCCGCCCAACGAATGGAACGAGATGTTCCATCAGGCGTGGCGTTTGGAGCGGGACTTCTTCTTCAATCCTGAAATGAACGGAGTGGACTGGCCGGCGGTTCAGCAGAAGTACGCGGAGCTGCTGCCGCTGGTAACCTGCAGGCAGGACTTGAATTACGTCATCGGCCAGATGCTGGGTGAGTTGCACAATTCGCATACCTATGTGGGTGGCGGCGACATCTCGAAGAATGAACACGTACCAACCGGCCTGCTGGGAGTGGATTTCGGACTTGATGCTCCATCCGGTCGCTACTACTTCAAGAAGATCTATCGCGGTGACAATTCGCGGGAGGACTATCGCTCGCCATTGACCGAACCGGGCGTCAATGTCAAAGAAGGGAATTACCTGCTCGCCGTCAACGGGCAGGATCTCAAGGCCCCGGCCAATCCTTACAGTCTGTTCGTCAATCAGGTGGGCAAGACGGTCACTCTGAGCGTCGCCGACAACCCTCAGGGTGAGGGTAGCCACGATGTGACGGTCCGGCCGGTTACCGACGATCTCAACTTGCGCCTGTGGAACTGGATTGATCAGAACCGTGAAGCCGTGAGCAAAGCGTCGGGCGGCAAGATCGGCTACATCTACCTCTCGGATATGGAGGAGCTCGGAATGGACGAGTTCATCCGCCAGTTCTATCCCCAGATCGACAAGGAAGGCCTGATCGTGGATGTCCGTTACAATGGCGGCGGATTCATCGATCAAATCGTTCTCGAGAGGCTGCGCCGCGAACTCATCGGGATGTCCGTCAATCGGGAAGGCGCGACATCGACGATTCCCGAACAACTCCTTCACGGGCCCATGGCCTGCCTCATCAACCACTACTCCGCGTCGGATGGGGACATCTTCCCGTACTACTTCAGGAAGTACGGTCTTGGACCGCTGATTGGTACGCGAACCTGGGGAGGTGTTCGGGGAATCCGCGGCTACTGGCCTCTGGTGGACGGCGGCTACATCACGATTCCGGAGGAAAGCCTGTACGGACTCAAATCGGAGTGGGTCATCGAGAACCACGGCGTCACTCCGGACATCGAAGTCGATGATCTGCCGGGGCCGGTCATGCAGGGGCATGATCCTCAGCTCGAACGGGCCGTTCAGGAAGTGATGAGCAAGATCAACGCGAATCCACCCGTGCTTCCCAAAGAGCCTCCTTTGAGCCCGGCGTATCCCCCGGCGGGTATCGTCAAGCAGCAGTAGGGGAAGGATTTACGATTTACGGTTGGCGATTGGTGATTGGTGATTCGAGCGCGGCCCCGCAGGTCGGGAGGTCCGCCGGCCCGAGCTTGGGGCCTGCGCCGTTTCGATTCCCCGGGGGGCAAGCTCAGGGGGCTTCCCGTTGCGACCATCGGCGACCGCTCCTCAGAGCGAGCGGCATCGCCTGCAACAGCCGACGAACCTGAGCGGCCGTTGCCCTTTCCATAGAAGCGCTTTTCTCCCACGGCTCGGTCTGTCAGAATCAGACTGTCCATCTCTTGTGGGTCTGTGTGATGGACCCGAGCCTCGTTTCAGATGAGCGGCGGTGCTCATTGACGAGGAAGTCGGTGAGGTCGTTGATCTATCGGCCGTACGACTATTCCGCTTAAGAACCTTGGAGTAACGGGAATGAAACCGAAAAAGCTGTTCAGCCTTCTTCCTCTCTTTGTCCTTCTGTGCACGCTTCCGACCATTTCGTCGGCATTGTGGGCTCAGGCACAGGAGGGTGCCGGCGCACCCCAACTGGGCAAGGCGTCCATTGGAGACGTCATTTCAGCGATGACCCTCGAGGAGAAAGCAAAGCTGGTGGTTGGCGCCGGAAGAGCTTTCGGTCCGCAAAACAGCCAGGCCGAACGTCCGCCGGAGCTCGTGGCCGGAGCGGCCGGCACGACGGCGGCCATTCCTCGGCTTGGAATTCCCGCAATCGTGGTGGCGGATGGGCCGGCGGGCTTGAGGATTCGACCGACTCGAGAGAATGATTCGAAGACTTACTACTGCACGGCGTTTCCGATTGAGACGCTTCTGGCTTCGTCCTGGGATCCCGATCTGGTTCGCGAGGTGGGTCGCGCGATGGGGAACGAGGTTCTCGAGTACGGAGTCGATGTGTTGCTGGGACCGGCGCTGAACATCCATCGAAATCCCCTCTGCGGCAGAAACTTCGAATACTACTCGGAGGATCCTCTCATCACCGGGGAGATGGCTGCCGCCATGGTCAACGGTGTGCAGTCCAACGGAGTGGGTACGTCGATCAAGCACTTCGTGGCGAACAATGAGGAGTGGAACCGCAACACGATCAACGAACTCATTACCCAGCGGGCTTTGCGGGAGATCTATCTGAGAGGATTTCGGCTCGCGGTGCAAGGGGCTCAGCCCTGGACCGTCATGTCGTCGTACAACAAGGTCAACGGGACCTACACCTCCGAACGCTATGACCTGTTGACGGAGGTCTTGAGGGAGGATTGGGGATTCCTGGGGCTGGTCATGACCGACTGGTTCGGCGGCACCGATCCGATCGCTCAGATGAAGGCCGGCAACGATCTTCTCATGCCCGGTGTTCCGAATCAGGAGGCCGCGATCGTCAAGGCGGTTCAGGAAGGTCAACTCGACGAGCACGCGCTGGATCGAAATGTCGAGCGTGTCTTGAAGCTCGTCGTTAAGTCTCCCCGCTTTCGACAGTACAAGTATTCCGACAAACCCGATCTTGCCGCCCATGCCGAGGTCGTCCGTCAGGCGGCCTCCGAGAGCATGGTGCTCCTCAAGAACGCGGGCCAAACTCTGCCGATCAACAGCGGAGTGAAGAGTCTGGCCGTGTTTGGCAACAACTCCTATGACACCGTGATCGGTGGGACCGGCAGCGGCGATGTCAACGAGAAGTACAGCATTTCGATCGTGCAGGGTCTCGAGGATTCGGGTTTCTCCGTCGACGGTTCCCTGGCACAGATCTACCGGACATACATCGATGAGGCGCGAGCCAAGCTCCCCAAACCTCGATTTGGGTTCATGCCGCGGGGCCCGATCGCCGAAATGGCGCTGGACCCCGGCGTGGTGAGCGATCAGGCCGGCAAGGCGGATGCGGCCATCCTTACGATCGGACGGAATTCCGGTGAAGGCCGCGACCGTGAGGTCGAAGGTGATTTCGACCTGACCGCGACGGAACAGGCGAACCTCGAGGCTGTCTCGGACGCGTTTCATGCACAGGGGAAGAAGGTCATCGTCTTGCTGAACATTGGAGGTGTCATCGAGACTCCCAGTTGGCGAGGTATGCCGGACGCCATTCTCCTGGCCTGGCAGCCCGGAGAAGAAGCCGGTCACTCCGTGGCGGATGTCTTGACGGGGAAAGTGAACCCCTCGGGCAGGCTTGCCTCGACATTTCCCATGAAGTACAGCGACGTGCCGTCGGCGAAGTATTTTCCCGGCAAGGAACTGGAAGCCGAGCAGCCTTCCGGTGAACAGAGAGCCTTTCGTCGGGGAAGACCGGCCGAGGTGACCTACGGGGAGGATATCTACGTCGGATATCGATACTACGATACCTTCGACGTGCCGGTGGCCTATGAGTTTGGCTACGGGTTGTCCTACACGAAGTTTGACTTCAGCAACCTCAAAGTCGAGCGAGACGCGTCGGACGGCAGTCTGAAAGTCGCGGTGGATGTCCGCAACTCCGGCGATGTGTCCGGCAAGGAAGTCGTTGAGGTCTACCTGAGCGCACCGAAAGGAAAACTGGAAAGGCCCGAGCGCGAGCTTATCGGATTCGCCAAGACACAGCAGCTCGATCCTGGCAAGACGGCGACGGTGCAACTGTCGATCGACCGATCCCGTTTGGCGGCGTTCGATACGGAAGCATCGTCCTGGGTGACCGAAGCGGGGACTTACACGGTTCGGGTGGGCGCGTCTTCCAAAGACATTCGCCAGACGGGGACGTTCAGCGTTCCCAAGACCTTGACGCTGCAGTGGGTCAGCGAGGCTCTCGCGCCTCCCGCGCCGATCCAGACGATGAAGCCGTAGGCCATTCGGACGGACCACACGCACAGTCTGGATGCGTGGGCATAGGGAAGGATATGGCTTCCCATATCGGCCTACCCATATGAGTATCCAGACGGGCCGATGGAATGAAGTTCTTCTCGCACTCGACGGTCGGTCTCCTGCCGGAGTTTGAGGGCCCTTCACCGATGGGGAAGGGCATACGCACCCGAATTCTACAGGCCCAGGGTCTTGGCCGCCAGCTTCATGTCTTTCTCGAAAATGCTCGCATTCTCGAGAAAGACGGGGCATCGAAGCCTTGCTTCATGGTAACTTACGTTGAGAATCGAACGCCCAGTGTCTTGAGTATCGAAGATGTCTCCGAACTGGAGTCATTG
This sequence comes from Acidobacteriota bacterium, assembly GCA_037388505.1. GTDB lineage: Bacteria > Acidobacteriota > UBA6911 > RPQK01 > JAPXNP01 > JARRKC01. Next base: position 217,473 of record JARRKC010000004.1, on the reverse strand, counting down.
GGAGGGATACATATGACATTGGCAACTGAGTGGATCGGCGGTGTGGCGGTCCTCACACTCGAGGGGAAGCTGACCGTCGATCATGAGGCAAGCCGGTTGACCAGTACGGTTCGCGCTCTGGCCGATGAAGGTCGATCCGCAGTGGTCCTCGATCTCGGTGGAGTCGACTACGCTGACAGTCTCGGGCTCGAAGCCATCGTCGCATCGCACATCAGTCTCACGAAGAGGGGCGGCCGTCTCGTCATCGGTGGGCTGTCGCCGCGCCTACGGCACCTCCTCGACCTCACACGCCTATCTTCGGTTCTGGAGATTCATCCAGATCGAGCTCATGCCCTTGAATCCCTGACGGGCGACAGGTGAGTTGAGTCCCCAAGATTCGCTTGGGACGAGGTTTTCCGACTGGATCCTGGAGCCTTTTCCTGAGGGATCTTGCGGCTTCTTCCAGGCACGACTATAGTCACCAACGGCGCGGCTCGGTCTTCCAGTTCGAATTCCGGTGCGGATGCGCACGATGCGGTTCCGACGGTGCGGGGCGTTTCAGCGGGGGGAGTAATGAGTGCACTGAAGGATCAGATCCCAGCGGGGCGATTGGTCTCGCTCGACGCCCTGCGGGGCTTCGATATGTTCTGGATCATCGGAGGGGATGTGTTCTTCCGTGCCCTTCTCGAGCTGATCCACGCACCCTGGGCCTCGTCTCTTAGAAATCAGCTGGAACACTCCGAGTGGAACGGTTTCACCTTTTACGACTTGATCTTCCCTCTGTTCCTATTCATCGTCGGGGCAGCACTGCCTTTTGCCGTCAGCAAGCGCCTGCAACGGGGCGACAGCCGGCGCGGGCTATACGGGCACATTGTCCGGCGGGCGGCGACCCTCTTCGTGCTGGGACTGATCTACAATCACATCCTGGATCTCAACTTCTCCACCTTCCGATGGGCCGGCGTGCTGCAGCGCATCGCCGTCTGCTACCTGATCGCGGCACTCCTATTCATGAAGTTCAAGATCCGGGGCCAGGCGATCATTGCCGGAGCGATTCTGGTCGGCTATTGGCTCATCATGATGCTGGTCCCGGTTCCAGGCTACGGGGCCGGTGTGCTCACGCCCCAGGGGAACCTCGCCGGCTACATCGATCGGCTGTTTCTGCCGGGGTCATTCTGTTGTTACCACTTCGGTGACAACGAGGGCTTTCTGAGCACGATACCGGCGATTGCCACGACCCTGTTGGGCGGGCTGGCCGGCCATCTTCTCAGAACCGCCTGGGACGGGCGGCGCAAGCTGCAGATCCTTTTGGGATCTGGAGTCGCCAGTCTCATCCTGGGACTGCTCTGGGGCTTGGTCTTTCCGATCAACAAGCTCATTTGGACCAGTTCCTACGTCCTGTTTGCCGCCGGTTGGAGCCTGCTGCTGTTGGCCTTCTTTTACTGGGTCGTGGACCTGCGGGGATACCGGAAGTGGGCCTTCGCGTTCGTGGTCATCGGCCTGAACCCGATCACCATCTACGTTGTCCAGAACGTTTTCGATTTCGGGACCATTGCCAACATCTTCGTCCACGGATTCATCGCCGACCTGGGTGTCGTCCGTCCGCTCTTCTGGGTCGCCTGCGTTCTGGCCGTCAAATGGCTCTTTCTTTACTTCCTCTATCGCCAGAAAATCTTTCTCAAAGCGTAGGGGGAAGGGACATGCACCTGCCGGGTCTGCATCCTCTGCTCGGCTACGCGCGCACTCTCGAGTGTGACCGCCGTTTCGTGCGGGGCGGCACTCGGTATCTCTGCGAGGGGCAAGGGCCCACTCGATGTAAGGAATGAGAAACATGCCGAGAGGATTCCGTTGGCCGGTTCTTGCTGCGATAGGGTTTTGGGTCGCGTATGCACTTGTTACGCCTGCCCGTGGGGAGGAGGGGAACCTGAATGATCCGGAACGCCTCGAGGAGTTTCGAGACCTCGGAGTCGGGATGTTCATACACTGGTCCTTCGACTCCCAGTTGGGTCTGGTCATCAGCCACTCCATGGTCGGAGCCAGCGATGATTACGTGAACCGACTCGTCACGGAGCTGCCACGGACCTTCAACCCCAAGAAATACGATCCCGATGAGTGGGCGCGGCTGGCACGCGTCTGCGGGATCAAGTATGCCGTTTTCACGACGAAGCACCACAGTGGCTTCTGCATGTTCCACACTCAAACCAGCGACTTTGGAGTCGCCAACACTCCCTATGGGAAGGACATCACCCGCCAGTACGTGGACGGGTTTCGAACCCAGGGTATCCATGTCGGATTCTACTTCTCGCCGGACGATTTTCACTTCCTCTGGAAGCAGGGGACACTGATCAGCCGGCGCCGCCCCGAGGCCCTGCCCAGCCACAATCCCGATCTGATGCAGCACAACCTGGCCCAGATCCGAGAGCTGCTGACGAACTATGGTCCCATCGAGTACCTCTTCATCGACGGCGAGCCCGGGGGCATCAAGGAACTGGCCTGGCAGCTGCAGCCCGATTTGGTCGTGACCCGCGGCGCCATGCAGACTCCGGAGCAGAAGATCCCCGATCAAGCTCTCCCCGGCCCGTGGGAGTCCAATTTCACGATGGGTACGCAATGGCAGTTCAAGCCGACCAACGAAGACTACAAGTCGGGAGGCGAACTCATCCGGATGCTGATCGAAACCCGGGCAAAGGGCGGTAATCTCCTGATCAACGTCGGGCCCCAGCCGGACGGAGAGATCCCCTTCGAACAGTCCCGCCGTCTCCGCGAACTGGGACTCTGGCTCTTCATCAATGGAGAGGCGATCTACGGAGTCCGGCCCTGGCACGTCACTCACGAAGGCAACATCTGGTTCACCAAGGCCAAGGACGCCAATACCTTGTACGCGATTCTGACGGGATATCCCGACTGGGAGAGGGGGACGCGGCAGCAGTTCGTCATCCGGTCTGCCCGCGCGACCGGGCAGAGCGAGGTCAGCGTGCTCGGGCAGAACTCGAAGGTTCTGGAGTATCGGCCCGACGTGAACCCGGAATGCCGCTGGAGCCAGGAGGACGATGGCCTGCACGTTGACGTGATGCGAACGCAGCGCATCTACAACCTGGGCGACTGGCCAAACCCGGTCGTCCTTAAGATCACCCATGTGACCCAGCGCACAGTGCCCTGAGACGGCAGCTTCTAGACCCCGGCGGGTCACGGATTGTTTGCGCATCTCCCCGCAGTGGCCGTTGTGACTCTCGCCACGCCGCTGGAAGGGGATCCTTGCGGCCTTCTCAGCCGGTTGACATGGACTTCCTCCGGATTCAGCGGTCTTCCCGGGCGGAACCGGTTCGCCGGCTCTCGAGGTTCCCGACCATGCACCTTTACAATTGTCATTTCGTGATGCGTAATCGAAGAGTGAGTGCGAATGCAATCCCGGCTGGTCCGGGAGCCGCCTTGCTCACGCACAGACGGGAGAATCACATGCGACCTGATCGACGAGCGCTCTCGTGGGCTGTCCCTTTGCTCCTGCTCGCAGCTCTTGGCCTGAGTGCCTGCTCGAGCACCCGTCCCCTCCGGGAGGAGCGGGCCCTGACCAGCGACTGGAAGTTTCTGCGCGGCGATCCGTCCGGGGCCGAGCAACCGTCGTTCGATGACGCAAACTGGCGGTCTGTCGATCTGCCGCACGATTGGAGCATCGAGGATCTCCCGGCGCGTGACGAAGACCCGCTCTATGCGGTTGTCAGCCTCGTGCCCGGGCAATGGCGCCTGAAGTTCGGTGACGATCCGGGATGGAAAGAGGCGACGTTCAACGACTCGTCGTGGACCGAGGTCGCAACGCCCGACCGTTGGAGTGACTACCAATCTGCAGCCCCTAAGGGCGTCGCCTGGTATCGCCGTCGTTTCACGATCCCTCAGGATGCTGCGGGGAAGCGGGTTCTGATCGATTTGGAGCGGATCCACACGGCGGATGAGACCTACGTGGATGGCGTCAAGGTCGATTCCACTTCGGACCAATACTGGTCGAACGCTCCCGTCAAGATCCGCGCGTACCTCCTGCCCGACGAAGTGTCGCAGCCGGGTGAACATCTCGTCGCTGTTCGGGTGACGTCTCGAGACGGCGGTGGCCTCGTCGGTGGCGTGGAATTAGCGAACGGACCCAGTCCCTTCGATCCCGGTCGCAGTCTCGGTGCTATCAGCACCGGCTTCGCCGTGGGAGGGATCGGCTGGTATCGCAGACACTTCACGCTTCCCCCCGAAGATGCCGGCAAGGCGGTTCAGATCATTTTCGACGGAAGCTACATGGAAACGACGGTCTGGCTCAACGGCGCGGAAGTGGGACGTCACGTCTATGGCTACACACCGTTTTCATTCGATCTGACTCCGAACCTCAAACCCGCCGGCCAGGAAAGCGTTCTCGCCGTGCGCGTGTCGAACCTGGGTCGCAACAGTCGCTGGTACTCGGGATCCGGCCTCTATCGGACGGTGACGCTCGCGGTGACGCCCCCTCTGCACGTGGCCGTTTGGGGCATCTCCGTCACCACCCCGGAAGTCAGCAGTGACAAGGCGACCACCCACATCAAGGTTCGGCTCGAAGCTCCGGAACCGCCTGAGGGTAGCGTTCGAGTGAGTTTGACCGACCCCAACGGAAGATCGGCCGGCCGGGGCGAAGCTCCGATCGTCTCCGACGGGCAGTCCGGAACGGCCGAAGTAGTCATCGACGTCGACCAACCCGGTCTCTGGTCTCCCGAGACTCCGTCGCTCTATCGAGCAGAAGTCGAAGTCGAGCACGCTGGGGAAGTCGTCGACCGCGACTCGGCGATGTTCGGTATCCGGAGCCTGGCGTGGAATGCTCAACAGGGCTTCCTTCTGAACGGAAAGCCGATCTTGCTTCGTGGCGGCTGTGTCCATCACGATCACGGTATCCTGGGCTCCGCCGTCTATCCGGCGGCTGAGGAACGGCGGGTCGCGACCTTGAAGGCGGCCGGCTACAACGCTATCCGCTGCTCTCACAACCCTCCTTCGGAAGCGTTCCTCGAGGCCTGCGACCGCCAGGGCATGCTAGTCATCGACGAGGCCTTCGATATGTGGCAGCGTCCCAAGAATCCGGACGACTACCACCTGTTCTTCGATAAATGGTGGGAGAGGGACGTCGACGCCATGGTTCTGCGGGATCGCAATCATCCGTCCGTTGTCATGTGGTCGATCGGCAACGAGATCCCGGAACGATTCGACCCGGAAGGGGCCGAAACGGCGAAGCGGCTTGCCGACCATATCCGTGCCATGGACTCGAGCCGCCCGATCACCTCCGCCGTCAACTGGGTCACCGAAAAGGCAGACCCCTTCTTCGCGGCCCTCGACATCGCCGGGTACAACTACAACGAGCGCACGTATGAGACAGATCACGAGCGGGTTCCCGATCGGGTCATTGTCAGCACGGAGTCCTTCCCCAATGACAGCTACATCTGCTGGAGCAAAGTCGAGCGGCTGCCCTACGTGATCGGCGATTTCATCTGGACGTCCTGGGATTATCTGGGAGAGTCCGGGATCGGTCACACGAGAGAAGATCAGGCCGGGTTTAATACCGCTCTCATGGGCTGGCCCTGGCACGATGCCAACTGTGGCGATTTCGACATTTGTGGTTTCGAGAAACCGCAGTCTCTGTACCGTCAGGTCATGTGGGGAGTTCGGCCCGTCTCGATTCTCGTGGAGCGGCTGGGTCCGGACGGGAACGTTTCTCAGCCGGGTCGCTGGGGGTGGCGCGATGAGCATGCGAGCTGGACCTGGCCGGGTGCGGAAGGACAGGATCTCGTCGTCCGCGTCTATGCCGATGGCGACGATGTCCAACTGCTCCTGAACGGCGAGGAGATTGGGAAGAAACCCGTCGGGGAGAAGCTGACGACGGAGTTCACCGTGAAATACAGCCCCGGGACCCTCGTCGCTCGAGTCCTGAAAGAGGGACAGGCCGCCGGCGAAGCGCAGCTCGTCACCGCGGGATCTCCGGCTGAACTCCGGATGGCCGTCGAGCGGAACACGATGCCGGCGAAGCGGGAAGGCGTCGCGTTCCTGGCCATCTCGGCGGTCGACGATCAGGGCCGGCGAGTTCCCATCGCCGCCAACGAGATCACCCTCAGCATTTCCGGCACCGGCGAACTGATTGCCCTCGGAAACGGGGATCCGACCGACGTGGACAGCCTGCAGAACAGCCGGCACAAGCTTTGGCACGGGAGGGCCCTCGCGGTGATCCGCAGCACTGGCCAGCCCGGTTCGATCATCTGCCAAGCTGCGGCAACAGGGCTGAAATCAGCCGAACTCACGCTGAACGCGGTTGAACCGTAGGCTCAGGGTTGGCGTTGAACCACGACAGGTTATTGAGGGGTCAAGAAGTGCGGGTGAGCGTGAGTTTTCGACCGAGGAATCGCACTCTAAGCGCCCAGACCCTGTCCTCGGCACAACGAGAGACCGTAATGACGACTGGAAGACCTCTGGCCGTAGACCTGAATGTGACCTCTCTCAAAGGAGTTTCCATGCGTTTCCCAGCTATTCTTTTGTCCTTTCTGGTAGTGCCGTCCCTGTTCGCGGAACCGCCTGTCTATCGCATCACTCACAAATTCACGCTCGCTGGAGAGGGTCGGTGGGACTACGTCGTCCCTGATCCTCCCCGGCATCGGTTGTTCATCGGCCGGGAAAATCGCGTCATGGTGGTCAACGAGCGCAACGGGAAGCTCCTCGGTGCCGTGCTCGGCATCGACGGTGCGCACGGCGTGGCTTTGGTTCGCCACACGGGACACGGGTTCGCCACGTCCGGAAACGACGGTTCGATCGTCATGTTCGACCTCCGAACCCTCAAACCCCTCGCTCGGATTCCGGCAGCCGAAGACGCCGATGCCATCATCTACGACTCCGTATCCGACCGCGTCTTTTCGTTCAACGGTGACGCCCACTCCTCCACGGTCGTCGATCCAGGAGCCGGAAAGCTGGTGACGAACATACCGCTCGGAGGCAAACCGGAGTCGGGAGTCTCGGCCGGGAACGGCAAGGTCTATGTCAACATCACCGACACCAACGAGGTGGCGGAAATCGACGCCTCCGCACTGCAAGTCACCCGTCGCTGGTCGACGGAGCCCTGCCAGCATCCGGTGGCGATGGCGATTGATCTGAAGAACCACCGGTTATTCAGCGGCTGCCGCAGCGGTGCGATGGCTGTTTCCGACTACGACGCGGGAACTGTAGTCGCCACCGTTCCCATCGGCGAGGGCGTCGACGGCGCAGCCTTCGATCCGGACAGCGGGGATGCTTTCGCCTCGAATGGCGATGGGACGTTGACCGTGATCCATCAGGATGGTCCTGATAAATATCACGTCGTCGAAAACGTGAAGACGATGCGGGGCGCCCGGACCATGGGGCTGGATCCCACGACCCATCAGCTGTTCCTGGTCTCGGCCAGATTCGGACCGGTTCCGCCGGCCACTCCGGAAAACCCGAGACGCCGACCTCCAATGGTCCCCGGAACGTTCACGTTGATGGTGATCGAGCGCACGCCGGATTCACAGTAAAGAGCTCGCTCCGCCAGTCCGGTGGGATCTGCTGCGGTTGGTGGGAGCTCGAGGCGGCTAAGCGCTGCGCACCGCCTCCACCTTCGCCGGCAGACGATCCTTGCCCTTGATCCCGGCAAAAGCGACGGCGCATATGGCCCCAAGGATCGGAGCCACGGCGAAGGTGGAGTCCCTTATTGCCTCTGATCATATCGAACAGTACACCGGCAATGACTCCGCCAGGAGCCTCCACATGAACCCCATACTGGCAGTGACGACACTAACCCTCAATGGGGCTTACCAGCATATTGTCCTGCCTGTCCCTAGAAGAAACAACGAGAGATCCGCCATTGTCTCGGGTGAAGTGCCTCGCTTGAAGCTTCAATTTGGAGGGGATTGAGGGAACTGAAGGAATGAGATTCTAGGGACGCCCGGAGCGGAATCGAGGCAATCCATCTGGCACAACGGACTATTGTGCCTCGGCCGCATCCTCCGTTTGAGGATCTCCAAATGGTTGGGCGCCTGACCGGGCACGCTGCTCCGATGCCCATTCGACCCAGTCCTCCCCAAATAGCTCGATGGGGTGCATGGCTCGAACCGTCCCGTTGCCGCACCTGAGATCGTCAGCCGGGCAAAAGCGGTCGCAGCCCCAGCAGACTCTTTCCGGATGCCGTGGATGAAGGGGATATCGTTTCATCTCTGCTCTCTTCCGACGTGGATGCTCCTTCCGGACTACTTCACGACGCTGCACCTCCATTCTGGCATAGCTGTCTTCGCTACAGCGCAAGGTCGATCCGGGGAGGTACTCGGAAGCATCTTGATCGCCACTCCGAATCGTGACCCGTAGATACGCGCCCAGCTTGCGAATAGTTGTCTGGCTGCCTGGATCGCCTGTTCCGCCCCCGGCACGTAGAAATGCTCGAGCGGCGGACTGAACGGCACCGGGATGGCGGGTGCCCTGGAAAGTCAGTTGGGCGCGAGAGTCTGCTAGACTGTCGTGCGGTGTCTGACTGCTGCCATGACTCGAGCTCTCGATGGTCTCGGACCTGGATCCAGCGATCGCAGGCCCTTCTTCTGAGGTACTTCTGGGTTCTCTTCTGTGTCTCGAGTGCCGTGTCGCAAAGCACCTTGTGGGCTCAGTCAGGACAGTCCTGGGTCCGGAAGGTCTACCCCGACTACGACCCGATGACGGGAAAGATACCGAGCGAGGGTTCGAAGGTTGTCAACGTTCTTTCTGCGCTGCAGACCGACACGAATGAGACGGCTGTGCTGGTGGTCAGAGTGGCCATCGGCGAAAAGGGGCCGCTCGACTGCGAGGCCTGTCCCCGACTGATCGATTTTGCTCTGCTGGGATCGGACGCCAATCCTCTTTCGTTTCAGAAAGGGATCCTCCGGATGGATGGTTCCTCCCGGGTCTCGATGGTTCCCGACGACTTCTTCCGAGGTCCCCACCAACAGATTCTGGGTGTGCGCATCCAGCGGGCACAAGAGGGTATCGACGCCGAGACCCTGTATCTGATCGATGTTCGTCCACCGCCTCGACCGGTTCTTCAGGTCCAGACCCACTTCTCGACGTGCGGTGCCCCCGGGGCAGGGAGCACGGCAGGAGCTTCACGGACGAGCGTGACCTTCAACGCGAACAGCCCCTATCCGATCACGCTTCAGACGATCCGGCAGGATTGTCAAGGTCATTTGGTCGATCAATCGACGGTTCCCCTGACGTGGGATTCACGCGTTCGCCAGTTCGTACCGGCGAAGGGGCGGCCCTGAGCTGTGCACCTCGTGGAAGATGCGGAGACCGCATCAATCCGCATCATTCCTCGGGATGAAGCGTGACGAGGGTTCGGAAGATCAGGGTTCGATGCGGCTTCCCAGAACCTCGAGGAATTTCCGGATCCACTCGGGGTGTCCGGGCCAGGCGGCTGCGGTCACCAGATTGCCGTCCACATACGCGTTGGAGAACGTCTCATTGACCTCACCCCAGGTACCGCCGGCCGCGACGACTTCCGGCTTGACTGCAGGGTAGGCCGTACAGAGCTTGCCATTCAGCACCCCGGCCGCCGCCATGATCTGCTGTCCGTGACAGATGGACGCGATGGGCTTTCCATGCTCAGCGAAGTGTCGGACGATTTCGAGGAGGCGCTCGTTCAAGCGCAAGTACTCGGGTGCCCGTCCTCCGGGAATCACCAACGCGTCGTAGTCCTTGGGGTTCACCTCATCGAAGTCGGCGTTGACCCGGAAGTTGTGCCCCCTCTTCTCACTGTATGTCTGGTCGCCTTCGAAGTCGTGAATCGCCGTGCGCACCGTCTCCCCCGCTTTCTTGCCCGGGCAGACGGCATGGACCGTGTGACCAACCATGAGCAGCATCTGAAATGGAACCATGACCTCGTAGTCTTCGACGTAATCTCCAACCGGCATCAGGATCTTCTTGGCTGACATTGACATCCTCCTTCGAAAGAAAGTCTAGCAGAAACCGAATTCCCCTTTACTGAACGAGTCCATCGAGGCGTAATAGAGAGCGAAGGGAATGGGTTTGCACCGAGGGGAGGACACGATGAAGGGACTGTTCCGATTCTCAGCTTTCGTAATTCTGACTTTGGTCTGGAACTCCGGCTGCTCTCAGCAGGGACCAACGATTGCCGAAAACCTCCGGGGCACCCCTCCGAATATACTCATCGCCATCGCCGACGACTGGAGCTGGCCGCATGCCGGGGTGTACGGAGATCCCGTCATCAAGACCCCGACCTTCGACCGTGTGGCCCGGGAGGGGGTTCTGTTCAGCGCGGCTTTCGTAGCGGCACCTTCGTGTACTCCGAGCCGGGCCGCGTTGTTGACAGGGCAGTGGCACTGGCGCCTCGAGGAGAGTGCGAATCTCTGGAGCACCCTGCAGGCTCGTTTCCCCGTCTATCCGGATCTCCTGGAGGAGAGCGGCTACTTCGTCGGATACAGTCGCAAAGGTTGGGGGCCCGGCAAATGGGAGGTCGGCGGGAGAACCCGCAACGCAGCGGGAGCCGAATTCCCTGACTTCGATTCCTTCCTCGAGCAGAGACCGGCCGGGAAGCCCTTCTGTTACTGGTTTGGAAGCAACGATCCGCATCGCCCATACGAGGAAGGAGCGGCTGCGGCCGAAGGGATGGATCTCGACAGGATCGATCTCTTCCGGTGCTTTCCTGATGACGCGTCGGTTCGCGGCGATGTCGCCGACTATTACTGGGAGGTCCAGCGCTTCGATCGGGAGACGGGAGAGTTGCTCCAGAAACTCGAGTCCCTGGGGGAGTTGGAGAATACGGTCATCGTCATCACCGGCGACAACGGCATGCCTTTCCCACGCTGCAAGGCCAATCTCTACGATGGGGGAACCCGGGTTCCCCTGGCGATCCGATTTCCGAAACGCTTTCCAGCCGGCCGCAAAGTGGATGACCTCGTGAGTCTGACGGACCTGGCCCCGACCTTTCTGGAGCTTGTAGGAATTCCCGTGCCGAGCGTGATGACGGGTCGCAGCCTCTTGCCGGTTCTCCAGTCGGGTTCAGAAGGCCAGGTGGATCCGGACCGGACCTTCGTGCTCCTCGGCAAAGAACGTCATGTTCCCTGCCAGGAGAAACCGGACCCCGGAGGCACACCAATGCGGGCCATCCGCACTCACGACTACCTCTACATTCGCAACTTTCGCCCCGATCGATGGCCCGCCGGGACTCCGAACTATGAACGTGCATACTACCCCGGCGCCTGGTACGGGGACGTCGATAACGGCCCGACGAAGTTCGACATGATTGAAAACCGGGACCGGGACGAACTCCATCGGCGCCTCTTCGAGTTGGCTTTCGACAAGAGACCGGCCGAGGAGCTCTACGATCTGAAAAAAGACCCGGATCAGCTGCAGAACGTGGCATCCGACCCGGCCTACCGTGAAGTATTGGAGACCCTGTCCGGCCGGTTGATGGACGAACTCGAGAAGACAGACGACCCCCGTCTTGGGGATGCGTCACGACTCGAGCAGTACCCCTATTACGGCTGGGGTCCAGTCAAGCCTGGCTACCATCCACCGGGCCAATGAACATCCGTTCGGCTTGGGGGCGGCTCACGTCTTCGGGAGATACGACTGAATGGAGTGGTCATCCGTACCGGATCTCCTGCGTCGAACACTGGCCCGCGAAACAACCCGTGAGCCCCGTTCACTTCTTCGTGCCGGAGCCGCCGACTGACGAGAATGTTCCTGAATCGATAATGCCGCCGTCTTCTCCGACGATGACGACGTTGCCTTGGGCGACGCTGAGATTCGTGTCTGAAGGCCCGAGCAGGCAGATGTCCACGACGTTGCCGTTCGAAGGATCGGTGGCGTAGATCGTCATCTGAACGTTCCCCTCGGTCAGAAGGCCGGAGGCATAGAGCAGAATCGGCGAATTACCGAGCCTTTGAGCCACCCCGGTCAGGTAATTCCCGGTATGGAGCAGCCGAAGGATCCACTGCGTCGTATCGGTCGCATAGATGGTATAAGTCTGTTCGAGAATCTCGGGCAAGCCGGCGCCGGTCGAGAGGATGGTACCGTTCTGGTTGAGCACCAAGAGTTCGAAACTGTCCGTTGAAGTGAGCTTCAGGAACCCCCTCTTGTTCGCCAGTTCGGGAAAGAGTTCGTCAACGAATTCTGCCTTCTGACTAACCTGCGAAAACCGAATCGACCCGGGATTCGCCAACGGTGTACCGTTCTCTGAATAAGCGCTGGCGTTGACGGTTCGCTTGTTGAGCGAAATGATCGCAAAGGACGTTCGGTTTCCTCCGGTATTGTCGAACGGAAGGTACCCGCCCAGGAGAGGGACGCTCGCCGGAACGCCGATCTGGATCGTTGTCTTTCCATTCTGCTTGTACCGGTAAGTCAGAATTCCCTGGACTCCACCGAAGGAGGTCCCCTGAACGGCTGCCTGGCTGAGCAGCAGAAAGCCGACCGCAGTCGGGCCATCTTTCGTCAACTCGTAGTTGGCGGCCGTACCTTTTGGAAGGTTGTAGACGAAGGCATTCTGAGGTGCAGCGCCGTTGACCTTGACCGCCAGACCTTGCCCCGAAGCATCAAAGAAACCTACGCCTCCGGCTGAGAAGGCCTGCCCCTCAGCGACCAGAGTGAGCTCGCACGTCCAGCCGCCACCGACGACGAACTGAGGGAAGGCGAGTTCCTGCGTCGGGATCGGTGGCTGGGCGGCCAGGAAAAGCGTGGAAAGAGACAAGACAGACAGGCCCGAGAGGGCACGAGCAAAGCGGACCATACAATCCTCCTAACTTCGTATTTCAGGCAGACTTTTCCCGGACCGGATGAACTTGCCCCGGCTTCGCAAGAGAGATGTCCGTCAGGACGGAAAGTCGGAATGGGGGACCCGCATCGCCAGGCCCGATTGCGAACATTCTAGCATCACCGGGCCGTGCTGATAAACTGCGGAGGGTCAGTACTCGAAACGATAAACGCCCGATCCGATCTCGATGAGGCTGGTCGATGCCTCTTGGAAGGCCCTTTTGATGCCGTCGACCGCGCTGACCGGTCGGCCGCCCTCCGTCACGCCGTCCAGTTCTGCTCCCGGAAGGCGGATTGTGGCCCAGCTGTTGGGGGGTACCTCGACCGAGACGGTATGTCGACTTCCCGAAAGCTCCCAAGCCGAGACGATCCTGCCGTAGGGACCGTCGAGTTCCGCACGGGCCGAACTAAGGTTGTCTCCGGGATGCGGTTGGATGAGGACGTGTTTGTAGCCCGGTTCGTTCGGATCGATATCGATTCCGGAAACGACCCGGTACATCCATTCACCGATGGCCCCGTAAGCGTAGTGATTGAAGGAGTTCATGCTGGGACTCTGGAAGCTGCCGTCCGGCTTGATCCCGTCCCAACGCTCCCAGATCGTCGTTGCTCCCATCTTGATCGGGTAGAGCCAGGAGGGATAGGTATCCTGGGTGAGCAATGCGTAGGCGGTCTCGAGATGGCCCGTAGCGCTCAGGACATGGCACAGGTACGGCGTTCCCAGGAATCCGGTGGTCAAGTGATCCTCATGGCTGTGGATATCGGCAACCAGCCGGCGACCGGCCTGGGCCCGGAGGTCTTCGGGAAGGAGATCGAACTGAAGCGCCAGAACGTAGGCGGTCTGCGTGTTCTCTCCCACACGTCCGTTCGGTGTCACGAACTCGCGGTTGAATGCGTCCTTGATCTCTCGAAACAGCTCAGCATAGTCCTTTGCCTCATCCACCCTCCCCAGCACGGCAGCGGTCTCTGAAAGCAGGTGTGTCGAATAGGCGAAATACGCAGTGGCGATGAGGTCCTTGCCGGTAGTGGCGCCGGGGTAATCGGATCTGTTCGTAGCGAAGGCCAGCCAGTCTCCATAGTGGAAACCGGTATTCCAGATGTGGTCATTTGCCTGTCGGCGGACATACTCGACCCAGGCCTTCATGCTCGGATACTGTGTTTCAAGAATGCGGGTGTCCCCGTACGTCAGGTACATCGTCCAGGGCATGATCACGGATACATCGCTCCATCCTGACGAGCTCGTGTCGGGGCCCAGCACGTTGGGAATGACGACGGGGACCCTGCCGTCGGAGGCTTGATCGGCGGCCAGGTCCCGGAGCCACTTGGTGTAGAAGCCCGCCACGTTCATGTTGAAGGCCGCAGTCCGGGCGAACACCTGGGCATCACCCGTCCAGCCCAGCCGCTCATCGCGTTGGGGACAATCCGTCGGGACGTCCACGAAATTGCCCATCTGTCCCCAGACAATATTGTGCTGCAGTTGATCGAGCAGAGCGCTGGAGCTTTCCCATTTTCCAGTGCGTTCCAGGTCGGAGTGGACGACGATGCCACGAAGGCTGTCGAGTGTCAGTTCGCCGGGATACCCCTCCACCGCCACATAGCGGAAGCCCTGGAAGGTGAAATGGGGCTCATAAACTTCCTTCCCGCTGCCTCTCAGGGTATAGCGAATCTCCTGTTTGGCTTTTCTGAGGTTCTCCGTGTAGAGATTTCCCGCTTCGTCGAGCACCTCGGCATGGCGAAGCGTAACCGTGGTGCCCACGGGTCCCTCGACCGAGAGCCGTACCCAGCCGACCATGTTCTGGCCGAAATCAACGACGGCTTCACCGGACGGTGTGTGAAGGATCGCGACCGGAACGATCTCCTCGCACCGGCGGATCGGAGGACCGGCCGGGGCCACGAGTTCCACCGCAGGCGCATCGAGGACGCGGACTGCCGACCAGCCGGTGTCGTCGTAGTCGGCCGAACTCCATCCCTGCTTTTCGAGGCGTGCGTCGTACGTCTCCCCCATGTAGATATCGGACATCAGAATGGGGCCGGTCGAGGACTTCCATTGAGCGTCCGAAACCACGGTCTCGACCCTTCCATCCTGGTAAGTCATCTGAATCTGCAGCAGAAGAGCCAGGCGGTCTCCGTACATGTTCCGCTGCCCTTTGTATCCGAGGAACCCTCGATACCACCCGTCACCCAGCGTCACTCCAATCGCGTTTTCTCCTGCCTTCAGGTACTCCGTGACATCGAAGGTCTGATATTGAATCCTCTTGTTATAGCTGGTCCATCCAGGTGTCAGCACCTGATCGCCGACTTTCCGCCCGTTGAGCTCCATGGCATAGAGTCCGCGCGCCGTCACGTAGGCGCGGGCCTGGCGCACGGGCGCCTTCACTGTAAAGGATCGGCGCAGCATCGGAGCGGGCTGCGATCTGGACGTGTCTTTGTCCCAGTCCGGTGTGATCCATTGGGCCTGCCAGTCGCCCGGGTCCAGAAGGCCCATTTCCCAGAACGAAGGGCGACTCCACGCCGAAGGTGCTCCGTCCGAGGCCCAGGTACGAACCCTCCAGTAGTAACGGGTGCGTACCTTCAGCTGCGGACCGGAGTAGACGATCTGGATGGACCGATTCGAGGCCACCTTCCCCGTGTCCCACTGGCAGCAGTCTGCACGGTCAAAGGCTTCGGCCGAAGGGGTGACCTGGATCTGATAAGCGGTCTGTACCGCTCCGCGTTCTTCGGACAGGAGTTGCCAGCTGAGACGTGGCTCGCGCACGTCGATCCCGATTGGGTTCTGCCTGTATTCGGCACGCAATCGAACCGGGGTTAGCGGAGCAGCAAGAATCACTGAGGTTGGCCCGTGAACAACACCCAGGAACAGATAGATCCCTGCTCCGCTCACCAACAACTGCAACAATCGAGCGATTTTAGGACTTCTCTCGAAGGTGTG
Source organism: Acidobacteriota bacterium (assembly GCA_037388505.1). Taxonomy (GTDB): domain Bacteria; phylum Acidobacteriota; class UBA6911; order RPQK01; family JAPXNP01; genus JARRKC01. The sequence continues at coordinate 201,785 of JARRKC010000004.1, read as the reverse complement.
GTCCTGCATCCCTCGATGATCGACGTCCCGGCGGCAGAAGTCCAGACCCTTGGTGATTCACTGGGGCCATGCACGACCCGTTGGATGCGCTCTTTGAGGGATCCTCTGATTGCGGCAGAACCGCTGCTCCACACAATCCGCGGGCCGCCGTTTGCTCCGGCGTTCTATCCTCCACGCTTGGCGTCGTCTTCGCCGGCGGCGCATCGTGGTGCCCGTTCCTAGGCGACCTCGACGACTTCGACCTTGAAATGAAGCGTCTTCCCAGCCAGTGGGTGATTGAGGTCGAGGACGAATTCCTGATCGCGCTCTTCGGTCACTTGGGCGCGGAAAGGCTGACCCTGACCGGTACGACCTTCGACAAAAGTCCCAATCTGGATATGTTCCGGATCGGAGAAGGAGGACTTGGGCACCGGGATGACATTGTCCGGATCATGGTCACCGTAAGCGTCGGCGGGAGACACGGTAACCTCTCTCTCATCACCGGCGTCAAGGCCCTTCAGTTTGCTCTCGAGCCCTGGAATCAACTGGCCCTGTCCCTGTTGATAAGTAAGCGGCTTGCCGCCGAATGAACTTTCCATCTCCTGGTCGTCGACCGTCAACGTGTAGTGAATCGTGACGGTTGAACCTTCTTCGATCATTGATATTCCCTCTCTGTGTTGATGCGGGTTGCCGACTTGGGTGGGTCCTGAAATGTCGGATAGGCTCTCACAACGATGATGCCCTGTCAAACCGGCGAGGGGAGATGGGTCCACCAACAATTCCGGTCAAACGGTTCGTTTCAGGTGGATCAGGGTGAGGTCGTCGAAAAGAGCCGTTTCGGATCGAAAGGAGTCCAGGCTCTTCATCGATGTGGCAATCAATTCTCGAGGGGACAGATGACCGCTTTGGCGAAGAAGAGCGGTCAGGCGCTCGGAACCATACTCTTCGCCCAAACTGTCGTGTGCCTCGGAGAAACCGTCCGTGTAGAGAAAGAGACCGTCACCGGGATGCAGCATCGATCGGTGAATCTGGTACTCAGCGTCACAGAACACTCCCAGCGGAAATCCGGTCGAATCGATATGCTCCACCCCTTCTTCGCGAACGATCAGTGGAGTGCAGTGGCCCGCATTCACCATAGTGAGGGCACCGGATCGTTCGGCTCGGACGCCGACCAGGGTCGCGTAGTGCGACGCAATCGTGCTCTGACAAAAGATATGGTTGGCTTGTTGGACCGCCGTCCGCAGGTCCCGCCCGTCGCTCAACAGCGTTCTAAAGAGCCCGTGCAGGTTCGCGACCAGCATCGAGGCCGCGACACCTTTCCCGGCGACATCGCCCAAAAGGAGGAAAACACTGCCCTCTTCTTCGAAGACGTCGCAGTAGTCCCCGCTTGCCAGGCGGAACGGACGATAGTGATAACCGAACTGCCAGCCATCGAGCCTCAGGTTCTCGTCAGGCAGCAAGTGCCTCTGAACCTGGCCGACCAGATCCAGATCGTGCTCCAGAGCCCGGTGTTCCTGCTCGGACAAATGGCCGAGGCAAGTACACGTCAAGGGGTTTGCGAGCAGGCGGTCGGTTTCGATGGGTTCATGGCAGACGTCGCACAGACCGAAGGAACCGTCGTCCAATCTTTCCAGGGCGGCATCGACCTCCTTGAGGAGGTGGAGGAGCCCGGGAACCGGGCCGCGACGAAGGACCCTGCCAATTCGGTTCTTACGTTCCCATAGCTCCTCACGAAACACGTTCATCTCATTCATATCTGCCTCATGCTGCCGGAAACTCTTGAGATCTTTGACACTATACGCTTGGAAAACGCCTTCGGTCTCATTTTGGATTGACGCTACGGAGGCAAGACGCAGAAAACATCAGATCTCAGTCTTCAGTTGGATTTGTGACAGTATTGTTCGGCGCTGCAAATCTGTCTCGACAGTGATTCTCCCCCGAATTTCGCGTGAATACACAAGTTACTTGGAATGAACAGCTTGGCCGGGCACCGCGGATGGAACGGTTCTTGCAATCAAGAGGGGCATATCAAGTGCTTATGTACATCCCAATGAAAGGAGGATGTTATGGAAACTGTAGGAACACATCACAATGAAAGTAGAGCGAAAGCATTTGAGTTCCTCGGTGGAGGTTCCCTAGCGGAAAGCGTTGCGGGAGCCGGTGCTATGATACTGGCAATCGTTGCTCTAAGTGGAGTTGAGGTCATGTACCTGGCCGCGATCGCTACGATCGCGATGGGTGCAGCACTGTTGTTCGAGGGCGCTGCTATTGCGGCGGAATACTCTCGGCTCATCTCCTCTAGCGGGGACACCATGTCGACCCTGGAGCTAGGCGGTGGCGTGACAGCAGAATCTCTGGGTGGAATAGCCGGGGTCGTCCTGGGCGTTCTGGCCCTGCTGCATGTCGCTCCGCTTACCCTGATGGCCATTGCGGTCATCGTCTTCGGCGGTACCTTGATTGTTGCCACCGCGGCGAATCTTCGCCTGAAGGATCTGAGACTGGACGGCAGACGTCTTGATCCAAGAGCCCACCGTACTGCCCGCGCCTTTGTGGCTGCTACCGCAGGCACACAAGTGCTGGTTGGAATCTGTGCACTGGTTCTCGGAATCATCGCGCTGCAGGGGATCGCTCCATTGACGCTCGCTGCGATCGCTCTCCTGGGTCTGGGCGCCGCAGTTCTTCTCAGTGGATCAGCCCTTGGTGCTGAGATGCTGGAAGAGGCTGCCGAGGAGTAATCTCTGGTATGGACTCCATGTCCGTATTCGTGCAGACCTATGATGGACTCCGTCTATCTCTGTCTCCTGGTTCATCTCGCGCATTTCCAACCAGACTCCGGTTGAGTGCCTGATTCTCTCAAGATGATGCACAGGTGTCTGTGACAGAGCCCATCATTCGACCCCCGGGGGTTTCCCCGGGGGTTTCTCTCTTGGTGTGAACTCGAAGGACTACTTCGAAGGGACTGGGTGCTTGATCTTCGCCCAAGCCGCCGCGTAATCGAAACTGACGAAGGTGGGGCTCTCGGAGTTGTGGCAGGTTACACAGTACTTCTCGCCATTCGTGTGAAGCTGCAAACCGTTCTCGACCGCCAACTTCTGGTCCCTCATGATCTTCATGCTCTTGTATGCTGAGCCGGGTCCGTGGCAGGTCTCACACTGTACACCGTCCTCCATCGAAAACCGCTTTCCCAACCGCGCGGCCGGCAGGTTGTAGCCGGTGACATGACACTTCAGGCAGGCGTCCTCCTTTTCGGGTGAACCCAACCCTTTTTCCTTCGCGATCGCCTTGGCCTTGTCGCTCAGCAGCGCCTTGTAGGCCTGTGAATGCGCGCTCTTCTGCCAGATCTGAAGCTGCTCTCCCTGTTTCGCCGTTCGGTGACACATACCGCACACGGGAACGCCTTCATAGGAGTACTGGTCCTGTGCCGACAGATTCCACAGGAAGAACGTGGAGACGACGGCATAGCTCAAAATTCGTAAAGTCATCCTTACGCTCACTTCTCGACCTCCGTTTACATGAATCGGTTGTGTAGATCTAAGCTCAGCCCGAGATGCGCCCATCATATCAGGGGCGGGTGTTCCAGACGAGTCAGAAACAGGACCGGGCCGGCATGTCGAGTAAATCTGAAAGGCCGATTAAACATCGTCGGCAACCCGGTCGATCCGCTCGAGGAGTCAGGGGAAGATCCCCAACTGCAAGTATGAAGTCGCAATCTTTTGGATCGCGACGACCAATGCAGCCACGCGAAGATCCTCGATCTTGGGATTCTCCAGATATGCCTCTCTCAGTTCGTTGTAGGCGTTGATCATGGTGTCCTCGAGACCGGAGTTGACCAGATCCACTTCGTCCGCACCGTGGATGACCGTTTTCCTCTCGCGACTGGAGACCTTCTTGCCGGTCAGGCGTTCCAGCGTGCTGATCAGGGCCCGTTTTGAGGATTCTTCGAACCGCTTGCTCATCCTCCCAAGCCGGACATGGCTCAGGTTCTTCAGCCACTCGAAGTAAGAGACCGTCACGCCTCCGGCATTCAAATACATGTCCGGCAGGATCATCGTACCCCGCTTCAAAAGGATCTCCTCTCCTCCGTGCGTGGTGGGGCCGTTGGCCGCTTCGGCGACAATCTTTGCCTTGATCCGCGCGGCGTTCTCGGTCGTGATCTGGCGTTCGAGAGCCGCAGGAACCAGGATGTCGCACTCGAGTTCGAGTGCATCCGTATTCCTGGCCAGCTGCCGGGAGCCGGAGAAGCCCAGGATCGATCCGGTTTCCAGGAGGTGTTCACGGAGTTTCGGGATATTGAGGCCCTTCGAGTTGCTGATGGCACCGTCGTACTCCGCTATGGCGATCACTTTGGCCCCGGCTTCGTGGAAGTAGCGGGCGGCATGGTAGCCGACGTTTCCGAATCCCTGGACGACGATCTTCTTCCCTTCGATCCCGGGTGACAAAGACAGCCTCTTCATGTCCTCCTTGAAGGACAGGGCGTGTCGAACTCCGTAGAAGACACCGTTTCCGGTAGCTTCGGTGCGGCCATGGATTCCCCCCTGCTCGATCGGCTTACCCGTCACGCACCCGGGCGCATCCAAGGTGTCGGAAGTCAGGGCCGCGTACGTATCGCACATCCAGGCCATTTCACGTGCCCCGGTTCCGTAATCGGGCGCCGGTACGTCGACACCCGGGCCGATGAAGTTCTTCTTCACGAGTTCGGCCGTGTATCGTCGCGTGATTCGCTCGAGTTGGTCGGGAGTGCACTCCCGAGGTTCGATACACACCCCTCCCTTGGCGCCTCCGAAGGGAACGTCGACCAGGGCGCACTTGAAGGTCATCAGAGCAGCCAGTGCCTTGACCTCGTCTTCGTTGACCATCCGGCTGAAGCGGACGCCTCCTTTGACCGGCAGCTTGTGGTGACTGTGCTCGACCCGGAAGGCCTGGACGATCTGGAAAGACCCGTCATCCCTCTTGACCGGGAAATGCATCTGATAGATCCCGTTGCAGACCTTGATCTGTTCGAGAAGGCCGCTCGGGTAGGGTGTCTGCAGGGCGGCCTTATCGAAGAAACTGACCACCGTGTCAAAGAATGAAAGCTCGTTTCGGGCCATTTCCTCCTCCTCCAATGTGCACATTCAATCCTCGCGGAAGCGTCCATCGAGACTAGCAGGTTGTTTCGGTTTATCAAGTGAAGGTCATTTCCTCCAGTCCCCGCGCGCCAACGGACCGGGATTGTCGAATCGGAACGAGCTGAATACGAGGCCGCTCACCGCCGGGTTTTCCAGCAGTCTCCTCTCCTCAACCTCCGATCGTGGGTTCCACTGGCGGGCGACATACAGCCGGTTATTGCGGCCGCTGAGCAGGGGAGCATAGTGTTCACTCAGATCGACCTCGAGTGACGGCCGACCGTCTCCGTCCAGGTAGTTCTCGAGGTATCCTCGGCCTCGGTGCATCGGCCAGAGATCGAGCCAGGTGGAGGGGCACCTCGAAGAGTTCTGGTCGATCACCAGCTCATCGACCAGGCTGAGCCGGATCCACCGCGGCCAGTCGAGCGTCATGTTGCCCAGAGGAGGCCCCAGGACACTGCTCCGCGGAACGCCCACCGAAAGGCGAATTCCCTGCCGGTTCAGAGACTCGTGCAGCTCGCTCAGGAAGAGCGTCAAATACCCGCCTCGTAGATCCCTCCACACTTGACGATCGAATCCGTCAGACAGAAGGTCGAGCCCGGTTCGGCACTGAAAGTCGGATTGAACCGGTTCATTGAAGCCAAACTCGTCTGCGTCATCCGCCGGCCGAGACTGCGAACGCAGGCAGACGAAGAGGCCGTCGAAGTCATAGCCCTGAAGCAGATTGAGAAAACGCCGCCGGAAGTGCTCCCGAACCGCCGGATAGCCGAGGCATAGAACTCCCCACTGACGCTTCGACTGGGCTCGGTCGACGACGGTGAACTCCGGATTCTCACGACTGAAGGCACTCTGCCATGAGACATGGCGGGCGTGCATGGCGTTGTGGTAGCTGACCTCCCGCTCCGCACGCGATCCCAACGGCCAACCTTCATCGAACAATGTGACGTAGAGGTATGCTCGAAGGCCATGGGCATGAGCGGCAGCGCAGACTTCTGCGAAATCGTCCCAGTCCACCGGGGGCTTTCCCCCGCGGATGGGTCTGGTTTCATCGCCGGCGAAGAAGTAGCCGTCCAGGCGAGACCGGAGTTCGCGCCAGTGGAGGCACGCGACGCCCAGTTCGGCCTTCCATGCCTGCACGCGACGCCACAATGCAGCGGGTGTATCCAGCCGCCCGTCGGCCTCGCCGAAGGCGAGGTGGTCTCCCCATGAAACGCTGGCGATGTTCATCCCCACGACAGGATCAGCTTACGACGAAGTTCACGAGATTCCGGTCGCCTCGGCGCACCACGATGACCTTCCGAACCTGCCGTCCCTCGAGATGGCCGGCCACCTCATCATGCGCCCGTGACCGGATCTCATCGTCCTCCAGGTCGGCGGCCGCGCGAAACTTGGCTCGGAGCTTGCCGTTGATCTGAATCGGAATCTCGACTTCGTCTTCGGCCGCCAGGGCCGGATCAAACGCAGGCCACGACTGCAGGGAAACCTGATCCGCGTGACCGAGACGAGCCCAAAGCTCCTCCGCCACGTGGGGCGTGAACGGTGACATCAGCCGCAGAAAGATCATCCAATCCTCTCTGGGAATCTCCTCGAGAGAACTGAAGTAATTGGCCAGCGTCATCAGGGCGGCGACGGCGGTATTGAATTTCAGAGATTCGATGCGCTCCCCGACCTGCTTGATGGTTTGATGCACGATGCGGCTCGTCTCGGCCGAGCCGGGGGCCTCCCACGACACTTTCTCCTGCAGGTCCCAGACCCGCTGCAGAAAGCGGCTCATCCCGATCAATCCCTGGGTCGACCAGGGGATGGGCTGGTCGAAGGGTCCCATGAAGACCTCGTAAAGGCGGAAGGCATCCGCGCCGTATTTTCCGACCATGACATCGGGATTGACGACATTTCCGCGAGACTTGGACATTTTCTCCCCGTTCTCGCCGAGGATCAGTCCGTGCGAGGTACGGCGAAGGTAGGGCTCGGAAGTCGGCACGACGCCGATGTCGAAGAGGAACTTGTGCCAGAAACGGGAGTAGAGCAGATGAAGGGTCGTGTGCTCCATGCCGCCGTTGTACCAGTCGACCGGCGTCCAGTACTCGAGCTTATCCCGGGCGGCCAACGCTTGATCGTTGTGCGGGTCGGCGTAGCGAAGGAAGTACCAGGACGATCCCGCCCACTGAGGCATGGTGTCGGTTTCGCGCGTGGCCGGCTCACCACATTTCGGACAGGTCGTGTTCACCCACTCCGTGAGCAGAGCCAGCGGTGATTCTCCGCTCTCGGTGGTCCGGTATTGTTCGACCTGGGGAAGCTTCAGCGGAAGTTCATCCTCGGGTACGGGTACCCAGCCACAAGAAGGACAGTCGACCATGGGAATGGGCTCTCCCCAGTAACGCTGTCGGCTGAAAACCCAGTCCCGGAGGCGGTACTGGACGGATTTCTTGCCGTAGCCCTCGGACTCCACGATGTCGGTCATGCGCTGGATTGCGACGTCCGGCGTGAGGCCATTCAGGGGACCCGAGTTGACCAGGATGCCTTGATCGATCTCGGTAAAAGCGGCTTCCTCGATGTTCCCGCCGGAGATGACCTCCACGATGGGAAGCCCGTACTTGCGAGCAAAACGCCAGTCCCGTTCATCGTGTCCGGGAACCGCCATGATGGCACCGGTGCCATAGGAGATCAGCACATAATCGGCAACCCAGATGGGAATCTGCTCTCCGGTCGCGGGATTGCGGGCGTAGACGCCCTTCATCTCGACGCCCGTGATTTCCTTGGCGACCTCCGTTCGCTCGAAATCCGACTTGTGGGCGGCCGCTTCCCGGTACTCCTCGATCTCGCCCGGGTTGCTCGAACGAGGAAGCAGTTCTTCCACGAGCGGATGTTCTGGAGCCAGAACCATATAGGTCACTCCGAACAACGTGTCCGGCCGGGTCGTAAAGACCCGCATCGATCGATCGGGCCTACTCTGAATCGGAAAATCGATCTCTGCACCCGTAGAGCGGCCGATCCAGTTGGTTTGTTGAATCTTGATCTTCTCGAGGAAATCGACCGTCTTCAGATCATCGAGCAGGCGTTCCGCGTAGCGCGTGATGCGCAGCATCCACTGGCTGCGACTCTTGCGGACGACATTCCCGCCGCAGCGCTCGCAGACGCCGCCGACGACCTCCTCGTTGGCCAACCCGACTTTGCAGGACTCACACCAGTTGACGGGCATCTCGGTCTTGTACGCCAGCCCATGTTTCCAAAGCTTGAGGAAGATCCACTGGGTCCACCGATAGTATTCGGGATCGGTCGTGTTGATCTCGCGCGACCAGTCGAAGGAAAACCCGAGGCGTTTCAGCTGTTTTCGGAAACGATTGATATTGCTTTCCGTGACGACCCGAGGGTGTTTTCCGGTTTTGATGGCGAAATTCTCCGTCGGCAATCCGAAAGCATCCCACCCGATGGGAAAGAGGACGTTGTAGCCCTCCATGCGCCGTTTGCGTGCCACGACATCGAGAGCCGTGTAGCTGCGGGGATGTCCTACGTGCAGTCCCTCGCCCGAAGGGTAGGGAAACTCGATCAGAACGTAGAACTTCTCCAGAGCAGGGTCATCACTGGCCGCAAATGGTTGTTCCTGCTCCCACTTTCGCTGCCAGCGCGTTTCGATCTCACTGAAATTGTATTCCGCCGCCATGGTCGCGTCCTCAGTGGCCCGGTCCGTTGCCTTCCTGCCCCTCCTCGTCGCAGTCGCCGGGTGCCGGCCTGCAACGCCTGCGCGTTAAGAGAAGTGTATTCTAACGTGTTGTGGGGATGTCGTGGGGAGCCCGGGTCTGCCCACGACGTCGTACAACGGAATGACACGGTGAGGTTGGGTGGATGACGACCATCAGGAAGGGAACGAAGGTATCGATTCACTATCGTCTGACGATCGACGGCGAGGTCGTGGACACAACGGAGGGCGCGCCTCCGGTGTCCTATCATCATGGGACCGGGCAGCTTGTTCCAGGGCTCGAGGAGCGACTGGAAGGCTGTCGCGAGGGGGAGAGCATCAGAGTCGTCGTTCCGCCGGAGAAGGCCTACGGACCCTACGTGCCGGAGAATCTCCATGAGATGGCGAAGTCGCTGTTCACCGATCCGGCCTCGACAACGGTAGGCACGATGGTGGAGGGACGGACCCGACTGGGAGCCCCCTTCCGGGCGCAGGTCGTGGAGGAGAAGGAGGATAGTTTCGTCGTCGATCTCAACCACCCGCTGGCCGGCAAGTACCTCGAGTTCGACGTGCAGATCGTTTCGATCGAAACGGTCTCTGCTGATCCCTAGACTGGGGTGACTTGCTCGATCCTGCTCTCCAGGCTGCGCAAGAGCTGCAGCAGCAGTCGGGTGACGACCGACCCGCTTGCCAGATCAACGGAGCGCTGATTCTGCAGCTTGGTGACCGTGCCGCTGATCCGCTCGACGAGCCGGCCCTCTTTCTGGAACAGCTCGGTTCGCCAGGATCGATCATCCAGGCTGCGACGGAAGGATTCGATCGTGAGCTGTCGCTGGACGTGGCGGAGATCCATGACGATTCCTCCGAGGGCCACCGCCTCCCACCGAGACGATGCCTCTAGACCGGTGAGTTGGTCGCGCAGCCAGCCCAGCGAGAAAACGTCGCCGATGGCGTAGAATCGTCGAGCCGCCTTCTCGAGCGGTACCTGCGAATGCCGGCAGATGTCGGCCACACCCATGCAGCTTGCCCAGTAGTCGGATGCGGCCAGATCTGCGGCCAGATCATCCGGGAAGCCGGTCTCGACTGCCTCGCGACGCCGTTCCAGGTAGCGTTTTCGTTCGCTTTCTGCCGGCAGGAACTCGTCGATCCGACTACGTAGAGTGTGAATCGGATCGCGATAACGATCGATCAAAGCGCCGAAGTTGCTCTCGTAGTCGTGACTCAGGACCAGCGAGTGAACAATGTTCTTGGCGGCGGCGGTGAGCTGGGTCATGGCCTGATACTGGGCTTCGATTTCGACACTCGCGTCCAGTTCGAAGATTCGATCGAACAACCGGTCGAGTTCCAGAATCTCGTGAGTCACCAGAACCGCTCGAAGAACCTCTGAAGCTTGTCCCTCGGTGTCTTCCGTAATCCCATGAACGAAATCGATCCCGAGGCGGTCCACGATCAAGTTGGTCAGCCGGGTCGCAATGATCTCGGGCCTCAACTGGTGACGGACCAGTTCGCCGGCGAATTGCTCGCGCAGCTCCGGAGGAAAGTACTCGAACAGATGATGCTCGAGCGCAGGCTCATCGAGGAGACGGCTTTGCCTGAGGGCGTCCTTTACGCTCATCTTGGTATAGGCGAGGAGGATCGCCAACTCGGGCCGCGTGTATCCCTGGTGCGTACGACGCCGCAGTCCCAGCGTTCTCGAATCGGGCAGAAACTCGACGTCGGGGTTCAGGTGACCTTGGGAAAGGTAGTGCTGGAGCGACTCGAGCCGGGGCACACCGCCAGCGCCCGTCCGCTCGGTCAGGGAGAGGCATAAGGCCTGGGAGTAATTGTTCTTCAGCACGAGATGGCTTACCTCGGCCGTCATCTTCTGGAGCAGGGTGTTGCGTGAATCGAACGGCAGACGATTCGCACGAACCGCAGGCTCGAGGAGGATCTTGATGTTCACCTCGTGGTCGCTCATGTCGACCCCGCCCGAATTGTCGATGGCATCGGTATTGATGCGGCCGCCCAGTTGGGCGTACTCGATCCGGGCAAGTTGAGTGAGACCGAGATTCCCCCCCTCGCCGATGACGCGGGTTCTTAATTCGGTCGCATCGATGCGGACGGCGTTGTTGGCCGGGTCTCCCACATCGGAGTTGGACTCGGAACTGGACTTCACGTAGGTGCCGATTCCCCCGTTCCAAAGCAGGTCGACGCGAAGCTGAAGGATGCGTCGAACCAGCTCCTGGCCGCTGATTGACTCGGCTTCGAGGCCCAGGAGCTGTCGGGCCTCCGGAGACAGGGCGATCGATTTTGCCGCCCGCGGAAAGACTCCGCCACCCTGGCTCAGCTTGCTTCGGTCATAGTCGTCCCAGGTCAGTGAAGGATCGTCGAACAGCCGCTTGCGTTCCGCAAAGCTCACGGCGGCGTCCGGTTCCGGATCGACGAAGATGTGGGTGTGATTGAAAGCCGCAACCAGGCGGATATTGTCCGTATACAGCATTCCATTGCCAAAAACATCGCCGGACATATCTCCAATCCCGACGACGGTGAACTCATTTCGCAGGGGGTCCAGTCCGATCTCGCGCAGGTGGCGAGTGACGCACTCCCATGCACCCCGCGCTGTGATGGCTTCTTTCTTGTGGTCATAGCCATGGGAGCCGCCCGAGGCAAAAGCATCACCGAGCCAAAAGTTGTACTCCGCGCTCACGGAGTTCGCGATGTCGCTGAAGGTTGCTGTTCCCTTGTCGGCGGCAACCACCAGATAGGGATCATAGTCGTCATAGATCACCAGCCCTTCCGGGTGAACGGGCTGTCCGTCGCGGATGTTGTCGGTCAAATCGAGAAGGCCGCGGATGAACGTCTTGTACTGCTCTTCGACGAAAACCTTCTGTTCGGCCCGGTCAGCCGGGACTCCCTTCAGAACGAATCCACCCTTGGACCCCTGCGGTACGATGAGAGAATTCTTCGTCATCTGAGTCTTCATCAAGCCCAGAACTTCAGTTCGGAAATCATCCGGCCGGTCACTCCAGCGAAGTCCTCCACGGGCGATCCGGCTGCCCCGCAGATGAATCGCCTCGAAATTCGGACTGGATACGAAGATCTCACAGTACGGCCGCGGCTCAGGGATTCGACTGAGACGGCGTGACTCAACCTTGATGCTGATGAAAGGTTTCTCCAGGAAAAAGTTGGTCCTCACCGTCGCGTCGACCAGCGATATGAAGAACCGGAGAATATTGTCCTCGGGGAGCGTTGAGACGTCGTCGAGGCTCTGCAGTGCTTTCGCCTTTGCCGCCCCGATTCCACCGCTGCGATCACCTTCGGCGGCACTCTCGAACTTTGCACGGAAGAAGGCCAGAATCCGTGCGACACAATCGGGGTAGTTGAGCAGCGTTTCAGTGATGAAGGTCAGACTCGCGGCAGGCAAGAGTTGGAACAGATGGCCGCGGTAGGTCGACAGGAGGGCGACCTCCCGAATCGAAAGGTCCGCTCCCAGAACCAGGCGGTTGAGTCGATCGTCCCGGACGTTGTGGGTCAGGATCGCGACCAGAGCGCCCTTGACTCGTTCTCCGGCCCGGTCGATCTCGATGGGCTGACCTGCGTCGGTCTGCACGCGAAAGATGTCGATCGAAACCGCCGGGCGATCGTGTTCCCGGCGAAGCTGGTAGGAGATCTGTTCGAAGATCTTCAGCCCCAGGTTGTCCAGGATCGGGAAGATCTCGGTGAGGGACAGGGTTCCCGGATGGTAGATCCGCAGATGCGTCGTCCGTTCGGGGTAACGCGTGTGTTCGGGGTTGATGACGTCGATCAGGAATTCCCGATTGCCGAGTTCGTCCAGGTTCTGAATGTCGCGCGCCGCATCTTCGACAGGTACTTCCGCCTTGTAACCCTCACTGAGGAGACGGCTATACTTCTGGGCGGTCTGAAGCCCTTTCTCACCGAGCGCTATGTGAAGCAACTCCTGCAGCCGGTCATCCCAGGTCCGGGTCAACTCGGCGACCTCCCTCTCCAGTTCCGCGAAATCGAGTTCGTCGTAGTTCAGCGAAGTCGAGAAGAAGAAATGGAAGCGCACCTGTTCGTCATCTTCACCCACCATGGCCAGGCGGTAGTCGACATGAACGGCCCGAAGTCTCGTCGTCAAGAACTCCTGGATGCGACTGCGGACATCCGAATTGAACCGGTCGCGAGGCATGATCACCATCACGGCGAAACCGCGCTGCAGAGGGTCGAGCCGAATCTGGAGCCGCACTCCCCGTTCTCTCTCGATGCTCATGATGTCGCGGATGCCGCGATGAAGCTCCTCTGGCCCCAAGAGGAAGAGTTCACCGAGCGGAATGGAGTTGCAGATGTTGACGATCTGCTTGAAATCGTGGGAACGGGCTTTGGCATGATCGAGTTCCAGCACCCGCCGCAGCTTGAGCCGAAGAATAGGGATCTCGGTCACGGGTGTGGCGTAGGCGCGGGAGGTGAACAGACCGAGGAGTCGCCGCTCACCGATGAACCGGCCCTCATCGTCGAACTCTTTGAGTCCCACATAATCCATGAGCCCGCCGCGGTGAATCGGTGAGTCGGAGTTCGCTTTGGCCACGAGCAGGAGGGGCGGTCCCTTCATCTGATCGCGAACCTTCTCGGGGAGCGAGTCGACCGGGACGGGGCGTGCATAGCGGCTGCGGCTCGCATTACGCAGAATGCCCAGGCCCGACTCGGGCCTCACTTGGGCATGTTGCTCTCCGGCCTCACCGGTCACGTCGTATTCGCGATATCCGAGATAGATGAAGTTGTCGGTGTCCAGCCAGCGCACGAACTCGGCATACTCCTCCAGGTTCGCCGGACTCTCTGGGAATCGTGAAGTACCGGCGTGTTCGGTGCCCTTGCGCAAAGCGTCGGCAAGCTGCGCCGCCTTCTGCCGCAGTTTCTGGTAGTCGTCCGTTGCGGCGATGACCAGCTCCAGATTCACCTTGATATCCCGCTCGATATCGTGGAGCAGGTCCGGGTCGGTGATGCGATCGATCAGGAAGAGTTCGTAGGATTCCGATGTGGTGCTGTCCGACTGACGGAGAAACGCCGCCGTAATGGTGCCGCTGTCGTTTCTCTCCACGGACAGGATGGGATGCAGCAGGTGGTGCAGCCGAATTCGTCGTCGCTTCAGCTGCAGCCGGATGGAATCCACGATGAAAGGGCGATCGCCGAGCGTGACTTCCAGCGCCGTGTGTTCGACCTCCCAGCCCTGAGTTTGTAGACTCGGATTGAAGACCCGCACCTGAACGGGTTCGCTCCGACGTTGGTTCATCAGGTCGAGCGCGCCCCGAGTAATCGCCAGAAGCTGTCTCTCGTCGAACTGATCGAGAAACTCGGTGGTCGCCTCTTCGAAGATGACCGTCGCGATATTCTGCAGCAGCGCAGCCTCGGACTCGGGAGCCTGATGTTCAATGAACGACTGAATCTCGCGCAGCGTGACGCTCATGGCCACCTCTTTTCACTTCTCGTGCGAACGTCAGAGGAGCGCACGTGAACCGCAACTGCGGCTTTCAACATAAGCATATCGCTGTCGAATCCGGCGAGCCAGCCGGATTCGGGCCCGATCAGTCTCCGTGCAGCAGCGTCGCGATATCCTTGGCCATCGAATCTTCGAGGTTGGAATCCTCCAGGTGCGCGATCCTCCGAACCCAGCCCTTCTTATCCACGAGGAGGAAGTCCGTACTGTGGCGAATCTGAGGCATGTCTTCGGATGGACTATCCCTGACTGCGGTGACTTTGAAGCCGGTTTGAATCGTGCTCAAGAGAGTATCGGGCGGACCGGTCAGAAAGACCCAGTCCGATGGGTCGGCGCCCCAGAGCTTGCCATAGGCTTGAAGGACTTTGGGTGTGTCGTACTCGGGATCTACGGTGATGGAGACAAGACGGACGTTCGAATCCGGCCCGAGCAAGCCGCGAGTCTTCAGTGTGTCCTGAAGGTTCTTCATTCTCTGCGTCATGAGCGGGCAGGGGCCCGCACAACGTGTGAAGATGAAGTCGACCACCCAGACTTTACCGAGCAGCGAAGCTCGGGTGACTTGCTGGTCTGTCTCGCTGGTGAACTGAAACTGGGGGGTCTCATAGAGGCGTGGCAACGCAGATTCGCTACCGGGATGATCGCTGGTCGAACAGCCGGCAACCAGGGCCAGTCCCAGAGTCGGAACTAGAGAGATGAGGATTCCTCGCCGAAGCATGAAAGTAAGTTATCACACCCGCCAGTTCGCTTAGTCGAATGTCAGACGGCCCCTTGTGGTAAAAGGAACTCTTGCGCTCCTTGAATCGACTGCTGCCAACACGCTCTATCCCAGTCCTCGTCTTCGGCCTTGGAGGAGTCGGGCGTGCGCTGCTCAAGCAAATCCTCGACAGCCGACCGTTTTTCCGCGAGCGATTCAATCTCGAGTTGGCGATCGTCTGTCTGACCGACAGCAGGGGGACGATATGCGCTGAAGCTGGATCGATCCTCGGAGACGAGGTGCTACGCTCGGCGCTGTCCTGGAAACAGGGCGGGCAATCCCTGGTCGACCATGCGGAGGGACAGACTCGCCCGGAAAGTGTCGAACTCGTCCGTCGGTTCTGCCGGCCCGGCTGCCTCGTCGTCGACTGCACGGCTACGGAGGAGACCACTCCGGCTCTGATCGAGGCATTGAGCAGGGGAGGGAAAGTGGTCCTGTCCAACAAGAGGCCGCTGACCTCCGATCAGGAGCTCTTCCGATTTCTGACCTTGAATCCAGCCCTGTGCAGGTGGGAAACGACGGTTGGATCCAGCCTGCCGATCATCACGTCTTTGAACCGGATCATTTCGAGCGGGGACAAGGTCACCAGGATTGCCGGAACGTTCAGCGGTACCCTGGGTCTCCTGATGACTCGACTTCAGGAAGGTGCCTCATTCAGCCGAGTGGTTGCTCAAGCCGTGGAAGCCGGGTTCACGGAGCCGGATCCAAGAGAAGACCTGGCAGGAACGGACGTGGCGCGAAAGTCCTTGATCCTGGCTCGGGGAATCGGCTGGAATTTGAATCTGGAAGACGTGAAGGTTCAGGCGATCGTTCCCGGCGCTCTGGAGTCGATCCCGGTCAGGGAGTTTCTGGCGCGGCTGCCGGAGATGGATGAGTACTTCAGCGTACGTACGCGAGCCAGTCAGAAACACGGGCGCGTTCTGAGATATGTGGCCGCTATCGAAGAAGGGCGCTGTCAGGTGGGACTGGATGAAGTTCCTCTGACGAGTCCGCTCGGTCGGCTCAAGGGGAATGACAATCTGGTCGAGGTGTACACGCACCTCTATGACCCCAGCCCTCTGGTCATACAGGGTCGCGGGACCGGTGTGCCCGCGACGGCTTCCGGCGTCCTGAGCGACATCGTCGAACTGGCGTTTACGAGTGACGGCGAAGTGAGTTCGGCCTAGCCCGGGTTGCTCACCAGAATCCTACTTCGGCGTCGGATAGACGGGCGTCTGCTGCGTTGCTGCTCCTCGTCCTCCTCGACGTACGTCAGGTACGCCTCCGGGGGCCTTCGTCGCGCGCCTTGCAGCCACCGGCCTCTCCACCGCCTCGCTACGGATCCTGGTGAGAAATCCGGCCTAGAACACCAATTTCAGCACCAGGACGAAGGGCAGGACCAGCAGAGCCAGCACCGCCAAAATCGGCAGAAGCACGAGAACCACCGGCGCTGCCGCCGCCAGGAGAATGACGCCGATGATCAAAAGGGGAATCCCGACGACGAGCAAAAGAACCAGTTTGATGGCGCCGATTCCGATCTTCAGCGGCAGGATGACCAGAAACAGGCCAAGCTTAAACAAACCGACGACCGCCACGACCAGGCCAATCAAACAAAGCAAAACGAACAGTTCCGCCATTCCGTTCCTCCCAAACTTCACTACACTGTACGAAGTAAATGGGCGAGATGTTCAGTGACCGGCCGTTTTCTTGCACTTGAAATTTGGATTTCAGTATCCTGTCCTGTACATGCGTTGGGCTTTGATCACTCTGTTGAGCTTGCTCCCTCTCCAATACCTCTCTGAGATCCAGGTCACGCCCGTGAACTTCGTGGGTGAGCCCTTCAAGCAGGTATTCAACGAGGACAAAGACATACCCCGGCTGGTGGCCGTCTATTCTCCCACCTGAGGACACTGTCTTCAGGCGGCGTCTGAAGTCGAAGAGATTCTGAGTCGATATCCTGAGGCGAAGATCCGCATCCTCGTCCTCTGGGCTCCCTATTTGCAGAATGACAACGCCATCACGGCGCAGCGGGCTACGGCCTATCTGTCGGACCATCGGGTAACGGATTTCTGGGATCTCTGGAGGTTCGGCACCCGGGACTATGCCAAGCAATTGGACATCCCACTGCTCGACGCCTGGGATATGGTGGTTTTCTACAAGCCCGGCCTGACCTGGGGGACAGAGCCGCCTGAACCGACCTTCTGGATGCAGAACCGCAATCTGGACCATGGGACGCCCTTCAGCACAGCGGCGCTCGAGGAGGCCCTGAAGCCCTGGCTGACGGCCAAGTCCAAGTGACCGTATCCGGATTCGCGGTCGCCACTTCTCCCCGGTGAGTTCATGAGAGGATCGGCTTGGTCGCGGCGGGAGAGGTGACTCGGGGTGGCAACCTGGGTTCCTAGGAGCCGACTCCCCTTCTGCTATCATCCTGCCTGAATGCTGAGCCGTGACGACCTGATTGAACTGGAAATCGAATCGGCAGCCTACGAAGGGAAATCCGTGGGCCGGGCCGATGGACTCGTGATCTTCGTTCCGTTTGCCGTACCTGGCGACCGGGTTCTGGCACGAGTCGTCAAACGCCGACGCAAATACGCAGAAGCCCGCATCGAAGAGGTCCTTCGTCCCTCGGTCGATCGGGTCGAGCCGCGCTGTATCTACTTTGGAACGTGCGGAGGTTGCCGTCTCCAAAATGTGGCCTATGCCCGCCAACTCGAGGCAAAGCGGGAACAGGTCACGAGTCTGCTCGAACGAATCGGACGGTTCCCGGATCCCCCTGTAGCCGAAACACTTCCGGCCCCGAGTCCGTATCTCTACAGGAACAAGATGGAGTTCTCTTTCGGGAACCGACGCTGGCTCACGAAAGAAGAGATCGCCGCTGAGGGTCGGGTCGACCGGAACTTCGCGTTGGGTCTGCACATTCCGGGGCGTTTCGACAGGATTCTGGATCTGTACGAATGCCACCTGCAGTCAGACTGGACACCGCGGCTCGTCAACCGGGTCCGGCGGCTGGCTCTGGAGCAACAGTGGGAGGCGTACGACACGATCGAAAACCGAGGGTTCCTGCGCAACCTCATCATCCGAATGGCGTGGCAGACCGGTCAGGTCATGGTGGTACTGGTCACGACGTCCTTCGATCCGGCCAGGCTGGAGATCCTCACCACCTGCCTGCAGGAAGAGTTCCCGGAAATCACGACTCTGATCAACTCCGTCAATTCAACCCGCTCTCCGGTGGTCGTCGGAGACCAGGACACGGTCATCTACGGTCCGGGCTACATCGAGGAAAGAATCAGCGATCGTTTGTTCCGGATTACGCCCTCGGTCTTCTTCCAGCCCAATTCGCTTCAGGCGGAACGCCTCTTTGGCATTGTTGAAGAGCATAGCCACCTGTCTTCGGGAGACCTGCTCTACGATCTCTACTGCGGGTTGGGCAGCATCGGCCTGTTTCTGGCCCCCCGGGTTCGCAGAGTCGTCGGAGTCGAAAACCACCCCGAGGCGGTGCGCCTTGCTGAACTCAATGCCGAACAGAACGGAATCGCAAACGCGGTCTTTCACGCCGGGGATACCCTGATGGCGCTCAAGCCCGATTTTCAGCGCCGCAACGGCAGGCCCGACGTCGTCATCCTCGACCCGCCTCGCGTGGGGCTGCATCCGGATGTCGTTCAGGGGCTCATTCGCACGAAGCCTTCACGGATTGTCTACACGAGCTGTAATCCCGCCACGCTTGCCCGCGATCTCCAGCTTCTGTCCGGGCACTACCATCTGGAGGCGGTGCAGCCCGTGGACATGTTTCCGCAGACCTTCCACATCGAGGTGGTTACGGCCCTGGCGAGGAAGTAGGATGGGACGGCTTGGGACCTATGGGACATATAGGACCTATAGGACGAGGGGCTGGAGCCGGTATCATCGTTTCTCTCCTGCTATCCCATGTGTCCCATGCCTCACATAGGTCTCACAGGTCCCAGGCCGTCCCATTCCCCACACTCACTCGATCGAGAGCACGACCTTTCCGAAACTGTCGTTCGACTCCAGGTAGCGATGGGCTTCCTCCGCGTCGGTCCAGGAGAAGACCCGGTCGACAACCGGCCGGATTCGGGCGCTCGAGAACAGAGGCAGAACATGGTCCGAGAATTCTTGGATCAAAGCAGCCTTTTCCACCACAGTGCGGGATCGGAGCGCCGTTCCGAACAGCCGGAGCCTCTTCCTGAGAAGGATCCCAAGATCCAAGTCGGTCTTTCTGCCCGAAACCAGGCCCACCACGATGATCCGGCCCAGGCTGCGGAGCATCTCGAGATTCTCGGGCCAGTATGTCGTCCCGACCAAATCCAGGATGGCGTCGACTCCCTGGCCTCCCGTGAGTTTTCGAACGGCTTCCACCAGATCCATTTCGGTGGGTACGATCGCCTCATCGAGTCCCAATTCGCCGGCGCGCCGGAGCTTCTCCGGATGGCGACTGGTGCCGATGGTCCTGGCTCCGGCCATCTTCGCCATCTGAAGGGCGGCGGTGCCGACGCCGCTGCCCGCCGCATGGATCAGCAGGGTCTCGCCAAATCGGAGATCGATCTGGCGAAAGAGAGCATCGTAGGCTGTCAGAAAGACCTCGGGGATCGAGGCGGCCTCCTCGAGGGTGAGACGTTCGGGGACGGGCATGCAGAGGGAGGAGGGGACGACGACTTCCTGTGCGTACCCTTCGCCCGGGAGAAGCGCCATGACCCGGTCTCCTTCTTGGATACAGCCGGCGGGATCGTTGGAGACGAGAACGGTTCCGGCGATCTCCAGTCCGAGGATCTCTGGAGCCGTCCCTCGAGGCGGGGGGTACTGCCCGAGACGCTGCAGCAGGTCCGCACGATTCAAACCCGCAGCGCCGACGCGGACGCGAACCTCGCCGGGTCCCGCAGGAGCACTCGGAAGCTCTCGAATCTCGAGATGCGACGATTGACCAGGCTCCAATACCACGATCGCTTTCATGCCTCGGTCATCATACTCCGCTCGTCGCCTTCAAATCACAGACCAACCGGTATACGACGATGTAAACCGGTGTGCCGCTGAACCTGTTGCTAAGCCTTCAAAAGAAGGGAATTACGAGGATCTGTGATGAAGGTCACAAATTCTCTGAGGCCGTTGTATATTACCTGGGAGTTGTGTACAGTGGACCCGGATTTCACAGGACTGCGCCCATGGATCTATGGTCGATCTTCCGGGGGTCTCCCGAGAAGCAGATCGAACGCCTGAGAAAGAAGGTCAAGGAACCGCACGGAGATGCTTCGGTGCGGCAAAATGCCGCTGCGCGCCTTTTTGAGATGGGTACGGAACCGGCCATCCGAGCGTTGCTCGATCGGTATACCATCACCGTTTCGCCTTCGGTCCAGGACGAGCTGGAGAAGCAGGATATCTACAACTGGCTCGTGACCTTGGGGCGGAAGGCGGTGTCGCCGTTGATCGACTTCATCAAGACGGAGCGAGCCGTTCATTGGCCGGCGCGGATTCTCCAGGGGATCCTCGATCCCGAGGAACAGGCCGCCGAGTTCAATCGCATCCTCGATTTCATGTGGAAGAATCCTCCCGCCAGCGCGATTCCGAAGAACCAGTTGATCCGTATGTTGGACGACGTCTATTCCCCCCAGCTGGATGCGACCATACGCAAGTTCCTCGACGACGACGATGATGACGCCCGTCTCGCAGCCATTCACTATCTGATGGGTCGTCCTGAAGAAGAGGCTCGGGAGGCGATCCTCGAGTGCTATATGGAGTCGCAGGACCGCCCCCGGGTGCGGATGCGAATTCTCGAGCTTTTCATGGACAAGGGTTGGAGCGTCCGCGGTTTCCGGCCGGCGGTCGAAGAGTCGCTGCCGGAGAGCTTTAGTTTGACCAGGGAAGGTAAGATAAGGCGGGTCGGATCCTGAAGGCCGGGGACCGCCCGTCATCGACAACAGGCCGAGGAGAATCCAAGGATGGACGATGCTCTTCTCCGGAGTGAGCGGTTCAGGCGGTTTCATTGAGAGCTCTCTTTCTCTGTGAGAACCGGGGAGAACACCGCTGAGTGGGCCCATCTGGCCGGCATGTCTCCGGAGTCGCTCCTCCAGACACACTGCGCGGCCTCCTGCAGCCCGGCCCCTCATGCATCCGAAGTGATTTTCCGTGACGTGAATTGATGGGGGCGCGTTCGGGAGCGATCGGGTCGTACCCGGTCAGCGTTCCGGGGGAGGATTTACAGCAGCCTGTGCTATAAGGTTGCACGGGTGGACAGGCGATTGTCCGAGAACGCCCGGTGGCGATTCCCGGGCGGGAGTTGACTCGATGTATTTGGAATACTGGGGCTTGGAGGAGAAACCTTTCGAGAACACTCCGGATCGGAGATTCTTGTATCCATCGGAAAACCATCGTGACGGATTGCAGCGCCTCCTCTATGCGATCGAGAACGAGAAGGGGTGTGCCATGCTCAGCGGCGAGTACGGGTGTGGCAAGACAGTGCTGGTCCGCACGGTGATCAGTTCGCTCGAAAGAGACCGATTCGAGATAGCGCTCATCAACTATCCCTTTTTCGATCGCACGTCGTTTCTGCGCGAGGTTGCGCATCAATTCGGGCGTCAGCCCGAGGATCGCCCCAGGGTGGAGGTGTTTCGCGATCTGTCCCAGTTCTATTACGACAACGTGAGCCAGGGGAAGGTCAACCTTCTCATCATCGATGAGGCGCAGATCATCGATGACCCCCAGGTGTTCGAGGAGCTCCGTCTCATTCTCAACATCCAGCTCGAAGACCGTTTTCTGATCAACGTCCTGCTGGTCGGCCAGCCCGAGCTCCGGGAAAAGATCATGCTCTATCCACAGCTGGATCAGCGCATCGCCATCAAGTGGCACCTGCACCGATTCGACCATGAGAACACCGCCGCCTACGTCAGACATCGTTTGAAGGTGGCGGGCAGCGATCGAGAGCTTTTCAGCGACGAGGCTCTGTACCTCGTTCACAAAATCGCGAACGGCGTTCCGCGCCGCATCAACAACGTGGCGGACTTGTGTCTGCTCGAAGCCGCAAATAGACAGATGAGAATGGTGGATGGGGACGTATTCAAATACGTGGTCTGAAGATGGCGATGGGATTCAATAACAGTTTTCTTCTGCGTCGATCTTCTGATGTTTCCTCGCAATCGATTCCGCGCCAGGACGGGTCGGTCGAACGCGGTAAACACGGGAAGATCGTGGTGGCGGAGTCGAATCCGTCCGATCTCGAACATATCGCCTCGATTCTGCGCGGGCTCAATTTTACGGTTCTGACCGCGCAGGATGGAAAAACGGCGTTGACGCTGATCCGCCGGCACATGCCCCTGCTCGTTCTCGCCTCTCTGAATCTTCCGGTCATTGACGGATACAAGTTGGCGCAGCGCCTGCGAGAGGACAAAGAGACCGACTCCATTCCGTTCATGTTCATCCTCGAGGGGAAAGAGACTCCGGATCGCCTGGTCGGTCATGAGACCTTTGCTCACGATTACATCCAAAAGCCGCTTTCCGTTCCCGAGTTCAAGAGTCGTGTCATCGGACTGACGAACTTGGCTCGCAAGCGTACATCGGCCGGCGGCGGTCGACTCGAAGCCCCTGAAGGTCCCCCGGACGGGAGAGGGGAATCTGCCCTTCGACGATCTGCGGCCGAACCCGGCTCGCCCGAGACATCCGTGCGTTCCAAGCGAGCACCGTCCTCCGATCTGGAAGGAACGGCCGGGATCGTGGGACGGATGAGGCAACTCCTGGGACAGTTGGCGGAATGCATTGGACAAATCGATCGTCGTCTCCGCCTCTCGGAGGCCCTTGCGGATTCCGGATCGATCGCGCGGGAGTTCAGCTCTGAACTCTCGGCGCGGATGAGAGACTCGGGTGAGGGCGGGTCGGTGGTGAGCTTTCAGCCCCAGCGACCATCGGGCGACGTACGTGAAGGCCGGGAGCACGCATTGGTGCAGGCACATCTGCGCATGCAGGAGGATGCCGGCGAGGGTTACAGCCGGAGCCAGGCGCTGCAGTTGCTGGAGCGATATCGCACAGAATACCGCGAGGCTACGGGGTCGGCGCCGAGGGGCCCGGAGGCCGCGCCTTCCACGCGCGAGCCGGAACCGGAAACCCAGACGGCTCCGGAGGTGCCAGACTGGAAGACCGACTCGGGCGAGGAGGAAGCTGCGTCCGAGACCGCCCCGGCTTCCAGAAGGCCGGCGCGGGAGAGACCCCTCGAGTTCGACGCGGACCTGCTGGGCAAGCTTCAGGTCAACCTCGAGGAGCCTGCCGGAGCGAGGATCAAGGCTGAAGAGTTTACGAGCTTTGCCCGTCAGTCTTTTCTTTCGGCCTTCCTTGACGAGGCGGAACGTCCTCCCAAGGTCGGATCACTCTACGACGAAGCCCAGGATTTCGTGCTGCGTTCGATTCGGCGAGCCGCTGTCGGTGGTGTGCCCTATGCCGTTCGTGCCGAGGCTCTGGCGGCCCGGCTGATTCAATCCCTGCAGACGGAAGACGAACTCCTGCTCCAGGCCACGGAGCGGGAGCAGAGCTTCTCGGTCAGCCACCACAGCGTGAACGTCGCTGTGCTCAGCATCCGGATCGCTCAGGTTCAGGGACGAAGTGCGACCTTCCAGCTCCGAGTAGCCTTGGCTGCGCTCTTCCATGAGATCGGTGTCGTCAAGCTCCCCGAGAAGCTCGTCTTCAAAGAGGAGCCCCTGACCGAATCCGAGTTGCGGACGTTGAGGAAACGCCCGCTTTTCTCGGCACGAGTGCTGCAGGAGGACTTCGGGGTCGTGGCGGAGATCGTTGGGCAGGTCTTCGAGCGCGAAAACGGTCTGGGACACCCGACAGGCTTGCGCGCGGAGGAGATTCGGGGCGAGGCAAAAGTGATCGGCGTTGCGGACTTCTTCGAGGCCTGCATTCACAAGCGGCCGTACAGGAGTCCCCTGACCGGATATCAGGCCCTCTACGAATTGTCCCGGGATGGGGAATTCGACCAAACCGCGGTGCGAGCTCTGGCCAACGCCGTTTCCCTGTTTCCGTTCAACGAAATCCTGCTGCTCAACACCGGCGAGATTGGAAAGGTGGTGGGGATTCATTCGGACAAGCTGACGCAGCCCCGCGTTCGGTTGCTCTACGACGGCAACGGCGTGGCCTTGGCAGACGGTCCGACGATTGACCTTTCCCGCGATCCTGACCGGCGAGTCGTCGAGGTGCTCACAGCGGATCGCCTTCCGGACGGCCGCTCCCGAGGGTGAGACCTGCTCGCGACGAGACGTTATACTGAGCGCCAGGCGCCACGGAGGGATCGATGATTCATGGGGTTGAGATCAAGCAGATATCGACGTTTCCGGATGAACGGGGGTTCTTCAGGGAGTTGATTCGCACGACCGATCCTTTCTTTTCGGAAGGATTCGGCCAGTGGAGCCACTCTCTGATGTATCCGGGGGTGATCAAGGCCTGGCACATTCATGCCAGGCAGGTCGACTGGTGGTATGTCGGAGGAG
This sequence comes from Acidobacteriota bacterium, assembly GCA_037388505.1. GTDB lineage: Bacteria > Acidobacteriota > UBA6911 > RPQK01 > JAPXNP01 > JARRKC01. The sequence continues at coordinate 177,340 of JARRKC010000004.1, read as the reverse complement.
GCGTGTTGAAAGTGGCGCTCTCGGACCGCCGGCCCGACTCTCCGACCCACGGTGAACTCATGGAGTTGTTCATGGGAGACGGCCGGGAGCCCATCGTGCTCAAGATCCCTCCGGGTGTGGCTCACGGCTGCAAATGCCTGGCCGGTCCGGCGAACCTCTTCTACATCACTTCGCGGACCTATGATCCCGCGGATGAGGGTCGGATACCCCACGACGATCCCGAGATCGGGTACGACTGGATCGCACCCCCC
>JARRKC010000004.1:0-177043 GCA_037388505.1 Acidobacteriota bacterium | reverse complement strand
TGCAAAATCGAGCCGGCTATGCGGGACCGGCGCGTTGCTCCTGGTTGGACTTCTGGCCGCGTGCGCGACCCAGCAGGCGCCGGACGAGGCGGTCGACAACCTCAGATCCCCTCCTGCTGGAGCGATGCGAGTCGACGCCCGTGGCCGGATCGGCGGGGAACTGCACTATGCTCTGGCCGGCGAGCCGGAAACCTTCAACTATCTGGCCGCCTCGGAGAACCGCTCCAAACTGATTGCTCTGCTGACAACCGGCACCCTGCTTGAATTCGATTCTGTCTCCCAGCAGGTCACCGGCGGCGCTGCCTCCGACTGCCGCCTCGAGGACGAAGGGAGGAGCGTTCGACTGCATCTACGCGAGGGATTGGCATTTTCGGACGGCACGCCGGTCTCGGCCGAGGATGTTGCCTTTACCTTCGACAGGATCCTCGACCCGAATTCACACAATGTCCTCAAGGACTCGCTCATGGTGGGTGGCGAGCCTCTCCGCGTGGAGATCGTCAACGAGCATGAATTGATCATCCATGCAGCCCGCCCCTACGCCGCGATCGAATACCTGCTTACCACCGTTCCCGTCCTGCCTCTCCATTGCCTGGCCACCGACGCCGGACGGCCCATAGAGGAAGCCTGGACGCTGTCCACACCGCCCGCCGACATGGCGGGTCTTGGCCCATTTACGATCGTGCAGCACGAGGCGGGAATCTCTACAACGCTGCGGCGCAACCCCCACTACTGGAAGATCGACTCCGACGGAGTACAACTGCCCTATCTCGACCGGATCGTTTTCGAGTATGTCAGCGATCGGAGTGCGCAGGTCCTGCGCCTTTCGTCCGGGGCTCTCGACCTGTCCGATAGTTTGCGTCCCGAAGACTTCATTCTTCTGAAAGGGCGAGGGGATCTGGTGTCCGAGAACCTCGGTCCCTCGAGCAGTCTCTCTTTCCTCTGGTTCAACTTGAATCGTCCCGAGGGGGTGGAGCGCACTCGGGAGTTCAGCTGGTTCTCACGGCGTGCTTTTCGTCAGGCAGTCGATGCGGTGGTGAATCGAGAAGCCATCGCCAGGACCGTCTACGCAGGGCTCGCTTCTCCGGCATTCGGCTTTGTCTCGTCGGCCAACCGAAAATGGCATGTTGACCTGCCGGTCCGTCCCCGTTCCGATCTCGAGGCCGCCCGCGAACTACTCCGGGGGGCGGGATTCTCCTGGAATCAGCGAGCGGGTGTGACTCAGTTGTTCGACTGGGATGGCGTGCCGGTCGCATTCCAATTGCTGACGTCTTCGGACGACGTTCTCGGCCGCATGGCAGCGGTCATTCAGCAGGATCTCGCCGATCTTGGGATCCACGTGGACATCCGTCAGGAGGAACTGCGATCGGTGATCTCCCGCGTCGTCCACTCGCGGCAGTATGCGGCTGCCCTGACGAATCTCGACTTTCCCATGGAGCCTCTCGATATGGCAAACGTTCTGACGTCGTCGGGAGGCTTGCACATCTGGAAGCCTCCCGGGGGCGGGGCCCCGACAGACTGGGAAGCAGAAGTGGATGGGCTGATGGCGGAGCTGGCGACGACCTTGGATCCGCAGGACCGCTTCGAGCTCTTCAAGCAGGTCCAGCAGATCATTGCTCGGGAATGTCCTCTGATTCCCCTGGTCAACCGAAACGTTCTCGTGGTTCATCGGAGATCGATTCGGGATCTCGAAGTGGCTCGGATCTTTCCCTATGCCTGGGGCAGGATCTGGAAGGTCTACAGGGAGCAGCCGTGAGCTCCTTCGTTCGTTTTGCCGTCCGGCGGGCCTTCGAGACGATTCCGACGCTGTTGCTGCTGTCTCTCCTGGTGTTTGCCCTCTTCAGAATGATTCCGGGCGATTACCTCAGCGAAATGGAAATGAATCCGTCGGTTTCGACGTCGACAATCGACGAGCTTCGCTCCGACTTCGGTCTGAACCGTTCGCTTCCGGTTCAGTACGGTCTCTGGGTGGCCCAGGCCCTGCAGGGAAACCTGGGTTATTCCTTTGCCCAGCACCGTCCCGCCTTCGATGTCATCGCCGAACGGTTGGGCCGGACCGTGTATTTGACCCTGGCGGCTCTGCTGCTGAGTCTTGCCTGGTCGGTCCCCGTGGCGGCAATCGGAGCTCTGCGACTGGGCCGTTGGCCCGATCGGGCCGTTCTCCTCCTTTCGCTCGTGGGGATGTCGATTCCGACCGTTCTCTCCGCGCTGATCTTGCTTTGGGTCGCCCTTGGACGGGGATGGTCGTTGTTTTCGGGCCCAGGCCCCGCCGGTGTCCTTTTGCCTGCCGTGACGCTGGCGATTCCAGCTGGCGCTCTGTTCGCCCGAACGCTGCGGCTCGAGATGGTCAACGTGCTCGCTCAGCCGTTCATCGCTGCAGCAGTGGCGAAAGGTCTGCCCCGATGGAGGGTACTTCTCCATGTCATCAGGAACGCGGCGAATCCAGTCATTTCTCTGGCGGGGTTGACACTGGGAGGCCTGCTTTCCGGGGCTGTCGTCGTCGAGGAGGTCTTCTCCTGGCCGGGGCTCGGTGCGCTCACCGTGGACTCGATCCTCACCCGCGACCTGTATGTGGCCTTGGGCGCGGTCCTGGTCGCTGCGGGGTTCGTGGTCCTGGCAAACTTTCTGGCCGACGTTCTCTTGGCCCTCAACGACCCCAGGGTGCGTGGATGAATTCAAGCGGGACAATTCGTCTGTTGCTGGGTCTTCTCGCCCTCGTGGTCGCATTCGAATTGAGCGTACCCTTCGTTGCGCCCTATACTCCCGATCGTCAGTTTCGTGACTTTGCCAACGCTCCTCCCTGCCGGTGGGTCTGGATCGACTTCGATCAGGGGCGCCTCGGGCCCTTCGTTCTCGGGCCCTGGAGTTCGACCCCGGGGCACGATCTGACGGTGTTGCAGCGTCCACGGTGGTTTCCGACGGGAAGTTCCTATCGGGTGCTGGGACTCCGGCTTCGCACCCATCTGTTTGGACTTCCCGATTCGGCAGGTCCTCTGTTTCTTCTCGGGTCCGACTCGCTGGGTCGCGACCTGTTCAGCCGTCTGCTGTTTGCGACACGGTTTTCTCTCCTGGCGGCCTTGCTGGCGATCCTTCTGACACTTGGATGCGGGGTTCTGGTCGGGGCCCTGTCCGGATACGCAGGTGGGTGGACCGATCGTGTGATCATGCGCGTCTGTGATCTCTTTCTGTCGCTTCCCGGACTCTTCCTCGTGTTGGGTGTACGCGCCCTGCTGCCGATCCGCCTTTCGTCGAACGGGACCCTGGCGATGATCGTGTTGGTCTTTGTCCTGCTGGGCTGGGCGGCGGTGGCGCGGGTCGTCCGGGGACAGGTCCTGTCGATTCGAAACCAACCCCACGTCCTGGCGGCCCGTGGGATCGGGGCCTCGCGCAGCCGAATCCTATGGCGCCATGTCCTCCCGCTGACCGCCAATGCATTGATCGTACAGGGAAGCTTCCTTTTCCCGATGTTCGTTGTTGCGGAGATCACCCTCTCCTTTCTCGGCGTGGGGGTCCAGGAGCCGAACGCCAGTCTGGGCACGCTCCTTCATGATTCGGCCACGCTGGACGCTGTACTCGTGCACTCATGGAAGCTCATTCCGGCCGGCGTGGTCTTTGGTCTGGTGTTGTCCCTCAATTTCCTCGCGGATCAGCTCAAGGTGCTGGGAAAGGCCAGAGGCCAGTGGTGGTAGGGGACGGAGAACCGGAGGACGGGAGAACCGGAGAACCGGAGAACCGGAGAACGGGAGGACCAGAGAACGGGAGGACCAGAGGACGGGAGGACGGGAGAACGGGAGGACCAGAGAACGGGAGCTGGATGGCCTCCTGCGGCATTTCTGATCTGTCCGATTTGTCTGATTGGCCGATCGAACCCAGTGGACGAAGCGGACCAAGCCGAAGAGGTGGAAGCGACCGCGAAGCGGGCGAACTGGAGCGATCGGGCCCGGCGAGCCGAGCGGACTCCCTCCTGCCCCGTTCTCCCGTCCTCTGGTCCTCCCGTTCTCTGGTTCTCCCGTCCTCCGTTCTCACCGCCCAGGTGTTCGGAGGCCATGCTGAACGATGCTCATGGCGTCACGGTCTCAGACCGAGACGCTCCCACACTTTGGTTCCGGAGCTCGCCCTTCGCACCTTGCCCTTGGCACTTTCTCCTAGATTCCCCTCGCATCCGGCCCCCAGAGGATCTTGTGAAGCTGGACCTGCAGGCGCACCGGAAGCCCGTCCTCGAGGATCCATTCGGCCAAGTCACGCGGCCGAAGAGAGTCCCAGACTGGGGAGAAGAGAACGGGATGTACGGACGCAAGGTCCTTGTCCCGCACGACCTGGCGCGCCCACTCATAGTCCTGCCGTGATGCGATCACGAATTTGATCTCATCGTGAACCCGGAGATGATCGAGGTTTTCCCAGCGGTTGTGCTCGCTCATCCCACTGTCCGGGCATTTGATGTCATAGACCAGGATTGCGGCCGGGTCGACCTGACGAATGTCGCGATGACCACCGGTCTCGATCAGCACCGTCTTTCCGAGGCTCAGCAGGCGATGGATCAGCTCATGCACTCCGCTCTGGAGCAGCGGCTCGCCGCCCGTGATCTCCACCAGATGGGTTGGGAACACCCGTACGTCTTCGATGATCTTCTCGATGGCGAGCCGGCGTCCTTCGGTGAACGCGTACTCGGTATCGCACCATCGGCAGCGAAGATCGCAGCCGGCCAGCCGGATGAAGACACAGGGTTCCCCGATTCGGGTGGATTCACCTTGGATGCTGAAGAAGATCTCGTTGATGGAAAGTGTGTCGCCAGACATGAGGAATACAGAATACCGGAGAACGGGAGAACGGGAGAACGGGAGAACGGGAGGACGGGAGAACCGGAGGACGGGAGGAGGGGCGGCGATGTCTTTGCATCGCCCCGACATTTCGGATGCGTCGGACTCGCCGGACCGGTCCGACCTGGCGGGCCAAACGGAACGGGGAGAACTGCATGGCCGGCACTGAAGGGCGGGCAACCCAAGACCGTAGCTCCCCGGTTTGAAGTTCCCCCACGGCCAGGCTTCCACGCCCCTGTTTCCCCGGCTCTCCCGCTCGCGTTCTCCCGTCCTCCCGTCCTCCGGTTCTCGCGTTCTCCGTCCCCGGCGCTCCCCGGGGGCGTATGCTAAAATCCGTGAGAGCGCCCGAGGAGACGGATCGATGAGAATCATGAGAGGCTGGCCCGGGTCGGCGATTCTCGTTTTCGGTATGAGCATTTCCCTCCTGCTGGCCGGCGTCAGCAAGGAAGTCGAAAACGAGTACAAACAGCAGTTCGAGAACAAGGCGCTGTTTTTGAAGCAGCCCGTGCGCGGCGAGCGTCAGACTTTCCATCTGCGTGGCCAGGTGATCGTCCCGGACACGAGCAATCTCGGAAACACGTTGACCTTCAGAGTGGGCGAGCAGGTCCGCATCCTCGAGGTCGATTTCAAGGACTCCGAGGCGGAGTTCAAGGTGGCCTCCATCGATCTGGCGCGCCGCGCCGCTATCGACTTCGACTTCGGCCAGTCCGTCTCGTACACGTTCCCCGAGCGTCCCGCCTTCGACCGCGCTCTGGCCGAAACCTTCACCGAAGGTCTGACCTACAACGACCTGGACAAGGCCAAAGCCGATTTCGTCAAGGATCAGTATGGGCGAGTTGTGAACCAGTTTGCGGACACCACCGGCACCTCGACGAAATTCGTCGAGCAGACCATCCTGTCGGCCATTCCCGAGATGGCTCAGTTGAAGAAGGAAGCCCAGGATCTGCGGACGAAGCTGGCTCAGACCGAGCAAGACTTGAAAGAGGAGCAGAATCGGCGCCAGACCGCGGAGGGACTGGCGCGGGAAGCCAAGACCACTCTGTCGACCGTTCACCAGAATACGGCTGATCTCCAGCGAAGGTATGACGAGGTCGAAGCGGAACGTGATCGGCTGCAGGGTCAGGTTACGAGTCTCAACGGCGAGAACCGGAAATTCAAAGAGCAGGTCGATGCCATTGCGCGAAAGCTCGACGTCCAGATGGGTTCGAACTCCAAGTTGGATCAGCAGGTCGACAATCTCACTCAAAATATCGATGAGCTGAGCCGTGATCGCACTCGCCTCTCCGGTCAGGTCAACGAACTCAACGCCAAGGTCAGCGAGTTGACGCAGGAACGGGCAAAGTTGACCCGGCAACTCGGTGACGCTCAGAAGAAGTCAGCCAAACTCGAAGGCAACCTGCGAGCCGTGACCTCCAACCGCGAGAGTCTCGAGGCGACCTACCTTCGAACCAAAGAGGACAAAGAAGCGCTGGAACGTGCGGGCCGGCTGGGAGAAGGCCTCAGTCTGCGGAGGCCGCAGGGGGGGCAGACCGAAGACGGCGTCGAACGCGCGGACATCTACTTGCTGAGCCAGCTTATCGGCAGTCTCGAGGTCCAGCCACCCAAGGATCCCGAAGGCATCGCCCGACTCGTCGTCCGAACCGCATCCCCCAATACGGTCCAGTTCACCGATGAGGAAAGGACCCTCTATGAAGCGCTCGGAAGCGGACTGAAGATACAGCCGACCTGGCGATCGTGGTCAGGATCGTTGCAGCCGGTTTTGAGTTCGGGAGAGGCGGTTCAGGTGATTGCACCCCGAGAGGAATCGGACTGGCAGTGGTCCTTTCGCGGAAGCCCTTCCGACAATGACAGACTGGTCCTGGATCTCCGGATTCTCGACAAGGATGGTCAGTCCGTGCCGTTGGGAGACTACCAATTCCAGGTCAGAGGCGCTGGATGGATGTCACTGTTGAGCGGCTCTCCGTACATTCCCGGTCTGATCGGGTTCCTGCTTGGAATCGCCCTGGCCGGGATCGCCATCGCCCTCAGGGACCGACGCTCATCCCGGCAGCGGCGGCCCGCTCGCCCGGTCTCCGTTCCCAGCGCCAAAGAACTCTGAAGAATTTTCGGTTTTCGATTTGGGAGCGTGCGACGACTCCAATCCCGAAATCCAAAATCCTAAATCGCAAATCTCAAATCCTGCTCTATTCGTCCGGTTTCTTCTTCTGCTCTTCGGTCAGCTGGTAGCCGTTGTCTTTGAATTCCTTTCCGTCCTTCGTCAGCTTGGGATCCTCGTCTCCCTTTTCGGGGATGCTGACATGACAGAAGGTGCACTTCTTCCCGGTTTCCTTCTTGTACTTCAGCGTTGCCTGAACCTGCGTCACACCCATGAACAGGATGAGAAAGAAACCGGCCAGCGCTGCAACGAGCAAGAACCTGGATATTCTCATGCCGCTCGGACCTCCAGCCCGCACCCAAGCGCGGACACTGATATTAAGATTCCGCGATCGTTCCGAGGTTGCAGAACCCGTTCAAGGGCTCTGCTAAGATGACGAGATGCCACCCAAGCGAGCCGATAAGGAATCCCGCAGAATCGCCGAAGTGCTCGAACGTCTGGCAGAGCATTATCCGGATGCCACCTGCGCACTACATCACAGCAATGCTTTCCAGTTGCTGGTTGCGACGATTCTCTCTGCTCAGTGTACCGATGAGCGGGTGAACAAGGTGACGCCCGGACTCTTCAAAGTCTACCCGAACGCAGCCGCGATGGCGAACGCCGATCCCGCTGAACTGCAGGAGATCATCCGAAGTACGGGGTTCTTCCGAAACAAGTCACGGAGTCTGATCGGAGCCTCTCGTCGAATCCAGGATGCATTCAACGGCGAGGTGCCTGACACGATGGAGGACCTTCTGAGTCTTCCCGGAGTGGCCCGGAAAACCGCCAACGTGGTTCTTGGGACATGGTTCGGCGTGGCCGACGGAATCGTCGTCGACACGCACGTGAAGCGGCTGTCGAACCGTCTCGGTCTGGCCGGCTCCAAGAGCCCCGACCAGATCGAGAAGGAACTCATGCAATCGGTTCCGAGGAATCAGTGGATCGACCTTGCGCACAGGCTCATCCGGCACGGCCGGTCGATCTGTAAGGCTCCGAAGCCACGCTGCCTGGAGTGCTTCCTGCCCGATGTGTGTCCGTATTTTGCGGAACAGGGCCCTGACGCCGCGAAGAGCTGACCTGTCCCACTTCACCCCCAGAACCGGTAGAAATGGCCGAGCGGACCGGGGCCGCGACCAAGCTCGAGGGCGTGCTCGATCGCGTTCGTGACGTATCGTTTTGCCGCCCGGCAAGCGGGCAAGAGAGGCCGCCCCCGGGCGAGCTCGGCTGTGATGGCCGCGGCAAGGGTGCAGCCGCTGCCGTGGGTGTTGGCCGTCGGAACACGACGTGCGGCGAGCCACTCCGTCTGGGAAGCGTCTGCATAGAAGTCCAGCGCCTCTTCACTCCTCAGGTCATGTCCTCCCTTGATGAAGACTGCCCGAGGACCCATCTGCAGAATCGCCGCGGCGGCACTCTCGATTTCCTCTCTTCCTCGGACTGAATGACCGACCAGGACCTCGGCTTCGGGCAAATTCGGTGTGACCAGCAGTGCCTCCGGAAACAGAACGGTTACCAGCGTCCGAACTGCGGCCTCTTCGATCAGCGCCGCCCCGGCTGTGGATATCATGACCGGATCGACGACCAGGGCATGGATCGCGTGGCGTCTGACGGCTTCGGCGACCGTCTCGATGATCTCAGCCGACGAGAGCATGCCCGTCTTGGCTGCATCCACACCGATATCGTCTGCGACGAGGTCGATCTGCAGGCGAACGATTTCGGGAGGAAGATCGAAGGCTGCTCCCACCTCCACCGTGTTTTGAGCGGTCACCGAAGTGATGGCGGTCATGCCGTGGACACCCAAGGCGGCAAACGTTTTCAGATCCGCCTGAATGCCTGCTCCCCCTCCGCTGTCACTACCGGCAATCGTCAGCGCACGGGGAACGCGGCCTCCCAATCGGGGCGGTAACTCTTTCCTATGCATTGAGGACTTATGATACTCTTGCAGAAAGATATAAGTTGTTTTGCATCAACGATACATTGGGGTAATTCCTATTCGTTTCTAAAGGAGAGTCAGCATGGCGAAAGGTGGAGAGAAGCTGCTTTACTTCCTGATCGGTGGATTCGTGGGAGCCTCGGTTGCCTTGCTCTTCGCACCCAAGTCGGGAGAGGAGACACGCCAGCTTCTGGGAGATCGATATCGCAGTGGCGCGGGGGAGGTGACAAAGAGAGTCCAGGCCGGACGGGAATTCGTCTCGTCCACCCGGCAGAACCTGAGTGACTCAGTGTCTTCCACCATCGACAAGGGCCGCGACGCCGTCAACAAGCAGAAAGAGCAGATTTCGTCGGCCATCGAGGCCGGTAAGCGTGCCTATCAGGAGGAAAAGGGCAAGCTCGAGACCGGCGACGAAGAGAACGGCTAGTTTCTCGAGACAAGGGAAGAGGGGGTCAGTTTGGCTGTCGGGACTTTACTGGTCATCTTCGTAGGCGTCACCGCCTTGTCGATTGTGCTGGAGGGCATCTTTGTATGGCGGACCTTGCGCTCGGCCAATCGCGCGGTGGACAGGATCTCCTCGCTGTCTAAGGGTCTGGAGCAGGATGCTCGGGAGGTGCTCACTCAGTTCCAGGACGTGGCGACCGGTCTGGAGCAGGTGAAGACCGCTTTCGACAACCTGGGTACACGTGCGGCCGAGGTCAGCCAGATGATGGAGGCCCGGGCGAACGATCTGGAACGGTTCGTCGAACGGCTCGTCGAGGTCGGGAACCGCCAGGCCGAAAAAGTCGACGAAGTCGTGACCGACACCGTCGGAAAATTCCGACAGACGACCGAGATCATCCAGCAGGACGTTCTCAAGCCGATCGTCGAGATCGCCTCGGTCATTCGCGGACTCAAGACCGGTATCGACTATCTTTTCTCGCGAAAATCGTCGACGTCGACGCATTCGGCCGACTACACGGACGAGGAGTTGTTCATCTAGCGGTCGACTACATTCCCCAGCGCAACAGGACGCTGCCCCAGGTGAAGCCGGCCCCGAAGCTGGTCAGCAGGACCAGATCTCCCTTCGACACCTTTCCCCCGCGGTGGCTCTCACACAGGCCGATGGGGATCGTCGCGGCCGTGGTGTTGGCATATCGTTCGATGTTGACCACCACCTGCTCATCCCTGAGATTGAGACGTTCCGCAGTCGATTTGATGATGCGAAGGTTTGCCTGGTGGGGGACGAACAGCCGGAGGTCCTCCGACGTTAAGCCGTTTCGCGTGAGGATCTCCAGCGAAATATCGGTCATGTACTTGACCGCGAATTTATAGACCATGCGGCCATCCTGCCGGACGAAATGCATACGCTGGTTGACGGTGTCGCAACTGGCTGGATTCCTGCTCCCTCCGGCCGGCATGAAGAGGTATTTGCCGCCCGAGCCGTCGCCCCGCATGACGTAGTCGAGGATACCGACGTTCGCGTCTTCGGAGCTCTCCAGCAGGACCGCACCTGCTCCATCCCCAAAGAGAACGCACGTCGAACGATCCTGGGGGTCTACGATACTGGTCATGACGTCGGTCCCCACGATGAGAACGCGCTCGTGGGTGCCGGCTTGAATGAACTGGGCCCCGGTCGCGAGGGCGTAGAGAAAACCGGAGCAGGCGCCGGACAAATCGAAGCCCCAGGCCTTCTTCGCACCGATCTTGTCTTGAATGACGCAGGCGGTCGAGGGAAACATCATGTCAGGCGTGACAGTGGGAACGATGATCAAATCGATATCTTCGGGGCCCCAACGAGACGAGGAAAGGCAGTCCTTGACTGCCTCTGCGGAAAGATCGCTGTTGCACTGGCCGTCGTCGACGTACCGTCTTTCCCGGATGCCGGTTCGCTCGTGAATCCACTGATCGGACGTTTCCACGACCTTCGCAAGGTCATCGTTGGTCACCACCTTGTCGGGGACGTACATGCCGACAGCCGAGATATATGCGCGCCTCTTCTTCACCCTGTTCTCCTCCGTCCTCTTACTGCTCGATCACTTCTACATTCGGCGGAATCTTCAGTCTAAAGACACGGTCGGGAATTTGCACGTTTTGCTGGAAATCGGTCAATAAGTACTCGTTCTCCTGGCCGATCGGCTCGACAACGGTCAGTCGCCGTATCAGGTAGTCGGTCGGAGCGATCTCCACCAGAACGTAGGAGAAGTCCGGCTGCGGTTTCCGAGGGGTGAGCCGGAGAATGACATCGTCCGCATCGATCGTCTCGGCCTCGTTCTCAGAAGAGACCAGATAGTCCCGCTCGATGTCTGCCCGACCCAGCAGGAAGAGCAGGGGAGACTGCTCGTTCTCCAAATCCAGGTCGGACACCAGGACCTGATGATCCTTGGGCACGTAGAAGTACGTCTTCTTGCCGTCGGCCACGAAATACTTCTCGACCGGAGACTTGTACTCCCAGTACATGCGGCCGGGACGTTTCATCATGACGATTCCGCTCTCCGTTTCGGAGATCCCGCGGCTGCGGAACGTCTGTTCGAACCTGGCCTCGAAGCTCGAGATATGGTCGTACTTGTTCTGCAGTCGGGCGACGATGGTCCCGGTGTCGAGCGCAACAGGCCCCTGAAGAAGCAGAGGCATGACAAGCAAACCCGAAGCATGCCGGGCTCGTCTGCCGTCCAGGATGAACGTCTTGAAAAGAATCAGAACGACCCCTGTGCTGATGGCCGCGTCTGCGATGTTGAAGGTCGGCCAGAAATACTGGTTGTGCCAGTGCAAGGTCATGAAGTCGACGACCGATTTGTGTACCAGTCGGTCGCTGAAGTTCCCCAGAATCCCGCCGAGCAGGAGGCCGAGGGAAAACAAGGTGATCCGATCTTCCTTGGGGGTATGGTAAATGTAGAAGCTGACCAGCGAAATCCCGATCACCGCGATCAACGACAGGATCGCAGGTTTCCACTGGCTGTTCAGGTCGTGGAACAGGCCGAAGGCGATCCCTTCATTGCGCACATATTGGATCTTGAAGAGCCCGTCGATGATCGAGTAGGCATGATAGTGCAGCCAGACCAAGTGCGTCACCCACCATTTCGTGAGCAGGTCCAGGGCGAACACACCCGCAGCAATCCAGAGTGCAACGATTCGCATTGATTAGATTTTAACCGGCTGGAAAGGATATACGATTTTTCAGCGCAGGTTGAACTGCACTTCGATCGTCGCCCGAACGTTTACCGGCTGTCCATGCCACGTACCCGGGCGAAATCGCCAGTTCGCAGCGATCTCCTCGATGGCCTTTTCTTCCAGACCGTATCCCAGTCCTCGTACGACCTGGAAATCGGTCACCCGTCCGTCCTTTCGAATCGTGGCCATCAGCAACACGACACCCTGCGCCTTGGCTTTGATCGCCTCATCCGTGTAGGCAGGCATGGTCTGCTGAATGACGACCGGAGGGGAAACCCCGCCTCCGAGGGTGTAGATGCCGTCTCCCGCGCCCGCTGCCGAACCTTCTCCCGTCGTGCTGCCCGTCCCCGTGCCCTCAGTGCCGTGACCTCCCCCTGAAGGAGCCGAAATGTCCCCCAGGTTCAGATCGGCGGTCATTTCGTCGACGACCTTGGGAGTGTTCAGAACGACTTCCCTCTCGATCGGTTCCGGCTCGAACGGCGTTGGATCCGGGATCGGTACCAGAATCGGCTTTGGCTTTGGAACGACCTTCTTGGGCTTGGGTTTCTCAACTTCGGGCTGCGGGGGAGCTCCACCCTTGGGTAACGAAGGCTGGGCCAGTTGAACGAGGGCTATGATGTCCTTGCTCGGAAGCAGAACCTGACTATGGAGGAACGGAAGCGAAACCACGAAGAGGAGGATATGAAAGAGAATCGCCAGGATGGCGGCGACCCGCAGCGGCTTCTGGTTAGAAATATCCTCACCGAAGACGTTCAATGGATCGTCGGCGTAGCGAACCCTTTCCTCGTCGGTGACCTTCAGGGCGAGCAGCCACTCGAAAAACTGCTTGGCCTTCAACAGGAAGCTTCGCTCCTCATCAGACATCGATCAAGAACACCTCGAAAGCTCTTAAGAGCCAGATTCTAAGAACCCGCCGCGGCTGTGGTCAAGCTCACGGCCTTGTCACTCTCTATGATGATGCACCACCTCAAAAGTATCACAGAAACTTCGTCAGACCATGGATCCCGGGACGAATGCCGGAGTCAGGAGAACCGACCTTTCGATTTTGGCCGCTGTCTGTTAGATGTAGGAATCCGGGCGGACGTTTCATCCAGAGCCGACAGAGCCGCTCGAAGACGACTCTCCCGCCACTCCGGCGAATCGGCAATCTCGGAACGGACTCGGCCCAGATCGTGAACGGTGTCCACGTCGGACCATCGGGGCAGCAGAGCGTATTCATCAGGTCGCAGCCGCGACAGGGTCTGCTCGAGAACCCGGGTCGATCCCCAATCAATCCCCTCGAACAGGTCGGTCCGGACTCTTTTCATACCCAACAGATAGTAACCTCCGTCGAGTGCGGGCCCAACCACGATCGGTGCGGTCTCCATTTCCTGGGCGGCGTCTCGGAGATAGGAGAGCGGAACGGTAGGGCTGTCTGCACCCAAGATGAGCACGCCCCCGGCACAGCGACCACAATCGTGAAGGCCGTTGATCAGGCGCTCGCCGAGGTCGGCCCCCCTCTGGATTCCGAGGACGAAGCCCTGGCTCGGGATCGTCTGCGAAATGAGCTCACGTCCTTCCTCCTCGGAGCAATCGCTCAGGAAGAGCCGTCGTTGGTCGGCCGGAAGACTCCCAAAACGGTCGGCCGAATCCAGGAGCATCGCGCGATAGATACGGAATGCCCAATCCTCCCCCAGGCGTGCAGCCAGCCGGCTTTTGACTCGGCCGGGCCGAGGGTACCGCGCAAAGATGAGCAGGGTTGGAGTCATTTGGCGCGATGGAATCACAAGCAGAACCGTCCCGAACCTCAGCTGAAAATGTACATCCTCCAGCAGGTCGGCGTCTGCATTCTCGAGAACAGCAGCTGTGCTCGAGCCGGAAAGCTGGCCGGGGCCGACGGATTCTTCAGCAGCCGCATCCCCACCTCCTCCGGAGTGTGATTGGCTTTCTTACGATTGCAGGGGATACAGGACGTGACAATATTCTCCCAGCTCTTACGTCCTCCACGGGCCACCGGGATGACGTGATCGTACGTCAGGTCCGAGACGGCCAGCCGCTGGCCACAGTACTGGCAGCGGAACTTGTCCCGTGCGAAGAGATTCTGCCTGGAGAATTTCACCTGCGTGTGGGAGCGACGGACCCGAACGTAGTGACGCAGGCGCACGACTGAAGGGACTTTCATCACGATCGTAACGCTGTGGATCTCGCGGCTGTAATGTTCCAGAACCTCCACCTTGTCCTGGTAGATCATCCTCACCGCCCTCTGCCAGGTGACGACTTGGAGAGGCTCATAGGTCGCATTCAGTAAGAGCGTCTGACTCATATCTCATTGACCGCAAACTTCGGCCTATTAGAAAAAAGATGCACCCGAGTTGTAAAGGGAGCGGGCAAAAATGTGACAGGGAAGCTGGGAGACAGGAGACGGGAGACAGGAGACAGGAGACAGGAGGTTCCGAGTTCCGGGGTTCGAGGGCGTGTTGCCCAAATAGCGTCAGCGGAGGCTCACGCCACGAAATGAGGGCGTGGAAACAGTCTCGGTGAGGGCCCGAAGACAATCGAGTATCGCTCACTGAACGGGCTTTCCGGCTCCCCAGGTTTGGGTAACACGCCCTCGAGCTTCGAGCTTCCAGCTCCCAGCTTCAAAATCGCAAGCTCCAGACCCGTCCTCCGCTCCTCCCGTCCTCCCGTTTTCCGGTTCTCCCGTCCTCCGGTTCTCCCGCCCTCCGGTTCTCCCGTCCTCCGGTTCTCCCGTCCTCCGGTTCTCCCGTTCTCACCATCCGACCTTCGGAGCTCGGTGTGAAAAACGCTCCCAAGGCAGCGGCCTCCGTCCAGGAGACAAGCAGGGATGCTTATCCTCCCCACTCTCGGAACCCGGAACCCGGAACTCGAGACTCTCCCGGTTGACCTGTGTCCCACCGGAGGAGTAAGTTCTTGACCGTTCTTCACCATCTTGCTAGAGGACTCTGTCGTGCGAAGCTTCCGTGACTGTCTGCCCGCGATCTTGAAGAGCACCGCCTCGCGGCCGGAGGTGGCGATCGTCCTCATGCGCGAGATGTGGCCCCAGATCGTGGGGCCGGAACTGGCTCGGAATTCGGAACCTGTCCAGTTGAACGGCCGAACGTTGATCGTGCGCGTGGTCGACCCCGTGTGGCAGGCTCAAGCGGATGCCCTGCGGGCGTTGATGATCAAGGCCGTCAACGATCAGTGGGGCTGTGCGCTCGTTGAAAGAATCCAGATCAATCTGCGTCCAAAGTGAGTGAGGGTCACCCGGGTGATGCGTATGTATAATGGTGTGCTTATGGCTCGGCGATGGTTGCTGCTGGCGGTTCTGGTGTGCATGACGACTCAGGTTTCGGCTCAGCGTGTCTTTAAGACGATCAAACCGGACGAGGTCGACGACACGCTCAAGTTCGACGTGAATACGATTCCGGTCAGATCGGCCACGTGGCAGCAGTTGGATACTCGCTACGTGGTTGCCGGCACGACCGTCGAACGCGCGGTCTACGACCCTTCTCTGTTGACGTCCGGGTCGGTCCAGGACTTGAATTTTTGTCCGAACGTCGTTTTCAGTCCGGACTCCACGAAGGGTTTCGTGAGCTTTCCGGGTTCGGACAAGGTGATGGTCTTCAATCCCAAGACGGGTGAGATCATCTCCATCCTTCAGATCGCCCTGAACCCCGGACAGTTGTCGATCACTCCGGACGGCAAAAGTGTCTTGGTTCTCTGTCTGTTTTTCGAGCGAAACACGCCCAAGGGACAGAAGTTCGAAAGCGACGAAGTCGCGACTCTGGCCGCCATCGACGTTGATACCCTGGAAGTCCGAACGCTCGATCTCACGCAGGTGTGGTTCTCTCTCTACAACAACATCGTCTTCTCCTCCGACGGGCAGACGGCCTACGTCGCGTCGATGGGGACGAACCAGGTGCTGCGCTTCGACGTCGATTCGCTGACGGAGATTAAGCCGCGGCTCGATCTCCGCGCCGCCAGTTTGCCCGCGTCCCTGACGATGGCGCCGGATGGAAGTTTCATGACCGCCGTTCTGACGAATTCGCCGGAGGTGAATATCACGACGACTCCCGATTCCATTGTTCTCATCGACACGGAGCAGTTCCGAGTGACCCGGGAACTGGCTCCGCCGGCAGGCCCGCAGGAAGAGGATCAGAGCGCCAAGGCTCCCGCGGTCCTCACCGCCATGAACAACGTTACGTTCACGCCCGACGGCAAGTACGGGGTCATCGGGGACCAAAGCTACAGTTGGACCAGTTCGATCCCGGAGAATACCTACGACCGGGCCTGGGTCTTCAATGTCGAGACCGGCGAATTCAAGCTCTATCTGGCGTACGGACCGATCGCGTCGATTTACACCGCGCCGGACGGGCGATTCGTGGTCCCTGGTTTCTTGTTTTTCACCATCATCGATCCCGTTGCCCAGACATCAGTTCAGGTCTCACCACTGGTCGTCCACGACGGCTTCCTCCCACGCACTTCGGTGGCCTTTTCGGCGGACGGCTCGCTGATGTACTTCGGCGTCCCCTATTTCGACTTGGTGGACAGCCTCAACCTGGTCACTCGAGAGTTGCCGACCAGCACGCCCGTCGGAGGAACGCTCGAGCGCAGTGACGGCGAGATCCTGTCATCCGCACCCATGCAGGTGGCATTCACGCCCGATCATCAGGTACTGGTCACCGTCAACTTCAATTCCAACACCCTCGACCTTCTCGAAAACACGACCCACACATCGATGGCGGGAGTTCTTTCCAATGAGGAGTTCTTCACCGGCGTCGCCTTGACGAATCCGTCCTCCGAAGATGCCAACGTCAACATCACCGGCTACGGGAATGACGGTCAAGCGTTCGCGGACGACACCACCACCGAAGACGTCGTCGAGTACGTGAACCCCCAAGAAGTCACGATTCCGGCCGGAAACCAGATCGCCGAAACCGCCCAGGAGACGCTCACCGGTCAGGGTCAGTCGATCTCGGGATGGTTCGACGTGGACAGTGATCAGCCCGACCTTCGGGGCTTCTCTCTCATGGGCGACCGAGCCCTCAAGCGGTTGGACGGTGTCGCCGCAACTCACCGGACTTCCGTACAGTTCGTCGTGCCCGAGGTCCGGGTCAACGACGGCTTCGATACGCAACTGGTCGTTCTGAACCCGAACCTCCAGGCGGTAAGTGTCCAGGCTGAGCTCTTCAGCAGCGCGGGGGAGTCGCTCGGGACGGTTCAGTCCAGCGTGCCTCGTAGAGGTCAGATTGTGCAGTTTCTCCGCGACCCGGATCCCGAGGACACCTCGACGAGCGGGATGTTCTCGGAGGCCTCGTTTGAGGATTTCGAGGACGGATACGTCGTGGTCACCGCGGAGACGGGCGTCATCGTCGTCGAGCGCTACTACGACGACGAACGGATGTCCGCGCTCGACTGTACGCCCATTGGCGAGCGCGACGCGAAACCCACTCGTTTCTTTGTGCCCCAGGTCGTGGAGTTCGAAGGCAACGACACGACGCTCAAACTGGTCAACAGTCATCCCGTTCCTCCCGAAGAGACCACGGACGGCTCGGACCCCATCGATCCGGAGACGCTCAAGCTCACGGTGCAGCTCTCGCTCAAGGGGAACGAGGGTCAGGATCTGGCCGCCCCCGTCACGGTCGAACTGGCGGCAGGCGAGTCGATTCGCAAGAGTGTTGCAGAACTGTTCGGGCTCGAAGACAACGGGGGAATCGTCAGCGGATGGATCCTGGTCGATGTCGATCAGGAGGGATTGGTTGGAAGTGCGGAGTTCCAGGTTTACGACGGGAAGGGTATGTCGACGATTCCGTTCGAGTCGGCGCCGTCTTCGCAGATGATTTTTTCGCATGTTGCCGAGGGGTTAGGGCTTTCCACGGGTCTCGTCCTGATCAATCCCGGAACCAGTGACGCGAATGTCACGCTGCAGGTCTTCTCGAGCGACGGTCAACTCAACTCGAGCACCCAATTGCAGATCCCTGCGGGCGGGCGCATCGCGGGATTGCTTTCGGAACTCCTCGATGGCCTCGACGACCAGATCGGCGGCTACATCAAGGTCGACTCAGACTCCGGCCTGGTCGGCCTCGAGCTGTTCTATGCCAACAGTCTCGAGTACATCGCGGCGGTCGAAGCACAGTAACGGGCTCGGAAGACCGGAGACTGGAGACCGGAGACCGGAGGTTTCGAGTTCCGAGATTGGGATATGCTTGCAGCCTTTCTGTCGGCGATTCGACGTGACTTCGCGGGAGGCAAGATTCGCGGCTGCCGGTTCAACGGTTGCCTCAGTCCGTTCGGTTTCGCCACCTCCCCAGTCGTCCGTCGAATCAGATCGGCCAAAACGGTTCAAATAGGTCGGACAGGTCAGAAACACAGATGCTTCAAAAATGTCAGGCCGGTTCGAACAGCATGCAGCTGTCTCCTGTCTCCTGTCTCCTGTCTCCCATCCCCCCATCCTCAGCAACCTTGGGGAAATATGAGATAATCTGGCACAAACTAGGAGGTCAACGACTCATTCCAATGCGAGCATACCGGACGATAATCTTGGCTGTCTTCCTCGTCTCCCTGGTCCCGGTCTTTGGCGCCGTCGACCACGCAGATTCCTACTATCACTTCAGCCTGGGGAAAATGTACCAGCTCCGAGAGTCGTATCCGATGGCGCTCAAAGAGTTCCGAGAAGCGCTGGATCTGGATCCCAACAGTGGCGAAGTTCGCGTAGCGATGGCCGAGACGATGCTTCAAATGGGCGACATTTCCAAGGCCGTTGACGTCTTGGAGGAAGCGGTCCGGATCGATCCTCACAGTGTGGATGCCCATTTGATGCTCGGACGGATTTTTGCGGACGTTCACTCGGCCGACGGCATGCGGCGGAAGGCGCTTGCCGAGTTCGACAAGGTTCTGGAAATCGACCCGCAGAATCTCGAGGCGCTGCAGAATGCCGCTGAGCTTCGAGCTGCGGGTGGCGACTATGAGAAAGCCTTCGACGAGTTCGAGCGTTTTCGCAAGCTCGTTCCGTCCAACCTCGGGGCCTGCTACTCGGAGGCTCAGGTCTTGATCTCGATGGATCGCTACGACGATGCCATCCGAGTGCTCCAGGAAGGGCTCAAGATTCGCGATGACATTCCGGACTATATGCTGCTCCTTGGGCATCTCCTGGCACGCCAGGGGAAGTTCGATGAGGCGGTCGACATCTACAAGCGCGGCCTGAGTGGTGATGCCAGGAGTCGGGATCCCCGCGTAGTGCTGGCGCTCGCCAAGACCTACCTGCGCCTGGGGCGAGGTTCGGATGCGGTGCCCCTGCTGCAGCAGTTGAACACGGCCAATCCCGATGACGAAGAAGTTCGCTACGATCTGGCGCGATCATACCTGGAACTGAATCGACCCGACGATGCCCGTGACATTCTCGAGGCGCTCGAGAAGGAGTCCGACCTGACCACGAATCCCAGCCGGGCCGAAGTCGGCGTTTCACTCGCCAATGCACTGGCGGGGCTGGGGCAGCTCGACCAGGCCGCCGAGAAGCTGGAAGCTATGCTGCGCACGGTGGGCAAGAACGATTCCGATGTCCGCCTGCTCCTCCTCAAGAATCTGGCTCTGATCCGTGAGCGTCAGTCCCGTGACGCCGAATCGCGCCGAGCAGAGGCCATCCAGCTGCTCGAGCAGGTCGTCAAGGCCGATCCTCAGGATCTCGGCTCGCAGCTGCAGCTCATCGACATGTACAGTCGAGCAGGGAGGCATGAAGATGCACTGGGTCTCTCCAAGAGTCTCCTGGATGAGCACCCCGGGGATGCCTATGTTCTGATCGGCCGCGCCCGAGCACTCGCCTCCGCGGGCAACGTCAACGAGGGAACGGATCTCCTGCAGAATGCTGCCGATGGGTCTTCCGATGCCGAGTTGCTCTATCTCGCCGCCAGCCAGATCTATCTGTCCCGGGAGCAGTTCGAGTCAGCGCAGCGGGTCGCCGAGAAGGGACTGACTGAGGTGCCGGGCAGTGAGGAACTGCGTTTTCAGCTGGGTGCGATTTATGAGCGTCAGTCCAACTTCGGCGCTGCCGAGAGTGAATTCAAGCAAGTTATCGATGCGCGTCCCGACTATGCCGAGGCTCTGAACTACCTGGGCTACATGCTGGCAGAGCGTGGAGTGCGTCTGTCCGAGGCGCTCGGCTACGTCAAGAGAGCGGTGGAGCTGGAACCGCACAACGGAGCCTTCCTTGACAGCCTGGGCTGGGTCTATTTCAAGCAGGACGATCTGGATCAGGCTGAAGTCCATCTGCGCGAGGCGGCACGTATCGAATCGACGGACTCGACGATCCTCGAGCATCTTGGCGATCTGTACGTGCGGAAGGGTGACATCAAGTCTGCGCGGCACTTCTACAAGGATTCGATCCGTTTCGCCGACAAGGATGAAGATTCCAGGAGGGTTCAACAAAAGCTCGACAGGCTCGCTCGACCACCAACTCCGGGAAGCTGAGCTGAGTCTCGGACCGGAGACTCCTTTGGATCCGGTGGCCGGAATCCCGAAACCTGTTTGACCTGCACGCGTTGAGAATCACAATTCCGTCCTTCAGCAAGATCAATCCGTGGCTCGAGATACTGGGCCGACGCTCCGACGGTTATCATCAGATTCGCACGGTCTTCCAGTGTCTGGACCTGCACGATGTGATCGACCTCGAAGCCCGTGACGAAGCAGGAATCTCGCTAGAGGTCGAGGGTCGGGAAGTGCCGCGGGGGGTGGAGAATCTCGTCATTCAGGCGGCGGGACTTTTTCTCGAAAAGACAGGCTATCGCACCGGCCTTCGGATCCACCTGCGCAAGCAGATTCCCATCGGAGCCGGACTGGGAGGCGGCTCGAGTAATGCTGCGGCCACGCTGGCGGGGGTCAACGCCCTGGCCGGCGACATCTTGAGTCGAAGCGAGCTTGCGGGGATGGCGGGCTTGATCGGCTCGGACGTTCCTTTCTTTCTGTGGGGCGGGACCGCACTGGGGCTGGGTCGTGGTGAAATTGTCCAGCCGCTTCCGGATCTTCCCTCTGAGCCGGCGATTCTGCTTGTCTGGCCGGGTTTCCAGGTCCAAACGGCGCGAGCCTATCAGGCGCTGCAGGCGCCGTCGTGGGACTCCGGCAACGATTTGACAACCGGGGGCCCGGGTACTACAATTCGCGCGTTCTTCAGCGCCCGTGATTCGGGTCGATGGGGAGCCTTGCGGAATGACCTGGAGTTTCCGGTGACGAGCCTGTATCCGGATTTGGACCGACTCAGGCGGCTCCTTTTGGAATGTGGTTGCAGACAGGCTATGCTCGCTGGAAGTGGTTCCACTGTTTTCGGCATGGGGGAACTCTCGATCCTGCGGAAGGCGGCCGACCGCTGTAGAGATGCAGGATGGAAAGACTCTTTCCTGTGCCGTCCGCTGTCGAGACAGGAATATTGTCGAACATGGGCCGCGGCTGGAATTCACCTGAGAGATTGACCGTGGCCGGCTCGAGTCGGGACGATGGGCGACCTCTTGCGGGTCGACAAGCTTCAAGACTCGGGAAGACGGGAGCATCGAGACCTTTCTCTGCGTGAGCCGCCTATGTCCACCCTGAAGGTTTTCTCTGGTTCTGCAAATCTTCCACTCGCTCGAGAGCTCTGCGATCACCTGAGCGTGCCCTTGGGCAAGGTCAAGCTGAAGAGGTTCAGCGACGGTGAAGTGAGCTTCCAAATCCTGGAAAACGTGCGCGGCCAGGATGTCTTTCTCGTGCAGCCCAGCTGCCCACCGGTTGCCGAGACGCTCATGGAACTGCTCGTCATGATCGACGCCTTCAAGCGCGCGTCGGCCCTGCGGATCACCGCCGTACTCCCCTACTACGGCTATGCCCGGCAGGACCGCAAAGACAAGCCTCGGGTGCCGATCTCCTCGAAGCTGGTGGCCGATCTTTTGACTGCGGCGGGTGCCCACCGCATCCTGGCCATGGATCTCCATGCGGATCAGATCCAGGGGTTCTTCAATATCCCGGTCGACCATCTCTACGCAACACCGGTTCTGATCGAGCATTTGAAACAGATGCACCTGGATGAGCTCACCATCGTTTCCCCGGACTCGGGTGGCGTCGAGCGCGCCCGATTTTACGCCAAGTACCTGAAGGCCAATCTGGCCATCATCGATAAACGGCGTGTCGCCGACAACGAAGCCGAAGTCATGAACATCGTGGGTGACGTGGGGGGGCGCGACGTCATTATCGTGGATGATCTCATCGACACTGGAGGGACCATCGTCAACGCGACCAAGGAGATGCGGAAGAAGGGGGCCCGTCGGCTCTTCGCCGCCGCCACGCATGGCGTCCTGTCCGGACCTGCGATCGGCCGACTTCAGGAATCGGAATTCGAGCAGGTCCTGGTCACCAACACGGTTCCCCTCAGCGAAGAGAAGAGAATCCCGAAGATCCGCGTTTTGAGCGTGGCTCATCTACTCGGCGAAGCGATCAAGTCGATCCACGAAGAGACGTCGGTCAGTCGACTCTTCGTTCAGTTGCGGTAGACTGAGCGGACAGGCGGTCCGCCGCGGAGATGAAGGAACAATGGGGTCTGGGATCCCGGAAGACGGCGTTCCCTCGACTCGCTTTCGGTTCGATAATCCTGATAAAATACCGCTCTTTCTGAAACAGGAGATGGGAAATGGCCCGATTGACGATAGAGGCAGAGGTTCGAGAAGAACGCGGTAAGAACGCCAGTCGGCGGCTGCGTGCTCAGGGAATGATTCCCGGCGTCGTGTACGGCCGCAGCCACCCGGCGACAGCGCTGACGGTGGACCCGAAGCTGGTCGAAAAGGTCTTGACTTCAGAGACCGGCCGCAACACGATTTTCACGCTCAAGCTGGGCAGTCAGAGTTCGGACGTCTTGGTGCGCGAGTACCAGCTCGAGCCGGTCCACGGGAGCCTGACCCACGTCGATTTTCAGCGGATCTCCATGGATGAGGTCATGGAGTTTGAGATTCCGGTGGAACCGATCGGGACTGCAGCCGGGGTCAAGGCCGGCGGCATTGTTGATCTGGTGCTTCGCGAAATCCTGGTCGAATGTCTGCCCAACGACGTGCCAAGCGCCATCGAAGTGCCGATGGAGTCGCTCGAGATCGGCGACATGGTTCGAGTGGCGGAACTCAACGTGGACACGAGCAAGGTCAAGATTCTGACTGAAGCCGATCAAGTCGTGGTGACAGTGATACCTCCGCGTATCGAAGAAGAAGTGATCGTTGCGGCTGAGGAAGGTCAAGGGGAAGAGCCTGAGCTGATCCGAAAGGCCAAGACCGAAGCGGCGGAAGAGGAGACTGAGGAGTAGCTTGGCGGGGCATCGCCCCGGTTGGATCTGTAGTGTATCTCATCGCGGGACTTGGGAATCCGGGGCGACGATACCGCAAGACAAGGCACAACGTCGGCTTCATGCTCGTCGACCGATTGGCCGAACGCTCCGGTCTTGTCTTCTCATCCTTTCGAACAGCATCCCTGATCGCCCGGGGAGTGCTGGCCGATCGCCCTGTCCTGTTGCTCAAGCCCCAAACCTTCATGAATGCGAGCGGCTCGTCGGTGCGAGAGGTGATCCGCTATTTCGATCTCCCGCTGGAGCGCTGTCTCGTGGTCTATGACGAGGTTGCCTTGCCTCTGGGCAAGATCCGGTATCGGCGTTCTGGAAGTGCCGGAGGCCACCGAGGCATGCAGTCGGTGATCGATCAACTGGGAAGCCAGGAGATTCCGCGCCTGCGCATCGGGATCGCCGGCGAGCATCCCACGGATGAGCTGGTTCGCTATGTGCTCGCGAAGTTCGCACGGGGCGAGATGGATCTGTTGAGAGAGGTCCTCGAGCACTGCGAAGAAAGTATCGGGGTCTTCCTGGGCGAGGGAATCGAACAGGCGATGGACCGGTTCAACTAGATCGACAACGCGCTATCGGGGCGGCATGCGGAAACGCAAGGTCGGCCAGGGTGCGAATTTTCAAACTGATTTGGCTGCTGACGCGGAAAGACGAGGAAGGGATTAGTTCATGTCCGAAATGTCGCTCTGGTTTCCGGTGATTGGTCTCCTGGGACTCCTGTCCGCCGGTCTGGTGTTTCTTTTGATCGCCAGGATTCCGGTCACCAACCCCACCATGGCCGAGATCTCCGAGGCCATCCATCACGGTGCGATGGTATTCCTGAAGAGGGAGTATTCCATCCTGGCCGTTTTCATCGTTTTCGTGTTCGTGCTCCTGACGACGGTCATCAGTTTCCACACGGCGCTGGCGTTCCTGGGCGGTGCCTGTAGTTCGATGTTGGCGGGCTTCTTCGGTATGAGTGCCGCGACTCGGGCCAACGTCCGGACCAGCCAGGCGGCCAACGAATCGGGGATCGAACGGGCATTGAGCGTGGCCTTCTCCGGAGGAGCCGTCATGGGCCTCTCGGTCGCCAGTCTGGGGTTGTTTGGATTGGGCGTCGCCTTCCTGCTGTACCAGAGAGGGTTCCTCCTCGCCTCGGACATCAACGGGTTCGCCATGGGTGCCAGCTCGATCGCGTTGTTCGCCAGAGTCGGGGGTGGCATCTATACGAAGACTGCCGACGTGGGAGCGGATCTGGTCGGCAAAGTGGAAGCGGGAATTCCCGAAGATGACCCGCGGAACCCGGCGACCATCGCAGACAACGTGGGCGACTGCGTGGGAGACACCGCCGGCATGGGCGCGGACATCTTCGAGAGCTATGTGGGGTCGATCGTGGCCACGATCGCCATCGCCGCAACCGCCTCGTCATCCGTACTCAACATCACGCCTGAAAACCAGGTCTACTACATGGGCCTGCCGATCCTTCTGGTGAGCATCGGTTTGATCGCCTCTCTGATCGGAGTGGCCTCCATCAAGCTCCTGCAAGGATTGAATCCGGCGGCCGCGCTTCGGTCCTCCACGATCCTCAGTGCGGTCCTCATGCTGGCCGGCACACTGTTCGCCATCAGCGGTCTCGGTCTGGAACTGCGGATCTTCGGTGCCATCTTCATGGGCACCCTCTCCGGCGTCGTCATCGGTCTACTGACCGAGTGGTACACGGCGGGTCCACCTGTGAAGCGGATCGCGGATTCGTGCCAGACCGGTGCCGCAACGAACATCATTTCAGGCCTGGCAGTGGGCATGCAGTCGACGGTGGCACCGATTCTGATGATCGGCGCAACGATCCTGATCGCCTACAATCAGGCCGGTCTGTATGGCATTGGGATTGCCGCAGTGGGGATGCTCGGAACCGTAGGTATTACGATGTCCGTCGATGCCTATGGACCGATTGCGGACAATGCCGGGGGAATCTCGGAGATGAGCGGACTGGGGCCCGAGACACGCAGGATCACCGACAGCCTCGATGCTCTGGGAAACACGACGGCGGCGATCGGGAAAGGGTTTGCCATCGGTTCGGCTGCTCTTACGGCTCTGGCGCTTTACTCCGCCTATGCCAAGACGGTCGGTCTGAGCGCCATCAATCTCATGGACCCGCCCGTTGTCGTCGGTCTCCTGGTGGGCGGCGCACTGCCCTTTCTGATCGCGGACATGACCATGTCGTCGGTGGGGAAAGCGGCTTTCAAAATGGTCGAAGAAGTGCGACGTCAGTTTCGTGAAATCGTCGGCCTGATGGAGGGTGAGGCCAAGCCGGATGTCCAACGCTGCATCGACATCTCGACACGGGCCGCTTTGCGGGAAATGGTGCCACCCGGCATCGTGGCCGTCGCCAGTCCGGTCGTGATGGGTGCCTTCCTGGGGCCGACGGCGCTGGGCGGCATGTTGGCCGGTGCGACTCTGTCCGGAGTCCTTATGGCCCTGTTCATGGCGAACTCCGGCGGAGCCTGGGACAATGCCAAGAAGCTGATCGAAAACGGCTATCTTGGCGGCAAGGGTTCGGAGTCGCACAAGGCCGCCGTCGTCGGCGACACGGTCGGCGATCCCTTCAAAGATACGAGCGGTCCTTCGATGAACATTCTGATCAAGCTCATGTCGATCGTGGCGCTCGTCATCGCGCCTCTGCTGCGCTGATCGGTCGTACCACAACGTGATGCACCGGATGGGCTTTGGGCCCGAGCGTTTCGGGCGCGGCGATATCATGGTGTGTGTTAGGATACATGCTTTTAACCCTAGGAGACTGAGACCATGAGACGATACGAAGTTGTATTCGTTCTCGCTCCCACGATGACCGACGAGGAAGTCGACCAGCTGGTCGAAAGCTACTCGACCGTTGCCCAGGAAGTGGGAGCCGAAGTCGTGCAGGTGGACAAATGGGGGAAGCGCCGGCTGGCTTTCCCCGTCCAGAAGCACAACGAAGGCTACTACACGGTACTGACCCTGGAAGAAGACGCTGCGAAGTCGGTCGCGGAGTTGGAACGGAGATTCAAGGTCAACGATTCGGTCATTCGATTCCTCTCGGTTCGCATCGACCAGGAACTGAAGCGGGCCGAAAGATTTGAAACCAAGCGGGAGCGTCGCAAGGCACGCAAGCTCAAAGCCCGTGTAGCTGCCGCGGCTGAGGAATCGAGTGTGGGCGCATCGGAGTCCGCCGAAGAGAGCGGCGAATCCGATGATGCCGGCCAGGAGTGATAGACATGGCGAGAAGACGTAAGTTCTGTAAGATGTGCGTGGGCAAGTATCATTTTGACTACAAGGACGCCAAATTCCTGAGTCAGTTCGTCACTGAGAACGGCAAGATCGTTCCCCGACGCATCACCGGCGCCTGCGCGCCCTGCCAAAGGAAGTTGACGATTGCGATCAAGCGGGCGCGTCACCTGGCGCTGTTGCCGTACGTCAAGCATTAGTCCCTCGACGAGGTAAAGTTCGATGGAAGTCATTCTGATCGATGACGTGTTTGAGTTGGGCCGGCGTGGTGACGTGGTCAAAGTCGCTTCCGGCTATGGACGTAACTTTCTGATTCCCAAGAAACTGGCCGTCCCGGCGACACCCGGCAACCTCAAGATGGTCGAGCAGCAGCGTGTGGCTCTGGCCAAGCGTGAGGCCAAGGATCGGGGCGAAGCAGAGATTCTGGCCGCCGAACTGGGTCAGATCCACATCGTGGTCAGCCGCAAGGCCGGCGACACGGGGGTTCTGTTCGGATCGGTGACATCCAAGGATCTGACGGACGTGCTTGCCGCCAACGGCATCACCTTGGATCGGCGGAAGATCCTGCTGCACCAGCCCATCAAGAGCATCGGCAACTACACGGTGGAGGTCCGCCCTCACTCCGATGTCGACGCCAGTCTCCTTCTCTCCGTCTTTCCCGAGGCGGGCGAGCAGATCTCCAAGACGCTGCCCCGGGGAGAAGAGAGCGACAAGGTCGTGGAAGAACTCAAGGCGAAAGTGGAAGAGATCGAGCGCCTTGCAGGAACCGCCTCCGCGGAGAGCGAAGAGCCGGCGGAGTGACGCCGTTCGATCGTCGATTTCGGTCAATTCTTCAAGAGCCCGCCGTCGGCGGGCTCTTTTCCTTTGCGCGGCAATGATGTTTGGGCCGAACTATCACTCCCAGCGCTTCCCGCCTGCACAAGCGCGGTGGAACGCGGCATAATGATCAGCGTCGATGAGCGAAGAACTGACCCTGGACAGATCGCTGCCGCATTCTCTGGAGGCCGAGCGGGCGGTGCTGGGAGCGATTCTCCTGGACAACCGGCTCTATGACCAGGCGGCGGAACTGCTGACTGACAGCGATTTCCACAGTGAGGCCCACCGCAAGATCTTCATCCGAATGGAAGAGCTGTCCTCCAGCGCACGGGCCATCGATTCCGTGACGTTGAGGGAAGCCCTGCAAAAGGAGAATGACTTGGAGGTGGTCGGCGGAGCCGCTTACATCGCGTCGCTGGTCGACGGCGTTCCTCGGATTTCGAATCTTGTCCAGTACGCCAGGATCGTGAAGGAGAAGTCCATTCTCCGCAGGTTGATCCACTCCACGAACGAAATCCTGTTACGCAGCTACGCCGCCGAAGATGACCCTTTGGCGCTGCTGGAACAGGCCGAACAGTCGATCTTCAAGATCAGCCAGGAGCGGGTTCGAGGCGGGTTTGTCTCCCTGTCGGATCTTTTGAAGGCGACCTGGGAGAATATCCATACCCTCGACGAGCGCAAGGAGCTGGTCACCGGCGTCCCCAGCGGTTTTACCGATCTCGATGAGATGACGTCCGGTTTTCAAAAATCGGACCTGGTCATTCTGGCCGGGCGTCCCGGAATGGGTAAGACCAGCCTGGCCCTGAATATCGGGCAGTACGCCGCAATCCGAGAAGGCGGTACTGTCGGCCTCTTCAGCCTCGAGATGTCGGCCGAGCAGCTGGTCATGAGGCTTCTCTGCGGAGAGGCGCGCGTCGACAGCCACAAGGTCCGCTCCGGGTTTCTCTCCAAAGCGGACTGGCAGGATCTCGCCAAGGCGATGAGCCGGTTGGCTCAAGCCAAGATCTTCATCGACGACACACCCGGAATATCGATCGTCGAAATGCGGTCGAAGAGTCGCCGACTCATGGTCGAGCACGGCCTCGACATGGTGATCATCGACTATATGCAGCTGATGAGCGCGTTTTCCGGGAATCGCCAGCGGTTCGAAAGCCGCCAGCAGGAGATCTCGGCGATCAGCCGTGCGCTGAAGGGCCTGGCCAAAGAACTGAATATTCCGGTTCTGGCGCTCTCTCAGTTGAGCCGTGCTCCCGAACAGCGCCGCGGCGATCACCGGCCTCAACTTTCGGACCTCCGTGAGTCGGGTTCCATCGAGCAGGATGCGGATGTCGTTCTCTTCGTCTTCAGACCCGACCTTTACGCAAAGGATGACGAGGCTGAGGAGTCCGGCGTCGCCGAGATCATCATCGGAAAACAGCGCAACGGTCCCACCGGCGTCGTCAAGCTGGCCTTCATCGACCAGTGGACGAAGTTCGAGAACCTGGCCCGGGAGATGGAATGAGGCGGTCCTGGGTCGAAATCTCGCTGTCCCGGCTGGAACACAACCATGCCGTCATCTCACGACTGGTCGAGGGCAGGCCGATCATCGGGGTCGTGAAAGCGGATGCCTATGGCCATGGACTGGAGCCCGTCGTCTCCCGATTGTTGAAGTGCGGTGTGCGGACCTTTGGTGTCGCCGATCTCAATGAAGCCCGCACGCTGAGAAGCCATGCCGCCGAGGCGGAAATCATCGTTTTCGGCGGATGCCGCGAAACCGACCTTTCCGAGTTCACGGCTCACCGCCTGACCGCGTCGCTCTTTCAGGAGGACTGGATTCCGCCGAAGATCCGGGTTGAAATCGAGATCGAGACCGGGATGGGACGCCTCGGGATTCCTCACGAACATCTGCGCTCCGTGGTCGAGCGTCTGAACGGTCGAGCGACGGGCGTGTTCTCGACCCTATCTTGCGCCGACTGCGATCGCGAATTCACGTTGGCTCAGATCGATCGGTTCCGGAGAGCCACCGAAGGACTGGGGCTCCGGCGGCACTTGGCCAACAGTGCGGCCCTCGACACTCCAGCGGCCGGATTCGATGCCGTACGCCCCGGCCTGGCGCTTTACGGGATCGCCAATTCTCCGGCCCTGGCGGAACTGGAGCCGATCCTGCGATGGAAGAGTACCGTCATGGCGATCAACGCCCATCCGACGGGCGCTCACATCGGATATGGGGCGTCCTTTCGAACCTCCAGGCCGAGTCGGATCGGCATCATCGGTGTGGGCTATGCGGACGGTTACCGGCGCGACCTCTCGAATCAGGCCTGCGTCGGAACCAGGGAAGGATTTGCCCCGGTGGTCGGCAGGATCAGCATGGACCTGACGGCGATCGACCTGACCGAGCTCCCTGGGATCGGGCCCGGTTCTGAGGTGACCTTGCTGGATTGGGATCCGAAATCGCCGATCAGTGCGGCGGCGCTGGCGGAACTGCTGGGGACGATCCCCTATGAGATCCTCACCGTGATCGGCTCCCGGGTTGAGCGGGTCTATCAGGAGGAATAGGACCTATGAGACCCATAGGACAGGGTCCGTTCAAGTTGAGTCGTATCTGTCCTATCCGTCTTATCCGTCCTATTCCTTGCTTCTTCTCAGGCCGTCCCATTTCACCCTCGCGCGGTAAAATCCCAGGTTCATGGCCAAGGTGAGCGCCAAGACGCTTTTCGTTTGTGGAGCCTGCGGCACTGCCAGCGTCAAGTGGTTGGGTCGTTGTCCGAGCTGTGGAGAGTGGGATTCCCTGGTCGAGGAAAGGGTCGGCACCCCGGTATCCCCTCAGCTCGGCGAAGGAGAGCGGGCGGTTCCCTACGCCGATGTGGAGGAACAGGTTTTCGATCGTCAGGTCACAGGCAACCGGGAGTTCGACCGGGTTCTGGGTGGCGGCATCGTTCGAGGCTCGCTGGTCTTGCTGGGCGGTGAGCCCGGCATCGGCAAATCCACGCTGCTGCTTCAGATCGCCGAACTTCTTTCGACGATGCAGGAGCGAGTCCTCTATGTCGCGGGTGAAGAGTCGGCTCGGCAGATCAAGATGCGTGGTGACCGCCTCGGCGTTGCCGGCGCGAACCTGTTCATTTCTCCAGAGACCTGCATGGAGACGGTCTTCTCGGAAATCGAGCGACTCCAGCCTACAGTCCTGATCGTCGATTCGATTCAGACCGTCTATACGTCAACCTTCGAATCGGTTCCCGGCAGCATCGGTCAGATCCGGGAGTGTGCCATGCAGTTTCTCTCGTACGCCAAGAAGACCCATGTGCCGACGTTCCTCATCGGGCATGTCACCAAGGACGGGAACCTGGCCGGACCGAAAGCGCTCGAGCATATCGTCGACGTGGTGCTGTACTTCGAAGGGGACCGCCATCACAACCAGAAGCTCGTGCGCACAGTGAAGAATCGTTTTGGCCCGGCCAACGAACTCGGAATTTTCGAGATGACGTCTCGAGGTCTCGAGAGCGTCGAGAATCCTTCGAGCCTGTTTCTATCGGAGCGCGCCGAAGAAGTCTCGGGGTCGGTCGTTCTCTGCGCGATCCAGGGATCGCGGCCCGTTCTGGTCGAAGTTCAGGCCTTGGTGAGCCAAACGAACTTCAGTACCGGGCGCAGGACATCGACCGGAGTCGATCCGAACCGCCTGTCGTTGCTTCTGGCCATGCTCGAGAAGCGAGCCGGGTTCCACCTTCTGGGCAGCGACGTGTTCATCAATATCGCCGGTGGATTGACGGTGGCAGAGCCCGCCGTCGATCTCGCCCTCGTCGCGGCGGTCGTCTCGAGTTTTCGCGACGCGGCTCTGCCCGCTTCGACGGTGGTGTTTGGCGAGGTGGGGCTGGCCGGTGAAGTGCGCTCCGTCAGCTTCCCGCACGTCCGTGTCAAAGAGGCCGCCAATCTGGGCTTCGATCACGTGCTATTGCCCGAGGGAAATCTTCCCCTGAGCGAGAGGATAAACGGCGTGCGGCTCGAAGGAGTCAAGTCGATCGGGGAATTCCTGGATAAAGTGGGGCTGTGAAGGAAGAATGGGGGAGGAAGAGGAAGAGCAGCAGGCTGGATAGGACGTCTACGACCTCTAGGACGGCCCGCTGCTGACTGGCCGCCTCCTACGAGTGTCCTGTATGTCCTATTCCTGGTAAACCACATGAACCAGTCATCAGAAATCGGTCTCATCCTGGCCGCCAGCGGAAGCGGGACTCGTTTTGGATCCGATGTCCCGAAGCAGTTTCTTCCCTTCGATGGTCGACCTCTGTACCTCCATGCCTTGAGGAGGTTTTCCGGTTTCGTGGGCCGCGCCGTGGTGGCAGTGCCGGCAACCTGGGTCGAGCGCGTGGAGAAGGAGGTGCAGGGCTCGATTCCAGTGTCGATCGAGGTCATCGCAGGGGGCGGTACCCGACAGAGTTCCGTAGAGAAGGGGCTCAAGGCGTTGCCCATCGAAATCGAGTATGTCCTGGTGCACGATGCCGCCCGTCCCTTCGTTTCGCGGGACCTGATTGTTGCCGTATCGGAAGGGATGCGACGCTTCGACGCCTGTATTCCCGTTCTGCCGATCCGCGATACGGTCAAAGAGATCGCCGACACAGCCATCGTGCGGACGATCCCGCGAGAGCGTCTGGGGCTGGCTCAGACGCCTCAGGGGTTTCGGGCCTCCCTTCTGCGGCGAGCCGTCGAACAAGCTCAAGGGGATCGCGTTTACGGTACCGACGAGGCCTTCCTCGTCGAGCGTCTCGGGATTACCGTCCGGGTGGTGCAGGGCGATCCCGAAAACGTGAAAATCACCTGGAGCCAGGATCTTCCCGGATTGACGCCGTAGTCCCACCTTGCATAGGCTGAGAGTCATGGGCCCAGATTCGAGAGTTGGGATTGGATTCGACTTTCACCCGTTTTCAGCGGGCCGCAGGCTCGTCCTCGGGGGAGTCCATATCTCCTTCGAGAAGGGTCTGCAGGGTCATTCGGATGCGGATGCCTTGCTGCACGCTGTGACCGACGCAATCTTGGGCGCGGCCGGACTGGCGGACATCGGGACGCATTTCCCGGACGACGACCCGCGTTTTCGAGACGCCTCGAGCCAGTTTCTGCTCGAGGAGGCCTTTCGGTGCGTTCGCGAGCGGGGATTCCGAGTCGGCAATGTGGACATCGTCGTTGTGGCCGAGGTGCCCAAGATCCAGCCGCACGTCGCGGAGATGAAGTCGAATATTGCGCGGATTCTGAAGGTCCAACCGGCGGAAGTCGGGATCAAAGCCACGACGATGGAGGGCAGGGGAGTAATCGGGCGGGCGGAAGGCATCGCCGTTCAGGCCGTGGCGCTGCTTCATGCCGTCGAATCGTGAGAAAAGGCGTCCTTTGGAAAGTTGGAGATCGATGAAGAGAACCGAGTTCGACGAGGCGCTCGCGCTGGCGGAGGAAGTTGCGCGGGAAGCCGGGCAGATCCTTTTGGAACGGCAGGTATCGGGATTCAAGGTCGCGAAAAAGGGGCGAGTCAACCTCGTGACCGAGGCCGATCTGGCTTCGGAGAGTCTGATCGTCTCCCGGATTCGCGAGGCCTTTCCGGCGCACCAGATCCTGGCGGAAGAGGGTGGAACGACGGGTGGTGACGCGGGCGTGAAGTGGATCATCGATCCTCTCGACGGGACCACCAACTATGCTCACGGTTATCCCGCCTACTGTGTCTCTATCGGACTGGAAGTGGAAGGGTGCCTCGTGGGCGGAATCGTCTACGATCCCGTCAGGGAGGAGTGTTTCAGCGGCCGCCTTGGCGAGGGTGCCTTCATGAACGGTGAAACCATTCATGTCTCCCAAGAGGAGAAGCTCGAAGACAGCCTGCTTTGCACCGGTTTCTCGTACGAGGCGGAGGAAATCGTACAGAACCTGAGACACTTCAACTACATGATGAGACATGCTCGCTCGGTGCGTCGCGACGGATCGGCGGCGCTCGATCTCTGCTACGTCGCCTGCGGGCGTTTCGATGGATTCTGGGAATTGAGCCTGCAACCCTGGGATGTTGCGGCAGGGACCATCATCGTCAGGGAGGCGGGAGGGCGGATGACTCGGTTCGACGGCTCCACGGCCTCGATCTACGATCGTGAATGCCTGGCGACGAACGAACGGCTTCACGAGATCGTGAGCCGGATCCTGATGAGGCAGGAACGTGCGTCAGACAACCCCGATAGAATCCGATCATGAGAATCGCCATCGCGACGGCTTCGCCCGACGACATCGAGGCCGTAAAGGAGGCTTGGAAAGTCTTCGGTGCCTCGATCGTCGATGAACGGGACAAAGTCGAATTTCTGAGGTACCGTCTCGCCGGGGACGTCGCCAGACTCCCGCTGAGCCTCGATGAACTGATGGAATCTGCCCAGTCCAAGGCGGAGAACCTGATCCTCCAGTTGAAGCGAGAACGGGCGGAAGCCGATTTTTACATCGGTCTGCAGTCGGGCTTCCAGGTCGTCGGAGCGCAGGGACCGCGCCGACAGGTCTTCCTCGTAAGTCTGGCCTACGTCACTGACGGCCACAAGGGCTTCTTCGGATACGGACCCGGGTTGGTGGTGCCTTCTACCATCGCCGGACCCGTCATTGATCGCGGCATCGAATTGAGCATTGCGCTGGACCGGATTTCGGGTAAGGAGGCGGCAGGTGCCGGCGCTGAACCCTGGAGCATTCTCACCTGCGACATCCTGGGTGCGAGGCATACCTTCGTGCTGGCGATGATCTCGGCCTTTGCGCCTTTCTACAACGCCGGGGCCTACGCGTAGAACCGTCCCAGGTTGTCTTGGTGTCCCGAAAGACAGGGAGTCCCGAGTTCCGAGTTCCAGGTTCCGAGCAGGACAGCCTTCTTCGCCCCCTCCCCTCCCCGGAATGGAAGTATCAACAGTGACGGAGAAACCGAAAAGTGTTACCTATGTTCCCGGTCCCGTCTGTTGCCTTTGTACCCGGTTTGTACCCCCGGAACCCGGAATCCGGAACCCGGAACTTCATCCGAAGAGGGATCTTCTACTCCGTCTTCCCGGCGCCCAGTTCGCGCTTGAGCGTTTCGGCAAGCTTTCGGCCGACGAACGGGGTCAGCTCCTCCACCGTCGCGCGGCGAACCCGCGCCACACTTCCGAAGTTCTGCAGAAGGCGTTTCTTGCGCTTGGCTCCGATGCCGGGGACCCGGTCCAGTTCCGACCCGAAATCGCGGATTGAGCGCCGCCTGCGGTGAAACGTGACGGCGAAACGATGAGCCTCGTCGCGGATTTCCTGAATGAGGTGCAGGGCCGCAGACGCCGGGTTCAGGCGGATCGGGTCCTCCTGGCCCTGAACGAAGATGATCTCCTCGCGCTTCGCGATCCCCGCCAACGGTACATCCTCGAGTCCCAGTTGGGAAAGGGCCTGGAAGGCCGAGTGCAGCTGTCCCTTGCCCCCATCGACCAGCACCAAATCGGGCAATTCTCCACCCTCTTCGGTTCGACGCCGGTACCGCCGATAGACGACCTCCCTCATGGCTTCGAAATCGTTGGGACCCGTGATCGTCCGCACCTTGAACTTGCGGTAGTCGCGGCGTGACATGGCGCCGTCGCGGCAGACCACCATCGAGGCAACCGGTTCGTCGCCCTGGATATTGGAGATATCGAATGCTTCGATCGTCCTGGGCGGCCGCGGCAAGTTCAGGCGCTTCTGGATCGTTTCCAGAACTTTCAGCTTGGCCGAACGGGCGATCTTGAAGCGAGCTTCGAACGAGATCTTGGCATTGCGTTCGACGAGCAGCAGCAGATCGAGTTTCTCGCCCTTCCTGGGCACGACCAACTGGACCCTGCTGCGCGACGACCGAAGGCGCTTCTCGTTGAGCCAGTCCTGAATGATTCCCTGATCCTCGATCTCCACCGGAAGAAAAACCTGGCGGGGCACGAAGCCGGCATTCAAGTAGTACTGCTGGACGGCATCGCGAAGAAAGACGCGAGGATCGAGGACTTCGAGATCTTCCCAGAAGAACTCTCGCTTGCCGACGACCTTTCCCCCCCGCAGAGTAAACAACTGAAGAGCCAGACGGGAGCCCTCTCGGTAGTAGGCGAAGACATCGATGTCGTCCTCGCCCGCCAGCGCCATCTTTTGCTTCTCGGCCAGCTCCCGAACCAGCTGGATGCGATCACGAAAGAACGCCGCTGCTTCAAAGTGCTCCTGTGCGGCGGCCTCGTGCATCTTGGCGGTGAGTTGGGTGATGAGCTGTTCGTTCTTTCCCTCGAGGAGGAGAATCACGTCCTGCACCGCACGCTGATACTCCTCACGGCTGCACAGACCCTCGACACAGGGGCCCAGACAGCGGTCGATGTGGAACTCGAGACAGGGACGCCGCAACTTCCCGTCGATGGGAATCGAGCAGGTGCGCAACTGGAAGTGACGATGAATGATCTTGATAAGGTTGCGGGCGAGTGAAGCGGGGAGGAAGGGACCAAAATAGAGGGCCCCGTCATTACGCACCCGGCGCGTCAGCAGGACTCGGGGATAGGGCTCGTTCACCGTCAGTTTGATATGCAGAAACGCTTTGTCGTCCTTGAGACGAACGTTGAGCCGGGGCTGGTGCTTCTTGACCAGCGTGCTCTCGAGAATCAACGCTTCGACTTCGTTGTCGGTGACGATGTAGTCCAGATCCGTCGCGTGCCGCGCAATGTACTCGGTCTTCGGATCGAGAGCTCGATTGTTTTGGAAGTAGGAGCGGACCCGGTTTCGCAGACTCTTAGCCTTGCCGATGTAGATGATCTGCTTCTTCTCGTTGCGAAACAGATACACTCCCGGCGAGCCGGGCAGACGGTCCAGCTTGAGCTGCAACGTTGGACGTTCTTCGGGCAAAGAACCCTCGGGTCAACCTCGGCCCGAGCTGATTGCTCACCTCAATGGAGGCTCAGCCGGCCAGGGCATATTCGAACTCCGGAGCCGCGTCCGGGTGCCATCCACGGCGAAGTACATGGATCCTGATCTTCTGCCTTCCGAACTGGATCGCTTCCTCATGGTCCGGCATGTAGATGTCGATCAAACGTCCCTTGACCACGCCACCGGTGTCCATCACGGTGTAGATGCCGCTATAGTTGCCGGCCTCAACCTGGATCACCGATCCGATGGGCAGAATCTGCGGATCAGCCGCCACCATGCCCCTGCGAGCCAGCAGTCCTGAGTGCGTGATCCCAAAATCGCAGTACGCGGTGGCCTCGAAGACCTGGTAGTCGGGCGCCTCTTCCTGGGGAGCCTGTGCCTCCGCGGCGGAATTCGTATCGGAAGAAGTCTCATCTATCGCCGGAGACGAGGGCGTCGCGATCGGTCGGATCGACGTGTAACTCACCGTCGAAGCGACCACCAGAGCGATCACCATCACCCCGGCGCTTGCGAAGACTGTCTTTCGTCTCATTACAACCTCCACGAAAAAACACCCCGACCCTTACATTGAGGGGGGGTGGTTTTTGGATTCGACCGTAGATATGCCGAACCAGACTAAAAGGTTTCGGGAGTTATTCTAATGGTTTTTGTGATTGCGTGTGCAACTCCGGCGATTCGAATTTGCTAAGATACCCGACTCGGGGAGAATAAGCCAAGTTGGCCGGGCCCTTGGAGTTATGCTAAAGTCAGTTTCAGCCCGCATTTCTCTCCCGAGATGCAGGCTGCGATCAACGTCAGCAGAGAAAAGCGCAGGACATGAATCTCCCGACGGCACTTACTTTGTCAAGGATTTTCCTGGTGCCGCTGCTTCTGGTCGTGTTGTTGACCGGAAACTTCCCCGACCGCGAGATTTGGGGTCTGGTCGTCTTTCTCGCCGCCGCCGGGACCGACTATTTCGATGGATACCTGGCGCGGAAACGCTCCCAGGTGACCACCCTGGGCAAGCTGCTCGATCCCATCGCCGACAAGATCCTGATCTCGGCGGCGCTCGTTGCGCTGGTCGAGTTGGGTTGTGCTCCCGCCTGGATGGTCATCATCATCGTCGGGCGTGAATATGCCGTGACCGGCTTGCGCAGCATTGCCTCGGCGGAAGGTCTCACGATCGCAGCCTCCCGCCTGGGCAAGTCCAAGATGGTCGCTCAGGTCGCGTGCTGTAGCTTTCTGATTGCCGGTAGCCGGTACCCTGGAGGCGATCTGCTCCTGGTAGGGACCATTCTGTTGTGGGGCGTCATGGTGCTGTCGATTCTGTCTATGTGGCACTATTTCCAATCCTTTTGGGGCCGCATCGGAGAGAACGTGAAGACTCGAGAGAGCCAGGAAAAGAAGCAGCAGGAGTTGGACGTCCTGCCGGGGCAGAACAAGCATTCCGACGCCCTGATCAACACCTGAGTTGTTCGCATGTCTGCGCTGTGTCTGACCCTTGCCGAGCAGAGCCTCGCGACGCTGAACGAGAAGATCCGACACTACGCCGGACGCGTGGCTTTCATCGAAGTGAGGCTCGACTATCTTGCCGATCCCGGCGGTTCACCCCAGCTGCCCTCGACGCCGACCCGCTTCATCGCAACCTGCCGTCCTGCCGGTGAAGGGGGCTGCTTTCAGGGTTCCGAAGCGGAACGTTTGAAGATCCTTCAGAATTCCATCGACATCGGCTTTTCATGGATCGACCTGGAGCAGAGCGTCTCCGTCTATCCTGCCGCTTTCCAGGACGTTTCGGTCCTTCGTTCACATCATGACTTCTTCGGCTCTCCTTCCGATCCGACGGAACTCTATCGAGAGATGCGACGCCTGCCCGGTCAGGCCGTCAAGCTTGCCGTAACGCCTCTCGACGGTCGTCAGGCGGTCCGGCTCCTGCAGTGGGCGGAGGGACTGCCCGGAGACCACCGTAAGGTGATTCTGGGGATGGGAAGAGTCGGACAGCCGACGCGCGTTCTGGGGCCTCTTCTGGGGAGTCTCTGGACTTACGTCGTGGAGGATGGGGAGCGTGCCGTAGCGCCCGGACAGTTCAGCCTGCCGGAGACCTCCGGGGTGCTTCGATTGGAGTCCTGGAACGGGTCGGAGGGACGCCCCTCGCTTTATGCCGTACTCACTGAGACAGATTTCGGTTTCAGGATTTGCCGGATCTTGAATCGTCTCTTTGCGGACCGCGGCCTCCGAGCCGCCTGTCTGCCCCTGGCGGTGGACGAAGTGGTGCCGTGGCTGGAGTATCTCCGCAAGTCGTCTCTCCATTTCCAGGGGCTCGCCATCACCGGGGGTCTCGCCCGCGGCGCCGCGGAGACGCATTTGGGGACCGTGGGGCTTCCGGACGAAGCGGTGGACACGCTGCGGCGAACGGTGAACGGCTGGGAAACCGGCTCGACAGGATCGGCTCTCGATCTGCCGGGGACGATGGTCCCATCCGAATCTCGGGCATGGGTCTCATGGTTGGCCGGTCAGTTCCGGTTCTGGACCGGGACCGAAGCGGCTCGAGACGCACTGGAGGCCTACCTGGAGCAAGAGATGCAGGGGAGGGAGAGGGAAGAGTCTTGACGGATGAATTTACGGTCCAGGTTCCGGGAAGTACCAGCAACCTCGGTTCGGGTTTCGATGCTCTGTCGGCGGCCCTCAGCGTCTACCTGCGGGTGGGTGTGAAGCCGACCGCAGGCTCCGAGCTCCGCTGGCCGGTGGACTGGAGCCTCGAGCCGCACGAGAATGCGATCGAGATCGGTCTGCGCAGAGCCTGCGCGGAGTTGGGGACTGAAGTGCCCGGCCTGAGTTTCTCCGTCAACTCGGAGATTCCTCTATGCAGGGGGTTGGGCAGCAGTGGAGCTGCCTTCGTCGCCGGAATTCGCACTGCCGAGAGGCTTGCCGGACGGTCTCTACCGGCCGAACGGGTGCTGCGCATCGCCTATGAACTGGAGGGGCATCCGGATAATGTCTCAGCCAGCCTCTTGGGTGGATGGGTATTGTCGTGTACGGATGAGGACCGACTGCTCGCGGAGCGGATCCCGTCTCGTCTGCAATGCCGGTTCGTGGTGGCCATCCCCGATGCGGCCGTGTCGACCAGCCGGGCCCGAGCCATCCTTCCCGAGAGTTATCCGCTTTCCGATGCGGTATTCAACCTGCAGAGATGTGGCTTGATGGTCATGGCGCTCAGTCAGGGACGGGGTGATCTGCTCGCCGAAGCGACGCGGGACCGGCTCCATCAGCCGTTCCGAGCGACTCTGATTCCCGGCGGAGAGGCCGTTCTCGAGCGTCGAGGTCTTCCGTCTCGGTTGGAGGACTCGGTCCTCAGCGTCACCATCTCCGGGTCCGGTTCGACGCTTCTTGCGATTGCACGGGATCGTTTCCGGGAAATCGGGGCGTGGATGACCGGGGTTTTGCGGGATGCGGGCGTGCATGCAGAGATTCGCGTTCTGGACCTGGACACACAGGGCGCCCGATTCCTGTAGGGCGGGCAGGGAACGGAACGAACAGGGGGTAAGGCGCCTTCAGCACCCGAGAGCGGAGGAGAGAATGACACTGGCAGCCGGTTCC
Source organism: Acidobacteriota bacterium (assembly GCA_037388505.1). Classification (GTDB taxonomy): domain Bacteria; phylum Acidobacteriota; class UBA6911; order RPQK01; family JAPXNP01; genus JARRKC01. Next base: position 137,219 of record JARRKC010000004.1, on the reverse strand, counting down.
CCGCCAAGAAACCGGAAGGACGTTTAAGGTGACGGAAAATCTCGGTGACCGGGTCGAAGGCCGAGTCGTCAATGGGCTCTCGCCGATGGAAAGAAACTGGATGAGCGTGGGCCGGTTCCTCTACCGCTTCAGGCCGAAGGGTCGAGAAGTCAACAGCCGGGACCCGTGGGGCGGCTGAGCCGATGTCAGCTATCCCCCGTCGTCGCGCGTCGGTTGGATCCTGGTTTTCCAGCCTTCTGACGGCGATCAATGCGCTCAGCCTGGATGCCCCGCTGGTTGCCGTGAGCTGGCAATGGCTCTTTGCAGACGCAACGAGGACCTCACTCGAGTGGAAATACTATCTCATCCTGGGAGGCTCGGTCTGGTGCCTCTACGTCTTGGACCGGGTGCTCGATGGATGGCGACTTCCGCCGGAAGGCGCGGCGAGTGCGAGGCACGAGTTTGCGCGCCGGCATCTCCGGCGTCTGCTCGTCAGCGGGGTCGCGGCGACGGTGCTGATGGTGGTTCTTTGTGTCATGCTGCTGCCCTTAGGTGTTCTCCTGAACTGGACCGCGTTGGCGCTGGCCGTCGCCGGCTATTTCATCCTTGTCCATTGGCTTCGGCCTACCCGAATGGTGCTTCCGAAAGAGGTGCTCGTCGCGGCCCTGTTCACTGCCGGCTCCACTCTCTTCGTCTTGACGGCACACCCGCCGCAGGCGGGGGCCATTCTGGTCCCGGCTTCCGGGGCGCTTCTTCTCTTCTTTGGAAATGCGTGTTCGATTTCGAAGTGGGAACGATCCTTCGACGGGAGTTCTCAACAGAGTTCCATAGCGATCGAATTCCCACATCTCATTCGTCTGCTTCCCTGGTACCTGGCCGGGCTGGGCGGTTCGGCCCTCCTGCTTCCGATCTTGGGCGTCGTGTCTTGGCGAATCGGTGTGTGCGTAGGAGTCGGCTCGCTGCTGTTGTGGGGAATAGACCGTTTCGGATCGAACCTTGGAGTCTCCGAGCGGCGAGAGATGGCGGATCTAGCCTTGCTGACGCCGCTTCTCGCCGCAATCTTCGGGTGACTTTCGGCGAAGGAAAAGGGGCCGGGGCAGGGTTCCGATCTCATGGATCGTGGAGGTCCCGTGCTCGACGACTCTTCCAACTGTCCGTTTTCGAGACGAGACGTACCATTCTGGGACTCGGGAACCGCCGGGGCGCGGGCCAGAAGGTTCTATCGACCACATCTTGGATTGGTACGAGGATTGCAATGTTATCTGGGGTGTCTCATCGAGCGCGGCGATTCACGAGCCATCGATGATCACTGCCCCCTGGAGTTGAACTGTGGCGATTGACAAGCGATCCGTTCTCATCGTCGATGACAATCCGGACATCCTGACGAGCCTTACGATGCTTCTGAAGCTGGACTTCAACCGCATCGACACGGAACTGCGACCTGAATTCATCCCGGAGCGGCTTCGCAACTTCGCCTACGACGTGATCCTGCTGGATATGAATTTCACCCGCGATACCACCAGCGGGGTGGAGGGATTCCAATGGCTCGAGACGATCCGCCACCTCGATCCCGGTCTGCCGGTTGTGCTCTTCACCGGATACGGTGACGTCGAGACGGCCGTCGAAGCCATCCGATGCGGCGCTCATGATTTCGTTCTGAAACCCTGGGACAATGACAAATTGGTGCGGACGCTTTTGGCATCCTGCCGCGGCACCCGCAGTGAAGCCGCTGTTTCTGATCATTCCGGTTCCGACGTCGAGAAGGACTTGCTCCTTGCACAGGAGGTTCAGCTAAGGCTCCTTCCCCAGGAGACGCCACGAGTACCCGGGCTGGACTACATGGGGTATTGCCAGCCGGCTCGCCATGCCGGAGGAGATTACTACGACTTCATCGACCTGGGGGAAGGAAGACTGGGAGTCGCGCTGGCCGATGTCTCGGGCAAGGGCGTCGCTGCTGCACTGTTGATGGCCAGCCTCCAGGGACGGCTTCAATCGATCGCGCGAACGAGCCCGGATCCGGCGGTGGTGCTCCAACAACTCAACCATGATTTCTTTCAGATGACCGAGGCCAATCGCTTTGCGTCGATGGTGTACGGCATCTTCGAACAACGAACCGGCATCTTCCGTTTCTCCAACGCCGGGCATCTGCCCCCGCTTCTTTTCCGCTCCGATGCGGTTCAGTCCCTGGCCCCGTCTGGTCCCGTACTGGGGGTCTTTCCGGAGGCGACGTTTAGCTGCAGTTCGGTCCGATTGACTATCGGCGATACGCTGCTTCTCTACACCGACGGTCTCACCGAAGCGCCGAGCCCGGACGGCGAAGAGTTCGGCATCGATCGGGTCGCCGGTTTAGTGGCCTCCTGCAGAGACCGAAAACCCGCCGAAATCCGGGACGTGCTATTGCGGGAGCTTCGCGCATTTGCGGGAGCCCACCAGCACGATGATCTCACTGCGATCATCATCAGAGTTTTGGAGTGACAACCGCTTCCCCACCTCTTTACGAGCGTCACATGGGGTTCGGCCCGACGGTCACCTGAGCAAAGTCGTGAGGGCGGATCCACTTGGCGAACGCCGCTCTGACCTGGGCCGCCGTGATGTGAACGTACTTTCGGGCTGCCAGGATCGGTTCATTGAGAGGGAGTCCGTCCACCGCACGGCCCAACAACCCGCCCGCAATATCGTCGACGCTCGCTTCCGCCAATGGGATTTCCCGAAGCAGCAAGGCCTTGGCCTGGTGGAGTTCGTCCGCAGTGACATCCTCGTTCTGCATCTGAATCAAATCGCGGGTAATCAGGTCCTGGGCCTTGGAGACGTTGGGGGGATTGCACGCGTAGGCGATGGCGTAGCGGGAGCGGTTCTTGTCGATGATCAGGTCGGTCCCGACGTAGTAGACGAGACCCGTATTCTCCCGCAGATCGCGGTACAGGCGGGTGGCGTAGAACGCACCTCCCAGAACGTGGTTCCCCACCTGAAGAGCAAGATAATCGGAGTCGGAACGGCTAATTCCCAGCAGTTCCTCGAGTGTCACGTTGTCCTGAACGCGGCTGGCATCGGGAACGATACTCGACTTCGGTTTGTTCAGAGGAACCTTCGGCAGATCAACGTCCGGCTTCGGGCCTGGCACCTTCCAGTCTCCGAAGTACTTCTTGACGAGCGCGGTCGCCTCCTTCGGCGTAATCGCCCCGATGGCGACGATCGTTGTCATATCCGGACGAAACGTTGTGCGGTAGTAGCTTTTGACATCCTCGATCGTCAAGGCCTCGAGCGACTGGTGCGTGGGCTCGCGCAATGTGGGGTCGCCCTTCGGATACAGGGCGGCGGCCAGGGTTTCGTGGGCCAGGTAGGACGGACTCTGCAGTTTGCCGGCGAGAGAGGCCACGGTCTGCTGTCGGACCACGTCGAAGGCGGATTTCGGAAGGGCCGGATTCAGCAGATTGTCCGCCAGCAGTTGCATGCCCCGATCGAGATCCGGCCGAAGGACTTCCAGCGAGAAACTGGAGCCTGCCGAGACATCGGCGGCGATATCGTCCAAAGCCTTCTGAAAAGCCAACCGATCGAGTGAAGTCGTGCCGTAGGAGAAGAGGTCGTCGAGAATTCCGGCGACGCCCTCCTGTCCCTTCGGGGTTTGCAGATCAGCGTTTGTCTGGATCTGGCCGAATACGCTCACCGTGTTGCTGATCGTCTCGGGCTGGACGATCAAGGTGATCCCGTTGTCGAGATGCACCGTCGTCGGCTTCAAAGTCCAGTCCGGCACCTCGAGCGACTTGACCGCTTTGTCGGCCCAACTGGGTAGAGCCACCGGCTTGGTCTGCGTCGGAGCAAACGATTCAGCTCCACCGAAGCTCTTGGTCGAGACAGGTTGGCCCGAAGGATGAGGAGTGAGAACGCCGGTGATGGCCGTCTCGTTGATCAGATACTTCCTGGCCACGGCATTCACTTCGGAAACCGTCACATTCTTGATGGCGGCGACTTCCTCCTCGGGCGAGTGAAGCCCTTTGACTGCCAAAGCGCTTGACCACTCGGACGCCAGTCCGGGGATCGAATTCTTCTGAAACTCCGCCGCCGCGACTTCCCGCCTCTTGGCCGCCTCTACCAGGTCTGCGGGCACGCCGTTATCGCGGTATGCAGCGATGATCTTCTTCATCGTCGGGATCAGGCTCGCGGGATCCACACCTTGGGGCAGGGCCGCTACCGCAAAGGCCAGCGCCGAACGCGGCAGGAAATTACCCTCGAAACCGGTGTCCAGGGCCTTCCCTTGAGGGACCAGGGCGTAGAGATCGCCCCGCTGGCTGCCGAGAACATCGGTCAGCACCTGAGCAGCGGCGAACTCCTCGCTGGAATAGCCGGGCAGACGATAGGCGACGAAGGCAAGGCCGTAGGGGAGATCCGATTCCATCTCGATCTGCTTCGGCTGGAGCGGGGACAGGTCTACTTCCGGCCGCTCCGGCAGGGAGCGATGCTCGATCCCGCCAAACAGCGACTTCACCTGACCAATCGCCTTCTGGGGGTCCACGTCCCCGGCGATCACCAGGATGGCATTGTTGGGAGCATACCAGGTGTCGTAGAACTTCTTGAGCATGGCGCCGGTCGTCTGGTTGAAGGAGGCTCGGGTGCCCAGCGCATCATGGGAGTAAGGGGTTCCGGCAAACATGGCCCCCAGCAGCTTCGAATAGAAGAGGTACTCCGGGTTGGAGATGTCCTGCGCCACTTCCTGTTCGATGGCGCCTCGTTCCTGTGACCAGAGCTTCTGAGTGTCGAGAACGTTTCGCATTCGGATCGATTCGATTTTGAGGGCCACATCCAGATCTTCGGCCGGGACGGTCATGAAGTATTGGGTCACGGTCTGCTGGGTATCCGCGTCGAACTTGCCGCCCATCGCGGCCACGATATCGGCCAGCTGATTTGCGGACAGGCCCGGACTGCCCCGGAACATCATATGCTCCTGTGCGTGGGCCATGCCGGGAAATCCAGGCGGCGCCTCATTCGAGCCGACGAGGTAGTTCACCATGGTCGTGACCACCGGGGCCAGGTCGTTTCGGACGACGACGATTCGCAGACCGTTTTCCAGGGTGGTCCGGACCACACCCTGATCGGCGCCGAGTGCGGTGCCGGGCAGACTAAGGGAAAGCAGGATTACACCTGCCAGGCGGATACGCATGGTAGTACACATGGCGTTGCTCCAGTCGAAACGTTACAGGCTGACTTTGAACGTCGCGCTCTCACCGTTCGCGGTGATGTTGACGCGATAGGTGCCGGAAGGCATGATCACGTTGTTGCCGTAGTGTGTCGTGGCGGGGCCCTTTCCGATGACCTGCATTTCGACGACCGGGACCTCCGTCGGCATGCCGATCGGTTCTCCGGCCGGACCCAACCGCTGGAAACTCATCTTCACGTTCGCATCGGTCACGGCCTTTCCCGTCGACTTGTCGAACACGTGCACGATCAGATGATGGTTGGGCTTGGACACTGCATCGGGCTGCACCGGGGCTGCCCCGCGGACAATAAGCATTCCGGATTTGATCTGCTGCGATTGGACGTCCGAGTGTGAGAAGAAAGGTTCCGGAGGCAGGACCTCGAGTTCGAGGCGATACGATTCTGTCGTTTCAGTCTTCTCGACACCCTGCGCTCGAGCGGAGTCAGCTGCGATGATGGAAAAAACCACGAAGGTGGTGCAAATCAAGGCAATATGCTTGCTCATAAGGGTACTATACACGCCTCTGCTTAACGAATTATGGAAGCCGAAACGGTCCTGATTCTGCTTTTCATCGTGGCATCGGCGGTGGCCATCGGCGTGCGCCGTCTGCAGATGCCCTACACGGTGGCCCTGGTGTTGGCAGGCCTGTTGTTGGGTTTTACCCATGCCATCAATGTCCCTCACCTGACCAAGGAGATTCTGTTCTCCATCTTTCTGCCCGGGCTCCTATTCGAAGCCGCCTTCCACATTGAATTCACCCAGTTCTGGCGCAACAAGACCACCATCGTGTCACTGGCGGTTCCAGGCTTGGCGGCCGCGATTGCGTTGACCGTCCTGATCCTGACTCCGGCTACCGAGGCACTGCATTTCGCAGCCGGCTTCAATTGGCGCCACGCTCTGGTCTTCGGAGCGCTGATTTCAGCTACGGATCCGATCGCGGTCGTCGGGATCTTCAAGAGCCTCGGTGTGCCCAAGCGTCTGGGTGTGCTGCTGGATGGGGAAAGCCTCCTCAATGACGGCACGGCGGTCGTCTTCTTCACACTGAGTCTTTCCCTGGTTGCCGGCGCGGCGGTCCACGTTGGGGGTCTCGCTCTCGACTTCGTCTCCATCGTCGGTTTCGGGGGTCTGATTGGAACGGCCATCGGCCTGGCGGTTTCCCAGGTCATCCGGAATGTGGACGATCCGATGATCGAGACGACGCTGACGACGATTGCCGCCTATGGTTCGTTCGTGGCGGCGGAGCATTTTCAGTTCTCCGGCGTCATCGCCACCGTTTGCGCCGGGATGCTGTGCGGCAACTATGCGACCCGGGTCGGCATGTCGCCGAGCACCCGGGTAGCCGTCGAGACGTTCGGGGAGTACGTCGCCTTCGCGCTGAACTCCATCGTCTTTCTGTTGATCGGCTTCGAGGTACATCTGCAGACGCTGTTCGCCTCGTGGAAGGTCATCTTGCTGGCCTACCTGGCTGTGATCGTCGGCCGGGGCCTGGTGATTTTCGCAGCGCACGTCCTGTTCCGTTCGTCCCGAGAGAGAATCCCGCTCTCCTGGAGTGTGGTGCTGACGTGGGGCGGGCTGCGCGGTGGGCTCCCGATGGTGCTCGTACTCAGCCTGGCGCCCGATTTCCCCTACCGCGACCTGTTGGTGACCATGACTTTCGGAGTGGTCCTGCTCTCGATTCTCGCCCAGGGCCTGACCATGTCTCCCTTGCTCCGACGGCTCGGGATCGTTGAAAGAAGTGAGGAGCGGGATGCATACGAACTGGCCAGGGGTCGACTGCAAGCCACCAACGCCGCCCTTTCGGAGTTGAACGAGATGGAGCACGTCCACTTTCAGAACCGACGGGTGCTGTCCGTTCTCCGAGGGGAATACGAAGGAATCGCTCAAACTGCGCGTGAGGAAATCGAAGCTCTTCACGTCGATCGGGAATTGGTGGAAACGGAGGAATTGAAGTGGGCCCGCCGCCACCTTCTGCTCACCGAAAAGAATCGGGTCATCGATGCTTTTCATCAGGGCCTTCTCGGGCAGGATATCTACGAAAGGCTCCTGGCTGACATCGACGCCCGCCTTCTCCGGCTCGAATCGGGTGAGACCCGCGAGCCGGAGTGATCGTGCTTCGATCGAGGTCTGAGAAGAAACCCCGATCGATCCGGCCGCGAGTTGTCGGTCCTCCGTGCGATGCTTATGCGGCACAGAACTCTTGGGCACGAATCTCGAGGCGCAGAGGTGGAGTGCACCGTATGTATAGATGGGAGATCTCCAGAGGACAGACAGTGAGAATCCGCCCCAAAGCGCTGCCCTTCCAGCCGGATCCGGGACCATTGACCGTTACCGAGTGGCCCTGCAAGGGCTTGCTCCAGGCCTACGTTCGATGCCGAACTCAGGAGGGTCGTGATCTCTGGTTCCGTCCGGAAGAACTGCGGCCGTCGTGACCCTCATCACCGGCATGGTGGGGCTCAGGAGAGCCCCGATTTGCCGGGCGCAGGGACGAGGGGGGACGCGACGGTCGAATGGCAGCGGTTGGATTCCTTCTGGACCCTGGCCTACCTGATTCCGACGATCGGAACCGCGGCCTATCGCATCGGTGATGTTGCGGTGTCTTCTCGAATGACGTCCGGGTGGACGGAGATCTGGTTGTCCTTGATCTCGACCTTTCCCGCATGGGCGCCGATGTAAACCCACAGTACACCCGGAGGATGATCGACAACAGAGTGTGGATCGTCGTGGGCCTGGAGATCATTCCTCTCGGATCAGGAGTCGGCAGGCAGGTCGACTTCGGGCTTGAGCATGCCATGGATTCCCGGCAGAATAGGTTGTTCGTCCGACTGAGTATCGGGGCTGACTGACCGACGAAGGAGATTTGGATGAGGGAAGAAAGCGACGCATTGAGGACGTCGAGTCACGCCCTTCGAGTCTCCCGAATTCTGATCGTCGGACTGTGGCTACTCTTCCTCCTGCGGTCCACGTATGGCGAGCCGGTGATCCTGGGCAATCTCGAGGTCCGCGGGTTGGACCACCTCCAGAAAGCACAGGTCGTTCTCGCCTCCGGACTCCGTCTCTCCCAACCCATCACCCCGCAGGACGTCAAAGCCGCTGCGGAACGACTGGGTCGAAGCGGGTTCTTCAGCACTCTTCACTATCGGTACGCGACAACCGGCAACGAGATGACGGTTACGTTTGAGGTGGCCGAAGCCAAGCCGTTACGGCGTTGCGTCTTCGACAATTTCGTTGGAATTCCCGAAGAGGAGTTGGATGCGTTCCTGCGCAAGAAGCTGCCGATGTATTCGGGCGAGCTTCCCATGACCGGACCGGCGCTCGATGAGGCTCGCTCTGCCCTGGAAGAGTTGCTCGAAGAGCGCGGCGTTACGGCCGACGTTACCTACACGGACTCCTTTGACATGCATTCCGAGGAGCAGACGCTCCTGTTCGAAATCTCGAGCGAAGTCTACAAGATCGCCGCTCTCGAGTTTCCAGGAGCGGAACAGGTCAAGCCCGAGGTGCTGATCAAGGCGTCAAGTCAACTGATCGGCCAGCGGTACTCGCGCACGGCGGCAGCGGGCTTCTTCAGGTTGAGTCTGCTTCCCATTTATCGGCAGCGGGGTTATCTACAGGCCTCCTTCGGGACAGCCGTCGCCGAACCGATTCCTGGCGGCGCCGACGGGGGTGTTCTGCTGAGCGTCCCGGTCTCTGAAGGGATGCAGTTTCATTGGGGCGGAGCCGATTGGCAGGGGAACACCGTTTGCTCGGCTGATGAGCTCGGCGAGCTGCTGAGCATGCGGCTGGGCGAGATCGCGAACGGAATCAAGATCGACGCAGGCCTCCAGCGCATTCGTGATGCCTACGGCCGGAAGGGCTACATCGATCTCCAGACCAGCGCGAAAGCGACCTTCGTCAAGAAGGAGGCGACTGTAGCCTACACGTTTACCTTGGTCGAGGGCTCGGCGTACCGCATGGGAAGTCTCTCTCTTCGCGGATGGCCTCCGGAAGACGAGCGGATGCTCAGGGAGGCGTGGAAGCTGCGGCCGGGACAAGTCTACGACAGCTCCTACCTGGACACGTTCCTGGAGCAGATCAAGAAGCTCCGGATGCATGCCGCTCCCGGCACCCAGATGAATATGACCATCAAGCCCGATCCGGTAGACCTGACTGTGAACGTCACAATCGAAACACAATGACGGAGTCCAAACCTAGCGGGGCGAGTTGTCATGAAGCTTAATGCACTCGACATTCTGATCATTTGCGCCTATCTGGCGTCTACGGTCGTCATCGGCCTCGTGCTGAAGAAGAGGGCCGAACGGAACAAGAAGTCATACCTTCTCGGTGGAAACGAGCTTCCCTGGTACCTGCTGGGCTTATCCAATGCCTCGGGGATGTTCGATATCTCGGGCACCATGTGGCTCGTGACGATCGGGTTCGTCTATGGGCTGAAATCCATCTGGATTCCCTGGCTCTGGCCGACCTTCAATCAGATCTTTCTCATGGTCTTTCTTTCGATCTGGTTGCGGCGCTCCAATGTGACCACCGGGGCCGAGTGGATTGGAACGCGGTTTGGCAAAGGCATCGGCGCCCGACTCTCGCACAACATCGTGGTGACCTTTGCTCTGGTCAGCTGCCTCGGGTTTCTGGCCTACGGCTTCATCGGACTGGGTAAGTTCATCATGATCTTCATTCCCTGGCCGACCGTATGCGGGGCGTTGGGAGTCAGCCCGGACATCGTTCCTCCCCAGTACGTGCCCCACGTCTACGGGGTGGTCTTTACCTTTTTCGCGACCCTCTATGCGGTTCTTGGAGGAATGGTCAGCATCGTTTGGGCGGACCTGGTTCAGTACATCATCATGACGATCTCGTCGTTGCTGATCGGGTTCATTGCCATGGGGGCGTTGTACCACTCGAATCTCATCGTGCCGGCCGGCTGGACCTCGCCCTGGTTCGGCTGGAACCTTGGGCTGGATTGGGGCCAGATCCTTCCGGAAGTCAACCGGAAGATCGCGGAGGACGGCTTCTCCCTCTTCTCCGTTTTCTTCATGATGATGTTGTTCAAGGGATTCCTGGTGAGCGCCGCCGGACCTGCGCCGAACTATGACATGCAGAAAATCCTGTCCACACGGAGTCCGCGCGAAGGCGCCATGATGAGCGGATTCGTTTCCGTCATTCTCAATCCCATCCGCTACTTCATGATCACCGGTTTCGTCGTACTTGGACTCCTCTACTATGATCAGCTCAACCTGGTCGTCGGGGGCCGGGTCGACTTCGAGCAGATCCTGCCTTCGGCCATCAATCAATTCGTTCCGATCGGTTTGATGGGGCTGTTGCTCGCTGGTTTGCTGGCCGCCTTCATGTCCACCTTCGCAGGCACCCTGAATGCGGCGCAGGCCTACGTCATCAACGACATGTACCTGAAGGCGAAGCCGAATGCCTCGAATGTACAGATCAAATATGCCAACTACATCGTGGGTGTCGCCGTCGTCTTGGTCAGCATCGTGCTGGGTCTTTATGCTCAGGACGTCAACAGCCTGCTCCAGTGGATCGTCTCGGCTCTGTGGGGTGGCTACATCGCCGCCAACTGCTTGAAGTGGTACTGGTGGAGATTCAACGGACACGGCTACTTCTTCGGAATGGTCTTCGGCCTTTTGCCGGCATTGGTCTTTCCTCTGATTTTCGAGCAAACATTGGAGCTCTACTACTTCCCGCTGATTCTGGGCGTTTCGATCGCCGGATGCTTGATCGGAACGTACCTGTATCCGCCCACCGATGAGGAGACCCTGATCTCTTTCTATACTTCGGTCCGCCCTTGGGGGTTCTGGAAGCCGATCCGCGACAAGGTCCTGGCTTTGGATCCGGCTTTCGAGGAGAACAAGAATTTCAAGCGGGACATGTTCAATGTCTTCATAGGCATCATCTGGCAGACGGCGCTGGTGGCGGTACCCATCTACATCATCCTGATGCGCCCGACAGGAATCGTCGTTTGCCTGTTGCTCATCGGGGCCACGACGCTCATCCTGAAGAACACCTGGTGGGACCATCTTCCGACGGATGCGACCGAGGCCGCTTACGCTCTGGCTCCGGCTCTTTCCGGACGCGTGGCTCGTCCCGAAGGAGATATCGCGGGAGCTCCCTCCGACTGATCGAGGCATGTGCATGAAATATGGATTTTTCGACGACGACAAGCGCGAGTATGTGATTACCGACCCCAGAACCCCGTATCCGTGGATCAACTATCTGGGCAATCATGATTTCTACTCGCTGATTTCGAACACAGCAGGCGGCTACAGTTTCTTCCGTGATGCTCGGCTGCGCCGCATCACGCGCTACCGCTACAACAGCGTTCCGCTCGACAACGGCGGGAAGTATTTCTACGTGCGGGACGATGCCGACTTCTGGTCCCCGGGCTGGAAACCGGTCAAGCAGCCACTGGATCGCTATGAGTGTCGGCACGGCCTTGGATACAGCGTTCTGACGGGTGCTCGCAATGGAATCGAAGCCGAAGTCCTCTATCTCGTTCCACTTCACTTTTGGGGTGAGGTCCAGCGGGTGCGACTCCGGAATACGACGACCGAGCCGAAGAGGATCCAGCTGTTCTCCTTCGTCGAATGGTGCCTCTGGAACGCCCTGGAGGACATGACCAATTTCCAGCGAAACCTGTCGACGGGGGAGGTCGAGGTCGAAGGTTCGACCCTTTATCACAAGACCGAATACCGGGAACGCAGGAACCACTACGCCTTCTACGGCGTCAACACCCCGATCAGTGGTTTCGATACCGATCGGGAGAGCTTTCTCGGCATCTACAACGGCTTCGAGGCTCCGGACGCAGTCGTCGAGGGCCGGCCACGTAACTCCGTCGCTCACGGGTGGTCACCGATTGCTTCTCATTGCATCGAGTGCCTTCTGCAGCCGGGTGAGGCCAGGGATCTGGTCTTCGTTCTCGGTTACGTGGAAAACCCGGACGATCGGAAGTTCGCATCCCGCGGCGTCATCGACAAGGCCAGGGCTCAGGAGATGATGACCCGGTTCTCAGGGAGTGACCAGGTCGACCAAGCCGTCCAGACACTGCGCGACTACTGGAACGAGCTGCTGGGAGTCTATTCGGTCAAGACACCCGACGTGCGGGTCGATCGAATGGTCAACATCTGGAACCCCTATCAATGCATGGTGACTTACAACTTCTCGCGCAGCGCTTCCTACTTCGAGTCTGGAATCGGTCGCGGAATGGGCTTCAGGGACTCCAACCAGGATCTCCTGGGGTTTGTCCACATGGCCCCGGAGCGGGCCCGTGAGCGGATCCTGGACATCGCAGCGACTCAGTTTGAGGACGGCGGAGCCTATCATCAGTACCAGCCTCTGACGAAGAGGGGAAACAATGAAGTCGGAGGCAATTTCAACGACGACCCCATCTGGCTCATCGCCGGGGTTGCCGCCTATGTCAAAGAAACGGGCGACGCCGGCCTCTTGGAGGTCCAGGTTCCCTTCGATAACGACGAGAACAACACGGCCACCCTGTTCGAACATCTGAGGCGCTCCTTCTATCACGTCGTCGAAAACCGTGGGGAGCACGGCCTGCCTCTGATCGGTCGAGCCGACTGGAATGATTGCCTCAATCTGAACTGCTTCTCCACGAACCCCGACGAATCCTTCCAGACCACCGAGAACCGGGAGGGGGGGCGAGCTGAATCGGTCATGATCGGGGGACTCTTCGTATTCTACGGAAAGGACTTCGTGAATCTGTGTCGTCGCCTCGGCAGGGAGGAGGAAGCTCGTCGGGCCGAGGACCATATCGCCGAGATGGTCCAGGCCATCGACGAGTACGGGTGGGACGGTGAGTGGTTCGTCAGAGCCTATGACCACTTCGGAGACAAGGTGGGAAGCTCGGCCTGCAGCGAGGGAAAGATCTTCATCGAGTCGCAGGGCTTCAGCATCATGGCGGGCATCGGACTGTCGGACGGCAAGGCTGAAACAGCCCTGGATTCCGTGCATAGGTACCTCGCCTGCGAGCATGGAATCGTCCTGCACAATCCGGCCTATTCGAAGTACTACGTGCAGTTGGGCGAGATTTCCTCGTATCCCGAAGGATACAAGGAGAATGCGGGTATCTTTTGCCATAACAATCCTTGGATCATGATCTCCGAGACGATCGTCGGCAACGGTGAGCGGGCTTTCGACTACTATCGCCGAATCTGTCCCGCTTTCCTCGAGGAGATCAGCGATCTCCACAAGACGGAGCCCTATGTCTATTCCCAGATGATCGCCGGGAAAGACGCCTGGACTCCGGGCGAGGCCAAGAACTCCTGGTTGACGGGCACGGCCGCCTGGAACTATGTCGCGATCACCCAGTACATCCTGGGGATTCGGGCCGAACTGGAAGGGATACGCGTTGACCCCTGCATTCCGCCGGACTGGAGTGAATTCAGCGTCGTTCGCGTCTATCGCGGCTCGCGCTATCGGATTCGCGTGCTGAATCCAAAAGGGGTCAGCAAGGGGGTTACGAGACTTACCCTTGATGGCAATGAACTTGAAGGGAACTTGATCCCGGTGCAGGAACCCGGGAGCATGTACGAAGTCTCCGTCGTGTTGGGTTGACGGCGATCCCGACGGCCCGCAAGAAGCGGCGATGCGGCTTCGAGGGTCCATTATCCTTCACGCGATGGAGGTCAGGAGTTGAGGCATGACACGGAAGACAGGATGGACTTGGATCATCGTCGTTGTACCCTTGCTGCTCGGTTACTGTGCCCAGCCCGGTCAGCCTGGGACACAAAACCCACGCCAAACGACGAACTTCGACGGTGGTTGGAAGTTCCATCTGGGTGACGTAGCGGACGCCCAGAAGCCCGACTTCGACGACTCCGGCTGGAGATCGCTCGATTTGCCTCATGACTGGAGCATCGAAGGGCAGTTCAGCGAAAGCAACCCGGCCACGCCCGGGGGAGGCGCTCTGCCCGGGGGCATCGGCTGGTACCGGAAGAGCTTTACCGTCCCGGAAAGCGACGCCGACCGGTTGGTGTTCATCGACTTTGATGGTGTCTATCGCAACAGCGAGGTCTGGATCAACGGTGCCTATCTGGGAAAGCGGCCCTACGGGTACAGCTCGTTCCAGTATGAGCTGACGCCCCATCTCCACTTCGGAGGCGGCTCGAACGTTCTGGCCGTCAAGGTCGATAATTCCGAACAGCCGAATTCACGCTGGTACTCGGGTTCCGGCATCTATCGCAACGTCTGGCTGGTGGTGACCGACAAGGTTCATGTCGATCACTGGGGCACCTTCGTGACGACTCCGAAAATCGAAACCGATGCGGCAACCGTCCATATCGCGACTACGGTGAAGAACGGCGCCGACGGCGATCAAGCGGTTCAGTTGACCACCGTTCTCTACGACCCGGCCGGCCGGGAAGTCAGTCGTGCGTCCGCCAGTCAGGACGTGGCGGCGGGTTCGACGGCGGAGTTTTCGCAGGATCTTCAGGTGGCCGCTCCGGATCTCTGGTCGATCGACCAGCCCAAGCTCTACAGGGCGGTTTCACGAGTGGCGTGCGGCCAGATCCAGCGAGCCTGCGATGAATACGAGACCCCCTTCGGAATCCGTGATTTCTCGTTCGATCGCGACAAGGGTTTCTTCCTCAACGGCAGGAGCATGAAGATCAACGGAGTCTGCGACCACCACGATCTGGGCTGTCTGGGGGCCGCCGTCCACACTCGAGCGCTCGAACGCCAACTGGAGATCCTGAAGGGCATGGGCGTCAATGCCATCCGAACGTCTCACAATCCGCCGACACCCGAGCTGCTCGATCTTTGCGATCGCATGGGCCTGGTCGTCATGGACGAGGCTTTCGACATGTGGAAGATGGGTAAGACGGAGTACGACTACCATTTGGACTGGGACGAGTGGCACCAACGAGATCTCCAGGACATGGTCCTTCGTGACCGAAATCATCCCAGCGTGATCATCTGGAGCATTGGAAACGAAGTCCGGGAACAGTGGGAGGAATCGGGAGTCGAGATGGCCCGGGAGTTGTCGGGAATCGTCCGTGGACTGGACACCACCCGTCCCATCACGTCGGCAATGAACAACCCCAGGCCGGAGAATTCCATCATTCGTTCTGGTGCTCTCGATCTCATCGGATTCAATTACCACCACCAGGCTTTCCCCAACTTCCTCGAAGAATTCCCCGGCCAGAAGTTCGTGGCCACCGAGACTTGTTCGGCCCTTGCGACAAGGGGCAGCTACGATATGCCCTCGGATGAAGTTCGGATCTGGCCGTCCCGTGGGGGGAAGCCCAGCACGGGAAATCCGGATTTCTCCTGTTCCGCCTACGACAATTGCAGGGTGCCCTGGGGCTCGACGCTCGAGGACACCTGGCGTGTGATCAAGAAATACGATTTTCTCTCCGGCCAGTTCATATGGACCGGCTTCGACTATCTGGGAGAACCCACTCCTTACCCCTGGCCCGCGCGCAGTTCGTACTTCGGCATCGTCGACCTGGCCGGCTTCCCCAAGGATTCCTACTATCTGTTCCAAAGCGAGTGGACCGACACACCGGTTCTTCATGTCTTTCCCCACTGGAACTGGAAGAGCGGCGATACGGTCGATGTCTGGGCCTACACCAACTGCGACGAGGTCGAGCTCTTCCTGAACGGTCAATCTCAGGGAGTTCGGAAACGCGGACCCGATGACCTGCACCTGATGTGGCGTCTCAAATACGTGCCGGGGACCCTCAAGGCGGTCGGACGCCTTGCCGGTGGAGAAACCCTGATTCGAGAAATCCGCACGGCCGGACTGCCGGCTGCTTTACAGCTCCAGACTGATCGCGACAGGATCCATGCCGATGGGAAGGATCTGTCCTTCGTCACCGTCAATGTCGTGGATGAAGACGGAACGCTGGCGCCACGAGCCGACAACCTGGTGGATTTTCAGATCGAAGGCAACGGCACCATCGTCGGAGTCGGCAACGGCAGCCAGATCAGCCATGAGTCGTTTCAGGCCCACAGTCGCAAGGCCTTCCACGGTAAATGCCTGGTGGTGATTCAGTCGACGGGAGAGCCGGGAACGATCCAGTTGACGGCCAGTGCCGAAGGACTACCTGCGGCATCAGTCAGCCTGACCTCTTTCTGAGCGAGCCGGAGCGGGTCTGGACAGACGGTACTCCGAGACCGATAATCAACCGTCGGGACCGCGGCGGCGGCGGTTCCCGGGTCGGGAATGGGCTCTTGCAGGGCCGTCCGCAGGCCCTGCCGGAAAAGGAGGTGCTGTCGTGCGCACAGTCCACCGCTCCTCAGTTATTCTCTCGCTGACTGCCTGTCTGCTTCTTCTCTCCTGCACAGACGTCAACAAGGAACTCGTCTCCAAGACCGATCAGGGTGATGCGGCTGCTGTCGCATCTCTCCTCGAACGGGGGGCTGATCCAAATCTTCAGATCGGCAGGGGCAGGACCATCCTCATGCGGGCCATCGAAACCGGAAACGCGAATCTGGTGGAAGCCCTCATCAAGGCCGGTGCCGACACGACAACCCTTGACAGAGAGGGTGCCACGCCTCTCCTGCTGGCCGCCGGACTGGGAAAGGGCCAGATCGTCGGACTTCTTCTCGACCACGGAGGGGATCTGAAGGCCCGGGACAGCAGTGGCAGGACCGCGCTCATGAGAGCCGCGGAATCGGGCGGTACCGAGGCCATCAAAGTTCTTCTCGATCGGGGCGCGAGCCTGGAGGAAGTGGATCAATCCGGTCACACTCCGTTGATTTTCGCCGCCATGAAGGGCCGAGCGGGCGCGGTCGACCTTTTGCTTCAGCACGGCGCGAACGTGGCCGCAGCCGACTCGGCGCACTGGACGGCTCTGATGTGGGCGGCGCTATCGGGAGATGGAGAGTCCGTTCGCTCGCTTCTGAAGGGAGGATCCCAGCCCGACATTCGTGACACCAACGGTCGGACTCCGCTGATGCAGGCTGCATCCGAAGGTCACAAGGCAAGCGCCGAGGCCTTGCTCGACGGGGGAGCGGATCCTCGTGCCCAGGACAACGAAAGCCGTACTGCCTTGATGCTGGCAGCCTCGAATGGTCGTACGGAGATGATCGATCTGTTGCTTTCACGCAAGGCGGAGATCAACGTCTGGACGAACGACGGACGGACCGCCCTGATGTGGGCCGCTCTCAATGGACACCCTGAGGCTGTTCAAATGCTCCTGAAACGCGGAGCCCAGCTCGAAGCCAAAGACCGGGGCGGCTGGACTGCATTGGCCTGGGCCATCTCCAAGGGACAGACCGACGCGGCTCGTGAGCTTCTCGATGCAGGTGCCGAGGCGAATCTCAAAGACAAGGAGGGCGTGCCGTTTCTGGCTGCAGCCGCCGGAGCGGGGCACACCGAGACCGTCAAGCTTCTTCTCTCACGCGGGACCCGAACTGATCTGACCGATCCCCAGGGCCTGACACCCCTGATGTATGCGGCATGGGAGGGGCACCTGGACACGGTCAAGGCACTCCTCGAGGGAGGCGCCGACCCCGACGCGGCGACCAAAGAGGGCTGGACCGCGCGCGCTCTGGCCGATCAGAAGGAACAAACCGAGGTGGTCCGATACTTCGATCAGCTGAAGTAACGGACTGAGCGATATAGCCTCGTCGGTTTCTGTTCAGGGGCAATCGTTACAATTATTTGCATAAAATGCGAAAATATTGGGCAAGGGGTCTTGCGTCCACTACACGATTCGTAGTAAATGTGTCTTGCTCTGGGCTGGTGGGGGGCTATGCATTGGCGAATTCTTTTAGCTATCCGGTGATCGCAGACGCGGATGGCGGGTCGATTGACTCCGCTGGGCAGCCTATGCCTCTAGCAGTAATTTCCCATTGACAAGCCTGAAGGTGATGTTTCGTGGGTGTCTGAGGGCAGTGTGTACCCGTTGGGGGATCGCGGCACGTTGCCCCGGACGAAAAGAAAATCGATCAACCAAGGAGTTCGGAGATGCGATTGTCTGATGCGGAATGGATCGTAATGAATGCTGTATGGGATCGCCCCGTGGAAAGCAGCGTGCGCGACGTTCTCGAAGTTGTGGAACCCCAAACGAGCTGGGCCTACCAGACGGTGCAAACCATCATGGTCCGATTGGCACAGAAGAAGGCTCTTCGGTCCCGACTCCGAGCGAACACTCGCCTGTATACGGCTCTGATTACCCGAGAACAGGCACAGCGTTCCGCTCTCAAATCCCTTATCGAAAAGGCCTTTTCCGGAGCTGCTGCACCGCTGGTTCAGGCTCTCGTAAGTGAAGAGTATTTGACTGCGGTCGAGAAGAAGCAGGTTGCCGAGACGATCGAGCGGGATCTCTCGGAAAGCAAGGAAGCGAAGAAGAAGAAATAGGACCTGAAACGTGGTCCGATCGTTCAGGTACGGTTCAAGTGAATGCTTCACTGTACCTGGGTCCAGCAGTGCTCCATGGCCGGGGCCGCCGGTGATTCGAACCGCCATCGGATCGGTTCCGGCCGGAGCGTCAGAATCTCACTCGCCCGAAGTAGACTGTTCTCAAACGGTCCTCCTTGGCACCGCAGTTTTGGTCCCCGACGAGGTAGTAATAGCCGTTCGAGTAGACCCCCTGTGCCCACGGTAGTGCGCTCTCGGGTAGAACATCCAGCGTATTCCACGGGCCGAGAGATCCGTCCTCCAGAATCTCACTTTCATAGACGGCCGTTCCTCCGGGAAGGACCACCAGATGGCCGTCGACGATCTGCGCCGACGCCTGGCGGGCCGGCTCCGGCAACGCTCGGGCTTCCTTCCAGGCATCCAGGGAACCATCGGCCTGTACGTCGGCCGTGAAGATCTGGGTGGACACACAGCCGTCGCAGTTGTCCACACCGACGATCAGGTAGGCCCTGCCGGCGTAGAAGACGAGTTGCCCCTGGAAACTCGGCGTTGGAAGATGCATCTCCCGCCAGGCGCCGGGCACCCCGTAGGCGTCGAGAGGGGCCACATAGAACCGGTCGGTGAATTTTTCGTGGAACGCATTTCGGCCGCCACCGACATAGAGGTAGCCGTCATAGGCGGCCATCGCGGGCCAGGAGCCCAACCAGTTGGGGTTGCCCGGTAACGTCGAGGCATGCTCCCAGTGTGCGATGGTGCCGTCCGACCAGGGTTTTGCATACCAGATATTGCCGTCCCAACTGGGTGCGTTGATCGCGCCACCGGCGATGTAGATGAAACCGTTGTCGACGGCGACGCCGGCGGCAGCGCGGGTGAAGTTGCCCTCGCCCCCCTCAGTCTCCAGCCAGGTTCCTAGAGTCCCATCTGGATTCTGCCGAGCGTAGAATACGCGTCCGTCCGCCCGGCCCAACGAACAGGCGGTGCCGTCCGTCCCGCCGTCTATGCTGTAGATGTACCCGTTGCCGGGAGCCGCCGCGGCGGCCAGCAGACGCGAGACGGGCAGAGAGGAAGTCGTGGCCCAGTTCGCAGAGTCCAGAGTGAGGATCGGCGGATTGGCGAGCACGTCGGTGTAGAGTCCCGGCGTCTCCGCCAATGCAATCCGTCCGGCTGCATCGGGCGGCGCCTCGCTGACGAAGACACCCGCGTCTGAGGAAAAGGGGTTGCCCTCCGGTAGGAATGCGAGGTCGGTGGCGCCCGGGGCGTTGACCCAGGGTTGCACGCTACCTTCGGCCGGGATGACCAGCAGGACGCGTCCCAGTCCTCTTTCGACGACCAGCAGATGGAAGGCCTGAGGACAGGTGAATCCGTCGCGATAGATGGCCAGCATCTGTCCGGGAGCGTTGAGCCCGCTTGCCGCGATCCTCCACTGCTCGGTTCCGCGATCGTACTCGAGGATGGCACCTTGAGTCGGGCTCGAGACATAGATCTTGCCCGTGCAGGGATCGACGGTGATGCCGTCGGCACCGTTCGCGAGGTCGAGCGACTGCTGCGAACGAGCACGTCCCCCGAGCTGCTGAGATACCAGACCGGAATTGAGCTGGGCGCGGGGGATCGATCGAACCCGGTCTGCCTCGGCGACCAGGAGGTCACCCGTCACGGGGTCGATCACCAGGGCGGAAGGGGAGTTGAGCCCTGTCGCCACATCCGTCGACTGTCTGGTCACCGGGTTGAGACGGATCACCTTTCCGCTCGTCTTGCCGGCCAGCAGGAGATACTCCCTGGCGTCGGCGCCTTGAAAGGCGATCATCTTGGCGATCTCATCGCCCGCGAAGCTTTTGATCAGGGTCGGAGGTTCACCCACCGTCGTGACGTCGAGCACGTTGCTCGATGGCGACTCAGCCGCCATCTGCAGGCCGCCCATCGAAAGAAGCTCCGCACTGTAGAGGCTCTTCATCCCCAAGAGGTAGACGACCGACTGGACGACTCCCAGCCCTCCCACCAGCTCCTCTTTGCGAAGGACGTCGATGGACGCTGCACCGATCAGGCTGCCTGAAGAGGCCGTGACGGTCACCGGCAAAGGATCGGGAACCTCGGAGGGAGAATGGTAGACGCCGAGCCAATCGATCGTCCCCGGGTGCTGGCCGCCGCTCACGCCCCAGGTTACCGTACCGACAACGCCCGTGGCATCGAACGTGAACTTCTGCCCCGGAGAGAGGACTGCCAGCGTGGGGGAAACCGTCAGCCGGGCTTGATCGGCGTCGGGAAGGAAAGTCTCCGGCACCGGTTGCGGGGGAACATTGGTGAGAACGCCATTCTCGAGATTGACGAACAGCCCGGTCATGTAGACGGGCACGTCACTGCTCACCCAGACCATTCCTCCGTTCCGGTCCGCCGAGTCCTCGACCAGTTCGGTGATGCCCCGACTCAGCCTTTCCTTCGGCCTGAGAACGCCCGAGTACGTCCCGATCATGCTCCCATCTTTGTCGACGGCGACGACTCGGATGTTGGCCGCCCGCGTTCCGCCGTTGAGCACGGCGAGTCCCGTGAAATACCCCAGCGTTGTGGCCAGATGGGAGAACAGAGCCCTTGTTCTCCCCTGGGGTTCACAGGCAACCGAGGCCACAGAACCTGATTCAGGGATGGAATAAGTGAGGCTGCCATTGACCGCCTGGGAAGTCGCCTCCACCTTGATCCAGCCTCCCCGCAGATCCTCTCCCTTGAAGCCGAACATCGATGCCACGTCTTCGCGAAGAACGCCCTTCGCGGTGAGCGTCCTCGTCACCGGATTGTTGTGCAGATCCACGCTGCCGAAGAGAGTCCCGTCGGGCTGGAAGGCGCTCAAGGTGAGGATGACAGTCTCATTCCCATAGTTGACGACCACCACCTCGCTCTCATAGGCGGGAGTTCCCAGAACTGCAAAGTGCGGAAAGAAGAGGGTGTTCAGCGTCTCCGAGGCGGGACGGGCGTTCAGCCCCAACAAGTCGCCGGAACCCCGTACCAGCTCGAAACCTGCGATCGGAACCGACGCCGAGGCAACGACACAATAGGCAGTCGCGGGATTGCCGCCGTCCCCGAAAAAGCTCGCGGCATCCAATCGTGCCGCTCCTTTGGCTGGCAGCGTCAGGGCTTTGGTCACCGGCTCCGACCCGCCCATGAGCGTCAACTGGACGGCGGTGCCTGCATTTCCAGGATTGATCAGATTCAGTTCGGTCTCCCAACCGTCACTCAGCCGAACCAGGTTGAAGACGATCTCACGAGCCTGAGAAGGGAGATCGGCCCCGTCGAAGAACGTGACGGATCCATTCAGATACAGGAAGAAGCCGGTCAGGCCCTCCACGCTGCTGTCGGCCTGAAACCAGGCCACGGTCGACGGGTCAACCCCCGGCCCGAAGAGCTCGTACGTCGTGCTGGTGTATTGTTGGTGCGGCTTGATGTTGAATGGCTGAGGCACCGTTACGCCGGGACCGGCGAGCAACGTACCGTCTCCCCCGTAGGCTGTCAGCGTGACCGTCGCCTCGAAATCGGTAGGGTTGGCGATGGCAATCCCCGTACAGGTTCCGGGTTCAAAGGAAAGTCGGGGAAAGTTCAGAGTCGTCCCCGCGAGACACGGCGCCGCGAGGCCGATGATTCCAGATAAGAAAGCTGCCCCACTGCCCCACCGGCGCAAAAGTTGACTGCAATGCATAGATCGCTCCCTGTTGCTTGGCCGCTTCGCGGATGAGTATATCCACGCAACGACAAGACAGCAAAGGGCTTGTATGCTGTCAGTACATTTTCATCATCCTCAAGTTTCCCGTCACGGAGACTCGCAGGTCGAGTGCGTCATGAACTTTCGCACGGGTGGGTCAGTTCGTTCTGTCTGGCATCTCCGCAGCTCGGGCGGCGGTCTGGTCGGAGGCGGCTGCCTGGAAAGGATTGTCGAAATCGAACCCGAAAAGCTGAGGATCCTCGCCGATCACGGCCGCAGAGACGATATAGAACACGTAGTCATAGGTCTCCTTTGGGATCCTCTTGCCGTAGCGCTCCAACAACTGCCAGAAATTCCGGTCCCGGGGGTTCTCGGGAAGTCGTCGCACCAGGCTTCGAACGTTGCGCTCGCCCCAGTTGTAGGAGGCTACGACGAGCAGTCCCGACGCCTGGGCTTCGGTGTTGTAGATGTCCCTGATGTAGCGGGCTGCGGCATCGGTCGCCTTGTCGAAGGTGAACCGCTCATCGCGCGGATCGAAGCGGGGCAATTCGACCAGGGGGCCCACTTGCAGCCTGTATCGAAGCGCCGTTGCCGGGATGAACTGCCAGATCCCCTTCGCAATCCCGAACCGGGTCTTCGGGCCGATGGTCTTCAGATCGTAGCTGCTCTCCTGAAGCCCGAGGAAGAAGAACTGGGGCGGCAGATGATACTTGAGCATCGTGTCTTCGACCACCCTGTCCCAACCATTGTCCTTCGCGCGGCGAATCGCTTGTTGCAGCCGTTTGGTCGTTCTCCACTTGTCGATGTACTCATAGACCTTTTCGCGGAACTCCTCCGGCATGGTGAGTTCACACTCGCCGAATATTCGGGCCACCCGCAGGATGACCCGATCCGTCGCTGTCCAGTGCTTGTCTTCGTAGAACTCCATCTCTTCGAGAAAACGATCGTAATTGCGCAGCATCGCGCTCTGTTGCTGGCGATATCCGGACAGTTCGTCCTGAGTCTCCTGGTTGCCGGTCTGATCGGCCTGCGTCTGCACCTTCGAGATCTCCAGCTCGAGAGATTTCATGTTGTAGAAGATCTCCTCGGCGATCTTCTTCTGACGCTGCAGTTCCCGGTGCTGAACGAAGGTGTAGATGCTGATCGCGGCAGTCACTGCGAGAATGCCCAGAATCACGGCGCCGTAACGCAGTCTCTTCTTCTTGTCGACGACCTTGAAGGCTTCCCGGATCATCCTCGTCTGCTGGCCGACGGGGCCCTGAACCTTCGCATCGAAGTAACGCTGCACGTATTCGGTGACAGAGGGAGGCTTCTCGACGACTGTTGCTCCTCCGCCCGCCGATGGTGCTTCGGCTCCCACCACGGTGAACGTCAATACGGCGTCCCGCAAGCCCAGTTCGGCGGTCACTGACCCTTCCAAGGGGACGTCGCTGACGCGCCGTCCCTGAAAGTAGACCCCATTGGCGCTGTCGAGATCCTTCAGTCTCCAGAGACCGTCCTCATACTGAACCTCGGCGTGATGACGACTGATTCCGGGGTTTTGGATCTGGATCTCGCAATCGTCGTCGCGGCCGATACGAAACGACCGGCCGAAGGTGAATTCGGAGCTCTCCATGCCTTCCGCTTCCACCTTCACATGAAGGCTCGGCTCTCTGCTCTCGGCTCCAGTACTCCGATCATCTGCAGTTCTACGCGACATGGTCGTGTCTCCCTTCGACCTGTGAAAGCAGTGCGAGGACCTCCGGATGCTTCTTCAACTCGGCGAAGATCGGGTCACGGGCGAGGTAAATCAGAAGGTAGGACCTCTCCTGGACAGCCCCCTTGAGAGCTTCGATCGCCCCGTTCAGGTTCCCCAACGCTGCCTCCAGGCCGGCAAGGTCGTAGGCGGAGACATATCGCGTTTGACCGATGTCGCGCAGCTTGCGCAGGACATCGCGGGCCGCCTCGGGTTGCCCGGAGACGGCGGCGCCGCATCCGTACAAAGCGAGCATATTCGTGCTCTCGCTGTAGAGTTTCACCGCAGTTTCGAGGTGCTCCATCCCCTGATCGAAGCGGCCGCCCTGAACGTAGGCCTCCCCCAGGAAGGCGTGGGCGAGGGCGAATCCGTCCTCGATCTCAAGGGCCTTGTGAAAGTGGCTGATCGCCGCGTCAAAATCACCGGAGAAATAGTAGGGAAGCCCGACAGAAGTCGATATGGCCGGAGAAACCGGATCCAGATCCAACGCGAAAAGGAGCTGTTCGACCGCCTCTTCCGTACGCCCCTGAGGAATCAGATTGTCGACGGCGTAGCGGTGATGCGCCGCGGCGTAGTTGGAGTTCAACTCAATCGCACGCCGGAACCTCCCCTCGCCGCCCCGCCAGTTCCACTCGAAAACCGATTCCACGCATCCCAAGGAAACGTGGGCCTCTGCGACGGCGTCATTTACTTCCAGGGCGCGCAGCGCCGTGTCTCTGGCGCGGACCATGACCTCGCTTGGCGGATAGGCACCGTAAATCCCGAGGATGGCATACGAATCTGCAAGTCCTGCCAGAGCCGGCGCGAATTTCGAGTCAAGATCGATGGCTTCGGTGAAGGACTGGATGCCTCGTTTGATCGCGTCGACGCTCCGTCGATTCCAGAAATACCGACCGCGAAGGTAAGCTGAATAAGCGGCCACCTCCGATGTTCGGGGCTTCGCCACAATCGGCGGAGGTGTCGTCCTTCCCAACTGGATCTCGAGAGCCTCGGCCACCTGACGAGAGATCTGGTCTTGGATCTCGAAGATGTCATCCAGCTCCGCGCGGAAGTCGTGCGTCCACAGGATCTCCCCGCTCTGGACCTTGACCAGTCGGATGAGGATGCGCAGGCGATTTCCGCTGCGTTGAATGCTCCCCTCGAGAACCGCCTGCACGTCCAGCCTGGCGCCGATCGTCCCCAGTGTTACGTCTTGGGCGGAGACGCGAAAGGCTGAAGCGGGCGAGATGACCCTGAGTCCACGAAGCCTCCCCAGATCCGAGATGATGGCCTCTGACAGCCCTTCACATAAAGATGCCTGGTCGCGAGCCGGGCTGAGGTCTTTGAAGGTCATTACGGCGAGGGAGGAGAGCGTCGGTGCGGCCGCTTCGGCCACAGGCTCGCGAACGGCCGGCATCGTGGCTGCCGTCTGATCACCCTTCAGATCCCGAAGCATCTCGCCGACCGACGGATACCGTTGGGCCGCCTCTTTGGCCAGAGCTCTGAGAACGACCGCTTCCAGCTGCTCCGGGACTCCTCCACGCAGATCCCGAACGGACAGAGGCGGCTCGTGGACGATCGAGTACATCAGACCGAGATCAGAGTCCCCTCGAAACGGCAATTGAGCGCAGAGCATGTAGAACAGTGTCACGCCGGTCGCCCAGATGTCGGCGCGAACGTCGACGTCCTCGCCCTTGATTTGCTCAGGAGCCATGTAAGCCGGTGTTCCCACCACCGCTCCTGGCTGGGTGCGGCCCTGGCCACCCAGCAGCTTGGCGATCCCGAAGTCGACGATCTTCAGGATTCCGTCACTCGTCAGGATGAGATTGTCGGGTTTGATGTCACGGTGAACGATCCCGGAACGATGGGCTTTGTCCAATCCCTCGCACAGCTGGACCGTCAGATCGGTGGCCTCACGCACCGAGAGAGCTCCCTTTTCGACACGCTGTCTCAGTGTCTCGCCCTCGTAGTAGGACATGACGATGAAGGTCTGTCCCTGCGGCGTCAAATCGATGTCATGAATCGTGCAGATGTTGGGATGATCAAGGGCGGAGGTCAGCTTGGCCTCCTCGATGAAGCGTTCCGACTCAGGCGTGCCGACGTCCGTGCCGGCAGGAAGAAATTTGAGGGCGACTCGGCGGTCCAGCCGGGTATCGCGCGCCAGGTAGACGACACCCATGCCGCCCGCACCCAACTCCTCAACCAGTTCATAATGGGAGACGCTGTCTCCACGTCGCAGCTTCATGGCTCCAGGCTGCTCCTCGGTCCTCCCCGAAAATGGGGCCGCAAGATTCGCTGCATCGGATTCTACAAGATCTCCTTCCGAAAGGCCCGCCGTTGGAGCGGAATCGCTTGCTTTTCTGCAAGAGTTCGGGTATCGATACGGTTCCGCAATGGCTGCTCCGATCTCCGTCGCACAGGATGGAGAGGGCGTGAGACCATGGATTTTGGGTGACCGGATGTCTTCGACAGCGATAGAGGTTCTTTTGTTCGATCTCGGAGGTGTACTCGTCCACTGGGATGGTGTCGAGTCTCTCCGTGCGCTGCCCGGCATCCGGTTGACGCGGGAGCAAGCTCGCAAGTTCTGGTTGGACTCTCCCTCGGTCAGGCGGTTCGAGACGGGTGAGTCCATGCCCGAGGAGTTCGCCGCGGAAGCCGTCGCCGAATTGGGGCTCGCAGTCCCTTCCCGGGACTTCCTGGACCATTTTGCCGGCTGGGATCGAGGACTCTTCCCCGGGGCACTGGAACTGCTGGAAGAGCTTCGGCCGCGATTCCGTTTGGCTTGTCTGAGCAACAACAACTCTCTTGCCTGGCCACGGCTTCGGGAAGAGCATGGCTTGAGCCAAGTCTTCGAACGCTGCTACCTTTCACACGAGATCGGGGCGGCGAAGCCGGACCGGGAAATCTTCGAATTCGTCCTGCGGGATCTGAAGTGTTCGGGCGACCGGATTCTCTTCTTCGATGACAATCCCGAATGTGTCGTCAGCGCAAGGGCCGCAGGGCTTCAAGCCGACATTGCGGTGGGTCCCATGGGAGTGCGTCGCGCCCTCATTCGGCGTCATCTTCTCTCCGGTCTCGAGAGATGATTTTGTCGCCGGCCTCCCCGTCTTTTCGCCCGGCCTCCCCGTGATATGACCCAGCGACGGAAGCAAGCTCACAGGAAATCACCGGCTCGGAGGTTGGTCCGTATCGAATCCGTAAGGTGACGGAGATAGAAACGTCCCTGCCCTCTGAATTTGTCTCTCGGTTGAACCCGACGGTTGTGACACTTGTGCACTTCGCGGCAAGATCGCCACAGGGAATCCGAGTCTTTTGACCCGGCTGAAAAGTCAGTTAGCAAACATTCGACGCTCGTGGACTCGGCTAAGTCAGGACATGAGGCCGGAAAACAGGCGCGATCACGCACAGTGGCACATTTCTTGCTAACATAAAGTTACGTTGGACTACACGAGAAAGGAGATACACTCATCATGAGCGATGGAATGCTGTTGCTGACGCTAGCTGGGTCCATCGTCGGGCTTGCTGCAGTCGTCGCATTTACGCGATCATTCCTGGGTCGCAAGCACGATGACAATCGTCCCCATGTGATCTGAGCCATTTCGGCGATTTCGTCCGCTTCGGGAAGTTACCATGGAAGACTCACAAACTCTCCCAAGTCGAAAGATGTCCACATCTCAGGACGAACGCATCACAGTCACTGGTCAGACCTCCGGCCGGGAGCTGCTGTTCGCTTCAGTGCTCCTGCTGTGGGCTGAAGGCCGGAGGTCGACCGCCCAATTCGTCTCTGCGCATCCCTTGCCATGAAACTCACCTGGGAGAACAACTCGGGGATCCTGCCTGGAATGTCCGGCGAGCAAGCCTTCTCTTGGCTCCGTTTGGAATCAGGTCCGGAGTGGAGCTCCGCCAGAACCGGAGGCCCGCCGGGACATTCCAGGCAGCGTTCCCGAGCTGTCGACGCCGACAAGAGGTCCCTTCCCGAATAGGATTTGCGGTAGCTATCGGCTACCCTTAGTGAAGGAATCAGGTAGAGTCGGCATCATGAGCGATCCCAGACTAGATCGACGGGGAGTCGTCTCCCCAAGCGAGGTGCGAGGGCTTCGACAGGTGTTCAGCCTGGAAGGTCGGGTTGCGCTCGTTTCGGGTGGGGGAACAGGGATCGGCTGGGGTGTGACTCAGTGTCTCTGGGCCGCAGGAGCACGGGTCGTTGTCACGGGCCGGCGTGAATCCGTTTTGCGCGCTGCGGTCGAATCCCTGGGAGAACGTGCCTCCTGGTTCATTCATGATGTTACCGATTTCGAGGCATCGGCCGGCCTTGTGGAACGGATCGGAAGCGAACTCGGTCCCATCGATATCCTCGTCAACAACGCCGGCATCCATCTGAAGAAACCGGCTCTGGAGACCACGGAAAGTGAGCTCCAGCAGGTGGTCGATGTCCACCTGACCGGTGCGTTTTCCCTGACGCGAGCCTGCCTCCCCGGTATGATTGAGTTGGGGGGAGGATCCGTGGTCTTCATTGCCTCGATGGCTTCCTTTCTGGGTCTTCCCCTGGTGCTCGCATACAGCACGGCGAAGACGGGAGTGCTGGGAATGGTACGGTCGTTGGCGGCCGAATACTCGCGTCGCGGAGTCCGATTCAATGCCGTCGCTCCGGGATGGATTCACAGCAGGATGCTCGACCAGTCCATGGAGGGGGATCCCGGCCGCGAAGAGAAGGTGCTGGCACGAACGATGCTTGGTCGGTTCGGGAATCCCGAGGACGTGGGTTGGGCTGTTGTCTATCTCTGTTCGCCTGCGGCGCACTACATCACCGGAGCCTGCCTTCCCGTGGATGGAGGCGCCAGTGTCGGTTTCTAGCCGGCATTGGTCTCGGGATCAGAGGCAGGACCAGGTGAGGAGTGTGGGCTCGCCCTGCGAAAAATGGGGGCAGGAGGGGGATCCAGTCTGATCGGAAGGAAGAAAGCCGGAGCCGCGTGGAGCGGCCAGACCGGGGACGCTGAAGGACAGATCGGTTTTCTCGCGACGACGGCCATCGGAGTGGGTGGCATGGTCGGGGGCGGAATCTTCGCCGTGCTTGGCCTGGCTGTCTCCCTTGCGGGAGGAGGAACTCCCATCGCTTTCCTGGTCGCAGGAGCCGTGGCGCTGCTGACCGCTTACTCCTACGCTCGCCTCTCAGTGACGTTTCCCAGCCAGGGCGGAACCGTCGTCTTCCTGAATCGGGCGTTCGGCGGGAACTACCTGACCGGTAGCCTCAACACTCTTCTCTGGTTGAGCTACATCGTCATGGTGTCGCTCTACGCCTATGCGTTCGGAGGCTACGGTGCCACTTTTCTGCCCGCCGGTTGGCAGGGTTTTGGCCAGAACATGTTGATTAGTCTGGCGATCCTGATTCCCATGGCGCTCAATCTCCTCAGCGCGGAGATCATCGGACGGGCTGAAACCTGGGTGGTGATCGTGAAGGTGACTCTTCTCGTCATGTTCACGGGCATCGGCTTCTTCGGAATCGAAACCGATCGCCTCAGACCGGAAACCTGGTCTTCACCCGTGCGCCTTCTCGCCGGCGGGATGATCATCTTCGTGGCCTACGAAGGGTTCGAACTCATCGCCAATACTGCTCAAGATGTCCGGGACTACAGACGGGTCTTGCCGCGCGCCTACTTCAGTGCAGTGATCTTCGTGATCCTCCTCTATGTGCTCGTCTCCATGGTTACGGTCGGCAATCTCAGTCTGGGCCAGATCGCACGAGCCGAGGACTACGCACTTGCCGCGGCCGCCCGACCGGTCCTGGGCACCCTCGGTTTCCGACTGATCGCCGTCGCCGCCCTTCTCTCCACGTTCTCAGCCATCAACGCGACGCTCTACGGTTCGGCTCGGCTGAGCTTCGTGATTGCGAAGGAGGGGGAACTGCCGGCCTTTCTGGAGAAGAAGGTCTGGAACCGTCACATCGAGGGGCTCCTGATTACGACGGTCCTGTCGCTGTTGCTGGCCAACTTGACGGACATCTCCTCGATCTCGACATTGGGCAGCGTAGGGTTCCTGTTGATTTTCGCCGCCGTCAATGCCTCCAACTGGGTCCTCTGGCAGCAGACGCGCAGTCGACGCTGGCTCTGCGGTCTCGGTTTCGTCGCCTGTGTGGCAGCCCTGGGCGCTCTGCTGTACCAGGTCGTTGCGGATCACCCGGCGCGGGTCTGGGTGGTGGTCGCACTCATCGGAGGCGCTGGCCTGGTGGAGGCGGCCTACCGCCTGGCCAAACGCAAGGAGATCGAACTGTCGGAATCGTGAGATGTGAGGATTACGATTTAGACAGGAGACAGGAGACAGGAGACAGGAGACAGGAGACAGGAGACAGGAGGCAGCGTCCCACCCCCTCGGAGGGGAGGTGAGAGACAGAAACTCCAAAATCACCGGGGAGTGAGACGCCAACGGCGTCGTTTCATCCGCGAGCTTTGGGCAGCCGCCCAAAGCCGAACACCGCCCGAAGGACGCTCCAAGCGCTGTAGGCGCGATTCATCGCATCGGCCAGTTGGATCGAACTTTCGTGCGTCGCGCGGTTGCGAATTGCTCCGCTTCAGCGAAGGGGCGTCATGGCGGGCACTTCGACAAGGTCGCCTGGGTGACCCGGGGCTGCCTCCATCGGGAAGACCCAGCAGGGAATCCACCCGATCGAGACTCGATCGACACTCACATCAGTTCGTCTCGGCGTAACGGTCACTTCCTCCAGAGCTTGAGCGGCTTCCTCCCAGCGACGGGCAGTGACATCGGCCTGTTCTTGGAGTTCCCGCTTGAGCTCGTTCACGTCTCCCTGGAGGTCTTCGACCTTTTCCTCAGCCTCCTTGCGCGCCAGATCCGAGGCAGTCTGCATTCGATACTTTCCGAGAGACGACGAGGCCGCACGCAGGGAGCGTCGGCCCAGGAACATTCCCAGGACCGATTCGCCCACGGAAGTAAGCAGTTCACGCTTCCTTGCCTGGGCGTCGGCTTCTTTCTTGGCCAGAGCCGTTTCGGCCCGTCGCAGGCGATCCATCATCTGGTCGAGACGTCGGTCGTACTTTTGACGCAACTGGTCGATTTCCTGGTCCCTCGCTTCCCGTGCGGACTGAGTCAGGCGGAGGATGAAATCCCTTCTGTCCTCGCCCGGCTGCGAAAACGTTCCGAGTGCCGTGCTGCGCAGCAACGTGAGGCGACAGGACCGATAGAGATGGTCGGCGAGATCCCGCATTGCGTTTCGGATCTCTCTCTCTTCGTTGAAGCGGCCGGGCAGTCGATCGAACCGCGAACCCGGCTCCGGTGGATTGGATGCCTTCAGGTCGGCGTCGAGAGGAAGGGCAGACTGCCAGTCCAGGATCATATCCTCGTCCGAGACGGGTAGAACGAAATGCCGCCGTTCTTCGAAATCGACACCGCGGCGCCGGTCGAGGTAGGCCACCCTCGCAAAGGCCAAGAGCCCCGGACGGTAGAGGATCGTCCCCTCCACAGTCGCCCCTGCACGACCCGACTTTGCCCGAGCCTCCAGCCGCGCCGCTGCCTCCGTGATGACAGGCGGCAGAAAGACCTGGTCTACGCCCGGGGCGACTGTGGGGACGGATGCGGCATACCGGGCCAACGCATCCGCTGGCAAGACCTCGTCTGTGACTCTGTTCTCCAGCCGATGGGCTCGCCCGGGCGACGATGGAGCCTCGATCGACTCAGACTGTCCCGCTCTCCGTTCGTGCATCAACTCCGAAATCTGGGGTCGCGTGAGAGGGCCCCTCAGGAAGCTCATGGCCCATCGGGTCTGAAAGACGATCGGCCCCGACTCATGTACGTTGTGCAGAAGGAAGACCCGCTCACCAAGGCCGGCGATCAGGTCGGCGATCGCGCTTCTCTCCAGGGGTCGTCCACCGGTTGCAGCAGCACCGACCAGTCCATCCAGAACGCGCTCCCTGTCTCGCTCTGTCTGGAGCCGCCCGATGAACCAGGTTCCCGCGTTGCTCAACCCCTTGTAGTCAAGGTCGACCGGATTCTGCGTCGCCAAAACCAGCCCGACCCCGAAGGCCCGGGCCTGCTTGAGAAGAGTGAGCATGGGCTTCTTGCTGGGCGGGTTAGCCACCGGGGGGAAGAACCCGAAAATCTCGTCCATGTAGCACAGGGCCCGCAGACTGGTCGTTCCCGGCTGTGTGCGCATCCAGGCGATCAGCTGATTCAGGAGCATCGTCACAAAAAAGAGTCGCTCGGCATCGTTGAGATGCGCGATGTAGAACACGGAGTGCCGTGGTCTTCCTTCGGGTGTAGACAGGAAGCTCCCCACGTCCAGAGGGACACCCTGCATCCAGGAGGCAAAAGAGGGGGCCGCAACCAGGCCATTGAGTCGCATCGCCAGTTCGAAGCGATCGCTCTGAGGAAAGAAGGTGTCAAGATCGAAAACGCCGAGCCTGTCCATGGGCGGGGTCTGGATGGCCAGTATCAGCGTCCGGAAATCGAGATCCAGGCCCTGGCTCCAGGAGTACTCGAAGATGTTGGCCAGCAGAATATGTTCACGTGAGCGGATGGGATCGGCTTCGACTCCGATCAGTTGCAGCAGCGCGGTGACCGTGATCTCGATCCGTTCCCGCATTGCCTCGGCGGTGTTCTCCTCCGTTCGAGGGGGAGCGGAAAAGGAATGCAGGACTGAGACGGGAATGCCTGACTCGCTGCCGGGCGTGTAGATCGTGAAATCGGCGCTCTCGCGCAGCATGCGGATGCGCTGTCCGTCCTGCCCCCAGCGGGCCAGTCCGTCCCTCCACAGTTGTGCCTGGCGGGAGGCCTCCGCATCGAGGGTCAGACCCTTTCGGAGGGCATCCTCCGGGTTGATCCAGGGCCTGAAATCTTCGGGGCGAAGCTCCGGAAACTGGAGGAGGAGATTCGTAATATCTCCCTTTGGATCAATGATCAAAGCCGGCACATGGTCGATGGCGGCCTCCTCGAGCAGATCGATGCACAGCCCGGTCTTTCCGCTTCCCGTCATGCCCAGACAGACGGCATGCGTCGTCAAGTCACGAGCGTCATACAACACGAGCCGATCCTCGAGGACTTTACCTGCCCGCGGATCGAACTCTTTGCCCAGGTAGAACGCGCCCAGTTTCTCGAAATCCATGTTCCCTCCCACTCACGCGATGGCGATCCGTGCATCCGGGAAGCTTCAGGAAAATTGGACTGCTTTGATCCGGATCCAAATCGTAAACCGTCTATCTCCGTTCGTAAATCTCTCATTTGCTACAATCCTCTCAATGTCTCCCGCCCGGTCGAATCGCCTGATCCACGAGTCGAGTCCCTATTTGCGTCAACATGCCCACAATCCCGTCGACTGGTTCCCATGGGGTGAGGAGGCGTTGCAGCGCGCCCGCGACGAAGACAAGCCGATACTCCTGAGCATCGGTTATTCGAGCTGCCATTGGTGCCATGTCATGGAGCGGGAGTCGTTCGAAAACGAGGCAATTGCGCGCCAGATGAACGAGCGGTTCATCAACATCAAAGTGGATCGAGAAGAGCGCCCCGATCTGGATTCGATCTACATGACCTACGTGCAGGCCAGCTCAGGCCACGGTGGATGGCCTCTGACTGTCTTTCTGACTCCGAGGCTCGTGCCCTTCTATGGAGGCACCTACTTCCCGCCACGCGACGCACCGGGACGCCCCGGTTTCCCCAGAGTCCTGCAGAGCGTCTCCGATTTCTATCGGAACCGACGCGATACGATCGACGTCGATCGCCCCAAGATTGCGGCGGCTCTTGAACAGATGTCCTATCTCAAGGCCGGAGGGGGGACGGCTCTCGACGAGACGGCCCTGGTAACCGCAGCGAACAAGCTGGTTGAGCGCCTGGACCACCGGTACGGAGGATTCGGCACTGCCCCCAAGTTTCCTGCCGCCATGTCGCTGGAGCTTTTGCTGCGGACCTACGACCGAAGTCGGGATCGGCGTCTGCTCGATGCCGTGACTCTGACTCTGGATAGCATGGCCCGGGGTGGGATCTACGACCATCTTGGCGGAGGTTTTCACCGGTATTCCACGGATGAACGATGGTTCGTGCCTCACTTCGAGAAGATGCTCTACGACAATGCGCTGCTGAGCCGCGTTTACCTGGCCGCCTTTCAGGTCACGGGCCGGCCCCGCTATCGCCGGATCGTGCGGGAAACTCTGTCCTACGTGATCCGCAGGATGACCGATCCAGCGGGGGGATTCTACACAGCGGAGGATGCGGACAGCGAGGGCCAGGAAGGGCGTTTCTATGTGTGGTCCGCTGCCGAGATCGAGGGCATCCTGGGGTCTGAACAGGCGGGGCTCGTCTCAGAATTCTACGGCGTCGAGCCGACCGGAAACTGGGAGGGAGCCAATATCCTGCATCAGCGTCGAGAGCGCGAGGCCATGGCCGGGGAACGAGGCATGACGATCGAAGAACTGTCTCGAATCCTCGATCGATGCCGACAGCGCCTTTTGGCGGAACGCGAGAACCGCGTTCGGCCGGCGCTCGACGATAAGGTCCTGGCGTCCTGGAATGGGCTCATGCTCCGTTCGTTCGCCGAGGCTGCCTTCGTGTTGGGCGAGCCGCGCTATCTGGAAATGGCTCTTGCTGCTGCGCGATTTCTCTGCGAACAGATGCTCGAAGGAGGGAGGCTGTATCGAACGTGGCGCGCGGGAACCGCACGGGTGAACGGCTATTTGGACGACTATGCCAACGTCGCCGCCGGTCTGCTGAAACTCTTCGAGATCACGGGCGACCGCACCTGGCTCGAGCAGGCGCTGTCGCTGACGCGGACACAGATCGACCGGTTCTGGAACGAGTCGGGAGCGGATTTCTTCTTCACATCTTCGGATCACGAGAGACTCCTGATTCGGCCGAGGGAGCACTTCGACAATGCTCTCCCGAGCGGAAATTCGACGACCCTCCACAATCTGCTCGTGCTGTCCGAACTGGTCGGGGAGAGGCAGTTCCGAGAGATCGCCGGCCGGATGCTCGAGCGCATGGGAACCGCTTTGACTCACTATCCGGATGCCTTCAGCAACTGGCTGTGCGCAGCGGACTTCCAGGTCGGGCCCGTGCAGGAAGTCGTAATCATCGGTGAGCCGTCGGAAAGAGAGCCGTTGGTTCGGGTTCTTCGACGGCATTTTCTGCCCCGGGCCGTTCAGGTTCTGGCTACCGCCGGGGACGCCGTGAGAGAGCCTGTATTGCCACTTCTTCAAGGGCGCGCTCCGGTGCCGGGGTGGGCAACGGCCTATGTGTGCGAGTCCTACACCTGCCGGGAGCCCACCGCTGATCCGGACGTGCTGGCCCGTCAGCTGTCCGTGCCCACGGTCGACGCGGACGTTTGAGTGCGTGAACGTCAGGGAGTCGGCGGCTGTGCAGGGGGTCCCTCACTCCGTTCGGGTTCGGATCTGCACGGATCAGTGCGTCAGGGTTTCTCCAGCTTTTCACGGAGCCGCGCCTTCAACTTCCGGAGCGCGACAGCCCGGTGGGAGACAGTATTCTTCTCCGCGGCCGTGAGCTCGGCAAAGGTTCTGCCGAACGGTTCATAGAAGAAGATCGGATCGTAGCCGAATCCCCGGTTGCCCCGCGGCTCCCTCGTGATCGTTCCCTCCACGCTTCCCTCGACCTCGACAGGGTGATCTTCATCAAGGATCGCGCAGAGAGCGCAGACGAAACGACCGCGGCGAGAAGCCCCGGAGCCGACCTGCTCGAGGGCGTCCAAGACGGTGCGGATCCGAGAAGGATCGTCGGGAGCCACACGTGCCGAGTAAACGCCAGGTCGACCGCCGAGTGCGTCGACCACGAGACCCGAATCGTCGGCGATCGTAGGCAGCGATGTGAAACGCCGGTAGTGGATCGCCTTCTTGCGGGCGTTCTCCGCGAAGGTCTCTCCGTCCTCGACGGCCTCGGGCACGTCGGGAAAGTCGTCGAGGGAGACCAACTCGATTCCAAGGTCCGCCAGAACCGCCTGGAGCTCTCGCAGTTTACCTTTATTCAGGGTCGCCAGAAGAAATCGCAACCGAGCCTTCCTGAAGTATGGCCGACGGATCGCCGAAGCGGCAACCCAGGACATCGCGTTGAGCCTTCACCAGCGCGTTGATGCCCTGTCCGGCCAGGTCGAGCATTGCATCGAGTCGCGAACGATCGAACGGCATCCCCTCCGCCGTTCCCTGCACCTCGACGAACGATCCGGAACCTGTCATCACGACATTCATGTCCACTTCTGCAGTCGAGTCTTCGCCGTAGGCGAGGTCGAGCATCACCACGTCGCCGACGACACCCACGCTGATCGCAGCCAGATAGTCGAGCAGAGGCGAGCGGCCGATGAGGCCTTCGGTCCGCATCTTCTGCGTCGCCAGCGCCAGCGCTACGAACGCCCCAGTGATGGATGCGGTCCGTGTCCCGCCGTCGGCCTGAAGCACGTCGCAATCGACCCAGATCGTTCGCTCCCCGAGTACGTCCAGATCGACGACCGAACGCAAGGCACGTCCGATGATGCGCTGGATTTCTTGAGTGCGGCCCGAGGGGCGCCCTTTGGACGACTCTCGCGTCATCCGACTCGAGGTCGACCGAGGGAGCATGCCGTATTCGGAGGTCACCCACCCGCTCCCCGTGCCCCGCCGAAAAGGGGGAACGCGATCTTCGACGCTGGCCGTGCAGACGACTCGCGTCGAGCCGCACTCGATCAAAGCCGACCCTTCGGCATAGATGCTGTAGTCGGGGGAGATGACCAGTGGTCGAAGCTGGTCGGGACGGCGACCATCCGATCGTGTCAACATTCGGCGTATTCTACATGAAGGACCGCGCCAGCGAAATGTGCCCCATGAGGGTATCGCTCTCACGGCCCTCGACCAGAAACCGAACCTGTTGGATCTGCGGCAGGTTGGCGCGCAGCGATCTGGTCACGGATTCGATGAGGGCCATCTCGGTGACGATCCCCCTCGGAAAAGGCTGGCCCTGTTCGAACCCCAGATCGATCACTGCCGTCCCATCGTCCAGGATATAGACGTGTCGTAGTCGGACCGATGTGAAAACCCAGGGCTTCGGCGGCTCTTCATCCGGGTTCGTGACGTCCTCGGGAGGCCTGGGGTCTTTGAACAGCTCCTGCAGAATCTGCCGTGCCATCAAGACGGGGTCATCGACCTTGTAGACGTCGCGCTCCTGCTCTTCGAGGAACTGCTCACTACCGATCGGTTCACCGGAGTGATAGAGGAAGAGCTTGATCGGAATCTGTGCTGCGCCTTCCTTGTCGATGACGGGAATCTCCGGAGCCTGCTGTTGGGAGGCCGCCTGCTCGACGTCTCGATGGCGAAGCCGCTCCGACAGGAACAGGCTGTAAGCCATGTAAGCCGCCACGACGACCAACAGGATGGCCACCGCCGCCCACTTGTAGTCTTTCTTCATCGCGACCTCAGGAATTCTGCAAGGCTTCGCGCGATCGAATCGGACACCTGCTCCCGAAACTCAGGTTTGGCGAGCAATTCGACATCCTTTTCATTTGTCAGGAAGCCCACTTCGATGACGACCGCGGGCGCCTGAACCGGCCCCAGGACGGCCACGGGTGCCGCACAGACCGAGTTTGTCGTCTCGAACAGGGTGTTGAGATGGCGCTGCAATATGCCGGCGAGGCGCCGGCTGTCATCCAGATATGGAAGTTGCGCCAATCGCCAGGGCACCAGCGCAGGAGTGTCTTTCGGAGCCTTCTTCCCGGAGGAGTGGCGGACATCGGTTTCGATCTCCGAGGGGGGTTCGTAGACATAGACGACAGGACCCCGCATGGCATCGGTGGGGGCTCCCCCTGCATGAATCGCAATGAACGCTGCGGCGTGGTAGAAGTTGGCCACAGCACTTCGCCGCTCCAGATCAAGGTCGACATCGCGGCCGCGGGTCAGGTGGAGCCGTTCGCCTGCAAGCTGCAACTTCTGTCCGATGAGTTGTGACAGTTCCAGAGTCAGCACCTTTTCCACGACATCGGGATTGACGTTGACCCCGTAGTCGACTCCCCCATGCCCGGGGTCGATGACCACGCCGCCTTCGGCTGTCTGGAGGTCCGCGCTGGGTGGATTCACGGTGGGGGCCGCGTGGTCCGTCGTTGGCGTGGCCGCAGGGCGGTCCAAAGGTCCGCTCGAAGAAGGTCCTGCCGCTGACGCAACCGCGGGCGATGTCCCGTAGATGTCGAGCACAACCCGGGGGGGATCATCCAGACGATGCTCCAGGTAGCGTCCGAAACTGCGCCCTTTTCGAATCCGGAAAGCGCCCAAGGCTTCCTGAGATGCGAAATCGATCGATTGGACCAGACTCCGATCGGGAGACGGGCCCATGGGGCCGGGCCTTACGAGAGAATCTCCGAACGAGATGCTGAGGTAGTCATGGAACTCCCGAACCTGCGCATCCATGGGACGACTGCCCTGAAAGACGACGGAAATATGGTCCGGATAATCGAAGGTCTGTACGGTGACCCGATTCTGATCGATCGCCTCGATTTGATAGGATCTGTCGCCGGTACGAACCAGCCGACGGTCGAGCAATGAGGGGAGAACCTTGTCCAGAAAGTCCGCAGGCACGTACCAGCCGTTTGAACCCCTGCGCCAGACGGGGTGGGACAGCAGCACGTATTCGTCGCCAACCCGCACCAGCGGACGGTCCGAGGTCAACACGATCGTGCCGCGGCTGCCACTGAGACGGGCGACTCCACCCTGAGCTTCGAGGCTCAATCCCAGGGCCCGTGACAGTTGGCTGAGGCTGTAGAAGGGCTGACCGTTGCGATCGTGCTCCTCGACCGTCCGTTTCGAAGTTCCGATCTGGAGACGAAGGTCACTGGAGAAACCCGCCGCAAGAAGGCAGCCGGCGACCAACAGGCCGGTAGCCCAGCGAATCGTGTGACGATACGGTCGCCCTTGAAACATCGTCCCATTATAGTCAACGATGGGCAGTGAGATAGTGCCGGGGTGTTCTGAAGAGAGAACTATGGGACAGCCTGAGACCTATCGGACATATGCGACCGGATTCCGGCCATGCACGACCTCGAGCCTGGATGCCCATGAGTCCTATGTCCTATTGGTCCTATAGGTCCCAGGCCGTCCCATAATGCTCGGTTGTCCGGTCAGAGATTGACCGCTTCGCCCAACTGCAGTTCCGACTCGGCGACTCGCCGGACCGTACCCTCGCTGCGGGAAATCTTGGTCGCCAGATTGGTATGCAGCGAGTGACCGGCCCGATATGCCGTGATCCGGCCCAGCAGGGGAAAGCCACACAGCGAAACATCGCCGATCAGGTCGAGGACCTTATGCCGGACGAATTCATCGGGCGCCCTCAGTTCGCCGTTCATGACGCCCGATTCGTCGAGCACAACGGCGTTCTCCAGACTGCCGCCACGGATCAGCCCCTTCCTGCGCAGGTCCTCGACCTCCCTGTAGAAGCCGAAAGTGCGCGCAAATGCGATTTCCTGGGTATAGCTCTTGCGCGTCAGGACGAGATCGATCGACTGACGACCGATGGCGGGATGGTCAAAATCGATGGCATAGCTGATGGAAAGTTGGTCGGAAGGCTCGATCATCACGAACTTGCCGCGCTCTTCGAGGCGGACCGTCCGCTCGACCACCAGGAACGTTCTCTCGGCCGATTGTTCGGCGATCCCGGCCGCTTCGATCAACTCCACGAACGGGCGCGCGGAACCGTCCAGAATGGGTAACTCCAAAGAGTCGATGTCGACGTAGAGGTTGTCGATGCCGCAGCCATAGATCGCCGAGAGGACGTGCTCCACGGTCGACAGCATCACGCCACGCTTCATGAGGGTCGTCGCCAGCACGACACGGGAGACCCATTTCCGGCGGGCCTCGATTTCGAAGCCGTGAAGATCGACTCGTCGAAAGACGATCCCGGTACGGGGCGGTGCGGGGCGAAGTGTGATGGAGACCTGGCAACCGGTATGGAGGCCGACTCCGGATGTACTGGCGGGTTTGGCGATGGTCGTCTGCATTCTTACCCTAAACAGAACAGCAAGATTCAGACCAGAAGACGTCGTGCTGGTCCTGCAATCACTTAGCGGCGAACCGGGCTCATCACCTGTGCGCTCCAGACGACACTCAGTGTGTCGAAATGGAAACAGTTACTTCTTCTTGACAGGCACCGGTTTCTCGAACAGGGAGGGGGCCAGATCGGGATTGAACGTGATTTGCTGAATGAAGAGCTGGGATGACAACTCGTCGTCGACGTACGTCTCCTGGGTCAGTGCGACATTCACTCCTTCAATCACATGCCAGTTGTATCGTTGCTGTTCGCGTTTGTGCCGTACTCCCATTTTGTCCGTGTAGTGTGTCTCGATCTTGGACGGCAGGTGAGTGTCACGATCGAAGAACACGACCGCCGAGTTGTTCGTCCGATCGACGAACTCGACCGCCTCGAAGTTCCCATCTCCCGAGATCTCATTGGGCCCATAGTAGAACGTGCTCATCCCCTCCTCGTCGAGTCGCGCGTGGAGCAGCACGTCGAGATCGACATTGGCTTCGTCCATGAAGGACTTGACGGCGTCGGCCGGTATTTCGGCGATGTCGTTCTCGCCGTCCAGAGTCCACCCCTTGTTGAGTTCACTATTGAAGATCTCCACGTGCTGCCGTTTTCCCTCGCCGATCTGGAAGCGCGACTTGATCGGCTGATACACCGTCCAGTCCTGGTACATGGCGAATCCCTTTCCCTTCTTGGAGAAGGTGAAGAGACGCCCCTGGCTGTTGGCGCTTCGGACATTGCGGTAGGCATCGCCTCCCATGGCCTCAATGGCCTTATCGATGACTTGCCGAGCGGGGTCTGGGGTATCTTCTTTCGCCCAAACCGATACCGAAGCGGCCAGGATCAGTGAAACGACAAGGAACAGGGTGTTCAGAGTTGTTCTCGTCATGATCGATCTGGCTCCCGATATTATCAGAAGATACGGCCCTGTACGGCTCCTGCCGGGGGTGCGCGGAACGGCGGAGAGACTCCTGATCAACGGTGGATTCGTCCTCTCAGTTGCCGACGTAGCGCGCGTACAGAGCGCGCGCTTCGGAGGGGTCGCCGGTCCCCTTGACGATTGCCCGCCCATCGGGGAACAGCGCGATCTCGAACGGGCCCGGCCG
Organism: Acidobacteriota bacterium; assembly: GCA_037388505.1. Taxonomy (GTDB): domain Bacteria; phylum Acidobacteriota; class UBA6911; order RPQK01; family JAPXNP01; genus JARRKC01. The sequence continues at coordinate 96,239 of JARRKC010000004.1, read as the reverse complement.
GATCTGCAAAAGATACGGGCTCAAGTGAACCGGCACCGTTCCCTCGAGGCGACGGGCCAACTGGGTCAAATCGATGTCTTCACTCTTGGCGGACTTGATCTGAACGGCGTTGCGGCCGCATAGACTGGTCGTGGATGCGCTTCCCCGGCCGTCCAGGAAATCGAAGCGGTTCTCTCCGCAGCTGGGGCAAGCCTCCGCCGGTCCTCGCACGGAGACCCGCCGCCAGTCGTCCCGCCAGACATCCACGGTCAACAATCCGTCGGACGGTTGCTGACCCGTGAGGATGCGCATCGTCTGAGCGACCTGAAAGGCGGAGATGACATGGATGATCGGCGCAAGAATGCCTGCAGTGTCGCAGGTTTCGCTGGAACCGGGGCTGGGCGGGTCGGGGAACAGGCAGCGCAGGCAGGAAGTCTCGCCGGGCACGACCGCCATGGCGAGACCATAGCTGCCCACAGCCGCTCCGTAGACCCAGGGCATGCCATGCTTGACGCAAAAATCGTTGACCAGATAGCGGACCTCGAAGTTGTCCGCACCGTCCAGCACCAGGTCCGCCCCGCCGAGTAGTTCCTCGATATTACGAAAATCCAGGTCTTCGACCAGACCTCGGATCTCGACTTCCGAATTGATCTTCTTCAAAGCGTGTTCGGCGGCAATCGCCTTCGGGATCCCGCTCTCGACGTCGGCTTCGGTGAACAGGCTCTGACGTTGGAGATTGCTCAGTTCCAGGAAGTCGCGGTCCACGATTCTCAGGCTGCCCAGGCCCGCCCGCACCAGCATCTCGCTTCCGACCGAACCCAGGGCGCCGCAGCCCACGACGACCACCCGGGCCCTGCGCAACGCAGCCTGTCCTTCGGGCCCGATGCCGGAGAAGAGCACCTGGCGCGAGTAGCGCTCGTCCATGCGGCCATTGTAGCGTAGCCTAAGAAAACCTCCACCTCTGCGTTAACAGGGTGAGAAACATGACGGAAACCGAACGGGGGAAGCGACGTTGAACGATTCGAGCTGGATCCGCAAGGCGCTCGGGGAATTCGAGTCACCCCTGATGCGGTACGCCGTCAGTCTTCTGGGAAACATCGACCGGGCCCGCGATGTCGTCCAGGAGACGTTCCTCAGGCTGTGTGAACAGAATCCGGACGCAGTTCGGCACCACGTCGCCCCCTGGCTCTTCAAGGTGTGCCGGAACCTGGCGCTGGATTTGCGGAGAAAGGAGGTTCGAATGGCGGTCGTCGCGAACGATGCACAATTGAGGGATAGGTCGCCCTCGCCCGGAGACGTCCTGGAACGTAAAGAGGCCCTCTCGAAGATCGGCCGGCTGATGACGAATCTGTCGGAAAACCAGCGTGAGGTGCTTCGCCTGAAATTCCAGAGCGGGCTCCGCTATAAGGAAATCAGTGAGATTACGGGACTCTCCGTCTCCAACGTTGGCTTCATCCTGCATACGGCGATCAAGAAACTGCGCACCCGACTCGAAGAGGATCGCCCGCAGAGCCAATTCAGGAGGGTGAAATGAATAGAAAGATCGACGAAACGAAGCTGACCGCCTTTGTCCTCGGTGAACTGGAACCGGACGAGGCGGCTGAGATCGAACGGCTCCTCGAGGAGTCGGAGGAACTGCAGGCAGAAGTCGAAGCGATCCGCGAGACGGTCGGCCTGCTGGAAGAGGAATTCCGCGGCGAGCCTGCGCCGGCGCTACGAGACGACCAGCGCGCCGGCATCATCCCGGTGCCGAAGAGGCAACGCCGGTACCCTCCCACCGTCTACAAGATCGCGGCAGCTCTCGTCCTCGCCGTAGCGGTGGGCATCGTTTATCACAACATCCCGGCCGAGGAAGGCAATATCGATCTGAGACCAGCGCCGACCGAGACTGTCACAGGTCCGGCTCCGGCGCAGGCGACGAGTGCAATTGAGCCGGCAGCAAAACCGACCGCAGGTACGACCGTCCAATCGGAAGCGGAACAGCCGGCTCCGCCCGTAGCCCCCGACCAGGGAGAGAAAGCAGGTGAATCCGGGGAGAACGCGTCCAGGGCAACAAGACCGGCGGACACCGTCCCGCTGCGTGTCGCCGCGGAGACGCCGCCTCCAAACGCTTCGAAGGAGGTGCCTTTACCGGCATCTGCGGCGGCGGATGCAGCACCGCCCGGAGATTTGCAGAAGGCGTCCGTCTCCGAGGAGCCGAGCAGGTCGGCTGGAGAGATCTGGGGAACTCTGAGCGACACGCGCGGCCACCCGGTTCCAGATGTGGATGTGGCCCTCGAGAATCTCGAGTCCGCAACGGTCAAGCACACCTTGAGCGACGCCTCGGGTCGATTCGAGTTCAACGATGTCGACGCCCCCGGGAAATACAGTCTGCTTGCTGCAACACCGGGATTCAAGAGCTACCGCAACCCGGAGATCGATCTCAAAAAAGGCGAGAGCGTCGACTTCCATCCTGTTCTTCAATTGGGTGAAACAACCGAATCCGTCACCGTAGCCGCGCCGCCGCCCTCAATCATGGCTGAGACGCTGCCGGCGGACGCTGCTGCGGCCTCGAAGATTGGCCAGTTTAGGGCTCCGATGACGGCGGTGAACGGTCGACAACAGATGAGTCTGAGCGCAGCGAAATCGCGGGCAGGCTCCGGTTCCGTATCGGGCACCGGCGTGGCTGTCGGTTCTTTCATGTCTACGGCGATGGTCGATCGCCCGGCGGAGATCTATCCCCCCAGCGAATTCAATACGGAAGCGTACGACCGTATCGATGAAAACGAGTTCATCCGGGTGGCCGACCGGCCCTTGTCCACCTTCTCGATCGATGTCGATACGGCCTCCTACTCCAACGTGCGACGTTTCCTGATGCAGCGGCAGATGCCACCCAAGGGTGCCGTCCGCATCGAGGAGTTGGTCAATTACTTCCACTACGACTACGCCGGTCCGACCGACGGACGGCCCTTCGCCGCTCACATGGAAGCCGCCACGGCCCCCTGGAATCCGAGCCACTTGCTGCTGCGCGTGGGGCTCAAAGGACGAGAGATCGATTTATCTCACCGCAAACCGGGCAATTTCGTCTTCCTGATCGACGTCTCGGGCTCCATGATGCCGCCCAACAAGCTCCCACTTCTCCAGCGCGCCCTGCGCCTGATGGTCGAGAAGCTCAACGAAGACGATCGGATCGCCATGGTGGTCTACGCGGGGGCCTCGGGACTGGTACTGCCTTCGACCCCCTGCTCCCAGAAACAGAAGATCCTGGACGCCCTGGATGCCCTGCAGGCCGGCGGATCGACGAACGGCGGTGCGGGAATTGAACTCGCCTACAGGACCGCACGCCAGAATCTGATCCCCGACGGTATCAACCGGGTGATCCTGGCTACGGACGGCGACTTCAATGTCGGTGTGACGAATCAGGGAGACTTGACCCGAATCATCGAAACGAACGCCAAATCCGGGGTCTTTCTCACCGTCCTGGGTTTCGGAATGGGCAACTACAAGGATTCGACGCTCGAGAAGCTGGCCGACCGCGGCGACGGCAACTACGCCTACATCGATACGTTGCAGGAGGCACGCAAGGTCCTGGTCGAACAGATCGGCGGAACCCTCGTCACGATCGCCAAAGACGTAAAGATCCAGGTCGAGTTCAATCCCCGCGAGATCGCGGCCTACCGGTTGATCGGCTACGAGAACCGGCTGCTTCGGGATCAGGATTTCAACGACGATACCAAGGATGCCGGTGAGATCGGCGCCGGACACACGGTGACCGTTCTCTACGAACTCGTGCCTCCGGGAACGGAAGCGGATTTGCCGCCCCGCGTGGATCCTCTCAAGTACCAGGCTCAGCCTCGGTCCGCTGCGGGTTCAGCGAACGGCGAACTGTTGACCTTGAAGCTGCGCTACAAGGAACCGAAGGAGGATACGAGCCAAATCATGGAGATCCCGCTTCGGAAGTCGACGACGGACTTCGAGCGCGCCTCCAAGGACTTCCGATTCGCCGCCGGTGTTGCCGGCTTCGGGATGCTCCTTCGCGATTCGAAATTCAAGGGGAACCTCACCTGGGATGACGTTCTTCGGATCGCGCAGAACAGCAGGGGAGAGGACAGCCAGGGCTATCGAGGGGAGTTCATCGACCTGGTGCACAGAGCCCGCGCGATCAGTGAACTCGAGAAGATGGAAGGGCAATGAGCAGGACGTCCCCGCTTGTCCAGCTGACGAGGTTATGGTCGTAGGACAACCGCCCCCGGTTGTCCTACTCCTCCTCCGTGACCTTCTCGAGATCGTCCAGCACTCTCAGGAGTCCGGTAACCTTGGGACACCAGTCGGCCGGTACCATCGTGGGAAATAGATCATCCAGATGAAACACCACCCCAAGGCGGTCATCGATAATGGATCGCATCCGCTGCTGGATCACCTCCAGCCGAGGGTCGCCGGTCAGGTTTCCGAAATCGAGCGTCAGCACGCCGTCCGTGTGCAGGCTCATGATCGGATCAGACGTGACGGAGCCGAGCGCAACGTCGAGGGAACCAACTTCCAGATCGCCTCCCCACGTCACGTCAAGGTTCAGCTTCTGGACCGACTGATGGAAGGTCCGAACGGCTTGGACCTGCGCTCGCGCCAGCTGACCTTCGATCGCATCGAAGAACGTTTCCTCGTCCCACGGCGATTTGACACCCGATGCTCCGACTTCGAATTCCTCCTCGGGAATATCGAAGCTCTCCGGTTCGAGGGATGCCTCGGGCGGGGCCGGATCGAGAAAATCCTCGATCTCCTCGCTCAGAACGGAGGGAGCGGGCGGCGGAGCGGCGTCCGGCTGCTCGCGAACAGGTTTGGCGGGGCCGGAGGAACTGAAGGACGTTGGAATCAGAAGGCGAAAGCCGTTGGCTCGGAACTCCTGGACCTCGACCACCAGAACCTGCAGGTGCTCCATCTGCTTGTTCAAGAACTCGACGACCCGCTTGAATTCCTGGGGACACCGGCCCGTGACATAGGCCAGGCGGAGATGCCCCTCCGCCAATCGCTCGGCGACGCCGCGGACAAGGGATTCCGGACTTTCGCCTGGGCGATTGGACAGACCGGTCATCCGTTTCTGCAGTTCCGGGCTGTCGACGCCCCAGGCCTCGGGCGTGGTCGCACTTCCATAGCAGGACTGGATGCTGGCCACGTGTTCCATGACCTCACCGATAATCTCGCGTCGCGTTCTCTCTTCCAGGGAGGGGACGCATTGGACGAAGATCGGCGTGCGGTCTCGGTCGGCGAAGACCAGGTCGGCGACCCAAGGTGGATCACCGAATTCGGGATCTTCGATTTCGAGGCGCTCTCTCATCAGGAGCCAGCCGGATTCTTCGGATGCCCCGGGGTCTCCTGCGATGAGACCGGGATTGTGTTCCAGGAGGGACCTCAATTCGTCCGACGCGGCAAACAGGTCCTTTGGCTCCATACGGGCGATCCTGCCTCGACCGTCCACCGCATAGAAAGTCTCGCTCATCATTTCCTCGTCTCCTTCCGCGAGTCGACCGGCAGACAAGCAATCACTGCCAGCCTCTCGTACCGGTGCGGATAGCCTGGGTACTCAGTGACATAGTCTGACATCGACCGGGAGCGATAGAGGTGATGAGGGTCACGCGAAATCGCGGTTATAACGCAACCTGGGGCCGGAAAGAACCCTTCGAGGATCCATGACAGCACATTCTGCCATTCGAGTTGGGCCATCAGGGCCGGGCGTTGGCACGGGAACCCGGCCGGCGCCGCAAAACGGAGGTATCAGAACACCAGTCTCAACTGCGCCTGGACCGTTCTCGGCGCGACGAAATGCGTGCCGCTGAACGTGGATAGAAAGTTGTACAAGGCGACCTTGTCCGTCAGGTTCAGCACCGTCAGCCGGAAGTTCAGCTGATAGCGATCGGTTCTCAGGATATTGTCGAAGCCCAGGCCCAAGTCGAACAGATGCCTCGGAGCGATCCGGGGAGGGTTGGTGTCGTCGTTCTCCGTTCCCGGTGCGGGGATTACCAAACGCGTCGCCCCCCACTCCGGATAGGGCAAATCGCAGGTCGTGATGGGGTCCGAGCGGGTGGCATACGTCGAACCACAGTGGAACCCGATAGCGGCCTGCTGATCCCCAGTCAGGGCCAGAGCCGATTGCAGATCCGGCACGGCACCCGCAACCTGGCCGCTGTCGTATCGCCAAGTCAAGGCAACCCAGGGGCCGTGTTTGGGCAATTGGTACTGGAAGTGAGTCGACTGCTGGAAGGCCTGATCATGATCAATTCGAAACACGCCTGTATCGAGCGGCGAATTGAAGATCAGGCCTCCATTCTCAGGGCCGAAGAACCTCGAACGCGTGTGCCCCATGACCGAATAGGCGCTGAATCCATGGAGATCGGTCAGGTTGACGCGGACACCGAGTCCATCGATCTTGGATTTCCGCCACTCGATCGGAAAGGTGAGCGGCGTGTCGAAGAGGACGTCGAAGTCATAGGCGTTTCGAGTGTACTTCCAGAAATAGTCGGCGGTGACGACGACGAGGCGGCCGAGACCCTGCTGAAACCCGGCGTTGAACTGGTTTCGTCGGCCCGCCTGAAGCGGGACGGATTCCAGCGCCCCCAGGACATTGCCGGCCAGTCCGCCTGCCCCGGTTGCGCTCGAGAGGAGCAGGTTCTCGTTGTAGGGAGTCTCCAGGAAGCGCCCGTACGACAGACGGAGCACGGTCATGGTGGGCGCCACCAGGTAGGAAACGCCGATTCGCGGCTCCAGTTGATTGGCGCGGCTGAGACCTCGGTAGAAGTCGGCGCGGAGACCCAGATTCAGAGTCAGATCGCGGATCTTCATGGCGTCCTGACCGTAGAAGGAAAGCTCTTTGATGTCCCCGGTTCGGTGAAAATGAAAGCGACTGCCGCCTCGAGTCAGGTCGTAGGGCACGAGGCCCGGCAGGAGATCCGGATTGGGCTTGAAACCCGCCCCTGCGCACTGACCGGGCTCCGTCGGCGACGCGTCGGTGACCGGATTGCCTTGGGCATCGAGACAGACCGGATTGAACGAAGGATCCGTCAAGCCGAGGTCGAAGTTCTCGGTGAGCAGGTGGTGCTGAAGCTGGACTCCAAACCGCGCATCGTGGATTCCCTTCGAGTAGGAGAGGTCGGTGCGCGCGCCGAGGGCGGCAAGGCGTCGGTCTTGAGAGACCGTGGCGGGAACATCCGAAAAGGGATTCGGACTTGGGAAGAACTGAACGTGGTCGAGCCGGACGAAGAGATTCGAGGTCAGCAGGGTTGTCGAATTGAAGAGATGGGTCCAACCCGGTGCGATATTCATGGTTCGAATCTGTTGGCGCTGGTCCTGACCCGCTGCGGACTGCGGATAGGTATTGGGGATTTGAAACCAGGACCGCCCAACGGAGAGATTGAGGTGGAAGCTGTCCGTCGTGTTTGGCTGGAAATCGATTCGATCGAAGATCCCTTGTCCGTTTCCCCTGTCATGCAACGGCTCGAACTCGGGTGAATCCAGGAATCGATGAGAGTTGGTGCCGTTGACCGTCAGGAAGTTACCCCATTTTGCACCTCCCGCCCCCAGGCTGAAGTCAACGCTCGAAGTATCGAATGTCCCGTACTGTGCAGAGAAGCTGCCATGGGGGGACGTCTCTCCCAGACCCGACTTGGTCACCGCATCGATGACCAGGCTGGTCTTGTCTCCGTATTCGGCCGGCGGAACACCCGAGATCACCTCCATCGATTGAATGGCGTCCAGGGACAGCTGGTTTGAGAAGAGCTTGCTGTTTTGGTCGTTGATGGGTTGATTGTCCAGAGAAACGGCCGCCTCAGCGTGATCCCCCAGGGGATGAAAGAAACCGTTGGCGTCCGCTGCCACACCGGGCGTGGCGTTGGTCACGGCTTCGCTCATGCCGATCGAGGCATTCCCGATGGGCATCTTGTCGATCAGACTGCTGTCGAGATCCGTATGAGCAACAGGTGTCGACTCGACCAGACCGCTTCCGACCGCCTGGACCGTGACTTCATTCGAAGCCGTCTCGATCTGGAGGGTGACGTGCAAATCGATCGGAACGGAGGTGCGGATCGTAACCTCCCGCTGGACGGATTGGAAACCCTCCGAAGAAATGCTCAATCGGTAGGGATTGAACGGGACGTTGGAGAACTCGAATCGGCCCGAGTCATCCGTCGTCGTCGTCCGTTGAAAACCCGAGACCGAGTTCTGGAGCTGGACTTCAGCCCCGCTGAACACGGCTCCGGATGGGTCGAGCACGACTCCCCGAAGCGTCCCCGAACTACCCAGGGATTGCCCGAATACGGGAACGGCGAAGCAGCCCGAAAGAAGGAGGCACCAACAAGCCTTTTGGGCGAGCGCTGTCCTCAAATTGCGGAAGCAAAATCGGTGGAGGCCAGGCGTCACCTGGCGCCGATCATCAAAGAATGGACACATGTATCGATCTCCTGAAGAAGAGTTTCCTGCGTGGAAGGGAAAGCTCGAAGGTCTTCAGGAGCGAGGCGGGTCACGACCGCAGACGGCGTGCTCGCGGAGACAAGCATAGAGAAGAGTCGCCGGGTCTAGAACATCGCCCGCCTGCGGGAGGAAGCGAATCAAGTCGCCCGGCTCGGCGTGTTGGACGAGACTGTGCTCGGCGACGTGACAGGCCGGACAGGGGAGCAGCGGGGCTTCCGGAGGCCGGGCGTGAAACCCGCCGTCGGAGATCGAGGAGAACTCGAGGACTCGGCAGACGTTCAGGCCATGATGATGAAGCTGCAACACCAGGAACAGGTGTACTTGCAGGAGGATTGCGGCGATCGACGCCATCGTCCGAAGTGCCCGTCGACGGTGAGCCATCAGGATGCCCATGCGTGAAACCGGCATTCCCCGGGGCCCGCTCGAAATCGGAACAGAACCGTTCGACTCGGATCGCCGGAGAATGCAGCCTGCAGTTTACTCGAATTGGCAATATTCTGAGCGTTTACGCTGGCGGTGTCAACAGCCTGCCGCATCCGATGCGTAAGTACCGGCTAGAAGACCAGTGTTGCGATCGAATGGGGAGGCAACGCCGATCTGGCTGCACTTCCGCTGACCCAGACCTGAAAGTCGATCGGCTCGTCATGGAGATTCAGCACGACGACGGCTACGTGCCCGTCGGGATTCAGGAAAGCGGTCGCCTGGAGATCGTCCGATGATGAGGTGCAGGCGACGCGTCTGGCACCGGGGCGGGCGAACTTCGAAAAGTGACCGATGTAGTAGTAGGAGTTCATGTAGTGCAGCGTGCCGTCCCGCGTGTCGGCGTGAATCGGCGCGAAGCAATAGTTGCCGACGTGGTTGGGACCCCCTCTTTCATCAAGCAGCAGGTTCCAGTCCGTCCAGCCCGAGGCGCCGTTATTCAGATCCTGCACCATGGATCGGCCGTAGTTCTCTCCCCACTTCCACTGATCGATCGCCTTCCAGTCGAATCCGCCGTTACAGCCCTCGGAAAAGAGCAGATGCTTGTCCGGAAAGGCGTCATGGACCAGGCGGACATTGTCGAAGTGGTCGCCGACGTACCAGTGGAAGGCTGTCCCCCAGACATACCTGGCGGCATCGGGATCCTCCAGTACGGTCTGCGCACGTTGATACATCAGGCCCCGGTTGTGGTCCCAGATCATCAGCTTGACCCCGTCGAGACCGGAGCGGTGAAGCTCGGGTCCCAGGTGATTCTTGACGAAGTCGCGTTCCTCTTCTGCCGTATAAATGCAGGACTCCCAGGTCTGTACCGCCATCGGTTCGTTCTGAACGGTGAGGCCCCAGACCGTTACGCCCTGCTTCGCATATTCCTGGATGAATCGGACGTAGTAGTGCGCCCATGTCTCGAAGTATTCCGGCTTGAGTCTGCCTCCATGCAACATGTCGTTGTTGGTCTTCATCCAGGCCGGTGGACTCCAGGGCGAAGCAAAGAGCTTGAGATCCGGAGCCAGCCGAAGGGCGGCCTTGATGAAGGGGACCTTGTACTTCAGGTCGTGAGCGATGGAAAAGCTCGAAAGGGCGGTGTCCCCCGGTTTCGCATAGGAATAGCTCTCGCTGGAGAAATCGCAGCTGTTGATGTTCGTACGGCCCAGGGCATAGCCGATCCCCTTGTGGGGGTCGAAGTAAGCTCTCAAGAGCTCCTCGCGCTTGTTCTCGGGTAACTTGTAGAACGTCTCGGCGGCGGCATCCGTGAAAGCTCCGCCGATGCCGACGATGGCCTGGAAGGTCTTGGTCGGGTCGATGAAGATGGTGGGGAAATTCTCGTCGGGCTGGGGGAGCGATGCGAAAGTCACCGTGCCGACGTCGGTCAGGCGATCCGGCGTGTCTTTGGCTGTCAGGAAGACTCGTGCCGACGCCGGTTTTTGGAGAGTCGTGTTGGGCGGAGCGGCCTGCGCACCGGATGCGGAGCCGGTGTCTTTCAGGAGAGAGTAAAGCGCCCATCCGACGACCAGGAGAACCACGATTGCGAGGATGTTTCTTTTCATTGTCGAGATGAGGTGTAGCAGGGAAGCGGCAAATCGTCAACAGGAGCAGCGCGCCTCTGGAAATGACCATTTCAGTCAACTAAGATCTTTACTGATCTGTAAAGCCACGACATAGACTCGGTTGGGCCGCCGGAGTATCGGCCGGGTGGGTGCTCTGCCGTCTCTCAGGTGCCTCAAGGGGGTAGGGCGCCCTCAATGACAAGTGCATCCGAGCGTTGTACGTGGGCAACGCGTCATACGGAGGTGACCATGAAGCGGGTCTGGATGTTGGTCCTGCTGCTCGTGTCCGGCACGTCGCAGTCGTTGTTCGGTATTACGTTTTCTCAACTGGCGCTCGGGGGCTCCCCCGAGCACTATGAGTGCACCATCCTCATTTCGAACATGAGTGAGGGGGTCTGGTATGGAAAGATGAAAGCGCTGAAAGGCGACAACGAGAATTGGACGGTCCGATGGGTTTCCGGGGACACGGAGCTCGATACTTCCGCAGTCCAGTTCGATCTCGCCCCTCAAGGGACGATGAAAGTAACCGTCAAGAGCATCGATGGAAGCCTTGACAGCGGCTATCTCCAGATCATGGACCGGATAGTTATCGGGCAGCCCTCCTCAAGTACAAGTACGACGGATTTGGCCGTGGGGTATTTCTACAATCTCCTCGATCAGAGCGGGAATATTGTCGACTCGATCTCCGTGCCGCGTTCCTTCAGCGATGTCGAGCACATGCTGCCCGTCGAGTACGTCCCGGACAAGGTCAACACCGCTTTCGCCTGGAGTCCTTCCTCAGCTGCTGTCGATGAGCAGTTCTCGCTTCACTTCGAGCTTATGGATCCTCAAGGGGAGGTGGTCGCCACGACGGATGTCCCCTACCAGGGTCAGGCCGCCAAGTTCGTCAGCGACCTGTTCCCCGATGTTGCTCAAAGCGGCGCATTCCTGGGCAGGCTGCGGATCACGACGGGGGAAATCGACATTTACACGACGGCGCTGCGACTCATGCACACGACGACTGGTTTTCAGTTGACCGGCACTCCTCCCGACCGCCCGTTCTAGCGAGACCGGGGAAGGCTGGTCGGACCGATTCGGCCGCGACCATCCCCGGTGTTCTTCCATTCATTGACGGAAGAGTGCAGCTGACTTAGGCTGCTCCTCAGCGCATTGCCGCGCGGTGGAAGAGGTCGGACTTTTCTGCTTGATGACTCCGGCGTTGCGTCCTTGTCCCGATGGAGGACCACTATGTCCACGAGAGTTCTGCGGTTTGTGCGCGGCGTCGTGATATTCGCCGCCGTGCTGTTCACGCTTCTGCCCACGGATAAGGCGTTGGGTCGATCCCTCACGGAGCCGGCCCGCGCCCAGTTCATCATTCTGCGCCCGGCGAGAGTGTTCGATGGGACGGCCATGCATGAAGGGTGGCAGGTGGTCGTCGAAGGTGACCGCATCGTCGCGGCAGGTTCGGTCGCGGAGACGACCTCTCCTGCCGGGGCCCGTGTCGTCGAGTTGCCGGACCTCACGCTGCTTCCCGGACTCATCGAAGGCCATTCGCACCTCTTCCTGCATCCCTACGACGAAACGCCCTGGGATGATCAGGTGCTTCGGGAGCCGTTGGCCCTGAGAACGGCCCGCGCCGTCGTGGCAGCGGAGACGACTCTGCGGGCCGGCATCACGACCGAACGTGATCTGGGGACCGAAGGCGCGGGGTTTGCCGACGTAGGCCTCAGAGACGCCATCAGCGAAGGCATCATCCCCGGTCCGCGACTGCTCGTGGCAGGCCGGGCGATTGTGGCGGCGGGCAGCTACGGGCCCAAGGGAGCTCCCGAGTGGACCTTGCCGAAAGGCGCCGAAGCGGCCGGCGGAGTCGACGATTTGACCCGCGTCGTTCGAGGACAAATCGGTCGTGGCGTCGACTGGGTCAAGGTCTACGCCGATTACCGGTGGGGACCTCATGGCGAGGCGGAACCCACATTCACCCAGGACGAGCTCAATCTCCTCGTCGGGATCGCCAACAGCTCCGGGCGGCCCGTCTCCGCCCATGCATCCACGGCGGAGGGAATGCGGCGGGCCACTCTTGCCGGAGTTGCGACGATCGAACACGGTGACGGCGGCACGCCCGAGGTTTTCCAGCTGATGGCTTCCCGCGGCGTGGCGCTGTTCCCCACGCTGGCGGCCTCCGAAGCGGTCTCGATCTACGCCGGATGGAAGAGGGGGACCGAGCCCGAGCCTGAGCGCCTGACCGACAAGAGAGCTTCCTTCCGGGCTGCCCTCGATGCCGGAGTGTCGATCGGATTTGGGGGAGACGTCGGAGTGTTTCCCCACGGGGAGAATGTCCGCGAACTGGAGCTGATGGTCGACTACGGCATGACTCCTCTTCAGGCCTTGATCGCCGCGACGTCGGGGAATGCGCGGATTCTGCACCTGGACGACCGGGGAGAGGTGCGCAAGGGACGGCTGGCCGACCTGGCCGGCGTTGAGGGCGACCCGGCGACCGATATCTCGGCACTCAGGCACGTTCGCTTCGTCATGAAGGGCGGCGAGATCGTTCAGGGAATAGCCGAGAGTGAGAAAATGACTCCATGAATCCAGACAAGGTACTGAGAGAGCAATTGGTTGCGCTCCTCGAGGGAGGCCATGCCCACATGAGTCCCCGGGATATTCTGAAGGGCGTGCCCTCCGATCTGAGGGGGCGAAGACCTGAAGGTGTCGCCCACACGGCGTGGCAACTCCTCGAACACCTGCGGATCGCCCAGTGGGACATCCTGGAGTTCAGCCGCAACCCGAAGCACGTGTCCCCCAAGTGGCCGGACGGTTACTGGCCGGAATCCGACGCTCCACCGGACGGGGCCGCCTGGGAGAAAAGCGTGAAGTCCTTTCATGCGGACAATGCGGCGATGCAGGCGCTGGTGTCGGACACCTCGATGGACCTGTACGAGCCGTTCGCTCACGGCAAGGGACAGACGTTGCTTCGGGAGGCTCTGCTGACGGCCGATCACAATTCATACCACCTGGGTCAGTTCGTTCAGTTGCGCCGATTGCTGGGCTGTTTCTGAACAACTGCCGCTCGGTTTGGCGTTCCTGATCATCGACTTCAGATCCCTGTGGTTGATGGCCCGGCCGCAGGCGGAGGCGAGCCGGTGCGACGGTCGAGGATCGATGCACGAGATTCTCAGGCATGTGGGGGCGGGTTCGAGTGTCCTCGATCTCGGAAGCGGGACAGGGAGCTTCGACCCCTGCGGCCATCCGTTCCGGACGATCCGGCTCGACCTGGAGCCGCCTCCACCGATCGGCGGGGCCTTCTCCATTCGAGGGGATGCAGGCCGGCTTCCTTTTGCGGCGGGGAGTTTCGACGCTGTGGTGTCAAACCACAGCCTGGAGCACGTCCGGGAACTCGATGCTTGCCTTCGGGAAATCGGCAGGATCCTCACTCCCGGCGGAGCGGTCTTCATTGCCGTGCCCGGTTCGGAGACGATTACCGACCGTCTCTATCGCTGGTTGGCGGACGGCGGTGGACACGTCAATGCCTTTCCCGATGCGAAGTCTCTGGTTCGCAGACTCGAGCTCGCAACCGGATTGCCGGTTCTGGCGGTCCGCCCATTGCTGACATCGTTGAGCTTCCTCAACCGAAAGAATGGCCGGTCCCGGATTCCGCGCAAAGCCGCTCTGATCGGCTACGGGTATGCCACTTCACTGCATTTGATCAACCTGGTTCTGAGGACCGTGGATCGTGTTGCCCGAACGAAAACTGCTTTGTATGGGTGGGCGATCTATCTGGGCAACGTCTCGGAGGAAGTCGCAATCGCGCCCTGGGCAAACGTCTGTATTCGATGCGGGGGCGGGCATCCGGCCGAGGCCCTGCTTCAGGAGGGGAGGATTCGTCGCCGATGGGGGGTCCTTCGCTGCTACACTTGTCCGAGTTGTGGAACGTGGAACATTTTCTACCCGGACCGGCGATTCGCCCACCTTCGATGAACGAGGCCCCCGGCTCGGTCCCCGCGCAGTGGGCGATGGGATCGCGATCCGGTGCATCGTTGATCTGACGGTGTTCGGCCAAGGGTGTCCGAATTGGTGGTGCCATGGATAATCTTGTGCGGGGGCTCGCCGAGGATGCCTGGGTCGTCGATATCGGCGCCGGACCCGGCAGTTTCGACTATGGGTCGACCCGGGCGCACGTCCTGTCGATCGACTTGGCTTTTCCCGATGTCAGTCGCCATAAGGATGGTTCAGTTCTGTCGCCGGCGGATCGCCTTCCACTGCCTGACGAGGTCGCCGATGTCGTGGTCTGCAATCACAGCCTGGAACATTTCCCCAACCCCGGCACCGCGCTCGCAGAGGTTGATCGGGTCTTGAAGCCAAAGGGGTTGTGTTGGATCGCCATCCCGGACGGGCATTCCCTCGATGACCGTCTGTATCGGTTCCTCTTCGCCGGGGGCGGGCACCTGAGCCGCTTCAGTATCGAATCCTTTCTCCAGACACTCCATGCAGTGACCGAACTGAATCTGGTTTCGTTCAAGAGCCTCTACAGCGGCTTCGTTTACCTGGTACCTCCGAGCCGGGATCGGTTGAGGCACTATCCGCAGCCGGCAAGGGCACTGTTCTCGGCAGGGCCCAGCCGCGTGGTCCGCTTCTTCGCTCGGTGGCTTGCCCATCTGACCCGGCTGACGGACCGACTGCTGGGCACGCACGCCAGTCGCTACGGATGGGGCTTCGTTCTGCAGAAGAGTCCTGTCGGCCCGGCGGTCCGCCGAATGCCGCACTATGTGAACGTCTGCATCGGCTGCGGGGCGGGACACCCCACGGAAACGCTCGTTCCCGAACGCGGGCGTCTGGGACTGGTCTCATCGTACCGATGTCCGTCATGTGGAACCAGAAACCTGTTTGTGAGGTGGGCCGACCAGCCGGAGGGAGCTGGGAAGATTTGAGATTTACGATTTGAGATTTACGGTTTGGAGGCTCGGAGCTCGAAGCTGGGAGCCCGATGAACGGGTGGGCGTATCCCCCAATCCCCCAATCCCCCAATCCCTCAATCCCCCAATCCCTCAATCCCTCAATCCCTGAATCCCCGCAGCTCCCTAAATCGGAAATCGCAAATCCCTCCTTCTCCCCGGTCCTTCCAATCCTGGAAGCCGTTCCATATACTCGCTTTGAAGGGCCAGTAATCAAGCATTTCAAGGAGAATCGACATGAGAAACGGAATCGCTGCCGTTCCAATGGCCGCGAATGAACCGATCCGAGAATATAGGCCGGGCTCCGCGGAGCGGGAAAGCCTGAAGAAGACAATCGCCGAACTTAAGGGTAAGACGATCGAGATTCCCCTGGTCATCGGCGGCAGGGAGATACGGACGGGAACCCTGGGTGAGTGCCGGATGCCGCACAATCACGGTCACATCCTGGCGACCTACCACCAGGCCGGTGCCACGGAGGTCGAGCTGGCGGTCGAGGAGAGCCAGCGAGCCTGGCGAGGTTGGTCGACGATGCCCTGGGAGGACCGGGTAGCGATCTTTCGTCGGATGGCGGTTCTTTTGGCTGGTCCCTACCGGGATCTCCTGAACGCTGCCACCATGCTCGGTCAGAGCAAGACCGTTTTTCAGGCGGAAATCGATTCGGCGTGCGAGCTGATCGACTTCTTCAATTTCAACTGCAGCTATCTGGCCCAGATCTACGCCGACCAGCCGCCCTACAGTTCCTCCGGTACCTGGAACCAGCTCGAATACCGGCCGTTGGAAGGATTCGTTTTCGCCGTGACGCCGTTCAACTTCACGTCGATTGCCGGAAATCTTCCCACCTCTCCGGCTTTGATGGGGAACGTGGTCCTTTGGAAGCCCGCGTCCTCCGCCGTTTACTCGGCCTATTTTCTGACCCAGCTTTTCCGCGAAGCGGGTTTCCCCGACGGCGTGATCAACTTCATTCCGGGACCCGGTTCCAAGGTTGGGGACCCGGTTCTGGACGACCCGCGGCTGGCCGGAATCCATTTCACGGGTTCGACGGAGGTCTTCCAGAAGATGTGGACGACCGTCGGTCAAAACATCCGACAGTACCGGGCCTACCCTCGAATTGTCGGGGAAACCGGAGGGAAGGATTACGTCTTCGTCCATGAGTCAGCCGACATCGATGAGACTGTCACGGCTCTCGTGCGGGGGGCCTTCGAGTACCAGGGACAAAAGTGTTCCGCCGCTTCGCGTGCCTACATCCCCGACTCGATCTGGCCGCAGATCCGGGAAAAGTACGTGGCAGAGGTCCAGTCGATCAAGATGGGCGATATCGAGGATTTCAGCAACTTCATGGGTGCGGTGATCGACAAAGCGGCCTTTCGGAACATCACCGGATACATCGATTTTGCCGCTCAGAGCTCGGAAGCCGAGATCATCACGGGCGGGAAATATGATGATTCGACCGGCTACTTCATCGAGCCGACCACGATCGTGACCACCAATCCGGACTTCAAGACCATGGTCGAAGAGGTCTTCGGTCCCGTCCTGACGATCTTCGTCTACAAGGCGGAGCAATACGAAGCCGCTCTGCGGGCGTGTGACACGACCAGCCCCTATGCATTGACGGGCGCCATCTTCGCGAGGAAGCGTTCGGCGATCGTTCTCGCCCGGGAGATTCTGACTCACAACGCGGGGAACTTCTACATCAACGACAAGCCGACCGGCGCTGTGGTTGGCCAACAGCCCTTCGGGGGTTCCAGGGCGTCCGGGACCAATGACAAGGCCGGTTCCGCCTTGAACCTGCTCCGCTGGGTCAGCGTGCGGACGATCAAAGAGAGTTTTCTGCCGCCCAAAGACTATCGCTACCCGCACATGGGGGGAGACACGGACTGACACGGACGAGCACGGACGGACACGGACGCGTGTTCGCGGGTCGGGTGCGAAATCTGGAATCGAAACTCTCAGATCTCTGTCAGATTCGGTCCCCGGTCTCCCGTCTCCCGTCTCCGGTCCCAAGCGTTTCTTCCTTGCCCGTTCCGTCTTGGAGAGGGAATAATAGGGCATCATCTCCCGAATGCCATGCAAAGGAGGTTCTTATGCCCTGGACCCAGGTCAAAGAGTTCCTTGATCAGCAAAGCATTCCCTACGTCACGATCTCCCACTCGCCCGCCTACACTGCACAGGGAATAGCGGCTTCCGCCCATGTGAAGGGCAGGGAACTCGCAAAGACAGTCATCATCAAGGTGAAGGGGAAGCTGGCCATGGCGGTTCTGCCGGCTCCGTACAAAGTCAACTTCGATCGACTCAAAGCAGCTGTGGGCGATTCCACCGCCACTCTCGCCTCAGAGCATGAGTTCGAGGAGCTCTTCCCGGACTGCGAACTGGGTGCGATGCCGCCCTTCGGTAATCTCTACGGCATGGACGTCTACGTGTCCGGCAGCCTGACCGAAGATGAGGAGATCGCCTTCAACGCCGGATCCCACTCCGAGCTGATTCGGATGGCTTTCCGGGATTTCGAGCGGCTCGTGCATCCGAAGATTGTCCACTTCTCGACGCATTCGGATAGTACTCGACACTGATCGGACCTCCGCCGCAGTGGGTACGACGACGAGCCCGCAAACCTCGAGCGGGGAGATGTTCGCGTGCCGAGGCGGTAGGACCGGAGGAGAGATGGCGGCTGGGTAGGACGTCCGTGTGACGTCGGCACCTCCGGGTTCGCCCGGGTGGATGGCCGGTCTGCCGGGGCTACAGGACGACCTGGGTCGGGTCGTTGCCGGCATCCTCCATCGCACGTCGAACATCGACCCGGCTCAGCAGTACGAGGCCGATCAGGAAAAACGCAATCAGACTGACGATGGCACTTCGCTGTGAGCCGGTTATTTGGACAGCAGCGGCGAAAACCAGCGGCCCCACCCATGAGGTTCCCCGGTCGCTGATCTCATAGAAGGCGAAATACTCTGCTTCGTGCTTGGCCGGAATCATCTGGGCGAACAGCGAACGGCTGAGCGCCTGAGATCCGCCCAAAACGATCGCGACCAGAAACCCCAAAGCGAACAATTGCCGCTCGTCCTGGAGGAGCAGGTAGGCGTAGATGACGGCGCCGGACCAGATGGCGAGGCTGATCATGATTGAGCGCCGGGCGCCGATCCAGCCGGCCAGGCGGCCGAAGAGGAGAGCGCCGAAAAAGGCAACCGCCTGAATCATGAGGACGAACAGGAGAAGGTGGCTTTGCTTCACGCGGAGTTCTCCGGCCGCGAATGACGTTGCCACCACGATGACCGTTTGGATGCCGTCGTTGTAGATCAGGTAGGCGATCAGGTACTTGAGCGTGCCCGTGTAATGCGTGCGCATGTCGTGCATCGTCGTCAGGATTCGCGACAGACTTTGGCGCAAGAGCCCTCTCTCGTCCGGCAGATGTCGGGCCGGTTCCCGGACGCGCAATCGCTTTTGAGGAAAGAGCCAGGTAAAGACCAGCCACCAGACTCCGGCACTGGCGAGAGACAGGCGGGCGGCCAGCGCCTGGTTCTTCATCAGTCCCAGCATCAGAAGGTTCAGCAGAAGCAGGAGTCCGCCTCCCAGGTATCCCATGGCAAAGCCCTGTGAGCTGACCGCATCACGCCGGTCCGGGGATGCGATTTCAGGAAGGAAGGCGTTGTAGAAAACGAGAGACGCACCGAAACAGAGATTGGCGATCACCACCAGAACGCCGGCGATTACGATGGCTCCGACGGTTCCGATCAGCGGCATGTTCGAGCGCGTGAAGAAGAAAAGGCACGTACACCCGGCGCCCACATAGGCGAAGGTGAGGAGCATGCTCTTCTTCAGCCGCGTATAGTCGGCGATCGTGCCGAGCACCGGCAGCAGGAACACCTGCAGGAGCACGGACAAAGAGACCGCAGCCGGGAAAATCGCCGCCGGCTGGATATGCCAGTTTCCGATCTCCAGGGGGCTGGGACTCAAGGCGGCGAGACTCAAGATGTAGGGACCGAGGAGAGTCGTCACGACCGTCGTAACGAATGCCGAATTGGCCCAGTCGTACATCAGCCAGCCGAAGATCTCGCGGGTATCGTTTGTCGATGCGTCCATCCGGTTCTCAGCCAATCTCGTCGCCTCCGTTGCGTCTCCTCCACGGGTGAGGGAAGCCGGCCTCGAGCACGCTGCAATCCGCCCATTATCAATGGGGCCGGTGATCCGAGCAAACGGGTCCTCCGAGAAACCGGAAGGAGATCGGGTGAGATCAACAACGACAAACTACGATGTCGCTCTTTATCGCTTGGCAAGCCGAACTCAGCTTCGGAGGCTTCCCTGGCCGAGGACGAAGAACTTCTTGGTCGTCAGTTCCTGGACGCCCATGGGTCCAAAGGCGTGGAGCTTGTCGGTACTGATGCCGATTTCCGCTCCCAGGCCGTACACGGCTCCGTCGGCCAGCCGTGTGCTCGCGTTGACCATCACGCTCGATGAATCGACCGCCCGGATGAAGCGGCGCGCCGCTTCGTAGGATTCGGTCACGATCGCGTCGGTATGATTCGATCCGTAGTCCTCGATATGGGCAACCGCCTGGTCCATCCCGGAGACGACCCGGATGTTGCAGGTCAGGCCCAGATACTCCGTTCGGTAATGCTCGTCGGAGGCGGGAAGCGCCGCCGATATGAAGCGGATCGCCTCCTGGCAGGCCCGGATCTCGACGCCGCGGTGCTCGAATTCGGCGGCGATTCGGGGCAGGAATTCGGCTGCCACAGCCCGATCGACCAGGAGTGTTTCCATGGCGTTGCAGGTGGCAGGGCGTTGAACCTTCGCGTTGACGGCGATGCGGAGCGCCATGTCGAGGTCCGCTGCAGAATGGACGTAGACGTGACAAATCCCCTCATAGTGCTTGATCACCGGAATCGTCGACTCTTCCACGACGCGTTTGATCAGGCTCTTTCCTCCTCGGGGGATGATGAGGTCGACCAGGTCGTTCTGTTTGAGCAGAGCGCCGACAGCTGCCCGATCCGTGGTCTCCACGACCTGAAGCGCGTCGGGATCCATTCCGCAGGACCGGATGGCCTCCCGCAGAATCGACGCCAGGACGATGTTCGAGTGGAGCGCTTCCGAGCCGCCTCGCAGGATCGTCGCGTTGCCCGCCTTGAAACAGAGACCGGCCGCATCCGCCGTCACGTTTGGACGAGATTCGTAAATGATCCCGATGACCCCGATCGGGATGCGGACCTGTCCGACCTCCAGACCACCGGGACGACGCCACTGCGCGACGACCTCACCCACCGGATCCCTCAGTGCTGCGATTTCTTCCAACCCCACGGCCATCTGTTCGATGCGCTCGGGGGTCAGGCGAAGGCGGTCCAGAAGAGCGTCCTTCAGGTCCTTGTGACGCCCCTCGGCGAGATCCACCTCATTCGCTTCACCAATCCTCGCCGCTCCGTCCCGAATTCCTCCCGCCATGCTGCGCAGCGCCGTTTCCTTGGCCTCGGGGTCGACGCGGGCCAACCTCCGGGCAGCGGCCCTGGCCCTTCGGCACAGTTCTCGGATCTCTTCGAAGACCACCCCTTCATCCGTCATCGTCTGTTCTCTCGTTCTTCATGACGACCATGTCGTTGCGATGGACGACCTCGAGGAACTGCCGGTCTCCCAGCATCTCCAAGACCTCGGTCGTCCTGCAGCCTCGGATCCTATCCAGTTCCACGGCCGAGTACCGGCACAGTCCAATGGCGATTTCGTTCTCCGATGCGTCGAGAATGCGGATCAGCTCTCCTGTCTGGAAGTTGCCCTCGACTCGACAGACTCCCGAAGGAAGCAGGCTCTTTCCTCCGTTTCGCAGGGCATCTTCCGCGCCGGCATCGACGTACACCCGACCGTCGCCGATTCGCTTTCCCAGCGCCAGCCAGCGTTTGCGCGCAGAGATGCGGCGCCGTTGAGGGATGCACCAGGTACCAATCTCCTCTCCCTGGAGAACCCGGTGCAGTATCCGCTCGGCGCGCCCCGGACCCACGAACGTCAAGATTCCGGCACGAGTGGCCATTCCCGCGGCCTCGAGCTTACTCTTCATGCCACCCAACCCAAAAGACCCGGGCCGTCCCTGACCGATCTTGAGCCGAGATCGCCGGACCGCGGACAGATAAGGAATTCGGACTGCCCCCGGTTCCGAGGGAGGGCGGTCGAAGATGCCCTCGACGTCAGTCAGGATCGCTAGGAGATCGGCTCCGATCTTGCCTGCGATCAGCGCCGAGAGTTGATCGTTGTCGCCAAACCGGAGTTCTTCGACGGCCGTCGTGTCGTTCTCATTGACGATCGGAAGGATATGCCAGTGCAACAACGTCTCGAAGGTATTTCGTGCATTGAGGTATCGCATGCGATGGTCCAGGCTGTCGCGGGTCAGCAGGACCTGCGCTACTCTGAGGCCGCAGGCATTGAAGAGTTGTTTGTAGTGGTGCATCAGACGCGATTGCCCGATGGCGGCCAGGGCCTGGCGGAGATGCGTCTCGGCCGGAGGTTCGTCGAAGCCCAGAACGTGACAGCCGGCGCCGACCGCACCGGACGAGACCAGGATCACGTCTATTCCCGCGAGCTGGATCTCGGAGATCTGTCTGGCCAGCGATTCCATGAATCCAAGGTTCAAGCCTTCGTCGGATCCCCGAAGCAGATTGGTTCCCACCTTCACCACGATGCGGCGGACGCTGCGCAGGCTTTGACGCACGGTCTCTCTGTCTTCCATTCTGATCAACCCATGGCACGCGCAGCATTCGCTGACTCTGCCGGATGTGACGAACCGGATGGGTCCGATCGTCGAATGTCAATCCTATGAGATTTCCGGTTTCGGTGTGAACTGAACGAATGCCCCGTTCGCAGGTGCGTGCCAATTTCTGACTCGGGACACGACGGACTCAGCGGCCGGAAGATTCCTGCTTCGGTTTGGGTGCGGGAGGCAGCGCTTTCAGGCGTTTCTGCACGGCCGAGAAACCTCCGACCGGACGCTTTCGTGAGAAGTCGCCTTGCATGAGACGGACCTCCTGTTCGACGCGGCTCACGCGTTCTACCGGCGCAGGGTGATCGCTGAACCAACGTTCCAGTCGGTTCGGATCACGTCCCGCTTCGTCACGAAGCTTCTCGAAGAACTCGGCCATGGCCATGGGGTCGTAGCCGGCCCTTGCCATGATCTGTGCCCCCACGATATCTGCCTGTTCCTCGGCCTTGCGACTGAACTTGAGGAATACCGCGTTCAGGCCGAATCCCCCGATGGCCTCGATCATCTGGCTGGTCCCGCTCTTGCCGAAAAGACCTCCGAGGAGATTGAAACCGGCTTGGGCAAGGTACGCCTTGGAAGCCTGGTTCGTTCCGTGGCGCAGGGCCACATGTGCCATCTCATGGGACATGACTCCGGCGAGCTGTGCCTCATCATCAGCGGCTTCGATGAGCCCGCGATTCAGGAACATGAATCCCCCGGGCAGAGCGAATGCATTGACTTCCGCCGTGTTGATGACTTTGAACTGGTAAGGGAATTCGGGTCCCGGCGCGGCCTTGGCGAGCCTCTTGCCAACCTTCTGAACGTATGCATCGACGGATCGAATCTTCAGGATCGGCATTTGTTTCTCCACTTCCGCCGCAGACTGCCGTCCGATTTCCACGTCCTGTTGGGGAGTGAAGAGATTGAAGCCCGGCTCGACTTTGGTTTGGGCCTCCAGGAGGATACTCAGGCAGGCCACTACGGAGAGAATCGACAGACCGGCTGCCAACTGTATCCGATGGACTACCCGGGGGCCTTGCACGGCGCGCCTCTTTCCTCGCAACATCGATGCTCTCCCAAAGGAAGTTCTACTGACCGTTCAGGTGAGGGTTCTTTCCGTTGAAACGCGAACGAACCGCCCGTATCCCTCTTCCCACCCTCTCTGAGGCACGAAAGACGTGACCGACCTTGAGTCCCCCGATCAGCGGTGTGCCGGCCACGGCTTGAAGGCCGACGGCCGCAACGCAACCGCAGTTCCGGCAGTCAGGGGTTCCTCCGAGCTGACACGGTTCCACCCGGCTCTGGAGATCGGCGGACAGGCAATCGGTAACCTGGGCAAAGATACAATCCTTCGGCGTCTTCGGGGGATTGAGATAAGCCTCGACCATGGCCGGGGTCAGCCGAAGCTTGGGGTAGAGCGGATGCAAGCGTTCCAACTCTTCGATGGCCGCTCGTCTCATGTCGGGTGGGAGAATGTCTTCGCTCTCCTCCCCGATTTGAGGTGTAAACAAACTCACACGGATCGCTCGAATCTCCGGGCGCTTGTTCCAGAAGTCCAGGAATCGCTCCATGCGATTTTCCCCGAGCATCAGCCGGCGGGTCAGCGTGCAGTGGACCACGATCTCGTGACCTTCGATGTGCTTGAGGATCCGGTCGTAGGTGGCGGGCTTGCGTCGGGCGTCGTGTTCTTCCCGGGGGCCGTCGATCGATACCACCATGGTCAGATTGGGGATGTCCGCCCAAGCACGCGGAATCGGACGGACGGCGCTGGTCACGATCTCGACCGATACACCGCGCCCGCAGATTCTCGGCAGCAGGGCGTCCAGTTCACGATAGCGTACCAGGGGCTCGCCGCCCACGATGAAGAGTCCGAGCGGATGCCTGCGATCGATGATGTCAACGACGGCCTCAACGAGCCGGTCTCCGACCAACTCGGACACATCTTCGATGGATAGCCCATTGACGTGACCGGGAGCGTACGCGTAGCACCCCGGACAGGAAAGAGGACAGCGATTCGTGATCTCTATCGCCAGGACCGGGCTGTCCCCAAGGAGAATTCGGCCCCAGGCGTGAAGGATGTTCGATCGTAGCATCAGTGTATCCTGGTGCAGCGCAGCCGCAAATCCGGCGGGAAGGCGCCCGCCGCCATTTCCAGCTCGCCGGCGGCTTCTTCATCTTCCTCTTCCTCTTCTCTAACCCAACGAGGTTCGTCCCTGCTCTCGGAAAACAAAAGACGCGGTGCAACATGAGCTTGCGCGTACCGCAACCGGTCGTGCCGGATTACCGACCAGCGTGAAGACAATTTCGAGCTCGAGAAAGCCAGCTTCTTCCGTACGCCGGATGTTGATGCAGAGTCCCCGAGATTCAAATCAGTATGTGCCGTTATATCCACGAGTTCAAGCTCTTGCGGGGAGAATCGAGCGCTGCGCCGGAGCGGCACATTTCGTGCTTGTGAAGTCGTAGTTAAGGAAGAACGCATGCTCTACCCAACGTTGATCTTCCTGTTCGCTCTCGTCCTTTTTTATCTCCTCCTGGGAGGAGCGCTGCTGGTCGATGCAGTGAGAAGGGCAGGCCGAGCAAGAGGCAGGATAAGCGCCGCGACAGCCCCGCCCGCCGGGAAGGCCGGGCGCCGGCGTTGGTTCACGGTTGGACCCGCCTGAGGCTTGGTCCATTGGCGAGTCAGATCGACTCGTTTCCGTGGGCGAAGTCCGCTGGATGACCCGGATTCGATGGCGGCTTCTTTGCCGGCCATCGGATCCAGGCCACCGATGTGGCGCTTAGGAAGCCACCTTGTCGAGTTCCGAAACGAATGGGCGCGTTGCGCGGCTGGGGGAAACCTCTCTCTTGATCAGGATGTCCCTGCCCGTGTAGCTCCCGTTATAGGCCTGCTCATCAGCACCGTTGTCGATCTTCAGAACAGCACCATCCAGGGCGACGCCGGCAAATACTCCCTTACTCCTCGAATAGGAGTAGATTGCCGAGCTGAGGGTCACACCCGTGCTCGCACTGGCGGTCCGGCCTACCGGTCCGGCCGCAATGGACGCGTCGGCACCAAGCGTCAGCTTTCCACTGAGCAGTGGCTCCAGGCCCTGACGGTTCGTGAAGACCAGTACATAGTCGGTGGCTGATGCGCCGATCTGAAAACCGAAGCTTCCTCCGCCGAGCGTGACATAAGCGGGGGCGCTCCAGCCGTTGGCGGTATGCTGGGCAATCAGGCCCTTGCCATAGCTTGCGCCGAAGACAAAGGCACCCTTGACGACGTGAGGGATGACGGCAATCGCCGTAGCCTTGTCGAGCAGCGCCTTCGGAATCCCGTTATCGGGTGAGTGAAGGACCTCCGAAAGCACATCGGCCGCTTGTTGCGAGCGGTCGCGCAATTCCGTCTCATTCCGGTTGGCTGTCGTGGCAAAAGCGCTACTGCCCACCATGCTCAATATCAGAAACATCAGTGAAATGATCTTCATGTCGTTGACTCCTTCTTGGGCTGTCCGGCGCATCCCGGGCCGATCGTGGCGAGAAGGACGCAAGTAGAGGCTGGGGGGACGCCAGACAGGTAGTTTTCCTTACGGTACAATTAAGCAAGCGCTGTTCCAGACGAAAAGAACGGCGCCGTCCTCGCGCTCGACGCATGTTCTCGGCGGGGCAGCTCGGGGCGGACCCTTGCGAGTGTAGGGTGTCGAGATCGAGTAAAATTTCCCTGGTTCGTTCCATGAGAATCACAACGAAACTGACCCTCAGCTTCTCATTCCTGATTCTCATCCTCCTGGCGGCTCACCTCTACCAGGAGCGCTTGATTCACGAAATGCGCCAGGTCCAGGAAGAACTGTCCCGATTGAGTCTGGTGTCAGGTCTTCAGGCTCTATCGGTCGTGGAGAACACCAGGGATCTGGCGGAATTCACGGAGAAGTTCCTTGCCTTCGGAGACGAGGGCTACCGGGATGAAGTGCGTGCGAGTCACCAGCACCTGGGTGATGAGATCGATAAGCTGAACGAACTCAGCAGGGACAGTCAAATCCTCCGCGCTCAGACCCAGGTCCTCAATGTCCCCTGGACCCAACTGCGATCTGATCTCGTGGAGATCGAGAAGCTCACCTCGAGGTCCAGCAGTTCGGAAAGGGCTCGATGGTGGCAACGGGTCTCCCCGGAGTTCGACAAGCTCGAGGCCGAAGCCCAGCGGGCCGAGCAGGCCAGCAACCGCATGATCGAAGTCGGGATCACCCGATCGCGTGCGACGGCTGAGCGAGTGAATCTGATCTCGAGGACAACCCTCTTCGTGGCTCTGGGGCTCGCGCTGATTGTGACGATCCTGGTCTTTCGTTCGATCGCCAGATCGCTGGATCAGCTCATCATCGGAACGCGCAGAATCGCGCGTGGTGACTTCGCTTATAAAGTCGATGAGTCCGGAGGCGACGAGCTGGCGGAGCTGGCTTCCTACTTCAATCAGATGGCCCGACGCCTGGGCGAACTCGATCAGTTGAAGCGGGACTTCGTCTCTTGGGTCTCGCATGATCTGCGGGCGCCACTGGCATCGATCCAGGAAACCACCCGGCTGATGTTGGATCAGTATTCCGACGACTTGGAACGTCCGCAACGAAGGCTTCTGGAGCTGAATCTTGCCAGTAGCCAGCGCCTGTCCCAAATGATCCACAACCTGCTCGATCTGTCCGCTATGGAGGCCGGGGTGACCAAATACGAGTTCGAGCTGGTCGATGTAGGAGAACTTCTGGCGGCGGCCGCCGAGGACGTCCATGGTCTCCTCATCGACAGGAAGCTCTCGGTGGTTCTACCGAACGGCTTCCTGGGTTTGAAGGTCTGGGCCGATCCTGTTCGTTTGAGGCAAGTGCTGGGAAACCTGCTTTCCAATGCGATCAAATTCTCTCCAGAAGGGGGAACGATCAAGCTGAGCGCAAGGCCCCTCGACAAGGTGCCGGCGGAGGTCCCGCGTCAGTGGCTCGATCTGCTGCGGAAATCTGCAGCAGGCTACTGCTCGATCTCAGTGGCGGACGAAGGTCCCGGGGTTCCCGAGGAAATCCGGAACCGAATCTTCGATCAGTACTACCAGGCCGACCATCGAATCGCTCCAGGAGTTCAGGGGACGGGTCTGGGTCTGTCCATCGTCCGCAAAGTCGTCGAAGCCCACAGCGGGGCCATCTGGGTTGAGAGCAACCCGGGTCAGGGAAGCACGTTCTTCGTGCTCCTGGGCCGGTCGGCACGTTAGCCCGGATTCCCGACCAGAATCCTACTGCGGCGTCGGATAGACGGGCGTCTGGGGCCTTCGTCGCGCGTCGGGCAGCCACCCGCCTCTCCCCCGCCACGCTCCGGAGCCCGGTGAGAAAGCCGGGCTAGATGAAAATGGCAATTGCAGCCTTGGAGCGAAGCGCGCCGACTTCTTCCTTCACCTCGCGCTCCAGCGCCTCCCGCCGGAGATACTGTTCGATGCGCTCCTGCACTTCCTCATAAGGGAGCGTGCGCGCGGGTATCCGCTCCAGCAGCTGAATGATGTGGTAACCGAATGAAGTCTGCACGATGCCGCTGATCTCGCCCGGCTGCAGTTGGAAGGCGGCCTCCTCGAACTGGGGAGCGGCCTGCCCCTGCATGAGGGTCAACTCGCCCCCCTGGTTTCGTGAACCCGGGTCGTCCGAGTTTTCTCGGGCCAGAGTGGCAAAATCCGCACCCTGTTCGGTGATCTGCGCGCGGAGCCCCTCGATCTTCTGGCGGGCTTGTTCCCTCTGGTCTTCCGTGGCTTTTTCGGGAACGCGCACCAGAATATGACGGAGTTTGAGGTGCTCGGGCTGCCCCATCTCCGTCTCATTCTCGGCGTAGAACTGCCGTTTGGCGTCCTCCGTCACGACCACCTGCTTGGCCAATACGCCCTCGACGAGCTTCTGGATGCTGATGTTCTTGGCCAGGATCTCCCTGAGCGAATCCAGAGAAATCGATTCTGACTTGAGCTGCTCGTCGAAGGCCTCCTCGCTCGCATACTGCTCCTTGAGGTCGGACAGAGTCTTGTCGACCTCCTCGGGCGTTGCGAGCAGGTTGTTGGCACGGCTGGACTGGTACAGGAGCTCGAGCTTCACCATTTCATCGAGAACGTCTCGGTACATCGCGATGGGGAGATCCCCCTGCGGAATGTGCATCTGGTCACGCACCGTCTCGACAAAAGTCAACAGCTCCGTCTTGCCGATGGGCGTTCCGTTGACCTTGGCGACGACCTCGGGAAACTTCTCCGGATGGGCCGTCTCCATCTGCGGCTTGGTCGCCGGTGTGCTTCCGGCCGACGGATCTGGCGCAGGGTCCTGAGATTCTGCCATGACGACGGCTCCCCAGATCGAGAATGCGACGATGAGGAAGAACGGCAACACGCCTCTATGAAAAGAACGATCTGTTCTGCTCAATTCACTCTCCTTCACTGATTCCATCGCCCAGGCTTCATCTCGCCGGTTGCGGAAGGGCAAACCGGGAAGGGAAGCGAAGAGGACGCAATGCCGTACATCATACGCTGAGCGCAATTCCTGTGCGACTCGAGCCGGACCAGAGCGTGAGCAAGCCGACGGCCTACTGTTCGGCGGACCGTGCCGCCCGATGCCGGCGACTGACCCAATTGATGAGTCCACCTTCCTGGAGAATCTCGATCTGTCGCGCGGACAGTCCGTGTTGAGCCTCAATCTTTCGATGAGTGTCCTGCACCGAAAGGATCAACCGCCGGTTCGGCTCGAGATCCTGGAGGCCCTCCAGGTGGAGAGTCTGGCCCTTTTCGAGGGAATCGTAGTCCCCAGGGTCGGCGAAGGTCAGGGGAAGGATCCCGAAATTGACCAGATTCTGGTGATGGATGCGGGCGAAGGAGACGGCCAGTACAACCCGCAGACCCAGGTACCGGGGGGCAAGAGCCGCATGCTCGCGGCTGGACCCCTGTCCGTAATTCCGACCGCCCACGATCATATGGCCTCCGGATATCGAGCCGGCGCGCTTGGAGTATTCCGGGTCGACGATGTCGAAGACGAAGCGACTGATTTCGGGAATGTTGCTGCGGAACGGCAACACTCGCGAACCGGCCGGCATGATCTCATCCGTCGATATCCCGTCACCCACCTTCAGGAGGATCGGCAGTGTGAACTCACTCGGAAGTGCTCCGAATTCGGGCAGACTCTTGACGTTCGGGCCCTTGCGAAGCTCGACCTGACGAGCCTGAGAGAGTGGTAAGGGGGGCACGAGCATTTCGGTATTCAAGATTGGATTCTCGGGGTCGTGCACCTTCGGATATTCCATATCCAAGGTCCGAGGGTCCGTGATGACTCCCTTGAGGGCGGACGCCGTAGCCGTCTCGGGGCTGACCAGACAGACCTTATCCTCCTTCGAGCCCGATCGTCCCGGGAAATTGCGGGGAACGGTGCGCAGGCTGATCTGATCGGTGGCCGGCGCCTGGCCCATCCCGATGCACCCGTTGCAGCCGGCCTGGTGAATTCGGGCGCCGGAATGGATGAGGCTCAGCAAGTGACCGTCGGCAACGAGATTCTCCAGAATCTGTCGGGAGGTCGGATTGACGTCGAAGGACACCCGCTCGTGGATCCGACGACCCTTGACCATCTCCGCCGGTACGGCGAAGTCACGGTAGCCGGGGTTGGCCGAAGAGCCGATGTAGGCCTGATAGATTTCCGTGCCGGCCACTTCGGCGACGCGACGGACGTTCCCCGGGCTCGAAGGCATGGCGATGAGCGGCTCCAGGGAGGACAGGTCAATCTCTTCGTGACGGTCGTATCCTCGATCGTCGTCGGGCAGGAGTTCCTTCCAGTCCGCCTCTCTCTGCTGAGTTCTCAAGAAGGAGCGAACCTCTTCATCGGAGGGGAATACGGTGCTGGTGGCTCCCAGTTCGGTACCCATGTTTGCGATGACGTGACGATCCATCGCGGACAGCGAAGCCAGACCCGGTCCGTAGTACTCGAGAACGCAGCCGACCCCTCCATCGACGTCATGTCGCCTGAGCATCTCGAGAATCACGTCCTTCGCGCTGACCCAGTCGGGAAGGGAGCCGGTCAAGCGTATCCCCCAGACCTCGGGCATCCGGACGACGAAAGGTTCTCCGGCCATGGCAAGAGCCACTTCGAGACCCCCGGCTCCGATGGCCAGCATGCCGATCGCCCCCGCCGACGGGGTGTGAGAATCGGATCCCAGAAGGGTTCGTCCCGGCTTACCAAAACGCTCCTGGTGGACGGGATGGCTGACTCCGTTGCCGGGGCGGCTGTACCAGACACCAAACCGCTGGCAGGCGGAAAGGAGAAAGAGGTGGTCGTCGGGGTTCTTGAAATCCTGCTGCATGAGGTTGTGATCCACATACTGTGCCGAGAGCTCCGTCTTGACGCGCTCCAGGCCGATGGCTTCGAGTTCGAGCATGACGAGCGTCCCCGTTGCATCCTGAGTCAGCGTCTGGTCGATGCGCAGCTGGATCTCGCTCCCCGGCGTCATCTCACCTTTCAGCAGGTGGGCTTCGATGATCTTTTGAGTGACGTTCACAGTTCTCGCCTCCTCAAATTCGCACTTCCCACTCGCGGTTCGCCCTTAGGCCTTTGAGCTTCTGACACTCGCACGCTCCAGAGTCTTGTGCGTGGGCCAAACGGACGTGCGCCGTGGAGCCAATCTTCGTGTGAGTCCAACATATCAGAAACCGATTTCGCTATTGCGACTTGGTGCCGGTGATCGCTCTCACGGGAAATCCGGTCCGCATGGAGAATAATCGAACCGTGAATTCACGAAGGCAGTCGCAGAGTGGTCTGAGCTTCCTCTCTGTTCTCCTGGCGCTCTTGATCATCGGTCTGCTCTACTTCTGGATCGGAGGGCCGGGTCTGTCCACCGCCGTTCCGCAGGCGTCCGAGAGGAGCACGGTCAAAAAGTCCGGCAACCTGCTGGCCTGCCAGATGAATCGGCGGGCGATCGAGAAGGAGTTGATGACTTGGTCGGTTACCCATCCGGGCGAACGACCCACCATCGAGAAGCTGAGAGCGGGAGGGGTCTATGTCCCTGCCTGTCCCGATGGCGGAAAGTTGAGCATTCGGGACGGCAAGGTCATTTGTTCGGTGCACTCTCCGCATTCTGACTCGCGTTAGTCGGCATCCCGACGATCTCCGCGGACTCGACGTAGTCCATCTTGGGGAAGTGCATGCGCAGGTAGGCGTTTCCCTGCAGATTGAGCAGCTGGAAGCGGGGTCCATGACCGGCAGGATAGAGTTCTCCGTACCCCGTGTACAGGCTGTCCACCACGTCCATTCCGCTGATCACACGCGCGACGGGTACGAACCCGGAAGCGTCAAGTTCCGGATTGTCCTTGAGACTGATGAAGAGCTGTGTCGTTCGGGAGTTCGCGCCGCTCTGGGCGAAACTCAGGTAGCCGCGCTGATTGCTCATCCGAAGCGGATCGTCGGGAATCGTAGCGATGGACCAGACTTTGGTGACGGCGGGGTCTCCGTTCACACCGAACTGGACGATGAAGTCCTGGACTGCCCGAAAGAACGCCGCATCTTTGAAGAAACCGATCCGGACGAGGTTGTAGAAGCGGTCGACCCCGAGCGGTGCCCAGTCCCGCGTCGCTTCGATCACCACTTCTCCCTTGGTGGTCTGAAAGCGGGCGTGAAAGGTGTCGGGTGCCTGCTCGTGTGCGAGCTGTGGTACGAGCAATGCCGGGTGTTGGTCGGGAGCTGCGGCTGGTCCTGTCCCGGCTGCGGATTCCGGGGAGGATTCCTTTCCACCGTTGGGGCTGCAGGAGCCGACAAGAAGGATCCCAAGGATAAGGACGGCGCGGCTCCACCAATAATGCGTCATGATTGGAGGTTTAGCACGGATCCCCGGGAATGTCGACGCTCGTTCTCCAGGTCAGGGCGCGGGCCGGATAGAGTCCGCCCCCTGGTCTCAGGATGAAGCGTCGACGATCGGTCGGGGATAGACCTTACGGAATTCCTGATCACTGGCATACTCGGTCTCGATCTTCAGGTCGAGTGTATCCAGATTGGGAAGCCGGGCGCGAATCCGGGATGCGAGCCGGTCCAGAACGACCTCGAAGTTCTCTTGCGTAACCTCGGCGCAGACGACCAGATCCACCGACAAGCTGTATCCCTCGCCCGCTCCCTCCACGCGAAGGTCATGGAATCCCACCACGTCCTGGTGGGCACCGATGATCTCCTTCAACGACGCCGAGATCGGCCAGTAAAGGGGATGACTGTGATCGACCGGGTCGACATGGACGATGACCTTGGCTCCCACCTGTTCGGCGACCGTCTGTTCGACCTTCTCGGCCAGATAGTGTGCCTCCATCGCGGTCTGGTTGGCGTCCACCTCCGCGTGCAGTGAAATGAGTCGCCGGTCTCCGTAGGAATGAATGATGATGTCGTGGACGCCGTAGATGTTGCGCACCGACATGGCGATGCGCTGGATCCTGTGCAGTTCTTCATGAGGGGGGGCTTCACCGATGAGCGTGTGGATGGCTTCGCGAATGAACCGAATGCCGGTGTAGAAGATGAAGATCGAGACGCCCAGGCCCGCCCATCCATCCACACTGTTCCAGCCCCATCGCGAGCAAACGAGGGCCACCAGGACGAGCGAAGTCGTCAGGATGTCGTAGGTGTGGTTCCAGGCTTCCGCCTGGAGAGTGGCAGAGTGAATCAACCGGGCGAGGTTCCAAGCGAAACCGGCCAGCCAGAACTTGATGACGATCGTCAGGGCAACGATCACCACGATCCACCAGGGAACGCTGAAGGGGATGGGGTGCAGGAGGCGACGAATGCCGGCGTGGGCGACCTCGATGCCGACGCCCACGAGGATGATCGCAAGGACCAGCGTGGCAACCGGTTCCATCCTGCCGTGTCCGTAGGGATGTTCACGATCGCGGGGTTTGCGGACGACTCGGAAACCGAGGACAACGATCAGGCTGCTGCCGACGTCGGCAAGATTGTTCAATGCATCCGCCAGCAGGGAAATGCTCGAGGTGAGCCAGGCAAACAACCCTTTGGTGACGGCGAGGAGGACACTGAGCAGCGTGCTGACCAGACCTTCCCACTCTCCCAGCCGCGAGCGGCCTTCCTGGGAATACACATCGACTTCGGGCCCGAGGGCAAGACGCACGAGACGGCCCGTCAGTCCCTTCAGCTGTCCGACCTGTGGGTCCTGTCCTTCGCTCAAAGTGGAGCCTCACCGATCAAAGTAGCCCGCAATGTATGCCCTGCGGGTGGTGAGGTCAACCGAACGCAAAAGCGGCCGGCTTGAGGAGCCGGCCGCTCTTGACTCAGCTTCGAAGGGCGATCTTCGAAGCCGCCTTGGGGGAGGATCGTAACAATGACTTATCGGATTCCTGAACTTGAGGTCTGCGACTTGGTCGTGTTGACGGCGACCTCCGGCTGTGCCTGCGAGATCCCAACGTTCTGAAGAACCCGGACCTCAACGCGGCGATTCTGCTTTCGCCCGGAGGAAGTCGAGTTGTCGGCGACCGGCTTCGCTTCACCGAATCCGAACGGCCTGACAATCCGGCGAATCGGAATGTCATGGTTCTCTGCCAGGTAGTCCACGACGACCTCGGCGCGCCTTTCGCTGAGTCGTCGATTATACGCAGAGTCGCCATCGGAAGAAGCAAAGCCCGCGACCTCGATCAAGTAGGCGTCCTGATTGAGGAAGTGACCAGCCAGCTTGTCCAGCTTGCTCTTGGAATCCGGTGTCAGAGCGGAGCTGTTGAAGCCGAACGGGATCACGACCGCGTCGAGTTCCTGATACTGATCGAGTTTTGAGATGCGTTGGTTAGCAAACGATGCATGTTCATCGGCCTGACCGGCGGCCGAGAGCGCCTGATCTGCAGTCGACTGGGCCTTCGATGCCTCACCTCGAGCGACTTTGAACGCTCCATTGAGTTCCTCGACCTGGGCGGAGAGTTGTCCGGTCTTCTGATCCAGTTCGCCGGTAGTCTTGTGCAGTTCGTCCTGCGTTGCCAGCAGCTGCTGCTGCGTTTCGTCCAGCCGACTCTCGACGGGAGAAACCCGCGAAGTGATCGTTTGGGCCACCTTCAGCTCATCTTGTGTGAACCTGATCTTGTCCGCCAGCACCGAGCCGTTCGTGTCCCCGTTCCCTTCGACGCGGACATTGAGCCCGAGCAAAAAGTCTTCCGGGCCATACTTCTCGGCAGACCGAAACGGATTCGTCTTCTTTTCCTCGATCTTGGTAATGGGTCCCCAGACCACGTTCATCTCGTTGCCGTCGAACGTTCGGACTCTGAACTGATCTGCACTCTTTTGAACAATTACACCTTCCAGCGAAACCTTCTGCCCGACCGGGACCTTGGAGAGACCCTCTCCGAGTACCGGCGAAACGAGTAACCCTGCAAGCACCAGTAGTATCAAACGGTATTTCATTCAAGCCCTCCTTAGAGCACGACGTCCGCGGCCAGTGAAGCAAACCGTGTGCCAACGAGGAGAAACCCGGATGAAAGCTGGGTTCTATCGGCTTGAAAGCGCGGACACCGAGGGACTTATCCCTCTTCCGGCACACCGAGGCACGGGAAAGTTTTCCCATTTTCCCGGCTGGCGCGCCGCGAACGCGGTCGATCAAGGCTGCTGATCTCGTCGCCTGGCCCGATCGATCTCCTTGATCTTGTTCAGCTCATCGGAGACGCGACGCAATTCCCGTTTGGTTGAAGTGTACTGACCCTCCACCTTGCTCAACTGCTGGAGCAGCGTGACCAGGATGGACGCTTCCGGCTGATACTCGCTTCCCGCCGACTGGGCGAACGGAGACAAAAGCTCCTGGGCCTGCGCCGGGTCCCACAGCGACGAATCCGGATTGGCGTAGATCAATCCAAGGCGAAAGTGGATCCTGTCCAGGAGGGGCTGACTCAGCTCGGGATACTCCGAGATGACCGATTGGTAGAGCTGCGCGGCAGCTGGCCAGTCACCCGCGTCGAAGCGGGCATCGGCTTCAATGAGCTCCTGCGGCGGAGGCGGCGGCAGCGGCTGGGGCGGAGGAGTCCGCTTCTTTGTGCAGCCTGTGGCGACAAAAAGCAGCAAAAGAATCAATACGCCGGGCAGGAGACGTTGGACCACTGAACAGATTCTATCGCGAACAGCACGAATCTGACCATACTCAATTCATGGGAGTTGTCTGCTCAAATGCGAGGGAAAAAACGTGACGACTCCGGAGCGGATGCCGGACGGGTTGATTCACGAGCGTGGAAACAGGGAAAATTTACGTGTACATTCGTTGATGCCCAGGTTTGGGGAAGAGGAATCAAGATGTCCAGAGTGTTGATCGTCGACGACGACGCAGCGATGAGAGAAGTTCTTAAGATCCGGCTCGAGAAATGGGGCTGTGACGTGCGAGTCGCCGAAGACGGAAGTGTCGGAGAGCAGTTGGCCGCATCCTGGGGACCGGATATCGTCATCTCGGATCTGGTCATGCCCGGGCCGTCGGGTCTCGAGCTTCTTCGGGCTCTCAAGGCAGGGGATGCCCAGCGTCCTGTCATCCTGGTCACGGCACACGGCGAGGTCGAAACGGCGGTCGATGCGATGAAGCAGGGGGCGGCTGACTTCATCACGAAGCCCATCGACTACGTGCACCTGCAGGCTCTTCTGCGCGATCTGGAAGACAAGGCCAGGTTGCGGGACAGGACTCGCCAGCTGATGTCGAAGGCCGAGAAAGGCGGAGACTTTGGGCCTTTCATCGGGCGCAGCAAAGCAATGAAGCGGGTTTACAGCCTGATCGAGGAGGTCTCCAAGACCCAGGCCTCCGTCCTGATCACCGGCGCCAGCGGTACCGGAAAGGAGCTGGCAGCGCGCACGATCCATGACTTGAGCGCGCGATCGGAGGGACCCTTTCTCGCCTTGAATGCGGCTGCGATTCCGGCGGAATTGATCGAGAGCGAGATCTTCGGGCACGAAAAAGGTTCGTTCACCGGAGCAACGAGCAGCCGCCAAGGCTGCATCGAGATGTCCGATGGGGGGACGCTCTTCTTCGATGAGATCGGTGAGATGCCGGTCAAGCTCCAGGCCAAGCTCCTGAGGGTGTTGGAGGATGGACGGGTCCGGCGTGTCGGTGGGAGCGAGGAACTGCAGTTCGATGTCCGCGTTCTGGCAGCGACGAACCGAGATCCGCGCCGGGCGATCGAAGCGGGAGAACTGCGGGAGGATCTCTTTTTTCGGCTGAGTGTCTTTACCATCGAATTGCCCCCCTTGAAGGACCGGAAGGGCGACATTCCCGCTCTGGTCCACTATTTCATCAGTCTGTTCAATCAACGTCACGGCACCTCTGTCGAGGGCATCAGTGAAGAGGTCGAAGGGCTCCTCAACACCTACCTCTGGCCGGGGAACGTTCGTGAACTGCGCAACGTCATCGAGCGGGCCACCGTTCTGGCCAAGGAGGGGTGGATCGAATTCAGTCACCTGCCTCCGTTCCTGAAGCAGAGCAACGATCGCGAAGACATGCAGGTCGTCGTCTCGGCCGGGACCCCGCTGGCCGAAGCAGAGAAGCGATTGATTCTCAAGACGCTCGAACTGACCGGAGAGAACAAGGCTGAGACTGCGCGGAGGCTCGGCGTCGATGTCAAGACGATCCGCAACAAGCTCAAAGAGTACGGCCTTACGTAGCCGTTAGCCGATCACGGGCTGACCGATGGGGACGCCGAAGGGACGACCAACTGCCGCCGGCTCCTCCGGTGGTCGCGAGAAGATCGGCGCCTTCCCATGTCGTGTCAGCGACTCATCGATCCGCGATGGACGTCCCCAGTCACTCCACTCAACATCCTCCAGCGGCAGCAGAAGGAGTCGTCTCGGGACGCGCTGCAGCAGATCCCGGGACAAATCGGCCTCGTCCAGCGAATCGTAGATGTGGCGTAACGCAACCTGCTCCATCGACGGTGCAACACGCCCCATCCGGACGGCGCGAATGACCCTGCGCAGCAGGTCAAACGTCCGGGCGGACTCAGGGTGAAGTTCTTCCACGAGATCCCAGATGAGTCGCGCCTTCGCAGCAAAGACCAGCGTGTTCCAGAACCCACCGTTCTTGAACATCTGTCGGGCCTTCCTTCCACTGGGCTTCTCGGAAAACGTCTTGATTCGGTGAACTCGAGTGGTGCCGGCGGCTGCCGATTCGCTTTCGATCCAGCCGTAATCGGACTCGGGTCCGTCCGGAACCGCTCCCAGAAGGACCAACCGGTCGGGGCGACAGGCGGCCATGAGTCCGGCAGCACGGACGAAGCGCAGGAAACGGTCCTTCGGATAGACGAAATGATCGGAAGGGAAGACGAAGACGATCGCCTTCGGATCGGCCGCCATGAGGTAAGTAAGGGGAAGCATAAGGCCGGGTAGCGTGCCTTTCGCAATGGGCTGCTCAATGACTGTCCCGGGGATGTCGGGCGCTCGGAGACGGTCGAGGAATTGCCGGTGTCCCGTGCCGATGATGCTGATGACATGATCCGGCGTCGTCAGTTGGCGGCACCGGTCCCAGGTGTGCTCGAGCATGGAACGGTTGCCCAGAAAAGTGCAGTACTGTTTTGGGCAGTGGGCTCCGAGCCAGCGGCAGACCGCCGGTTTAAGCCTCTCTCCTTCTCCGCCGGCGAGGACGATGGCCCAGGGTTGTGTGCTGTCGATGCCGTATCTTTCGCTCTGAACCTCCAGTTTCATCTTCGTGAGCCTCCGTATTTCGGGAATCCATCCCTATCGAGCAGTCCACCCCCAACGAGACCTGGCTGTACCGCTTCCGAGTTCGGCTTAAAATCCTTCCTGAGTTCGCTACAGGAAGCACGAGCCATGCCAGTCGGGGCAAGCCGGTGTTGCCGGGCTGAAAGCTCGGTAAACGCTGAAACCACGATCTTCGGGCAAACACGCCGTGGCGAAAATGGTGTGGCGGTATGGAAGGCGTGAGACAGATTGCCACACGGATCCGGCCGCGAGCACAGGTCGGGAGAGCCGGTCTGTACAAGGAGTTGAGCTCCCTCTATCATTCCGGTCAGACTCGAAACAGGAGGTGGAAGAATGCGTTCGTCACCGTTTCTGCTGGTTGCACTCCTCATGTCAGGTACTTTCTGGGGCTGCAGTTCGGAAACTCAGTGGTTTTCCCTGTTCAACGGCCGGGACCTCGAGGGATGGAGGGCGGCCGAGAATGAATCAACCTTTCGTGTCGAAGACGGCGCGATCGTCTGTAACGGTCCGCGGGCGCATTTGTTCTACGTTGGCGATGTCGCTCAGGCAAACTTCAAGAACTTCGAGTTCGAGGCTGAGGTCAAGACGACCCCCGGATCGAATTCCGGAATCTACTTCCACACGGAGTATCAAGACTCCGGCTGGCCCTCGAAGGGGTATGAATGTCAGGTTCTGAATTCCAATCGAGCCGAGTCGGACAGCGGGTTTGTGGAACACAAGATGACGGGCAGTCTCTATGCCATTCGCAATCTGTGGAAAGCCCCGGCCCACGACAACGAATGGTTCAAGTACCGGATCATGGTGCAGGGTCACACGATTCGGATCTGGATCAACGACGAACTCGTGGTGGACTATACCGAACCGGAGCATCCCTTTCGGCCCAAGGGGATGGAAGAGCGCCTGGTTTCTTCAGGCACCTTTGCTCTGCAGGGGCATGATCCGGGCAGCACTGTCTCGTACCGGAACATTCGGGTCCGGATGCTGCCCGATGATCTGACCAGCCCCGGTACTCCAGCCCCCGATGAGAATCTGGCCCGCCGCTATGTCGAGCTCGCGGCGCAGAACTTTCCTCTGATGGATCTACACGTTCACCTCAAACAGAAACTGACACTCGAGCAGGCTTTGGCTCGGGCCCGGGTCTACGGTGTGACCTACGGAATCGCCGTGAACTGCGGATTGGGAATGCCGATTCGGGACGAAGCCGGACTCAGGGACTTTCTGGCCAATTACCCGCGGCCGCCGGAAGCCTACATGGCGATGCAGGCAGAAGGGCGCGAATGGCTGGATCTGTTCTCGCAGGAGTCCATCGACCAGTTCGATTACGTCTTCACCGATTCCATGACCTGGACCACCGACGACGGCAAACGGATGCGGCTTTGGATCCCGGAAGAGACCGAGGTCGGGGATCCTCAGCATTTCATGACGATGCTCGTGGACCGAATCGTCAAGATCCTGAACGACGAGCCCATCGACGTCTATGTCAACCCCACTTACCTGCCGGACGAAATCAGCGACCAGTATGACGAACTCTGGACGGAAGAGAGGATGGATCGGGTCATCTCGGCTCTGGCGGAGAATCAGATCGCGCTGGAGATCAACGACCGCTACCATCTGCCGAGTGTCGTGTTCATTCGTCGAGCCAAGGCGGCCGGAGTCAAGTTCACCTTCGGCACGAACAACGCCGGCGAGGCGGACCTCGATGACCTCCGCTACTGTCTCAAAATGATCGACGAGTGCGGTCTGGAGCCCGGCGACATATGGATTCCGCCTGCACGGGAGTAGACGGCAGGCAGAATCCTCGGCTCAAGACTTGGTCCACTCGCCGTCGACGAGCCGCCAGATGTCGCGTTCGTTCTCGTCACGGAGTTCTACGGGCAGAGCGGCTTCGGGCCAGTCCTGGTAGCTGACCGGACGCAGGAAGCGAAACACTGCGGCCGTTCCCACCGAGGTCTGCTTCGAGTCCGTCGTCGCTGGATA
This sequence comes from Acidobacteriota bacterium, assembly GCA_037388505.1. Classification (GTDB taxonomy): domain Bacteria; phylum Acidobacteriota; class UBA6911; order RPQK01; family JAPXNP01; genus JARRKC01. Next base: position 56,533 of record JARRKC010000004.1, on the reverse strand, counting down.
GGGACCGCCGTGCTGCATGGCAGGGCAGACTTCGACGCCCGTGGGAAAACCGTTGAAGATCAGTCGCCCCACCTTCCCGCGCACGATCCGGACGAGATCGGAGTGATCGAGGACCTCCTGAGGCGTTGCATGGATCGTTGCCGTCAGGTTTCCCTCGAGAGATGCGGCGACCTCGAGCATGTCCGGTATACCCTCGCAAGCGACGATCAGCGAGGAAGGGCCGAACACCTCACGGGAGAGACTGCGGTCGCGGAGGAAGGTTTCTGCGTCGGTCACCAGAGCGATCGGTGCTGCTTCGGTTCTTTCCTTGACCGGCTTTCCGGAAGACCGGCCGACGATGTCGATCCCGGGACGGGAGCAGAAGGTCTCGACGCCCCGTTCGAAGGCGTCCCGGATCCCCGAATGCAGCATCGTGCCTGGATTGGTGGCGTCCACGACGGACCTAAGCTCCGCCAAGAAACGGTCCAAAGCCGCACCCCGCATGGCGATGACGAGTCCAGGATTCGTGCAAAACTGGCCGACTCCGAGGGTGACCGATTGGACGAGTCCCCGGGCGATGCGCTCCGAGTCCGTCTCGAGGATACCCGGCAGCAGAAACACCGGGTTGATACTGCCCATCTCCGCATAAACGGGGATCGGATCGGTCCGCGCGGCGCCGGCATCGAACAGGGCTCGCCCACCGGCCTGAGAGCCGGTGAACGCCACTGCTTTCACGTTGGGATGACGGGCCAAGAGAAGCCCGATCTCGTGCGAAGCGCCGTGCAGCATCGAGAAAATTCCCTCGGGCAGCCCCAGCTTGCGAGCGGCCTCCATGATAGCCCCGGCAACCAGTTCCGAGGTGCCCGGGTGAGCTGGATGGGCCTTGCATACGACCGGGTTCCCCGCTGCGAGAGCGGAGGCCGTATCACCTCCTGCGACGGAGAAGGCAAGCGGGAAATTACTCGCCCCAAAGACGGCGACGGGTCCGATCGGGATCAGCATCCTGCGAATATCGGGTTTGGGGACGGGCTTGCGCCCGGGATCTCCATGATCGATGCGGGCGCCGACCATGGAGCCTTCATCGATGAGATTGGCGAACATCCGGATCTGGTTCACCGTGCGGCCCCGTTCACCCTGAAGGCGCCCGGCTGGGAGGCCGGTCTCCTCCCCGGCACGCTCGATCAGCGCGTCACCCAGCGCTTCGATTTCGAGGGCAATCTGCTTCAGAAAGGCACTTCGCAGATTGGCATCGAGCAACAGCGGGTCCTCGGAGGCGCTCCGGGCAAGGGCAAGGGCCCGATCGGCCTCGGCTTCGGTGGCCTCGACAAAGCTCGGCTCGATGCCCACGAATTCCTAAATCGAAAATCCCTCAATCCCTCAATCCCCTAATCCTTCAATCCCTCACTCTCGAGTTCTTCAGTCCGCGACGACGTTGATAAGCGTCCCGATCGGCTCGATCGTGATTCGGATATCGTCCTCGACCTGAAGTGTGAAGTCAGAAGGCGGCACGATGCCGGTGCCGGTCATGAGCAGGCAGCCCCGGGGAAAGGTCAGCTCCCGATAGAGGTACTCGACCAGTTCGGTCGGTGAACGTTTCATCTGGGAGAGCTGCGTGGAACCGTGAAACGCCACTTTGCCTTTCCGCATGACTTCCAGCACGATTTCAGTCTGCGCGGAGAGTTCTTCTTCGGCCAGCAGGATCCCCGGCCCCAGCGCGCAGCTGCCGTCGTAGATCTTGGCCTGAGGAAGATACAGCGGATTCTCTCCCTCGATGTCGCGGGCACTCATGTCGTTGCCGACGGTGTATCCGACGATCTTTCCCCCTGAGGAGATCGCCAGTGTCAGCTCGGGCTCGGGTACGGTCCAGCTCGAATCGCTGCGGATCCGTACCGGTTCACGGTGGCCTTTGACCCGATTGGGCGTGGCTTTGAAGAAGAGCTCCGGCCGCTCCGCGTCGTAGACCCTCTCGTAGAAGGTCCCGCCGCCGCTTTGCTCGGCCTCCTCCTCCCGGGCTTCACGACTCTTCCGATAGGTCACTCCGGCCGCCCAGAGTTCCTGCCCTGCGATGGGAGCACGCAGTTCCAGACTCCCCGGGCTCGCGGCGACCAAGGGTTCGAGATCGCTTGGGTTCACGTTGCGCAGATGCGCGCACAGGTTGTCGCGACTGAGCAGCGCGTCCCAGCTCTCATAGACCATGAAAAACCCGTCCTCCCGTTCCAGAACGGGGCTAGTGATCGTTCTGTAAAGTCTCATGGGTGTCCGCATCCCTCCTTTCTTCAGTCGGCTGATTGAAGCGGGCCCTCTGCTACGTTATAGAGGAAACGGCATCATACGACAATCTTCCGGCGGTTGGTGCGCTGACGGTCCTACCGTCCCGTTCGATTCTTCGACCGTGCCGTATCATGGCGGACAGGCGCGAACCTGCAGGGGCTGCGACGATGTTGATTCAAGAGGGGCTGGAGATTCCGGAAGATGAGCTGACCTTCTCTTTCTCGCGAAGCGGAGGTCCGGGCGGACAGAACGTCAACAAGGTGAGCTCGCGCGTCACTCTATACTTCGACGTCGAACATTGCTCTGTCCTCTCCGAAGACCAGAAGACGATGATTCGCCGCCACCTGGCAAACCGGCTGTCGAAAACAGGGATTCTCCGGGTTTCCAGCCAGAAGCATCGTTCTCAGTCGGCCAACCGGGAGGAAGCGAGACAGCGATTCGCGACGCTGCTCTCCGACGCCCTGGCCGATCGAGCGCCGCGCCGGCCGACCAAAGTGCCCAGGAGAGCGAAGGAAAGACGTCTGACCGAAAAGAACCGACGCAGTCAGCTGAAGCGCGGGCGTGGGGAAAGGGACTTCGAGAATTGAGAGGCTCGATTTAGAGGGTAGAGGGTAGAGGGTAGAAGGTAGAAGGTAGAAGGCAAGTCCATCCCGTCCGCGGCGTCCATCAGATCGGGGAAGTCAGACGAGCCAGATCTGTCAAACAAGTCGGACGTGTCGGACCCGCCCCAACACAACCTCCCACGCTCCCGGCTCCCCGGCTCCCGTCCTCCGGTTCTCCCGTCCTCCGGTTCTCCGGTTCTCCCGTCCTCCCTCCACGCGGGCACGCACGCTCGGCGATCCAGACAAGCGGGGACGCTTGTCCGACCCACGCTCACACGCTTCCTTTGACGGCGAAGAGCTCTTTTTGGACGATCTTCTCCGGGACGGGAATCGCATAGGAACGATCGAAACAGGCTGCGCAGAAATTGGAATCGGCATCGACGGCTTTGCGCAGTCCCTCGAGAGACAAATAGCCAAGCGTGTCGGCCGTCGTGAACTCCTGGATTTCCTTCAATGTCCTGTTGTTGGCAATCAGTTCCGATTCCGTGGGGGTGTCGATGCCGTAGTGGCAAGGCCCGATCGTAGGAGGCGAACTGATGCGCAGATGGACCTCGCTGGCGCCGGCCGATCGCACCATCTCGACGATCTTGCGGCTGGTCGTTCCCCGCACGATCGAGTCATCGATCAGAATGACCCGGCGTCCCGCCAGAAGCTCCTTCACCGGGTTCAGCTTCACCTTGACGCCAAAGTGGCGAATGGACTGCTTGGGCTCGATGAACGTCCGTCCCACGTAGTGGTTGCGGATCAGCCCGAAATCGAACGGGATGCCCGATTCGCGCGAGTAGCCGAGAGCAGCCGTGACACCGGAGTCCGGCACAGGGACCACGACATCGGCATCGACGGGGCATTCTCGAGCCAGTTGCCGTCCCATCTCATGGCGTGTCTTGTGAACGCTTCTCTCGAAGACCAAACTGTCCGGGCGGCTGAAATAGACATGCTCGAAGATGCAGTGCGCCTGCCTTGGTGCAGGACCGAGGTTGACGGACGAGAGTTGGGTTCCCTGGATGCGGAGGATCTCGCCCGGCACTACGTCCCGGATATACGAAGCGCCGATCAAGTCGAAGGCGCAGGTCTCCGATGCCACGACATAGGCGCCGTTCATCTTTCCGAGACAGAGGGGGCGAACACCGTAAGGATCCCGGACCGCGTAAAGGGCTTGAGGCGTCAGCATGAGCAATGAGAACGCTCCTCGCACCAGGCGCAGAGTATCCACCAGTGCGTCATCCAGGTCCTCACGGTGAGATCGTGCCAGCAGATGCAGAATGACCTCGGTGTCGGAGGTGGACTGAAAGATGGCGCCGTCCGCCTCCAGCTGCTTCCTTAAGCTTTTCGTATTGATCAGGTTGCCGTTGTGAGCAATGGCGATGGGTCCTCGCCAGGACTCGGTGAGGATGGGCTGGGCGTTGGCGCTGGTACTGTCACCGGTCGTCGAATAGCGAACGTGGCCGATGGCGGACTCGCCCGGGAGACGCTCGAGCGTCGTCTCCTTGAAGACATCTGCGACGTAGCCCATACCTCGTTCGCGATTCAGCCCTCTCCCATCGCTGGTGGCGATGCCGGCCGATTCCTGGCCGCGATGTTGAAGGCCGTACAGACCGAGGTAGGTGTGTCGGGCCGCCTCCGGATGCCCGCAGATCCCGAAGACCCCGCATTCATCTCGAAACTTGTCCGATTCCTCTAACAAATCCGTTCACCTCGATGAAATGGAAGAAGGTCAAGACCCAGACAAAGGTCACCACGGCCCGTTGACGCTTAGGGTTGGGAAATTTCGAAGTGACGATGGCGTCTGAAGGTCTCGGTCAAAGCCGATAATTCTCCCGAAGCAGTGTCTCTAAAAACATGATTATAGCACGGTGGGGTGTCACTGACCGGGCTTCTGTAGCGGCCATGTTGGCGTTGTGGCGGGCTTGCGTCCGGAAGGAGCCGTTGTTATGATCCGTCCGCCGCTCACCTGGAATGCAACGCAAAGCTTAAGGAGCAATCATCATGGCTGACGTCGATACGGTGAAAGAAGCCAAGGATTTCTACCTGGACGTTCCATACAAGAACCAGCCCTTCTTCCTCAAGGGCAACAACGCCGTGGACTGGGGCATGCAGAATCGCTTCTCGCGAATCTTCGACTCCCGAACCGGACGGACGGTCATGCTGGCGATCGACCACGGTTATTTCATGGGCCCGACGACCGGCTTGGAACGAATCGATGTCAACATTCTCCCGCTGCTGCCGTACTGCGATGCTTTGATGCTGACGCGCGGCGTACTGCGATCCATGGTGCCCTCGACCTTCGGCCGTGGGGTGGTGCTCCGATCCAGTGGAGGTCCAAGCATTCTGAAGGAACTCTCCAACGAGAACATCGCCGTCGACATCGAAGATGCGCTTCGGCTCAACGTCTCCGCTTTGGCCGTTCAGATCTTCATCGGCGGGGAATTCGAGACCCAGTCGATCCACAATCTGACCCGACTCATCGACGTGGGTAACCGCTACGGAATCCCGGTCTTCGCCGTGACCGCCGTGGGCCGGGACATGAAGCGGGATGCCCAGTATTTCCGTCTGGCCTGCCGGATGTGTGCCGAGCTTGGCGCCCACTTCATCAAGACCTACTTCGTGCCCGAAGGATTCGAGACGGTGGCGGCATCGTGTCCCGTCCCGCTCGTGATGGCCGGCGGCAAGAAGCTCCCCGAACTGGACGCATTGACGATGGCCTACAACGCCATCGACCAGGGAGCGTCGGGCGTCGACATGGGGCGCAACATCTTCCAGTCCGATGCTCCCATCGCCATGCTCCAGGCGGTTCGCAGCGTCGTGCATGAGCAGATGAAGCCGGCGCAGGCGCTGGAGCTCTACCAGACCCTCAAGAACGAGCAGAAGTAATGGCGGATCGGCCCACCTTGCTGAAACTGAAAGCGAGGGTCCCTACGATCAGCGTGGGGATCCTGACCGCCGACCTGATGCGTCTGGAGGAGGAGCTGTCCGAGCTGGATGGGACCGGCGTCGAGATCCTCCATTTCGACGTGATGGACGGCTGCTTCTGCCCGTTCATGACCGTCGGCCCCCTGTTCGTCCGGGCGGTCAAAGCCGGCGACCGCCTGAAGGACGTGCACCTGATGGTGTCCCAACCGCTCGAGAAAGTCGCCGACTATATTGCGGCAGGGGCCGACCTCGTGACCGTTCACGTGGAACAGCACGAACACATCCATCGGACGCTCCAGAACCTGCGCAGTCTGGCCGAGTCGGCCGGTCGCGATGTGGTCCGCGGCGTAGCCCTCAACCCGGGGACCCCCATCGAAGTACTCGAACCGCTCATCGAAGAGGTCGATATGGTCACGGTTCTGGGTGTCAGCCCGGGCTGGGGTGGGCAATCGTTGATACCGTCGACGCTGCGCCGCGTCACGCGGGCCAAGGAACTGATCGAGAAGCGTGGTCGGGATGTGCTCTTGTGTGTCGATGGCGGCATCACGAAGAAAAACATCGCCGAAGTCGCGACCTGGGGAGCGGACCTGGTAGTCACGGGAAGCGCCGTCTTCGACGGCAAAACGCCTCGAGAGAACGCACGCTTCATGCTGGAGTCGTTTCGGCTTTCCTGATGGAGTCGATATGCAGAGTCGATGGTCCGAAAAGGAGGCGCAGTCGTTCTGCGCCCGCTACGGCGAGCGCTGGGGTGATGATCTGGCGCTGCGCACCTATTCCTCTCGCCTGATCGGAAGGGAATCCAGCCTGGTTCTTCACGGAGGAGGGAACACCTCCGTCAAATCGACGGCGACCAACCCTTTCGGCGAGCCGTTGGAGGCGATTTTCGTCAAGGCCTCGGGGTGGGACCTCGCGGGCATAGAACCGGAGGGACATTGCGGGCTGGATCTGGCATACCTGCAGCGCGCAAGGCGACTCGAGGAATTGGGCGATGCCGAGATGGTCCGCCTGATCCGTTCTCGTCTGCTCGACTATCGCTCCGCCAATCCATCGATTGAAACCCTGGCGCATGCCTTTCTGCCCGCCAGGTTCGTCGATCACACACACGCCGATGCCATTTTGGCCTTGACCAACCAGGAGCGCGGCAGGGAACTGGTCGAGGAAGCTCTCGGGGACGGAGTGGTGATCATCGACTACGTCGAACCGGGGTTCCAGCTGGCCAAAGCCACCGCCGCCGCGGTGGAAGCATGGCCCGACTCCTGGGCGGCCGTCTGGATGCGCCACGGATTGATCACCTGGGGCGGTTCTGCGCGGGAATCCTACGAACGCACGGTCGATGCGGTGACCAAGGCCGAGCGTCTATTGGAGCGTAAGGGGGGGCGGGCCGTCGAGATCGCTTCCGCTGAAGTCGATCGGGCCAGGCGGAATTGGATCCGTCTGGCTCCCGTTGTTCGAGGTGCCCTGGCGGAAGCATCGGCCAATGACGATCGACCCTTTCTGCCGGGGATCGTGCTGCCGCTGATCGATGAGCCGACGCTCGGCTTTCTTGCTTCCGGCGGAGCGGAGTCGCTGGCTTTGACGCCCCCCGTGACGTCGGATCACTTGATCCGGACGAAGGCATACCCGCTTTGGATCAGCGGCCTCGATGCTTCGGATCCGGAATCGGCACGGCTCCGAATCCGGGAGGAGGTCGAGAGGTATCGGAAGGAATACCAGTCCTACTTCGTGCGGCACGCGGCGGAGCTGGATGCCGGTGTCCAGAGCCTGGATTCTTCGCCGCGAGTGATCCTGATGCCCGGCGTCGGGGCGGCCTGTGCAGGTCCCAATCTCCGGGAGGCCGCCATCTGTCGCGACATCACGGCACAGACCCTGAAGATCAAGACGTGGGCCGGCGGGCTCGGCGATTACCGCGGTCTGGACGAGGCCCAGTTGTTCGCCATGGAGTATCGCGGGCTTCAGCACGCCAAGCTCCGGGCCTCGGGACAACAACCGCTGGAACACCACGTTGCCCTGGTCACGGGTGCGGCCGGCGCGATTGGCGCCGGCATTTGTCTCCGACTGCTGGAAGAGGGCTGCCAGGTTGCGGCATCCGATCTTTCGGCGGACCGCCTGCAGATGCTGATGGATGAGCTGGGTCCCCGGTTCGGAGATCGAATCATGTCCGTGGTGTCCGACGTGACCCGTCCGGAGTCGGTGGCCTCGGCCTTCGACCATGTGGTCTCGGCCTGGGGCGGTCTCGACTTCGTGATCGTCAACGCCGGGGTGGCTCTGGTCGCCTCACTGGCCGAGATGAAGCTGGAGGAGTTCCGCCGCCTCGAGCGGGTCAACACGGAGGGAACGCTGATCGTCCTCTCCGAGTCGGCTCGATTTCTCGAGAAGCAGGGGATCGGCGGCGACATCGTTCTGGTTTCGACCAAGAACGTGTTCGCTCCGGGCGCCCGTTTCGGCGCCTACAGCGCCACCAAGGCGGCCTCACATCAGCTGGCCAGGATCGCCAGTCTGGAACTCGCATCTTCAGGAGTCCGGGTCAACATGGTGGCTCCCGACGCGGTCTTCGGAGAGGGGAGGTTCAAGTCCGGGCTCTGGGCCGAAGTTGGGCCGGATCGCATGCGTGCCCGGGGGCTCAGCGAAGACGGCCTCCAGGACTACTACCGTGGCCGCAACCTCCTGAAGGCGCGTGTGACGGCCCGTCACGTGGGCAATGCGGTTCTCTACTTCCTGACCCGACAAAGTCCGACCACCGGTGCCACCATTCCGGTTGACGGGGGACTCCCCGATTCAACGCCTCGATAGGCCGCAATCGGGCAACGACATCCTGCTGGCATATAATCGTGGCGGCATGATTGCCCAACTCAAGGGAATTCTCGCTCACAAATCGGCCGACCGTCTCATCATCGACGTCCATGGAGTGGGCTATGAGGTGACGATCCCTTTTTCGACGTACTATGAGTTGGGAGCCGAGGGTCAGGAGGTCGTCCTCAAGACCTATACTCACGTCCGGGAGGACACCCTGAGCCTGTTCGGGTTCAGGACGCTCAAGGAGAAGCGGGTCTTCCTGCAGTTGATCCAGATCTCGGGGATCGGGCCGCGGCTCGCCGTCACCATCCTTTCGGGGTTGCCCATCGATGATCTGCTCGCAGCTGTGGCGGCCCGGGATATCCACCGGCTTTCCTCGATCCCGGGTGTTGGGAAGAAGACGGCGGAGCGGATCGCGCTGGAGTTGGCCGACAAGGTGAAGGATCTCCTGCCGGGCGAAGCACCCGAACAGCAGGCGTTGGCGGTGGATGCACTGGGGCTCGATGTGGTGTCCGCGTTGGTCAATCTGGGTTATCAGCGCAGCAAGGCGGAAGCCTCGGTCTCCCGCGCAAAGCGGGCGGAGGCCGGCGGCGGATTCGAAGTGCTGCTGAAGCGAGCCCTGAAGGAACTATCGGGCTGAGGTCATGGAAGAACGCATCATCGATCCCATTCACCAGGACGAAGAAACGCTGTTCGAGAACAGTCTTCGGCCCCGCTGTCTGTCCGATTTCGTGGGGCAGGAGAGCGTCAAGGCCAACCTGGCGATCGGCATCGAGGCCGCCAAGCAACGCCGGGAAGCTCTCGATCACGTCCTCCTGTTCGGCCCGCCGGGTCTCGGTAAGACGACCCTGGCCCAGATCGTCGCCAACGAACTCAACGTCAGCTTCCGGTCGACCGCCGGTCCGGCGATCGAGAAACGGGGTGATCTGGCGGCCATCCTGACGAATCTGGACGAAAACGACGTCCTTTTCATCGACGAGATTCATCGCCTCCACCCCGCTGTCGAAGAGATCCTCTATCCGGCCATGGAGGATTTCCAGATCGACATCATCATCGGTGAGGGCCCGGGTGCGCGGTCCATCAAGATTGATGTGCCGCCTTTTACACTGATCGGTGCGACCACCCGGACCGGCCTCCTGACGTCGCCGCTGCGTGCCCGGTTCGGCATCATCCAGCGACTCGACTTCTACGATGTGGAAGCCCTGACCTCGATCGTTCGCAGATCGGCGTCGATTCTGGAGGTGACGATCGAGCCCGAAGGGGCCCAGGAGATCGCACGACGCAGCCGCGGTACCCCGCGGATCGCCAACCGCCTCTTGCGTCGAGTGCGGGACTATGCCCAGGTCAAGGGGAACGGGGTGATCGGGCACACCGTGGCCTGCAAGGCTCTCGAGTTGATGAACGTGGACCGCTTCGGGTTCGACGAGATCGACCGCAAGCTCCTGCTGACGATCATCGAGAAGTTCAGCGGTGGACCCGTCGGTCTGGGTACGATCTCGGCAGCCATCAGCGAAGAGAAAGATGCCATCGAGGACATCTACGAACCCTACCTGATTCAGATCGGCTTCCTGAATCGGACGCCGCGAGGTCGTACGGTGACCCGTCTGGCCTTCGAGCACTTCGGTTTCAAGCCCGGCCGGGAACAACAATCGCTGTTCTGAACCGTGAGTGGGGCACGCGTCCTCGCTCGCCCCGTTGACGAGGCCGTGGTCGCTGGGGAATCTGAATGGTGCATCGAGGCCGGGGCGTGCGTGTGGGCGGCGCCGGGATTGTTCGTTCGGGGCAGCGCCGACCAGCCAATCTCGTTCATCCTGCGAATCGGAACCCTGGACTGCGATTCGCCCGATTCGTAGCGTTCGCTGGCCCACAATCCCCAACGCTCGCCAGCTCATCACGCCTATCTCGCGAATAAAGACCCTGAGCTGCCATTCGCGAGAGAGGCGGTATTCGCTGGCCCAAGTCCCGGCAGGAACATCATCCGGGGACGGATGTCCTACGACGGCACTTCGATGGCGTCCACGAGTTCACGGATGATCAACTCCGCTTCCTCGCTGATTTGGAGAGGGCTGGTGAAGCGCGAGCTGACCACGACTCGGTGGGAAAGGACGGGCACTGCCAGGGCCCTCAGGTCGTCAGGGGTGCAGAAGTCGCGTCCCTTCAGGCAGGCGAACGCCTGGACCGATCGATACAGAGCCATGGCACCGCGCGGACTGATCCCCAGATCCAGGAGCTCGTGCTCGCGCGTCGCCGCGACGATCGACATCAGATAGTTCAACAGGGACTCATCCACCCGGATGCTCTCGACCGCACGTTGAGCGGCCAGTACTTCCTCCACCGTCACCACCGGGGTCAGGCTTTCCGCCGACTGGTAGCTGATGCCGTTCCGCAGGATCTCTTTTTCGTCCTCGGGTCCCGGATAGCCCATCCGAATGCGCATCAGGAACCGATCCAGCTGAGACTCGGGCAGCGGGTAGGTGCCGTGGTGTTCGATCGGGTTTTGAGTTGCAATGACAACGAACGGTTGGGGCAGCGGATAGGTCTGATCCTCGATCGAGACATTGCCTTCGCTCATCGCTTCGAGCAGGGCACTTTGCGTCTTCGGCGTCGTACGGTTGATCTCGTCGGCAAGAACCACGTTGGCAAACAGAGGTCCCCGGCGGAATTCGAACCGTCCCGCCGCCTGGTTGAAGATCGACACTCCGGTCAAGTCCGAAGGCAGCAGGTCGCTCGTGAACTGGATGCGATGAAAAGTGCAGTCGAAGGAGCGGGCAAGAGCATAAGCCAATGTTGTCTTGCCGACTCCGGGCACATCTTCGATCAACAGATGACCGCGAGCCAGCAAGGTCACCAGAGCCAGTTCGACGACCTCTTTCTTCCCCTTGATCACCCCTTCGATCGAGGTTTGCAGAGCCCGTATTCTCTCGGTCGCCGTTTCCAGTTCGGCTTTCACCACCGCGTCATCATAGCTCAGATTTGCGCCACTCGCAGGGTAGAATAGACGCGTGGGTCCGGACATCCGGCCCACGGAGCAACCGAGATGGACGCAGCACGAAATCAGGGGAGGTGGTATTGGAGTCCTGCCATTCGGGATTTCGTCTGTTCCGTCGGGTTGCTGGCGGCAGCCCTGGGTATCGCGATCATGGGGATTGTCAGCCGCAGCCGGGGCCGCGGCGCGCTGGCGGTTCTGCTCTCCGTAGCGGCTCTGGGAATCGCCGCCGCCGTCACCGTCCTGTTCGTGCCCAGATTGGCTCGCAGACTCAGTTTCGAGTACTGGGGCAGCATGAGGCTCTTCCGCGTGACCGGCCGCGGCGCGCTCTTTCTCTTTTTACTCGTTCTGATCGCCGCCTCCACCCTGAACACCGGCAACAACCTCCTGGTGCTGGTCCTTTCATTCCTGATGGCTGCTCTGCTGGTTTCGGGCATGGTATCGAACCTGGTCCTGCACGGCCTTCGAATCACACTGAGTCTTCCCGACACGATTCACGCGGGGCAAAAGGCCGTCAGTCTGCTGACCCTCCACAACGAGAAAAAGTACCTGCCTTCCTTCGCGCTGTGCCTGCGAGGCAAAGGAGAGGCTCCTGAAGAGGCCACAGACTTCTTTTCGCAGGAGAAGCACTTTCCGTTCTTGCAGGCAGGCTCATCCCATAGGGTGCGACTGGAATCGACCTTCCACCGTCGAGGTGTCTATCCCGTGAGTGGCTTCGAGGTTCGAACCAAGTTCCCCTTTGGCTTCTTCTTTCGCGGTCGTGAGGTCCCTGCCGATGGGAAGATCACCGTCTTCCCGGTGATCATGGACATACGGGGTCTGCTGTGGCGTTTCCCCTACCTTCAGGGACCGGAGATCTATAATCACCGGGGGTCGGGGACCGGTCTCTACAATATCCGTGACTACCAGCGAGGCGACGATTCTCGCCATATCCACTGGAAGTCGACCGCCAAACTCTCCAGGCTGATGGTCAAAGAGTTCATCGAGGAACGGGACGACGCCTTCCAGGTGGTGTTCTCCACGCATCTTCCCGGGAAGGATTTGCAGGCGTTGCAGGCGTTCGAGAGGGCTCTCAGTCTGGTGGCTTCGCTGGTCGTGTATTACCGGGATCGAAGGATCCCATTCTCTTTCTACTCTGGTGAATTCGAGGTCACGTTCGACGGCCGATGGGAGCAGTACGAGTCTCTGATGGAGTACCTGGCCTGGGTTCAACCTTCGGACCGGCTGCTGATCGACTCGAGCAAGGTCGGCAAGGCGGCCGTCGTTTTCTCGGCAGGCTCGACCCCGTCCGTCGGAAATGGACCACTGATCGACTACTTGACGGTATGACTTACAGCCGCGCTCTTCAACTCGTGACGTACCTGCTGTTGCTCGCCGGTTTCTCGGCGATGCTGGCCGCTAGCGCCGTCGGTCCGGGTTGGGGGGCGGTCTATCTGATGCTGATCGTCTGCACGGCGTGGCTCGGGCCTTTGCGGGCGGGTCGGTTGTGGCATGGCCTGGCGATCGCCTTCTGTCTGATCGCCTTCCTCGCCGACTGGATTCTGATCAGCGGTATCGTAGCGGCGGCCGTTCACCTGCTGCTGCTCCTCAGCCTCTACAAAGCGGTCACCCGGGAGAAGGACAGTGACTACCTGGCGCTCTATCTGATGTCTCTGGGTTTTCTCCTGATCGCCTCGACCTATACGCTTTCCATCAGTTACCTGGTTTTTTTGGTGCTGTTCGTTTTTCTGGCCGTGCTTGCCTTCGTCCTCTTCGAAAGCCGTCGCGCGTATCGCGAAAACCCAAGGGCGGATTTCTCCCTCTCCTCCTTTCTGCAGATCTCCCTGATCATCACGCTGCTCACCACGGTCCTGGCGGTGCCGATCTTTCTGGCCGTTCCCAGGACGGCATTGGGCTGGTGGGGAAGTTCCGAATCCCGGATGGTCGGTTTCTCGGACTCGATTCGACTCGGCGAATTCGGCCGGATCCTGCAGAATCCCGAGGTCGTCATGAGGGTCGTGGTCAACCGACCCGTCGAGCAGTTGCCGCCCGACCTCAAATGGCGCGGCGTAGCCTTGAATCAGTTCGACGGCCGAGCCTGGTTCAATACTCTCCAGTCCCGGCAGGAACGGATGGCGGACGCCCGCGGCCGGTTCCTCGTCGACAGCCGGCGTCGTCAGAGCGAGAATCTGCTGGAGCAGACCTTCTACATGGAGCCCTTCACCAACGTCGTCTTCGGTGCTCCTTCGGTCATTCAGCTCTCGGGCTTCTCCGGACGGGTCAGCCATGTGACGGTCGACGGCAACCGGGCCATCAGCGTCCATCCCAGGCCGCTCGAGCCGATCCGCTATTTCATCCACTCCGATTTGCGCGATCGAGCCGACGTCATCCGTGCCATCGACCGCGACGGCTCGATCCCCGGGCACATCGCCGAGTCCTTTCTGGAACTTCCCGAGCTTGACCCCCGGATCGCACAGTTGACGGCCGCCCTTACCGATGAGGCTCCGACGCCATTGGAGAGGGCTCTGAGCATTGAGGCTTACCTGAAGGGGCCTCAGTTTCATTACAGTCTGCGGGATCCTTCGGGATCCAGCCCCGATCCGCTCGCCGACTTTCTCTTCACGACCCGGGAAGGTCACTGCGAGTACTTCGCCACGGCCATGGCCGTCATGCTGAGAATTGCAGGGATCCCGAGCCGCATTGTGAACGGATTTCGCCGCGGTGAGTTCAATCCCTGGGGAGGCTATTTGATCGTCCGTGAATCGGATGCTCACAGCTGGGTGGAGGCCTATTTCCCCGGAGGGGGCTGGTTGGAGTTCGATCCGACGCCCACCAGACTGTCGGTGCGGAGCGGCTTCCTTCTGCAGATCGCCGATCAGTTTCTCGATTCCCTCAACGTGTTCTGGGCCGAGGTCGTGACCTTCGACCGGATCAAACAGCTCGGTTTCTTCTTTCGAGTACGGTCCGCACTGGTTTCGGGCTGGCGGGGAGCGTGGGATCGGCTGAGCGGACTGGATGGCTTCGGGTGGGCGGATTCGGGTCGAGCCGGTCTGCCCGGGCGTCTCCTCGGACCGGTGATGACGTTGGGCGTTCTGGTCGCAGGTTTCGTCGTGTTTCGAGAGCGTCGACGGCTTCGCCTGCTCTGGCGACGTCGCGTCAAGGGTCGGAGCCCCGACGTGACCTGTGGCTACTATGAAGAGCTGATGCTCATCCTGGAAAGAAAGGGTTTCAAGAAGAGCCGGTTCGAAACACCGCTGGAGTTCTCGAGGCGGGTGTCCGAGCAGCTCGAAACCGACCTTCCAGTCGCCATCACGGAGACCTATTATCGGGCGCGCTTCGGTGCCCACGAGACCACCATCGAGGATCTCGATCGTCTGCGGACTTCTCTTCGCCAGTTGCGGGCCATTCGCGTCTGATTCGCGGGAGGATCGCCGAGAAGCGTGGACCCCCACAAAGGAGCCGGTCACCACGGTATAATCACACCAGCCCGCGCGGGCATGGAAGCACGTCTTGAAGCAGGACGCGTCGCCCATTGTCACGAAATCCGGATTTTGTTCAGCGTATGGCCGCGGAGGAACCCGGGAGCGGATCGTCGGGTAGTTGGGGCGCGGTGGATTCCGCCTGTCGGTGTGGTTGGGCCATCGGGTCCTCGTCGTTCCTAGAGTAGTGAATCATGGCGAAAGTCGGCTTTGTCAGTCTGGGCTGCCCCAAGAACCTGGTGGACACCGAGGTGATGCTCGGCATGTTGTCTCGGGAGGGCCATCAGATCACGGCAGCTCAGTCGGAGGCCGAGATCATCGTGGTCAACACTTGCGGGTTCATCGAAAGCGCCAAGGAGGAGTCCGTCAACGCGATCCTCGAGATGGCCGCCTACAAATCCCTGGGCAGCTGCAGGAGGCTGATCGTAGCGGGTTGCCTGGTGGAACGCTACCGCAACGAGATTCTGGAAGAAATCCCGGAGGTCGATGCCGTCATCGGCACCAACCAGATCCCGGAAATCGTCCGGGCATGTATGCAGGAACTCCAGCCCCCCGCCTTTGAATCACGGGAGCTCTTCCTCTATTCGGATCTTGACCCGAGGCTGCTGACGACGCCCGGCTATTCCGCGTATATGAAAATCGCGGAAGGTTGCGATCATCCCTGCACTTTTTGTGTCATTCCGAAAATGCGGGGTCGTTTTCGCAGCCGGCCGGTGGATTCTTTGATCCGAGAGGCCGAACACCTGGCCGGCCAGGGAGTGCGAGAGCTCAACCTGATCGCTCAGGACTCCACCATGTACGGACGCGATCTGGGTGTTCAGGGTGGTTTGGCCTTGCTTCTGAGGCGGCTGGCCGAGGTCGATGGAATCGAATGGATCCGTTTTCTCTATGCCTACCCCAACAGCTTGTACGACGAAGTGCTCGATGTGATTGCGGAGACCCCCAAGGTCTGTAAATATATCGATATGCCTCTCCAGAGCGCGTCAAGAGAGGTCCTCAAACGAATGAAGAGGGGAGGGAACAGGGGTTCCCTGACTCGATTGATTGAACGCGTGCGGGATCGAATACCCGGTGTATCCGTTCGTACGACCATGATCGTCGGATTTCCCGGCGAGACGGAAGAGGATTTTCAGGAGCTCCTGGATTTCGTACGGGAGGTGGAGTTCGACCGCCTGGGTGCGTTTGCCTATTCGGACGAGGAAGATGCGGAGTCCTGGAGGCTCGATTCCAAGATTCCGGAATCGGTGAAGCAGGAGCGGCTGAATACGTTGATGTCGATCCAGGCGGGAATCTCGAGGAGAAAGAACCGGGCCATGGTCGGGAGGGCATACCCGGTCCTGATCGAGGGGCCTTCGCAAGAGACGGACCTCCTGTGGGAAGGACGACTTCCTTCCCAGGCGCCGGAAATTGACGGGGTCGTCTACTTAAATGACGGTGTAACGGACCGGACGCGACCAGGTGAAATCCGTCGCGTTCTGATAACAGAAGCGCATGACTACGATCTCATTGGGACTGTCCAGGGATGAAGAGACGGCGACAGCTGACCTGCCCGACCTGTGGAAAGGTGGTTCGGCCGGATAACCCGGCGTTTCCGTTTTGCAGTGAACGCTGTCGGTTGCTGGATTTGGGACGGTGGGTAGATGGAAGTTTCAGAATACCTGGGGAGAAAGTTGCTGAGACTGAAGGGGAGGGAGAGCAGCACTAGCCTTTCGGCGGCTCGGCTCTTCGCTACCTGCTTCGGTATTGGCTACTTGCCGCTGGCGCCCGGCACATGGGCATCGCTGGTTACGGCCACCGCGTGGTTTGCGATTTATGCGTTGTTTCCCGGAGCCGCTGTGGTGGTGCATCTGATCGCGCTGGCCTGCCTGGTGCCGATGTCCTGGATCGCTTCGGGACTGGCAGCGCGTCAGATGGGAGTGGAAGATCCTTCCGTCGTGGTCATCGATGAGGTCGTCGGTCAGTCCATCACACTGCTTCTCTCGCCCGTCGGCATCTGGTGGTTTCTGGGTGGGTTTGCGCTGTTCCGGTTCTTCGACATTCTCAAGCCGCCACCGATCCGGCGATGCGAGCGATTTCCGGGCGGGTTGGGGATCACGTTGGATGACCTCGTCGCGGGGATGTACGGCGGCCTGATCCTCTGGTTGATCCATGCGCTCTGAGATCATTGCGGTCGGCTCTGAACTCCTGGTTTTCGGGCGGACCGAAACGAATTCTCTGCTGATCGCCTCCCGTCTCGTCTCTCTGGGTTTCAGTGTTCCCCGCAAGTTCGTCGCTGCCGATTCCGAGGTCGAGATCCTGGAGTGCCTGTCACTCGCGCTTGCACGTTCCGACGTGGTCCTTCTGACCGGAGGCCTCGGTCCCACCAACGATGACGTCACCCGGGAAAGCGTCGCCCGCTTTCTGGATCGTGCGTTGGTCGAAGATCCTGAGATCCTGCGCACTCTGGAGCAGCGGGCCCGGCAGTTCCGCTTCAGCCTCACCCCGAACAACCGGCGCCAGGCGCAGGTTCCGGAGGGGGCGACAGTGCTGCCCAACGCCAACGGCACCGCTCCCGGCCTCTGTCTCGAAAGCGACGGCAAGCTGGTCTTCCTGTTACCCGGTCCCCCCCGCGAGCTGACTCCCATGCTGGACGAGCAGGTGCTCCCCCTGATCCGCCGCCACTTTCCGACAAAGCCGTCCCTCAATCGGCGACTCAAGGTGGCCGGCGAGGCGGAGTCGCGGGTCGATCATCGGATCGGGAAGATCTATCAGGCCTATCCGGAGGTCGAGACGACGATCCTCTCCTCTCCCGGCATCATCAGTCTGTATTTCACCTGGAAGGGAAATGGAGACGAGGCGCGGGGCCATCGAATCCTTGAAGAACTCGTCGGCCGGATCGAGGAGGCACTGGGCAAGTCGGTTTACTCGCATGAGGAAGAATCCTTGAGTGAGGCGCTGGGCCGACTTCTCCGCAGCCGAGCGTTGACCCTGGCGGCCGCGGAGTCCTGTACGGGCGGGATGCTGGGTGAACTCATTACTGAAGTACCGGGGAGCTCCGATTACTTTCTGGGAAGCGTCGTAACGTACAGCAACCAAGCCAAGGCAGGGCTCCTCGGCGTGAACCCGCAGAAGATCGCACAACTAGGTGCGGTCAGCGGAGAAGTGGCCGAACAGATGGCAACTGGCGCAAGAGATGCGCTCGGCGCCTCGATTGCCGTTTCGACGACCGGTATCGCGGGCCCTGGAGGGGGCACCGAAGAGAAGCCGGTGGGGACTGTCTATCTGGGTTTGTCGACTGCGAAGGAGACCCGATCGAAAAAGCTCTTTTTGCCGGGGAACCGCGAAGCGGTTCGATTGAGGTCGTGCAATCTCGCGCTCGACTGGATTCGGAGGGAAATCTCGTGATCCGAGCGTTCATCGCCATCGAAATACCCGGGGACTTGCGTGATGCGCTGGCGTCGACCGTATCCGAACTCGAGAGACTGCACATCGACGCGCGGTTCTCACGGCCGGAATCGATCCATCTGACGCTCAAGTTCCTCGGCGACATCGAAGAGAGCCGGATCGGGGAGATCGAAAACGCGCTGCGTGAACTCCTCCAGGATCGGACCGCCTTTTCCATCCGGGTCGGAGGTCTCGGCGCGTTTCCATATCTCGCCAATCCTCGGGTCGTCTGGGTCGGTGTGGATGGCGGGACGGCCCTCCAGGAACTTCAGCACGACGTGGAAGTCGGCCTGTCGAAGTTGGGCTTTCCACCGGAGAAGAGGGCATTCACCGCCCACTTGACCCTGGCCCGAGTGAAGTCACGACGGAATGTCGCAGCGCTGATCCACTACGTGGAATCCGCCGAATCCGGCGACCTGGGCGAATTCGAGGCCCGCCAGTTGCACCTCTACCAGAGCATCTTGCGCCCCGAGGGCGCACGGTACAGCAAGTTGGTCAGCCTGGAGTTTAGGTAGGGTGGTTCTGCTCTGTTCGATTGGAGCTCTCACCTCCCCTCCAAGGGGGCGGGACGCTGTCTTGCCGCTTTCGCGTCGACCTCTCAGCCCATCCCACTGTCACACCCCCATACTTTCCATCTCTTCGAGCACCCTCTCGGGTGTAACCTCGTGCATGCAGCGGTTCCAGGGACAGTCGCGGATGGCTCCGGTCAGTGAACAGGGGCTGCACTCGAGGTCCGCGGTCAGGACCCGAACGTGGTTTTCCGGTGTCGAAAAGGGAGCCGTCCGGTGATAATCGCTGGGTCCGAAGATGACCAGAACGGGGGTATTCACGGCTGCAGCCACGTGCGACGGCCCGGTATCGGTGCTGATCATCGCGCGGGCCCCGGCAATTACGGCAACCAGTTGATCGAGGTGGGTACGTCCGGCCAGCGAGATGAGCCGGGCATCATTTCCCAGAAACCGACTCAGATAGCCTTCCTCCCCGGCGCCGCCAATCAGGACCAGAGCTTCGGTGCGTCGAGTGGTCAGCAGGTGGATGAGTCGGTGCCAGTGATCCTCCGGCCAGGCACGATAGCTTCGGTAGTCATTTCTCTGGAAATGGCTGTTGGTTGGATTCAGCACGAAGTATCGCTCGGGAAGACCGAACTCCTGAACCACGCGGCGTCCTTCCGGTACGATCAGCGAAGGTGCGCCGCGGCGAACCGTTTCGGATGGCAGAAACAGTTCATAGATGCGGCGGAGTCTCTCGATGGCGTGCTCACCGGGTCGGTCGTCGAGGGCGCTTTCCCATGGCCGCCCAATCTTTCTGTGCGCCCGAAGGGTGTACATCAGGTCGTTGAAGAGGGGCCCGGTCTCGAGGTTGACGACCAGATCATACGGCCGGAGCCACGATTGCCCGACCAGGCGCAGCTTACGCCCGTGCAGAGGCACGGGGATCTTCCTGTACTGGATTTCGAGAATCCGGGAAATCCGTGGATCTCCTCTGAACAGCGCCGCCAGTCCCTTTCGGAGCACGAGGTGGATCTCGCATGCGCGGCCATAGGTCTCCCGGAGCGGTTCGAAGATGCTGGTGGCGAAGAGGGTATCTCCGAGCAGCCCGGCTCTCAGGACAAGGACCCGCATTCTATGAGGGCCGGCGTGCGGCATGCTGGAATTCTACCAGACCACCGGACCCCTGCCGCTTCGCCGCCGCGTCCCGAGATCATTGAAGTTTTTCCGGGGGGAATCCACAATTATGGCCGTGGTCCCATCACTCGAGCGTTTGGAAGCCGTGATCGACGTGTTTCCGACAGTGCGGATTGCAGTGGTCGGTGATCTGATCCTCGATTCGTTCATCTGGGGAAAAGTCGACCGTATTTCACCGGAAGCACCCGTGCCGGTCGTTGAAGTCGTTCAGGAGACCGAATGCCTGGGTGGCGCCGCCAACGTGGCTCGCAACCTGGCCGCTCTGGGCGCGCAACCGGTCCTGATCGGAGTGGTCGGGGCAGATTCAGCCGGTCGGCGCTTCCTGGAGCTGCTGGGGGAAGACGGAATCGACGGTGGAGGCGTGGTCGTCGACAGCTCACGGCGGACCACCGCCAAGAGCCGGATCATCGCCCACCAACAACAGGTCTGTCGTTTCGACCGTGAGGACCGCACGCCGCCCACGGGAGCGCGTCTGGAGGAGGTTCGGCGTCGCGCGCTCGAGAGCCTGCACGCCCTTCGAGCCGTCATCATCTCCGATTACGCCAAAGGGATGGTCTCCTCCGCCCTGACTGAGCCTCTGATCCGGAGTTGCCGATCGGAGGGGATCATTGTTGCGGCGGACCCCAAAGTGCGCGATCTTGAACCTTATCGAGGGGTCGACGTGATTACGCCGAACAGACACGAGGCGGAACTCGCCTCCGGGGTCAGTATCGTGGACCGGGATTCTCTGGGACATGCGGCTCGTATCGTTCAAGAGCGTTGCTCCGCCCGGCAGGTCCTGATCACGCGCGGGGAAGAAGGCATGTCGCTGCTCGACGGTGACGGTCTGCATGATTTCCCCGCTGCTGGCCGGGAGGTGTTCGACGTGACCGGGGCCGGCGATACGGTCATTGCGGCATTCGCACTGGCCCTGGCTGCAGGAGCGACGCCGCCCGAGGCGGCCTTTCTTTC
Organism: Acidobacteriota bacterium; assembly: GCA_037388505.1. GTDB lineage: Bacteria > Acidobacteriota > UBA6911 > RPQK01 > JAPXNP01 > JARRKC01. The sequence continues at coordinate 35,475 of JARRKC010000004.1, read as the reverse complement.
CAATCACGCGGCGGGGATCGTCGTGGGAAAGCTGGGAACGGCAACGTTGACCCGTGACGAGCTGCGTCGGGCCTTGAACTCGACACTGAATCGATGACCTGAAGACAGGGAGGAAAGTCGTGTATCTTCAGTTGGGTGCGATTCTGAGTATCGTTCTGGGTCTGATCTCCTGTTTTGCGGGGTATCGACTCTTCCGCGTGGTCCTGGCGGTTGCCGGCTTCTTCATAGGGGCGGTGCTGGCGGGAGGAGTCTTCTGGACGGTCTTTCCCCAGCAACCCGAGTTTCTGGCCATCATCATCGGTCTGGCGGGAGGGATCATCGGCGCAATCCTGTTGGGATTCTTCTATTTTGCGGGGGTCTTCGTGGCGGGAGTGGCGCTCGGCGTCCTTCTCGGATCGATCATCCCCGTGAGCATGAACTGGCAGCGAATCCTGATCAGCATCGTCCTCGGCCTGCTGTGCGGGGTCCTTGCGTTGGCCCTGCAGAAGCTTCTCATCGTGGTGGCGACGGCCTTCATCGGTTCCTGGGCCGTTCTCGGCGGGATCGCGCTCCTTCTGGGCTGGGCGGTTCCTCTGGAACTGGTCCGCCAGCCGCCCGTCTTCTGGTCTTCGAACTGGGAAACGGCGTTCCTGATCGCGTGGCTCGTTCTGGGGAGCCTGGGCGTGGCCGTGCAGTACCAGCCCACGCGCAAGACCGCAGAGTCTGTACCGCCGGAGAGGGTACGATGAACATGAGACCGCCCGACGAGGAACGCCCGATGATCCATTTACGAAATTCAGGCATCCAAACGAACATGCGGGGAGTGTTTGTACGAGAAGGTGTCTTCCTGTCGCTCTTCTGCCTGGTGCTCTCACCTCTCTTGATGGCCCAGGAAGACAGGCCTGCCCCACCCGACGGCAACGAGCAGTTCGTTCACGTCCGCTTCGTCGACGATAACGGCAACTCGGTTCGAAACCTTCACCTCGACGAGATCACAGCGACCACTCAGGACGGTCAGCCTCTGGAAGTCACGCGGGTCATCCCACCCAACGTCCCCTACGACGTCGGACTGGTTATGGACGTTAGCCCCAGTACGGAAGAAGATGTCGATCCGATCCGGCAAGCGACCTCGGATTTCGTGTCCTATTTCCCCCTGGAAAGCAAGATGCTCGTCCTGACGTTCGCCAACGAGGTGTTCGTCGACTGCGACTGGACGACCGATCGAAAGAAGGTGGACGAGGCCATTTGGGAGTACGGACTGCACAAGGCGGGCAGCAAGACGATCCTCAGAGACGCTGTGGTGGCGGCGGCCCAGCAGATGTTCTTTTCGCATCGTCCGCGTACGGTCATGGTCCTGTTCACGGACGGCGCGGATACCGGAAGCGATGTCTATGACGAGGACGACACCATCGAGTTTCTTCAGGGAGCCGGTGTTCTGACCTACGTCATCGAGTACTTCTCATTGAAGTTCTATCAAAGGCTCTATGCTCCCAACTCCACGCGGAATCCATCCGATCCCAGGAGGTTGCCGGCACCGGGAGGTGGTGGGGTCCCCGGCCTCGGCGGAATCATGGTCGGAGGCTCGGATCGAGACATCGCCGATATCGAAACTCGAGCGAGGTACGACCACGCCGTGGGCTTCATGCGAAAGGTGGGGGATGCCGGCGGTGGGGGGATGTTCAATCTGGAGAGCCTCGACCGGATGCACGAGGCCTACGAGGAAATCGCTTCCGAACTGCTCGACTCCTACACCATTGGATTCCGGCCGGCCGCGCGCGCGACCAAGGAGCGGGTTCGGAAGGTCCGCATCAGGACGACACGGGACGGCGTTCTGGCCCGGTCGATCAAGCCCGCCGGCTACGGACAGTAGGACATCCGTCCCCGGTTTTCCTATGGGCGGAAGTGGCGGTGGATGAACTCCAGGGCGCGGCGATAGTCCGGATGGCTTTTCTCCGCTCGTCGAAAAGCCCGGCCGTGAATGGTCCGCCGACCCGACGAGTCGGGCGGAAGCTCGCCGAGGTGGGCGTGCAGCATTTCGTGGTAGAGGATGAAGCGGACAACATATTCGGGGACGAGTGGATTGTCGAGGCGACGGCTCAGAACGATCGCGTCATGGGCCGGGTCGTAGTGACCCAGACGGCGTGTACTCTTGGTCATGCTCCATCCCAGCCTGCGCAACTGCAGGGCGCCTTGGAAGAAGGTCCGGTTGAGGTCCCCGAACAGAGGTTCGAGATCGAAGACCTCTCCGGCCGGCGGAAAACAGCGCTTACGCCCGCGAAGGCGCCGGATCTCCCGTTCGCGTCGGATCGTTTCCGGATCGTTCGAAAACTCATTACAGCACTGCCGGATCCCTCGAGGCACTCGGGTTCGGGTGAGTCTGTGGAGGAGCTTGAGGCTGAAGGATTCGATGATCTCGGGGGCCGCATCCTCCAGCAGATCGGACAGTCGGACGCGGAGTCGATCGTTTCTCAGGCGAATGGTGCTCGTGAATCGAGAATACCGATAGAACTCGATGCTGCAGTCCCGAACTCTCGTGCCCGTCAACTCCAGAAAACGCCGGCTCAGCAATGTCTCGAGTTCAGTCAATGTCTTCGGCTCACTGTGTCTCACGGCAGCGCTTCTGGAGGAACTCGATGATTTCCGTTGTCGTGGCGCCTGGCTGAAAGATCTCTGCAACACCCAACTCTTTGAGTGCGGGAATGTCCTCGTCCGGAATGATTCCTCCGCCGAAGACCATGATGTCGGCGGCGTCCCGCTCTCTCAGCAGATCCAGAACCCGTCGGAACAGGTGCATGTGAGCCCCGGAGAGTATGGATAGACCGACGACATCGACATCCTCCTGGATCGCGGCAGTGACGATTTGTTCGGGGCTCTGCCGCAGCCCGGTGTAGATGACTTCCATTCCGGCATCGCGCAGTGCTCTCGCCACTATCTTCGCGCCGCGGTCATGACCATCCAGTCCCGGCTTGGCGATCAGCACCCGAATGCGACGTTCGACCATGGCAAGTGCTCCTCCTATGTTCCAGACAAATTTCCGGGGACCCTGGTCGAGGATCCGGCCCAAAGTCCAGCTTCACCACTCCGATTATAGACATGATCGTCCTTGTTGACCCTCTGAGTCCACGACCCGGACATCTCAATCGCCCGCCCATGCATATCCGCCTTTTGGTCACTGGAGCCGAGCCCCATGTGGCACAGCACAACTTGAGCCTGACGCGCCGATCGATTAGGATGCATTCAAGCGCATCGAGCCATCAACCTCGTCGAGCACCGAAACAGATCTCCAGGGCAGGCGCAGGGCGGGTGGATCCACGGAGTCCTGCGGGAGCGGGACGTTCGAACGGAGCGGAATTCATTGCGGAACATCATTGCACATCGCTCAGCCGGGCTGGCGTGCGGCATCCGTCCCGGCCTGCTTGGGCTCGCCGCCACTCTCCTCCTTCAGGTGACCGTCATGGCCGGTCCTCCCTTCCAGACCGACGACCCCGCTCCACTGCCTCTCCACACGGGCGAGTTCTACCTTTTCGCCACCGGCACACGCACCGCGGGGGAAACCGATCTGGACGCAGGCCCGGGAGTCGAATTGAACTACAGTGCCTTCCGAAACACTTTCTTCCACCTGGTCGTGCCCCTGGCCTCCAGTCATCCCTTCGGTGAACCCTCGGCGTACGGCCTCGGAGACATCGAGACCGGCTTCAAATGGCGCTTCCTGCAGCAGTCGCGTTCCCTGTTGGACGTCGGCATCTTCCCCTTCCTGGAGCTGCCGACCGGTGATGAAATGCGGGGACTGGGCAACGGAAAGCCCCAGGTCCTCCTGCCCCTTTGGCTGGGCAAGGACTCGGAAGCCTGGACCGTCTACGGCGGTGCCGGCTACTGGATCAACCCGGGCGCGGGAAACCGCAACTGGTGGTTTACCGGGCTCGTCGTGCAGAGGCAGATCACGCAGAGACTCTATCTGGGGGGCGAACTGTATCACCAGACCCCCGATACGAAGGGGGGCTCCCCTGGCACCGGATTCGATGTCGGCGGCGGACTGACGCTGGCGGGGCCCTATCAGGTCCTCTTCTCGGCCGGACGCAACATTCAAGACCCCGTGGACAACCGCTTCTCCTTCTACGCGGCTCTCTACCGGACCTTCTGAGGTTGTTCCGAGCATGATCGAGCTCGGCGCTCCAGTCGTGTCCGGGAGAACGGGAGGGCGGGCGAGCGGAGGCCGGGTGAATCGGTCAGGGACTCGACCCGCTTTGGGCGCCACGCTCCGATGTGAGAAGTACGAAGTGCGAATCAAAGGAGGGAAGGCTCTGCGTATACGCCGAACTCCTCTCTCAATGCGGCACACATTTCGCCGACGGTGGCGTAGGCGCGAACTGCTTCGAGGAGGTTCGGCATGAGATTGTCTCCCTCCCGGGCCGCCCTCCTGAGATCCGTGAGCGTTTGGGCAACATCGGCGCTGCTGCGATTCCGCTTGAGCGAGCGGAGGCGGGCGACCTGCTCGTTCCGGACCGTCTCACCGATCTGCAGCGTGGAGACGCGCTCCTCTTCATCGCTGGTGTAGGCGTTGACGCCGACGACGATCTGTTCCTGCTTCTCGACGGCACGCTGGTACTGATAGGCCGCCTCCTGGATTTCCCGCTGGGGGTAACCCTGAGAGATGGCTGCAATCATCCCGCCCCGCGAATCGATCTGCCGGATGTACTCGACGGCTTCGGCTTCGATCTCATTGGTGAGCGATTCTACGAAATAGGAGCCCCCCAGGGGGTCGACGGTATTCGTCACGCCGCTTTCATGGGCGATGATCTGCTGTGTTCGCAGAGCCAGTCGAGCAGAGTCCTCTGTGGGCAGGGCCAGGGCCTCATCGAGGGCGTTGGTATGCAGTGAATTGGTGCCGCCGAGCACGCCGGCCAGCGTCTGCAGGCTGGCGCGGATGACATTGTTCATCGGCTGCTGAGCCGTCAGGCTGCAGCCGGCCGTTTGAGTATGGAACCGGCACATCCAGGAACGTTCGTTCTTCGCCCCGAAGCGCTCCTGCATGATCCTGGCCCAGAGTCTCCGAGCCGCTCGGAACTTGGCGATCTCCTCGAAGAAGTCATTGTGGCAATTGAAGAAGAACGACAGACGCGGCGCAAAACTGTCGACGGGCATGCCCCGCTCGAGGCAGCTCTCGACATATTCGATTCCGTCCCTCAGGGTGAAGGCCAGTTCCTGCGTCGCGGTCGAGCCTGCCTCCCGGATGTGATATCCGCTGATCGAGATCGAGTTGTAGCGAGGCAGGTGGCGCGTGCAGAACTCGATTACGTCCACGACCAGCCGCATCGACGGCTCCGGAGGGAAGATCCACTCCTTTTGGGCGATGTACTCTTTCAGAATGTCGTTCTGAAGCGTCCCGCCGATCCGGTCCATCGGGCATCCCTGTTTCTCGGCAACGGCCACGTACATCGCCAGGAGGATCGCCGCGGGCGCGTTGATGGTCATGGAAGTCGTCACCTGATCGAGACGTATGTCTGCCAGCAGTTCTTCCATGTCGGCCAGTGAGTCCACCGCGACTCCGCACTTGCCGACCTCTCCCTCGGACTGCGGATCGTCGGAATCGAGGCCCATGAGCGTGGGAAGGTCGAAGGCGATCGAGAGACCGGTCTGACCCTGATCGAGAAGGAACCTCAGGCGCTGGTTGGTCTCTGCCGGGGAGCCGAAGCCGGCAAACTGACGCATGGTCCAGAGCCGCCCCCGATACATGTTGGGATAGATACCACGGGTATACGGAGAAGATCCGGGCACACCGACGCCTCGCTCGAAGTTGTCGGCAGGGAGGTCCGCGGGCTCGTAGAGTTCACGGATCGGTTTGCCCGAAACGGTGCAGAATTCATCGCTGTCGCCCTTGTGCCTGCGCATGAACTCACTGTTGCGGCGCCTGTTGCTTCTCGATCTTCAGGGACTCCTCGAACTCCCTGAGAGCCTCGTCGTTCTTGCCTTCCCGGCGATAGATGAAGGCCTGCTCCTTGTGCAGCTCGGCCTTTGCCTGGGGCGTCTTGACGCACCCCATGGCGTCGCTCACGACCTGATGGGCGATGTCGGTACGATTGTGATGAAGCAGAGCGCTGCTCAGGATCTGGGCTTCCTTGACGATGCGATGCTCCTGATTCTCGGGAAAATGCAGCTTGAAGATTTCACGGGCAGCCTGGGGAACTTTGTCGAACTCTTCCTTTTCGATCAGGAGGAGCACGATCTCATGCTGCGTCTCGGCGATGGTTCGCACTTCTTCCCAGTTGCCCTGTGGAGCTGCTGGGGTCCAGAGTGGAGATGCAAGAAGGAGGGTCGCCAGTAGGCCCGGGATCAACATTGCGGTCACTCCTGAAAGGGGTTCTTATCGGAGAAGCTTATCGGTTGACTGAACGGATTTCGCTCGTCCCTCAACTGCCATTGTCCGTTCGTGAAGAGGACTTTGCGCTGGTTATCGTACATTCGCTCCCGCTCCTGAATGAAATGTGAGAATTCACTTTCAACCGGGTTGGGAGGTTCCAGGTAGTTGACCAACAAGACCAGGCCCAGCAATCCCGCGAGCGTCGAAATCGGCAACCAGGGTCTCATGAGCCAGTTGACCAGGACTTCGATCAGCCTTCGGTAAGTCACGGGTCGCTCGATCGGGCCGTACGCGGGGCTCACGGCAACTTGGGACCGGATGCCGGCCCAGACACGGGAATCGGGTTCGATCCAGGGCAACTTCTCCGTGAACTCATACGATTGGAGAAGCGAATCGTATTCCTCCCGGCACGAAAGACAGCGATCCAGATGGTCCTCGACAGTCTGCCGATCACGGGGGGACAGTTCTTGATCGATAAAGGCTGTCAAAGCATCAAAGCAACTTCGACATTCCATAGTTCTCCCCCAAGTATTCCTTGATCCTGTCTCTTACGGTAACCCTGGCCCTGTGAATATCCGATTTTACCGAAGCCAGCGAACGATCGACGATCTCGCTGATTTCCTGATAGCTCAATCGTTGGACCGCGGAGAGTATGAAAACGGTTCGGTACTTCTCGGGAAGCTCGGCGATCGTTTCCGCGATCACCCGTTCGAGTTCCTCGGAAAGGACACTTCCCTCTGGGCTGGGTTGAGGAGTGGCCAGTTTCTGGAGGCCGGACAGTTCCGAAGCCTCCTCTCGATCTATCGACTCGAGCTGAGGCCTCTTGCCGCGGTAGCGTTGATACACGTTGTTCTGGGCGATCCGAAACAGCCAGCTCTGAAACTTGGCCGGATCCTTCAATGTGTCCAACTTTCGGAACGCCAACACGAACGTGTCTTGTGCAAGGTCCTCTGCTTCTTCTCTGGAGCCCGTCATTCGATACAAGTAATTTAAGATCTTTCGACTGAAAACATCGTAAAGTTCTTGAAAGTCATCAATGTCGCCGCGCTGGGCGCCGCGAACCAATGCGGAGAGGTCGCGCCCACCGGAATCCCCGGAAGCCGCTTTACCGCCCTTTGATCTCTGTGGCCTCGCCTTTTCGTTATTCACCTAGTTGGATTGAAACTCCAGCCAAAAGTTGCAGATCATCTCGTGCTTCGAGACATCCGAACCCGTGGGTTCGCGATCTTCCCGGAACAGCCGCTTCGAAACCTGCAAATTCCTCGCCCCAGAGCGAATTCGAGGCCTTCGGTCAAAGGGGTTGACGGGGAAGACTCCTCGACTCCGCATCCAAGAATAACAAAATGGCCGTTGAGCGACGAGACCCGCCGGGAACACGACCGGGGATCATGACGTGTAATAGCGTAAGGAGAAACGAAGATGAACAGACTCTTGATATCCCTGCTGCTGCCTCTGGCCATGTCGACAGTCCCTCTCGAGGCAGCGCCCGTTCCGCAGGTCGGTGACGTCAGAATCGTTGGCCCCTCTCAGTCCTATCTGGGAGTCATGATCAAGGATGTGACGGCCGACGACGTCAGCCGATTGCAGCTTCCCCGCGAGGAGGGCGTCCTGGTCGACGAAGTCACGCCCAATTCTCCCGCCTCTCGGGCAGGCCTCGAGAACGGCGACGTGATCTATGAATATGCCGGGATCCCCGTGATCAGCGGGATGCAGTTTCGGCGCCTGGTTTCAGAGACACCGGTCGGCCGGACGCTGGAGATGAAGGTCTGGAGAGACGGAAAGCCGATCACGATCAGTGCGACGATCGAAAAGCGCGAGTCTCTCTGGCAGGAGAGGCATCGTGGCAACGCCTTTACATTTCGGGTTCCCGAAGTGAATCCCGGCCTCGGAAACCAGGGGATCTATGTCCAGAGACACGGACCGAAACTCGGCATCGAGGCCACTCGTCTGACGGATCAGATGGCGGATTTTCTGGGGATTCCGGGCAAGCGGGGTGTTCTCGTCATGGAAGTCCAGGCGGATACACCGGCAGCGGCTGCGGGGTTGAAGGCGGGTGACGTGATCCTCTCGGTCAACGGCACCGCCGTCGCCGATCGCAACGAACTGGTCGACGAGCTCTCCAATGGCAAGGTCGAACTGGAAGTGGCCCGGGGCCGGCAGACCCTGAAGCTGGAGGCCGATCTGGGACCGAAGACCAAAAGCGACGCGCAGACACTGTGACAAAGGGCAGCGTCAGTGCGCGAACAAAGTGAGCGACCCCCTGCGCAGCCGTCGACTCCTTGACTTGTCGCCCTGAACTGACCGCATGCGGCAACTCGACGAGTCGGCAGGCGGTGGACCTTGGCGGGGAAGATCGGCTCTGGGCGGTTGGGACTCCGTGCCGCATTCACTGACGTTCATGCACTGACAGGTTTCCACCGGATCTGTGGAAAAAGCCGTGGAAAACGCCGCTAATGGGTTGGCCTCTCTACCCCCCTTCCGCTTTGCACACAGGCTGTGCTCACCCCGGACTCTCGATCGTCGACAAGCGCCGGAATCCCGCCCGGGACGGGGCTTTGGGGCCCGATCGTCCGCGGACTTGCCGGTCGCGCAAGACACCGGGTCGAGGTGCGCTCATGAAGAATCGTCAGCTCGCGCCTCCAACGGGCTCGGGCTGTGCATCCGAGGTTCGGAGAGAATGCAGCGGCGCAAGCCGAACGGCTCTTCGTTTGGCCTCGACTGCTCGTTTCAGCAAGCTGCGTGGATCATCACCTTCAAAGACTTTGCCTGCGACACGGATCTGATAGCGCATAGGACGACTCTTCCTTTCAGTATTTGCGGATAAGGCCAACGACGACCCCCTGAATCTGCAGACGTTCAGCCGGGACGAAGATGGGGTCGATGGTCGGGTTGGCTGGTTGAAGACGGACCCGCGGCCCTTCGCGATAGACCTTCTTCAGGGTGGCGCGATCCCCGTCGATCAGCGCCACGACGGTCTCTCCGTCACGAGCACTCTCTCGCTGTTCGACGACGATCAGATCCCCGTCCTGAATGTGCTCGTCGATCATGGAATCGCCCTCCACCTGGAGGACATAGTTCTGACCGCGGGTCAGCAGACTCTCCGGGACGAAGAACTCTTCGCGGTTGGAGACCGCCTCGATCGGCATTCCGGCGGCAATACGGCCCAAAAGAGGGATCGCGCGGGCCTGGCCGAGTTCCTCGTGGACGATGCGAATCGATCGGGCTCGATTGCTCAGCCGATGAATGAAGCCCCTCTCCTCGAGGACCTTGAGATGCTTGTGAATCGCATTGAGGGACGCGATCCCGAAATGATTCGCGATCTCCTCCATGCTCGGAGAGTAACCTCGTGAATCGAGGTAGGACTCAATGAATTCCAGAATCTGCTGCTGTCTTTGAGTCAATGGCATAATGACTTTGACCTGCCTTTCCCCGCATTGTGGGTGAAGGAAAGGTGAATGTCAAGGGAAAAGAGTGAAAATAGGGTGAAAGTGGAGGATGAGCGAACCGACTCCCCAGGAAATTGAGGAGGAGAATCTCCGGCTTCGCTGGCTTCGGGTTCAGTCCGATCTTCTGAGAGCTGTCCTGTACCAGGACCGCGGTCTGACTCTGGAGAACGCCCGAAAACTGGTGTACGGCTTTCGGGCCCGGGTCCTCGAGGCGTTTCCTGACGGAGCGGAAACCTTCGATCTGGTGCTTTTGCCCCGCTTCGAGCGGGTACTTCGGGAGAGATGGGGCGAAGGACTCGATCGTCATGTTCACTAGTCTCACCCCGGCGTACGCGTCAGTTCCCACGATTGGGTCACGCCGTGAGAGTTCCTCTGGAGGGGGACGAGATGCGATCAGTGGTGCAGCGCGTCCGGAACGCGCGGGTCACGGTGGACGGAACCGAGGTCGGCGCGATCGGACCGGGTCTCCTGGTGCTGGTTGCGGTACAGGGGGGCGATGGTCCGGACGATCTCGATTTCATGACGAGGAAGTTGATCAATCTCCGCGTCTTCGCCGATCCGGAGGGGAAGATGAACCTGTCTGTCCGCGACGTGGGCGGGAGCATTCTCCTGGTTTCGCAGTTCACTCTTTTCGGAGACTGTCGAAAGGGCAACCGGCCCAGCTTCACCCGATCCGCTGCACCGCAGGTGGCGGAAGACCTTTACCTGCAGCTGGCCGAGACCCTCGAACGGGAAGGAGTCACGGTCGAGACAGGAAGATTCCAGGCCATGATGCAGGTGCACAGCGTGAATGACGGACCCGTGACCGTCATCATCGATTCGAAGAAGGGTTTTTACTGAACGGGTCCTCGACCGTGTGGATCTGGTTCTTGAACTGCGGAGGCAGGTTCGGCATATCGAGCGGCTGCGGAAAGAGGGACTCCCGGATTTGCGTTCGGGAGCGGGCGTTCTGAACCCACTCCTCCAATTGGGTGGTGGTGCGGCGAACCGTGAGTATTTGCCGGATGGTCTCCCGGACGATGGATAGATCCGGAACCGGCAGCCCCTTCTTCTCGAGCTCCGGCACGTATTCGTTCTGATAGTAGGCTTCGATCTCGTCGGGGAGGATGATGACGAACGGTTCGAACCGCATTTCGATGAACTTGTTGACGGCGAGTTCACGCCGCAGAATCCGACGCAGGTCCGTCTCGGTCATACCCAATTCCCGAAGCCTCTCGTCGAGCTTCTCCCGAGATCCAAAGCGCTGGATGTAGTTGTCGAAGAACTTGTTCAGTTCGTCCTCGGTGACTTCGACGAAGGGGGTCTTGGAGATATCCCGTGCGATCAGGTGTTGGTTGATCAGCTGATCCAGCACGTCCCGATCGAGTTGATGCATCTCCGCCTCGGTCTGGGGCGTCGGGTAGTTGTGCAGCGCGATCTGCCAGCGGAGATCGGTCAAGGTAATCACCTGATCGCCGACCTCGGCGACCAGGCGGTCGACCGTCTCGACCTGCTGTGGATAAGCCATGCGCGGCCCCAGCAGACAGAACAGAATCAGAAGGGATTTCCAATATTGAAGTGGATGTTCCATCGGTTGTATCCCTGGACATCTTTCGGATTCTCACTGAACTGCCGAACATCAGGGGGATTGGGGTTGTAGGCAAAGTCGATCCGGACCGGGCCGATAGGCGTCCTGACCGCGATTCCGAATCCGAAATCGTTCTCGAATGGGCTCGAGGGAATCGCGCTGAGGCTCTCGAAGACATTGCCAACGTCGTAGAAAAGCGCACCTCCAAGACGTCTGTAGATGGGAAAGCGAAGCTCCACGTTGCCGACGATGAGGGCGTTTCCGCCGAGCGGTACCGGCACCTGCTTCTGTCCCGGCTGGGGATTGGTCGGGACGAGGACGGGTTGTCCGTTCTCCTCGAGCAACGGCCCGGCCAGGTCGATGGGGAGACCCCGGAGCGTGCTGGGTCCGCCGGCGAAGAAGCGCTCGCTGATCGGCACTCTGCTCTCACCCGACGACGGGGGTGGCCCAAAGGGCTCGATCACGCCCAGTCGCAGCGCCGTGACGAGCGTCAAGTCGGTCAGGAGGGGAAAGTAGTACCGGCCCTGAGTGAAGAGCTTCGCGAACTGCCGCTGCGAACCGAGCGGTTTGGCGGCGAGCGTCGCTTCACCGTTGAGAAAGAAGCCTTGAGACGGATTGTCCGGCAGATTGCGGGAGTCGTTCAGATAGGACAGTCCGATCTTGGAGAGAATCAGATTGGCTTCTTCACGAAAGAACGCGGGTGGAAGCGTCGGCTCGACCGGCAGCGTCAGCTTGAGACGCTCGAAATTGTAGCGAAAGAACAGCGACTCGCGGCGGCTGAGGGCACGCTCCGCCTGCATGGAGCCGATCACGCGGAAGGCATCGTACGGACGTCCTTCGATGATCACGGTCGCGGTGTTGTTGCTTTCGATCCGCTTCTCGTTGTCGACCGAAAACGACAGGACCACCGGAGTCTGTCTCCCGATCAGACGAGGGAGACTGTAGGAGACGTTGCCCCGCTGACCGCGTGAACCGCCGCGAAGGCTCAGAGAGAGAATCCGGGCCATCCCCTGAAAGTTGATGTCGGTAATGCCCAGGGTCCCGCGCAGCCCCTCCGAGGCCGTACTCCCGAACGAGTGACTGTAGCCGACGCCGTACACCAGCGAGTATTTCTTTGCCTCCTGCAAAGAGAAGAGAGCCGAGTTTTCGGTCGTGCTTCCGTAAACGGGCACTTCCTTGATCTTGACCTGATTGAAAACTGCCAGGTTGTACAGGTTGGTCTCCGACTCGAGGAGCTTTGCGTACGAAAGCGGTTTACCCGGTTCGACGAGGATCTGTTGATCGATGACCTTCCGTTTGGTGAACTGGTTGCCCGCGACCAGCACGTGTTTGGTGAAGAACTGCTGTCCTTCGTCGATGGCATAGCGGACATCGACGACATGGTTCGGTTCATGCTCGATCGTCGAGTCGACCTCCGCTGATTGATAGCCGCGTGTCTCATACGCCGCCTGGATCAGCGAGCGGTCGGAGGCCAGAAGGTAAGGGGAGTACACGCCGCCCTTCTTCAGAGAGGCATCCTTCAGCAGTTGCTCCGTCGAGAGGTGAGCATTCCCGCTCAGAGAGATCGATCCGACATGGTACTGGGGACCTTCGTGGATGTCGTACACCAGAGTCAGGTTCCCGCCGTCTTCATCGAAGTGGTGTTGAACGGTGACGTCGAGGTAGCCGCGATGCTGATAGATCGTTTGGATGTTGTCGGAGTCCTGTCCGAGGGTCTCGTCGGTCAGCGTACCGCGCGACAGAATCCCGGCTTGCTTCGAGACCAGCGCCTCCCTCAGGACCCGGGTCGGCACCGCTGAGTTGCCTTCGAAGCGGATCTTCGACAGGTCGTACTTGCGACCGGGAGCCACCGTGATGGTCACTTCGTTGGGCGGAAATCCCTGTCCGGTGACTTGAAAGCTGACTTTGGCTCTGAAGAAGCCCTCGTTCTGAAGTTGCTTCGTCACCGCATCCACGGTCTCCTCGAGCAGCAGCCTGCGCGGTCCCGGATTGGCGTACAGAGGCAGTTTGAGGAGTTCGGAGTCTTTGAAGTTCAGACCAACCCAGTGCACATCCGTATGTTCTCGAGGCACCACACGCAGGACCAGCGTGACCACGTTGAGCTTCTCGTCATACTGGGCACCGTCCTTCACATAGACTTCGGGATGGAAATAGCCCTCCAGGGCCAGATGCTGAAGGATCGAGTGGATGTCCGAATCCAGCTGCACCTGGGAGAAGGGTTTGCCCTGGCGGGTCTTCATGACGGCACGCAGGCTCGGCGCGTCGGCAGGACGCTCGACGTCCATCTGCAAGGAGGCGACCGTTGCCTGTTTCCCCGCATCGACCGAGAACGTCACGGTCAGGCGTGGACGGTCCTGCTCGTCCAGTTTGAAGCTGGGCTGGATACCTGCCTCGTAGAAGCCGTGCCTCTGATAGAGGGTCTTGAGCCGCGTGATCGAGCGCTCGAGGGCATCATCCGAATACGGCTCTCCTTCGCGAAAATCCAACTCGCGCGTCAATTCGTGGGTGGGGAGTTCCACCCTGCCCGTGAAATGCACGCGTGAGACCTGATACAGACGAACCAGCAACACTCGGACGTCGACCGTCTGCTCATCGACGGCTTCGACCCGGACTTCTGCATTCCAAAACAATTCAGTTGCCAGCAACTGGATGACCGTTGCCCGGGCCTTCGAATCCGTGAAGGTTTGGCCCTCCTGCAGGACGACGAGCTTCTGAAGGTCGTCTCGACTGATGTTCCGGATCGGGCCGTCCGCCAGGAAAAACAAATGGCGGATGGATCGTCCGTTGAAGTCTTGTGCGGCGGCCCAACTCACCTGGAAGAACAGGGATGTCAGGGCGAGCCCGAGGGCTGTCCAGGCCACGGTCGAGGGAAAGATCCCGAGCCGATCTCGTACGCGGTCCAACCAGCAGTGCACGTCGCTAAAACCTCTTTCTGAGCTTGAAGTCGATTGCGACGGTTCCATCGGTTTGGCTTGTTCCGACCGCCGTGAGCCAGTCGGTAAGCTGGTATTCGACCACTACGGTCTGCTCCTGGAAGCTGTTTGCCAGGCTCGAGATATAGGAGATCCCCAGTTCCTGGGTGATCTGCTTGCCCAGCGTGATCCGTGCACCGGGATCGCGCGAGAGGTTGTCGTCCACAAAAGGATCGATCGAAAAGCGGTCGATGCCGAACAGACGGCTGGCCTGATTCTGAACCGCGGCGCCGAGCGTGTTCGTCAGCAGCGTTCCCGCTCCGAACGCCGCGAGAGTTCCGGAACTGGTGGGAGCGCCCGTGTTGGTACCCAGGATCTCCTGTTCCGTCTGGCCGGCCGCGAGAAGCGACACGATATTCGCGGTCGACAGGGGCGGTTCGGATTGAAACGTCATCTTCAGCTGGTCGAGAGGACCGTGGATCACGATCGAGATGTCATAGTCCCTGACCTGGGTTTCGGCCTCGAAGTTGAAATAGGGACTGGTCTTCCTCGGGTTGTCAAAATTGATCGTGCCCCGCGCGATCTCGTACTGGTTGCCCTCCAGCTTGAGTGTCCCCTCGTCGATCGTCAGACTCCCCAGGACCACCGGGCTGGCAACCGTGCCCACAACTGAGAAGTCGCCGCTGGCCACGATATCGGCCAGGTTGTTGCTGACCCGCAAACTCCGGTAGGCCTCCACCGACAAATCGAGAGCAATGCCCCCCTGTCCGATGCCTCCCGCCTTGACCGGACTCTGCTTTCCCAGTTGTACGACCAGTTCCGGGATCGTGACGTCTTTCGTGAATTCGGCCGAACGAACGTAGATGGCCCCCGAAAGCAGCTCGCCCTTGTCCCCCTTGGCGAAATCGACGTCGGCATCCAGTATCGTCGTGAAGCCCTCCGGATAGGGAAGCGTCACATCGCTCGCCGTGACATTGACCTGCCAGCGAACCGGGACGAAGCCGTTCATGAAGATACCCCCACTGGCCGAGAAGTCCCCGTAGTCGGTTCGCGCAGAGAACGAATCGATCGACACCTGGTTCGCCGTGAACTTGAATTGCCCGTGACCGTCCTGGATGCTCACCGGAAGACCGGGTGTGCCGAGAAACAGACCCGAAAGCGAGGCCGAACCCACGACTTTCGGTGCATCGATCGGCCCGGCAATGCTGGTCTCGAGCTGCATCTCTCCCTGGACGTCGCCCTGGGACAGAAAAGCATTGATCAGGCGGAGGTTGACGTTGCCGGAGACCTTGAAATTCAGCTCCGACTGTTTGAAGTCGGCCGTTCCTCCCAGGGTAATGTCGGTATCCCTTCCGACCAGTCCGGCCGGGCTCACCGTCAAGAGATCATTCCGAAAGGTGAAACTCAACGGGCTGGTCAGGTGGACGCCGTTGTCTCCGACCTTGAACTCCAGCGACGGGAGTGATCCCTGCACGCTGATCGAGGTCAGATCGGCCAGATCGCCGCTGGCCTGGACAGAAGCTCCGAAGCTGCCCGAGAAATCCGTCAGCTGAAAGGATGCGAATTCCTTCAGAAAGGGGGTCAGCGTCAGGTCCGAAATGCTGGCTTCGGCCTGGAAGGGATAGGGCGATGCGACCTGCACCGAAGCCTGGATCTGAACGGGTCGGTCGAGATATCCGGCGCGGGCGGAAAAGGTTGCCTTGTCGTTCTGGTAGGCGCCTTTGATATCCACGCCGGCGAATGTTTCGGATCCAAAATGGACCTCCGGGGAATCGAGGTTCAGGGTGATGTGAGGGGATTCCCAGGTGCCGGAGCCCTGAAGAGACAAACGGACGGTGCCGGTCAATTCCGGCTGCTTTCGGTTCAGCAGAGACTGGGCGAGGGAGAGATCCTGACCCTCCAGTGACGTCTGAATGGCCCCTGAACTGAACGCATAACTCGCATCGCCGGTGATGCTGCCGCCCCAAAGCCGGGCCAGGATGCCGGACAGGCGCAGGTCACCCCCACCCACCTGCATCCTGGCTTTCAAGCTGGGAATGGTCACTCCATCGAGGCCGGCATCATCGAGCTCGATGGTTCCGGTACCCGTTGTATCCTTCCACTCCGGCGCGAATTCGAGACTGGTCTGGAGCGAAGCACGGCCCGTCAATCCCAGCGAGGGACTGATGAGACCCCATCGAGACAGCTCAGCCAAACGAACCTGGTCGGCATCGACCCGGGCGCTCTCCAGGAACACCGGCTCACGGTTCATCACCAGGTCGGCGCTCACCCGGGAGTCGGAGCGCACCAGCTGAAGACCGGTAATCTGGATCTGGGTCGGCAAAAGCTTGAAGCCGGTGCGCAGGTGACCTTCCGGCTCTCCGCGAAACAGCACGGAGGCCGTCTCGCCCGAACCTTCCAGCTGAATGGGTTCGCCCGGTTTTCGCTCCAGGCTCACCCGGCCGTCGAAGGCTCCGCTTAGACTCACCGGATACTGGGAGAGCAAGCTTTCCGGGGGAAAGCCGAACAGACGGCCGGCCGTCCAGATCTCCGCGGAGGATCGGGACCGCACGTCGGCGTGGAGGGTGGTTTCACCGTCGAAGGTCAACGACCCTTCACACGAGACTTCGGTCTGGGCGGTCTGAATGTCGCCCTGATCGAAGCGGACGCGATCGTCGCCGAACTGCAGGGAGGCCTTGCCGGAGAAGGGGATGCTTTCGGTCCGCCCGGCGAGGTCCCCGATCAACTGCCCTTCGCTGATCAGATCGCCCGGACCCGAGAACTCGGTCAGCCGAATCCCCGGCCAGTGGAGATGGGCCGTGAGCCGGTTCCTTGCGTCGATCGGAAGTCCCGTCACTCCGAAGACCTGGAGAGTTTGCGCCAGTTGAAGTCCGGTGCTCGACAAGTCCGCGGTCGACTGCCGGGAAGCGCTCCACCAGATCTGGCTCTCCGCGTCGCCGGAACCACCCAGCACTCGAAAGCTCATGGATCGGAGCCGCGCCCCGTCCTGATCGACATGGACCTTCGAGACGACATTTCGCAGCGCCAGCCCCTTGATCTCCAGAAGATCGGAGTGGGCGTCGCCATCGAAAGCCAGTTCATGCCCGCTGCCCTGGACCCGGCCCTGCAGGTTGACCGCTCCACGATCGAATACGCTGGAAAGATCGGGTTTCCGGAGTTGAGGGAGGGTCGCGGTCAGGTCGACGTTGAAATCGAATTCGAAGGGCGAAAAGTTGGTGATCGCGCCGGACATGGTCGACGTCACGGCAGTCGACGAGGTGCGCACCGACTCGAATCGAATACCGTCCTGCTCGACTTGGAAGGTGGACTGAAAATCGGTCACCGGCAGTGGGAAGTCGTCGACTTCGAGCTGCAGGGCGTGGAGCTCGATCGATCCGTCATACGACGGGACCGAGGGGTCGTAACTGAGGTTCAGGTAGAAGGCCTGAGAATTGGTATTGAATTCGACGAGACGGTCTTCATACGAGACCTTGGCGTCGCGCAGATGAATCGATGAGATCTTCACCTTCAGGGGCGAGAATCTCCCGCCGGTGGAAGTCTGCGGCTTTCTGCTGCTGAACATGTTGGCGAGGTTGACTCGATCGTTGGGGTCACGCCGGAGATTCAGCCGGAGACCGTCCAGTGAGACCTCATCGAGCGGAAGCTCGCCGAAGAAGTAATTCAGCATCGAGAAGCGGACGACCGCGCGTCGGACCGAAACCGCCGGTTGCGGCCCCGGGTAGAGCCGATCGACCAGCCGGAGGTCATCAATGACCACGCGCTCTCTCCAGAGGTGCACATCCATCCGCCCGAAGTGGGCCTGGATCTGAAAACGGTTCTCCAGATATCTGGTCGCCTCCGTCTGGGCCCACTCATCGAAGCGGTCAGTGGAGAGAAACACTGCGGCGCCCACCAGCGCCGCCACGAGGGCGATCAGGGTAATGAGAGCGAAGCTCTTGACGACTCGGGACATAAATCGGGAGACCTCTTCATATTAGCAGATCTCGTCTGCGCTTCCTCCGCCCGCTCGCCGACGAATTCCAGCGGCCGGATGCGGACTCGGGTCCGGCAGTCGCTTCATTGACAAAGACTTCGCCCCATGATTAAGATTTCACGTTCCTTGAGAGGCAAGCGTGGGGGATACGGCCCGATTCCCGGGCCGGTGCGGAACCTAAGTTTCGAACGATGCATTGATCTACAGATGAGAGATTCTCGGTTGTGAGTTCACCTGAACGGAGCGAGATCGAGCTCACCTTTGGGAGTGATATCGGGTTTCTCGACTTGGTGCAGGAGATCTCCGACAGCATTTCGCGGCTGGCGGGATTCGGTGCAGATGACCTGTATTGGATCGGTCTGTCCGTTCGCGAAGCCGTGACCAATGCGATTCAGCACGGAAACAAACAGGATCCGGAGAAGCGAGTACGCATTGTGTTTCAGCTGACGACGGATCGCATCTGCATCATTGTGCGGGACCAGGGACGAGGGATCAGGGACTCGGAAATTCCGGATCCTCTTGATCCCGAGAACCTTCTCAAGCCGAGAGGACGGGGCATATTCTTTGTCCGCTCGTTCATGGATAATGTCAGGTTCCATGTCCGCCCCGAAGGCGGGCATGAAGTCATTATGGAGAAGCTTCGAAGTAGCAAAAACGAGGGAGAGGAAAATGAGAATCGAAACTCGAACGGTGAGTGACGTGACGATTCTGGATATCCACGGAAAGATCACAATCGGTGAAGGAAGTGCTGAAATCCGCAATCGGGTCCGTGACCTTCTTCAGGCCGGCCGAAAGAAGATCCTTTTGAACCTTGGCGACGTCAGCTATGTGGACAGCTCGGGAATCGGCGAACTGGTCAGTTCTTTCACGACCGTTACCAATCAGGGAGGACAGCTCAAGCTCCTCAGCCTGACCAAGAAGTTGAGGGAGTTGCTCGCGATCACGAAGCTTCTCACCGTTTTCGATACCTACGACGACGAAGGCAAGGCTGTCGCCAGCTTCTCCTGATCCCTGCAGGGTTGAAGGGCCGTCTCTGCGCTTGCGACGTGACGGCCTGCCGCCCACCTTGCGGGTTTCGTGTGATGGAAGAGGCCCTGGCCGAGTTACTCGCGAAGGCTCCCTGGATCATCCTGGCGGGGGTCATTGTCGTCTGTCTGTTCCTTCTCGCAGAGGGGGCGGAGTGGCTGGTCCGGGAGGCGGTCACGCTTTCCAGCCGTTCGGGTATCCCCAAGGTCGTCGTCGGCGCCACGATCATTAGTATCGGGACCACGACCCCCGAAGCCGTCGTCTCCGTTTTGGCTGCGATTACGGGTCGGCCGGGACTTGCCCTGGGAAACGCTGTCGGATCGATCATCGCCGATACCGGCCTGATTCTGGGACTCGCCTGCCTGATCGCGCCGTTGCCCCTGCAGCGCAGGATCGTCAATCGCCAGGGCTGGCTGCAGTTCGCCTGCGGTGTCGCTCTCGTTCTTTCCTGCCTCCCTTTTGGGAATCTCGGCCAAGTCTTCACCGAAGGGGGAAGGCTGCCCAGGGTCATGGGGCTGGTTTTCCTCTTGGGGCTCGCGGCCTATCTGGTCGTCAGTGTGCGCTGGGCACGGCAGGGCAATCTCGCGTCGGACGATGTCGTTGAGGAAGCCTCTCACAAGGAAGAACGTTCATCGATCACGGCGGTCGCGCTGAAGCTGATTGCTGCCATCGTCGTGGTCGTCGCCTCTTCCTGGGTGCTGATCCCCGCTGTTTCCGAGGCCGCCATGAGGTTGCAGGTCCCGGAAAGCATCATCGCCGCAACCATGGTGGCGTTTGGAACGTCCCTTCCGGAGCTGGTGACGGCGGTGACGGCGGCGCGACACGGCCACGGAGAGCTGGCGGTCGGAAACATCGTGGGAGCCGACATCCTCAATGTTCTCTTTGTAGCCGGAGCCTCCGCAGCGGTCACCCGGGGCGGACTCCAGTGCCCGCCCCACTTCTTCACCCTCTACTTTCCCTCGATGTTGCTGGTGCTTATCGTCTTCAGAGTGGGCATCTTCACTTCGGGTTCGCATCTGCGCCGGCCGTTCGGCTTCGCTCTCCTCGGAACGTACATCGCAGTGACGATCCTCAGCTACGTCGTCACCTGAGAATTTGCGTTTTACGATTTGCGCTTTTCGATTTAGAAGGCAGAAGACCGGAGACACAGAAGACGGGGGATCGCCATGCCTTGGAGAACCGATTTCACGCAAAGGCCGCTAAGATCGCCGAGGGCTCCAAAGCCAAGAAATCCTTGGCGTGCTTTGCCCCATCTTGGCGACTTTGCGTGGAGTCGGCTCTGATCGGTTTCGCATGGAGTCGAGCCTACGGCTATCGGGGTTGCGGTCGTCCGTAACTGGTCGCTCTGAAAAGGAGTTTCTGGAAAAGGAGACTTCGACAAGGGTTGGAAGCTAGAAGAACGGATGGGCGATTTGCCTCAATCCCTCAATCCTGGAATCCCTCAATCCCTAAATCCCTCAATCCCCAAGCCTCCCAGCTTCCCCCAAATCGGAAATCGGAAATCACAAAACCTGAAATTTCCCTACATGATCTTGGCGATGTCGTTGAAGATCACGACGCTCATCAAGAGGATGAGGAAGATGAAGCCGACCTGGAAGATCCTCTCCTTGGCTTTCAGGCTGAGATCACGACCGATGACCGCCTCGATGAACAGCAGCGCAATCATGCCGCCGTCGAGGATGGGGATCGGGAGCAGGTTGAAGATGCCCAGTTGGAGGGAGATGAGGGACATCAGTCCGATCAGAGCCAGGGGGCCTGCGGATGCCGCCTCACCTGAAAACCGAGCGATGTCGATGGGCCCCGACATCATGCGGATCGAGGTCTCTCCCGTGATGAGCTTACCCACGATCCGAAAGGTCAGGATGGTCATCTGATAGTTGCGCTCGACGGCCTGTCGAAAGGCGGTCAGAGGCCCGTAGCGCTCGGTTTGTGTTTCGAACTCCGGAGACGGTCCGACGGCGATCCCGATCATGCTCTTGCCGTCGCTTTCCATCGGTGTGACCGTGCGCGTCAGAGTCTGTCGGCCACGCTTGATCGTGAATTCGAGGGCTTGCCCTTGGCTCTTTGCGATCATGCTGAGGATCGCCGTACCGTCCTCGACCTTCGTGCCCTGAGACTGAACGGCCTCGATGATGTCACCCTTTTGGAGCCCGGCTTTCTGCGCCGGTCCGTCGGGTTCGACTCCCCCGACCGTCAATCCTTTGGAAGGGGGATACACTCCCAGGAAGCCCGCCCCTGTTCGGGGCTCCTCGGCAATGTGCACGAGTCGCTCGAAAGTCCTGCCCTCGCGCAGGATCTCGATCGGAACCGTCTGCCCCGGGTCGGTCGCCACCGCGAGCTGTTCGGACTCCCAGTCCGGTGTCTGCGTGCCGCCGACCGAGAGGATGCGATCGCCCTGCTGAAGCCCGGCGTCCTCGGCGGGTGAATTTCCCGCCACGTACCCAATGATCGGTGGTTGGCTCAGATAGACCGGTACCTGAATGCCGGCCATGTAGATGACGGCCAGGAGCACGACGGCCATGGCGACATTCATGAAAGGACCGGCCACGGCGACCGCCAGACGATGGAGCTTGGGACGCGAGAGAAACTCATCCTCGCTTCCGGTGAGGTCCTCGTCCCAGTTCTCACCCTTCATCTTGACGTAGCCGCCCAAGGGCACGCCGCTGATTCGATAGTCCGTGTCTCCCTTCTGGAACCCGACGAGGCGCGGTCCGAATCCAAGGGAGAAGACTTCGACACGAATTCCCAGGAATTTGGCCATCAGGTAGTGCCCAAGCTCATGGACGAAGATCATGACGCCCAGGACCACGATGACCCAGATCAAACTCCAGCCGATGGTATCTAGGATATGCAAGGTTGTTCGACCCTCTCTTCTCCTGTCAGAGTGTTCCTAAGCATTAGACGCATTCAGCGTAACACCGTTTCGCTTGCGCTTTCTGTTCCTACAGCGACAGACACAAGCCGCCCGCTATTTCACGCGCCTGACGGTCGGCCTCCAAAACCGCCTCCAAATCCCCGGACGGCAGCCGCGGATGTTCTGCCAGCGTTCTCTCGATCACCTTGGGAATATCGACAAAATCAAGGCGTCCCTCCAGGAACGTCTCGACCGCGACCTCGTTGGCCGCATTGAGCGCGGCCGGGTAAGTCCCTCCGAGACGAAGTGCCTCGTAGGCCAACCCCAGACAGGGAAACCGTTCCGTATCGGGTGAGCAGAAACTGATGTCCTGGAGCGAGAACAGATCCAGACGGGGAAGCCGTGATTCCCACCGTTCGGGATACCCGAACGCATAGAGAAGTGAGGAGCGCATGTCGGTGATGCTCAGCTGGGCGAGCATGGTTCCGTCGACGAACTCGACAATCGAGTGGATGACGGACTGTGGATGAACTGCCACGGAGACCCGCTCGGGAGGGACGCCAAAGAAGTGACAGGCCTCGATGACCTCGAGTCCTTTGTTCATCAGGGTGGCTGAGTCGATGGTGATCTTCGGCCCCATGGACCACGTAGGATGGTCCAGGGCCTGCTGAACGGTGACTTTCGCGAGCTCCTCGGAGCTGTGATTCAAAAAGGGGCCCCCTGAGGCCGTCAGGATCAGCCGCGCGACTTCTCCTGCCTGTGATCCGCGCAGGCACTGGTGGAGGGCGCTGTGTTCGCTGTCGACGGGAAGAACCGTCGATCCCGTTTGGCGTGCCAGGCGGATCAGGAGCTCACCGGCCATCACCATGGGCTCCTTGTTGGCCAGCGCGATGTCTCGACCCTGCTGGATCGCCCGGTACGTCGGAACCAGGCCGGCCGCGCCCGTCGCGGCGGAAAGCGTGATATCGGCACGGGGATGGCAGGCGACCTCCTCGAGGCCGGAACGGCCGGTCAGAATCGGAACGTCCGGCAATTCCCGGTGAAAAGCCTCGGCCGCCGCCGGTTCGTAGAGCGCCACCAGTTCCGGATGGTAACGACGGGACTGCTCGCAGAGCAGTCGACTGTTCCGGCGGGCCGCCAGGGCAACGACCTGGAGCCTCTCCGGATAGAGATCGACCAGGCGGAGAGCACTTTGTCCGATCGATCCGGTCGAACCGAGAATCGCGAGCCGTTTCCTCTTCACGACAGCGAGGCCGATTCTAACAGAACCTTCAGCACGAAATAGGCGGGAACTGCGAGCAGAAGGCTGTCGATTCGGTCGAGGATCCCTCCATGACCCGGCAAGAGTGACGAGGAGTCTTTGACCTGTGCACCGCGTTTGAACATCGATTCGAGCAGATCTCCGGCGATCCCCGCGACGGAGACGAGCAAAGCGGCGGCAATCAGAAAAGTGGTGGAGCTCTCGGGAAGCAGATACCTCCCCAGCAACGGGATCAGAATGACGGGAACAAGGATTCCGGCCAGAAACCCCTCGAGGGACTTCTTCGGACTGATGTGAGCAAAGACGTGATGCTTCCCGATGGCCCTGCCCAGGAAATAGGCCGCAGAATCGCTGATCCAGACGGTCAGGAAGATCAATAGCAGCTCATTGGCCCGCTCCCAGCCGCCCACACCGCCCGGCAAGCGGGGGTGGAACAGCGCGGCCAGGGTGAGCGGCAGTCCCAGGTAGATCAACCCGAACGTGTTTCCAGAGATGCTCAACAGCCCTTCCCGCAGGGTGCGGATCTGGACCAGAGCCGACGCCGCCAGCATCAGGAGGGTCAACACCAGGAATGCAGGGATCCACTGAGGCGTGAAGCCGGCCAGCCAGGGCATCAGCACCACGCAGGGATAGACCACGGGAAACGAGTGGCCTCCATGGTGGTTGAGGAGATGGAGATACTCCCACATCGCCAGGACGGCAACGACATCGATCAGCAACAGGAAGAGCTCGAAAGGAAACCAGTAGATGGTCAGTAGAACCAGCGGAATGAGGAGGCTTGCGGTGAGGATTCTCTGAATCATCGAGCGTTCGTAGGGGAAAGGATGCCGCCGTAGCGACGTTCTCTTTTCTGGAAGGCGATCACCGCCTCCAGCAGATTGTCGCCGCGGAAATCGGGCCAGAGCTTCGGCTCGACGTAGATCTCGGCATAGGCGACCTGCCAGAGAAGGAAATTGCTCAGACGCATCTCACCACTGGTCCGGATCAACAGGTCGAGATCCGGCAGTCCCGCGGTGTAGAGGTGATCCTCGATACGGGCCTCCGTAATCGGTCCCGAGGCTCCTTCGGCCAGGATGTGGTTGAAGGCATCCACCAGTTCGAGCCGTCCGCTGTAGTTCAAGGCAATGCTCAGGGTCATGCGTCGGTTGTCGACGGTCTCCCAGGCGGCGCGCCTCAACTCGTTGCGGACATTCTCCGGGAGATCATCGACCCGTCCGATCGGGATGAAGCGGATTTCGTACTTCTGAAGAGTTCCGAGTTCGTTGCGCAGGTAACGTCTCAGCAGCGACCAGAGGGTGTTCACCTCCTCTGCGGGCCGTTTCCAGTTCTCGGCTGAGAAGGCATACAGCGTCAGAGCGGGGATGCCCAGTCTCGCGGAGAATTCGACGGCGGCTCGTACGGCTTCGATGCCGGCTCGGTGTCCCTCGACGCGGGGCAGCCCCCGCTGCCTCGCCCAGCGGCCGTTTCCATCCATGATAATGGCCACATGGCGGGGGAGTCGACGGGGTTCGATTTGTGCGAGGAGCTCAGCCTCGCGACTGCCGGGCTGGATGACCTCTTCGAAATTCTTCGCAAGCTCGGCCATAGGGGTCCCCCAACTCTACCACCTCATTCTGAATCGACACAACCGAGCGGAAGTTGCGAGGAGGGAGACCGGGGACAGGAGACAGGAGACAGGAGACCGGAGACCGGAGGCAGCGTGCCAACCCGATGGAGGGGAGGTGAGAGCCGGAAACTCCAAAATCACCGGGGAGTGTGAGACGCCAACGGCGTCGTTTCATCTGCGAGCTTTGGGCAGCCGCCCGAAGCCGAACACCGCCCGAAGGACGCTCCAAGCGCCAGGCGCTACTCATGGCGGAGTGGGTGAGATTGGTGACACGCACGAAAGTCGAGTGTAAGTACCTGCGGATAAAGGGTTCCGGTCCGAGTCTGGCACCTTTTGGGGGTCTGCGGGGTGAACCGACGCCGGGGAGCGGTTTCCCCTGGCACGCTGTCTTCTTCCTCCCGTCTCCCGTCTCCTGTCTCCTGTCTCCTGTCTCCGGTCTCCCGTCTCCCGTCTCCCGTCTCCCGTCCCCCGTCAATACCAGATCTTGACCAGATACAGCCCTTCGGGCGGGGCCGTCGGGCCGGCCAGTTTTCGGTCGCGAGCCTCCAGCAGCGCCGGGAGGTCTCCGGGGCGACGTTTGCCCAAACCCACTTCGATCAGAGTGCCCGCGAAGTTTCGCACCATGTGATGCAGGAAGCCGTCGGCCTCCACTCGATAGATGAGGTTATGCCCCCTCCGACGGAACTCCGAGAGGAACACGGTCCTGGTGTGGCTCCGAACGCGGGATGCCGCTGCGGCAAAGGAGGAAAAGTCGTGGCGTCCCTGGAGCAGGACCGCGGCCGTCTGCATGGCCTCGAAGTCCAGTGACGCAGGGAGATGACAGACCCTGGCATGAAGGAACGGCGGAACGACGTCGGTGGTCGAAATCCGGTACTCGTAGCGCTTTCTGACGGCGTGTTTCTGAGCGTGAAAGCGGAGGGCGACGGGGCCGAGGCGCATGACTCGGATATCCCAGGGCAGCAGCGCATTCAACGCCCGCCTCAAGTCCGGTATCGACTCTTTCCGGGGAAAGAAGAAGTGAGCGACCTGGCCCAGCGCGTGGACTCCCGAATCGGTTCGACTGGCCCCCACGACTGTCACCGGATGACCCGCCAGCCGGCTCAGCACCTCGCGAACCACTCCCTGGACGGTCAGGGCATTCCGTTGAATCTGCCAGCCCGCGTAACGTGTGCCCACATATTGAAGGATCGCCCGGTACTTCTTCTCGGCCGACGCGGCATCGTTTTTCACGATCATTCCTTTTTGCATGCTTTGGACTCGGTCGCTATGCTATCCGAAACGCGGCCCCGTGCTTCAAGAAGTCGCGGTCGGCGCGATTACGGCATGCTAGAATTGCTGATCGGACCTTGGGTCCAAAGGAGTAGTACCATGTCCGGACATTCCAAATGGCATTCGATAAAGCATAAGAAAGCGGCCGTCGATGCGAAACGGGGCAAGATGTTCACCAAGCTGATCAAAGAGATCAGCGTCGCTGCCCGGATCGGTGGAGGAGACATCGACGGGAACCCTCGCTTGCGAGCGGCGGTGCAGGCTGCGAAGGGTGCCAACATGCCTCAGGACAATATTCGTCGAGCCATCCTCAAAGGAACCGGCGAACTGCCCGGTCAGAGCTACGAGGAGTCGATCTATGAAGGCTACGGACCGGGTGGCGTCGCAGTTCTGGTGGAAGTCCTGACCGACAACAAGAACCGGACCGTCGCCGAAGTGCGGCATATCTTCTCCAAGCATGGAGGAAGTCTCGGCGAGTCGGGAAGCGTGCTCTGGATGTTCGATAAGAAGGGCTACGTCGCCGTCAGGAAGGAAGCGAGTTCGGAGGAGAAGCTCCTGGAAATCGCGCTCGAAGCGGGCGCTGAGGATCTGCAGTCCGACGGGGATCTCTATTCGCTCTATACCCCGCTCGAGGCCTTCGAGGATGTCAAACGCTCGATCGAGGAGGCCGGGATCGAGATCGAAGAGAGTTCGCTGACGATGATCCCCCAATCGGAAGTCCATCTGGAAGGAAAAGCCGCCGGACAGATGCTCAACCTGATGGAAGCTCTGGAAGACCACGATGACGTCCAAAACGTCTTCGCCAACTTCGATATTGACGAGGAAGAACTCGAGTCACTCGCTTCCTAGTTCTCGCGGTTTCCACCCTGGGGTCAGCCCGCCCGGATAACATGGACCGATGATCATTCTGGGAGTGGATCCCGGAAGCCGTTCTACGGGCTACGGCGTCGTATCCGTCGAAGGCAACCGCATCCGTTGTGTGGATTACGGAGCGATCCGGCCGAAGGGCCGCCCGCAGGAACTGCCCATGCAGGAGCGGCTCAAAACCATCTTCGACGGCTTGGAGGCCGTCATCCTGCAGCACCGCCCCGAGGTCGCCGCTGTCGAGAGCGTGTTCCATGCGGCCAATGTGAAAAGCGCGCTCACGCTGGGCCATGTCCGCGGTGTCGTGCTGCTGGCTCTCGCAAACTCCGGTGTGGCGCTTCGGGAGTACTCGCCGCTGGAGGTCAAGAGGGCGGTGGCCGGGTACGGGCGTGCCGACAAACAGCAAGTGCAGACCATGGTGCGGATGCTCTTGAAGCTCGCTGAATTGCCTCAACCCCACGACGCCTCCGACGCCTTGGCCATCGCGTTGTGCCAGGCCTTCTCAGGCGGCCGGACGACGCGCCGGCACAGGCGGTGGCGATCCGCCGAAGTATCCAATTCCGGCTAGACGGTGTCGTGTCATCGTTTCGAGTTTCGGATTCCGAGTTCCGAGGGCGTGTTGCCGCAATCCCTTGCGTACTCAGCGGCTTTGCGCGAAATCGAGTTGCCGAGGTGACGCGCTGCTGCCGAGAGTCAAACAGAAGGGGAGCTGAGCCCATTTGGGCGACACGCCCCCGAGTTCCGGCACCCCACCCCGGAACTCGGAACGCCCAGTTCTCACTCCCTGCAACCCGCCTTCGATGACCCTGGAAATCGAGACCGGCGTCTCTCATAATGTCGAGTCATGATCAGACCGAGACTGTACTTTGTCAGCTTGCTGAGCCTTGGCTTCCTGGCCGCCTGCGCATCGCCGACCTCATCGGAGAAACCGGCGGATCAATCGGCCGCCGAATCGGCCGCAGAGACGGCCGAAGCGCAGCCGAAGGGCCAACCCTACGCCGTGATCATCACGGATCAGGGCGATATCACGGTCGAGCTTCTTCCGGAACTGGCCCCCGAGACGGTTCGGAGCTTCATCGAACTCGCCGGGCTCGGCTTCTACAACCGCACAGCCTTTCATCGGATCATGAAGGATCGCATGATCCAGGGAGGCGACCCGCTGTCGCGAGATCGTGACCCCTTCAATGATGGACAGGGGACGTCGGGCTCATACCTTCCTCAGGAGTTCACCTCGACACCGGTCGATCGCGGTACGGTGGCCATGGGACATGGGGCGGGCGTCGACAATGGAGGGAGTTGTCAGTTCTTCATCGTCCTCAAGCGCACCCCGGAATGGGACGGTAAGTACAACGTCTTCGGAAAGGTCGTGGACGGGCTGGAAGTCGCGGACAAGATCTCGAATGCGCCGCTGACCAAGGATCCGCATCCTGCCTTGAAATACCATCCCGCGGGAAAGCAGACCATCGAGTCGATTCGGATCGAGTACCGGCCGTGAGAGTACGGGGATGTCCGATTTTCGATTTGCGATTTGAGGGAAGCGGAAGCTGGAAGCTCGAAGCTGGGAACTGGAGTACGACTCGACCCGGCTCCCGGTTCGGGTCCGATGCCGTTTGTTTTGTCGTGAGCGTCCGGGGTGTCGGGGTTCAGGCCCCGGCAGGGGCCAGATTCCGTGAGCCCGGGGCCAAGCGATAGCGCGACCCCGGGATTGGACGGCAGAAGGAAGAGCCAAGCGCCGGTAGGGGCGCGATCGATGCACGGCGCCCGATCCCGCGCACCGTATCGTCGCCGAGGTCGGGGGTCGAGAAGCGTTCAGGGGGTCGCTCATTTCGTTCGCGCACTGAGCTGTGCACGGACTCTCACGGACTGACACAGACCGGCACGGCCTCTGCCTCAAATCCCCCAATCCCCAAAATCTATGAAACCTCTGAAATCCCCAACTCGCAAAATCGCGTCGAAAATCGACAATCTCAAATCTCGTTGAGTTTCCCGACCCGGACGATGGCCGGCCGCAGAAGCTGATCGTCCCATTGGTAGCCCTTCTTGACGACTTCCACGATCTTGCCATCCAGATCGGGGTCGCTGACCCGGACGGTTCCGATTGCTTCTGCGACGTTGGGATCGAAGGGCTCATCGAGGCTCTCGATGGGTTCCACGCCACCGGCCTTGAGCTTTCTGAGAAACAGTTCCAGATTGAGAGCGACACCCTGGCGAAGCGTGGAATCAGGACTGTCCGAAGCCGCTTCCAAAGCCCGTTCGAGGTTATCCACGACTTCGAGCAGTTCACACAACAGCTCTGCCTTGCCTCGCCTTACCCGTTGCTCCACCTGCCGATCAAGACGTTCCCGAAAAGCTTCATTTTCACGCTGGAGGCTGTCCATCCGCTCGCGGAGTTTGCGTTCCGCTGCTTCGGTGCGAGCCTTCAACTCCTCGACAAAAGCCGGGAATCTGGCCTCGCCTGGTTCGGCGCGTTCGATGATGGACTCATCCGCGACCCAGAACCGCTTGTCCGTCACTTGAAAGTGGGGTGTCTTTTCTTCTTCTTTCTTGTCTGTCATTACGCGAACAATACGGGGTTTTCGGCAGTGGGACGTGATAATCGACCCGAAGAATCACAGGCCGATGAACAGACGGCAACAGCGATGAATCAAGAAAGGGACGCTCGAAACGTCCCTTTCTTCGACGGTCAAAGCTGCCGTCCGTGAGATTGACAGATCGAGTCGACGCTTACTTGCGCTTCAGCGAATAGGTGGTTTCCCGGCCACTTCCGTGTCGGCGCACCGTCCCCTCATCCAGCAGTTCTTTGATGCGCAGATTCCAGCTGGACGGACTCACTCCGGTAGCGCTGATGATCGCAGACTTCTTCAGAGGTTCCTTCGTGGAGGCCAGGGCGGAAACGATGCGGCCGCGCGACTCCTCTGCGGAGATGCGACCCGACGGAGCAGCCGAACCCTCGGCAGCGCGCGATCTTCTCGATTGTCGAAACTTCAGTGCCAGGCTGTTCTTCTCTCGATTGGCACGTATGATGAGGTCGGCGCCCTCTTCCTGTGCCACGTACTTGAGCGCCTTTCTCACCTTTCGTGCATCGTCATTCTTTTCGAGATCGTAGAAGACGTAATTGCTGTCCGCTGCACTCAGGGCTTCGTTGAGCACACCCTTGTAGTATTCGTACTCCTCCTTCGTGACCGGAGGTTTGACCTTCGGTTCGATCCTCAGTTTCCCCATCAGTACACCGCCTTCCTCGGCTTGAGTGAACCTAACTCTATAACATCGAAATCCTGGAAAGGAGAATCATATCCAAAAAAGTTCGTACTATCAATGGGTTGATCAGGGAGAATGCAATGCAAGGAAACGGGGACTCATCAGAGCACGTTATGGCCTGTGGGGCATACTATTGTAAAGAGATGTACTACTCTGTCCGAAGACCCCACCACTTCTTTGGGTCGACATGACCTTACAGGACACCCGGCCGGAGGATGTCTACAGGAGAGTCAATAATCCGTGCTCCTCCGGTATTTGGGGCATCGGAGGTCTCTGATAGAATTCCCGGACATGCAGGGACCTCTCGGGGTCCCCGGGGGCGGCGAGAGTGCGACCGCCTGCCTTCCGAAAGAGTTCGAGTGGAGCGAAGTTTCGCGGCGGTTCGAATCTATGACTCTCCGGTTTCGAGTAAAAGTCGGTCTTGTCTTCTTCCTGTCCCTGCTTCTGGGACATCCGTCGACGTTCGCCGGAGACCAGGGCTTTACCTTGAACGAGGTCGCCTCGTTGTTCCCGTCGAAGGGCTTTGAACGTCAGATCGAATTCTGGAAGAAGATCTTCACGCACTACAAGGCGACCCAGGTCATCTTCCACGACCAGGAAGACCTGCGGCTCGTCTACGAAATGAAGACCTTCGATCGGGACATCGAAGGGGATCCCGAAGAGGCCGACCGTCAGAAGGAAGTCCTCAAGCAGGATCTGAAAGAGCTGCAGTCGATCTTCGACGATCTGGCCGCTCGAGGTCCGGATTCGTCCGATCTCAGTGCCCGCGAACGGCATATTGTCGAGGTCTTTCGCTCCCTCGGGTATCGCGTGACGCCGGCTCTTCTAAAGGAGAAGAAGGAGATCATTCGCTTCCAGAGAGGCGTTCGGGACAAATTCAAAGAGAGCCTGATCCGGGCCGGACTGTATCTTCCCTGGATCCAGGAGACCCTGAGCAAGATGGGTTTGCCGGTCGAGTTGGCGGTCCTGCCCCACGTCGAGTCCTCGTTCAACTACAGCGCCTACTCCTCCGCCGGAGCGGCTGGAATCTGGCAGTTCACTCGAGGAACCGGCCGTCGTTACCTGCGCATCGATCGCTCCGTCGACGAACGGCTGGATCCGATCCGGGCGACGCTGGCGGCCGCCCGCCTGCTTTCCGAGAATTACGGGGCGCTGGGAAACTGGCCTCTGGCCATCACCAGCTACAACTATGGTCGAAACGGGATGCTGCGCGCCAAGGACCAGTGCGGTGAAGATTTGCGCGTGATCATTCGCGACTATGAATCGAACTACTTCGGTTTTGCCAGCAAGAACTTCTACTCGGAGTTTCTGGCCGCGCTCGAGGTTTCGAGGAATTTTCGCCGTTATTTCGGAGATCTGGACATCGAGAAACCGCTGGAATTCGACACGGTCCGGCTATCGAAAGCCTGTGCCGTCTCTCATTTCACGAACGTTCCCGGAGTCAGCGAAACAGACCTTCGAAATCTGAATCCGCATCTCAAGCGTCTCCTGTCCCGCTCGCGCAGAGTCTTTCCTGCCGGAATCGAGATTCGTGTTCCCCCGGGAAAGGGTCGGGCGGTCGAAGCGGCGCTCTCCCGGGTGAATTCCCGGGGGCGCAAGGTGATGGTCTCCTCGGACGGGAATGTCCGTTACCGCGTCGAGGAGGGGGACACCCTCGGTTCCATCGCTTCGGAGTTCCGGGTATCGCCGGCGGAAGTGGCCCGACTGAGCGGTCTCCGGAGTCCCGACCGGATCTACTCGGGTCAGGTGCTGACCGTCGGCCGGTCGTCGGTTCTGGGCGATTCGGCGACCGAGTTCTTCTCAGGTAGCCAGGACGAAGGCGACGATTCCCGCAACTACACGGTCCGGGCCGGAGACAATCTCTTCAAGATCGCCCAGCGATTCGGTACCACGGTGAATGCTCTGATCGAGGCCAATGACATCCGGGATCCGGATTCGATCCATGCCGGCGTGGCGCTGACGATTCCCTACGACGGCGCAGCGGCCCGACCGCCCGGGCCCAAGCGCTATGTTGTGCGACGGGGAGACACCCTCCTGACGATCGCTCAGCGCTTCGGCGCCTCCCTCCAGCGCATCCTCCAAATCAACGGCATCCGCGATCCCGACCAGATTCAGCAGGGCCAGGAGCTCAGGATCCCGTAGGCTAGTTCGTCACCGGCGCGGCAGCCTCGAAGGTCAACTCCGCCCGGTCGGCGTCGTAATCGATGTGAATGGTCTGGCCTTCCCTGATTTCGCCGGCCACGATCATCCTGGCCAGCGGGTTTTCCAATTCCTTCTGGATCGCCCGCTTGAGCGGCCGCGCACCATACGTCGGATCGTAGCCGACCCTGACGAGATGCTCCACCGCCCGGTCGCTCAGCTCGAACTGGAGGTTGCGTTCGGCCAGCCGCGCCTGGAGGAGCCGCAGCTGGATCCGGACGATCTGCTTGAGATGGGTTTCGTCGAGCGAGTGGAAGACGATCACTTCATCGACTCGGTTGAGGAATTCCGGGCGGAAGTGCCGGCGGACCTCGTCGAGCACCGTACGGCGCATCCGTTCGAAGGACTCGCTTTCGGTCTTCCCCTGGAACTCCAGGATCTCACGGCTTCCGATGTTCGACGTCATGATCAGGATGGTGTTCTTGAAGTCGACCGTGCGGCCCTGTCCATCCGTCAACCGACCATCGTCGAGGATCTGAAGCATCGTATTGAAGACGTCGTAGTGAGCCTTCTCGATCTCGTCGAACAGAATGACCGAATAGGGGCGTCGGCGGACCGCTTCCGTCAGTTGACCGCCCTCTTCATAGCCGACATATCCGGGAGGCGCACCAATCAGTCGGGAGACGGTGTGCTTCTCCTGATACTCCGACATATCGATGCGGATCAGAGCGTGTTCGTCGTCGAACAGGAATTCCGCCAGCGCTCGGGCCAGCTCCGTTTTTCCCACGCCCGTCGGTCCCAGGAAGATGAAACTCCCGACCGGCCGGTTGGGATCCTTGAGGCCCGAGCGCGAGCGGACAACCGCCTCGGCAACGGCCTTGACGGCCTCGTCCTGGCCCACCACGCGACGATGCAGAGAGTCCTCCAGGTGGAGGAGCTTCTCGACCTCGCCTTCGAGGAGTCGAGAGATCGGAATTCCGGTCCATCGACTGATCACCCCGGCGATATCCTCTTCATCGACTTCCTCGCGAAGCAGCCGCTGGCTGTCCTTCTCTTCCAGCATCTTCGCGGATTTCTCCTTGAGCTGCTGTTCCAGGCCGGCCAACTTGCCGTAACGAAGTTCGGCGACGCGGTTCAGGTCGTAACTTCGCTCCGCCTGCTCAATCTCGATTTTGACCCGCTCGATCTCTTCTCGAAGAGAGCGAACCTCCTGGACAGACTCCTTCTCGGCCAGCCACTGCCCCTTCAGGGCATCGGCCTGAGACCGAATCTCCGCCAGTTCCTTCTCCAGTTTGGCGAGCCGCTCCAGCGACGCCGGATCCTTCTCCCGCTTGAGGGCCTGGCGCTCGATTTCGAGCTGCATGACGCGGCGCTCCAACTCGTCGACCTGGGTCGGCATCGAGTCGATCTCCGTCCGGAGTTTGGCGGCCGCCTCGTCCATCAGGTCGATGGCTTTGTCGGGCAGGAAGCGATCCGTGATGTAACGATTGGAAAGCACCGCAGCGGCAACCAGGGCCGAGTCCTTGATTCGAACCCCGTGGTGAACCTCATAGCGGTCCTTGAGGCCGCGCAGAATCGAAATCGTGTCCTCCACACTGGGCTGAGTCACCATCACCGTCTGGAAACGACGTTCCAGGGCCTTGTCTTTCTCGATGAACTTCCGGTATTCGTCCAGCGTGGTCGCCCCAATGCAGTGCAACTCACCCCGAGCCAGCATCGGCTTGAGAAGATTACCCGCATCCATGGCGCCTTCGGCCTTGCCGGCACCCACCACCGTGTGCAGTTCGTCGATGAACAGGATGATCTCGCCCTGGGAGGATTGCACCTCTTTGAGCACCGCCTTCAACCGTTCTTCGAACTCGCCCCGGTACTTCGCCCCGGCGATCAGGGACCCCATGTCGAGGGCCACGACGCGTTTGTTCTTCAGACCTTCAGGCACGTCCCCACGCACGATTCGCTGGGCCAGTCCTTCCACGATGGCAGTCTTGCCAACGCCGGGATCACCGATCAAGACCGGGTTGTTTTTCGTTCGGCGGGAGAGGACCTGGATGATTCGGCGGATTTCGTCGTCGCGCCCGATCACCGGATCGAGACGTCCGGCCGAAGCTTCCCGGGTCAGATCCCGGCTGTATTTGTCCAGCGCCTCGTAGGTGGCCTCGGGGTTTTCGGAAGTCACCCGCTGGTTGCCCCGAATCTCACGCAGAGCCGTCATGATGACGTCCCGGGTGAGACCGACCTGCTTGAACAGCTTGCCGGTCTCGCCTCGATCGCTGGTCATGGCCAGCAGCAAGTGTTCGACGGAGATGTATTCATCACGCAGATCCCGAGCTTCCTCTTCGGCCTTGGAGAGCACCATATTGAGGGCGCCCGAAAGGTAGGCTTGTCCCTGACTGGAACCGCTGAGCCGCGGCTTGCGCTCGAGCAGTTCACGGACTCCGTTCGAGAGGACTTCCGGGTCCAGATTCGCTCTGCGCAGGACCGAGGCGGTCAAGCCGCCTTCCTGCTCCACGAGGGCGGCCAGCAGATGTATGGTATCAACCTCGCTGTGCTGCTCCCGAACGGCCAGGCTGTGTGCCGCGGCGAGTGCTTCACGCGCTTTCTCGGTCAGTCGATTCATGTCCATGCAGTCTCTATAAGATCCGGACAGGCGAAGGGCAAGAGGGAGAGGATTGAGGGATTTCAGGGATTCAGGGATTCGGGGATTCGGGGATTCGGGATTGGGGGATTAACGGATTCTCGGGGGCGGGGGTTTCCGGGGTTGTGGGATTCGAAGATTCAAGGGATTAAAGGATTAAGGGATTAAGGGATTTAGGGATTAAGGGATTCTGGGGATTAATGGATTTTTGAGGTTACCCCGCTTGTGTGGACAGTTACTAAGTTGGGATCGCGTGCTGCCGGTAATTCCTTTCGAAAAGCACGGGTGAACAATAGCCGAGACTGGAGTGCAGACGTCGGGGGTTGTA
>JARRKC010000003.1:0-161633 GCA_037388505.1 Acidobacteriota bacterium | reverse complement strand
CGCCGCCGGCCTTTACTCCCGGCGCAAGAACCCCGTGCCCCTCGGTGTCGGCAATCTCTTCGCTCTCCGGGAACAGCGCCGCAACTTCGTCCCCATCTGAGGCACAGCTTGAATCCCGTTTACTTTCGACGGACTCTCAGCGCGACGTCACCAACAAAAGGGGGGCTCTGCAGGCGAACCGGCTGGCCATGAGCGGAGATGGCCTCTTCGGCCACGACATCTCCTACCCGGGTATCCACCCACTCGGCACGCCATTCGCCCGGATAGAGGTTCAGGGTCACCGGGCACTCCGACTTGCCTTCAACATAGATGGCGAACTCCCGGGCACGGTTGGCCAACACCTGACACTGACAGCCGGGCGAGAGGCGGACTGCCCGAAGGTCGGGCCCCATACGCAGGTAATCGAAATCGTCGATGAAGCTCTTGAGGATTCCCAGTTGTTTGCGGAGAGCCGCGCTGCCGCCCCCGGGCGCCCGGTTCGTGCCTGAGCCATCCTCAGCTCCGGGATAGAACGAATAATCCAAGTTGTTGAAGATGCCTCCTCCCGCGAGGACGAATCTCCAGGCTTGCTGACGGTATGCATCGTCACCGCTTCCAGAGAATCCAGACTCGTCGAAACTCATCACGCGCTCATACCCGAAATTGAGCGCCACCGCCTCAGGGAAGGCGTAGTGAAAATTCAAGATCCGTACGTTCTCGTCCAGGTTCGCGAGTGAATATCGGAAATTGCAGAAGTTCTGAGCGATGAGATGCTTGACCGGAAGATGGGATTGTTCGTCAGCGACGAACGCAGCGACCCTTTTCTGCCACTCGAGAGAGGTCTCATCGGCGAGGTCCACCCGATTCATCCAGCTCTTCTTCCAATCCAGCAAGTACGGGTTGACAGGAGCCACGGTCATTGGGCGATCCGCGTAGGGTTCGTTCTGGACCTCGAAAAAAACGTTGTCGTATGCATTCAGTTCCCGTACCAGCTTACGTACGAGCTTCTCCTGGATCGCCAGCAACGGTCCGTTGTCGAGTGTATGCAGCTTGAGGCGATCGACCGTTCCCGTCAGATTCGTATTGTTCTTCGGATGAAGCGGGCTGTACTCCCAGTTGGTATCCTGATAAGTCGAGGAAAACAGTGTCACCTCAACGACGATCCCACGCTCATCCGCTTTACTGACAAAGTCCTTGAGTCGCGTAAAATACTCGGGGTTCCACTGGTCCAAATCGAAGCGGTTCCCGCCGTTGATGTAACCGGGCTTATCACTCCGGGCCCAGGGTGTGATCAGCCTGTCTTTCGCGGGAGCAAGACTGTTGTTTTGGATGCCAAAACTCGACGCCCGTTCAACGTAGCCACCGGTGAAGATCCTAGTGTAGTTCAATCCATCCGCCGACAGCGTCTGGAGATAGCGGTCATAATCGAAGTCCGTATTGAGAACCGCGCCGTAATGCTCACCTGACGTGATTAGGATCGTCGGTTTACCTTTGAATTCGAGGTAGTGCGAGTCTCTTGGGCTCTGTCGGAGCACCTGTGGTTTGGGGGCCTGCTCTTGGTCCTCGGGAAACCGCACGACGCAGGCACCTGCGAGGAGGAAAATCAACGCAAGCATCTTCATTTGGGTGGACGGTGTTCCCATGACGCAGACTGATTCTACCGTGGTGATCCTCAATTCCCAATGGGCGACGAGGTCAGCTTCGGCACGTGGCACCTACGCCCCAATACTCGTGATATATTCGATGCAATCGGCGATTTCAGCAGTGTCTGTGATTTGGAGATCCGGGTAACGTTTGCCTGGAGTTGTCTGCTCAGCCGCTACCAATCGCGCAGAACGGTGGACTAGCGACCACGACGAATCGGAACTGGTCCTTCAAATCGCTGAGCCGAGAGGGAAGTGATCAATGCCAAAATATATCATCGAACGCGATATCCCGGGCGCAGGCAAGCTGTCGAAGCAGGAACTCCGCGGCATTTCTCAGACCTCATGCAGTGTTTTGCGGCAAATGGGTCCTGAGATCCAATGGCTGCACAGCTACGTAACCGGCGACAAGATCTACTGTGTGTACATAGCCCCCAACGAGGAGATGATCCGCGAGCACGCGCAGCGAGGAGGCTTTCCCGCGAATCGTATTTCTGAGGTCAAAACGATCATCGACCCCACGACCTCTGAGTAGCCGCAACAGGTGGCGTTGCTGTGCGGGCCACAGTCCAGGCGCAGCAACTGACAGGCCGGTGTTCGTTTGGGTTGTCTCCTGAAGTTCGAGCTCCGACGATCGAGATCCGGGAGTCTATCACCCTCGCCGCTTCACAGTGGGTGCATGACATTTCGGCGAAAACCTGATCCCGGTTGCAGGTCCACACTCGCCGGGGCGTTTCGAAGCGCAACAGGGTGCTGCCCTGTTCATGGAGGATGCGGGGCGGTACGGCAGCCCGTCTGGGACTGGGAAGCCCAGCGAGAGTCCGAAAGAGAACAGTGTCCCCGACTCCTCCCCCGACTCCTCCGACTCCCGCTGTGACCGGCCGACCTGCAGATACGACGCCGTCCCTTTCAGGAAGACATCTTCTACATTTTTCTGACGGGAATTCTACTGGCCACAGGCTGGAGGGATCTGGTGGCACGTCACGCTAGACGAAGTAGAACAGTGTCCCCCACTCATCCCCCACGCCGAGCAAAGAAAAACAGTGTCCCTGAGTCATCCCCACGCCGAGCAAAGAAGAACAGTGTCCCTGAGTCATCCCCTGAGTCATCCCCAACTCACCCTGCTTCTCATATCAGCGCGTTGCCGGTTCGTTTACCGTTCATTCGCCGAAACCATCCGCGGCGAACCGAGGTCCGGGTAAACCGGGCTGCCGGGACCGACTCCTCGGCGGTGAGAGGATTGTGCTTGCATGTCCGGATCCGAGTAATGTCACGTCGGCCCTGGGTTCTGGCGTGAAGCGTCCCTCGGATATGCGCTGAGGCTACCGAACGGACCGGCGTTCAACGCGCCGGCACGTTTTGTTCTACACCCAGAAGGAAGAAGATAGGACGGATGCGGTTCCTGATCCTTATGCTGGACTCGTTTCAGGAATGGAGATTTCGAAAACGCACCGTTTCGAACCTCGCAAGGCACTTTCCTTTAGGATGACGGTGACGGACTTGCCTAGTATGGTTTCGTACACTTGTTTTTGCCATCCGATGGAACAGTTGCAGTAATAGGATGGTATTTTCGAACTATCAACTCTCAATCGCAAGCCGTCGGTTGTCGAAGATCAGCGTTGGTACACTTCCCAGGCCGTCGTGTCATCGACAGGCCCGGCACCCCCAACGTCGCCCACTATAGACGCGGGGGTTCGGAAAAGATACGGAATTCCAGCCTCGAGAAGATGAGGTGCCGAGGCCAGTCTGCAGGTCATCCATGCGCAAGCGGTGTGCAGTCCTTGAATTGGAATTCGAATCGGGATTGGAGCTTCGGTAGATCGCCCGCAGTTGCTGCATTCCACACAGTTGCGTGGGCAACAGCCCGAAGGAAACCCGTGGAACCTCCGCTTCACTGTTCGGAATCGACCTCAGACTAGAAGGTGTCTTGACCCACCGCCCTAAATCCAATGATCCGACGGAGAGGGCGGCGTGGGAATTGGTCCTCTGACTCTTGGTACCGTCTGCCTCCCGGGCCGCTTGCCGAGTGTGCCTGCCGCTCGTCGAATATCCGCTCTATCTCTTCAGGCCTGCCCGTACACTCCTCCTATGCGGAGCCTGCCATGAATCGTCTCAGGAAAATAGTCTTCACTACACTCCTCACCTTGCTGCTGGTAACGATCAAACTGCATGCGAGTGAGATACATGATGCTGCCGCTGCAGGCGATCTGAACAAGATCCGGGCGCTCCTCGAGGTCGACTCGAGTTTATTGGAGTCGAGAGACGAACACGGCGACACGCCACTCATCAAGGCATGTCTCGGTGTGCCGCCCTCCTATATTTCACAGATCGAAGTGGCGGACTTCCTCATTGACCAAGGGGCCGATGTCAATGCGAAAGGAGATGGAGGAAGGACGCCCTTGCAGTGTGCCGTTCTCACGGAACCGGAAGCATGTTTCGGCCTCTTACAGCAGCTCATCGCCAAGGGGGCCGACGTCAATGCGACCATGTCGAACCGAAACTGGGCGGCTCTCGTTGGGATCGTTGGAACAGGTAGCACAAAAGTAGCCAGGCTCCTGATTGATCATGGTGCCGACATCGACGTTCGCGACATGGAAGGTACGCCCCTCCAAAAGTCGATCAATAACAACCGGCCCATTTCAGACAACGTTGCCGTCGACAGGGAACTGAACGAAGGGATGGCAATGTTTCTCGTCGAAAGAGGCGCAAGACTCCAAGAGTTCAGTTTCGGCAATACCGAACTGCATTTGGCGGCCATGAGGGGCTTTGCAGACCTGGTGCGAGTCCTGGTCAGTCATGGCGCCGACGTCAACGCAGCGAACGACTATGGCCATACACCGCTTTACTACGCCGCCAGACATGGCCATCGCGGGGCGGCTGAAGCGTTGATCGCCCTGGGAGCAAACGAAAGCGCAATCGGCGAAACCAACTATGGCAGAGCCCCGCAACTTGCCGAATCGATCGGAGAAGGCGAAGCCTATCTCTGGTACATGGCCAGCCGGATATCTCCCAACATCGGATATGTTGTGAAAACCAGGGAGCACCTGCTCATCTTCAACCCGTCCAGGATCGATGAATCGTCGGAGGCCGGCTTGGCCAACGGATACCTCAACCCTAAGGAACTGGCTGGTCAGAACATCACGGTGCTGGCCAACTACCAGCCGCCCCCACGCTACAGGGCAGACCTTTCCGAACTGGCTCGCACACTGCCGGGCGCCAACTTCGTCCTCAGTGCTCAGCCGACGGTTGAAGAGGGCAATGCCCCTTTGCCGGCCGTTCGTCTGGCCAAGGCCAACCAGGATCTCTCCGTGGGTGGGGTTTGGGTAGTCACGATTTCGGCATGTCAGCGTCTATTTGGTATCGAAGGGTTTGCTTATCTAGTCGAGGTCGATGGACTGAAGATCGTCCACGCCGGACTTCATGCGAGCGGCAACGACCCCTCCGAGGTGGAGAAGTACCGCCAGGGCGTCGACTTTCTGAAGTCCTTCGGACCGATCGACATCGTTATCCTGCCCATCCAAGGCCGTCATTTGGAGTCTTTGAACTATGAGTCCTACCTCTACCTGATCGACGAACTATCGCCACGCGCCATATATCTGATAGGCGAAGAGCTTGTGACCGAAGAGCCCCGAAAGTGCCTCGAAGTCTTAAGGAGACGCAACGTTCCGGTCGAATACCCAAAGGGAGGGATAGCAATCGGGGAACGGTTTCATTACGTCCGGGAATGAATACAAAAGTCGCCTGGACTGGATGGCAGAGAGCCTGGGGAATTTGGTGACACGCAACCGGATCGTCATCTTTTTCAGCTCAGTTCGCTCGTTTACTCACTGTTGCGGTTGAGATAGACTCCCTGCCGAGAGAGGCAGACGTGTGTCCCTAGTCGGCCGCGGAAGGCTTCGCGGCCGCTCGCCGCGGAGTGTTTCGGTTGGCCGTTTCGGCACCGGTCACCAGCGCGCATCTGTTCGGCATGCCGTTCGAGCGGGTGTGCCAACTCAGCAGCGAGGAAGGGGGGCGGATTGAGAACGTGTAGCGCAACAGTTGGGCTGTTCTGGATGATGGGTGCTGTGGCATGGGCGCAGTACGCGCCGGCCAATGCCGAGTGGAACCGGCCGGTGGAGCCGTTCCGCATTGTGGGGAACGTGTACTACGTCGGAGCAGCCAGCGTTTCGTCCTTCCTCATCACGACACCATCGGGACACATTCTCCTCGATACGGGCTATGCGGAGACCGTGCCGCAGATCGAAGCCAACGTGAAAAAACTGGGCTTCCGGATGGAAAACATCCGCCTGTTGCTCGCGAGCCATGCCCACGC
This sequence comes from Acidobacteriota bacterium, assembly GCA_037388505.1. Lineage (GTDB taxonomy): Bacteria > Acidobacteriota > UBA6911 > RPQK01 > JAPXNP01 > JARRKC01. The sequence continues at coordinate 155,699 of JARRKC010000003.1, read as the reverse complement.
GGATCATGCGGGCGGCATGGCAGCGGCGAAGGCGCTGACCAAGGCGCGGTTGATCGTGAATCCGGCGGAGGTGGCTCCGTTTGCCCGGGGTGGCAAGGGTGACTTCGCGTTCGGAGACGAGTTTGCGTTCCCACCGGTGACCGCGGACGGGGTGTTCCAGGATGGTGAGGAGATCCGTCTGGGCAGCGTCGTGCTCGTGGCGCACTTCACGCCGGGGCACACCAAGGGTGCCACGACCTACACGACGACGGTCCACGAGGGTGAACAGTCTTACCATGTCGTGTTTGCGGTGAGTGTGACCGCACCGGGCTACCAGTTGATCAACAATCCGCGCTATCCGGACATCGTCGAGGATTTCGAGAAGACGTTCGCGACGCTGCGCGCACTGCCCTGCGACGTGTTCCTGGCCGGGCACAGTTGGGAATTCGGCATGGAGGCGAAACTCGCGGCGCGGGGGGCGGGCCGGAATCCGTTCATCGATCCGGAGGGATATCGGCGATGGTTGGATCGATCCGAGGCCAACCTCCGGAAGCAACTGACCGACGAGGGCGCAGCTACTGCACACCGGATCTCCATCGCCATCGATGATCTGCCCTGAGCGGGACCGTGCCGCTCGATCGAGAAAGCACTCAATTCGAAGCTGCGGTGAAGTTTGCCGAAGGCGCGTCGCATGAGTCGTTCGGGCGTGAGATTCCGCAGATTCTGCTCACCCACGCCAATCCGTTGAACGCTGAGTGCCTACCGGAGATGCTGGAGCGGCTCGAGGCGCGTGGATACCGGTTCGTGAGCCTGGAGGAGGTGCTCCACGATCCTGCCTACCGGACGCCCGACGAGTATACGGGACCGTACGGGCCTTCGTGGCTGCACCGGTGGTCGGTGGCGCTGGGTAAACCCACCCCGATGAAGGGCGAAGCGGAATCCCCCGAGTGGGTCCGCAAAGCGGCTCAAGACGGAACGCCCCGATAACCTGGTCGGACCGTTCCCACGCCGAACAGGGATTGTCCCCAACCCTTGGATTTCTTGGCCTGCACGCGGGCCCTCTCGAGGGTGAAGGCGGCAGACTCCGATCCCTGCGAATCTCGATCTGCAGCTCTTCTCCGAACCAGTTTTTCGGAGATAAGTGCCAGACTGACCATGGAATCCTGTGTTTGCAGTCAGTTACGGCGCCAATGCGTGCGTGTCACCAATTTGTGTCACCAGTTTGTCACTTGATTGGAGGAGTGGCGGCTTCCAGCTCTACAGCGCGTGGAAACAGAATATTGTTTTCAAGGTGGATATGCTGGTGGAGATCCGCCTCGAAATCGTCGAGGGTGCGGAAAAACTCCTGGGTCGTAGGGCAGCCGGTTCGGTCCTTCAATAGTCCCTGGATGCTCTCGAGCACGCCACCCGCGTCATCATGCTCCCGGATCATCATCGCGATCGGATTGCGAACCGTGCCGAAACAGGCATGAGGGAGCGGAGTACGGCTTCCCACCGCGGACTCGAGCCCCTCGATATACGGAAACAACACGGCCTCTTCCTTCTTCAGGTGAGACATGAGTTCCTCGGCCAGACGACTGATCAGAGACTGGACTTCCAAGTACTCAGGTCGCTTCGAACCATGCGCGGCGCACATCTTCACGATCAGTTTCTCGAGACGGGGGACCTCCCGCCGTACCGTCTCGTGGTGTGTCCCAACGATGTGACGAATCAACGCAGTCAGTGATTCCTGATTCCAGTCAGTCTCGGGCGTCGCGCCCTCCTTTCCCAGGCTCCTCAAAGAATCGAGGACGCCCTCGATGGGAAGCCCATTCTCCTCGCAGGCGTCCCGCAACGCGCGGCCGCCGCCGCAGCAGTAGTCGATCCCAAAGTCTTCGAAAATCCGAGCGGACCCGGGTACATTGCGGGCCAGCTCGCCGACGGTCTGATTGGCTGAAATGGTCATTTCTTCTCAACTCCTTGTGCGTTGTTTCGACCCCATGAGACCGCACCTGACGAATGACACGCGATGACAAAAGTCATGCCGAAGTCATTCGAGCTGCCGGCCCGGCATCTCCGTAAGGCAGACAGCGCTGAGGAGTGCGTATCAGGGCTGATCACTCGAAGACCGAAGGGCAAGACGTCGGGCGCTCGTGCCGGCAAGTCTCCGGACCTCGTCCTCCCGAGGTCTCTTTTGCCGTTTGCAGTCGTGCGGCTTCAGGTTAAGATCAGATGGGGACCGAGATCATGAAGGAGTGCGAAGAAACCCGGATGTATCGACGTTCGTTTCTGACCCTTGCCGGCGGGCTCTCTGCCAGTCTGGCGTTTCGTCGGGGCCTGGCTGTTCCAGGAGGGCGCAAGATGAAGATGATGCTGGATTGTGGCTCGATCGGCGTCCGCGCGGATCAGTTCGAGGCTCTGGACCTGGCATCCCGGTTTGGATTCGAGTCCGTTGCGGCAGACTCCGGGCAGTTGGGCTCGATGGACGACGGGCAGATCAGCCGGCTGCGTGGCCTCCTTTCCGAGAAGAGCCTGGTTCTGGGAACGGCGGGCCTTCCGGTGGAGTTCAGAAAGGATGAGGCACGTTTCCGACAGGATCTGAGCAAGCTTCCCGAGACCGCCAAAGCGGTGCGAAAGGCTGGATGTGCGCGCATGGGCACCTGGATCATGCCGAACCATGCCAACCTCACGTATCTGCAGAACCTCAGACTGCATCGGGAGCGGCTCGGCCAAGTCGCTGATATTTTGGCCGACCAGAACCTTCGGCTGGGGCTCGAGTACGTCGGCCCGAAGACATCCTGGACTGCACTTCGTTACTCCTTCGTTCACTCACAGGCTGAAATGCAGGAACTGATCGACGCAATTGGCCGGCCGAATGTCGGCTTCCTGCTCGACAGCTATCATTGGTACACGTCAGGTGGAACGGAAGCCGATCTTTTGTCACTGACGAACGACAAGATCGTCTCTGTCGACATCAACGATGCTCCGGCCGGCGTCCCGATCGACGAACAGATGGATCTCGAGCGTCGACTTCCCGGGTCGACGGGTGTCATTGATATCCAGACCTTTCTGGACGCCCTGGTCAAGGCGGGCTTCGACGGTCCGGTCCGGGCGGAACCCTTCGACGACAGCCTGAAAGCACTTCCGACCGACGAGGCGGTCGATCGGACGGCCGCGGCCATGAAGAAGGTCTTTGCGGCCCTCGACTAGATCCGCTGAGTTCCCTCGCTCTCATTCCACCCGCATGAAGTGGTCGACGATCATCCCCAGTGAGGAGATGTTCTGCGAAGTATCCCCCTGCGAAGTATCCCCGATGGTCACCTCGGAAAACGGCGTTTCGGAAATGATGCCGGCAAAGAACAATCCGACCGAAGAGTTGCCGGGGACATTGTAGAAGTCCCACTGGGGGCCGCCGGTTGTCACAACCGTATCTCCTTCCTGCAAGAACAGGTAGCCGGTTTCGATATCCGAAGTCCGAGCGTTGAGAAAGAGGCCGAATGCCCGCACCGGTTTGGAGAAGCGGATTGTCATCGATTCGCCTCCGAAGAAGTAGTCATAGCCGGGATCGTCCGGCCTCGAGAGAGCCAGGAAATCGTCGCCGATCGCGTTGTACTCACCGTATGGTTTTCCCTGCGGGTTCAACACCGGATCCCCGTTCGAGTCGAGCAGCGGAGGCGTGACCAGGCCTTTCGTGCCTGGGGGGAAACTGACGTATGTGATTCCGTGGATGGTCGTGCCGGGGTCGATGATCGTGCCTGCATCGATATCATCGAAACTCTCGGTGAGGATGTTCGGATTTGTTCCGAGTGCGCTGATGAAGCTCAGGTAGTCGGTGTACAGTCCCGCTTGCGGAGGCAGGGGTGCGTTCGAGACGACTTGTTGCCCCGAGTCATAGACGCCAGGCTCGGAGACGCGAAGTACGGAACCCACCGAGTCGGGCGCCTGCGCAAGGAAGAATCCGGTAACGATCCCCGTTTCGCTGTCGGTCTCCGGAGCAATGTCGCGGGCGCCGGCTGCGTCTGTCCAGTGAACCACCTCTCCCGTCGAAGGAATGACCAGAGAGACTTCGTCGGCGTCCTCCTCGACCACGAAAAGGTGGAAGGAATCGGGACAGCTGATCCCCATGCGCTGTAGTCCGAGCAGGTTCCCGGGTCCGGACAGGTCGTTTGCCACGACTTGGGACGAACCGCTCGCTCGATCGATTTTGAGGATGCTGCCGGTTGTCCGGTCGCTGACGAAGATCGATCCGTCACAAGGATCGACCGCGATTCCAGAGCCGCCGACCCCGGCGATGCTCTGAGGTGAAACGGGTTCCCGGTTGGTGTCGGAAGTGATCCGGGACTGAGTCAGCCCCTGATTGAGCTGGGCGGCTGGTATGAGCGTGACCTGGGTAGCTTCCGCTACCAGAAGCCCGCCGGTTACAGGATCGAAGACGGCGGCGGTCGGTGCATTGAGCCCCGTCGCCACATCGACAGGCGCGGGAGCGGACGGTCTGGGATCCAGTCGGATGATGCGACCGGTTGTCTTTCCGACCAGCAACAGGACCTCCGTGCCGGTCGAAGTCGTGAATGGGACCATCTTGGAAATCTCCTCGCCGGCGAAATCTCGCACCAACGTTCTGCTGCCGCCCGTCACATTCAGAATGTTCGACGAGACTCCGGACTGCATGCTTATGCGGCTGGCTCCGGATGCTCCCTGAACGCTGAGTTCAGAGGTGTAGAGCCTCTGCAGCGAGGAGAGATAAGCGACGGAGCTGACGACACCCAGTCCTCCGACCACTGTCTCCTTCTCGAGGAGATCGACCGAGGCTCCGGCGGTCTGATCCGAGGCCGTTGCAGTGATCGATACCGGGATGCTCGCAGGGAGAGTCGTGGGAGCCTGATAGAGTCCGTTCGGAATCCGGCCGATCGTGCTGTTCCCCCCGGGGATTCCGTTGACCGCCCACTGGACGGTGCCGCTCGCGCCGTTGACGTTGAAGGCCTGCTGTGCGTTCGGTTGGAGGACCGCGAGCTTGGGCGTGACCTGCAAAGTGTTTTGCGATCCGCCGGGAACGAACGACGATGGCACGGGTTGGGGCGGGATGTTGGCCAGAGCCAGGGTCACCGAGCTCCCAAACAACGAGAGCATGTGGATCGGCACATCGCTACTGACCCAGACCAGGCCTCCCCCTTGGTTCGCTGCGGGTTTGATCAGTTCATCGACCAGCTTGCTGATTCTCTGTCCCGGAAGCAGGGTCGTGGCGTAGGAGCCAAGGAAGGTTCCGTCCGGCTTTTCGGCGACGACCCGAACGTTAGCGGCCAGGGAACCGGAGTTCAGGAAGGCTACGCCCGTGAAGAAGGGAGAACTGGTTGCCAGGTGGGAGAACAGAGCGCGGGTCCGTCCTTGGCTTGAACCGGCCACGGACGCATAGGAATTGTTGCCGGGGATCAGATAGCCTGCGGTAGCAGCCACTTCCGTGGAGCTCGATGCGATCTCCAACCATCCGTCCAGGAAGGAGGACCCCTGGAAGCCGAAGAGTTGCTGGACATCCAGTCGCAGAATCCCGTGGGCCGGCAGAGACTGATTCACCGGGTTGCTGTCCACGTTTCCGGCTCCGTAGAGGCTGCCGTCGCTCTTATGGGCCTTGATAGTGAGAATAGTGGCCTCATCGCCCGTATTCACGACGACCAGTTCCATCTTGAACGGGTCGAGTACCGCCATCTGAGGAATGTAGACGGTCTTCGCACCGGGAGTAGTCGGAACGGCATTGAGTCCAAGGAGATCCCCAGGTCCCCTCACCAATTCGAATCCAGCCAGGGGAACCGTCGAGCCGACCGACAGGTACGCGTCGCCGGTCAGCGCATCGTTCCCAAAAACAGTGCCGACATCGAATCGCACCGCGCCTGAGGGAGGGAGGATAACATCCGCGAACGACGGCACATTCGTGCCCACGTGGAGCTCGATGTGGACGACGGCCTTCGTGTCGTTCGAGGGATTGACCAGGTTGATCTCGGTTGAATACTGGCTGTCCGAACGAAGTTGAAGGAAGAGCAGATTACTCGAGGGCGTCGGCAGGTCGGCCCCATCCATAAAGGACACGCTCGGATTCAGGTAAAGAAAGAAGCCAGTCAGGTTGTCTGCCGGGCTCGTCACCCGAACCCAAGCGACAGTGTCCGAGGGGAAGGACCCCCCGAAGATGCCCGAAGTCACCTTTGCATACTGTTGTCCTGCCGGGATCTTCACCGTGACAGGATTCTGGATCCCGTTCCCGCTCAGTGGCGTACCGTCCTGTCCGATCGCGGTCAGCGTTGCCGTAACGTCCTGCGCATTCGGGTTCACGATGGCGATTCCCGTAATGGTTCCGGACTCGAACGATAGACGGGTGAACGTCAGGTTGCTGGACGAAAAGACAAGGCTCGAGAGACAGAGAACCCAGATCGAGGAAGACAATGCCGCTCGTTTCACTGTTGACTCCTTACTGAAATATCTGCTCGTCTCTTTAAATGGAGTGCAAGTTGCAGCCAGTATATCTCGTCTGAATCGCGCCTGCTCGGCGATCGGGGCAGAAGAAACAACGAGAGGCATTCTCAGCCCAAATCAATTGACGGATGTGGGTTTGGACGATAGGCTCTCTGTCAGCCCAAAGATTCCAGGAGCGAGATCTCAATCGTGTCGGTGCCTGAAAACGCTCAGCAACCTTCTTCCGACGGTCGCCAGGGGGCGTACTGTCAGACGCACGGGCTCCACTTCGACCCAAGCGAATCTGGTTGCGTGCTCTGCCTGCGCGAGCAGAGGGGAGCGACCGAGCCCTCTTCCCGGCTCATCTGGGTCTTCATCGTGCTTTTCGGCATTGCGATTCTCGGGGTGGCGGTGTGGGTGGTTCTGCGTCCGACCCACTCCGAGCCGTCGACTTCCGGACCAGCCGCAGCGTCCGGAACGGCTGAAGGGCAACCGGCGGATCAAGGATTCCCCGAACTGCCTCTCCGGCCCGCAGCCAAGCTGGATCCCGAACCTTTCCGAAGTCGGATCATTTCCCTCGAGCAGGTTCTGTATCGGCCTGGACCGCCGAACCTTGCGGATGCGGATCAGTTGTCTTCGCTGGCGCATCAGTTGGGGACGGCCCTGTTGAACAGTGTCCCCATCTCAAAGCGCCCGTACGCCACTTCGTTGCTGGCCTGGAGCAGCCGCCTTGGTGGACAGTCGGATGTGGGGTATCGAAACCTGGACTTGGCCTCGGCTCGAGCGGAATGGGAAAAACTACGCGCGAGCATGTTTACGGATGCCGCATGGTTCGAGCATTCGACGCCCGAACTGGATGCCCGGCAGCAGCCTGCGCAGCGAACGGTCTCGGCAGCCGAGGTGCAAGGGCTTTCGAACTTTGCCCGGCGCGTCGCAGACGTCATCACCGAAGGGCAGCGGAGTTCCCGGCAGGTTGGCGAGTTGAGCGGCGACTATGTGGGGCCGCAGGAGCGGGATGTCCTGCGGCGATGGAGGAAGTGGAGCAAGGACTGGACCGACGGGATCGATGGGCTGGCCCGCCGACTGCCTCCTCAGCCCTCCCCGGACGACCCGATCGGCCTCATCATGGCCCATCAGAAGCTTCGGGACGCGATTCAGGAACTGCGCCTGGTCACCTTCGGGGCCAACGATACCGGGGTTCCCTATCTCAACGAACGAGACGCTCGATTCAAAACCGCCCAATTCCGTCTGGACGAGGCTGCACGGTACCTCGAGAAGCTCTCGAATCGACGTTAATACGGAACCTGGTTTCGCTTTCGTCCAGGGCAGCTTCGGCCTCCTTCCGGGCGGCAACGTCGCGAATCACGGTGAGGACCGGTTCGACTTCACCGGTCCGATCATTTCTCAGGTCCCTGCCGGTCGACTCCATCCAGACACAGGATCCGTCGCCGCCCAATGGGCGTGTGATCTTTCGCATGCTTCTGAGTTGCGCCACAATATCAACCTCACAGCCCTGGCGAAGGCGTACCCATGCCAGTGGAAGATGAGCGTTGCTACTCGGAGCAGAGAACGGTTGCGGCTGTGAGGGGCCTTGGGGCTGATCTGTAACAAGAGCCGGGACACGGCGTAGTGCAAATGACGAGAAGATGAACAGGACCGGTCAAGACGGGACAGCTGAAGCGCATGACTGATACTCGGGATCCCCGTTCCAGACTCACCAGTGTAGTCTGCACGGGAGCGGTCTTGATGTTGCTCACGCTCCTGGCCGGATGCCGTGCTGCCGGGCCGGACTACGAGAAACCCCAGATCACTCCTCCTCCCGAATGGCATGCCGAACTGGGCGACGGGTTGAAAGCCGCGGAGATCTCCGACGAAACATTGGCACATTGGTGGACCACGCTGGGCGATCCCACTCTCGAAAGCCTCATGGACCGAGCCGTCAGAGGGAACCTGGACCTCCGGAGAGCCATCGCTGTAGTGCGAGAAGCACGGGCTGAGCGAGGTATCGCCAATGCCGACCGGTTCCCGACCCTCACCGGCTCGGGCCTCGCCGCCTTTCAACGGGGGTCGGATCGTATGGGACACGCGGCTAACGGCGGACTCTTCAGCATCGGTTTCGACGCCGGATGGGAGGTCGATGTCTTTGGCCAGATCAAGCGATCGATCGAAGCTGCGGAGGCCAGCCTGCAGGCCACCGAGGAGACGCTCCGGGACACTCTGGTCAGTCTCCTCGCAGAAGTCGCGCTCAACTACGTGGAAATTCGCCAGTACCAGAAGCAATTGTCAGTCGCCGAGAGCAATCTGGCCGTTCAGGAAGATGTGTACAACTTGGCCAACCGACGCTTCGAGGCCGGGCTGACGACCCGCGTCGACGTCGAGCAGGCAGCCTACAGTTTCGCTTCGACCCGATCGGTCATCCCGACATTGAGGATCCAGCTGGAACAGGCCGAAAACCGGCTGGCGGTTCTGTTGGGCGAAACTCCCGGGGCCCTCTCCGATGAACTGAAGAAGGTTGAACCCATACCGGTTGGCCCCGTCGAGGTCGCCATCGGGATTCCGGCCGACACCCTGCGCCGGCGACCAGACGTGCGCCGTGCCGAAAGGATACTCGCAGCCCAGACAGCGGAGATTGGAGTGGCGACTGCCGCGAAGTACCCGCAGTTCGCTTTGACGGGATCGATCGGTTACGAGCTGATCACGAAAGGGAACCCGCTCTCGCTCGGGAATCTCATCGGTACGATCGCAGGCAGCGCTTTTCAAACGATTTTCGATGCGGGACGTATTCGGCAGCAGATCGAAGTGCAGAATGCTCGACAAGAGCAGGCCCTGGTCGATTACCAGTCGGCGATCCTGGGTGCACTGCAGGAAGTCGAGGATGCTCTGGTGGCCTATGTGGATGAGCAGGTCCGGCGAAAATCGCTGGTGGAGGCTGCCTCGGCAGCCCAGCGTGCCCTCGACCTGGTCAGGACCAACTACGCAGCGGGTCTGGTCGACTTTCAGCCGGTGCTGGATTCCCAGAGGTCACTCCTTTCGCTGCAGGATCAACTGGCTCGCAGCGATGGAGCCGTGACTTCCGATTTGATACGTCTCTACAAGGCACTCGGGGGCGGCTGGACGCCGGCCCTCCCACAGCCTGCTCCATCCGCTTCTCAACCACAGACGGGGTCGGTTCCATGACTGATGAACACACGGATCGCTTGCGACGAAATCGAAGACTCGGAATGGTCCGGTGGATGGGCGTGCTGGCGCTCGGACTCGCGTGGGCGGCTTGTGCTCGCCAGGAGGCCCCTGCACGACCGGCCCCGCCGCCGCCGATCGTGACTGTGACTCCCGTCGAGAAGATGGCGATTGCCGAGAGTGATGAATACGTCGGCCGAACCGAGTCCGTCTCCACCGTGGATTTGAGGGCCCGTGTGACGGGGTACCTCGTCAAACGTACATTCGATGAGGGAGCGGATGTCAGGAAGGGCCAGTTGCTGTACGTGATCGAGCAGGAGCCGTATCAGGCAGCGGTCGAAGCGGCCGAAGCGGCGGTCGCCCAGACGGAGGCGACACTGGAGAATGCCCGAAAGTATCTGGACCGGCTGAATACCGTCAAAGATGCGGGAGGAGCTTCGAAGGCCAACCTGGATTCCTCCGAGGGCACCGTCCTCGAGACACGAGCGCTGTTGAAACAACGGCAAGCCCAACTGGTGCAGGCAAAGCTGAATCTTGGCTATACCGAAATCCGGGCTCCGATCAGCGGACGGATCGGGCGCACGGCAATTCACGTCGGCAATCTGGTCGGTCCGGACAGCGGCGTTCTCGCGACGATCGTTCGGCTCGACCCGATGTGGGTGACGTTTCCGATCAGCGAGCGTGACTATCTGGCCCTCCAGGAGGAGTTGGGGGCTGGTCTCAATGGCAGGAGAGCCATTCCGCAACTCGTTCCGACGATCCGTCTGGTCGATGGGTCGGACTTTCCCCATCCCGGTCGGATCGACTTTCAGGACAACCGTGTCGATGAAGCGACCGGGACGATTCTTCTGCGTGCTACCTTTCCCAACCCGCGCCTTCTGCTGCGTCCCGGGCAATTCGTTACGGTCATCCAGAGCCGGCGGGAGAAAGTGGATCGCCTCCTGATTCCTCAGGCGGCCGTTCAGCGTGATCAGGTGGGACCTTTCGTGATGGTGGTCAATCAGCAGAAGAAGGCCGAGATGCGAAGGGTGCAGTTGGGCGACGTCTCCGGAACGAAGTGGATCGTCATGGAGGGACTCAACGAGGGCGAATCGGTCATTTCCGACGGCCTTCAGAAGGTCACTGCCGGGGCAGAGGTCGACGCCCGGCCGGCGACGGCAACCGAGGTCGGGGAGGACACTTCGGGTGATCAGTAAGTTCTTCATCTCTCGGCCGAAGTTCGCGATCGTCATCTCGCTGGTGATCGTGCTGGCAGGTGCCATCTCCATCGCGCGCCTCCCGATCGCCATGTATCCCGAGATCACGCCCCCTCAAGTTCAGGTTTCGGCCGTCTACCCGGGCGCCAGTGCCGATGTCGTGGAAGCTACCGTTGCAGCTCCCATCGAGCAGCAGGTCAACGGCGTGGAGGACATGATCTACATGAGCTCCACGAGTTCCAACAGCGGTGCCTACCAGCTCTCCGTGACCTTCGAGGTCGGAACCAACCCGGACATTGCCGCCGTCAACGTGCAGAATCGTGTGGCGTTGGCGACCTCGCAACTGCCGAGCGAGGTCGTGCAGCGAGGCGTCTCGGTCCGTAAGAGTTCCAGCACCATGCTGATGGTGATCGTCCTCTACTCCCCGAACGGAACCTATGATGACGTCTTCCTGGGGAATTACGCGGGAATCTATCTCAAGGATGCGCTATCGCGGGTCAAAGGTGTGGGCGATGTCAATGTCTTCACGGCCCGTGACTACGGCATGAGAATCTGGCTCGATCCGGATCGGATGACGAGCCTCGGCCTGGGCGTCAACGACGTGATCCAGGCCATCCGGGATCAGAACATTCAGGCTGCCGCCGGACAGATCGGTGCTCCGCCCTCTTCCCCCGACCAGCAGTTCCAGTACTCCATTTTGTCCAAAGGCCGGCTGACTGAGCCGTCCGAATTCAGGGATATCATCGTGCGCGCGCGACCGAACGGATCACTGGTCCGAATCGGCGACGTTGCCAAAGTCGACCTTGGCGCTCAGAACTACAGCTCTTTCGGACGGATGGACGGGCAGCCCTGCGTCGTCTTCGGGGTTTTCCAGTTGCCCGAAGCCAATGCACTGGACGTGGCAGACGCGGTGAGTGCGAGGCTCGAGGGACTGTCCCAACAGTTTCCCGATGATGTCGCATACAAGGTGGTTCGCGACGAGACCCAATTCATTCGGGAGTCCCTTTGGGAACTCGTGCAGACCTTGTTCATTGCCCTCGGGCTGGTCGTTCTGGTGGTCTTCATCTTCTTGCAGGACTGGCGCTCGACACTGATTCCTGTCGCCGCCATCCCGGTGTCCCTCGTGGGGACGTTCTCCTTCCTGCACATGTTCGGCTTTTCCATCAATTCGCTGACGCTTTTCGGACTCGTGCTGGCGATCGGGCTGGTCGTGGACGACGCGATCATCGTCATTGAAAATGTCCAGAGGCACATCGAAGGTGGGCTTCCGCCCAAACAGGCGGCCGAAGTGGCCATGAGCGAGGTCACCGGGCCGATCGTGGCCTCGGCCCTCGTACTGGCGGCCGTTTTCGTGCCGGTTGCATTTGCCCCCGGAATCACGGGAGAGCTCTACCGGCAATTCGCTGTAACCATCGTCATCTCGTTTACGATTTCGGCTTTCGTGGCCCTTTCTCTCAGTCCGGCACTGTGTGCCCATCTGCTTCGCAGCAATCCACCTCGTCCGTTCTTCCTCCTGCGGTGGTTCAACAGCGGCTTCAAGGCCGTAACGGGAGGATACAGGTTCGGTGTCCGTTTCCTGTCTCGTCGGCTGGAGGTCGCCCTTCTTGTCTTTGCCGTCGTTGTCGGAGCCGTGTATGTGATGTATCGGGATGCTCCCAAAGGGTTCTTGCCGACCGAAGATCAGGGGGCCGTCTTCTCCAACGTTTTGCTGCCGGATGGAGCGTCGCTGGCACGGACGAAAAAGGTGACCCGACAGGTCGAGCAGGCCATCGAGACCATTCCGGGAATCGATCACATCAATACGATCGGTGGATCCGGCGGTGCAAATGCAGCCAGAGTGATCATCGGACTGAAGGACTGGAACGAGCGCACGACCCCGGATCTGTCCGTCCAGAGCATCCTCGCTCAGATTCGGAGCAAAGTCGGCCGCATCCAGGGCGCTCAGATGTTTGCCTATCAGACGCCTCCCATCCGCGGACTGGGGGCGACCGCCGGCTTCGAGTTACAGCTCGAAGATCTGACCGGCGGCGATCCCCAAGGGCTGGCCCAGGCCATGCGTGCCCTGGTCGCCGCCTGCAATCAGGATCCGCGCATCCAGAACATGTTCAGTACCTACCAGTCCAACGTTCCGCGACTGCAGCTCCAGGTCGACCGCAGGCAGGCGGAAGCACTGGGGGTCCCGGTCGGGGACATCTTTCGTACCCTGCAGACGAACCTGGGCTCGCTCTACGTCAACGACTTCAACCTGTTTGGACGAGTTTTCCGGGTGATCATTCAAGCGGACACGTCCTATCGAAACAGGCAAGAGGACATCGGCCGCATGTACGTCAAAAGCTCCCGCGGAGCGATGGTTCCCCTCAAGACGCTCGTTTCCCTGGAGCCCAGGGTCGGTCCGGACACCCTGAATCGGTTCAACATGTACCGGTCTTTGACCATCAATGGGGAACCGGGGCCGGGTTACAGCTCCACCCAGGCCATGGAGGCGGTGCGCGAGATCGCCGGACAGGTCCTCCCGAAGGGGATGCAATTCGAGTGGTCCGGCATGTCCTACCAGGAGCAGGAAGCCGGATCGAGGGGAACGATCCTGTTCGCTCTGGCTCTGGTGTTCGCCTATCTCTTCCTGGTCGCGCAGTACGAGAGTTGGACCGTACCCGCATCCGTCATGTTATCGGTTCCGGTCGCTGTTTTGGGCGCTCTCGTTGCTCTGGGGGTCACTCATCTGAGCATGGACCTCTACGCACAGGTCGGTATGGTCATGCTGGTCGGACTCTCGGGAAGAAATGCCATTCTGATCGTCGAGTTTGCCAAGGTCTTGCGCGAAGAACGCGGGTACACGATCCTCGAGGCGGCCGTCGAAGCTGCCCGGCTCCGTTTCCGCCCGGTCGTGATGACTGCCCTGGCTTTCATCCTCGGAGTGTCGCCGCTGGTGTGGGCGACCGGAGCGGGGTCGATCGCCCGACGTACTCTCGGGACCACGGTCTTTGGAGGAATGATTGCGGCGGCCGGTCTGGCGATTCTCTTGATTCCGGCTTTCTTCGTGGTCAACCAGTCGGCCCGCGAGTGGCTGCACGGACTGAGGCACAAGCACGAACCCGAGTAGGAGGACCTTCCGCGGTTGTCCCGCTGCCTCGAGAGAACGGTTCCGGGGTTCCGAGGTTTCGAGGTTGCAGATCCACGAGCCGGTTCACTCCGCCCACCGCGTCCAGTCCGTTCACCTCGTACACTCCGCCCACCTCCCAGCTCCCAGCACCGGTTCTCCCGTCCTCCGGTTCTCCCGTTCTCACCGTGTGGCCTTCGGAGTTCAGTCTGCACAACGCTCGTGAAGCAGCGACCTCAGGTCCAGACAAGCAGGGATGCTTATCCTACCCAGCCTCCAGCTCCCGCTCAGGCGGCTTCGTCGCCGGAGGCGCTTCGGCGGCGTGCGACCAGGATCGCTGAGGGAACGGTCCAGGAGACGACGGTCTCCGACAGCACGATGTCCCAGTCATCCTCCGAAAGGAACTCGCCGAGGCGGATCGGCCGACAGCCTCCGACCAGAATGGGTGAGATCCGGTGCAACGTTCTCCAAATGGTGATCAGTGCTTTCGACGCGACAGTGCACCCGCGGGTCAAGCTTGCGACGCACAGGATTCCCCCGGGACGCAGGAGACGGTAGGCCTCATTGAGCACGGCTTCGATCGTCCGTTCGGCAAGCAGGTCCAAGACGTAGTTGGCGACGAACCGGTCACTGACCGCATCACCGAGCGGAAGCCTGGGCGAGCCGTCGGTCTGAATCACGGTTGCACGCTGTGAAAATGGTGCCAACCGCTCACGAGCGATTCCCACCATCGTCGAACTCAAATCGAAAGCCGAATAGCGGCATCGGATGGGCAGTTCCTGTTTCAGAAGGCGGAGGGCGAACGCCCCTGTGCCACAGCCGAATTCGACGACATGTCCGGCTTCTCGAAATCGAGCCGCTGCGATCAACCGTTCGAGAGCAGGGTTCTCATAGAACCTTTGAGTGTCCTGCTTCCTGCCGATGCGGTCGTAGACTCGCCGAGCCTGGTCGACGGAAAGGGTGCGGTCCATGATGGACTCTAGTTTGCGGCTTGGGGGGGAAGGATTCCAGGATGGATTTGAGAATGCAGATCTCCGGGACCCGTTATGATGGAAGAATCGCGATGGGACACGGTCACAATCACGCAAAAAGGGAATCCGGAGATGACCGGGGGCGGAACCGACGGCGTCTCTCCTGGTCCCTTGGGCTGGTTTGTGCGTACATGGTAGCCGAGTTCGCGGGCGGCTTCGTGACCGGCTCGCTGGCGTTGATGGCGGATGCCGGCCACATGCTGTCCGACGCGGGGTCACTGGCCCTGGCGCTCTTTGCCCTCTGGCTGGCCGAACAGCCGTCTCCATCGCGGCACACTTGGGGATATTTCCGAACGGAGATCCTGGCTGCGCTCGCAAACGGAGCGGCTCTGGTCGCCGTCTCCATCTTCATCTTCGTCGAGGCCTATCACAGGCTGGCGACGATGCCGTCGGTTCGCGGTGAACTGATGATGGGCATTGCGATCGGGGGGCTGGCCGTCAACCTGATCGGTCTTCGAATCCTGCACGGAGGGAAGGATGAGAGCCTGAATCTCAAGACTGTGTGGCTGCACGTCTTGGCCGATACACTCGGCAGCATTCAGGCCATCGTAGCCGGTCTGCTCATCTGGCTCTTGGGATGGAACTGGGCGGATCCGGTGGCGTCCCTGCTGATCGGCCTTCTGGTGATTTACTCATCCTGGAACGTGCTCAAGGAATCGGTTGCCGTGCTGATGGAAAGCTCTCCCGGTGAGATCGATGTGGACGAGGTGTACTGTGCCATGCGCGCCGTCAATGGCGCCGTGGATGTTCACGATCTGCACATTTGGACGATCACCAGCGGACTGATCGCCCTTTCCGCGCATGTCCGCTGCGATTCGGGTTTTGATCGCGACGAGCTGCTGAGTCGAATGAAGCAGCACCTCGAGTCTTCCTTCGGCATCGGGCACATCACACTGCAGATCGAATCGTCCGCGTATCAAGAATCTTGCCCGGAGGTTTAGCAGTCGAGCTACCCGTTGTCGGCTGAATCGAGGCGGTCGAGGGCAAAGGCGTAGGCGCCGATCGAGACGGCGCGTCCTGTTCCCAGACGGGAAAGTCCCACAGCGGTCCGAGGCAGGGCGTCGAATGAGACGGTTCTTTCGGAACCCGGCACGGGCAGGGAACGCACGTCAGTCGTGAGGAAATCCCGGAGCTCCAGTGGATCCTCGAGATTGAAGGTTCGGGGGATCAGTCGCTTCAGTGATCCTGACGGTCGTCGGAATGAACTGTTCATCGACTGAACGAGGGCCGTCATGAACAAGGGATGCGCCGCCGACAATCCACCGCCGATGACCGCCAGGCCGTCAATCAGGGTCAACGCCTGGGCAAGAACGTCTCCTGCCACGTCTCCCAGACGTCGAAACGCCTCTCCGGCGGCCTCCCGATTCCCGGTGCTTTCTCCTATCCCTATTCGGTAGATTTCCTTCGGTTCGGGCACCCGGATGAAAGGAATGTCTGCCGCTCTCGCGTAGGTCCTCTTGACCGCTCGGATCGAAGCGCCTTCCTCAGCATCGGTCTCCGGATCGAGCTTGTTGCGGAGGAGCCAGACTTCGCCTCCCGCAGAATTGTCACCGACGACGAGACGGCCGTCGATCACGGCGCCCCCTCCCAGCCCGGTTCCCAAAGTCAGGCCAACCAGGTTCCTGTAGCGTCTGGAGCTTCCTGCTTCCTCGAGCAGACGATTCACGAAAGGTAGAAAGCCGGACAGTGCCTCGCCGTACGTGAAGAGGTCACCGTCGTTGTTCAGAAAGACGGGTATCCCAAAGTGATCCTCGAGCATCGGACCAAGGGGAACGCCACCGCGGAAGGCGGGGAGGTTGCCGACGTTCGCGACGATTCCGCGTGGATAGTCGGCCGGTCCCGGGAACGCAAAGCTGATCGCGACCGGAGGTTCGGGAAGCTGCTGTCGGATCGTCTCGAAGCCGCGGACGAGATTGGCCAGACTCTTGTCGAGGGAGTTCGGTTCGGCAGCGAGAACGGCGGAGGCGCCGACCTCCTGGTGACCTCGAATCGCCGAGAACTCGAACGTGGTGCCGCCTGCGTCCAGGGTCAGCACGATGCGAGGGTCATTGTGAAAACGAGGGGCCGGGGTGCCTTCTGTTTTCCGCATCGACGCAGAGCGTACCACGTCGTGCTTCGTTGTGAACGTCGTGGTTAACACTCGGCGTCGTGTCGTCGTGGTCAGCCGGTGCCGAACGGTCAAGGAGTATTCACCACAACGACACGACGAGCACCCGTCGTGCTTCGTTGTGAACGTCGTGGTCGACACTCGGCGTCGTGTCGTCGTGGTCAGCCGGTGCCGAACGGTCAGGAAGTATTCACCACAACGACACGACGAGCATGACTTGGTGTCTCCATCAGTGTTGCAGAAGGCCGGTAACCCCGGCGATCTTGTCGGAGTACGCGTTCAAAACGTCGGCCGTGATGCGGATCTGTTGATCCGCCTCCTCCCACTGTCGCTGCTCGATCGCTTCCCGCACGCCGGGCAGCGTCTTCACGCCGTAGCCCGTGTAGAAGCCGGGAGCGTAAATGTAGTGCCGATACCAGGGACGGCCGGTCAGTCCCTGGGTCCGCGTCAGTGCCCGTTCCGTCAGTAGCAGAGCCTGATTGACCTGATCAAGGGGGACCCCTTGATGGGCCGACGGATCTTTGACGAAAGTCTGATAGGCGTCCGCATAGTCGGAGGCGACGTCCAGAAGGCGGCTGACCGCGTTCTGCAGCGGAGCGAAGTTCAGGAATGGAACGGCTGATTTCTCCTTGGGGATGACGAAGGTCTTGGTCGGGTCGAAATACGCGTCGTAGTCGCCCTCTTCGATGAGGCGGTTCTCCAGATCGGTCTGGGTGCGCATTGAGTCGACAAGGCCCGTGAGCTCTCCGAGATAGCGCTGCACCGTCTGCGCCATGCCGGTGAAATCCCAGGGAAGGATGTCCGCATCCGCGAGGCGAAGCACCAGCCGGCCGGCTGTTTCCGAGAGCGCCTCACCATATTCGAACTTCGGATCCCCGAATCGGGTGTAGTAATCGAAGGAATCGTAAATCGAGTGGTAGGATCCGCCGCCGGATTCGCCACCAAAGCCGAGGTTGACCGAGGAAATGCCCATATGCTGCAGAAAAGGCGTGTAGTCCGAGCCCGATCCGAGTGCCCCGATGTGGATCGTCTGGGAGCCCAACAGCTCCCGCCGTTTGTTCGGATCCGCGAGTACGAGATCGCGGGACTTGCGACGGGCCAGTATGGTGACACCTTTTTCGGGATCTTTGACGTCGCCGGCGACCTGGTTGATGAGCTTCTCCAGCACATGGGAACCTGAGGCCTGGAGAAAGCCGCGGCCGTTTCCGTCCGTGTTGATATAGGCGACGGCCTTGTCTGCGAGTTCCGGGACGTGGGCCTCCACCCACTCCGTCGACCCGATGAGTCCGGGCTCTTCTCCGTCCCAGGCCGCGAAGACGATGGTACGTTTGGGGCGCCAGCCCGTCTTGACCAATTCTGAGATGCTCCGGGCCTCTTCCATGAGGCAGACCAATCCGGAGATCGGGTCGTCGGCGCCGTTCACCCAGGCGTCATGATGGTTCCCCCGGATGATCCACTGATCCGGATATTCCGATCCGGGCAGACGGGCGATCACGTCGTGGATCGGGACCAGATTCCAGTCGGCCTGAACCTTCAGCCGAACCTTGGCCGGGCCGGGGCCCACGTGGTACGTGATCGGCAGGGCTCCCCTCCAGGAACCCGGAGCGACCGGTCCACTTAGAGAACGCAGGATCGGGAGCGCGTCTTCGTAGGAGATAGGAAGAACGGGGATCTTGGCCAAGGTCGGCGCCTCGTCCATGGGGAGCCTCTTGGCGTCGCGTGTCGCCGGCTCCGAAGGCGTCAGTGGATCGCCGGGATAGAGAGGCATATCCATCACCGAGCCGCGTTGGACTCCCTCCGCCATCCGGTACGGCCCCTTGGGGTAGACGTCACCTTCGAAGTAGCCGTCGTCACGCGGGTCGGAATAGATGATGCAGCCGATGGCTCCCTTTTCGGCAGCCAGCTTCGGCTTGATTCCCCGCCATGAAGCCCCGTAGCGGGCGATGACGACCTTGCCCTTGACGTCGATGCCCAGGCGTTCCAGTTGCTCATAGTCACTGGGGATCCCGTAGTTGACGTACACGACTTCGGCGGTGACGTCGCCGTCCTTCGAATAGAAGTTGAAGGTCGGCAGCTGTTCGTTCTGTTGACTGGAGGTATGGTCGGCAGCGAGCGCCGGTTCTGTGAGTTTTGCGTCGTAGTGCTCCGGCGCGAGCAGTGTCAGCGCCCTCTCTTTGGGGGTGGGAAAGAGGACGTAGAAGGTCTCGATCGAAGTGTCGTAGCCCCACTCCTTGAACTTTCCGGCAACGAATTCCGCAACCTTCTTTCCAAAAGGAGTCCCGACGTGATGGGGACGAGAACTCATGAACTCCATCCAGTCCCGCAGGTCGCCCTTGTTGATCGCCTGGTCGAAGCGCTGCTCGACGGAAGTCTCCTGCTGACCCGCTTTCTGAGTGAAGCCTAGGGGAGCCTCTGCCCCCCAAGAGAGGGTCGGCGAAAGGCACATCAGCAGAGAGGTGAGGGACAGAGTGGTTGACCAGGGGCGAAGGAAGGGCGGCACTTTCATGGCATGTCTCGCAAGTCACATTGGTTGAAGTTGGAAGCTTGAAGCGACGATTGTAGCAGGGTTTCAGCGAACCGTCCCGCATCTCTCACGGGAGACGGGAATCGGGCATCGGAGAGCGGGACGCCCGGAACGGACATGCTCCAAATTCCGAGTTCTGGAGTTCCGAGGTTCGAGGTTCCAGGTTTTGGAGTTTGGCAGTCGGTTCAGTCGGTTCGTCCGCCCATCTCGCCCACTCCGTGCGCCCCGTCCACGGGGTCGGAAATGTCAGATCACCGCGTACAGCTCTCCGGAACTCCTAGCTCCGGTTCTCCGGTCCTCCAGTTCTCTCGTTCTCGCCTGGGTGGACTCATCCAAAGCCATGACTACGTGATTCAGTGAGAGAAAAACACGTTGAGAGATCGGGACTTTGAGGAGGAAGACGGCAATGGCCGCCTGGAGGGCCAGACCGGTCAGCACCAGGCGCCAGCTCACCTTCCAGCGGTGTTCGCTCAAAAGCCAGGCGAGCGACAGGATCACCAGGATTCCCAGCAGACTCTGCAAGAACATGTCCCTATCTCTTCGCCAACTCCTTCGCCGAGACTCCGACCGCTTTCTCTCGTGATCCCGGATTTTGGGTTTTGCCCGGTGAGGCCCATGGCTATGGGTTGACGCCGAGTTCCGTCAAGAGAGCATCTGCGTGATCGACCTTGTCCATCAGCCACAAGACATATCGGATATCCACGTGGATGGAACGCGTGATCTGGGGCATGAAGTCCCAGTCGGCGATCATGCTTTCGTAGTTGCCGTCGAAGAGCAGTCCCACCAATTCGCCTCGAGCATTCAGAGTCGGAGAGCCGGAATTCCCACCGGTCGTATCGACGGTGGACAGGAAGTTCACGGGTACCGAGTGGATGCTGTTCATGAACCAGCGCCCATCTTGAATCGAACGCATGGCCTTTAGTGCGGCCGGAGGCGTATCGAACGGCTCTTTACCGGTATCCTTCTCGATCACTCCTCGGACGGAAGTGAAGGGTTCGTAGTAGACGGCGTCGCGCGGACTGTAGCCCTTGACGGTACCGTAAGTCACGCGCAGTGTTCCATTGGCGTCGGGGTAGACGGTCTTTCCCTCCTGGTGCAGGAAGTCGATGAGTGCCTGCATGTAACGCGGGCGCAATGCTTGGAGTCGCCCCTCATGTTCTCGCTCCTCCCTTCGCATCGCTTCATCCGATGGATAGAGAGCGACGGCCAGCTTGATGAAGGGGTCTCCGGAGTCCTCCAGTTGCTGGACGGAAGCGTCCATAAGCTCGAGGCGCTTCTCCGGATTGACGAGCGTCGTCGTCGAATACATCTCCTCGAGTCGGGAATGCACAACGGCGGACGGGTCACCCGCGGAGTCGAGGCCGAACCACTGGTCGAATGCCTTGATTCTCTCGGATTCAGGCACCTTCTGGCAGTACTCGAGGATGAAATGCTCCATGACGGCCTGGTCGACGGCCGGATCGAATCGCCGGTCGAGTCGCTGGAGTGACTGGCGGATTCGCTCGAAATCACGCTTCTGATAGCCGGGGTCCCGCTCCATGTCCGGCTTTTGCTTCTCCCGTGCCAGCCGATACAGCCGGCGAGCCGTGCTCAGCATCGAGGACCGGCCTGCCAGACCGTAGTAGAAATCGAGTGTCCTTTTCGCCTCGCCCGCCTTGATCTCTTTGACGAGCCCGGTATAGGCATCGCCGAAGCGGCTCATTCGCGTCGCGTCGCTTTGGATCCATTCCTGGAGGCGTTGTTCGAGAAGCTCTTTCTCCTGGAGCATGTCGCTCTTGGCATAGCCGGCGAGCATACCCTCGTTGTTCTTCATCGTATTGTTGAGCCCCGCAATCAGGCTGGCGTACTTGAGGGCGGCATCCGGACGGTTCTTGGTCGTTGCCTCGATAATGTCGAGCCACTGGCGGTAGGCCTCGGTGCGGGCAGGATAGGTCCATTCGAACGTGCTCTTGACCTCGGTGGCCAGGCGGTATCGGCTCGTCCGTCCCGGATAACCCGCCACCATGACGTAATTGCCGGGCTTCAGCCCGTCGGTTGCCACCTTCAGGAAGTGTCTGGGGTGATAGGGAACGTTGGAGGTGGAGTACTCCGACGGTTTTCCGTCGGGTCCCACATAGGCGCGGTAGAAGGAATAGTCCCCGGTATGGCGAGGCCACATCCAGTTGTCGATGTCACCGCCGAACTTCCCGATTCCCGACGGCGGTGCATAAACGAGCCGCACATCCCGAATATCCAGCTGCCGGATCAGGGAGTAGGAAAGACCCCCGTAGAAGGAGGCAACCCGGCAGCGCATGTCCGGCTCTTTCTCGCATTCGGCAACGAGTTCCTTTTCCCGCTGTTCGATGGTCTGGTAGCGTTTCAGCCCCGTCAACGTCGGACTCAGGTCGGCGAGTATCTGCTCGGTAACGTCGCGGATCTCTTGGGTGACATAGACATCCGAGCCCGGTGCCGTACGCAGTTCCTGATCCCGCGTCTTCGCAAGGAAACCCTCCTCGAGCAGGTTCTTCTCGGGTGTCGAATTGTATTGGATCGCCCCGTAGGCGCAGTGGTGATTCGTGATGATGAGTCCTTCCGGAGAGACGAACGAGGCCGAACAGCCCCCGAGACTGACGACCGCGTCGATCGGATATCCGGCGAGATCCGCGAGCTGTTCGGGGGGAAGCTGCAGGCCCGCCTTCCGCAGCTGTTGCCCGATCTCAGGCAGCTGGCTCGGCGGCCACATCCCTTCTTCCGCCACGGCGAGACTCAATGAACTGAACAGCACAACAACCCCAAGCACAACGAACCGACGCATCGCAAACCTCCTGCCCGGTGGCCGGCCGGGCTCACTGGCCGGATGCGATTGTGCCAGAGAGGGAAGTTGGAAGCTAGGAGCTTCGAGCTTCCGTCTCTCCCGTTGGCTTTCCCCAGGCTCTTCAGTTACAGTTTCCCGGACCTGTAACGGAGCAGCCGCATGTTCTTTATCATCATCTTCTCGATCTGGGCACTGATCCTCACGCACGTCTTCTATCGAACGGAACAGTTGTTCGGGGGAACGGTGCTGACCCGTGTTCTGATCGGTCTCGGCGTCTACCTGCTGGGCTTTGCCTACGTGCTCGCCCGGATCTTCGTTTCCTCGAGTTCAACCGGCACGTCGGCACGGGTTCTCATCTATTCTGGGGCTCTGCTGACGGGGTTCTTTGCGATCCTTTGGACCCTCATCGTCTTCTTCGACATCGGCAGCGTCCTCGCCTCGCTGGCAGTTCACGTTCAGCTCGGGTCCTGGTCGCTGGGGGCGCGTCGAACCACCGTCCTGGTCTTGTGGGGATCGGCCGCGGTCCTGGGGGTCGTGGGCTGGGTGATCGGTTACTCGACACCGCGCCTGACCACCCTGCGGGTGACGGTTCCCGGCGTTCAGCCGGCGCGCTTTGCCGTGCTTTCAGACTCCCATCTCGGCGAGATTTCGTCGGCCGACCAGTGGAGACGTACGCTGCAAGAAGCACGCGAACTTCACCCTGACGCCATCCTGTTCCCGGGCGACCTGATCGACGATGCCACCGGTCGAGGCTGGGCCCAGGCCGGGGAGCTGAGGGCCGTCTTCCCCGAGCAGCCGATCTATGTCTCCTTCGGGAACCACGACGTCTACAGCGGAGTCGAGCACTTCACGCGGCTTTGCCGTACGTTTCGATTTCGCCTGCTGCGCCAGGAAAGTGAACCGCTGGTTCCCGGATTGGCGATTGCCGGCATCGACGATGCGAGTCTCACGAATCCGGGAGAAGCCGTCCGCGAGCTGGTTCCGCAGCTGAACGGCCCCGTCTTCCTCATGAGCCATCGCCCGGCCGTCGCTCACCTTCTTCAGGACCGGTCTCAGACGCTGGTGTTGTCGGGGCACACGCACGGGGGACAGACACTACCCGCCGTCCTTCTGGTTGCCCTGGCGAACGGGGGCTTCCGGGCGGGGAACTACGTAGTGGGTGCCTGCAGACTCTACCTGTCGAGGGGCGTGGGCGTCTGGGGGCCGCCGGTCAGGTTGTTCGCTTCACCCGAGCTGATTCTGATCGAGGTGAGTCCGGGATCACGGTTCGAAGTCAAGAACGGGTCGGGGCGATAATGGCTTGGCCGGAGCGAAGTCCCCGAGCCCTTCCACAAGGAGTCGACCAGTGGCAGATCGAAACCCGGGTCCGGAATTCAAGGCCGGACACGTCACGCTGCGGAGACCTCGGCTGAAAGATGCGCCCGAGTTGGAGCGACGCATCTCCGATGAAGCGGTCGTCCGTTGGACGATTCGGATTCCCCATCCCTATCCGAAGGGCGGAGCTGCGCGATTCATTCGCAGCGCCTGGAACCTGTGGACCCGCGGGCGCGCGTACATCTTCACGATTGTTGTCAACGGAGAAGCCTGCGGCCTCATCAGTCTGAGCAACGTCTCGATGGAGCACGCCTGCGGGGAACTCGGCTTCTGGTTGGGCCGGGATCAGTGGAATCAGGGGGTCATGACGCAAGCCGTTGGGCTGATGCTGGGCTTCGCCTTCGATGAACTGGGGCTGTACCGGGTCTACGCGTCCGCGTTCGCCGCCAACGAGGCCAGCCGCCGGGTGCTCGAAAAGAACGGATTCGAGCTCGAGGGGACGCTCCGCGAGGCGATCGTCCGCTACGGAGAAAGGCAAGATTTCCTGCAGTTCGGAGTCCTGCGACCGGAATACGAAGCGAGACGACCGTAATGAAGGGGCGAGCCGATATGCAAAGTGACACGAACCGCTCACGAGGGGCTCTGTTTCCAGCGTTTGCCATCCCGATCTTCTTGATCGTTTGCGGGTTTCTGAGTTACTACTCAACCCGACCGCCTCGAGCTCTGAGCGGAAGCGCGGATCCGACTCTGTTCTCCGCGTCCCGGGCCGCCGAGGTCCTGAAGCAGATCGCCGCGCGTCCCCATCCCATCGGAAGCGCGGCACACGATCAGGTGCGGGACCTCCTCCTGGAGCGTCTGCGCATCCTCACCGATGAAGCTTCGATCCAGCGCTCCGAGATGGTTTCCGACTATCGCAGGTGGAGCTCCGCGGTGGCCATGGCCACCGTGGACAACCTGGTGGCGAGGGTGCGGGGCAGAGAATCGGGGGAGGCAGTTCTGCTGATGGCCCATTATGACTCCGCTCCGTCCTCACCGGGAGCGGCCGACGATGGGACGGGGGTCGCCTCGATTCTGGAGACGCTGCGTGCGCTCAGACGGGGTCCGGCGCTGCGAAACGACCTGATCGTGCTGCTGAGCGACGGGGAGGAGGCGGGGCTGCTGGGAGCGCAGGTGTTTTTCAGACAGCATCCCTGGAGGGACGAGGTACGCCTCGTCCTGAACCTGGAGGCCCGGGGCAGCCGTGGGCCGGTCATTCTCTTCGAGACGAGTCCGGGGAACGGTCGGCTGATCTCGGAGTTCTCGAAGTCCGCTTATCGACCGCTGGCGAATTCTTTGGCTTATGAAGCCTATAAGCGAATGCCGAACGACACCGACCTGTCGATCGCGAAGAGGGCCGGGTGTGCAGGCCTGAACTTCGCTTTCACCGAGGGCGTCTACGACTACCATTCGGCCGGGGATTCACTGGATCATCTGAGCCTCGCGAGTCTGCAACAGATGGGAGATACCACTCTGGCCCTGACGCGTCGGTTCGGCAATCTTGACCTCGATGATCTTCATGCTCCCGACTCCGCATACGTCGATCCGATAGGGCGCCGGCTGATCCGGTACCCGCTGTGGCTGCACTGGGTTCTCTTCGGAGTCCTGTTGCTCCTGTTCGTAGGTACCGTGATACGGGGACTTCGGGCCGGGCGGATCTCGGTCGGCTCGGTCGCGCTCGGTGCAGCTGCGTTCCTGGTCGTGCTCATTCTCTTTCTCGAGGCCTCCGCCGTTCTGCAGGGCATGGTCCACCACATGGCGGCATCCGACGGGCTTGCCGCCTGGAGAATGGAGATGAATTCGACCAGTTTGCTGGTCGGCCAGTTCCTCCTCGGGATCGCAGTCTTCGCATTCTTCGTCGAATGGATCCATCGCGGGGTTCGGCTCCTAGGGGCGATCGCTGTCCCCGTCGTTCTGATCGTGGGTCTCTGGTCGATGGGCGTTTTCCTGTGGCCCCTTGTGCTGGTCGCTACGGCCGTGGGGCTTCTCCTTTACCTGGCATTTCGTCATGGAATGCCGGGATCGCGCAGCCTCGAGGTGGGCACTCTGTCGATCTGGTTGCTGGGGTTTGCACTGCTGGCGGCCCTGGCTCCGGGGAGCGCGTTCCTTTTCGGATGGCCGCTGCTGTTTGCTCTGCCGGTCTACCTCTGGGAGGTCGGCCGCCGCGAGCGTGAGAGGGGACGAGACCCTCTCGCCTGGCTCGTGATTCTGGCGGGGACCTTCCCCGCGGGTATCCTGCTCAACGAAATCGCCCGCATGGTGCATGTGAACGTGGGCGACATGGTCCCCTGGATCGCAGCCCTCCCGGCAGGTTTCCTGTTGGGGTTGCTGTTTCCCCTGTTCAGCGCGTCGGAGCGGCGCGGACGGTGGGTGCTTGGCGTGGTCTCCGCGCTGTTGGCTGTCACTTTCTTCGCCACGCCGCTGCTGTCCAACTTCGACGTGCGATACCGGCGTCCTGCGGAGCTGTTCTTTCTGAAGGATCAGGAGAACGGTTCTTGGGCCACCACCGATCGGCATCTGAGTCCCTGGCAGAAGGGGGTGATGGGTACGCCGACCGAGGCTTCGCTGAGCCGGATCATCCCTCGTCGTCATGGGCGTCTTCTGCTGTCGGAGCCCCGCGACGCAGCGGTCGGCGCGCCGACAGTCCAGCCGACTTCGCTCGTCCAGACGGATCACGGGGAGGAGGTCGAATTCGAACTGCATCCCTCCCCAGGGAGCGCGCGGGTCGATCTCTTTCTCTCCGGTATCCGGAATCTTCGGGATGCCTCGGTCAATGGTATGCCCGTCATCACGGCAGGAGAATCGCCTGAGACCCAGTGGTGGGTCTACACCGCCCCGCCGGCCGGAGGGCTGCATATTCGGCTGGAGGCGGATTCGCTTCAGGAGGCGTCTATTCGGGTGGTCCAGGTCACCTACGGTTGGCCTGCCGGACTGCGGGTTCGGCCGAGACCTCCGACCGTAATGAGTAACCCCTGGGGAATCCCCGACTCGACCATCGTCGTCCGCGAATGGAGTCTCGGGGAACTGAGGGAGCATCGCGAGCAGTAAGTTCCTAGTTCCAAGTTCCGGGTTCCGCGGGGAGTGGAATAGGCATCCTGCTTATCCCACCCGCGCTCCGGTTCTCCCGTCCTCCGGTTCTCCCGTTCTCTGGGGCTCAGTATGAACAACGCTCGTGACGTAGCGACCTCAGATCGGGACAAGCGAGGATGCTTGTCTTACTCACGCTCCGGTTCTCCCGTCCTCCGGTTCTCCCGTTCTCCCTACCACGACGACCACGAGACAACTGTTCCGGTCAACGACATACAGGGTGGCGGTCCTTGGAACTCGGAACCCTCAGTTATAGGTGCCGATCGGCCGGATCCAGATATTCCGATAGCGCACCGGATTTCCGTGGTCCTGAAGGAGTAGTGGCTCTTTCTCCGGATGGGGATGATAGGTTGCCAGCTGCCGCCAGACCATGGCGCCGATGAAGGCCTGATGGTTGTGGACGACGACCCCGTTGTGCAGCACGGTCACGTACGCGGGTTTGACGACCTTATCACCATCGAACTTCGGGGCTTCGAAGATGATGTCGTAGGTCTGCCACTGACCCGGCTTTCGGCAGGCGTTGACCAGTGGCGGATACTGGCCATACATCGCCGCGGCTCCCCCGTCGGCATAGGTCAGGTTGTTGTACGTATCCAGGACCTGGATCTCGTAGTGGCTCATCAGAATGACGCCGCTGTTGCCGCGGCCCTGGCTCGTGCCTTTGACTTCCGCCGGTGACGCCCATTCCACATGAAGCTGACAGTCTCCGAACTTCTGCTTGGTGACCAGGCTGCCCGTGCCCCCCACGACCTCCATGTAACCGTCTTCCACTTTCCAGGCCGGGGCTTTGAGTTCGCCGTTCGAGGTCAGATTCTGCCATTGCGACAAATCCGTCCCGTCGAAGAGCACGATGGCGTCCGAGGGAGGACGGCCGGGCTGTTCCTGGGTGCTGCAGGTCCCGGGAGTGATAACAGTGGGTCGTGGCCTCTTGGAATCGTGAACGCGCCACTTCCCTCCGGGAAGATACGGTGTGTCGTCGAAGCCGAGATCGCCAGCGTGCTGGGCGAGCAGGCTGAAGGTGACACCCGCGCAGAGGACAAGCAGAACGAGAAAGAGACCCGAAGGTCCTCGACGGTTTCTGGATTCTGACATGACGGTTCCTTTCCGCTTCTGTTGGAAAGGTGGATTCTACCGCCGTTGAATGGCAGTGGAAAGGGCGCTCCGGAAAGGCGGCACGGCTCCGAGCAGGGAGCGGACGAAGGCGGCTAGAAGAAGATCGGGTGTACCTGCTGGTCCGTCAACAGCCTCTCTGTCCTTGCAGGCTGATGCAGTCTCTCGGGGCAGGTGACCCATGTCGGCATTTCGACTCGAAGGGTCTTCTCGGCGCCTTCGAGCTCACGGTTCCGCGGAGGTCGCCTGATCGAAGGGCGAGGCAGTATGTGGCAGCTCATACAAACTCTCCGGAAAACAATCTCATCATTGAGAATCGGTCGAGAAGACGGAAACTTTAATCCACAGAGGACCTTGACGAGAAGGGCCGTTCGGCGGGCCCGAATTGCTGACACCCCGGTGCGCTAAATTGATGGCAGTCGCACCTCAGCAGCGTCTCCGGGCTGGTGAAATCTCCTGTGCGCACGAAGTCGGGCGAGGCTCCTGGGGCGGCAGCGGGTCGTGGGCATTCGGCCCGGCCGGCGGGTTGAGGTACTCTTCCCGAAGGTCGAGATCACCGGCCGGGCGCCTGTTAGGGTCAAGAGAAATATCGGCACATCGATCTCCTGACTTTATCCCGCTTTTGGGGCGATTTTCGTGAGGCGCCGGGCCGACCCGGTTACGAGCCGAACAACAGTGAGTGAAGCTCATCAAGGGGATCGGCAGGGCCGTTCGGACGATCGTTCTGAAATAAACTTTGAGTGCTGTGATCCTGATCGCACAAAAAGTGCCGTTTTAGTGCGAAAAGCAAGAGAGAGGCTATGCGAATCCCACTCAGAGCTGCAATGACGGGTCTTGGTATTGATCTTGGCACGATCAACACGCTGATCTGTGACGACAACTCACGGATTCTACTGAACGAACCTTCCGTGGTCACGCTGAATCACAAGACCGGCGAGATCGAGGCGATCGGGCTGGAAGCGCGTCGCATGCTGGGCCGGACGCCCGAGCATCTCGAGGTTGTGATGCCCCTTCGTGATGGTGTCATCAATCATTTCGACCTCACCCGGGAGATGCTCCGTCTGTTCATCCGCAAGGCCTTCGACGGACCTCGGCTCCTGGGCACGAGGCTGGTGATCTGTGTACCGACCGAAACGACGCAGATCGAGAGGAGGGCAGTCCGCGAAACCGGTCTGGCCCTGAAGGCCTCCGAAGTCCATGTCGTCGAAGAACCGATGGCCGCTGCTTGTGGGACCGGTCTGCCGATCGAGCAGCCGCGCGGGGGTATGGTTGTTGACATCGGGGGCGGGACGACCGAGATCGCCGTGATCAGCGTTTGCGGGATCGTCTGCAGCGGTTCCGTACGGGTCGGCGGCAGCCACATGGACGAGGCGATCGTCCAGCACATTCGGCGCAAGCACAACATGCTGATCGGCTACGACACCGCGGAGAAACTCAAGCATGCGCTTGGCCGGGCGGAGCAGCCTGGGGAAAACAGTGATGTCATGCAGATCAAGGGCAGGGACTTGGTCCGGCGCCTTCCAAAGATCATGTCCGTGACTCGATCGGATGTGTGCGAGGCAATCGTCGACCAGGTGTCGGCAATCCTGCGCGCCATTCGACGGACCCTGGAACGGACGCCGCCGGAATTGTCTGCCGACATCAAGGCCCGCGGAATCACGCTGACTGGAGGAGGGGCTATGCTGGGCGGCTTCGCGGATCTCATCCAGCGGGACACCGGGATCGAAGTCCGGGTGGCCCCCGACCCTCTGCTCAGTGTGGCGTTGGGCGCGGCTTGTCTTCTGCGGAACTCTGCTCTCCTGGAGCGCGTCCAGATCCCGTATCTCTAGTCCGTCTCCACGGGTTACGCGGGCCAGCGCTTTCTGCGGTATTGTTGGCAGATGCCGGTTCCTCCCCGGAAGCTCCTGCTGATCCAGCCACCTGTCGAGGACTTCTATGACACGAGCATCCGTGTTCAGCCGCTCGGGCTGGCCTATCTCAAAGCCGCAGTGCTCCAGTTCGTGCCCGAAGTCCGGGTGAAGATCGTCGATTTTCACCAGGGTTGGGGCCGGAGAACGCTCGAGGTTCCGCGGGAGTTGTCCCTGCTTCGCGAGGCGTATCGATGGCCCGACCGCAGTCCCTTGCGGACCTTCCACCAGTACTATCGGTTTGGCGCGACCGATCAGCAGATGGCGGAAGTCATTCGTTCGGAGCAGCCGGATTATGTGGGGATTTCCAGCCTCTTCTCGGCCTATCATCGTGAGGCTCTGCGGGTGGCCGGACTGGTCCGAGAACAGAGCAAGGCGCTGACGATTCTCGGCGGCGCGCACGCCACGGCTGCTCCGGCGAGCCTTCTGGCTCGTCCCGAGGTCGACTTCGTCGTGATCGGAGAGGGCGAGCGGCCGCTGGTGGAGCTGCTTCGGGTGCTGATTTCGGAGGGGCCGGAACAAGAGGACGAACTGGGTTCCATCTCCGGACTGGCCTACCGGGTAGGGCAAACCCTGCATCTGAACAGACCTGCGGCGGGCTTTCCGATCGAGCTCCTGCCGGAGCCGGACTTTGGAGACTTTGCTTTCGACCGGTACCGCTACCATAGAAGGCCCATCGCTCAGCTCATCACCTCGCGCGGGTGTCCTTTTCGCTGCTCTTTTTGTACGGTTCACTCGACCTTCGGCGCGGCCTATCGGGTGCGATCCGTGGAGGCGGTCCTCGAGGAAATGCAGCGGCGTTTCGATTGCGGCGTTCGCGTCTTCGATTTCGAGGATGACAACTTGACCTTCCATCTCGAGCGCATGAAGGAGCTCTGCCGCGGGATCATCGAGCGCTTTCCGGGTCAACTGGAGCTGCTGGCGATGAACGGAATCTCGTACCACAACCTGGACGGCGAGGCTCTGCGGCTGATGCGTCGCGCGGGATTCAGGCAGCTCAATCTGTCGCTGGTCAGTTCGGACCCGGCCATCCTCGGCGGATTCCGCCGCCCCCATCGCGTCGGGCGACTCGTGGAGGTGGTCGAAGAGGCGCATCGACTGGGTTTCGAGATCATCTGCTATCTCATCCTGGGCTTGCCGCACGAACCGATCGACGGCATGATCGAGACTCTCCTTTTGCTTGCCCGGCTGCCCGTCAGGCTGGGGGCCTCTCCCTTCTACCTGGCACCGGCGTCGGCGATCGCCGATGAGCTCTCGGTCTCGTTTGACGCGGCTCAGTTCATGCTCTGCCGCCTCACTGCGATGGGAGTTGAGACTCCTGAAATCAGCCGGCGCGACATCTTCACGCTCTTCGTGCTGTGTCGACTGCTGAACTTCTTGAAGGAACTCCCGGCCGGAGAAGGGGAGAAGCAGCTACATGCCGGCGAGAGCTCGGAGATATCTCTCGATCGCTGGGTGGTTCAGCTCCGATCGGGTGTTCCGGACAGGCACATCCTCGACGGTCTGGGGGTCGCTGAAAGGCTGATCGAGACCGGTCGGTTCTATGCTCTGACGGCGCAGGGAGAGCAGGAAAACACCTTCTTCAACCCCGTCCTCTTCCGCCGAGCCTGGAATCGAATCGAGCAAATCACAGCACTGGACGGAGCGAAGATCCGAACGAGCAACTGACATCGGCCGAAGGGGTCAGAGTAGTCCGGGAGAGCGGAGACAGGAGACCGGAAGGGAAAGGGCGGTTCTCGCCCTCGCCGGAGGTCGGGGCCTCAGCCCCGGTGGGGACGTGATTCTTCTAGCCGGGGGCCAAGCCGCCCCGGCGCGGCCCCGGGGTTTGCTGTGTGCCGAGTGCCGTGTCTGTCCGGGGTGCCGCGGGCCTGTGGCCGGTTGGTGTTGAGTGCCCAAGCTCCTGCCTGCGCAGGCGAATCCGTGCGCGAGTCAGTGCGCGAATGAAATGAGCGACCCCCTGAAGGGTTGTCGACTCCCTGCCTTTCCCCCGACTTCGGCGACGACGCGGCACGCGGGATCGGGTGCCATTCATCGATCGCGCCCCTGTCCGGGGCGCCAGGACCGAAATGAGCGAAGGCCCGCCGGTGCCATGTCTCTCCCTCTGTGTGTCTCCGGTCTCCGCATTTCCCCAGATCCCTTCATCGTCTTCCGCCCTGCAACCGCTTGCATTAGAATGGCCAAGACTCCTGCAGGCGAGAGTGGCGGAACTGGCAGACGCGCCAGACTTAGGATCTGGTGGGGATACCCGTGGGGGTTCGAGTCCCCCCTCTCGCACTTCTTCGAAGCGCGAAGTTCCCAAGGGTCCAAGGGTCCCAATTCCCAAGGTCGCCCGTTCGTCGGCGGTTCGTCCTTCGCACCTCGCCCTTCGCGGGCGTGTTGCCCAAACGGTCTCGGCCCGGGTCTGGTTTGAAATCTCGGTCTACACGTGAAGCCCCGGCGGCCCGATCTCACGCCAAGCCACACAGAACGCAAAGGTTTTCTTTGTTTTGAGTCCCTTTGCGACCGTTGCGCCTTGGCGTGGAATCGGATCTGCAAGTCATGACAGCTGGGCGACAAGACCGAAGCAGGATCCAAACGATTTCGGCAACACGCCCTTGCACCTCACACTTCGCACTTCCCCCTTTGTGATTTCTCCCTGTGCGCCTCGCCCCTCCGACTCCACCCTCTGTCGCTCCTCTACCTTTCGCAATCTCCGTATCCGAGGCGTACTGAGATCCCGGCTCAGCGGAAGTTCGCGTAGGAAGCGTTTGTGGGCCAGCTCATCGTCGGCCAGGGCGGCAGGCAGGAACTTCAGCGCCACCTTGCGCTGCAGGGAGGTGTCCTCGGCCAGGTAGACTTCCCCCATCCCGCCTTCGCCGATCTTCTCGACGATCCGGTAATGGGAGATGGTCTGACCGATCATGCCGGCATCCCCTTCCATGCCGGGCCAGGCACAAAATCGTTCTCGACGACGAGTGTACCCGTGCCTGCGCCCCCGCTGATCGTTGAGTGCAAGCTTAGCACCGGTTCAGGCTTTACACCAGAAGCAAGGAACCGGGGGACACTGTGCTTGTGAAGACGGGGAAGCGGGCCGTCCGACACCCGCTGCATATTGCCATAGAGCGTGCTGCTGCCCGCTGATTCCGGGGCGAGTGCTCCTCTTCCACGGAGCGGGGCTTCGCCGTCACCTATCCGCTGGACGGCTGTATATGCCAGTACGCCGGAAGGGACTGCAGCCGCGGGTCCTCCAGCGGAACCCCCACCGTGAAGTGGTAGAAGCACTCCAGATCCCGGTCCTTCACGCCCAGCAGATTGCGCGTCACATCGTCGAGATAGCAGCCGATGCCCGTTCCCCGGATTCCTGCCGCCTCTGCCTCCAGGTAGAGAATCTGGCCGAGCAGTCCCGCCTCCCAAAATAGACGGCGATAGAACCATGCCCCGTAGAGTGCGATGGCCGATCGAAGGTCTCCGATCATGGCGAAGGATGCGACGCCGTCGGATGCGATCTCCTGCCCGCAAGCCGCCTGCCGGGCTCGTGCTCGGTAATCACCGGATTTCAGGAGGAACAGCGACGGCGGCCTGTCCCTCCAATCGACTGGTTCCCAGACGAACGCGGGGTCGAGACGGGACCGGTAATCGTCCAGTGCGCCGGTACACCGCAGCAAGAAGTAGAGACCCGGCTCCATGTCCCGCACTCGATGGACGAAGCAGGCGATCGAGAGCGTATTTGGCCACGGGAGTATGTCCTGTGGCGGCTGATCGGTGCCAGGCATACAGCGATGCATGATGTGGAGGAAGGCATCGCGTCCGAGCGACGTCACGCCGTCCATGGCCAGAGCGCTTCGACGCTGGCGCACGAGCGTCCGAATGGTCAGGGAGCGTCCTGTCTCCTCCTCCCTTTCCTCCGCAGGAGGCCCGGCGGCAGCGGAAACGGAATCCGCGTACCGGGCCGTACAGCCGGCAGGCACCTCCGTCGCCGCCGCAACTTCGTCGACAACCGGCCAGTCGAAATGGCGCACGCTGAGCTGACTGGGATCTCCCAGCGATTCCGTCGGGAGAGCTGCAAGCTTTTCAGTGCGAATCGCTTCCAGGGATTCCGGAGGCTGCCTGTGACGCGGAGAAATGACGATCAGAGCCTCCGCACGTTCCGCTTCCGGACCCTCCTGCTCATGAGTACCCAGCAACCGTGCCAATATCCCCGTGGGAAGCGGTCCCACCAACCGTGCCGACCAGCCCAGACCGGCGGCAGCCACCGCAACACAGCCGAGAGCGTGACCGAGATCGAGCTGACAATACCGAAAGGCGCGTTCTCCGTACTTCCAGGATTCCCGCCAGTAGATGGACGACAGTCCGACCAGCAGTGTATCGACCTGCGACGTAGGAAACGCCTCCTCCCAGACCTGCTCGCTCAGGATCAGACGGCGCTCGAGTGCGTGGACCGACGGGTCATAGTGAAACAGGACAGGCGAGTTGCAGAGCGCAGGACAGGGAGGACAGGTCAGGTAAGCCTCGGTGGGATGAAGATTGCCGCTCGACGGATCGACCCTCAGAGACCAGCGGGTCTGCTCCGCCTGCTTCCAGGCCGAAAGACTGAGGCTGTCGTAGAGCAGCCGGCTGATCGAATCATGATCGACCTTGGCCGGGGGAATCGAATGGGGACGGCCCAGAGCTGCGTAGGGTGGAGAATCCGATGGGGCAGGGTGGGCGAGAGGAATCTTCTCGGTGCCTTCGAAGTGGCGAAAGGGGTCGGGTTGGCTGGCCCAGTCGAGGTATCCTAGCGAGAGGGCATAAGCGGTCAAGGTGTGCTCGCTCCTTCGATGGTATGCGAGGACGATACCCCGTGCCTCGTCGGGATCCATGTCCCGCAGTGTAACGTGGAGCAAGGGTCCGGATCGATCTTTCGGATCCTACGTCGCAGCTCGCCTTTCTCTGCGCTTCCTTCGTACCGACTGCAAACGGCCCTCGAGCGATTGCCGACGTCACAGGCGACCCCACTCCGCAACTCCGACTTTCGGTATTTCCGAAAGTTGTTGATTCCTGGAAGTATAGCCGGTATTAGATGGGCCCCACGGAGCATGCGCGCAGGACCCAAGGAGGGATGTCCCGATGTCGGTTCGTTATCGAATCCACGCCGCTCTCAGAATCGTTCACACGGTCGTCTATGACACGACGGACGCTCAGGAGCTGCATGCCTATTCGGATCAGATCCGGAAGGATCCGGCGATCGGCGGCTCCTTCAACCACTTGATCGAGATTTCGACTCCGGGCCCGTCCTCGGATGGAACCCTGGCGGTTCAGGTCTTCTTCGAGCTGGTACCTCCGGTCTTCCAGATCAAGCTGGCGGTCGTCGCACCCAAGGACGTGGATTTCGGAATCGCCCGACAGTTTCAATCCATCAACGAGCTTACAGATGAGATCTTCTGGGTCTTTAGGAATCTGGAGGAGGCCCTCACCTGGCTCGGTTTCGAGGATCGTCGAGAGGGGTGGAGCGACTGGACGGAAATTGATCCAGGCTGACTCTCCTCTCTCGGCCGTGCCGCCGAGCTCCCGGAGATTTGGGATTCGGGATCGCCCATGGCCGCTGCATTTCCCATGGTTCCGCGGACAACGATCTGAAAGGGATCCTGGGCCGTCCGGCTCGAGGCGATAAGAGACGGCGCCGGAAGCTGGGCAAAAGGGGGATCGCTTACTGGCGCTCGCGTACTGACGCGCCGCACTGACGCATCACGCCGACGTTCCACACTGACGCATCACGCTGGCATATCACACCGACGCAGCGCGCTGACGGACCGCACGGGCGTATCGCAGTGACGTGCCCCCCTGACACTGCAGGTCGCGCCAATCATGGAGTCTTGCAATACTGTGCGGAACATTGTATAGTGTGCCGCATAGATATGAGTGGCACACAGTCTGAACTTACCGAATCACTGGGTCTGGAGCTGCGGCGAGGGGTCGTCGTTCTCGCCGCTTTGTCGCAACTGCGCGAGGAGCAGTACGGGTATTCCCTGAAGAAGAGCCTGGCCGAGCGGGGAATGCCGATTGATGAAGGGACGCTCTACCCCCTTCTCCGCCGTTTGGAGACCCAGGAACTGCTTCAAAGCGACTGGCGGGTCGACAGCGGCCGCCCCCGCAGGTACTACTCGCTGACAACCAAGGGAAAGCAGATGCTCGAAGAGCTCTCCGAGGAGTGGAATCGGCTGGCCCTGGTGATGGGAGACCTCTTGTCATGAACAGCGCAACACTTTCGTCCGAAGAACTAGTCCGAAGATACGTCTTTGCAGTCAGCCGGCGTCTTCCCGCAAACCTCCGCGAGGATGTCGCCAAGGAGCTGGATTCGCTGCTTCGAGAAACCATCGAAGAACAAAGCCGGGGAGACATCGGTGCGATCGATCCCCAGACGACGGCTGGAATCCTGAAGTCGATGGGTTCACCAGACGTGGTCGCAGCCCGGTACTCTCCGAAGCCGAACTACCTGATCGGTCCGGAGCTCTATCCGGCTTTCATGCGTACGTTGAGGCTGGTTCTGATGGCCTCCGGTGCTTTCGCTGCCCTGGTCGTCGTGATGCTGAGCTTCAGCGGCTCGATCACCGGACTTTGGGGAGGCGCGCTCAAATTCGGTGAGGTTCTGATCGACTGCATCTACTCCTTCGCTGCGGTCGCCGTGCTGGTCTTTGCCCTTCTGGAGCGTTTGGGAGCCGACAAAATACCGGAACTGAGCGCTTCGGAATGGGATCCCTTCAGGCTTCCGCCGGTTGAGACGGAAGCTCCCATCTCAAGTTTCGGCGTCAGCCTCAGGATCTACGCAATTGCCGTTCTTCTGATCTGGTTCAACTTCTTCCCCCAATGGTTCGGAATGATTTTGGGAGTCAGCGGTCGCGGGCTTCGCTTCTTGAGCGCCGCCGAGCTCGGCCTGGTCCTCCCGGTCGTGCTGATCAACTGCTGGTGGGTTGCAGCTCTGGTCAAGAATATCCTCCTGCTGCGAAAGGGAAGGATGACCGCGGGGATCCGCTGGTTCGAAGTCGGGTTGGGACTGGGGGCGGTGCTGATCTTCGGACTGATTCTCAGGGACCTCTGGACGGTCGTCGACACGCCGGCGTTCCGGCAAACCGTGGGGAACCCGGATCTGGCCGGCCTCCTCGGGCATGTGCTGCGTGCCGTCAACGTCGGAATCATCCTGACCATCCTCGGGCAGGCGCTCCTGAAGGTCTACCGTCTGCGCCAGAACGGGGGAACCCAGGGACACCATTCTTCTTTGCAGAACGGATGAGCACGGGCCGGTCCGAGGTCCCCGAAGACCGAACGTCAGGGTGGCTTAGTTCCACCAGAGGACGACGATGGCGTGTCGAGGATGCCTGAGGCCAGAATGATGGGCAAATGCGCTCTGTGATGGAAACGAACGCGAACTCCGTTGGGCATAGCGCGTGATCGACCGCTTGGCGGTCACGGACGGTTGGCTCGTGAGCGAAATGGTCGGCTCGTCGTGTCCGAGATCCTCCACGAAGAATTGACGCAGAGCGCAGAGCCGATTTCGCGCATAGCCGCTGCCAACGCCAAGGGCTCTAAAACAAACAAACCTTGGCGTACTTTTTGCGAGAGATCGAGTTGCCGAGGTTACGCGCTGAGGCCGAGCTTCAGACCAAGTCGGAGCTGGGACCATTTGGGCGACACCCCCCGAATTGCGAAGTGCGAACTCGGTTCGCGCACGGGGACGGCCATGCGGATCGAGACGTTTGAGCTACTGGACCACGAATGTTCCCGAGATGAGTGGGCCGTGTGTCTCGTCCTGAACGTCGACCGTGTAGCTGCCTCGCGGTTGATCGATCCAGGAGCCGGCCTCCGAGAAGCCGTAACAGATCCCGTAGTAGACTTCCCAGACCCGTCCTCCTTCGACGAAGTTGCCGTCCTCAGGCAGAAAGAGATCCTCGTAGTCAAGATCGAACATCAGATCCCCGTTCGGATATCGGAACAGGATGTACACTCCGTCGGGCATCTCCTTGTCCGCATCGTAGATTCTGAACAAGGCGTTGATACAGGGCGCCGCGTCCGCCTGGAAGGTGTCCCCGAAGTGTTGATACGTGTCCTCGAGGTCGCTCTGGTAGAACCTCAGCTCGTACTTCTGCGAGGCGCCGACCGTGACCGAGGCTGAACGGGCCTGGAGATCGGTGTTGATGATCAGAACCGTGATGTATCTCGTGTCGTCGTTGACCGGGACTTCGATCGGGTCGTCCACCTTCGTAACCTTGTGTCTCCCCGAGGGCTGCATGACCGAGTCGGCATCCTCGCTGAACACGTAGATCTCGATTCCACCGGTCTTGACCTGACCGCCCGAGACGATGAAATTCAACACGGTGGCTCCGGCGTCCCGATTCTCCTGGGAAACCTCCACGCGGGCCGCGTAAGTCGAAAGCGCCTGGACGTGGGAAAAGACCGCCTGGCGTTCTTCCAGTTTGCCGCTGGTCGGCTTGACCGTCTTCAATCCCGAGGCTCGAAACAGGCTGTTGGCCAGCTTGTTCTTCTTCCAGCTGTTCTTTTCGCTGTTCCTGAGCAGCGCGTTGGAAGAGTGCTCGTAGGCTCGGTCCAGGGCGAACTCGCCGTAGATCTCCGCAAAGCCCTTCCCGAAGACGTTTTGGAAGGCCCGGTCGGCACCCTGCCGGTAGAGCACCAGGTACTGGTTCAGGGTCTTGTCGAACTGGCCGTAGGTGGCCATGCCCATCTGCTCGAACAACTGGTCCGTATAGACCCAGCTGTTGTTGCCGTACTTCTTGGCGACCCAGACCCAGAAATCCTGCTTGCGGTAATAGTGGGCGACGTTGTTGTCGATCGGCTCGTCGAGCGGTGTCCACTCACCGTCGCCCAACTCCCGAACCCAGACGGTCGGACCGGCAATGGCTCCGTTGCCCTTCTGGAACGTCTGGCCCAGAGGCGCCGCCGTGCCTTCCGTGTATCCTTTGTACGACGTCGTCCACTTATCGCCCGTCTTCACCGCTCCTCGTCGAAAGTCGTATCCAAACTGTATGGCGTGGAAGAGTTCGTGGCTGAACACGTTGCCGAAGCCAATTCCACGGTCGTGCTGCAGTTGGGACAGTTGGCTGATGTCCATATAGATCTGTCCGAGCGCGATCATCTCTTCTTCGGTTCGGTCCACCTCCGTAAAGTCGGCATCTTCTTCATCCCAGCTTCCCTGAAAGTGCGAGCCGGCGCCGTCCGTGATATGAACGATTCTCCCGGGAGGATCGAGTGTCTCGTCGTTCCAGGTGGAGGCGATCCAGAGCTTCGGGGAGCGGAAACCCGCCGAGGAGAAGGATTGGCAGGCTTTTTCCATGGTGGGGAGGTAGCTGGATCGAACCGTCGCGTCGGTCACGGAATTCGTATGGCGGATCGGATGGAATTGACAGGTTTCCCAGTCCACCGGGGTCAGCCAGCCCTCGGGACTGACCGACTCCATCGGCGAGACCGAACCGCTGTCTCCGACCGGGACCAGCGCAATCGAATCGCTCTCCACGACCCCCAGGACCCAGCCATCGACCAGCGAAGGGACCTGAATCTCATACGTCTTCCGGCCTTCGTTGTAGGTTCCGGCAACAGGCAGCACGACACCCGTCGACAGCCGTACCTTACCCGTCAGTTTCTCCGGGTCGAATCCGACTGCAGTGATCGGAATTGAGATCTTGAAGAACCCTGCGCCCTGAAGCGGTTCCAAATTACCGACCGAGATCCGAACAGCACCCGAAACCGCCATCTCCCCCAACTCCGTCAGGTCGGCCATCGAGTCCGTGTGCAGGCTGACCGGAGCGTCGCGCTGTTCGCTCTGGTCCGCCATCTGCACGAAGCTACCGCCGGGCCCTGCAATGGTCGGGAGAACCATCGTCGGAGGAACTGCGGAAAGCAGATTGGCGGCACCAAACAGCTGCTGGGACACCAGCGGCTGGGTCGACTGAATCCGAACGTATCCCTTGATCTGTCCGGTCGTCTCGGGAAGGTATTCGGTCAGCAGCTGGGAGATTCGGCGGCCCGACGCGAGGGGAATCGTCTTCACACCGGAGCGAGTTCCGTTCTCACGGAACACTTCGATCGTGATCTGCGCGGATGCGTCTCCAGGATTGTAGAATGCCAGACCCGTGTAGAGTCCCAGGGCATTGGCTACCTGGCTGAAGATCCCCTCGGTGAAAAGACGGGTCTGGAGCGGCAGTGCGGCAGCCAGGCTCAAGCCCGCAGATGAATCACCGAAGATGACATCGCCGACGACATCCGGTCCGTCCGCCTCGACCCTCAGAGACCCGATCTTCGAAGCCCCAGCCGCCCATCCGAAGATTTGCCCCGCATCCTTCTCGTAAGCCTGGCCGGCCTGCAGCGTGACCGAAACCGGAGCCGCCAGGCTGGTGCCCGTCTCACTTACGGCGTAGAACATCACGTTCCGGGACTGGCTTCCGGAGTTGACCAGTTTGACACTGGTGAAAAGACCGGGAACGGAGGCCAGTTGGGCGGAATACAGCCGACTGGTGGGATTAGGCGCGGCCGCGTTGAGCCCGATCCAGGTTCGGGCCTGGGGGGCCTGCAGGAGCGCATACCCTGCCAGTCCGCCCCCGTCCGTCACATTCACCGCGAGGAAACCCTGCTTGACGGTCAGGCCGGCGCCGAAGATCTGGCTCAACGTCCCGTAGAGACAGCCGTGGGCCGGCAGCGTCCGCGTGATCGTCCGGTCTACACCGGTGCCTCTGAGCGACAACTCGAGTCGAACCTGAGCACTGTTCGGGTTGACAAGGCTGACAAAGGTGGCGGCGTTTTGCCCGCGAAATGCCCGGGTCCCTTCGTAGACCCGTGTGAAATAGAGCTGACGGGACGGCTCGGTCAACGAGACCGAACCGTCGAGCCGTTCGGACTCGCCCACCTGGAAGAAGCTCCCCAGGTCCTCCGAGTCGCTGGTGAGCTCGACCCAACCCTGTTGAACCGTCGAACCCGCCACCCCGAAAATCTCGTTCCCCAACAGGGCCGACTGCTTTCCTGCAGTCAGCGTGAGACTCTTCGGGTTGTTGGGGAAGGGCAACAGGCCGCCGTCCGCACCATAAGCCCGGAAGCTCAACTGGGCCGGCCGGTCTGAGAAATTGGAAACCGCAAAGCCTGTAAAGCTGCCGTCCAGCGCCTGATAGTAGGGAAAGATAAACCGGGCGGACGAACCTGCTGAGGGAACCGGGACCGACTGCTGAACGGGTCCCACACAGACGTTGTCGAAGGAGGCCGTGGTGGAGGCACCCTGGGCTATCAACCAGAGCGTGTCGAGCAGCGAGGGAACCATGTCGAACTGGCCGGTCACGCGCAGGGATGTGTCGGCTCCGTTGATACGGAGGACGATCTCGCCGGACGAGTATCGAAGGCCCACGGAGGTCACCGTCCCGGAGAACTCGTACGGGTCACTCTGGAACCATTCACTCTTGATCACGTCCCAGCCCAGCAAGTAGGCATTCCCGCTCGAAAAGACCATGGCCGCCACCCCGTCCAGGGTGTGGTCCCCCACGCCGACGAGAAGGTCTCCGCTGGTGAAGGGATAGATACCCACCGCCCCGTCTCCCGAAGGCGCATTCAGGGTGACATCCACATCCATGCGGAAGAAATCGGAGGCGGAAAAGGCGGTCGTGGCATAGGCGAGCTTGTTCGCTTCGATATCACTGATGTTGAGCGCGCCGTTCGAGAGGGTCCAGGAGCCCCCGGAGCTACTCCAGTCATGGACTGCCGGCGGGCCGAAGGTCTCACTGAACTCCGAACAGGTCTGAGCCGAAACCAGGGGTGAAAGAATCAGCCAGCAGAACGCAACCAGAACAAGGGACCGGACACAAACGACCGGGTCTCGATGCATCAGACAACCTCCAGCTTGAATCGCAGCGCACTGGTCCAACATGCCGGCGAGACCGAGGGTCAGGCGCCGATTAACTTTCCGCCAACGCGACCGACAAGCTACACTAACTTGCTGTATCGATCAATGCAGTCGGAGACTTTAGGGTTCCCACGCAAGACCGAGCTCACTGCCGTGAAGACGAAACCATCCATCAACGGCACTCATCTAAGTGATTAATCAAGTTCTGACCTTCCAAACCGCAGATGTCGTCGCGGAACACTCGCCCCCGGCGGCAGCTTCCGCAAAGGAGTGACCCATGAAGATAGGAATCATTGGCGCAGGCCACATCGGAGGCGCCTTGACCCGTCGATTCAGCGCCCTCGGACACGAAGTCTTCGTGGCCAATTCCCGGGGACCCGAGACGCTTCGCGATCTGGCCGCCGAGACCGGTGCGACCCCCGTAACGGCCAGACAAGCAGCCCGATCCGGAAAAGTCGTGGTGGTGACCATTCCCGAAGGGCACATCCCGGATCTGCCGAAGGACCTGTTCGATGGCGTTCCCGACGATGTGGTCGTCGTGGACACCGGCAACTACTATCCCCAACAGCGTGACGGGAAGATCGATGAAATCGAGCAGGGGATGACGGAGAGCCGATGGGTTTCGCGTCAACTCGGCCGGCCGGTCGTCAAGGCCTTCAACAATATCTACGCACAGCACCTGTTGGAGCGCGGCAAACTTGCCGGAACTCCGGGCCGCATCGCTCTCCCTGTTGCGGGTGACGACGCCAAGGCGAAGGCCGTCGTGTTGCGGCTTCTCGACGAGCTCGGCTTCGACGGCGTCGATGCCGGTGGGCTCGATGAGTCCTGGCGGCAGCAGCCTGGGACCCCGGTCTACGCGACAGACCTCGACGCCGAAGGCGTGCGGCGCGCGCTCTCCAGGGCGAAAGAAGAACGCTCACCGGAGTGGCGCGCCACATCGAAGAGCCCGGGATCCTATGAGGTCCCCGTTTGAAGCGGTTCGATCATACGCCGGTGCCGAATGTGCCGGCATGTGCTTCCTTCGAACCTGTCCATTGACGCTCAGTTTTCCGAATCCCATGTGACCCGCATGAGGGCTGTCACCTCGACCGAATTGCCGTCCGGCGCCGTGGGGAAGCGGTGGACCGCACGTCCAAAGGCTTCGATTTCCCGATGCGAGAGGGCATGGTCCAGAATACCCGTGCGGAAGAGATGAGCATGGAGAGGGAACAACTCGTTCCTGGGGCGGACGTCGACGACCTCGAAATCGGAGGTGAGCACGACATAGTAGGAAGGGACAGGCGAAAACCCCACCATGATTTGGTCGGGACCGGCCCGGGAAAGCGTCCCGACTTGTTGGAGTCGTGGTTGCCCGGCGTCGGCATCGCAGCGTGGGAAGAGGAGGTAGGCCGTTTCCTGGCCTCCGGGAAAACCGAAGAAGTTGGGCTTCTCCGGATCCGGCTCAGGAAAAGGAACCTCGAGAGCTGCAAGAGCGGGAAAGCCGAACCCTTCATTGGGATTGTTCACGCCACCCAGCAGCAACTCGTTACGCCCGTCTCCGTCGAGATCATACGTCACGTGAACCTCGAAGTGCCCGGGATGATAGTAGCGGCTCACCTCCCTGCCGCTCGAGGGGTCGAGTAGCAGGGTTACCGTCGGATAGAAGGCGTTCGAGAATGAAACCACAAGATACGTGTCAGCGGAGCTGGTCACGAAGTCAAACCATTTGACGCCAAAGCCTGAGAAGCTCCGTCCCCCCTGGTGGAGGGTTTCTTTGAAGTCCTTGACCCAGCGTAGGGAACCATCCGGGTTGAAGCAGAGCAGCTGATTCGTGATTCCGAACGAAGGGTTGTCCCCGATCCTGACAAGAACCTCAGACCGTCCGTCGCCGTCGACATCACCGACCCGGCTGGCTCCACGCGGCGGAATGTACGATTCAGGGAACTGTTTCAGCCAGAGCAGCTCTCCGTAGGCATCGCGCACCTCGAGTGTATTGCCCACAAACCTGGTCGCTGCGGGAAGGAGAGGAGCCGAACGGTCGATCGTTTCAAGGGTCACATAGAGAGCCAGCGCGACAAGGGGGAGCAGGCACGCAACCAGGATGAGGGTGCGCCGGTGTGTTCGCCCCGGAACACCATTCTGACGAATGGTCCTTCCTGACTTCCAGGCATCCAGCTCGCGAAGGTCGGCCGACACCCTGGCCCGACGTCCGTGACCGTCGCGGCGAATGGGTAGACCCCGATCATGCTCCCAGTTCTGGGCGGTCCGTACCGTGACGCCGAGGTAGCCGGCAATCTCCTTCCACGACTCAAGGATTTCCCCGGAATCCTCAGGACCCAACGTCTCGCCTCTCCCCTCCGCTCGAAGCCTGATGATGTCCATGAATATATC
Source organism: Acidobacteriota bacterium (assembly GCA_037388505.1). Lineage (GTDB taxonomy): Bacteria > Acidobacteriota > UBA6911 > RPQK01 > JAPXNP01 > JARRKC01. Next base: position 111,705 of record JARRKC010000003.1, on the reverse strand, counting down.
GACCCTGTCGGAGAAAGCAAGGGGAAGTTCAAGAAGGTGGCGGTCGAGTAGGACATCCCCGGATGTCCTACTCCGGGATCACCGGCAGGATCAGGGCCGAGGGATGCTCGGAGTCGTGGAGGATCGTCTGCCTGGCCGTGACCCAGCCCGAGGAGTCTGCAATCGGTTGCCCCGTGTTCAGGTTCCGGTTGAAGCGCGGGAAGTTGCTGCTCGAAACGTAGAGTCGGATGCGGTGACCCTCCTTGAAGACGTTGCTGGTCGCCCAGAGATCGATCTGATACCGATAGACTCGGCCCGGTGTGATCGGGTCAGCCTTTTCGGTGGAATCCCGATAGCGGGCGCGGACGATGCCGTCGGTCAGGAACCGCGCGTAGCCGGAGGGATCGACGTCGGCCAGTAGCGCCGTGAAGTCCGTGTCCACCGCCGTCGTTGCAGCAAAGAGCTCGAGATGGATGAAGCCGGTCACCTCGATCTCCTTCTCCAGAGGAGGCGTCGAGAAGACCAGTGTGTCCTGGCGTGAGTCGTTCGGACTCTGATCGAAGGGACCCGGAGGCAGAGCGTTTCCGCAGCAAAGTCTTCCTCCGATCGTCGGAACCGGGCTCATCGGATCGTATTCGAACACGTCCGCATGTTCGACGCCGGGCGCCTCTGTGCTGAGCATCCCGTCTCCGAAGGCGCTGTTTGCTCCTTCATCCGAATGGAGATAGTAGTGAGTCAGTTCCTGGCGAGCCAGCGGGAACTCCTTCTCATCCCGCCATGTGTTTGCCCCCATGACGAAGATCCGCACCGGAGTGTCGTCGGCGAACTCATTCTGGATCCCCTTCAGGGCCCAGTCCGACCAGGCGGCGATGGTGGCGGTCATATCGAGGACGGCCTGCTTCCCGAAGACGACGTCCCCGACCTTTCCGTCGGGAGAGGTCGCCGCGTGGGCCCAGGGTCCGATCAGAAGACGCTGGGAGTCGCGTGCTTCGGAAGTCGCCGCATGGTCGCGCAGACCCATGTAGTTCTTGATTGTTCCCTTGAGGAAAATATCGTGCCAGCCGCCCGCATGCAGGCCCTTGACCGTCAACTCGGAGTAGTGGTCCGAAATCTTCCAGGGCTTCCAGTAGGCGTCGTTCGTCTCATGCCGTACCCAGTCGTCGAAATAAGGGGCGACATCATCCATAGGCGGCGTTTCGAGAATGGGGTACTGCAGTAGAGGCAGACGGTAGGCCCACTCTTTCGGATCGGCAAGAGCGGAGACCTTGTGCTGGAGAGTGTCCTGTGCGAGTCCGGTGGTCCAACTCTCAGTGAACCACTGTTCGAGAGCGCCGCTCTGGTAAGTCCAGCCGTCGTAGTATTCCGATGCCGTGATATAGGGAAAGATCGCCACGAGGTGAGGAGGCTTGGCGATGGACGCCAGCATCTGGGTCGCCCCGACATAGGATCCTCCGTACATGCCGACCTTTCCGTTGGACTGGGGAAGTTGAGCCGCCCATTCGACCGTGTCATAGCCGTCCTGCGACTCGTGGCGGAAAGGGTAGAATTCGCCCGCTGAGGCGTACCGTCCCCGGGTGTCCTGGATTACGACGATGTAGCCGTGCGTAGCGAGCTGTCGTCCTTCAGAACTGCCGCCCTTGCGGTTGTACGGCGTCCTCTGGAGGAGGACCGGAAAGGTCTCGCCCTCGACATCGGGACGAAAGATATCGGCCACCAGTTCCACGCCGTCGCGCATCGCTGCGCGCACACCGAGTTCCTGCCGTACGGCGTACTGCTTTTGCGCAAAGAGATGAGGCGCCAACAGGGCCGAGAGCAGAAGGGTGATGCAAAAGGCCGTGATGTGCGGTCTTTCCATGCTCGCACTCCTTTGATGGGTTTCGGTTCCGCCGTCACGACAGGGAATCGGGACGGCCAACGCTGGAACGATACTCTGTGGGAAAGCAGTTGGAAAGTGCTAATTCGAGGGGACGACTGCGGATCCCGGGCACCGACGCCGAGACCGGGGCGCAGGGACTCCTTTCAGAAGGGAATCCGGTGAATTGCAGCGAGGGTTCTCGATACGGACGCCGAGTTGACTGCTCCAGGCAATAAACAAATAATCGTCATCCTTGTGAGAAGAACTGCCAACCCGATTCGATGCGTCGTTTCAGTCCCGGGGCTCCTCATTGCACTCTTCCTCTGCAGCGGACTCCTGCAGGCTCAAAAGGTGAATATCTGGACGATGAGCCGGGAGGAACTGGCCGCATACTTCGCCAAGTTGCGTGCCGTTGCCCAGGTAGATCGCCAGAAGATGCTCGACCTCCTCGGAATTCGCATTCAGGACTCGCTCCCGCCTCCGACGACGGACCCCAACCGGCTGCCGAATCTTACCCAGCTGAAGGGCTCCACCAATTGGTACGACGCGGCCGGAAACACCTATGTCCGATCGGAATGGGGCACCTGGACGAACTACGACGAGGCCAAGGCCGGGGGATACACACTTCCCGACCCCCTCATCCTCAACAACGGCCGTACGGTCCGCGATGCGGAAACCTGGTGGAAGCAGCGCCGCCCTGAGATCCTCGAACACTTCGAGAAGGAGGTCTACGGCCGGATCCCAAAGGCCACGCCCAAGGTGACCTTTGAGGTGACTGAAACCGACACGAGCGCTCTCGAGGGCCGGGCCGTCAAGAAGACCGTGGTCGGTCACATCGACAACTCTCGATATCCCGCTGCGACTCCGAGCATCGAGATTACGCTGTACGTTCCCGCCAAGGCTACGGGGCCCGTGCCATTGATGGTCATCGTCGGGGGCTTCTTTGGACCGTTCCCCGGGCAACCTCGCCCCCAGGGACCGAGTGCCATGGATCAGGTGCTCGCGCTCGGATGGGCCTTTGCGACCGTCGATACCGGCGCGATCCAGATGGACAGCGGCGCAGGGCTGGATAAGGGAATCATCGGGCTGGTCAATCGGGGAAGATCGAGAAAGCCCGATCAGTGGGGAGTACTCGCTGCCTGGAGTTGGGGACTGAGCCGGGCTCTGGACTACTTCGAAACGGACAAGTCGATCGATTCGAAGCGGATCGGGATCGAGGGGCACTCGCGCTGGGGCAAGACGGCTCTGCTGGCGGGCGCTCTGGATCAGCGCTGGGCTATCGTTTATTCCAGCTGCTCAGGCTCGATGGGGGCTTCGCTCGAAAAGCGGAATTGGGGCGAGACCATCGACAACGTCGCCGGAGTCGACGAATACCACTGGATGGCCGGCAATTTCCTGAAGTTCGGCGGGCACTGGGCGGAGATGCCCGTCGATGCGCACGAACTGATCGCGCTGGTCGCACCCCGCCCGATCTTCGTGACGGGCGGTACCCAAGATCAGTGGTCCGATCCGCACGGAGAGTTTCTGGCCTGCGTCGGGGCTGATCCGGTCTACCGTCTGCTCGGCAAGAAGGGGCTCGGGACAACGGAAATGCCGGCCCCGGACGTCGCGCTGACCGAGGGTGATCTGGCCTTCCGAGAGCACGAAGGGGGGCACACCGACCTGCTCGACTGGCCGGTGTTCCTGAAGTTCGCGCAGCGGTATTTCGGAAAGTGACTCCGCCTTCCAGGGCAAGGGTGCTCCGTTCTCTTCGGTTTGGACCTCGGTCGCGCAAAGTTGACGAACAGTTCCAAGGGCGCGACGGTTGGGCTACCTGTCGTGCTTCTTGAACCAGCCGAGCACGTAGGCAACCTTGGACATGAGTCGGCTCGGGCGTGAAGTGATCTCGTGCGAGGCGCCGGGAATCCGGACGAGCGCGGTGTCGATCTTGCGCAGTTTCAGAGCCTGATAGAACTGCTCACTCTGCGAAATGGGAGTTCGATAATCTGATTCGCCCGTCATCAGCATGGTCGGCGTGGTGACGTTTCCAACCAGCGAAATAGGCGATCGTTTCATGTACTCGTCAGGGACATCCCAGGGGAATCCGGAGAACCAGTATTTGTAGAAGAAGCTGTAGTCGTCGGAGGTGAGCGCGAAGCTGTACCAGTTGATGACCGGCTTGGCGACGACGGCTGCTCGGAAACGGTCGGTCTTTCCTACGATCCACGCAGACAGCACACCACCGCCGCTGCCTCCGGTCACGAAGAGCCTCTTCGGATCGACGAAGCCTCTCTCGACGACCGCGTCCACCCCGGACATCAGATCATCGTAGTCCTGACCCGGGTAGTTGTGGTGGATGAGGTTTCCGAATTCCTCCCCGTAGCTCGTGCTGCCCCGGGGATTCGTGTAGAGCACGACGTATCCGGCGGCGGCGTAAAGCTGGATTTCAGCTGCAAAGCGATCACCGTAATCGGCGAAAGGACCCCCATGGATCTCCAAAATGAAGGGATACTTGCGGCTGGGATCGAAGTCCGGCGGCGTGACCAGCCAACCCTCGATCTTGCGGCCATCGAAGGAAGAGTCGAACCAGATCTCCTTGACCTCGGCGAGCGTACGCTGTGCGAACAGATCGTCATTGAGTCGCGTCAGGCGATGCTCGCCGCTTTCTCCGCGCCGGGCCACGGCCACCTCTGCCGGAAAGTCCGGACGGCTCAGGGTGTAGGCGATCTCCCCGTGGGGAGAGATCGAGTAGGAGCCTCCATTGTAGGGGCGACCGAGTGAGAGCCCACCAACATTGCCGCAGACCGTTTCCACCTGCCCACCGATGGGAAGGTATCCGATCTTGGTGTCACCTTGGTCATCGTACTGAAAGTAGATGCCCTGTCCATCATGACTCCAGGACGGATGCCCTACGTCGCGATCGAAGTCGGCAGTCAACGGGTGACTCCCGCCCCCGTCGCGATCCATCACGTACAGATGAGTGACCTGGTATCCCTGGAGATGATCGTCGAAACCGACGTAGGCGATCCGGGAACCGTCGGGCGAGACGGCGGGAGCCCGGTCCGGGCCGTTCCGATCCGTGAGCGGCCGGATCGTTCCATCCAGCCGAACCTCGTAGATCTCGGAGTTCAGTGGTTGGTACTCCCAGTCGTCATGGCGGTTGGCCGAAATGACGAGAGCCTCGCCGTCGGGTGTCCAAGACGGCGCGCCCGGATGGTGAAAATCGCCTTGTGTCAATTGCCGTGGAGTTCCGCCTTCCGCCGAGAGGATGAACAGTTGGACGAACCCGTCTTCGAGGTAACCCTGTCCGTCAGCCCGGTATTGGAGCCTTCGGATCAGTTTGGGTGGATCAGCCCACTGGGCTCCCTGGGGTGGGGCAGGAAGGTCAACGAGCGGCTTGAGTTCCTGCGGGACGAGCATCGTGAATGCGATCCACCTTCCGTCGGGGGACCAGACAAGGTTGTGCGGAGAGCGGTTCAACTGGGTCAGCCGGGCGGTCTGCCCGGTGTCCATCCAGCGCAGGAAGAGCTGGACGTGATCATCGACCACCGAAGCATAGAGCATCTTCTTCCCATCGGGAGACCAGCGCGGCGAGAAGTCGTTGTGCATACCGCTGGTCAGGGGTCGGAGGTCGGAGCCATCCGAGTCGATGATCCAGAGGTCGCTTCGTTCACGGTCTTTCATGACGTCCATGAAGTTCCGCATGAAGACGATGTGAGACCCGTCCGGGGAGATTTGGGGATCCGACGCGTATTCCAGTTGGAAAACGTCGGTCAATTGAAGCGGCGTCACAGGCGTTGAAGAAGACTCCGACTGACCAGCCCGCGCCGAGCCGCCGATCAAAAGAAACATTGCAGTAACGACGGTACCGATCCTCATGTGCTTTCCCCAGGCGTCCGGATTCCTACTGAAATGGCGTGAAAAGAGTGCCATAGAAGACCGCACAACAAAGTGGCAGAGGGTCATCGAGAAGTCAAGCAGGCCGGCTCGTGCTCTCGCAGCAGGATCTGCGCCAGACCTAAAACGGAGTGCTGATCATCCGCATTTCGTCGCGGAGAGGTGGAGGTGCCTGAGATCATGGTCCAGCCGGACCTGCGCCGGGATGGCCTACGCGCATCCTCCTGCGCCCCACTGGGTTTCCTCGCCGGAGGAGTAGGCGATAACGCAGTTCCTTCCCTGTCTCTTGGCCTCGAGAAGAGCCTGGTCGGCGGCGTGAATCAGCTCCCGGGCGCTGCGGAAGGGGTCCGGGCCATCCTGCACGGCATATCCAATCGAGACCGTCATCGGGAGATCGGCGTACGCTAGGGAGCGGGTGAGTTCGGTGCTGATGGCGTTTCGGATTCGTTCACAAACGGCGGCGGTCTGTGAGTCGCGGCAGCCGAGTAAAAGGACCACGAACTCGTCGCCGCCGTAACGGGAAACGAAGTCACCCTTTCTCAGTTGGCCGGAGATGATGTCGGCCGTTTGCTTCAGGATCCCGTCCCCTGCCAGGTGACCGAGGCGGTCGTTGGCAAGCTTGAAGCAATCGAGATCGCAGAAACAGAGACTCAGAGCCAGCTCACTCTGCAGGACTTGGCGGAAGTTGTCTTCGAGGACTTCTTCCATGAAAAGGCGGTTGTAGGCGCTGGTCAAAGGGTCGCGCTCCGAGTCCCTACGCAGGCGCAGGACCTCGGCGGACAAGCTGACAACGGCTGCCTCCTTTTCACGGACCGCGACCATGCTCTGAAGACTGAGGGAGCACGCCGCCCGCCGAGCTCGATCAAGCATCCCTTCGAAATCTTCTGCCCCCAGATCGACCTCGAACAGGCGCATCAACTCCGGCAGAGCACGTGCGGTCTTGCTCAGGGCAGCTTCCAGCTCCTCTTGATCGACGGCCAGGATCTTGCACGCTTCAGCCACGGCTAAAGCCCCGTTCTTCGGCTTCGTGGGCATCAGCCAGATGTCGGCCAGCGACCCGGAGAGTGCCACGCAGTGGGTCAACGGACAGCCTTCAGGTTCCGTGAGGTCGATCGAAGAGTCGTGGCTGCGCCGCACCAGTCTTTGAAACAGGTCGGGCAGACCCCAATGGCCGAGCAGCCATGCCCCCACCTCGGCGTGATCACAGCCAATCTGCTCCTGTTCCGCCGCAACGAGTGCCGAATGCTCCGTACCGGTTGCGGAGAGGATCGCTTCATATTCGTCTTTGAGAACCTCACGGAGCGCAAGAATTCCGATGTCCTGAAGGAGAGCTCCCAGGAAGGCCTCCTCTTTCTGAACCAGGTGAAGAAGGACGGCGAGATCCCGAGCAACAGCCGCCGCCGTGACGGCTCGCTTCCAGGACCTCTCGGCCCGAATGTCCCTCCAGGCGGAACGAAGCAATCCCTTCGCCAGTGAAAACCCGAGGGAAACCGTTCGTACGCCGCTGATTCCCAGGAACGCGACGGCCTGTTGCAGCGAGGTCACTTCTCGGCGGAGGCCGAAGACCGGGGAGTTGACGATGCTCAGAACGCGAGTGGTCAGGGCTGGGTCATTTTCGATCAATGCAGCCAGTTGCTGCGCCGTGACCTCCGGGTCGTCGGCGAGCTTGAGGAGAGACACCACGATTCCGGGAGGCGACGGGAGCGTTTGGCACTTCCTCAGTCGGTTCTTGATGTCTGGTCGCATTGTTTTCCGTTTCTCCTGCAGACAACGCGCGAACCCGGGCGACAACCCACACTCTGCATATCGGCATCGACGGAGAAAAGCTGAGAGGCAATCTGAAGAAGATTGAGAGGACACCAGGTACGGTCCATCGCAGTCGGCGCCGACCTGCCTATCCGATCTCGGATTCTATGGCCTGCTGCACGGTTCTCTGTGGGCTGATCAGGCTCGCAAAATCCCCCCGATAAGAAGTCCAACTCAGGACGGCTCCGGCAATGATGAGCGCGATGCCTCCTATCCTAACCAGCCTGTGCTGTACGTTGACGTTGAGCCCACGGCCCGAAGAGGCGCCCCAGGCGATCAACATCTGGCTGCCGATCAGAAAGGAAAAGAAGCCGACCAGAAACATGCCGGCGGAGACGATTCCCTGCTGCCACTGGTGAAGAAGCAATGGCCCTCCCAGCAGCATCCAGAAGATCCAGGGAGATGGGGAAAGGATCAGAGCAAACGCTATTCCCCAGAAGTGGGTGGACAGAGCGGGGCTCTTGCGGGACAGCGACCCAGGTTCGCCGGCCTTTCGAATGATGCGATAACCGAGGTATATGATCAGCATGCCGCCGATGAAGCCGACCCACTGGAGTGCACCTCGTGGAACCTGCGTGAGGAATACGACCGCTACCACCAGTGCCGGCCCGTCGGTGATCAGAGGGATAAAGGCCAGTCTGAATGCCGCCGCCAAGCCATCCTCCAGAGACGTCACGGCGACGAGGGTCGTGAACGGGCCGGGAGCAATTCCCGAGACGAACCCCAGAACTGCTCCCATGATCAATCCCGCCATCCCATCATCCTCAAAGAGTTACCGTTAGTGTACGCTTTGAGGCGATGGGGAAGGAATCTCCGTCACTTGAGCGCGAAATTCACGGTGACCGAAACCTTGAAGGGAACAGGTTGTCCGTCTTTGATGACCGGTTCCCATTCCCATTGCCGAATTGCCTCTACCGCGGCGTGACTGAGCAGTTCGTCGGGCGATTCCTGAACGTTCGCGTCGATCACCTTGCCCTCTTTGTTGACTGTGACCAGGGTGACCACCTGACCGCTGATCCCTTTCTCCTTGGCCTCCTCGGGGTAGACGGGAGCGACTTTCTTGATCAGACGCGGCGGAGTCTCCATGTCTTCTGCAAGTAGGATGCCGCCTTTCTTCTCTTCTTTCTGCTTTTGCGCCTCCTTTGACGACGATGCACTGACCGGGCTCCCGCCTGCCGCCACCGACAGCAGTTCCGACGGGCCGGACGGTACCACCGACGACCGAAGCGACGCGGTCGGGAAGGCAACAAGCGTCGCAACCGAGAGGGACACCGTGCTCAGACTCAGGACCAGATACGTGACCAACTGACGCGATGTACTCATACAGACCTCCTGGGTGAGCATCGCCACTCGATCTCTCAAGTGGCTCGCTCGCGCGAATGGGATTGTGGGTGCGACGGAGGCCTGACGGAAGGTCTCTGCTGCATGCCGCAACGTTTCCAGATAGGCTCGACGGCGTCCCGTGAGTCGGATGACTTCACGATCCACGACCTGCTCCCGAGCGAGATGGATTCGATTCAGCAATGCCGGTACGAGGGGGTGGAACCATAGAATCGACCGGACGGCCTGTTCGAACAGGGCGACGGGCCAATCATTTCTCCTGAGATGGAGCATCTCATGACAGACAATGGCTTCCTGGTGTTCCTGATCCAGCTGCATGAACTCCCTGGGGAGCAAAATGACGGGTTTCCACCAGCCGAACGAGGCCGGGGATTTCAGACGATCCGTCAGACGGATCGTCACGGAGCGAGAGAACCCGTTCTGGAAGTGCTGAACCAGGTGCGGCTGGAAGAGGAGAGGCTCGGAATTCCGATACAGGAGTCTCAGCCCGACCAAACCACCAAAAAGCTTCGACAGCCGAATCAAAGCGACTGTCGCGACGATCCAGACAAGGATAGCGACAAGCAATGAATTCGAGGGACTCGTCGTTGAGTCCACGATGATCGATCCAATTTGAAGTTCGGGTACCACTCCAATCCGTGGATGAGCGACGGGTACCAAACCTGCCATCGGAAGGAGTAAAGCTATGGCCAGAAGCAGCTGGAAGAATGCAAGCTTCAGCCTCGGGTTTCTCAGCCCGAACAATCTTGGGAGGGGAAGTGCGATCCCAAGAACCAGGGCGAGCTGGAGGAAGTAGGTCACAAGATCGCCGGCGATTCCGCTGAGGCTCATTCCTGTCCCTGCTCTCTGATGATACGGGAAATCTCCTCGAGATCCTCGTCCGAGAGCTTCTTTTCACGAACGAGATTGAGCACCAGCGGCTTCGCCGAACCCTCGAAGACACTGGCGACGAAATCATTGACCAGCCTGGAGATGACACGGCTCTTCGGCTGCGAGGGCCGATACAGATAGGCCCGATTCTGCCGTTCGCGGGTCAGATGGCCCTTTTCCTCGAGGATCTTCATCATCGTCATGACGGTGGTATAGGCCACCTGTCTCCGTTCTCGCAGGGTTTCGTACACCTCCCGCACCGTGCAGGCCTTCAACCCCCAAATGACCTGCATGATTTCGAGTTCACCTTCCGTCAAGCGCCCCGTCGCGTCATTCATCTATTCTAATAGATTAGTACTAGACTCTTAGTGTGTCAAGCTGAAGATGAGTTCCGTTTCCCGGGGAAAAACCCGAGTTAACCCGGCAGCTTGGCAATTCCGTAGCCGAGACGGTAGGCCAAGAGGCCGATTCGGGCGTTACCCTTCTCGGTCGGAAGATCGAAATCGAGTGCGTCGGCAAGTCGGTCGAGGACGTTGAAGAGGAAGCAAACATACAGGAGCTCCCGGGCTCCCTCGGCCGATACTCCCGCCGCCAGCAGTTCCCGGGCATCCTCGGCAGCGATCTCAGCCGGTCGAAGAGTCGTCTTTTCGAGGAAACGGAGCGCAGCCCGCAACCGGTCCGAAACCGGGGCCGTTCGCCAGTCCGTCAGTATCGCCCTGACCAGTTTCGGATCCATCCCTCGCACCGCAACTGCGGCGTGGGCGGATGTTCAGTAGGTGCAGGAGTTGACCTTGGAGGTAAACGCGGCGAAGAGCTCGATCTCGCCCTTTGTCCATTGGTGCAGCGTGCGCATTCCCTCCTGCATGCAGGCCGCCCAGTAATTTCCGAAGTAGTCCTTGCGGTAAGAAACGACGAGCATCGGGCCCGCCACGTCGCCGACGATCGCTTTCCAGAAAGCCAGACAGATGCGTTGGACCCAACTCAGCCGGCCGATAATTTCAATCCTCACTCTTCAATGCCTCTTCCAGTGCTCTAAGACCGGACTCGAAGCGCGCCGCACCCGCTCCCAATGCCGAGCATATGGTCATCTCGAAAATCTGATCGTCGGAGTACCCGGCCATTCGGAGGTCTTCGACCTCGTCGTCGAGTACTTTATAGGCCCAGAGTGCCACCTTGTCCGAGTACTTCCTGAGCTGTTCCGGGGGCTCACGGACGTCGACTTCGAGTGAGAGTCCGGCCGCCCGCAAGAAAAGAACTTCCCTCAGTTTCGGGCTGGTCGTCGCCGGGTCCCAGATAGCCGCCTCGAGCAGCCTACGCACTTTCTCCGGCAGCTTGGCCGAAGCAATCGTCAATGGCGCACGGCTTGCCGCGCTGCTCTTCACGACGTGAAGGCCCCCCTTCTTAAAATGGTAGGAACTCACCGACTTCGCAGATGATCCGGTTCGAGAACGGTTCGATGTCCCCGGTCGAATCCATTTGAGATTGATTTTACCAGAAAGACGTTGGGGGTCTCCAGGGATCCGTGGACGAGGGCCCACTATGACCGGTCGCTCTATGCTTCTCGCCAGCGTTGCGCTACATTCGGAGACGACCGCGTCGATCGGAATCAGGCCGTGTTTGGTGAAGCCCTGAGAGGAGGAAGGAGGCCTCAATGACCTTCGGTTTTCTAGCTTTCCACGGATTGGAAGAACTTGATCTGATCGGACCCTGGGAAATGGCCGGAATGTGGCGCCGCCTGGGCGGTCCGGAAGCCGTGATCGTGGCCGAACATCTGGAGCCCGTTGTCTGCACGAACGGTCTGTCCCTCAATCCGCATGTCGATTTCGAACAGTGTCCCCCTCTGGACTATCTGCTGATCCCGGGAGGTGAAGGGACGCGGAGGGAAGTCGACAACGAGGCCGCCATCGGGTTCGTTGCCAACCAGGCGCGCCATTGCAGATCCATTCTCTCCGTATGCACAGGGGCCTTCCTCCTTCACCGGGCGGGGCTCCTGGCCGGACGTGCAGCAACGACGCATTGGCGTTCTCTCGATCGCCTTCGATCCCTCGAGAACGTCAGGGTACTCGAAGAGCGTTTTGTCAAAGACGGCAACGTCTGGACGGCGGCAGGCGTGTCGGCGGGAATCGATCTGATTCTCGCCTTTATCGCCGACGTCGCAGGCGAGGACGTCGCGGGGAAGGTTCAGTTCGGGGCGGAGTACTACCCCTCGTCAAGACGCTTCGGAAGAGCCTATCTCAGTGAAAAGGCGCCGGGTTACCTGGTATGACCCTCGCCTGGAGCCGAGTCTGCCCCGTGCCGGCCCGGGCCGTGAGGATCCTGCCGTGGCGGCCGAGTGGGCTGCGCCGTTTGGCCGGTCGAAGAAGACTATAATGGCCTTCAGTGAGACGCCCTTCCTCGCATCGAATCCCGCGTATTCTGGGGTGGATCGCAGGTGGGCTCCTCATCCTCCTGCTTGTGGCCGCTGGCATGCTCACGGTCGGTCGACCCTGGCTGGTTCGGCAGGTCCGAGACGACGTCGAGCAGCGGATCGAGAATCGGTTTGGCGGCAAGGTCGAGGTGGGCGAGTTTACCTTCTCCGTGTATCCCTCTCCTGAAATCGTCGTCGAGGGTTTCAAAGTTCGAAAGCCGGCAGACGGACCCAGTCAGCTGTCGATATCAGCCAAGCGGCTGACCGCCGATTTCGGATTGCTCGGGCTCCTGCAAGACCCTCCGCGAGTCCGCTATGTCCGTCTGGAAGGGTTGGACATAGAGATCTCGAACCGGACTGAAGGAGTTTCGAATTCGCGGCGGAAAGAAGCGAAGAACCGCGAGACGGGAGAGGTCGGATATCAGTTCATTCTAAAAAAGGTCGACGCCGACGGTACGGTGCTGCGAATCTACCCCAGGAATCCGGATGCGGACCCCCTCGAGTGGGACATGAAGAAACTGAGTCTGCACTCGGTAGGTCTCTTAAGACCCATGGTGTTTGACACCCAGTTGATCAACGCCAAACCCCCCGGTTTGATCGAGTCCAGCGGGCAGTTTGGACCTTGGAACAAAGACGATCCCGGTGGGACCCCCGTCTCCGGGAAATACACATTCTCGAACGCTGATCTTTCGGTTTTTGGAGGTATCGCCGGGCAATTGTCCTCGGAAGGGGAGTACCAGGGAGAACTCTCCAGGATCGAAGTCCGCGGTACGACCGAGACGCCGGACTTCACGGTCGCGGTCGGCGGTCATCCCGTAGACCTCACTACGGAATTCCATGCCGTTGTCGATGGAACCAACGGCGACACTGAACTGGACCCGGTGCGGGCACATTTCCTTGATGCCGATATCCTCGCCCGGGGTAGCGTCGCAAAGGAGAAGGGAGAGAGCGGCAAGTCGATCCGACTGCAGGTCAGTATTCGAGACTGTCCCGTTCAGGATCTTCTGTTTCTGGTTCTACGACCGACCTCACCCCCCGTCAAAGGTCTGGTCACGATCGACACCCGGTTCGTACTTCCGCCCGGCTCACAAGACGTGGTCAAACGGCTGGAGTTGAACGGCGACTTCTCGATTCGATCGGCGGAGTTTACCAGCCAGGAGACTCAGAGCAAGTTGGAGGATCTGAGTTGGAGAGCACGCGGTCGCCCGGACAAAGAGAAGGGCGATCCGAAGAGGATTGCCTCCAATATGACGTCCAAGTTCTCTTTGAAGAAGGGGGTCGCACGCTTCACGGATCTGTCATTCAGAGTGCCCGGGGCCACCGTTCTGCTGAACGGAAGCAGCAATCTCCAAGACGGAAAGCTCGATTTTCGAGGCAAGCTCCGGATGGATGCAACCCTGTCTCAGGCAACGGGCGGGATCAAGTCTTTCTTCCTGAAGCTCGTCGACCCTTTCTTCAAGAAGGACGGTGCGGGAGCTGTGGTTCCCATCAAGATTGAGGGAAGTATCGATGAGCCGTCGTTCGGTTTGGACCTCTGATGTCAGGCGGTCTCCAGCGTTCCGGCGCCTTCGTTCCCCGCAACGGCATGGATGGTCGTCAGCGAACCAGTCCGAGCACGGAGGTCGATCTCAGTGAACGATCGACCCGGTGATTCATTCCCCAAGGCCAGACTCCAGCATCTTTGAGGTGTCCGACTTCTGTTTCATCGACCCAGGCTTGCAGTCTCCATTCCATCTCGGAATGGCCGGCCAGCCATGACAGGACTCCGTCGAAAGCCAGTTCCGGCAACGACCCGGGAAGCTCTCCGTGGTCGCGGCCATCCGCAATCCTTTGTCTGAACTCGTCAATTTGAGCGGACAACAGGCGGATCAGGACCAGTTCCTCTGCCAGTGTCTGTGCCATATCACGCCTTCTCCATCGTACTGATCGGCATTCGGTTAAGGAACAATAGGACGAAACCGACCTCAATAGGCCTTCATCCTGTCTGTTGAGAGACTTTGAACAAAGCACAACGGTTGGAGGAACGATTCATGATTTGGAAAGCGGTGTTGTTGACGCTGGCTTGCGGTTTCTTCATACCATCGGTCATGGCTGCCCGGGGAGAGCGTCCGCGGACTGTCGCACAGGTGGACTTGTCCCGATACCTGGCGAAATGGTACGAGATCGCGCGCTATCCCAACCGATTTCAAAGCTCCTGTGCGGGAGACGTCACCGCGACCTATGAGATGGAAAAACCTGGCCGTTTGAGAGTCGTCAACAGCTGCCGGAGCAGCAGTGGCGAGTTGAAGGAGGCGGAGGGGGTTGCCCGAGTAGAGGCTGGCTCAGGCGGGGCACGACTCAAGGTTCGGTTTGCCCCTGGCTTTCTCAGCTTTCTGCCCTTCGTCTGGGGAGATTACTGGATTCTGGAGTTGGATTCCGACTATCAATGGGTAGTGGTCGGGACTCCCGATCGGAAGTACCTGTGGATTCTCTCTCGTCAGCCGCAACTCGACCCGGCCGTCTACGACATGTTGATTGATCGCATACGCGCTCAGGGATTCGACCCGGGTCGACTGGTGCGGACCTCACAGAACGGAGCCCTGCAGAAGGCAAGCGAGGTGACAATGCACGGCGGTCGCGGGTGACCGCGAATACGGGAGACGGGGTTGAGCGTTCCGAGTTCCGAGTTTCGAGTTCCGAGAGAGCGTGTTGCCCAAATGGTCTCAGCCCCGATTTGGTTTGACGCTCGGCAGCAGCGCGTGGCCTCGGCAACTCGATCTCGCACAAAGCCGCAGAGCCTTTGGCGGTTTGCTCGCGAGGAAGCGCATCTGGCCCTGGAGCACTTGTGATGCCCGCCGGTGTGACCGAAAATAGAGCGTTTACATGAATCATGAGGACCGTTTCGACGGTTAGGAACCTCGTTTCGCGAGGGTATGTGATGATCCAGAAAGGTGGATGCGACCGATGAGAATAGCGAAGCTTTTGTTCATTTCCCTGTTTCTGAGCCTCCAACTTTCCGCTGTTCGTGCCGACGTGCAGGTGCAGCAGAAAAGCCAGATCAAGTTCACCGGGTTCATGGGAAAGATGATGGGCATGTTCGGGGGCAGGGCAGCCAAGGAGGGTCTGGTCACGACCGAAGCCGTGGTCGGAAATCGCAAGCTGAGCCGGACGGGAGATCAGGGCCAGATCATCGATCTCGATCAGGAGAAGGTTTATCAAGTCGACTGGCGCAAAAAGAGGTATACCGTGACCACCTTCGACGAAATGCGGGAGCAGATGAAGAAGGCCGCCGAACAGATGAAGTCGATGTCGCAGCCCGAGGAGAGTGAGGCGCAAAAAGGAAACGCGTCCGATGAGAACCAGTACGAAGTGGATCTCGATACTCAAGAGACCGGGCAGACCAGGCAGATCAATGGCTACGATACGCGCGAAGTCGTCATGACGATCACGACTCGAAAGAAGGGGAAGACTCTCGAAGAGGGCGGCGGAATGGTGATGACGACCCACCTTTGGCTGACCAAGACCCTCTCCGGCATGGATGAGATCCAAGACTTCAATCGCCGTTACGCCGAAAAGATCTCCAGCCCCTTTGTCGGTTCTTCTCCGGAGCAATTCGCGGTCCTATCCGGCATGTACCCGGCGATGCAGCAGGCCATGGCGAAGTACCAGTCGGAAGAGGTCGACATGAGTGGCACCCCTGTCCTCACGTCGATGACGATCGAGAACGTGGCGGGCAAGGAGCAAATGGAGTCTCAGAACCAGCCGGAGGAAGAATCTCCGAAATCGCTGGGTGGGCTGTTTGGCGGTCTGGGCAAGCAGTTCGGGAAGAAGAAGTCCGAGGGCCAGGAAGACCAGAAACCCGGCAGGTCAACGGTCATGACGATGACCAATGAACTGCTGTCGGCCTCAACGAATGTTTCGTCGGATGCGGTCGACATTCCCTCCGGCTTCAAAGAGAAGTAGAGGGGTTGGACAGGGAGCCGAAGAGTCGGCTGTCGGAGATGCGGCTATCTCCGACCTATTCTCCAAGAACGAGGGCCTCTGGAAGACAGGCTGACCTCACGGGGTCTTTCCCTCGGGTGACGTGTCTCTGCCTGTCGGCAGCTCCCGCGGTGATGGCTGTCACTACAGTTTCTCCTTCGATTTGCCGATACTCGTAGTGGACTCGTTTCTCGGATTGTGGCCGTCGTCCCGTGGGGGAAGTCCCGATGTACCAAACACCTGCGACGGAAGCGTGGATGCTTCAATCCTCGGCCGGGCCGCACTATGTTCCGGCACTCGGATTGGTCTTGGGGCTTCTGTCTCTGGCGCTCCTGGCCGTCTTCATCCTCTTTCTCCTCCGAGAACGGGCGTGGAGACATGTGCGGGCCCGGGCGCGCGAGCAGATCACTCGTGATCTGGCTCTGCTGGACGCCAGCATTCATGCCGAAATGAAACGTTATGAGAGCCTCAGCAGGCTGGAACGGGGAGCGTGACGTGGTGGATGAATTCGAAGAAGCGCTCGGTCTGGGACTCTCTGCTGAAGAAAAGGACGACCTCGAGGCGCTGATTCGGGCCTCCCGGACTGAGAGCACAGCTCCCGCCGGGGACATGCGCCCTGAGGATCTGAAAAAAAGAATAGCGACGCTCAGTGATCAGGTTGGCCAGTTGGCCGGAATCATCCTTGAAATGGACGAAAGGATGAATCTTCTCTATAGAATCGTCCAGCTTTCTCACCGAAAGAGCGAGTTGATGCACGGACGGCTCGATGCACTGCTCGCACGGAAGAAGCGGCGGAGGACTCGGCCGTGAATGACGAAGACTTCTCGACTCCGAAACCCGGGCCATCCTCTCCCGAGCCGGAGGAAACGATAAGGCATCAAGGGCCGGCGTCTCCTTCAATGCTTGGGCAGTCCCCGGAAGAGCGCCGGAACCACCCCCGATTCGAGGTATCGGTTCGGGTCCACCTCACCATCTTCGCCGAGATCTCCGGCATGCCAGGCTTCGCAAGCGGTGACAGATCGCGGATGAAAGTGATCCGGGAAGGCTTCAGCAACGATCTTTCCGAGAGCGGAATCTGTGTCGTTCTGGACGATCGGGTGACGGGCATTCCCCTGCAGCAACTGGTCGGCAGGAAGGTCAAGCTCCATCTCGAGTGGACCCAACCGGATGAGGATGGCTTGAAAGTCCTTGGGCAGGTGGCCTGGGGAAGGGAAAAGGACGATGTCGTGAGGCTGGGCATTCAGTTCACCGACCTGTCAGTGGCCGACCGGAAGACGCTGGGACAGCTGTGCCAGCACGACGAGAGCGAACTCAGCAGGATCAGTAACCTGTGGGAGTTGCTGGTTGCGGAACCCAGACCTCCCTCGAGTTGAGAGAAGAGCTGGGAAAGGAGAACGAAACATGAGCGCATCTCCCACCATGATCGCGATAGGCGGCGGTAAGGGCGGCGTTGGCAAGAGCGTCGTCAGTATTCTGCTCGGACAGTGGCTGGCACGATTTGGGAAGTCGACGGTTCTGGTCGACCTGGATCTTGGAGGTGCCAACATCCATACGCTGCTCGGGATCAAGGACCCGCCGGCATCGATTCACGACCTGATTCTGCGCAAGACGGACTCTTTCGAAGATATTGCCATCTCGACTCAGGTAGAGCAGTTGCGGGTTGTCTGTGGAGCCAGCGAAATCCTCTCGGCAGCCAATCCGGTTTTCGCTCAGAAACTCAAGATCGTACGGAAACTTGCCGAGATCGATGCAGACTACCTGATCCTGGACCTTGGCGCGGGGACATCCTTCGACGTGCTCGACTTCTTCCTCCTGGCGGATCTCCAGGTCATAGTGACAACCTCGGAGCCGGTCTCGATCTACAACGCGTACGGCTTCCTCCGCAATGCGGTGTACCGGCGGCTGACCCAGCTGGTTCGGGAGTATCCCGAATGGAAGAGTCTCATCCGGTCGGCGATGGATCCGAGGAATTCGTTCAACATCCGGACGGTACGGGGACTCTACGACCGATTGTCCGAAGAAGCCGACCCGGATTTGTTGAACACGCTCAGCGAAGAGACCCGGAAGATTCGTCCAGCCGTCATCGTGAACCAGGTCCGCGAGCCGCGAGAACAGAACACCTCCCGTATCCTCCAGCAAGTGGCAGATCGCTATCTGATGGTCCAGGTTCGTGATCTGGGAAGCGTGCTCTACGATCCGCAGATTCAGGCCATGGTCTCCCGAATGGTTCCACTCGTCAGCCGTAACGGCATCGCCGGGGCCTTCGAATCGATGCAGCAGATCGCCACTGCGCTGATGAACGGAACGAACGGCACGGGGCGGATCGCGACCAACGGTACTTCCCACGTGGCGCAGGCACTGGAAAGGCTCTGAGTCCCTACCAGCGCTGGTGCACCCAGGGGCGGATCTCCGAATCGTAGATTGTCCGAATCTTCCTCATCGTGTCTTCGCCAATCGGATCGACCTGCGAGGCCAGGGCATTCTGTTCGGCCTGAGTCCGGTTCTTCGCGCTGGGAATCACCGAGCTGACGGCATCCGACATCAGAATCCAGCGCAGTGCAAGCTGAGCCATCGGTAAGTCGCCCGGTGCAATGGCTCGCAGTCTCTCCACCGCCTCGAGCCCGACTTCGAAGGGCACACCGGCAAATGTCTCTCCGACATCGAAAGCCCCTCCCTGGCGGTTGTAGTTGCGATGATCGTCGGGCGGGAAAGTCGTCTGCCGGCTCATCCTTCCACTCAGCAGTCCACTGGCCAGAGGAACGCGTGCCAGGATTCCCACTTCTCTCTCTCGAGCGAGGGGAAAGAAAGTCTCCATGGGCCGTTGCCGGAAGATGTTGAAAATGATCTGAACAGTTTGAACGCCCGGATACTCGATCGCCTTCAGGGCTTCCTCGACCCTCTCGACACTCACACCGTAGTATCGGATTTTGCCGTCCTTTTGGAGGTCATCGAGGATATCGAAGGTCTCGGGTATGTAGTAAAGATCGGTGGGAGGGCAATGGAGCTGAAGCAGGTCCAGAGCCTCGACACCCAGGTTGCGGAGGCTTCGCTCCACGAAGGCCGAAAGATTGGCGCGGCTGTAGCCTTCGACCGTGTGGGGATTGAGCCGTCGCCCCGCCTTGGTGGCGACATAGATGCGCTCCGAACGCTCGCTCAGAAGCCGAGCGATCAGCCGCTCGCTGCGTCCGTCGCCATAGACATCCGCCGTATCGATGAACGTCACTCCAGAGTCTACTGCAGCGTGCAGCGCCTCCATCGCGTCGGCCTCCGACACCTGGCCCCAATCACCTCCGATCGCCCACGCTCCAAATCCCACTTCCGAGACTTCCCAACCAGTCCTTCCGAGTCGTCGATACTTCAAGCGAACACCCTCCTTGTCATCTTCCTGCCTTCCTGTCCGTCAGGTCCCCCCTTCACATGCGGGAGCCTTCGGGCTCGCGAAATTCAGTTATACAGTTGTCTCGCGGGTGGGGACCATCTTATCCTCGTCGTGGGCGTATGGGGAATCCGGGCCCGCGGTTCATGACCGCAGAACGACCGGATCTCTCGATCTCGACAATGCAAAAGACCGCTCGTCGCGCACTAACGTTGAATGCTCTACTCGCGTATCGGTTTGGTCGACTCAAGAGCGAGTGGCTGATCATCTACAGCTTTCTCGGTTTGAGTCTGATCGGTGCCGCGCTGCTTCTGATTCCGGCAGCAACGGCGCACGGTCGGATACCCGTGATCGACGCGCTGTTTACCGCCACCTCGGCCGTCTGTGTCACAGGCCTCACGGTCGTCGACACGGGAACCTACTATACGGGGTTCGGCCAGAGCGTGATCCTGATTCTCATTCAGTTGGGCGGGCTTGGGATCATCACGATCTCCACGTTCTTCGCCATCCTCCTGGGCAAGCGGATGCCCCTGCGTCAGGGCGAAGTCGTGCGTCAAACTCACTCGTCGATCGACCCTGCAAGTTTCGCGTCAGTGGTGAGGCGAATTCTGTTCTTTACCTTCGCCTTCGAAGGCGCCGGATCGATTCTGCTCTTCAGCCGTTGGCATACCGAATTCCCACCCGTCGAAGCGGCGAAACTATCCGTTTTTCACTCGGTGTCGGCCTTCTGCAACGCGGGCTTCTCCCTCTTTCACAATAGCCTGATGGACTACAAGGCCGATGTTCTGGTCAATTTCGTTGTGATCGGCCTGATCTTCCTGGGTGGGATCGGCTTTCTGGTGATTCACGACGTCGAGCGTTGGATTCGCTATCGGAAGCAGCTCTCACTGCACTCACGTCTGGCCCTGACGGTGAGTGCCATTCTGATCGTTTCGGGAGCTGCCCTGTTCCTTCTTTTCGAATGGCGAAACGCGCTGA
Source organism: Acidobacteriota bacterium (assembly GCA_037388505.1). Lineage (GTDB taxonomy): Bacteria > Acidobacteriota > UBA6911 > RPQK01 > JAPXNP01 > JARRKC01. The sequence goes on along the minus strand of JARRKC010000003.1, from coordinate 91,257 downwards.
CCGGATACAGTTGGTGGGAGCGGGTCATCATTGCTCTGTTTCAGTCCGTCACGTCCCGGACGGCGGGTTTCAACACCGTCCACTTCTCGATTCTGACGAACTCGTCGATGGTTCTGATCATGTTCCTGATGTGGGTCGGCGGCAGTCCCGGTTCGACGGCCGGCGGAGTGAAGACGACCACCTTCGCCATACTCATCGCGACTGCCATCAGCAGGATTCAGGGGCAAGACTCCACGAACATCTGGCGTCGTACGATTCCGGCGAAGATTGTCAGCAGTATGGTGGCCATCGTCCTGATTTCGATCTCTGTGTTGTTTCTGTTCTACTTTCTGCTGCAGTGGACGGAGGGCGGCTGGATACCGCATACGGTGGAGGGGCATCGTTCCCTGGAACTGGCGTTCGAAGCGACCTCGGCATTCGGAACCGTCGGTCTTTCCGCCGGAATCACGCCTCACCTGACTTTTTGGGGGAAAGTCCAGATCATCATCCTGATGCTCGTCGGTCGGATCGGTCCGCTGGCGATCAGCGTCGCGATCGCGCGCCGGCACACGCACCGGGCTCAGTACGAGTATTACCGGGAGAACGTAATGGTTGGGTAAAGTGTTATGAGAAACATCTTCATCATCGGCCTGGGCAATTTCGGCTTCTACCTTGCAGCGAAGCTCGAAGGCAAGTCCCACGTGACCGCCATCGACATCGACCGGGACAAGATTCAACGTATCGGCCCCATGGTGGCGCGGGCCGTCGTCGGTGACGCGACCAATCGGGAGTTGCTGAGAGAACTTGGGATTGACTCGGCCGAGGTGGCCGTGGTCAGCGTGGGTGAATCGATGGAGAAGAGCATCTTGATCACGCACCACCTCAAGGAACTCAACGTCAAGAAGATCTACTCGAAAGCAATCTCCGAAGAGCACGCCGAAATCCTGCGCATGATCGGGGCTACGCGCGTGCTGCAACCCGAGCGCGAGGTGGCTGAGAACCTTGCCATGAGCATCACGAAGCCGAGCATCGTGGATTACCTTCAACTCCACAGGAACTTCGGAATCATCGAAGTCGATGCGCCGGACAAGTTCGCCGGGCATTCTCTTGCAGACCTCTCCCTTCGCAGCGAGTATGGAGTCACTGCGATCGGGATCTTCCGGAAAGGGGACCGGCTGGTCAATCCGGCTCCGGAGACCATCATTCTCAAAGGTGATCGGATGGTCCTGCTGGGGAATGAAGAAGATATCGTGGAGTTCGAGGACAGTCTGCGGTAGAGCGTTCCGAGTTCCGAGAGTGGAATACGATTCCAGCTTGTTTGAATGCGGTCGGGGATTAGCGATTCTGAGATCTCAAGGTTCCGAGTCCGGCCTCGCGGGACGAGATGGGAGGCACTGAACCACCGTGCCGGGGATTGGACCCGTGGGATCTGACATCTTGGCAACGCCAGTGCCGTCCCGCAAAGCGGGACTGGAACCTCGGAACCCGCCCTGGCGTACGGCGGACACACCTCAACCTTCGATCTGACCGGAAGGTACGGGCAGACCAATCCCCTGAAGGTGGCTGGAGACATGCGATCGTGGGACGTCCAGCCCTCGAGAACTACCGAGAGATGGGAGGCCGGAGAAGACCGCGCCGGTCACGCAAGACAGCCACTACTTGGCGTGGGAATTCTTTCTGATACGATGGCGCCGCTTCCTGCGAAGCTTTCCACGACGCTTTCTCTTCTTCTTGAGAACTCCGCTCATTACAGTTCCCCATTATACAGAGGATCACTCGAGCCTTCCCCTTCGGAAGGCCAGCCCCGCCGAGTCGGTCGGCGGAAGTATGCCATTCTACTCTTCCAGGGCCCGGCTGCCAAACCCTTCCAGCGAGATGCCGGTTTCGGCCTCCGCAGCCTTGGGGAGGCGAGCCGCGAACGAGGTCTCGCTCCCCGGGTTCGCGAATCCAGGGCATTCGCAGAAGTGCCGACCCTCAGTCTCTGAACTCCGCCAGGACCGGAGCGTGGTCCGAGGGTGTCAGCCCGTCCTTCTTCTTTCTATAGTCGCGGTCGATTTCGACTCGAACGGCCCGCTGAGCCAATGGAGCAGTGGCTAGAACGAAATCAATACGGAGCCCCTGGTTCTTGTGAAACGCGCCAGCGCGGTAATCCCACCAGGAAAAGGCCCGTTCATCCGGGTGCAGTCGGCGGTACAGATCTTCGAGGCCCCAAGCGGTCAATTCCATGAACAGGCCACGTTCGCTCTCCGTGTGAAAGATGGTGCCCTCGAAGGCTTCTTCGTTCCAGGTGTCGAGAGAAGTCGGGCAGAGATTCAAGTCTCCGGACACCAGAATGGACTCACGAGGATCGCAGCAGTCCGCGAGAAAGCTGCGCAGCCGACCGATCCATTCCAACTTGCGTTCGAAGTCAGGATGGTCGAGGGACTTACCGTTGGGAATGTACACGGAGAAACATTTGATGTTGCCGACGCTGCAAGCGACCAGGCGCGATCCCATGGGTTCCTGACCCGGTAGGCCGGCTTGTATGACCTGCGGCTGTTCACGAGACAGGATGGCGACGCCGTTCCAGGCCTTCTGTCCGTGCACCCCGGCAAAGTATCCCTCGGCCTCCAACTCCGCGTAGGGAAACTGGTCATCGGTCAGCTTCAGCTCCTGGAGCATGACGATATCGGGGCGACGGCTGCGCAGCCAGTGCAGGACGAAATCGAAGCGGGCCCGAAGCCCATTGACATTCCAGGTGGCGGCGAGCATAGAGGCAGTCTAACCCAATTCTCGATTTTCGATTTCGGATTTGAGAGCCCCGGTAGGGGCGCGATCTGTTAGCCCGGGGTCAAGCGATAGCGCGAACCCGGGATTGGACGGCAGGAGGAGCAGACAAACCCCGGGAGGGGCGCAATCGATGAACGGAACCCAATCCAAGCCGGGGTCCGCGAGGCCGACGGCCCGAAACGGTACGACGTCGGTGACTGAATCGCGCCCTTCCCCGGGGCCCCCAAATCGAGACGAACCCGGGGCCGCGCCGAAGACGGCTGGGTCCCGGACTGGAAGAATCCGGCCCCTGCCGGGGCCCAGGCCCCGAGGGCCCCAAATTCCAAATCCCGAACGCCACCTTGAGGTCCGAGTTTCAAATCGACCCCCCAATCTCGAATTGTCCGTTACTCCCTCGGGCGTTGATAGACGCGGACGTAGTCGATCACCAGTTCCTTGGGAAACCGGGTCTGAGACGGGTCGTTGTTGGGCTTGAGGTAGTTGCCGCCCACGGCCAAATTCATCAGGATGTGGAAATCCTGGTCGAACGGCGCCGGGGATTCGCCGCCTGTCGTGTACCACTGCGTCTTGGTCAGGTAGTGGGCTCCGTCGACGTACCAGCGGATCTCCTCGGGCTCCCATTCCAGCGCATAAGTGTGGAAGTTGTCGGAGTAATTCCCGGATGGGAACACGTAAGAACCCCCCGAGTGGGCATTCCGGGGGAACGAGCCTCCGTAGTGAAGCGTGCCGCTGACCTGATTCGGGATGTGGCCCTTGGCCTCCATGACGTCGATCTCTCCGCTGGCTGCCCAACTGCCGTAAACACTGTCGGTCGGCATCATCCAGAGCGCCGGCCATAGGCCCTGGCCGGTCGGCAGTTTGGCCCGGAATTCGATACGGCCATAGGTCCAGTCGCCTTTGCCCTTGGTCCTCAGGCGGGCCGAAGTATAAGCCTTGCCGCCGTAATCCTCTCGCTTGGCGATGATATGCAGCGCACCGTCGTGGATGACGGCATTCTCTTGTCGATAGTACTCGAGCTCGCCGTTCCCCCAGTCCACCGGACCCTCGGGAGGACCGGTGCCGATTTGGCAAATCCACTTCGAGGTATCCACCCCGTCTCCGTCGAACTCATCGTGCCAGACCAGGTGCCAGCCGGACGGGCCGGCTCCAGAAGTCCCCTGAGCTCCGGGGGAAGTTGTCAAAACGGCGGTAATTGCCGAAAGAGAGACATGCTGGAGCAGACGTATGACCGCGGGTCCGCTCTCGTTCTCACCGTTGAGACTCTTGCGGACGCCGAGCGTCTCCGCAGCGAGTCCCAAAGTGAGGCACAAAAAGGCAGAAGTCCATGGTACGAGGGCCCCCATGGCACCATAGGATATAGCAGACACGAGGGGTTGACCCGCAAGAACGAAATCGTACGAAACGAGAGAAGGGGCGAATGCAAGGCAACAGGCTGTATCTGTTCGATGGAACCTACGAGCTCTTTCGGAGCTATTTTGCGGCGCCAAGACGGCGATCGCGGGACGATCAGGAAGTCGGCGGTGTGGTGGGACTGATGAGGGGTCTCGTCGCGTTCTTGCGAAACACGCAGGTTTCCTATGTCGCCGTGGCCTTCGATTCCGTGATCGAGTCCTTTCGGAATGAGCTGTATGCGGGCTATAAATCGAGTGAAGGCGTCGACCGAGAGCTCCTGCAGCAGTTTCCTCTGGCCGAAGTGGCGACGCGGGCACTCGGCTTCGTCGTCTGGCCGATGCGGGAGTTCGAGGCGGATGACGCTATTGCGACCGCCGCCGCCCGCTGGAGAGACCATCCCGATATCGATCAAATCGTCATCTGCTCGCCCGACAAGGACTTTTCGCAGTGCCTTCAGGACCGCAGGGTCGTAGCCCTCGACCGACGAAAGGATCGCATCATCGACGAAGATGCGGCCCGGGAGAGGTTCGGCGTAGACCCCGAGTCAGTGCCCGACTGGCAGGCCCTGGTCGGCGATTCGGCCGATGGATTTCCGGGTATATCAGGGTGGGGAAAGTCCTCGGCAACAGCGGTGCTGAAGCGATATGGTCACCTGGAAGCGATTCCTGAAGATGCGGGCGAATGGGATGTGCAGGTGCGCGGACTGGAACGGCTGTCCGGAAGTCTCCGGGAACATTGGGAAGAGGTCCTGCTCTATCGTCGCCTGGCGACTCTGCGACGGGACGTGCCTCTGGAAGAAGAACTGGGAGACCTGCGATGGAAGGGAGCGACGGACGAACTGGGTACCCTGTGTCGGCGCTTTCGCATTCCGGATTTCGTGGAGCGAATGCCGTCAGTCTGACTCCTCGGGATCATTCGGGTCTCCGGTTGACGGCGCCCGACCATGAGCCCTGGCGGTCCATTGGAGAATGATTCTCGGTTGTGCAAACCGGGAGGAGAACCGGTGTTGTCACGGGACCGGCGGCTTCCCGTTCTGGGGAGAGGTGCCAGACTCTGAAAAAAGCCTGTTTTCGCAGGTGCTTGGGAAGCCGATACGTGCGTGTCACCATCTACGGGGAGACAACCGCCGCAGAATCGTGGGTCGGCCCTGCCGGATACTGAAACAATAAATATCGTCCGTTGGCGTACCGACTTGCTCGACCAGTGTGCCGAACTCTGGAGTAGAGGGCTCCGCATGGAGAAGGCGATTCGATTCTGAGCGCTCGAAGAATTGGAGGGCCCGGCCGGTGTGGATGGTCGGCGGACCCTGGAATCGCCGATCTTCCGATACCTCGGCGATGATCCGGTCACGGTTGACCTGGAGCTTGATGATTTGCTCCGTCTCGCCTGTGAATCGACCCCCGGGTGGAGGCAATTGGGTCAGAGCGATCGGCGACACGGGCAGCTCGGCCGAGGACCGTGATGCGAGCGTCTTCCCTCCAAAGAACATCACGGTCGTGGTTCCCGGCAAAACGGTTGCCACCCGTCCGGTCTCATCGATCGAGAGGGGCAGGCGATCGACCAGGGGCCTCAGGGTGTGGTAGGCCGCCTGGATGCTCGGCGTAGCCGGAGGAGCATAGTCCTCCCAGTCGAGCGTCAGAAATGCGCCGAGGTATCGTCCCTCCGAATCGTACCGGTGCGCGAGGCCGAGCCGATCGGCCCGCCCGAAATACAGGTCCGTGTCCAGTCCCAGAACCAGCAGGTTCCCTTCGGCGTCGACGACCAGCCTCCTGCCGTCCACATGCTTGTCGAACGGCACCAGCCGGACGAATTCTCCGTCGGCTCCGTACTCGAACACCCCGGAACGAATCTCGTTCCCACGAGGTCTCCAGACAGCCAGCACATAGGCTTTTCCGGCTGCGTCCACGTAGAAGTCGAAGAAGTAGAACTTGACGTCGACCGGGCGGTTTTCCTGAAGATCGATCGTGCGCACCGGATTGCCGGCGACGTCGAAAACAAGGAGCCGGGCCGTCGAATAGGAGAGGGCATAGATCTTCTGTCCGGGAAAGATTTTGATTCGCGAGATCTGGGAGTTTGAGGGTAGCTCGAGCTCGGCAACCTCCTGTCCGGAGTCCTGGGCCGGGCCCGCCACGCCCGATGCCATCAAGAAGAGACTCGTCAATAGAGTGGTTCTTCTCATATGACCTCCTTTTGTGGAAATCGGAGGGTAAGGTTGGGAACGTTCGCTGCAAGTCGGGTGCCCGGTGATCCCGCGCAACAGCCCGTCGGCCAGTTGAAAGTGATCCCGTAACAGGTCCAACACCACCAACCGGAGCAGTAGCCCACTCCGTCGTACATGCAGTAGTCACACGTCCCCACCGGAACGCACTCGTAGTACCAGGGACAGTCGCAACCCAGATAGTAGACGGGATAACTATAGTCCATCGGGCGGCTCGGTGAACAGCCATATTCGCAGGGGATCTGAGCCGAAGCTGCCGTCAGACAGAAGAAAGCACTGAGGATGCAGAACCTGACTGGTTTCATGCCTCACCTCCCAATGCACGAATTAGATTACCCGCCCATCACTTTAAAGGTCAATATCAGATATTCATAAAACCACTTCAGTAGTAGTAGGCGGTGCCTGGCGACATCTTCTCCGTTCGACTTTCCGACCCCTCCGTGTGATCATGTGTGAACGCCGGTCGTGATCGTCCCATCCGGCGCTGATTGCTTTGCGGAGGCGCGTGCGTTGCAGCCGAAAGGTTCAGTTCAAAATACCGGCATATTCGAAGGCGTCACCGCCTATCATTGGATTGTCGTCATCGTGGCGTCCTGCGGGTGGCTGTTCGACTGCATGGATCAACGGATCTTCGTGCTGGCCCGGGAATCGGCGCTGCGTCAGTTGCTCGGCAGCGATGCCGCCGCCCAGGCGGCCATCAAGGAGTACCTCGGGTATGCCACGACGGCGCTGATCGTCGGTTGGGCCACCGGCGGCATCATCTTCGGGATCATGAGCGACAAGTTCGGCCGCGTCCGGACGATGCTCATCACGCTTCTGGTCTACTCCGGTTTCACGGGTCTCTCCGGTCTGGCGCATGGCTGGGTCGATTTCACGATCTACCGCTTCCTCGTCGGGCTGGGCGTCGGCGGAATGTTCGGCGCGGCCACGACACTGGTTGCCGAAAGCGTACCGACGGGGTTCCGTTCCATGGCCCTTGGGGTGTTGCAGGCCCTGTCGGCGACCGGCAACATTCTGGGGTCTACGATCAGCTACTGGATCCGGCCGGGAGCGTCGGACGTCTTGTTCGGCTATGCCGGTTGGCGCTCACTTTTCTTCGTGGGGATTTTGCCGGCGCTCCTTGTGATTCCCATCGTCGGTGTCCTCAAGGAGCCGCAGGCCTGGAGATCGGCCAAGGCCGCCTCGGCCGAAGGGCGGAGCAGCCCCATCGGCTCACCGATCGATCTGTTCCGCAGGCCGAAGTGGCGCCGCAACACCCTGGTGGGGTTGTGTCTCGGTGTCTCCGGCATGATCGGACTTTGGGGCATCGGCTTCTTTTCGCCCGAGTTGATTTCCACGGCCCTGGCCGGACAGTCGCAAATCGTGATCGATCAGGTTCGGGCCAAGGCCACCGCCCTGCAGGATGTCGGTTCCTTTCTGGGGATGTTCGCCTTCACTTTCGTGGCGACTTATTTCAGCCGGCGGCTCGCATTCCTTCTCTCATTCATCCTGTGCCTGGGCCTGACGATCTTCGTGTTCAACTCCCTCCATTCTGCAGCGGACGCCTATTGGATGCTTCCTATGATGGGCTTTGCCCAGCTGGCCGTGTTTGCGGGATACTCGATCTACTTTCCGGAGCTTTATCCCACACGGCTCAGGGGTACAGGTGTCGGTTTTTGCTACAACACGGTGCGGTATCTTGCCGCACCGGCTCCTATCCTTCTTGGATACTTGAGCACGGGTCTGGGAATCCGGACAGCCGCACTGCTGATGTCCTTCATCTACGTGCTGGGGATGGTCGCCCTGATTTGGGCTCCCGAGACCAAGGGCCAGCCGCTTCCGGAAGATCTGGAGGTGGAACCCGCGCTGCCGGCACCATCCGCATCCCGCGTGCTGGGATCTCCGACGGACTGACCCACGACGGGGTTGTGCTTCGTCTCTAGTCCCACGGCCAAAGCCCGGCTTCACGGATCTCCCGCACGCGCTCTCCGAAGTTGCGCCGGGCACGGAAGTACTCGTACGACACCACCTCGCCTCGCCTTGGGCGGAAGGAGTGCATCAGATAGTTCTTCCAGCGGCCGAGCACATCGTCCGAGGACTCGTCGAAGGCCAGATGTGCAGACCAGGCATAGCGAACCATGGCAACCTGGATGGCAGTCAGGCCCATGGTCTCCGCTTTGCGCGCGCGATAGCGGCTCTTGCGTTGCGCCGGCTCGGGGAAGAGCTTCTCGAACTTGCTCGCGATGTTCTTCCAGTACTTGACGCGAGAGCGGGTGAGCGGACTCCTGGGGCGGTCCTCTTCCTGAACGAAATAGAGCTCGAGCAGGACTCCGATGTACTGGTTCGAGAAATCATCAATGGAGTCAGATTCTTGAGGATACCGATCTTGCATAGTTGAACTGCCGTGGACGATTGTAGCGACAAGGGTTGACGAAAATGCACGAAGGAGGATTGTTCCGGATGGTGCGACGAGCCGACCGAGTACTTTCCGGCAGGCCAGCGTTTCTGTGATTTCCGGCCTAACGATCTGGAGAAAATCAGCCGAAAGATTGCATAGGCGCGCAACACGCCCGGAAAACCATGAACAACGTAGTCGAACTCAAAGAACTCCCGCCGTCGATCTTCTCCGAAGCCCAGTCGCTGCAGGAACTCTTCTTCGTCGAGAGCCGCTGCGAGCAGGAACTGCTGCAGGCCGCCAGAAACAAGGACTGGAGGGAGCTCGAGCGACTGATGCCTATGTACTCGGACCTGCATCTGGAGATCATGATGCGGCTCTGGCAATCCGTGCAGCCAACCGAATAATGCTCCAGCTTCGTAGGAACAACCGTCCCCGGTTATCCCGCTGCCCCGAATGCATGCCCAGTTCTGATCAGAAGTTGTCACCTGGGCGGCTGCCCAAAGCTCGCGGATGAAACGACGCCGTTGGCGTCTCGCTCTACCGGTCTGCCGGCGGGCGCAGAACCGGTTCTGTGGATGTGGGGCGGGAGAATGTGAGGAAGCAGGGCAGAGTGGGAAGTCGACAGCCGTCCAGCGGGTCGCTCATTTCATTCGCGCACTGATCTGGCGCCCCCGTTCCCCGCCCAATTCTCAATTCTGACTCCGGCTTCCTGTCCTCCAGCTCAGACGCAGACTTTTTCAACACCCATAGAATCCCTCAACAATCGCAACGACAGCGCCTCAAAGGCCCAGATGGTGGGGCTCTCCCACCGTGGCTGCCCAGACCGGTCGTTTGAAGCTGTAGAACAGTACAACAATGTCAGCGCTGGGGGATGTTGTTGAAATCATCACATACAATCGGGCAACTGTAGCGATCGCAGGCACTTCAGGGAACTTCTTTTCGGATTCTCCACTTTGGAGCGGTTTATGCATAAGGGGTGATTGGAAGACGACCGGCTTGGGCGTGGTGCCCGAAATGCCGGAAAAGGAGGTCAATGTGGTAGCCCTAATGGTCATTCTTACGATGGCGGGCTTCATCGTGATCGACGGTTTCGTCCAGTACGCTCAGACCAAACGTCAGGCGGAAGCAGCGGAACCGGTCCGCGATCGAGCCCCGATTGCTCCGGTACAAGCGACAGTTCCCGGCGGAATCTTCCTTTCTCCCCAACATAGTTGGCTCCAGATTCTCGAGAACGGAAGGGTGCGGATCGGACTCGACGCTCTGGTCGCAGGTCTCATAGGTCGAATTAACGCCGTGAGTCTGCCCAGTCCCGGTCATGCGCTGAAAGCCGGCCAACCGGTGTTCTCCGTCTGGATGGACGAGAAGAACGTGGATGTGGCCGCACCCGTAAGCGGAACCGTCAAAGCCGTCAATGTTCGGCTGATCGATCGTCCCGACACTCTGTTCAGCCGACCCTATGCCAACTGGATCTGCGAAATGGAAGCCCCTGAACTGGGGAACGATATGAAATCCCTGCGCATCGGTGTGCAGGCTCTTGCCTGGCTCCGAGCGGAAGCCGAGCGGATGGCCGACTTTCTGATGCGTCACGCGGCCCGGGGCTCTGCCCTGGGTCCGGTTATGGCGGATGGAGGCACGCCGAGTTCGGGAGCTCTCGAAACTTTGGATCGGGACACCTGGCGGGAATTTCAGCAACGCTTTCTGGCTCCTGTTGACTCTGCCGACGCTTGAGCCGGGTCAGACCGCTACGAATTCACTCTCCTGAAGATCAAAGCTGCTATCGCATGTGGAGGCACAATGGATCAAGCTTCGGCGAGCCCCAGGGCTCTACTCTACGACTCGACGCTCTGCATCGGATGCGGAGCCTGTTATGACGCTTGCAAGGAAAGGAACGGCCTGCCGGAAACGACCGACGACTTTCTGACCGACCATCTTTCTGCAAACACTTTCACTATCGTGCAGGAGCGGGGTGACGGCTACATGCGGCGAATGTGCATGCATTGCGTCACTCCCACCTGTGTTTCGGTCTGTCCCGTGGGTGCACTGGAGAAGACCTCGATGGGTCCCGTGGTCTACCACGAAGACCGTTGCATCGGCTGCCGTTACTGCGTGCAGGCATGTCCCTTCAGCATTCCGCGCTATGAATGGAGTTCTCTGACCCCTCGCGTGCGGAAATGCGACATGTGTGCGGATCGACTCGCCAAGGGCATGCCTACGGCTTGTGCGGAGGCTTGTCCTGCGGGGGCCACCAAATTCGGCAACCGTGATGAACTTATCGCCGAAGCGAAATCGCGGATCGCTGCATCTCCCGACACCTATGTCAATCATATCTACGGTCTCGAGGAGATCGGGGGGACATCCGTCCTGGTGATCTCTGATGTGTCTCCGGCAGAACTCGGTCTTCCGACGGGACTTGGAGATGATCCACTACCTTCTCTGACCTGGGATGTCCTCGACAAGATCCCTCGATTCAGTGTCGTGGTCGGCGCCTTCCTGGGAGGCGTCTGGTGGATTACGAAACGTCGAGAAGAAGTTCGTCTGGCCGAGGGGAAGGAGGTCTCCAATGAAAGCTAGACTCCCTCGGTTGACCTTCTGGCGTGTAGTTTTGATTCTGATTCTGGCTGCTGGTCTTTTCAGCACTGTGGTTCGGTTCGCCCTGGGGCTCGGTGCCAGCACGGCTCTGAGTGATCAATTCCCCTGGGGTCTCTGGATCGGTTTCGACGTGCTCTGCGGAGTAGCCCTCGCGGCCGGCGGTTTCACGATCTCCGCAGTCGTCTACATTTTCCACATCGAACGCTTCCGTCCCATCGTCCGTCCAACCATACTGACCGCCTTCCTGGGATACAGCCTGGTTATCGTCGGACTGATCTTCGATCTGGGACGGGGCTACAAGATCTACAATCCCCTGGTGATGTGGAATCCTCACTCGGTCATGTTCGAGGTGGCCTGGTGTGTGATGCTCTACACCACGGTCCTGGCCCTGGAGTTCAGCCCCATCCTCTTTGAGACGCTCAACTGGCGGAAGCCTCTGTCCGTCGTGAAATCGGTCATGATCCCGCTGGTGATCCTCGGCGTCGTTCTCTCGACGCTGCATCAGTCTTCGCTGGGGACTCTGTTCTTGATCGTGCCCGGGAAGCTCTATCCACTTTGGTATTCGCCGCTGCTGCCGGTGCTCTTCTTCGTGTCTGCCGTGGCTCTCGGTTGTGCCATGACGATCTTCGAGTCATTTCTGAGCTGGAGAGCTTTCCACCGGCGACTGGAGCTCGATCTGCTCTCGGACCTGGGGAAGGTCATCGTGGTAGCCCTGGGGGTGTACATGATCCTGCGCGTCCAGGACCTGATCCACAATGGGACCTGGTCTCTGGCATTTGGCAGCGGTTACGAGGCGCGACTCTTCCAGGCCGAGTTCATTCTGGGAGTGCTGGCCCCGATCATCCTGCTTCTGATCCCGGCGGTGCGACATGACGACTTCGGCCTCTTTGCTTCGTCCGTGATGGTGATCGCCGGTATCGTCATGAACCGGCTCAATGTCAGCATCACCGGCCTGGAAAGAGCGGCGGGCGCTTCCTATGTACCGAGCTGGATGGAGGTAGCGGTGACACTGAGCCTGACGGGCATCGGTTTCCTGCTGTTCTCCCTGGCTGTGAGGTATTTGAAAATCTTTCCCGAAGAACAGGAAGAGTCGGCCCAGCAGAGACTGCCGCTGCCGGCCGTCGCCCAGCTGAGCCGGCCCGCCTTCAGTACGACCAGAGCCGTCTTGGTGGCCGGTGTCATCGTCTTCCTCCTCGCCTTGGCACTGGCCACCGACGGGGTTCTGAAACGGCCCTCGGCCGAGCGAGCCGCCGCGGAAACTACGACGACGATGGTGCACGTCAGCGGAGCACCGTGAGGGCGGCAAGAATCAGGCAAGAAAGGGAATAGGACATAGAGGACGAATGGGACAAATTGGACCCTGGTAAGCCGGTTGCTGCTCCATCCTGCGGGTCCTATTTGTCCTATAGGTCCTATAGAGCCTATCCGTCCTATTCCCCCCTGGAACACCCCGGTGCTTCGGCTTAGAATGATCCAGTCGCCCGATGCGGTCTTCCCGCTGTGAGCGGAATGGTCGGGTGACGGCTCAGCCGGAGAACTTGCCTTCCCATGAATCAAACGAATCCTTGTCTAAGCTGTGGTGCGTGCTGTGCCTGCTTTCGAGTCTCGTTCCACTGGCTCGAAGCCGAGGCTGGCGTTCCGAGGGATCTGGTCCGTGAGCTGGACCTCCACCGTTTGGTCATGCTCGGAACGGACGTCGGTTTTCCTCGCTGTGCAGCCCTCGACGGTACCATCGGCGTCTCCGTCCGCTGCGCGATCTATGAGCATCGGCCTTCTGTCTGTCGAGAGTTCCTGCCGGCACGAAAAGACGACGACCCCACGAATTCCTGTGATCGGGCCCGAGCACATCACGGTCTGCCACCGCTCCGAGTCGCGCTTGAAGACTGGCGGGAGGATCCCCCCGAAAACGTTCCGCCTTTGCCCAAAGCAGCCTGAAACTGTGGGCCGGTTTCGGGATCTCATTATCCGTCGATGTCCTCGGAAAGAGTAGAGTGAATCGGTTCCCGCGCCTGCGCGGATGCTGGGAAATCGTTGCAGCGGAGGCATCGGAGCCTCTATACTTCCGGATCTTTGGGTCATTCAGTATGAAGATCGCGATCATCGGTTTGCCCAATAGCGGAAAGACGACGGTGTTCAACGCGCTGACCCGCGGCACGGCCGAGACGTCGAGCTTCTCGACCGGTCGTTTGGAACCCAACCTGGCCGCGGTGAAGGTGCCTGATTCACGTGTCGATGCACTCAGTCGTATCTACAACCCGAAGAAGACGACTTACGCCGAGGTGCAGTACGTCGATATCGGCGGATTTGAAGGTCAGGCGGACAAACGCGAAGCCCTACCCTCCGAAATGCTCAATCAGATCGGAAACGCAGACGCCCTGCTGCACGTCGTCCGAAGCTTTCAGGATGCGGAGGTCCCACATCCTCTCGAGTCGATCAACCCCAGGCGGGACGAGGAACGGCTGGAGCAGGAATTGATCCTCTCGGATCTGATCGTGATCGAACGGCGATTGGAGCGTCTGGACAAAGAGATACCCAAGCTTCCGCCCAAAGACCGCGGCACTCGCGAGGTTGAGCATCGCATTCTCCAACGTTTTCGGGCTGGTCTCGAAGACGGCCGGCCAATCCGGGCTCTGGAGCAGCCGTCCGACCAGGAGGAACGATCGATCCGAGGATTTCAGTTTCTGTCGGCGAAACCGGTTCTACCCGTTCTCAACGTAGGCGAGGACCGAATCGGTGCGACGCCGACGCCGGAAGAAGATCTGCAGATCGACGGCGTAATCCGGATGAGCGCTCGGATCGAAGCCGAACTGGCTCAACTCGAATCGGACGACGCCGCTGAATTCATGCAGGATCTCGGCATCAAGGAAGCCGCACGCGACCGGGTCATCAAGGCTTCCTATCGCCTCCTCGGTTTGATCAGCTTCATGACGGTGGGCGAGGACGAAGTGCGGGCCTGGACGATCCACAAGGGCATGAAGGCGCCCGAAGCCGGCGGAGTCATCCACTCCGACATCCAGCGCGGGTTCATCCGTGCCGAAGTCGTCTCCTTCGAGGATTTGGTCGAGGCCGGAAGCCTGGCGGCAGCCAAGAAGCGCGGGACGGTTCGACTCGAGGGCAGAGACTACATCGTCCGCGACGGCGACATCAGTCACTTCCTCTTCAACGTCTAGCCTCCATCAAGCCGCGCGCATCATGCGCACGATTTCGATCAACGAAGGTCTCTTGCCATGCATGAGCAGTGCGAAGCGGAAGACCTTGCTGCACAGCCAAAACACCAGGCCGATCGCGAGGGCCAGCAGAAGAATACTCAGCCAGACCTCCCAGAGCGGTGGCATGAGCACGTTCACCCTTGTCAGCATGACGAGCGGCGTGAACAAGGGAATCAGACTCAGCACCCGGGTGGCCGTCGTGGCCGGGTTGGTCACCGCATAGAATGTCGAGAAGAATGCCAGGATCAGGGGCAGCATGGCCGGGAACATGGCCTGACTGACTTCTTCGGTTGATGAACAGGTGGCCGCGACTGCGGCGAACATCATGGAGTACAGGAGGTACCCGAGGGCGAAGAAGATCGAGAAATAGAGGACGATCTCCGGCTTGATCAGAGAGGTCAGACTCATGTCGGGAGGCAGCGACATCGCCAGAGCGGGCAGACCGTAGAGAAAAACGAACAAAGCGCAGAGGAGCCAGATGCCGAGCTGGGTGAGGCCCGAACCGAGAACGCCCAGAATCTTGCCGGTCATGAACTCCATGGCGGTGACCGCACCGAGGACGACCTCGATCAGACGCGAAGACTTTTCCTCCACGATGGCCATGGCCATTCCCTGACCATTGATCAGGACGGCCATGTAGAGCAGCATCCCCAAGGCCAGCGTGCTGAAGAAGACGGCGCCAAAGCCGCCCGCCTCCTCTCCCTGCTTGGAAACCGTGATCACGTCCACGTCGCTGTGTTCGATCTTGCGGACCTGATCGAAATCAACTCCGGATCCCGCCAGAACGCTCTCGAGCAGAGCAGAACGGAAAGCATCCTCGATGCGGCCCATGAGAACCGGGTTCCCGGTTTCCCGGGCGAAGTAACGAGCATGAGCTCCGACGTCCGGGTCCGGGGTCAACAGGATATATCCGTCGATCCGTTCGCTCCGAACCTCGTCGGAGAGCTCGGTACGAATCTCATCCTCGGTCTTCGATCCGACCTCGACCGACCGAACCGTGATCGTCGGCTCCTTGATTCCCTCCAGACGTTCGGTCAAGGCCGCCGCCTTTCCGCTTTCGAAGTCCGCTAGCGCGAGCGAGAGCTTCTCGGTGCTGGTCCGAGTGAAGAGAATGGGAAGAACCGTGATGTACCCCAACAGCAGGATCGGAACCAGCAGCGTCGTGAAGATGAATGCTTTGTTTCGAACGCGGGCGATATACTCGCGCCGGGCGATGAAGTAGATCTGACGTGGACTCATGCCCGAACCTCCTGAGTGGCTGACGCATCGCGGGACGGCGTGCCTCCGACCTTCTCAAAAAAGATCTCTTCGATGTGGGGCTCCTCCAGGCTGAACGAGCGGACCCGGACGCGGTCCACGAGCGCTCGCAGCACAGTCTGCGAGTCTGCCGACGGTTCCAGCCGCAGGTGCGCGGCGCGGCCGGTGTCCCGCACCGTTGCTACACCCGGAAGATCTTCGAGTGATCCCGGCGCTCCGTCGTATTCGACCGCCACCGAGCTCTTTCCATAGGCCGCCTTGATCTCGGACAACCTTCCGCTCAGGACCGGCTTGCCTTGATGGATCAGGCAGATGGCGTCGCACATGGCCTCGACCTCCTCCATCCGGTGCGTAGACAGGATGACCGTTGCCCCCCGCTTCTTCTGTTCCAGGATGAGGTCACTGAGCAACCGGGAATTGACCGGGTCGAGTCCTGAGGAGGGCTCGTCCAGGACGATCAGCTCAGGCTCATGAATGATGGCCGAGGCGAATTGGACTTTCTGCTGGTTTCCCTTTGACAGCTCGTTGGTCAACGAGTTCTGCCGATCCCCGAGTCCGAGCCGCTCGAGCCAGGCCGCGGCCCGGCGACCCGCTTCACTGAGGCTCAGCCCGCGAATCGTCCCCAGGAAGGCCAGTTGTTCAATCACCTTCATCTTGGCGTACAGGCCGCGTTCCTCGGGAAGATACCCGACACGATGCCTGACCGACAGCGGATCGGGTGCATCCAGGAGCCTCACATCGCCGCTGTCGGGAGGAAAGACGCCCAGCGACATACGGATCGTGGTCGTTTTTCCGGATCCATTGGGACCCAGCAGGCCAAAGATCACACCCTTCGGAACCTCCATGTCCAGTCCATCGACAGCACGAGTGTCTTTGAACTGCTTAACCAGTTCGTGACATTGCAGAGCCAGATCGTTCACGATCTGCGAGGCTAGCATGTGCTTGGAGGCTTCATCAAGCTAGAATACGGCTGTGGCGGCCTTGGACCAGCTCAACCACATGACCGATCGGGCGATGCGCGAGAGCCGATTCGCCATGCTGCTCTCGCTTGTGTTCGGGGTGGTGATGCTGGTGGGCAAGGGTATCGCCTACTTTTCGACCGGAAGTGCCGCAATCCTGTCGGATGCTTCGGAGTCGGTGATTCACCTCTTCGCAGTCGCTTTCGCGGCATTCAGCCTTTGGCTGAGTTCGAAGCCCGCCAACTCGCGCTTCACGTTTGGCTACGAGCGAATCAGCTTCTTTTCCGCCGGGTTCGAAGGGGCGCTCATCATCCTCGCCGCAAGCCTGATCATCACCGAGTCGGTTGAGAAGTTGCGAACGGGAATTGAATTGCAGCGTCTCGGGTTTGGGACCGCCATCGTGGCTGCTGCGGCCATTCTCAACGCGGGACTCGGGCTGTATCTCGTCCGCACGGGTCGGCGCGCCCGCTCAATCATTCTCGAGGCCAACGGCCAGCACGTTCTCACGGACAGCTGGACCAGTTTCGGTGTAGTAGCCGGTCTCGGCCTCGTGATGCTGACCGGTTGGCGTCCCCTGGATCCGATCTGCGCAATCGCCGTGGCGCTCAACATCGTCTGGTCGGGCTCCCGGTTGATCTTTCGGTCGGTCAGTGGACTCATGGACTACGCGAATCCCGAGACAGCCGAGGAGATCGGGACGGCAATGGACCAGATCTGCAAGGATCTGCGTCTCCGCTATCACGGCCTGCGCTTTCGGAACACGGGTTTTCGGTTGTTCATCGAACTGCATCTGTTATTCCCGGCAGACGTGCCTCTGGGGACAGCCCATCGCCTCGCGACCGAGCTGGAGGAGCGCCTGCCGATTCTACTGGCCCGTCCGGCCGAAGTCGTCACGCATCTGGAAGCCCTCGAAGATCACAGCAAGGTGCATCACGCAAAGCACTACACGGGAAAGCCGTGACTGTAGACCGGAGCATGTGAAGTCCCGGGTTCCGAGTTCCACGGGTTCGAGGGGCGACGGCTTGTCCGGTTCTCCCGTTCTCGCCGTCTGACCTTTGGAGCTCAGCGTGGACAACGCTCGTGAAGTGACGACCTCAGATCGGGACAAGCTGGAAGCTTATCCTACTCACGCTCCGGTTCACCGGTTCTCTCGTCCTCCGGTTCTCCGGTTCTCTCGTATTCATCCCTCTTGGTCTATGCGGCCGGAAACGTTAGACTGGTGTCAAATCCAGTGAGCCAAAAGAAGGCATTGCGGTTCGGGCCGTAAGCCGTTCAGGTCAAACCCGCAGAGAGGGGAGCGCTATCATGAAAAGAATTTATTTCCAGTTTGTCTTTGCCTTGGCCACCATTCTTGCCGTAACGATCCTATCGGGCTGTACGGGTACCAGTTCGGAGCAGAGCCAGAAACAGCCGACTTCACTCGGTAACGAGGCTCCGCCGGTCACTGAGGCCGTGGCTGAACTTCAGCCGACGGAAGGGAACTCCGTCAAGGGTGAGGTGCACTTCACACAGACGGACTCCGGCGTTGAGGTGACCGCCAGAATCACCGGTTTGACACCGGGCAAGCATGGGTTCCACATTCACGAGAATGGTGACTGCAGCGCGCCGGACGGATCGAGCGCGGGTGGACACTTCAATCCGACGGGAGTGGATCACGGAGCTCCGACGGCGGAGGTTCATCACGTCGGCGACCTTGGGAATCTCGAGGCCGGTGAAGACGGCGTGGCCACTTACGACGAGACGTATGATTTCCTCAGCCTGAAGGAGGGCGCTCAGAATTCGATTCTCGGCAGGGGGGTGATCGTGCATGCCCAACCGGACGACCTGACTTCTCAGCCGACTGGCGCGGCCGGAGCTCGGGTTGCCTGTGGCGTAATCAAAGCTCAGTGATCGACGACACGATCTTGTGGCAGGCCGCGCGGGCGCCGGAAGGCGCCGGACCCGAACGGATAGCTCGCGGTTTGACAGCTGTGGCATACTAAGAGGCAGGCACAAGACCTTCCGATAGACGAAGGAATTTATGGCGAACCCTTGGGAGGTGAAGTCCGTCTAAATGGTTAGGGACTGTGGTGGATGAGACGAGGAGAGCCACGATGTTGGCCTTACCGTTCCTAGTCGTGATGCTTGCCGCACCTTCGACCGAGCCCGTTACGGTCGGAAACCCACTGTATCTTCCCGACGACATGGTCGAGTTCTTCGATTCCAACGTCGATCGGGGCCTACCCGAGTTGCAGCGGCTCGAGGCGATCATTCACACGATCTTTTCCGAGAAGGGTCTCAACTTCAAATATGAGGATGTCACCCGGACGGCCGAGGGCGTGTTTCGGACGGGAACCGGGAATTGTCTTTCATTCACCCAGCTCGTCGTGGCTGTGGCCAGACACTTCAACCTCAACGCGCGCTTCCGCGAGGTTGATGTGGCGCCTACCTGGACCAAACATGGTCCGCTTGTCGTGCTCAACAATCATGTGAACACGCTCGTGTCCATCGGCGGACGTTCCTATATCGTGGATCTCATCCCGGAAATCAACCGGATTGAAATCCGCGGGCATCTCGTCACTGACGAGCGCGGCACGGCCCATTTCTACAACAATATCGGTGCGGAGTGGCTAGCCGCTCGTAACGGGGAAATGGCGGTCAAATCTTTCAAGAGGGCGACCCAGGTCGATCCGACCGCGGCCTTCGCCTGGGCGAACCTTGGCGTCGCGTTGGCGGTGTTGCAGCAGGACAAGGACGCCGAGCAGATGTATGATCATGCCCTCGAGCTCGATCATTACAACCTCGTCGCGATGTCGAATCTCTCGGAACTGTGCCGCCGTCATGGCCGCTTGAAGGAAGCAGAAGCCCTGCTGAAGAAGGTCGAAGATTTCCGGAACAGGAACCCTTACTACCACTACAGCTTGGGGTTGCAGGCGTTGCGTTCGGGCATCCCTGAGGAGGCCATCCAGCACTTCAAAGACGCGCTGAAGCGCAAGAAGCAGGAGCACCGTTTCTACTTCGGCCTCGCCCAAGCCTACGCCAGCCTTGGCAATTGGGACGAGGCGGCCAAGAACCTCGAAGAAGCCCGTAAGTATGCTCCCGACGAGGCGGGAAAGGAACGCTACTCGCAGAAGCTCGAACTGCTGGCGTCTTACAGCAACGACATCGAGGTCCCACACTAGAATTCCGGCCCGTGCAGCGCTCCATCCGGTGGAACGCTCTCGCCAGACCAAAGCTTTTTCGCCGTCCACGGGTGTGGCGGTCCGGTCCAGAAGGGGTGCGACGCGGGTAGTCCGAGCGGCAAGAGGCCGGCAGCACACAAATAGCAGCTCCCAACCGAAATGTACTCTTCCCCGATGGCCGTTTGCCAGCCGGCGAAACCGATCTGAAGCCAGCCGCGCTCATCGAAAGTCCCCGGGGCCTCGATCTGACGCCGGATGACCGCGGTCAGTGCACTTCGAACCTGGGCGGGTCTCAGCCCAGGCGGAAGTTCGTTCCGCAAGGCCATCAGCCCGAGGAGCTGGAAAGCACCAAATCGGTAGGCCAGCGACCGGCCGATGGGGGGATAGGTTCCCTCTGGAGAAATGAGACGTTCCTGAATGGCAGCATATCGTTGACTGATTCTGCGCAGCTTCTCGTACTGAGTCCGATACTCGAGAGTGAGGTTTCGGACGGTCTCGAGGATTTCCAGCAGGAAGGGCTGGATGACGAAGCTGTTGTAGTAGTCGCATCGAAGTTCCGGCCCGTCGCCGAAGACACCATCTCCCTGGTACCAGCTCTCCACGGCTCGGAGGGCCAAATCGATCCGAGTCCGGTCCCATTCCGCTCCGACTCGGAAGAACATGGCCTCGATCATGGCGCTGAACAGGATCCAGTTGCTGTAGTAGGGCGTTATCTGGCGGGTCGAGCGTAAGGCCGCCAACAGGTTGTTCTGCGTCTTCCGATCAGACCGGTGCCAGAGCTGCTGCGGTGCGCGCAGCACTGCCAGAGCCAGGAACGCGGCATCAACCAGGGGCTGGGCTCCGTCCGTGAAATTCAAGAAGTCCGGTGATGCGGGATCGACGGCCATGGTCAGGCCCGACCTCGCAAGATCGGCGTAGTCGCGCCTCATCGCGGCCTCCGCGCCCCCCTCATCGCCGAGCTCGAACCAGGGCGCCAGTCCACACATGAGACGACCAAAGGCCTCCAGGGGAGCGAAACGGGAACGGTCGGACTGCTCCGGCAGGTTCTGCTTCAGGGTCCCACTGGACAGGTTGGAGAGTACCGGCAGAGCGAGCTTGAGGGCCACATTGACCCAGTAGGCGCGGGTCCTGAAACCGTCGGCCGACAGCTCGCTCCGAGGTTGCGATCGGGGAACGCCCGCGGAGAGTGCTCCCGTGACACCGGCTTGGCCGACACCGGCCAGAAACATGCGGCGTGAACTCTTTTCCATGGCATGGACCTCGGGGTAGTTGAATGGATTTGGCCTCGCACCCGATCTACGATGCCAAATCACGCGGTAAAAGCAAGGCTTGCGTACGTCACTACGGACCCTGTCTCATCTATCCGGCAGTAGCTTTGGGCCAGCATCTGTCCGCGCATGCCCGGAAACAGACGGAGGAGCGTGTAGATGGCAGAAAAACCGCAGACCTGGCGCCTGTTGTGCTCCGCGCCGATGCACGACAGGAAGCGTTCACTATCGCCATTGATCACTGTCTCCAGGAGAATCCGGTCCTGAGCCATCGTCTCTGAGACTGCAGAGGCGTCGGGAGCCCGGTCGTCCCCGTAGCGTGGTCCCAGGTGCGCCAGGTCCACACCGGCGATGTAGCAGGTGCGCTTCGGGCAGTTCTGCTCGGCCTGGTGCAAGGCGTCGATCAATGTTCGGATCTGCATGTCGGACTCCGGCCTACCCTGGAGATCGCTGTACGAGAAGCTCGTCAGCACCGGCACGATCGAAAACTTGCGATCCTCGTAGACGTGCTGCAGGAATAGAACCTGGAACTCGATGCTGTGCTCGGTGCGATGAATCAAGTCCTCGCCAAAGGTATCCCGGCCGAGCGCCTTCTCGAGCTCCTCGATGTAGTCTCGGTCGCAAGGAGCCGTGCCCAGGGGCGTCTGGAAGTCCTTTCGAGCAATGGAGAAGAATTGCGGCAATCCCATGTGTCCGATTCCGAGGATGACGAAGCGCTCGGGCAGAATGCTCTCCCGCAGAAACCGATAGGCATGGGTGTAGGTGGGGCCGCCCAGCCGCAGATCGATATGAGGCGCGATCAGAGCCTTCACTTCTCGAGATTTCGGCGGGCCGGCGAGCCCGGCGCCATCCGGATGAACATACATCGACGACAGCAGTTGGCCGACTTCATCGGGTCTCTCGGGATAGCTCACTCCGGCGTGTACCGCCGGTCGTACCGTCTGAGCCCGAAAGTCCCGCAGAGCGCGCGCCTTGCGTCGTCGAAACCGATCACCGTCCAGGAAAAGCAGATCGTCCAGTTGACGAAGCAGGATGATCAGCTGGTTCTTCTGGAACGGTTGGCCCGCGCGGCGTGAAAACTCGTCCTGGAGTTCCGCAATCGTGCGTGTCCCGTCAAGAAGCAGCATTAGCCAGTAGAAATCAGGGGAGACGGCCACGGCACGTTCGCCGATCTGAAGGGGATCCCGCAAGAGAATCGCTGTGCGGCCGTCCTGAACGAAGGGAATAGCCTCGAGGCCCCGGAGGGCCGGGCGCTCGTCAAGGCCGGTTATTCGCTTAGGGTCTCCGTGTGCCAATTCGGACATCATCTTACAACGTCTGGCAATGTGTCTGGATCGCAGCTATCCTGTGACGACCCGCCTCGTGAAGAGGCAGGCAAGGAGGTTGTTGATGCGTTCCCGTGGTTGGATCCTGTTGGTACCCGTTCTTGTGGCCTCTTCCTTCAATCTTCTGGTGCAAGCGGAGTCGAAAGCGAAAACCTACGACGAATGGATCCGGGAGTACACGACGGATTCTCGTTTCGTGAGCGAACTGGTGGACCATCTCCCGTCTTCGGCTACGGTGAAGTCGCCGCTCGACTACTTTGGCGAAATCATCGGGGCCCCGGGTCGACTTCACTACGTTGACGAGATCTACGGCTATATGACTGCTCTGGCCGATGCGTCGCCGAGGGTGAAGCTGCGCGACATCGGAACCACGGAGGAGGGACGGAGGATGATCGAAGTCATCGTCGCGGATGAGACGACCCTCCGTGACATCGGGAAATTTCGGGATGACCTGAACCGGTTGTCGGATCCTCGAATGACGAATCCGGCCGAACGGGATCAGATCCTTTCAGAGGCCAAGCCGATTTACTACGTCACAGGTGGACTTCATTCTCCGGAGACGGGTGCTCCGGAAATGCTCATGGAATTGGCCTATCGTCTGGCGGTCGAGGAATCTCCTCTGATCCAGAACATACGCCGGCAGGTCATCACGGTCATCGTTCCCGTAGCCGAGCCCGACGGTCGGGACCGGATGGTCGATACCTACAACTACCGCAAGGCTCACAAGGACGTGGGGCCCCCCTTGGTCTACTGGGGTCACTATGTGGCGCACGACAACAACCGCGACGGCTTTGCGGCCGCGTTGGACCTGACCCGCAATATCCTCAAATCTTTTCTCTATTGGAAGCCCACCGTCGGTCACGACCTCCACGAATCGATTCCTTACCTCTACATTTCGACCGGGACGGGTCCTTACAACGAATACATCGACCCGCTGACCATCGATGAGTGGCACAGCCTCGCCCATGAAGAAGTCACTGCCTTGACCGGCTGGGGCATGCCCGGCGTCTGGACCCACGGCTACTACACCGGCTGGGCCGGCAACTATCTTCTGTGGATACCCAACAATCGGAACTCGATCGGCCGCTTCTACGAGACGTTCGGCAATTCCATTCCGGAAACCAAGGAGCGGAAGCTCCCCAAGCGGAGCACGTCGAAAGAGTGGTACCGTCCCAACCCTCCTCTCGAGAAGACTCTCTGGTCGTTTCGTAACAACATCAACTATCAGGAAACCGGGCTGTTGACGGGTCTCAACTACGTGGCTGAGAACGGTCGCCGCTTTCTCAAGGACTTCTACAAGAAGAGCAGCAACGCCATCGACGAGGGGCGCCACGAGGCCCCCCACGCCTTTATCCTCCCGGCCCAGCAGGCACGGCCGATTGCTACGGCGGATTTGATCAATCTCCTTCGATTGCAGGGCCTCGAGGTGCATCGGTTGGTCGGTGCGTTTACCCCGACCTCTAAACCCGACACCGGGAAGGGTGACTCCCGGAGTGAGCAAGACAAGGACAAGCAAGGCTCGGAGCCATCCGGGAAGGCCCGCACCTTCGAGGCGGGTTCCTATGTGGTGCGACTCGACCAGCCCTATCGGACGTTGGCCCGGATTCTGCTCGACAAACAGGATTTCCCCCAGGACGCCCAACCCCCCTACGACGACACCGGATGGACCTTGCCGTACCTCAGAGGCGTGGAGGCCGTCAAGATCGACGATCCTTCCATTTTGGATGCGGAGATGACCAAGGTCGAAGCGGACGTCAAGGTGCAGGGACGTCTCGAGGATCCATCCGCGACGGTCTTTGCCGTCAACGACGACACCGATGACCCCTTCGCCGTTTTGCGTTTTCGGCTGCCTGATGTGCGCTTCGAAGCCGCAGAAGCAGCCTTTGAGGCGGATGGCCGGAAGTACAATGCCGGGACCTTCTTGATCCGGTCTGAGGGCAATCCCCCGGATCTTTCCACTCGGCTCCAGAGCGTCGCTTCCGAGTTGGGTCTCGACATCCATGGTCTGAAGGCCGTGCCCGAAGCGTTGGCCGTTCACGAGGTCGGAGTGCCGCGGGTTGCTCTGGTCCACACCTGGGTCGCGACCCCGCAGAATTGTGGCTGGTGGCGTTTGGCCTTCGACCGGATCGGAGTTCCGTACACTTACATCTCCGAACAGGACCTCGCCACTGAGGATCTCTCTCAATTCGACGTGATCATCTTTCCGAGCAGCTACGCCCGGACGGATCGGCTGATCAACGGGACGACCCGCGTCGGTGATCCGATTCCGTGGAAGCAGACTCCTCAATATCGGTTTCTCGGCGTGATCGACCAAACCGACGACGTTCGCCGGGGGATGGGTTATGCGGGTCTCGAACAGCTGTCGCAATTCGTGCGTAAGGGCGGAGTCCTGATCGTTGAAGGGAACAGCTGTAGCTTCGCCATCGACACGGCACTGGTTCGCCGCATTGGGATTCGGCCGCCGCGGGAGTTGCTGGCGCGCGGGACCGTCCTGAAATCGGTCATCGATGATCGGCAGAGTCCCATCGTCTACGGTTATCCGAACGATTTCGCCGTGCACTTCAATCAGTCGCCGGTGTTTCGAATCGACAAGAACGTCGGCAACTTCGCAACCCCGGACTGGCTCAAAGACCGTTTGTGGGAAACCGAGGTTCCCCGCACGGTTCTCTCATTCGCGAAGAAGGATCTCCTGATGAGCGGGATGCTGCGAGGGGAGAAAGCGCTAAGCGGAAAACCGGCGGTCGTCGATGTGCCGGTCGGACAGGGACATGTGGTCATGTTTGCCATCCAGCCGTTCTGGCGGTGGGAGACGCATGCCAGTCATGCCCTGGTCTTCAACACGATCCTCCACTGGAATCACTTGCGTGTCGGATGGCCGACACGACCGGCAGAGGATGACAACGGCGACGATGATGCCGCGGGTGGGACCGGATTCGACGGCTTGGAGTAGGGTGAAGGTCGAAGAAGTTCCTGGTTTCGGGTTCCGGGTTCCGAGGGTGGGATATGCTTCCAGCTTGACTTTCCGGGTGGTCGACGCCTGGGAGGATTCTGGTAACGCGCCCCAAGCTCCGGAACGGGGAAGTGACAGGTGCAGAGTGGGAAGTGCGAACGAATGGACAGGTTGAAATTCCCGTTGAAACCGAGAGAATAGCTCTATATGAACGATCAGAAATGCAGACTCTCGATGGGGTTAACCCTCTTGCTGCTTTTGGTGACCGGAGGGGCGTTCGGGCAGCCTCTGGTCAATCCCGAGATCGAGCAGAAGATCGACGATCTTCTCCAGAAGATGACGCTCGAGGAGAAGATCGGACAGATGAATCAATACAGCAGCGCCTTCGATCTGACCGGCCCGCCACCGCAGGGGGGTGGTGGCCGCGCGCAGTACGATCAGATCCGCAACGGTCAGGTGGGATCGCTGCTCAACGTTGTCGGCGCCGCGGCCACACGGCAAGCGCAGCGACTGGCCGTCGAGAACAGTCGCCTCGGTATTCCTCTGATCTTTGGTCTCGACGTGATCCATGGTTACCGCACGATGTTTCCCATCCCTCTCGGGGAGGCGGCCAGCTGGGATCTGAAGGCGATCGAAGCCTCCGCTCGTGTGGCTGCGACCGAAGCCGCGGCGGCCGGTGTCCAATGGACCTTCGCCCCCATGGTGGACGTCTGCCGTGACGCCCGTTGGGGGAGAATCATGGAGGGCGCCGGAGAGGATCCCTATCTCGGGTCTCAGGTCGCCGTCGCGCGAGTGCATGGATTCCAGGGTACCGATCTGTCCACCGCCGACACCATCGCCGCCTGTGTCAAGCACTACGCTGCCTACGGGTTTGCGGAGGCCGGCCGTGACTACAATCCGGTCGACATCTCCGAGGCGACCCTGCGCGATATCGTTCTGCCTCCGTTCCACGCGGCCGCTGACGCCGGCGCGGCGACCTTCATGAATTCCTTCAACACGATCGCCGGTGTGCCGTCTACGGCGAGCCACCTGTTGCAGCGCCAAATCCTGAAGGGCGAGTGGAAATTCGAGGGTTTCGTGGTTTCCGACTGGGGTTCCATCGCCGAGCTGATTCCCCACGGCGTCGCCGCCGATCTCAGGGAGGCGGCTCGACTCGCGGTTTCCGCCGGTAGCGACATGGACATGGAGGGGCGCGCCTACATTGCGAATCTGGCTGGGCTCGTTCAGAGCGGCCAGGTCGACGAAAAGCTGGTCGATGACGCCGTTCGCCGGATTCTTCGCATCAAGTTTCAGCTTGGCCTCTTCGACGACCCGTATCGCTATTGCGATGAGGCACGGGAGAAGTCGGAGATTCTGACGCCCGAACATCTGGCGGTTGCGCGCGACGTGGCCCGCAAGTCGATCGTTCTGCTGAAGAACGAGCGTTCGATTCTGCCGCTTTCCCGCAGTATCGGCACCATCGCCGTGATCGGGCCGCTGGCGGCTGACAAAGACTCGCCGCTCGGCAGCTGGAGGGCCCAGGCGGTGGCCAACTCGGCGGTCTCCCTGTTGGAGGGTGTGCGCGCCGCAGTGGGTGCCGATACTCGGGTTCTTTACCAGATCGGCGCTCCGCTCCTGACCGGCCAGATGAACTTTGCGACCGACTTGACCTACAACACGGCCGACCGCTCGGGTTTCCCCGCCGCGCTCGAGGCTGCCGCTCAGGCTGATGTGGTCATCATGGCTCTGGGGGAGAACGCCTTCCAGACCGGCGAAGGTCGCAGTCAGGCCGATCTTGGACTGAAGGGTCTGCAGGAGGAACTCCTTCAGCAGGTCTTCGCCAGGAACAACAATGTGATCGTCGTGCTGATGAGCGGTCGACCGCTCACGATCGACTGGATGGCGGAACATGTGCCCGCCATCGTGGAGGCCTGGCATGCCGGCTCGCAGGCGGGTCATGCCATCGCCGATGTTCTCTTTGGAGACTACAATCCCTCAGGGAAGTTGCCCGCCACGTTCCCGCGGGCCGTAGGCCAGGAGCCTCTCTACTACAACCACTTGAGCACGGGTCGGCCGGGGCCTCTGCCGAGTGTCTTCTGGTCGCATTACACCGACCTGGCGAACACTCCGCTGTTTCCTTTCGGCTATGGCTTGAGCTTCACAACCTTCGGCTATTCGGAGATCCGGCTAAGCAGCCCGGAGATTCCGATGGACGGCGAACTGAAGGTGTCCGTCACCGTTACCAACACGGGACAAAGGGCCGGTACTGAGGTGGTTCAGCTGTACATTCGTGATCTGGTCGCCAGCCGCAGCCGGCCTGTCAAGGAACTGAAAGGCTTTCAGTTGGTGTCGCTCGAGCCCGGTGCATCCCGGCAAGTGACGTTCTCGCTGAAGTCGGCCGATCTCGCATTCTATACGCTCGACCGTAAGTGGGCGGCCGAACCCGGCGCCTTCAACGTCTACGTCGGCACCAACTCGGACGATGTCCGTGAGGCTCGCTTTACGCTGAAGTGAGATACCCGGTTGCCGAGACAAATGGGAAGCAGCGGTTGTCTGGGTGACCTGTGCGGAAGGGTAGAATCGGTTCTTGTCGGCCGGAGCCCATACGCTGGTAAGTGCCAGACGTGCGACTGCACCCTTTGTTTACAGTCAGTTAGCACTCTCATCCGTGCGTGTCACCTATTCCCCCGCAGCGGCGGGCAGTCAAAAGCGGAATTCGAGACCGCCTGTGAGCCGTCGGCCGGGTGAGCGAAAGCCCGCCAGCTCCGTGTACTGCCGGTTCAGGATGTTTTCTCCGCGAAAGGTCAGGCTCAGGGCATCGTCCGAATCCAAGAACCGGGCGATCGGCACCGAGACCGCGGCATCGATCTTCAAATAACCGGCCAGCGTCACGCGTCGACTCGAATAGTCGGGAAAGAACTGCCGGTCGTCCCGGCGGCCTTTGTAGAAGAGATCGATGCGCAGCAGGTAGCGACGGCGCGAGAACGTGGCATAGGCATTGGCCAGGTGAGCGGGCCTGCGCAGCAACGACCGACCCTGCTCGAAATTGCCGGAGGCCGCAACTCCGGACGCGACGACCTCGGTGTGTGTATACGTGTAGTTCATCCCCATCCTGAGCGACGGGCTGAGAGATGTTGAACCTTCCAGCTCGAGACCAGTGGCATTCGCAGCTTCGACATTCAAGTAGTTGGGTTGTCCCGGTGGCGCGGTGAAGGTGAATTCGATCAAATCCCGAAAATGGTTGAAGAACACGGTGGCCGATCCCTGCCAGCGTCCCTGCGGCGCCAGATAGTCCAGACCGAATTCCCAGGCCCGATTCTGCTCGGGAGACAGATTGGGATTTCCAGTGATCCCATATTCCGGATACCCGATGATCTCCGAGAACGCCGGCGCCCTGAAGCCGTTGCCCACGCTGCCTCGGAGTTTCAGCCGATCATTGACCAATACGGCCAGATCCGCCTGACCGGTGAGGAAACTGGCGAACCTGTCGTTGTCGTCGTAGCGCAGCCCGAATGTCAGAAAGAAGCGATTGCTCCAGGAGGCCTGGTCCTCGATGTAGAAACCCGCGCTGCGGCGGCGAGCCTGTTCGACGTTGGAAGCCTCCCGCTTCAGGGATACGCCTGCCGTCATGAGATGGCCGGGCGACAATCGAAAGTTGTTCTGCCAGTCGACATAGTGCCGATCCTCGTTCGCCCGAAAGATATCCGTCCAGAAATCGGTGATGCCGTCGGCGATCGTATGGCTCGACTCCTGATGATGGTGGTAGCCGTACTGCAGCTTGGTGTCGAAGCGATCCGAGGCTCGGTGACGAAGAACGATGGAGTAGACCTGCTGCTCCGTATCCCGGTAGTCGTTCGGATCGACGACGGCGCCGGTGTCGTCGGTCGGGTAGTGTTGGTTTGCGGTCGTCATCCGAAGGCTGGTCGACAACAGAGTTCCTTCTCCCAGGTCGAACAGGCCGCGTGCGGAGGCCTCGCTGCGGCGATACTGACTGTTGAAGGCGAAGATTCCGTCGGTACGCGTGCTCGCGGCGCCCAGTGAATACCGGATCCTGGGGGATCCGCCCTCAACCTGGCCGAGCAGGTCGTAGGTGTTTCTCTCACCCGCGGCCGCGCGGACCATTCCCTCGGGGGGACGATCGCCGGGACCCGAGCGCGTGATGATATGGATCGTCGATGAGACCGCTTCGGTTCCATACAGCACGGATGCAGGCCCACGAACGATCTCGATTCTCTCGATGTTGGCCGTGGAAAGGCTGGAGAAATCGAACTCGCCACCCGGTCGGTTGACCTGAACACCATCGATCAACACCAGGTTGAAGTCACTCTCCCCTCCGCGGACGAACACCGAAGTCATGCCTCCGTAGGATCCGGATTGCGCGATATCGAAACCGGGGACCTTCTCGAGTACGTCCTGGACCGTCTCGGCTCCGGATGCCAGGATCTCGTCGCGTGAAACCACGGTGACACTACGCCCGAGCTCGCGGACCTCGGTAGGCGTCCGCGTGGCCGTCACCGTAATTTCATGGTGTGGTCCGGCCGGTTTTCGGGCCGAATCCGCGGAATCCTCAGTCTGGGCGTCCGCGGAGACGCCGGATGGTTCCTGTGCACGGCAGATCGAGTAAGGGGCGAAGGAAGCGGCCAGAAGGGTTGTCAGCAGAATTGTCTTCTTCATTGGATTCTCCTCGGTACGGGCCGGCCGTCGGTCAGGAAGCGAATCCCTGCCGGCGGCGATCATGACCGCTCAGGGAAGTTCAGCGTCTGACGCCGGTGCCGGCTGAGAGCGGGCGGCATTCCGAGAAGACCCGGTTGGACAAGA
Source organism: Acidobacteriota bacterium (assembly GCA_037388505.1). GTDB lineage: Bacteria > Acidobacteriota > UBA6911 > RPQK01 > JAPXNP01 > JARRKC01. The sequence goes on along the minus strand of JARRKC010000003.1, from coordinate 61,007 downwards.
AAGAAACGGGGAGCGGATGGTTGTGAAGGAGTAGAAGCATTGAATCCTCCTTGCTTTCCCTTCGAAAGCTTGCGAGGTACGACCGGATCGGTCTCCTGGCTTGCAGGTGTCTACTCTTCACGCCTTCCCATCCCTGCGGGACAGTGGCTCGATGTGAATTTCGGGCCTGCTCACAGTTGCGAGGGCAGCGCCGGACTTTCACCGGACTTCCCGTCTCACCCAGTCGCCTCTGGTTGCTGAGTCTAGTTCGGGAGAAGAATGTATGCCCCGCGAAGCGGAGAAGTCAAGGAAGAAGAACAGGGACTCGAGATTTGAGGTTCTTGGGTTTCTGTGGGCGACTTGGAAGCTAGAAGCTAGAAGCTAGAAGCTAGAAGCTAGAAGCTAGAAGCTGAGGCCTAGGAGCTGGAATCCATCCGACGACCGGTCCTCCCGTCCTCCCGTTCTCCCGTCCTCCCGGTCTCCGATTCTCCCCGCGCGACGCTGGTCAGGCCTGGCGAGAATCTTGCCTCGTGGGCTCGATCGGCGCGGCCGAGACGGACTGCTTGTTCATCCGGATCAGACCGACGGTTCCGGCCGTCATCCACAGCACCCAGCCGACGATATAGATCAATCCCGTGAGATCTTCGCTCAGACCCGGCGGAAAGAGCAGGGCTTCGAGCTTCACCACAACGATCATCCCGCACAGGGAGAACACGACGTAGAGGCCCGCCAGCAACAGACTGCGTAGTACCCAACCACGGCTGTAGCGAGGGTACCTGGGTATGGACAGTGCCGCCCGGACTCCAATGATCAGGATGAACCCAGTCAGGAAGGTCTCGTACATGGTTTCGCCTCAGCGAAGGATGAACATTTGGCGGAAATCGATGTTGGGGACGGTCGCGGTTTCGGTGCCGGCGATGTGCCCCTGGTGATCGATCCAGTAGTAGTTGCTGCCATTGGAGACTTCAAAGGTCGTGTCGGTCACGGGATCATACACCTCCTCGATTCCTCTTCTGGCCTTGGCATCCTGAGCCAGTGCATGGTCGGTTCTGCGCTGCTGATTCTCGAATGCCGCGCTAACGGTGGTGGAAACGGCTTCCGACATCTCCGAAATGGTCCGGGAATTGACGCCCGCCTTCACGGCCTCCGACTGGAGCCATTGCGGGTCGATCCTGAAGCTGCCCGCCAGCCTCCCCAGCACCTCCTGGCCCGACTCGATCTTGTCGGAAGCCGCCTCGACCAGGGCCAGGCGGAAGACGTGCCAGGACGCGAAGGCCCCGGATCGGAGCCTCTCCGTGATGCAGAGCGCTCTTCCCTCGAAGGTCCGCCCTTCGTCACGGAACCGGTAGCGGGCGAGCCCGGCCTGATATTCGTTGATACCGATTCGAACCAGGCGATTGGCGATCTCGGGCTGAGGGGTCTCATCGATCAGCTCGAACTGAGGGTGTTGCCGGGGAAGCAGGTACTGAGTCACGAACCGGCTTCCCGGAAGGTAGTACCAGACCGGCTGGGATCCTCCCATCGGATCACGATAGGTCTGCCCGGGTCCCACGAACTGGTTGGGCTCGATGAACCACGGGAAGGTATCGCCGAAGTAGACATAGATATCGTCATCGGGTGAAGAGGCTTCAATTTTGGCCTGGGTCAGAATCGAGTTCGGACGCACGACCCCGCCACTGGCCTGCCAGTTCGCCGGAAGCTCGAGCGAAAAGGCTCGCTCGGTGGGGTCCGTCCATCTCCTGTATTGCGGTGAGGCAGGGGCGCCCGCATGACGGGCGGTTTCCCCAACCTGGTCGGACCCTGTGACGTGGAAGCTGGAGAGGATGCGGGCGATCATCTCCTCCGGTGGTGCGGGCATGTCGGCTGAGCCGTCTACGAGATACAGGATGCAGCTGGTGCCGGAACGCGCCGAGACCCAGGTCAGGACAGCCACACCCCTGTCTCCATCTTCAGGGTCGAGTACGCTGCGGACCGCACCGCGTCCCACCGCTCGAGGCGTCCCCCACTCGCCCTCATACCCGAGTTGCGACAGGAGGGCCGTCTGAGTGCGGCACGCTTCGTTTGAGTCGATAGGCCGCCGAATGAAGACGGGCCAGATGATGATCTCGGTGTCGACAGGTCCGTAGAGGCTGACCTGACCGGTCTGGGGATCCCCCTCGACGTCCCAGTCCTCCGGATGTTCGATCGAGAATCCCATCGGATCCTGATACATCGTCCATGCGCTCGAATAGGGCTCGGCCTCCAAACCGGATTCCGAGTGGGCAGCGGTCGTGCACGCCGGTAGCGCCAGAGCTGTCGCGAGGGTCAAGAGGAAAAAGTGCATTTGGCGGCGAAGGTGCGAAAGGATAGTCATCGGCTCCTCTCCGAAATCGCGAATTGGAGGAAAGTGAGGGAATCTGCTCTGCTCTCGAAATCGAACGGCGGGGCGCAGTCAGTTCAACCTACTCACCTCTTTCTCCCTATCGGTCAGGTTGGAGGGATCACTTAGTCCGAATTCGTTGGCCAGAACGAGATGGGCTTCGAATGGATGTGCCGCCGCAGGTCCTATCCTTCCATGTAACGTGGCCCTGACCACGTCACTAAGCCGTCCTTGACCGGTCCGGATCCTCACAGATACACTGGGCCCAGCCCACATCTCGAGTGAACCGTTCGCACGCATCCTGGGGGAGAAATGACAGCGAAGCACGATGTCGATGTTCTGGTCGCTGGTGGCGGTCCGGTCGGTCTCTTTACAGCCCTGGTCCTGGCACGACACGGAATCCGGGTTGAAGTACTCGAGGAGCAGTGGCGGTCGGCCTCGAGAAGCTACGCACTGGCGCTGCACCCGGAGTCGTTGAGGCTGTTCGGCTCTCTCGGTCTGGTCGCATCCGTGCTCGAACATGGAAGTACGATCAGGACGCTGGGTCTGTATGGTGAAGGGCGAAGACAAGCCGAGATCCAACTTTCCGCACTGCCCGATGACAATCCCTTCGTGCTGGTCCTGCCGCAGCACCTTCTGGAAGGGGTCCTGCATTCCGCATTGAATCGCGCAGGAGTGGAGATTCGCTGGAATCACCGTCTGGCTGGCTTCGAGCAGGGACCGCACGGAATCGAGGCCCGTGTGGAGGGTCTCGCCAAGGAGTCCTCCGGCTATTCGGTGTCGCGGACGGAGTGGATCGTGGATCGGGAGGAGATGCTGTCTGCGAAGTTCCTCGTCGGTGCCGACGGGCATCGTTCCGCAGTCCGGCGGCGTCTGGGGATCGACTTTCCGTCATCCGGGACACCTCGAACCTTCGCAGTGTTCGAGTTCAATTCAGTGGGGCAGGGCCCGAATGAGATGCAGATCGTCCTCGACGAGAAGGCAACCAGCGTGCTTTGGCCGCTGTCTGAAGAAAGATTCCGTTGGAGTTTTGAACTGCCGGACTTCCATGAGAATCCCGACCCCCGCTTCAAGAGCCGGCTCTTCGTTCAGCTTCGCGACGAGGCTTTTCCGCATGTATCGGAGGAGAAGCTGAGCGAATTGATCGACGAACGTGCTCCCTGGTTCGAACCCAAGATCGTTGAGGTGGTCTGGTCGGCCGCAGTCCGGTTTGAATGCCGGTTGGCAGAGCATTTTGGAGAGGGCCGAGTGATGCTGGTCGGCGATGCTGCACACCTGGCCCTTCCCATCGGAGTCCAGAGTATGAACGTCGGGTTTCGAGAAGGCATGGATTTGGCTAGACGGTTGGTCGACATCATCGCTGGAAAAGGCGGCCTGGACTCTCTGAACGACCACGCGACGAAGTGGAAGCAGGAGTGGGACCGGCTGCTCGAGACGACGCAGACTCCCTCGGCCGACGACAGCGCTTCCCCCTGGATCCGGGAGCGGGTCGCACGAATTCCGCCCTGCATTCCTGCCTCGGGCGAGGATCTGACTCCTCTGCTCGCGCAAGTCGGAATCCGATTCTGAGGGACGCGCAGCTCGCTGTTCCGGTTCTCCCGATTTCCCCGGCCGGGATTCGGAGCCCACGCTGAACAACGCCCGTGGAGTTACGGCTTCAGCCCAGGACAAGCAGGGATGCTTGTCCTGTCCATACTCGCAGCGTCTTGTCAAGAACTTTCGGTATTTCCGAAAAACTGGCGGGTGAAGATTCGGAATTGCCGAAATCTTTCGAGAGTGGCGGGCTGAACCCGCTATAAGGGGACTGTCCTAAGTGTTCTGCGACTAGGACAGTGCATCTCCGAAGGAGGGGCAGAAGTGGCGGTTCGCTTCTGCTCCTCCAAGAACCCTTCCGAACTCTTCTCTTTGCTCAGATGTTCTCGAAGGAGAGAGATTCGGCCAGCCTCGGATCTTTGGTCGGCACGAGCGCCGAGCCCATCGAGACATGGATCAGCATGCCCAGGAACAGGCCGCCCAATCCCAGGAAGACGAGAAGCCCCGGCAGGTAGAACTGCGGTCCGGCCGGGTCGACCGCGGGGGCGACCAGCCAGTACAGATCGAGATAGTGCATCAGCAGCATCCAGACCGCAACACCGCCGAGGATCACTCGATTTCGCTTGGCGCCTCGTGAAAGCAGGACGAAGAAAGGAATGACGAAATGTCCGACGGCCAGCAGTATGGAGACATACTGCCACCCGTTTCTCCATCTTTGGGCGAACCAGATGGTCTCCTCCGGCAGATTGCCATACCAGATGAGCATGAACTGGGAGAAGGCGATATAGGCCCAGAACACCACGAACCCGAACAGGAGCTTGCCAAGGTCATGGAAGTGCTCCTCGTTGATCACTCCGGAGAGTCGGTTCCTTTGCAGGAGGACGAACAACATCAGGATGAGGAAGGAGAGCGACGACGTGACGATTCCGGCAAAGAAGTAGACGCCAAAGACCGTCGAGTACCAGTGCGGATCCAGAGACATGATCCAGTCGAAGGCAGCAAAATTGACCGTTGCCGCGAACCAAACGATGGCTGGGGCGCTGACGTTCTGCAGGGTTCGGGTGATGCGTGGGTCACCCTGTTCATCCTGTCGGAGTGAGCGGCGCCGGAACCAGTATGCAATCGCCGCCCAGCTCAGGACATAGACGAGAGAGCGAGCCAGGAAAAAGGGAACGTTCAGGTAGGATTGCTTCCCGAGAAGAATCGGGTCCTGGGCGACTTTTGCGGCATCGAGCCAGGGGTAGACATAAGACATTCCGGCGACCAGAGGCAGGAAGAACAGGCCGCACAAAGGAAGCATGAACATCAGGTTTTCGGACTGACGGCGGATGGCCACGCTCCAACCGGCCCGAGTCGCAAACTGAATGAGTACGAAGAACAATCCCCCCAGTCCGATCGAAATGTAAAACAGAAACGCGGTCAGATAGGAAGCGAAGAACTCTCTGGGGTCTCCCGCCCCGAGCACGGCTCCTGCGACCAGCGCTACAATTCCAAGGGCCGCCATGACCAGGCGGACCCGGCCCAGAAACTCGTCGGAGCGGATCGAGATCTCCTCTGTAGGAATCGAAACGACGGGATGTACAGCCACGTTTGAAAACCTTTCCTCGGTTCGCGATTTAGGCGGAAATCAGCTCCACTTTGCTGGCCCCGGCCTGCCACAACAACTGCTCGGTCTCGCCGGCACGATACTGTGGGTCGTCGGCCTGAATCGAAATGAAGAACTTGTCGTCAGTGACCTTCTCGAACATCCTGCTATGGAACAGCGGATGAAAATGCTCGGGCAGGCGGCTCGAAATCAGCAGCCCCGCCACGGTTCCCAACGCTCCGCCGAGAACTCCGCACTCGAACATGATGGGGACGAAGGCCGGCCAGCTGAACAGGGGTTTGCCACTGATCCACAGTGGGTAGGCCTGAACGCTGATCCACCATTCCATGAGCATGCCGAGCGCCGCACCCGACAACCCCCCTACGAGGGTGAACCAGGGTACCCGGGATCGTTTGAGTCCCATCGTGCGCTCCAGTCCGTGCACCGGAAACGGACTGTGCGTGTCCCACTTGGTGAAGCGGGCTTCGCGAACGATTTGCGAGGCTCGTACCAGATGGTCCGGTTTCTCGAACCGTGCAAGCACACCGAATGTGCCTTCCTCGGAGGCGGTCTCGGTTTCGCTCGGAGTTGCCAGAGAGCGGACGGGCTCCGGTGGTTCGCTCTGCACGACCTCAGGATGGACGTGCGCTTCCGGTAGTACGCCCTTCAGCTCCGACATGGCCACCATGGGAGCATAGCGGACGAACAGGCAGAAGAGGGTGAAGAAGAGGCCGAAGCTGCCCAGCAAGGTGCTGATATCCCACATCGTCGGAGTGAAGTAATCCCAGCTGGAGGGCATGAAGTCGCGGTGCAGCGAAGTGACAACGATGACGAAGCGCTCGAACCACATGCCGACGTTGACGAGGATCGACACCACGAACAGCACCGGAATGCTGCGGCGCGCCCGGGTCGACCAGAAGACCTGGGGAACGACCAGATTACAGAACATCATGATCCAGTAGGCCCAGGCATAGGGACCAAAGGCACGGTTAATAAACGTAAACTGCTCGAAGGGGTTGCCGCTGTACCAGGCCACGAAGAACTCGACCAGGTAGGAGAATCCCACCATCGATCCGGTCACGAGCATCAGCTTCGCCATGCGGTCGAAGTGGAGCATCGTGATGAGGTGCTCCATCTTGAAGACGACCCTGCAGATGACCATAAGGGTTACGACCATCGCCATCCCGGAGAAGATTGCTCCGGCCACGAAATAGGGAGGAAAGATCGTCGAATGCCAGCCGGGGAGCTGTGCGACCGCGAAATCGAACGAAACCACCGAGTGGACGGACAGCACGAGGGGCGTTGCCAGTCCGGCAAGCAGCAGGTAGGCGCGTTCGTAGTGATGCCAATGACGCTGGGAGCCTCTCCAGCCAAGAGAGAGGAAACCATAGGACCATTGCCGGATCTTGGTCTTTGCCCGGTCCCGGAGCGTCGCCAGATCGGGAACCATGCCGAGGTACCAGAAGATCAGTGACACCGTGAAATAGACGCTGACCGCAAAGACGTCCCACATCAGTGGGCTACGGAACTGCGGGTAGACCTTCATCTCGTTGGGCATCGGAATCATCCAGTAGTCGAGCCAGGGACGGCCGGTATGGATGCCCGGAAAGACGAGTGCACACATGACCGCGAAGATGGTCATGGCCTCGGCGGCCCGGTTGATGGATGTTCTCCAGCGTTGCCGGAAGAGGAAGAGCACGGCCGATATCAAGGTTCCGGCGTGCCCGATGCCGACCCAGAAGACGAAGTTGACGATCGGGAAACCCCAGGCGACGGGGATGTTGTTTCCCCAAATGCCGACGCCCTTTAGCAGCAGCCAGCCGATGCTGATGCCGAAGACCGCCAGCATGGACATCGAGACGCCCAGCGCGATGTACCAACCCAGCGGCGGAGTCCACTCCACGGGTCGGCAGACCGCTTCGGTCACGCCGTGAGGACCGGGCTCGCCCGCCACCAGATCGGGACGTCGTTCGATCGGATCGATGTAATCCCTGACGGTTTCTATTCCGACTGCTGCTTGTGCCATAAGCGACTTTGATTTCCCTGTCGTAAGTTCGCGTTTCGGGTGAACTTCGAATGCGATCTCTTGTCCATCAGCGAGGCGGTATCAGCATTGAAAACGCGGAGGTATCCGGCTGATATTGCCAGCCTCGGGTCATGAGATCGGCCAGCGTGAAGGTCAGCAGGATGCCCAGGAATATGAATCCGGCTGCGACGAACACTCCCGTGAGTCCGCCCTTGTAGCGGACGTGCATGAAGTAGAGGATCACCAGCATCGATTTGGTGCTGGCAATCAACACCGCCATATGGAAGTTGAGGATGCCAAGATTCCAGAAGGAGACTTCGACGGTCAGCAGCGTCAGGATCAGCAGCGTGACGAAGATCAGAACATAGACACCCTTGGGAATGACGTGTTCACTCATTACGATCGTCCTATCAAATAAAGAAACGGGAAGAGGAAGATCCAGACGATGTCGACGAAGTGCCAGTAAATCCCGGCATTCTCGACGGGCGAATAGTAGTCCGTCGAGAATCGGTTCCTCCAGGCCATGGACACGAGAATCGAGAGGACCACCAGCCCGATGATCATATGAAGCGCGTGAAGCCCGGTCATCGTGAAGTAGAACGCAAAGAAGAGTTCGACGAGATTCGGATGGGCACTGGCCACCTGGAATCCATGACCGGGAATCAGGTGATGCTCGTATTTCTCCGTGTATTCGACGGCTTTGATTCCCAGGAACGCCAAGCCCAGCACCATGGTCAACAGCAGGAAGACGATCGTACTCTTCCGTTTTCCAGCCTGGGCCGCCTGAACTGCCAGCGCCATTGTGAAACTGCTGCAGATCAGCACGCCGGTGTTGGTCGCGCCCAGGAGGTAGTCCAGATGATTGCTGCCTTCCACGAAGGCGTCATGGAATTTCCAGCGATAGTAACCGTAGGAGGCAAACAGGCCACCGAACATCATGACCTCGGTGATCAGAAACGCCCACATCCCGAGATTGGCCGTCTCCCTCTGCTGCACTGCGTCGTCGAATTGATGGGCGACGACCCCGCTATGGTTCGATGACAAATTGCGCCTCCCTCGGCATGGACTCGTAGTCGTAGGCTTCTTCGGTCACGACCGGTGTGACGTCGAAATTGTAGGTGGGCGGAGGCGAAGGTATGGTCCACTCGAGTCCCTTCGCCTGCCACGGGTTGGGTCCGGCCTTTTCTCCGTAGGCCAGCGACCAGAGGAGATAGACCAGGGGAAACAGGTATCCCACCGCCAGCACGGATGCGCCGGCGGTCGAGAGTACGTGGTAGATCTGAAACTCCGGCGGGTAGACGTGGTAGCGTCTCGGCATGCCCAGGTAACCCACCAGAAACTGAGGAAAGAAGGTCAGGTTGAAGCCGATGAAGATGATCACGGCGCTGAGCTTCGCCCAGGCTTCGGAATACATGCGGCCGGTGATCTTGGGCCACCAGTAGTGCAGTCCGCCCAGGTAGCCCATGATGGCTCCCCCGACCATGATGTAGTGGAAGTGTGCCACCACGAAATACGTGTCGTGGACGTGCACGTCGAGACCCAGCGTTCCCAGGAACAGGCCCGTCAGGCCCCCGACCGTGAACAGCCCCAGGAAGCCAAAGACATAGAGCATGGGGGTCTGGTAGATGATCGTCCCCTTGTACATGGTGGCGGTCCAGTTGAAGACCTTCACGGCCGACGGAATGGCCACCATCATCGTCAGGATCGAAAAGACCATTCCGGCGTAGATCGACTGGCTGCTGACGAACATGTGGTGGCCCCAGACCAGGAATCCGAGGATGGCGATCGCAAGGCTCGAAAAGGCAATGAACGAATAACCGAAGATCCTCTTCCGGCTGAAGCAGGTGATGATCTCGCTGATCACGCCCATGGAAGGCAGGATCATGATGTAGACGGCAGGGTGGGAATAGAACCAGAACAGATGCTGGAAGAGGACCGGATCGCCTCCCAGTGCCGGATCGAAGATGCCGATGCCGAAGACTCGCTCCAGAAAGACGAGGAGAATCGAGATCGCGACGACCGGTGTTCCCAGCAGCATGATCAGGCTGGTCGCGTAGTGGGCCCAGACGAACAGCGGCAATCGGAACCAGGTCAGTCCGGGCGCCCGCATTTTGTGGATCGTCACGATGAAATTCAGGCCCGTGAGAATCGACGAGAAGCCAGTGATGAAGACCCCAATGGCGGTCAGGCCGACGGCGGTATTCGAGTAGGCCTCGCTGTAGGGGGCATAGAACGTCCAGCCCGTGTCGACACCGCCCAGCAGGACCACCAGGAAGGTAAACAGTCCTCCAATGACGAAGACATACCAGCTCAGCAGATTGATTCTAGGGAACGCAAGATCCCGCGCGCCGATCATGATCGGAATTAGGAAATTGCCCAAGACAGCCGGGATGGACGGGATCAGAAAGAAGAAGATCATGACCAGTCCGTGCATCGTAAACAGCTTGTTGTACGTGTCGGAACTGAACAGATCTCCGGCGGGTGTCAGGAGTTCCAACCGGATGAGGACGGCGAACAGCCCGCCGAGGGCAAAGAAGATGCTGATGGTAATCAGATACAGAATGGCGATCCGCTTGTGGTCGGTCGTCAAGAGCCATGATTTGAGTCCGTAGCCGGCTGTCAGGTAGTTCTCACCTGCTCCGTTGTGCTGAGAAGTCGATCCGCCGTTGCTCATTGATTTTCCTCCGCAGGATGAGCCGACATCTTCTGCGGCAAGGCCAGTGATTTGATGTACGCGATCAGCTTGAGTACGTCCTCCTCATCGACCTGTGTCTTGTAGGTGGGCATGATGGGTAGATATCCCTCGACGACCTGGCCGGCCGGATCGAGGATCGCCTGGCGGAGGTACCCGTCGTCCGCTTTGACCGTCTCCCCGCTCATCAACCGTACCGGCGTATCGTAGAGATTGTGCAGACTCGGCCCTCTCCCTCCCGACTGCTCGAAATGGCAGGTCTGGCAACCGAGTTGGGTAAAGAGCTCTCCTCCCACCTCAGCCATGGACTTCGTCGCCGTGGTCGAACGGTTCAACCAGTCCTCGTACTCCACCGGATCCATGACGTAGACCGAACCGACCATCTCGGAATGCTTGGTACCGCAGTATTCGGCACAGAACAGATGGTATTTGCCGATCTTCGTGGCCTTGAACCAGGTGGACGTGTAACGACCGGGGACGACGTCCATCTTCATGCGAAAGGCGGGCACGTAGAAGCTGTGAATGACGTCCTCCGAGGTCATGATCAGGCGTACGGAAGCCCCCAGAGGGACGTGGAGTTCGTCGATCTCTCGATTCCCTTCCGGGTGTTGGATCTTCCACATCCATTGTTTGCCGACCACGTAGATGTTCTGAGCATCTTCGGGAGGGGAGAACATGTTGAAGTAAAGCACGGCCCCCCAGCCGAACATCACCATCGACAAACAAAAAGGAATGATGGTCCACAACAATTCGAGCCCGAGGGAACCGTGAATCGGAGTAGGATCAGCGCCGCCCTCTCGTTTGCGGTAGCGAATCGCGAAGATGAACACCAGTGTGGCGACCAGCACAAAGAAGAAGACGCTCACGGCGATCAGGAAAAGGTAGAGGAGGTCTACCCTTCCGGCCATCGCCGAAGCGGCTTGCGGTAGGAATGGGATGTCCTTCAGCATTTCAGTCGTTCAAATCGTCTTGTTTTTTCAAGCTCCAACGGTGAGCCGTTGCAGGCGCCGAGACCGCAGTTGGTGGCCGCTTCGATTCATGATTCCGCCGATGCTTGATGGTGACCCTTGCGTATGAGTACGAAAAGCAGCAAGCCGATACCGACCACGGTCACGGCTCCCGCCAGTCGCAGGAAGTTGAGAATCTGCAGGCTGTACTTTCCGGTGGACGGATCGTACCGATAGCAGCACAGCAGGAGTTGATCGACCGGCGAGCCGATCTTCTCCTTGGCCGCTTCGACCATCCCGAGACGAATGTCCCGGGGCGAGTACTCCACTCCATAGAAGTAGCGGGAAACCTTCCCGCCGGGCGTCAGAAGAATGATTCCGCTCGGATGGGCGAATTGCTTCGACTTGGCGTCATAGACGTAGCGAAAGCCGACCGCGTCGGCCAACTGCTTGATCTGGTCTTCTCGTCCGGTTAGAAAGTGCCAGCCCTTTGCCGCACCCTCGCGTCGATAGCTGTCGATGTACTGAGTCTTCTTCGCGGCAGCAAGTTCCGGGGTCTCGCTGGGGTTGATGCTCACCGTGACCACATCGAACTCCTTGCCCGCGCTGAACTCCAACGTACGCAGTGCCCGGACGGTACCGTTCAGGACGAGCGTGCAGAGCATCGGGCATTCGTAATAGACGAGTGTCAAAAGTACCGGGCGCTTGCCGAAGTACTGCCCGAGCCGAACGGCCTGACCGGACGAATCCGTGAACTCCAGGTCGAGGGGGATCTCAGCGTTGAGCTTCTGATCCAGACCGATTTGGCTCAGGATGCTCGCTTCGGGTGTCTGCGCCGCCAGGGACGGCGCCTGAAGTGCGGCCAGGGAAAGGACGATCATGCAGGAACTGACTAGCTTGTTCATGAGTCGCTCGAAAATACTCAAACGTAATTACGGTTAAACAGTTGAAATATCACTGTGAACCCCCGCTCGAGCCCCCGTCGGGCGCTGCCTTGTGGCGCGCCGGGAGACCCGACTGGGCCACCAACTCCATCGCGCGTTCGATGGGAATCCTGAATACGCCGGTGTTCTTGTCGATCCACTCGTAGCTGTGGAGGCGCTGCTCCTCCCAGTTGCGAACTTCCTTCCGTTCCTCCGCAGGATTTACCTGGAGCCTCGGTTCGGGTGGAATCTGCCGTGTGTCCACGCGTGGGGAGATTTGCGTAGCGGCCTGCTCATAGCGCTCGTGCAAGAAATCGAAGAAGAAGGTCATGCCGACCAGGACGAGTGCGATCAGAGCGAACAAGCCAAACAGGAATCTCAGAATCGGTTTGACGTCCGCGTCGGTCGTTTCGTGTCCGGAACGGGTTGGATGGTGCTCCTGCTGCATGGTCTATCTCATTCCTTCATCGATGTTCGGCAATCCGTACTCTGACCCACGCGAATCACTCGCTTGCCTCCACCTTCTCCATGTCTTCTTTGGGGACGTCTCCTTCAGTTGCATCCTGACTCAGTTGCAGGGCTCGGATGTAGGCGATCACCGCCCAGCGGTCCTCGGGCTTCAGCCGGGAGGCGTAGCTGAACATGGCGCCGAATCCATTCGTGATGACGTTGAAGAAATGACCGGGCGGCGCCTCCCTCAGGCGGGCGGAGTGGAACGACGGAGGCCGCTTCATACCTCTGCGGACGATGACGCCTCGGCCGGTTCCAACTCGGTCATGGCAAGGTGAGCAGTAGATATTGAAACGCTCTTGTCCCCGTTTGAGAACGTCCAGCGTAATCGGAAACGGGAAGAGTTCGGAATCCTTTCCGTTCAGCTTGCCCGAATACAGCAGGTCGTCATCGCGAAGTTGGCCCTGGGCGACCGTCCCTTCCGGCGGTACCCTCGAGGCCCGGCCGTCCGGGAAGAAGTCGCTAGCCTCGTACGACTGATACTTCGGTTGATCGTGCATGTCCATCCTGCAGCCTGTCGCCAGGACCAGCGTCAGCAGCGCCAGGGGTCCAAACTTCCGAGCCAGCCTCATTCCATCAGCTTCCATGGTCTGTTTCCGTCGCGAGTGGGATCTTCATCTTGACCAGCGCCGTTTTCCGGCATCACGCTTTCTCACTTGGTTTGTCCGGCTCGGGAATCCGCGGATTTGGATTGCGCAACCTTGCCAGGTAAGTGGTTCTCGGCCTCGTCTTGAGTTCGGTCAGGATCCCGTAGTCACGGGGGTTCTTCTTGCGCCGAGCAACCTCGCTCTGGGGGTCGTTGATGTTTCCGAAGACAATGGCGTCCGCAGGGCAGACCTGCTGGCACGCGGTTTTGATCTCTCCGTCTGCGACGTCGCGATCTTCGAGTTCGGCCTGAATCTTGGCCGCGTTGATCCGCTGGACGCAGTACGTGCATTTCTCCATGACTCCCCGGCTGCGCACGGTGACGTCCGGGTTCCGCTGGAGCTTGAGCGTCTCCGTTTGCCAGTCTGAGTAGAGCAGGAAATTGAAGCGGCGCACCTTATAGGGACAGTTGTTGGAGCAATACCGGGTGCCGATGCAGCGGTTATAGACCATGTCGTTGAGCCCCTCGTCGCTGTGGTTGGTCGCCCCGACCGGACAGACCGTCTCGCAGGGAGCGTTCTCACACTGCTGGCACATGACGGGCTGATGGAGCGTTTCGGGCTGGTCCAGATCTCCGCTGAAGTAACGGTCGATGCGAATCCAGTGCATCTCGCGTCCGTTGCGCACCTGATCGCGACCTACGACGGCAATGTTGTTCTCCGACTGACAGGCGAGGACACAGGCGTTGCACCCGATGCAAGTATTGAGATCCACAGAGAGACCCCACGCGCGGCCCTCGTACTTACGCTCCGGATACATGTTTACGTCGGGTCGCGGTGTCTCCCACGCCTCCTTGGCGAATCCGGGATTCTTTCGAAACTCCTCGAGCGTGCTTTCGACGATGAGTGGTCGTCCTTCCATCGAACTGTGATCCTGGGTGCACGCCAGATCGTAGGAATCCGAAGTCGGAATCACCTCAACGCCCGGTGCAGCCCAAAGGGCTCCCGTCGTCCGCAATTTGAAGGCGTCGAAGCCTGCGCCGGTTCCTACCCGCCCGACCTGTCTCCTTCCGTATCCCACATGGATGGTGACCGCCCTTTTGGGATGGCCCGGATGGATCCACGCCGGGCCGCTCAACTCGCTCTCTCCCAGCCTGACCTTGACGACTTGACCCGGCTGAATCCCAAGTTTCTGGGCGGTAGCCGGCGCCAGGAGGACGGCATTATCCCAGGTCAGCTTGGTCAGTGGCTTGGGAGCCTCCTGAAGCCACCCGTTGTTGGCATAGCGCCCGTCGTAGATGTGAGGATCGGGTCGGAAGATCAACTCCAGATCCGATTCAGGCGTCGATATCGCCGCGATGGCATCGAGAACGGACTGCCGGTTCACCCCGACAACGATCTCCGGCAATGCCGTGTCAGGCATTGTGCCGTCGTACAGGACCCGCCGCCACCAGTGATCAAAATCCGCTTGTCCGGACTCCCTCGACCAGTGTGTGCGGACGATGTCGTAATCGGAAGCCGCACCGTCACCGCCCAGGATCAAGTCCATGAGCTCGACGGCGGATTTGGATCGATACAGCGGCACGATCAATGGCTGGACGACCGACACCGTGCCGTCGAAGGCCCGCAGATCGCCCCAACTCTCGAGGAAATGCGACTCGGGGATCTGCCAGTCACAAAGAGAAGAGGTTTCGTTCTCCTGCTGGGTCAGGTGAATTCGCAGCGGGACGTGCTGCAACGCCCCGCCGAAGTCGAGATCGGCGGGGGCATCGAAGGCCGGGTTGCCGCCGACGATGACGAGCGTCTCGATCTCGCCGTTGCGCATCTCCTCGACCAGACGCACGAGATTCGGGCCGTGCAGTTGAGGGGCGCTTTCGACCGAAGCGGTGTGTACGGTGGTCGATCCCGATGCTCCGAGTTTGTCATTGATCAGATGAACGAGGGCATGAAGCACCGGCGGTTGGAACTCCCCGGGAATCACGACCGAAGCGCCTCCATGCTCTTTCAAGTCGTCGGCCGCCGCCTGGACCCAGGTTCGAGTGGCGTCATCGAGGGCGGAAGACTCCGGAACGTCGATTCCGAGCGCCCTCGCGAAAGCCCGTGCAATGTCGAGAACCTCCGAGTGGCGCACGGCGAGACGGTGATCCGCCATCGCGGCGGTGACCGTCGGAGCCGATTCGACCATATACAGGCGGTTCATCTCCTGGTCCGGAGACTCCATCCGCCTTTGAGCGGAGAAGTCCTTGGTGTGGCGAATGCAGGCCGGTCCGAAGAACAAGAAGTCAGCATCGAGCGAAAGAATCCGTTTGGCTTTGTCCAGCCTGTAGTACGTGTTCACGTCACGGCCAAAGGCCATCCGGCCGCCTTCATGGGCGCTGTCGAGATTGACCGGCTCGTACTGATACCAGCGGGCTTCGGGCATGGCCGAGGAAAGCTGCTCGAACTGGCGGCCCAGAGTCGGGGACGTGACGTTGCCCGTGAGAATGCACAGCCCCTTTCCTCCATTCAAACGGTAGCGCTCCATCTGATTGGTCAGGGTTGCCGCGAAGACCTCCCAACTGCGCACACGGCCGGCATTGGTGGTGACCGTGAGCCGGTCCGGATCGTAGAGATCCAGAACCGATGCCTGTGCATGCAGCGTTGTGGCTCCGAGGCTGGCCGGGTGTTTGGGGTTCCCTTCGACTTTGGTCGGCCGGCCGTCATGACTCTCCACCAGGGTGCCCTGGGCGTAGCCGAGCATGGGGATTGCCGAGGCATAGAAGAGGGGTTTGCCGGGGATGACCTCCTCGGGTGCGCGAACGTAAGGAACGATGCGTTCCTCGGGCTGCATGGTGCAGTTCGTCAGTCCCGCGAAGGCCAGAGAGGCCCCCATCAGTTGGAGAAACCGCCGCCGTCCCACTGGATCGAGCCAAGTGTCCGCGCCGGCCGGAAACTCGTGCTTCAAGTAATCCTGAAACTCCTCAGTCTCGGCCAGCTGATCCAGACTCTTCCAGTAGGTTCGCCCACGCTGCGGACTCAGCTTCTCTCGAAGTGATTGGAGGTCAAAGGCTCGGAGTGCGCGTTCTTTGCTCATCGGTGACAGGTTGAACAATTGGTGAAGCTGTGAATGTTGTACTTCTTGACCAGTTGGCGGCCGAGCTCCTCCTGATTCGAAGGCGGGCGCCAGTCGACACTGAAGACCTGATCGCGGGGTCGGACATACCGCTCGGGGTGGCGGTGGCAGTCCAGGCACCAGCCCATGTAAAGCGTGTTGACCTGCCGCGTCATGGGCATCTGATCCACCTGGCCGTGGCAGGTCGTGCAGCCGATTCCCTTCTTGATGTGAATGCTGTGATTGAAGTAGACGAAGTCGGGTAGATCGTGCACGCGGATCCACTGGAGTGGCTTGCCGGTACGGTAGCTTTCGCGCACCGGCTCGAGGATGGGGGCATCGGTCCAAACCTGCGAATGGCAAGTCATGCAGGTGTGGGTTGGCGGTATCCCGGCCGATGAACTTTCTTCCACGGCGGTGTGGCAGTAGCGGCAGTCGATGCCCAGGCCGTTGACGTGGTGCTTGTGGCTAAACATCACAGGTTGTTGCCGGACCACGTTCACCCGGTTGAAGTAGGGTGAGTTGTACATCGCGTAGTAAGCCGCACTTCCCCCCGCGGCCAGAACGACGAGGGCCAGGAATCCAATTCTCACGAGAGTGTTGATGCTGTGGTGGAAGATCTGTGCCATAAGCCAAGTCTTGCCGAATCGATCCCGGTTCTCACCGGCGTGCGTGAATGTATACTTGTACGTTAAATTGTGATCGGAGGTTGCACATCATATCACTTTTATTTCGATTTTGAAGGGGGAGGGGGGGTGAGTCGCTTGGAGGCAAACGGCAAGCCGGGCTCAATGGGCAGCCTGGGACATATTAGGACATATAAGATAGATGGGACATAGGGGACCCGGGTAGCTCCAGTGTCTTTTTCGGATCTGCCCCTCTCCGGTCGCATGAGTCTCATACGTCCCATGGGTCCCAGGCCGTCCCATCGTTCAGGCCATTCGATCGGCCACCGCTGGTATAATCTCGCTTTCGCTTCTCGGTGAGAAGAGTATTCGGAGCGATAAATGGGACAGAGCGTCGGCCAGAGCGCCTTGCGCGCCAATCCTCTTCGCAGGCTCTACGATTGGGTTCTCAGCTTTGCTGAGACGCCCTACGGGCCGTGGGCTCTGTTTCTGGTGGCCTTTGCGGAATCCTCGTTCTTTCCGATTCCACCGGACGTCCTCCTGATCGCGCTGTCCGTGGCAAGACCATCACGGTCATTCGTCTTTGCGGGCATCAGTACGATCGGCTCGATTCTGGGAGCTGCGTTCGGCTACTTGCTGGGTTTTCAGTTCTACGAACTGGCCGGGCACCCCATCATTCGGTTTTACGGAGTCGAACAGCGCTACCTCCAGGTCCAGGCGCTCTACCAGCATTACGATGCCCTGGCGGTTGCCGTCGCCGGCTTCACTCCGATTCCGTACAAGGTCTTCACGATTGCAGCGGGCGCGTTCCACATTAGCTTCATGAACTTCATCCTGGCCTCGATCTTCAGTCGGGGAGCGCGCTTCGTGTTGGTCGGAGGCTTGATCTGGTGGTTGGGTCCCGAGATCAAGCGGTTCATCGACCGGTATTTCAACCTGCTCACGGTTGCCTTTGTGATCCTTCTGGCAGGTGGATTTGTGATTGTGAAGTATGTTATTTAGTGTTGTCCCTGATTACGGCGTTTGTCGGATCAGGAATCGTCGAAGCTGGATGTCGGGGCGTGGCGCAGTTTGGTAGCGCGCACGGTTCGGGACCGTGAGGCCGGAGGTTCAAATCCTCTCGCCCCGACCACCTGTTCGTTCGAACTTTCGATCCGGCACTGGACACGCGACTTTGCATGTTCCTGGCTCGTCGGCCCCGGGCGGACAGACCAGCATCCGACCCTGTTTTCCCAGAACTCGGACGAGGCGGATCATGCAGGCAGTGCGACTCACGGTAAAGGGACGGGTTCAGGGCGTGGGATTCCGCTACTTCGTTTGCCGGCGGGCCGAGGAGTACGGGATCGTCGGTTGGGTGAAGAATCTTCCCAATGGCGACGTGGAGACGCATGCTCAGGGGGAACCTGAAGCACTGACTCGGTTCACGGCGGCGCTGCACACCGGGCCCTCCATGGCCGTAGTGACCGACGTTCGGGAAGAGCAGGTGCCGGTCAAAGATTTCAATGGCTTTTCGATCAAGGGGTGGGGTTAATGGAGGAGCTGAAGCAGATCATTCGTGAGGTCCCTGATTTTCCCAAGCCGGGAATTCTCTTCTACGATGTCACGACGCTGTTCAAAGACCCGGAAGGTCTTCGCCGGGTCGTCGATCTACTGACGGGGCGGTACCAGGATCGTGGAATCCGGAAGATCATCGGGATCGAGTCGCGAGGTTTCATTCTGGGTCCCATCCTTGCGTACAATCTCGGTGCCGGCTTCGTACCGGTACGCAAGAAGGGGAAGCTGCCGGCCAAGACCTTGAGTGTCTCCTACGAGCTCGAGTATGGCGTCGACACGCTGGAGATTCACGAGGACGCCGTGGAGCCGGGTGAAAAGGTCCTGGTCGTCGATGATCTGATTGCCACGGGCGGTACGGCGGCCGCGACCGTCGAAATGGTGCAGAAGCTCGGCGGCGATCTCGTGGGTCTGGCCTTTCTCATCGAGCTGACCTTTCTCAACGGGCGGGCGAAGATCCCGTCAGGGGTTGAGGTCTTTTCGCTCTTGCAGTACTGAAGGGAAGCTGGAAGCTCGAAGCTGGAAGCTGGATACGATTTGCCCCGTCTCCCGTTCTCCGGTCCTCCCGTTCTCGCCGTCTGACCTTTGGAGCTCAGCGTGGACAACGCTCGTGAAGTCACGACCTCAGATCGGGACAAGCTGGAAGCTTATCCTACTCACGCTCCGGTTCTCCCGTCCTCCGGTTCTCCCGTTCTCGCCGTCTGACCTTTGGAGCTCAGCGTGGACAACGCTCGTGAAGTCGCGACCTCAGATCGGGACAAGCTGGAAGCTTGTCTTACTCACGCTCCCAGCTTCTGGTCTTCAGCCGAAAGAGCATCTCGCCCGCATCGAGAACCCGAAGGTAGCCCTCCCCGCCGCTCTCCCAGTTCTCCACATCCACGCTGTCCGGATGTCGATAGCCGAGACCGATCAGGCGGCAACGCTCGGGTGGAATCCGCGTGGCCAGGGTGACTTGGATGCGGGCCGTCTCGATGCCCGAGTCGGCATCGAACCGACCCAGCCCCCGCAGATGGGTACTGTGAGCCAGCACGCCGCCCGGGTAGTCGCGGAATCGATCCCACTGTTTGAGGAAGTAATCGCAGACGTGATAGCCGATCTCGTCGATCAGCTTTCCGTGCGTGTAGGACACTTCCTCGATGTGCGGGGCGTAAACGATGACTTCGCCGCCGGTCTCGACGACCGGTTCGAGCTTGTACATTCCTTTTGCAGCCGTCCAGATGTCGTCGTACATCTTGGGCATCACCGACAGGACCCGCCGGACCGGCTTGTCGAGCCAGCGAATGTGGACTCGCGAGGAATGTTCGGCGGCAGCGCTGAACGCCTCTTCCGGAGAACCCATATAGATGCCCGAAAGACCTTCACCTTCGACGATCAGACTGATACAGCTTCGAGGGCGCTCGATGAAGGAAGCGGCCCGGTCGATGACCCGCCTGACCGGTGTGTCCCGGGTTCCGATGATCTTGAAGCTGCTGACGACCGCGCCGAGCCAGTGTGTGTAGTCGATGACCTCGGGACCGCTAATGCCGGGGAAGAAGTACTTGTTTCCGCCGGAAAAGCCCACTACCTCATGAGGAAAGGTCGGTCCGCAGATGATCAGGTGATCGTAGTCGACCACGGCCCGGTTGATCGTAATGGGAACGTCGCGAACGAGTCCGGCATCGTGGGGAAATCCCGCGATCAGAGGTCCTGCGATCCGCTCGATCTCGGCCTTGGGGATGATGCCGAGTGTCGTGAACGTCTCGGGATCCTCCCACTGATGATTCAGAAGTCCGACATCGCGGTAGGTGCGCTCCCTCTCTTCCGCCGAGATTCCGACCAGGGCGTTCAAGCCCTGCGGCGACAGAGGCGGGTGAGTGCCGAGCGCAACCATGAAGTCCAGCTTTCTGACGCGGCCGAGCAGATGCTCACACAGGACGCGGAACAGCATCGGGAGGGGGGCGGTCCGAGTGTGGTCGGGGATGACGACCAGCGTGCGCTTGGCGGAGAGATCCATCTGCGCGAGTCCCTTGGCCAGCACTTGTTGAATCTCGCTCCGGGTCAGCAGCCCCCGATCAGTCTGTGCCTGTGCGTACATCGTTCAGACTCCGCTGTAAGCTTGAAAGCCACCGTCAACCGGTAGGACTGTTCCAGTGACGAAAGCGGATGCGGGAGAAAGGAGCCAGACCACCGCTCCCAAGAGGTCCTGAGGCACCCCGAATCGACCTGCCGGAGTGTGAGCAATAATGCTCCGGCCTCTCTCGGTCAGCTGGCCGCTTTTCTCGTCGACCAGCAGAAACCGATTCTGGGCTGTCATGAAGAAACCCGGGGCGATGGCGTTGACACGAATCTCCGGTGAATAGTTCTGAGCCATGTGGACGGCCATCCACTGAGTGAAATTGCTCACCCCCGCCTTGGCCGACGAGTACGCGGGGATTCTGGTTAAGGGTCTCAAGGCGTTCATCGAGGAGATATTCAGAACGACGCCGCGGCTTTGTTCCGCCATATGCCGTCCCACCACCTGGCTGGGTATGATCGTTCCCAGGAGATTCAGGTCGAAGACGAACCGCAACGCCTCATCCGGCAAGTCGAAGAACGAAAGATCACTGGAGGTCGTTGCTCCCGGCTTGTTTCCGCCGGCGCCATTGATCAGGAAGTCGATCGACTCCCAACGCGCCAGTACCTGGGTGATCGCAGCGTCCACAGACTCCCGCTTCAAAACGTCGCAGGGGAGCACCAGGTGCTCGCACCTCAGTTCCTCGAGACGGCTACGCCACTTGCCGGCCCTCTCGGGCATGAGATCCAGGATGGCGACCCGGGCTCCGAGAGCGGCCAGCATGCATGAGATCTCGCCACACAAGACCCCGGCGCCACCGGTGACTACAGCTGTCCGGCCGGTGAAATCAAAACTCTGAAGGAATTCCTTTCGGTCCACTTGCCGTGTCCTTCCCTTGTCCGGAGAATGAAGCAAGGCGCTACCCTAGGCAGAGCTCAGCCACGACTATCGTTCAAGCTCCGGAGACGGATCTCGCCGTTCACCGCCGGCTCCTTCGCCCGCGATGACACGTGGAATCACTGCTGGGCAGGGGGCTCGGAAGATTTCGCGGGCTCATTGCCAGCCTGCTCTACCCTGGGCTCCAGGCGCCTTATTCTTGTGGATGCATCCGAAGCGGAGCTGGTTCCAGGATACTCGCTCGTGATCTTCCGATACTCGTCAAGCGCCGCCGACAGGTCCCCCTTCTTTTCCAGGGTCTGGCCCAGCCTCAGCATCACGATCTCTTTCGGAAAATCCTGCGAGGGCTGATCCAGGATCTGTTTCAGCAGGGTGATGGCTTCATCATATTTCCCGGACGACAGGTCCAGGTCGGCCAGCGTATTTCGGGCCAAATCCTTGACCTGCAGGAACCTCGAATTGCTGACGACGGATTCCAGCGTGGAGCGAGCCTCGGCAGTCTGACCCAGCTCATTCATGCTCAGCGCCGCGTAATATTCTGAAAGATCACCAATCCTCGATCCGGAATACTTCGATGCAATGTCCTGAAAGGCGGAAAGAGACTTCTCGTACTTGGCCTTATCGTCCTTGAACGTGTATTTTGGCTTGACGGCGTTATCCTGATTCTGCGTCGCCTCGGCACCCACGGGTGCATGATAAATCTCCAGCGCGTCGGCAAAAGCCGCCTGCAACTGCGCCTGGCGTGACCCTGAATACTGCTGCCAGAGAATAACGCCTGCAGTCGTCGCGAGCACCACTACCAGAGCTCCGACCAGCAGTTTGAAATTCGAAATCGCCCAGTTGGAAGTGTCCGTCAGTGTCTTGCGAATGACATCCTGCTGAACGATTTCCTTGCGTGTAAGCTTTTTGGCCGCCATAGTGTTCTACTCTCGATCAACTCTCCACCTAAGCGAATCTCCCTTGTCCAGCCACCCAGCCACTGCCTTGACGACAGCGAATAAGCAAATGCGCCTGGCAGGACTCGAACCTGCGGCACAGGGGTTAGGAACCCCTTGCTCTATCCTCCTGAGCTACAGGCGCATCCTGGAAAAATGCAGTGTAGCAGAACTCAGGACTGAATGGGATATGGGACGGCCTGGGACCTATGGGACCTATGGGACGAGAGCGAAACAAATCAGGCCCGAACCAGCAAACGTCCAGGCACAACCATTCCTTTGTCCCATATGTCTTATAGGTCGCATAGGTCCCAGGCTGTCCCATTGCACCAGGCCGTCCCATTGCACCGTCGCCCTATTCCCATTGCCAGCCTCCCGGACCGTCCTATAATGTGCCCATGCCTCTGGCCTCCTACGCAATGAAGGACGAAGACTCCGAGGGACGGCGCTATCCGGAGCCGCGGCATCCCTACAGGACGGACTTCCAGCGTGACCGCGACCGTGTCATTCATACGAAGGCTTTCAGGCGTCTCGAGAACAAGACCCAGGTCTTCACGCCCGACTACTCCGATCACTTCAGAAACCGGTTGACTCACACGATCGAGGTCAGCCAGATCAGTCGCACCATCGCGAAGGCACTGGAGTTGAACTCCGATTTGGCCGAGGTGCTGGCGCTGAGCCATGACATTGGGCATCCCCCGTTCAGCCACGAAGGGGAAAAAGCTCTCGACCGGATCATGAAGGAATTCGGGAGCGGCTTCGACCATAATCTTCACGCACTGCGCATCGTGGAGGATTTCGAAGAGAAGTATGCTGCGTTTCGCGGCTTGAACCTGACTTTCGAAGTTCGCGAAGGCATCATCAAGCACAGCCGCGACTATCCGGCCGATGCGACCGCCTCCGTGGATATTGGTCCGTACCGACTCGGTCAGCGGCCGCCTCTCGAGGCACAGTTGATCGATTTGGCCGACGAGATTGCCTACAATTCGGCGGACCTCGATGACGGGTACGATTCCGGCTTGCTGACCGTCCTTCAAATGGAGTCGGAGCTTCGACTCTTCCGCAGGCTGTGGAGGGAAGTGACAGAGCGGTTTCCTGGGGCGGGCGAGAGGGTCCGGATCAGCGAGGTGATTCGGCGCGTGATCGATACGCTGGTGACGGATCTGATCGAGGAGACGAGGCATCGTCTCAACGAGGGCAGAATCGCCAGTGTCGAGGACGTCCGGCGCGCGGAGCATCGGCTGGTCGGTTTCAGCCAGGAAACCGGCGCGCTCAACCTCGAGTTGAAGCAATTTCTGCGTGATCGTCTGTACGATCACAGGGTGCTGAAGCGGGCCAGGGAAGACGCTCAGCGTCAGCTGGAGGACCTGTTTCGTTATTATCTGAGCCAGCCCGAGACACTGCCCCTGAGCCATCGGGAGAGAATTGATGAGCTGGGGATGGCACGCGTGGTGTGCGATTATGTCGCCGGGATGACGGACATGTACGCGCGGGCCAAGCACCGGCGGGTCTTCGCGAACCTGTGATCGCTGAGGGCAGACTCCGAGGCGAGATCGCGGTGGCCCCTCTCAGTCATGATTGACAAGCGAAAGATCTGTAGTATAGATTGTCAGGCTTTTTTAGGGCCTGTGCTTTTTGATGGCGGAATTGAGCGATGATCATTGATTTGCGGGAGTTCAGGCTGAACGATGAACCGCTCGAGATCGACAAGGACTTCACCAACTCGGAACTGGTCGTCGACAGCGAGCTTTTCCACCTCGAGAGTCCGATCGCTTCTCATGTGGTGATTAGTTTGCGCGGTGACTGCGTCAGGGTGGCCGGACACTTGCGTGGTAGTCTGAGTATGACTTGCTGTCGTTGTTCGAAGCCCGTCTTCCAGCCCGTCGACAAGGACTTCCTTGTGGACTACTGGCCGGATCTCGTGTCCAGGGAGGGCGAGGAGTTGCGGCTGAACTACGATGATTTGGAAGTGGGTTTCTACCACGGCGATGAATTCGATTTGAGCGCGGTCATATCGGAGCAGATCGTTCTGGAAGTGCCGATGAAGCCGGTCTGCCGCGAAAACTGCAAGGGGCTTTGCGACCAGTGCGGAGCCGATCTCGAACTCGGACCCTGTTCCTGTGAACGGAACCGGATCGACCCTCGGCTGTCCGCATTGGCCGAGTATCGGAAGAAGCTGAACTAGGAAGGTGTGCCAACATGGCTAATCCAAAGAGAAGACACTCCAGGTCCCGACGTGGCAAGCGCAGAGCGCATGATTTTCTGACGGCTCCGAACCTGTCGATCTGCAGCAATTGCGGATCTCAAGTGATGCCCCATCGAGTGTGCCCGAACTGTGGCCACTACAAGGGGCGACAGGTCGTGGAAGTCGAGGAGTTCTAGGTTTCCCCACGCGAATTGAAAGATTGCGAACGTGAGAGCTTTCGTTTTTCCTGGTCAAGGATCTCAATATGCCGGGATGGGGAAGGAACTGTCTTCCGCCCGGCCCGAGGCGCGTGCTGTCTTCGAAGAGGCCGACGACGTTCTCGGCTTTCCGCTGAGCCGACTTTGTTTTGAGGGTCCGGACGAGCAACTCGTTCTGACTGAGAACACGCAGCCGGCGCTGCTGGCCGTCTCGACTGCCGTGTATCGTGTGCTCGAGGCTGAAGGGCAGAGGCCGGACGTCGTAGCGGGACACAGCCTGGGTGAATACTCGGCTCTGGTGGCGGCAGGATCGCTCGAGTTCGCCGACGCATTGCGGCTGGTGCGAGAGCGTGGACGCTGCATGCAGGCAGCGGTTCCCGTTGGAGTCGGCGCCATGGCGGCTGTCATCGGTCTCGATCTCAGTGCGGTCGAAAAGGTTTGCGCCGAAGCGTCCAGGGGTCAGATCGTTTCGCCGGCCAACCAGAACGCACCTGAACAGGTCGCCATCGCCGGCCACAGCGAGGCGGTAGAGCGCGCGACCGAGTTGGCCACCGCGAGGGGCGCCAAACGGGTGATTCCCCTGCCGGTCAGCGCTCCGTTCCACTCGGCTTTGATGAAGCCTGCCGAGGATCGGATGCGGCCCTTCCTGGAGCAGGTGGAGTTCCAGGATCTCCGGGTGCCGTTGGTGAACAACTTCGATGCCCGCAAGATCACACGCGGCGACGATGCCAGAGAAGGTCTCGTCCGTCAGATCGCTTCGATGGTGCGCTGGACCGAGAGTGTTCAGTGGATGGCAGACTACGGTGCGACCGACTATGTCGAGGTGGGCCCCGGCCGAGTTTTGATCGGTCTGATTCGCCGCATTGTTCGGGGGGCTCGTCTCATCGCCCTCGAAAAGCCCGCACAGGTGGAGGAATATGTTCGATCTCAGTGAACAAGTCGCAATGGTGACGGGTGCCGCTCGAGGTATCGGACGGACGATCGCCGAGCGCTTTCAACAGAGCGGTGCTCGTGTGGTTTGCGCTGATTTCGCCGACTGGGGCGATCAGCTGGAACCAATCAGTGAGAATCTCTGGGGCATTCGTCTGGATGTGACGGATCCGGCGCGGGTCAAAGCCGTGGTCGGCCAGATCGTCGACGAGCTTGGCAGGATCGATGTTCTGGTCAACAATGCGGGGATCACCCGTGACGGGCTGCTGATCCGGATGAAAGACGAGGACTGGGAGAGAGTGCTTGCCACGAATCTGGATGGCGTTTTTTTCGTTACTCGCGAGGTGATTTCGCGTATGATGCGCCAACGCTATGGTCGGATCGTCAACATCAGCTCGGTGGTGGGCTTGATGGGCAACCCCGGCCAAGCCAATTACGTGACGAGCAAGGCGGGCGTAGTCGGTTTCACGAAAGCGGTGGCCAGGGAGGTCGCTTCCCGAAACATCACGGTGAACGCGGTGGCTCCGGGATACATTGATACGAGTATGACGAAGGAACTGGCCGAAAAGACCAGGCAGGAGTTGTTGTCGATGGTCCCCCTGGGACGCATCGGAACTGTTGATGACGTGGCGTTTGGAGTACAATTCCTGGCTTCCAAAGAAGCTGGATATATCACAGGCCATGTGCTAAATATTAACGGCGGCATGCTCATGTAGGGCCGTCATTTGGGAGGAGAAATGGCGTCTAGCGTTGAAGAAAAAGTCAAAGCGATCATAGTAGATCAGTTGGGCGTGAATGAAGCGGA
Source organism: Acidobacteriota bacterium (assembly GCA_037388505.1). GTDB lineage: Bacteria > Acidobacteriota > UBA6911 > RPQK01 > JAPXNP01 > JARRKC01. Next base: position 34,599 of record JARRKC010000003.1, on the reverse strand, counting down.
TGTCACTCCGGAGGCGCATTTCGTCGATGATCTGGGTGCTGACTCTCTCGATACCGTCGAGCTCGTTATGAAGTTCGAGGAGGACTTCGATATCGAGATTCCGGACGAGGACGCAGAGAAGATCCAGACGGTTCAAGACGCAATCGCGTATATCAACGCTCACAAGAACTAGGTCCCGGGGGTTGCGCTGTCTTGAACCGACGTGTCGTAATAACTGGAGTTGGTGTCGTCTCTCCTCTGGGTCTAGATGAAGAATCGACGTGGCGGGGATTGATCGAAGGCCGCAGCGGCATCGGTTTGATCACCCATTTCGATCCGTCCGATTTTTCTTCCCGAATCGCCGGCGAAGTGAAGGGATTCGATCCTCTTTCCTTCCTGGACCGAAAGAACGCTCGCAAGATGGACCGGTTCATCGCCTTCGCCCTGGCGGCGAGCGATCAGGCGGCCGCCAGCTCGGGTCTGAAGATCGATAGTTCGAATCGCGATCGAGTTGGTGTGTTCATCGGCTCGGGGATCGGCGGATTCGGCACCATCGAACGCGAGCACGAGAAATTCCTGCGCGAAGGTCCGAAGAAGATCTCGCCCTTCTTCATCCCGGCAAGCATCATCAACGAGGCCGCCGGCCAGGTGTCCATTCGTCTCTCGGCCGCCGGTCCCAATTCAGCAACCTGCACGGCCTGTGCGGCCGGCTGCCACGCCATCGGTGACTCGTTCAAGATCATCCAGCGCGGAGCTGCCGATGCCATGGTCGCCGGTGGATCCGAAGCGGCCATCACCCCGATGGGTGTTGGCGGTTTCTCCGCTCTGAAGGCGCTTTCGACGCACAACGAAGAACCCGAACGAGCCAGTCGTCCCTTCGATGCGGAGCGGGACGGTTTCGTGGTCGGGGAGGGTGCGGGGATAGTGGTGCTCGAGGAGCTCGAGCATGCCAGGCGTCGCGGAGCTCGGATCCTGGCGGAGATTGTCGGGTATGGTACGAGCGCCGACGCTTTTCATATTACGCTTCCGCCGGAAGACGGCAACGGCGCACTCCGTGCCATGGCTTCGGCCCTCTCGGATGCGGGCATTCGGCCCGCCGATGTGGATTACATCAACGCCCACGGCACCAGCACGGTGCCGAACGATCGGATCGAAACGCTGGCCGTCAAGACGCTCTTCGGCGAGCATGCCTACAAGCTTGCTATCAGCTCCACGAAGTCGATGACCGGGCACCTGCTGGGGGCCGCAGGAGGACTGGAAGCTGCCGTCACGGTGCGTTGTCTGGTCGAGCAGATGATCCCTCCCACGATCAACCTGGATCATCCGGATCCTGATTGTGACCTGGATTATGTCCCGCACACTGCCCGGCGCGGGCACATTCAGTACGCTCTGTCGAATTCCTTTGGGTTCGGTGGGACGAATGCCGCGCTTCTGTTCAAGCGCTTCGAAGAATAGCCTCGTGAAACGTCACGGGGCCGTGGAGTGCAATGCAGACGAGCCGCTGATCTGAAATGCGGGCCAGCTCACCATTCAATTGTGCTATACTGCCTCTTTCTCACGATGAGGCTTATCCGGATTTCGAAATTTCTTCCCTCCCGCGTCTAATCCATTTTCACAGGCTTTTCCGGCAAAGGGCGTACCGGAAGACGGCCCTGCGCAGGAGATCCCATGGCAGAAAAGAGCAAAGGTAAATCGCAGAAGCGAACCGATATCGCCAAGCGCTTCGTCGCGCTTGGGAAATTGGACAGCGGTCTACCTGCCGGGATGCGCCTCAAGAACGTGCTGGTGGGTTTAGGGATCGCCCTCCTGACGACTGCACTGCTGATCCAATACGAGTTTCAGAGCATTCCCCAGTACAAGGTCGGGGACATTGCCGATCGAACCATCGAGGCGCCAAGGGACTTCACCGTGGTCGACCAAAAGGCCACCCAGGAGAAACGCGAAGCCGCGATTCGCTCGGTTCCCGTCGTCTTCACTTTCGATTTCCAGGTCATCCAGCAGATCACTTCCGAGATCCGCATGGCATTCGAGGACGCCCGGCAGACGATCGCGGCGGAGCGGACCCAGTTAGGGATTCCAGCGGACAAATCGCTGCCGAAGGACTCCGTCCGGCCCCTGGAGCGGAAGATCGACGCCATGCTTCCCCGCTTCAGTTACGATCAGACGATCGCCATCTGCATGAAGTACGGCTTTTCTGAAGGGTTGGAGGACCAGCTCGTCCAGCTCTTGAATCATGCCATGAAATGGCCTGGGGTCGTTCTCAACCGGGCGATTCTGATTCACTACCGTGATCGGGGCATCGTCGTCCACAATTCCGTCACCGGCGAGACCGAGGAACTGAACGACTGGATGGCGCTTCGCGATGTCTCTCAGGCCCGCGATACGCTCAGACAGCAAGAGTACGAGCTGACCCAGGTCACCGGAGACGAGAAGAAGGAGCTGATCTCCTTCCTCGAGCGATGGATCGTCCCGGACACGGAATTCGACGAAAAGGCGACACGGGAAGCCGAGCAGAAGGCTCTCGCCGAAGTGAATCCGGTTCTGATCCAGGTCAAGCAGGGAAAGACGATCATTCGGGCGGGCGATGAGATTACCGAGCAGAGCCTCAGCCAGTTGACTGCGTTGCGCAGCCTTCGCCTGCAGGAACGGTGGATCGATCGGATCGTGGGAGTCTTTCTGATCGTCCTGTTTCTCTATTTCATCCTGTGGTCGTATTTGCAGCTCCACCTGATCAGGGAGAAGAATCCAAAGGACTTCTTCCTGCTTGTTCTCGTCCTGATGGGGAGTCTGCTGATCAATCGGCTCTTCTTGAGTCTCGGCGAGACCGTCGCCTACAGTTTCCGAATTCCCGCACTCCAGGAACCGCGGAACTTCTTCTTTTTTGCGCCGCTGGCCCTCGGTGCCGTTCTGATCATGTTACTCGTCGGCGCCAATCTGACGATCTTCTTCTCGATCGTGCAGTCCGCCTTCATCGGGCTCCTGACCGGTGAGCTGTCCGTGGCGGTCTATTGCCTCGCCGGGAGTCTGACGGCTATCTATACGCTGCGTCAGTATCGGGATCGTTCGACGTTGATCCGTGCGGGGCTCTGGATCGGCGGGGTGAATCTGATCGTCGCCTTTGCTTTTCAGCTGTGGTCGCTTTCGGAGGGATTCGTCCCGGTGGTCTTCCTGGTTCGCAGCCTGGCGGGCATCGTGAGCGGTTTGCTCTCGGCCCTCATATCGACGCTCTTTCTGCCTGCTCTGGAGTCGATCTTCGGCCTGACGACGGATATCCGTTTGCTGGAACTGTCCAATCTGAACAGCCCGATCCTGCGGCGGCTCGCTTTGGAGGCCCCTGGGACGTACCACCACAGCATCACTGTGGGGACCTTGGCTGAATCCGGCGCCGAGGCGATCGGCGCCAACACATTGCTGATTCGGGTCGGTGCCTACTACCACGACATTGGGAAGATCAAGCATCCGGAATACTACGTCGAGAATCAGATTTATACCTCCAACAAACATGAGACGCTGTCCCCCAGCATGTCCAGCTTGATCCTGGCCAGTCACGTCAAAGACGGGCTGGCGCTTGCGGACGAAATCAAGCTTGGACCGAAGGTGGCGGCGCTGATTCCGCAGCATCATGGGACGCGGGTCATGACGTACTTCTATCGCAAGGCGAAGGAGGCGGCCGCAGACAAGAACGTCGAAGTCAGTGAGAACGATTTTCGCTATCCCGGGCCCAAGCCCCAGGGCAAGGAGGCGGCCATCCTCATGTTGGCCGATCAGGTGGAAGCCGCAGCCCGGACTCTGCAAGAGCCGACGCCGGGGCAGATTCGTGGTCTGATCAACCGGGTCACTCAGGCGACGATCCAGGACGGTCAACTCGACGAATGCGATATCACCATGAAGGACTTGAGCAAGGTGGAGCGCGCTTTCGAGCGCGTTTTGACAGGGATCTACCATCACCGGATCGAGTATCCCGGTTTCAATTTCAATAAGCCGCAAGTTGAAGAGCGAGAAGCCGAGAGTCAGAGTGTTCAATAGGCAGCGGAAGCTGCCGGCGGCCACGAAGGAGCTGCGTGGCTTCCTCATCAGACTTGCGTCGAGGCTGGCCGTCTCCCAGGGTTTTTCGGTGATCCTTATCAGTGACAGAGCCATGCAGACGCTCAACCGGAGGTTTGCGGGGAAGAACCGCGCCACCGATGTACTGTCTTTCCCCACGTCGGAAGACGAACGATCGCTTGACCCGTACCTCGGCGACATCTTCATTTCGACCGAGGCCGCTAGCCGCCAGAGCAGCGGCGAACTGGACACAGAGCTGAAGACATTGAGTCTGCACGGGTTGCTTCACCTTCTCGGCTACGATCATGAAACCGACCGCGGCCGGATGTCCCGGTTCGAACGACAGCTCCGGCGAGACTTTGGATTGGACGCGAGATGAGCTTCTGGGAGATCCTGCTTGGAATCCTGCTGATCTTCATTCTTGCTTTCCTCTCGACGATCGAGAGCGGCATCAGTCAACTGTCCTATCTCACCCTCCGTGTCCTGGCCGAGAAGCATGGGGAGGGCAGGTTGCGGCTCCTCCATCAGATCTCGCTGGATCGACGCAGGTTTCTGGTGCCCATGCTGTTTGCGACTCAGTTGATCCTGGTCGTGCTCACGGTGATGGTCACGCACATCTGTCTCCAGACCGACCTGCCCTATTCGCCTCTGATTGCCTTCGGAGTCATGGCAATCATTGTGGTTGGGTTCCGCCAACTGATTCCTTTTGCCCTCACCCATCGCGATCCGGAGAGGGTTCTTCTGCGTCTTCTCCCCTCCTTTCGCTGGGGATATGCGCTTGCGAACTGGGCCGGCTGGCCGGTCATGGCGGTGATTCGGAGGTTGGATGGTCGCCAACGTCTGTTGGCCGAACCGGAGGAGGATGAGGCGACGGACGAAGAGATCCAGGCCTACCTCGGTGTTGGCGAGGAGGAGGGCATCTTTGAGAGCACGGAGAGCGATCTGATCCAGTCCGCTCTGGAGTTCGGAAGCACCCTGGTGCGAGAAATCATGTCGCCCCGCAGTGAGATGGTGGCCATCGGGGAGGCTGCCTCCCTGGCAGAGCTCCGCGATTTGATCGTGCGCACGAAGCATTCTCGCATCCCGGTATACAGGGAGCGCCTGGATCAGATCGTCGGGATCGCCTCGGTGCGCGCCCTGCTTGGCCGCCTTAGCGCCGGCCGGGAGGGGGAACCGATCACCCCGATCGTAACCGAGACGCTGATCGTCCCGGAAACCAAGAGAGTCTCCGAGTTGCTCAAGGAGATGCAGGCGCGGGCCGATCAGATGGCTATTGTGATCAACGAATATGGAACGGTCTCCGGGCTGGTCACGATCGAGGATCTGCTCGAAGAAATCGTCGGCGAGATCCGTGATGAGGACGAGTTCCATCGCGTCGATCTGGTCTACGAGGGCGACGGGAGTTACATCGTTCGCGGCGGCGTCGAGATCGACGACCTGGAGGAAGCTCTGGGCGTCGAATTCGGAGAACACGAAGCTGCAACGGTTTCCGGCCTGGTGGTCGAAAACCTGGGGGCCGTGCCGACGCCCGGGCAGACCATCCGGTTGAACGGAGTGACACTCCAAGTGCTGAGCGCTGACCGGAAGAGAATCCACACCATGAGAGTCCGCGTCACCGGCCATGCCGGCGCGGAATCTGAACAGCGCAACCTGGAATCCACCTGAGCACGAGACGATGGCTTTTCCTTCCCCGCATCAGTCTGGCCGAGAGGGATTCATGCGGAGGGCCCTTCGCCTTGCCGCGCGAGGTTATGGCCGCACGAATCCGAACCCCATGGTCGGCGCCATTGTAGTCAAATCCGGGGAGATCGTGGGTGAGGGTTACCACATCTACGCAAAGCAGGATCATGCCGAAGTGATCGCGCTGCGCCGGGCGGGCCGAAGGGCTCGCGGCGCTGATCTCTATGTCACCCTCGAGCCTTGCTCTCACTTTGGTCGGACACCGCCGTGTGTGGAGAGGATCGAGAGTTCCGGCATTCGCCGCGTGCTGGTCGCCGTCGAGGATCCCAACCCGCTCGTCCAGGGAAAGGGTATCCGGCACTTGAAGGACCGAGGCATCCAGGTCGAGGTCGGCTTGTGCCGGGAGGAGGCTGCCAGACTCAACGCGGCTTTCTTTCACTTCATCGTTCACCGCCGCCCTTACGTCACTCTGAAGTTGGCCATGACTCTGGACGGGAAGATCGCAACGCGAACGGGAGATTCCCAGTGGATTACCGGGTCGCAAGCCCGGCACCTGGTTCACCGCCTGCGCTACGGCGCGGACGCAATCCTCGTGGGAATTGGGACCGTGCGGCGAGACGATCCCTCACTCGACGTGAGATGGCGCCGGAAGAATCGAATTACCAAAGTCATCCTCGACACGGGACTGCAGTGTCCCCCCAGGGCCCGTCTCTTCGAATCCGGGGACCCGGTGATCCTTTTCCATGGGGCGGATCTTCCCGAATCGTCAGGCTCGGCTCTGGTCGGCCGTGCCGAGCTCGTTCCTGCCCCGCGGGGGGAAACGGGTCTCGACTGGAGGGAAGTCTTGGACGAGCTTGGGCGAAGGAACGTCGTGGACCTTCTCGTCGAAGGCGGCGCTCGCATAGCGACCTCCCTGTTGGCCTCTCGCATGGCAAACCGAATTGACCTTTTCTACGGTCCGATGTTCGTGGGAGCGGACGGGCTGAGCGGGGTCGGGAACCTCGGTACCACTCATCTGACCGATTCCCTCAGGCTGGCCGACGTACGGGTTCGCCGGCTGGGAGAGGATATTTTCGTCACGGGAGTGCTGGCGGAGAGCTCATAAGTTGCGAGTCCCGGGTCCCGAGGGTTCAGAGTCCCGAGGGATCCGCGCAAGTAGAAGCCGGAATTCGCTGGATTGGCGTAGTTCGCCGGCGACCGGACCCGATTCGCGAGACTCGCGTGATTCGCTGGCAACCGAGTCCAATTCGCGAGACTCGCGTGATTGGCTGGCAACCGAGTCCAATTCGCAAGGCTGGCGCGATTGGCTGGCAACCGAGTCCAATTCGCGAGACTCGCGCGATTCGCTGGCAACCGAGTCCAATACGCGAGACTGGCGTGATTCGCTGGCAACCGAGTCCAATTCGCAAAACTGGCGCGACTGGCTGGCCAACCGCAGCCCATTCGCTGGTCGCTTGGTCGACCGTGCTAGTCGTCAGGCTCGATCTCCGGCGTGATCTCCCTCCAGCTCATGGTACTGAGGGGCAGCTGGTTCAGTGCCATACCGATGGCATCGCCATCGTACAGAACGTTGCTGTTGCCTCGAAGATCGAACGTAGCATTCGCGAAACTGTAACCGTCTCCGCTGGCCTCCGTGTGGGCGATGAGCATTCCGCCCACCAGGTCCTTGTTGGCCCCGCTCATTTGCACGGAACCTGAACCGACGACCAGCACCAGTCCGTCGTAGTTGAAGGATCCCCGGTAATCGAAGTTCCCTCTGACGACCAACAGCCCCGCCCCGCTTCCATGTCCGGTCAAGATCAGGTCCCCGCCCACGTAGACGATCTTTGGTTGGTCAGTCGTGCCCAGTTCGATGCCTGAGCCGGACAGGTGGGTTGAGGCGTCGGTATAGCGCACGTCGGCGCACTTCGATACTGCGGTGACGAAGGCTTCCACGTAGTTCGGGTCGAGGATCCGAATCAGATCCGGATCGTTGCGGGCCGCTTCCGTGTCGTCGCGGAGCGAGGGTTCGTTGCCGTAGGGTTCTCCATCGGCACCCCGGATGTTGTCCTTCTGATTGTTGGAGAGGGCGTTGTACGTGCTCGTCATTGAGTTGAAGGCATCGGTCCCCGGGCTGTCGTAGAGAAAGGAGATGCCGGGATGCGTATCGTCTCCTTCGACATCGAACGAATTCCCATCGAAGGTAGCCTCTGTGTCAGGTCCGAGGATGGCCACCGGAGAGCCAATGTTGACGCTGGCATCGCGCTGCACGAAGGCCTCGATCACGGCAATGGCATTCCGGGTGGCACCGGGACCCGTGCCGGTCGGGACGATCGGATAAACTCCGATGATTCGAATGGCGTAGAAGGTCAATTCGTCTTTCGATTCGCTCGTTTCGTCTTCGGACCCAGTTTCATCGACTTCGCCGCCGACGGAAAGGGGTCCGCCCAAGAGCAGGGGCCACGAGGAGAATCCCCGGAAGGAAATCGAGGAAACGGACGGAAGGGAAGTGGCCAGCAGCCAGCCGTCACCCATCGGCACGAATGAACGCCGGAACCCATTGGGCGGAGCGAACCCGAGGTCGGCACTCATATCTTTGGTGATTCGAGTGATCTTGGCGAAAAACCGGCCGCCGTTCAGCGTCTGGCCGCCGGGAGGGCTCAGGTATCCCTTGACGGAACGCTGTCCCAGGGCTGGCGGGGGATTCAGAAAGTCGATCGTGCGGGCTTCGTGAAGCGAAATCGGGTTACGCGAAGCATAGGAGCCTTCGGCGGGAGGCGGAGTTCCCAGATAGTCCGGAAGGTCCGCGGACCGGTCTGCGGCGTCGTCGAGGTCCACCCCCTTCAGGTCGAACCTGACGATGTTGAGGCCTGCTTCAGCGATGGTCAACGCATACTGGTGTTTCTCGAACTCCTCGCTTACCCGGAACTCATTGAGGCTGCTGTACGTGATACCCAATCCCAGAGCCAGCAACAGCAGAGAGAGGACGAGCGCCAAGATCAGTGCCGATCCCCTCTGTCCGGATCGGTTGAAGGGTCGTCGCAACCGGCCTCGGAAACCGGGTGGGATCATCCGCCCAACATATCTCCAGAGTCTGCGGGTGACATGGTTGTTCCTGCTCACGAGTAACCTCTCAGTGTGCGGCAACGGATATCTCAGGGGTGATCTCTCGCCAACCAAGCTGTTTGGGAGGGAGCAGATTCATGGCCATTCGAATGCTGTCCCCCCGGAAGTAGAAGTTCGAGTTGCCGCCAAGTGTGAAGCTAGGCGCCCCGAAGGTCGGATCCCCGTTGGCGTCCTGCTCCAGGCGGGCCAGGTACAGGCCCCCGATGATTGATTTGTTGGCGCCACCCACATTCACGGATCCATCACCTACGACCAGAATCAGGCCGTCGTAATTGAAGCCTCCACTGTAGTTGAGCTGACCTTTGACGATCAGCAGTCCGCAGCCGGAACCATTCCCTGACACATCGAGGTCCCCCTGGGCGACGACGATCTGAGGATTGTCCTCGGTGCCGAGCTGGATGCTTCCCCCGCTCAGGCTCGTTCCGTCAGGGTAGACGATATCGGCGGCGGCACTGACACGGGCGATGAAGATGGACAGGAAGTACGCATCGAAGACATTGGTCGCATCTTCATTGCCGGAATTGCGGACCGTATCGGTGTCGTCGCGCATGGACGGTGACGATCCCCAGGGCCCGTCGGCGCCTTCGATGTTGTCCTCCTGACCGGAAGCAAGGGTATCGTGGATCTTGTCCAGACTGGTCTGACCGTCCCCCTCCGAAGGCGCGTCGTTGAGGACCGAGAGGCCGGCCTGAGACGCATCACTATTGTTGTGGTGATGGCTATGCCGTTCGATCTCCGCGATGCTCATTCCCGAGTGATCGTATCCATCCAGCGTGAAGGAGTTGCCGTCGAAGAAGGTGTTGCGTGCGGGATTCACGTCGGGTCCGTAGACGGTGAAGGGCGAGCCGACGTCGAGACTCATGTCACGCTTGTAGTACGCCTCGATCATCGCCACTGAGTTCTTCTGCAGGCTGCCGTATCGGGAAAGCTCCTGAGGAGGGCCCGGAACGATGCCGGCAACACGGACGAAGAACTTGTTGTCGACATCGGTCAGGAAGTCCCCGTCGCCGTCATCGTTGTCGCTGATGCGTGCGATGAAACGGCCGGGAGCGTGGATGGTACCCAGACCGGGCGTCATGAGTCCGCGGATTCTCGCCTGTCCGACGGAGGAGGGCAGGCGTCCATAGTCTACGCTGCGGGCTTCCAGGAAATCGACCGGATCGCGATAGTAGGACGGACCGCTGGAGACGAACACCGGGACCTGGGCGTCGGTGCTGATGGCGGCGGTGACGTCCAAATGACGAAGGTCCCTCAGACAATCGGCCAGTCCGGTCTCTGCTGTGTAAAGTGCTCGCTTGTGCCCTTCGAATTCCTCGCTCATCGAGAAGTCACTCAGGCTGGCAAAGGTCACCGCCAGTCCCAGGGCCATCATGATGACCGAAATGATCAAAGCCATGATCAGTGCGGATCCCTTTTCGCGAATCATCCATCTCCTCCTTCTATTCGGGCAGGATCTGGGGTGTTCGGCTCCGGATGAAAACATCGGAGCGGAGTGTGATCGTGTAAGGCTCTCCCATCTGCATGTCGACTTCTTCGGATTCACCCAGCATCCAGACACGTACCTGCGCGATTTTGGACGGATCCGAGGTCGGCGTGCCCGTCAGGTCCATGAAAGTGAAGGTGAGCCCGGAGATATCCTGAGCCAGCATTTCCTCCCCATATCCCACATTGGCGAAAATCGCTTTCTGGTGAGAATCGTGGCGGAACGTCACGACCTCGTAGATGCTGTTCATGGTGCCGTCGGGATCGCCCGTAGATTCGGCGGAGTTGCCGGTCGTACTCGGCACTGCACCGGTGATATCGGTATTCAAGCGGATATAGCCGTCCCCCAAGACCACGACCGGCGGAACCCCCAGTGGGCTGATCGGCTCGTTGCCCGCCTGCCGAAGGCAGCGGGTGATCTGGTCCATGGCAATGCGCATTTGTCCGATCAGTTCCGCCTCCTGGCTCTGGGCCCGAAACGATGCCTCACTTTGGAAGAAGATGGAAACCATCGGAGCCATCATGATCGTGAGAACCGCCAGCGTGATCATCAGTTCGAGCAGGGAGAAGCCACGCCGACCGGCGCAGAACGGACCAGGATTTCGGTGTCTTGGTGGATGAATCATGGCGCTAGATAGGTTGTGATCGTAATGCTCTCAGACTGCCGGGGATTGCCGGCCAGAGGCGTCACCGTGACGGAAATGGACTTTCTTCCTGAAGTGAGATCGGTCACCTGCCAGCTGATCTGAAAATCGCGGATTCCCTGGAGTGTTCCGGACCGAGCGGGGAGTGTGATGGTCTCCGGTCCATGGGTTCCGGTCGCCAGCAAATCCGAGTTGCTTCCGGATTCGACCTCCCAGCCAAAGGCCGTACGCAGTTCCTCGAGCTTGGACTGGGCGAGATTGACCGCCTTCGTGTCGTAGTTGGAGAACTGGGTCTTGTCGAGGGAGACGAGCATCAACTGGGCCAGCGCAAGCAAGCTCACGGTGAGGATGAACATCGCGATCATGGCCTCAATGAGGGTGAAGCCGGCTTGCTGATTTCGTGGTTTCGTGGTCATTATTGCGCTGCCATGAAGTCTTGGACCTCCACCATCCCCGTCGAGCGGACGACGACATCGATCCGCTGGCCAAACTGATCGAGCAGACGGATGACGCCTGCGCGTGCGTGACCGCGCGGAAAGAACTCTATGTCGCCTCCCGAAGTCGATCCAAAGACGATTCCCGGCTCGAGGGACTTGGCGACTCTCGGAGGATTATCGGGATCTTCCTGGTCGATGATCTGGAAAGATCGTTGAGTCGAGTCGAATCTGACCTCGAACGTGGCGTTTCGTGAGACCGAAATCGTCCGTGCGAAATTAAGCTCGGAGGCCAGTTCCGTAGCTGACGTTTGAAGCCGGCTGGCGCTGAGACTGCGCTGCATCTCCGGCACGGCAAAGGACAAAATGACCGTTCCAACCGCTATGACGATCAGGAGCTCGATCAAGGAAAAGCCGCGTGAAGAGGAGTGATCTAGGTCGCCGGCAGGATCAGAGGAGAACCGCATCACCGAGCTACGCTAGCAGACGGTCCTATCCAGAATGGTGAGAGCAATCACATACTCTAGTCGAAAAGCAGGTCCTCGATCAGGCGATCCGGCTCCAGCACGACGAAGCGTCGAGTCTCGACACGAATGAGATTCTGCTCCTGAAGGTGACTCAATACGCGTGTGGCGGTCTCTCGGGAGATCCCGACGATATCCGAGAGCTCCTTATGCGTGAGCTTCATCGGAATCATGTAGCCGTTGTCCGTCTCCACGCCGCGCTTCTTGACCAATTGGTGGAAGGCCATGCGAACCCGAGCATCCGCGTTGTGGAAAGTCAGAACCTCGATCTGCGCCCAGGCGTCGCGACATCGGTTGCACAGAGTTTTGAGAATGACCCGGTTCGTTTTCGGGTGTTCGAGAAGGTTGCTGAATTCCTTGGCGCCCATCACGAAGATGGTGGTGGGCAAGACCGCCGTGACACTTGCAGGAGTGGTACCGCCGTCGATCAGAGCCATCTCGCCGAAGTACTCTCCCGTCTCATGGAAAGCCAGAATCATTTCCTTGCCGTTGGGCAGGAGGCGTGTCACCTTCACCCGGCCCTCCTTGACCAGATACATGTACTGACCCGTATCTTCCTCCATGAAAATGATGTCGTTCTTGCGATACCGGCGCTCTCTGAACAGAGCTGCAATGCCCTCGAGATCCTCGTCGGGGAGTTCGGAGAACATCGGGATCTTCTTAAGGAAGCCAGCAATAGGGGAAGTCATATTTGCTCCAAGAGACTCCTCAGCCGGTGAATATTATAAGTTGCCCCTAATTCTTTTACTTCCGCCTCGATACCGTCAAGGTTATAAAGAGCTTCCTGGATCCTGGTGAGAGTTTCATCCGTGTCGCAACTGGAGATACCGATCACCTGGGACCTTCGAATGCCCCGCATGGCGAAATAGTGGCTGAGCGAGCGGACTGCCGGGTACAGGAAGAAGACGTTGGGCCCGGGCACCGGGGTCAGCAGGACACCAAACAGCGCGACAACCGCATCGATGATCGCCCACCGTCGATGCCTGCCCATTCTGCCAAGAAGGAAGGTCTCGAGTCGCTTGCGGGCTTCATCGCAGGTGACCGACGCAGGGTGCACGATTCTCAGTGACGAAGCGTGGCGGAGCGTCGCACAGACATTCTCTTCATAGTCGAATCGGCGCTTCAGCGACTCGTAGGCTGAGTGGAGACGGACGCGCAAACCGGCGATCCAGCCTTGGTCCGTTCCGTCGGTCCCGTGCTCTTCGAACGGCGGCTCGCTGACCAGGAAGAAGCTCTCGGCCGAAGAACGGAGCAGCAGCAGGAGAGTGAGGGGGAATTGCGGCGTCATCGAACCTCGGTAAAGTCGTGGTGTGAATGGGATTGGTCTGGGTCGTGGTGGGACGATCGCGACCTTCGATGCTCACAGCGAACAGCGGTCACCAGGGCGGCAATGAATCCGCCCCAGATCACCGTCACGACAACAAGCATCGTCACAATCCCCGGCCAACTCATGGTCGACGCATCCTCCGGGTAACGAGACGGTTGAGCGCCAGGAGCAAACCCGCAGCCAGCGCCCACTGGAACAGGCAGGTACCGACGCTCCCCGTCCCGAACGGATTCCACCAGCGCTGCGGATCGGACTCGATGACCTGCCAGAACCACCAGACGATCAGCACCATAACCTGCGCCAGGATTCCGTATCGCATGAACCAGTCCCACCAGCGCCCGATCTGTACGTCTCCATCAGTGCTGTTGACGTGTTCCGTTCGGAAACGTTCCGCCCCGTTCGATCGAATCGCCCAGGCGATCAATGCACCGCTCAACATCAGGCCCACGCCCCAAACCCAATCCTGGTTCAGAAAAAACGACGTGCTCAAAGCGGAGGGGATACCGAACAGGAAACCCGCGGAATAGGCGATCGAAAGCGCTCGTCCTCGAGTCATGTTCATGTCGATCAGCACGCGTGTGGCCAGTTCCAGCATAGAGATCAGGGAACTGACGGCGGCCGATGTCAAAGCCAGGAAGAAGAAAGCGGCAAACCAGGCGCCTCCGGGCATCTGGCCGAACAGTTGGGGAATCCAGATGAAGGTCAGCCCCGTATTGGCCGGCCCTGCCGTACGGATGACCTCCTCGGCTCGTTCCGGAATCAGTGCGAAGACCGTACAGAAGACAATGATTCCCGCCAGCAGCGAAACCGAGTTGTTGCCGAGGCCGATCATGGCTGCGTTCAGTGGAACGTCCTCTCGCTCCCGCATATAGATGGCATAAGTGAGGATGAGCCCCCAACCTGCCCCTGTATCCCAGGCGTTCTGCGTCAGAGCCTGAAGCCAGACCCGGTAGTCGAACAGAGCATCGAGGTCGGGTGTAAACAGGTAGGACAGCCCGTGCACGGCTCCCGGAAGCGTTACGGCCCGCACCGCCGAGACCACGATCAGCAGGAGCAAACAGGGAACCAGGAAACGATTGGCGAATTCTATGCCCCGCACGACGCCGCGGCGGATGATCAACGCGGCGATCGAGATGGCAAAGAAGTGGAACAACACCGGCTGCCAACCGGAGCTCAAGAACCGGCTCCAGTCCTCCAGATGATTGGGGGTGGTCAGCAGCCGGTTCGTGACGGCCAGTGAGAGGTAACGAAGGCACCAGCCGGCCACGACGGAGTAATAGAACATGATGGCCGTTGCAACCAGGGCAACGAATCCGCCCGCCCAGGCGCGGCGTTCGCCGAGCAGCTTCGCGAAAGCCCCGGGGGGTGCGTGGCGCGTGTACTTGCCGATGGCGAATTCGGCGATGATCAGTGGGATGCTCCAGACGAAGAGAAAGATGACCCAGGGGATTAGAAAGGACCCGCCGCCATTGGCGGCGGCAATGCGGGGGAACCGCCAGATATTGCCCGTCCCCACGGCAATTCCCAAGACGGAAATGATCAGTCCCCATCGAGATGTGAATCGCTCTCCTTGCTTCATCCCTCGCCGGCCTGCAGATAGTGGGCGATGCGCGACGCCGGATCCGAGGCTCCGATGATATCGTGAATCACTGCCACGGAGTCGACCCCGGCATCCCAGAGCCGCCGGGCGCGGGGGAGATCGATCCCTCCGATGGCTACCACCGGGTGACGTTTCCGGGGCACGAGCTCGCGCACCAGATCCAGGCCGAGGGGAGCCCTCCGGCCCGGTTTGGTGGGCGACTCGAAGACCGGTCCGATGGCCACATAGTCGACGTCGAGAAGCTGGGCAGCAAGGAACTCATCCGCGGAGTGAGTCGACAGGCCGATGATCAGCCGGTCTCCGCCGAGTGTCCGAGCAGCCTCGACGGGAAGGTCGTCCTGGCCCAGGTGAACACCGGCAGCATGGCTGACCAGCGTCAGGTCGAGGCGGTCGTTCACGATCAGCTGAGCTCCCCGCTGTCGACAAAGAAGGTTGATTTCGATTAGCTGTCTCAGAAGAGGGCCGTCGGGCATACGCTCGTCGCGAACCTGAAAGAACCGAATTCCAGCATCGAGGAAGAGTCTGGCCAGACCGATGTGTCCCATCCCGGTAGGGTTTACTTCTGAAGTGATGGGATAGATACAGTCCAATCGTAACCTGTCCATGAGAACGTCTAGACGAGGCTCAGCAGAGAGTCCACCAAGATAATGGCAATGGCCAGCGGGCAGATGTATCGGATCAAGACGCTCCAGACGGGCGCCAGACGAAAGGTTCGGTTACTGCTTCGAATCTCGCTCATGGCCGCCGGCATACCCCACTTCCAAGCAAGGAACACGGAGATGAACAAGCCCCCAATGACGAGGGCGAGCTTTCCGAATAGAAAATCCGCGTCTTCGAGAAACCCCTGGAAGAAGGGAATGTATCCCTCGCTCAGTGCGCTGGGTATTCCGATCAGAAAGGCGACCGCTCCAACCGCTACGGCGGCCTTCCTGCGAGACCAGCCCCGCTCATCGATGAAATAGGCGACGACGACTTCGAGAAGAGAGATCGAAGAAGTCAGCGCTGCAATGACCAGGAGCAGGTAAAAGGCGGCTCCAAAAGCCTGACCGAAGGGGATCTCATTGAAGATATTGGGCAGGACCAGGAAAATCAGGCTGGGACCCTGATCCGGTCTCAGACCCTGCACTGCGAAGAGTGCCGGAAAAATCGCGAACCCGGCCAGAAACGCAATGAGAAGATCGGAAAGGCTGACATAGATCGCCGACGAGACCAGATCCTCCTTCTTGGAGAGGTAGCTTCCGTAGGTGATCATGGCCCCCATTCCCAAGCTCAACGAGAAGAACGCCTGGCCGAGCGCGGCCAGGACGACCTTGAAACTGATCTTCGAGAAATCCGGCCTCAGATAGAATTCAATACCCTCGGCTGCTCCCGGCAGGGTCACCGAGCGCAGAACGAGCAGAACCAGAATCAGGAATAGAAAGGGCATCAGAATCGTCGTGACCTTCTCGATGCCTCCTTCGATTCCTCCCATGACCACCCAGACCGTCAGGCCCATGAAGAGCAGGTGGTAGAGGATCGGCCACGGGCCTGAGAGGAAATTCGTAAACACGGCATTGATCTGGTCCGGATTTGCTCCTCTGAGACCGCCCTCGACCGTGAACCAGAGGTACTTGAGAGTCCACCCGGCGATGACGCTGTAGTAGCTGAGAATGACCAGTCCCGTCAATACGCCCAAGGCGCCGACGGCTTTCCAGCGCGAGCCGGGAGCCAGCGCCTTGAACGCTCCGACAGCATCCCGTTTCGTCTTTCGACCGAGCGTCAACTCAGCGATCATCACGGGAACGCCGACCAGGAAGACACATCCGAGGTAGACCAGGACGAATCCGGCACCCCCATGGAGGCCGACCTGGGTCGGGAACCCCCAAATATTGCCCAGACCGATGGCGGAACCCGCTGCCGCCAGGATGAATGCGACCTTTGAGCCCCACGTCCCCCGCTGGTTGTTCGAGGCGCCCCCCACTAGGTGACTCCGATCCTCTCCAGGAATGCCGTTCCGTAGCAGCCCTTGACGAAATCGGGGTGACGGATGAGCCGGCGGTGAAGCGGGATCGTCGTGTCGACACCCTCCACGATGAACAGGTCGAGCGCTCTGCCCATCCGCGCGAGGGCTTCCTCCCTGGTGGCGTCATGGGCGATCAGTTTGGCGATCAGGGAATCGTAGTAGCTGGAGACGAACCAGTCCTCATAAACCATGGAATCCACACGCACGCCCGGACCGCCGGGGGGGTTGTAGGCCGTGATCCGGCCCGGGCAGGGCCGGAAGTTCTCTGAGTTCTCAGCATTGATCCGGCACTCGATGGCGTGTCCCCAGAAGCGCACGTCTTGTTGCTCAACGCTGAGCGCCGCTCCATCGGCGATCCGGATCTGCTCTTTGACGATGTCCAAACCCGTCACCATCTCCGTGATGGGATGTTCGACCTGAACTCGAGTGTTCATCTCGATGAAGTAGTGCGCTCCCTCCTGGTCGAAGAGGAACTCCACAGTGCCGGCGCTCGCGTATCCAATCTCGCGCATGGCGTCGACGACGCGGCCGCCAAGTTCGGTCCTCAACTCTGGACCGACAATGGGGCTCGGTGTCTCCTCGATGAGTTTCTGGTGTCTCCGCTGGACTGAGCATTCCCGTTCTCCAAGGTGGATCACCTTGCCTTGCTCATCGCCCAGAATCTGGAACTCGATGTGACGGGGATTGACCAGGTATTTCTCAATGTAGACGTCCGCGGAGCCAAAAGCGCTCAATGCCTCCGACTGGGCCGTGTCGAGGGCGTCCTGAAGCTCTTCTGTCTTGCGCACGATGCGCATCCCTCGGCCGCCGCCGCCGGCCGCGGCTTTGATGATGACGGGGAAGCCGATCTCTTGTGCAATCTTCCTCGCGTTGGCGGTCTCGTTCTGGCTCAGCAGACCCGAGCCGGGAATGATTGGCAGACCGGCCTCTCGCATTCTTTCTCGCGCTCGGGCCTTGTCTCCCATCAGGTCGATCGTTTCGGGAGCCGGTCCGATGAACTTGATTCCACAGGTTTCACAGACCTCCGCGAAGTAGGAGCTCTCCGCCAGGTAGCCGTAGCCTGGATGGATGGCCTCGACGTTGGTGATTTCTGCGGCGCTGATGATGCTGGGGATGTTCAGGTAGCTCTCGTAGCTCCTCGGCGGACCGATGCAGACGGCCTCGTCGGCGAATCGGACGTGGAGGCTGTGTCGGTCGGCTTCGGAGTACACCGCCACGGTCGAGATCCCGAGTTCGCGGCAGGCACAGATGATACGCAGGGCGATTTCGCCACGATTAGCAATGAGGACTTTCTTGAACATGGTGTCAGGACGAGCTCGAAAGGCGGATCTTGAACAGAGGTTCGCCGAACTCAACCGGCTGTCCGTTTTCAACCAGGATGGAGACGATCTCACCCGACACATCGGACTCGATCTGGTTGAAGATCTTCATGGCTTCGATGATGCAAACGATACTGTTCTTGGTGATATGCTCGCCGATCTGTACGAAGGGCTCGGCATCGGGTTTCGGCGTGAGATAGAAGGTGCCGACGATGGGGGCCTTGAAAATGTAGAGATCCTCTTCTGCTTCCTGCTTCTCCTCGGAGGTTGCCTGCAACGCCACTTCCGCTGCCGGCCCGGGATTCGAAACAGGCTGGGCCGATGCTCCCTGGTGATGGAACTGGCTCGGCGACGCGTTGCGAATGCGAAGACGCACGCCTGCCTCCTCCATCTCGAACTCCTCAATCCCCGAGGACTGAATGACTTCGAGCAGTTCCTTGATCTCCTTGATATCCATTCGATCTCCTTGGGATGCGGGGAAAATGTAAGGAGTCATTGTCGTTAGTCTGAGGAGCGGAGTCAAGCGAAGGGGAGAGAAGGGGCGGGCGAGTGGGACACGATGGGACGGCCTGGGACTTATGGGACATATAGGACCGATGGGACTCTCGAGAGACAAGCAATGGGGCTGGTGGAGCCCGGAATCCGGCGGTCCCATATGTCTCATGGGTCCCATAGGTCCCAGGCCGTCCCATTGCAGACCCTACCTGCTCAGCAGCTCGTAGCCCGCCTCGGTCACCACGACCACGTCCTCGATTCGAATTCCGAACTCGCCCGGAAGGTAGATCCCAGGCTCGATCGTGAACACCATCCCGGCGGCCAGGACGTCATCTCCGGAAATGGAGATGCGAGGGCGCTCATGGATCTCGAGGCCGAGACCGTGTCCGGTACCGTGACCGAAGTAAGGCCCGTAGCCGGCGCGGCCGATCACCTCTCGTGCGGCAGCGTCCACCCGGGTCGCAGCGACTCCGGGACGAATTTCCTGAAAGGCCGCCTGTCGAGCCTCTTCGACAACGGAAGCGACCTGTCGGATCCTGGGGTCGTCGGGGAGGACGACTCGTGTCATGTCGCTGCAATAGCCGTCCCTGCGGGCGCCGAAATCGACCAGGAGCACCTTGCCCGGCTCGATGGGGCGGCTCCCGGGTCTCGCATGGGGCAAAGCGCTACGAGACCCGGTCGCCACGATCGTGTCGAATGCCGTCCCTTCCGCGCCAAGTTTGCGGAAGAGGAACTCCAGCCGACCGGCGGCTTCCACCTCGGGAGTCCCCCAGGGGAGTTCGCTGAGGAATTCCTTCAGAGCCCCGATGGCCAGGCGGCAGGAAAGGCGGATCTGTTCGACCTCCTCGGGAGACTTGATTTCGCGCAGTTGCTCGACGAGTCCGTAGGTGGGGTACACTCGCCAGGAATCCGACCAGGAATCCCAGGTCAGGGCCCGTGCGTAAGGAAGGGTGTCGGCCTCCACACCGATGCGTCCCGGCCCGGTCAGGAGCCGCCGCAAATCCTGACCGAGAGGATTCGCGGCGAGCTGAACCTGACAGCCTTTCGTTTCCTGTCCAGCTTGTTCGAGATAACGCGAATCCACCAGCAGGATGGAGTCTTCGCCCGTGACGAAAGCGACGCCCAGGGAACCCGTAAAGCCGAACAGGTATCGGAGGTTGGGTGGATGTGTGACGAGGAAACCGTCCAGCCCGGCCTCTGCCAGACTCCTTCGGAGCCGGGCTAGACGGTTTCCTGTTCCGGCCACTTTACTTCTTGATCCGCGGTGTGATGAAGAACAGGATCTCGCGTGTATCCCGCTGTTTGCCGGATCTCTTGAAGAGATTGCCCACGACCGGGATGCTCCCGAGGCCGGGTACCTTGTCCTGGCTGTGGCGATCCTGTTCGACATAGATCCCGCCGATGACCGTCGTTTCGCCATCGGCGACCAGCACCTGGGTTTGAGATTCGCTGGTCAGGATGGTCGGGATCCCCAGGACGGTCTGGGAGAAGTCGGGAACGTTGTTCTCGACTTTGATATTGAGGGAGACCGTGTTCTCCTCGGTGATCTGCGGCGTGACGGTCAGCTGCAGAGCCGCCGTCTCATACCGGACCGTTGTCGTGAAGTTGATCTGCACGGGGATGGGAATCTTCGACCCCTGCGTGATGATGGCTTCGGCGTTGTTCTGAGCGCTCACCCTGGGTTTGGAAAGGATCCGAGCATCACCCGTCGATTCGGCCGCTGTAATGATGGCGTCGAGCCGCACGGTATCCAGGGCCTTTCCGGATGAGAACCGGGCGGCGCCGACGGGGTCTTCCACGGCAGCCGCGATCAGGCCGGCTCCCTGGTTGCGGGCGAAATCGTTCCCGATCAGAAACCCGAGTTCGACTCCGAGATTGCGGGCGAAACGAGTCGTCGCTTCGATGATTCTCGCTTCGATCTCCACCTGCCTCTCCGCCACGTCCAGGGTTTTGATCAGGCCGCTGATCTTCTCGACGCTACCGGGAACGTCGGTAATGACGAGGGTATTCGTCCTCTTGTCAACGTTGATCTGTCCGCGCTCGCTCAACTGCTTCTCCAGCGCAGGGAGCAACTCCTCGCCGCTGGCGTAGTCGAGTTCCCGGGTCACCGTCTCGACATCCTTGGCGAAGAAGGCGGCTTTTTTGAGAGCCTGCTCCGCCTCGTCCTCTTTCCGCAGGGTGGTCTTCGTCGAGATTCTTACCAGGTTGCCTTGGATGCTGCGCGCGAGACCGTGGCTGCGGAGGACAGCCTCGAAGAGCTGATCCCAGGGTACCTGTTCGACGTTGATCGTGATCGTCCCCGTCACATCGGGATCGATGAGGATGTTGAGCCCGCTCAGCTCGGAGATGGCGCGAAAGAAATCCACCAGCGAGACATCGACCAGCTTGAGCGTCACAGGTTCTCCCTGGAAGGCCAGACTCCCGGAAGACCCAGAGGGCGCCGTTGCCGGCCGCAGACTGGTGCCGCTGAGCATGCTGATACTCAGGAATAGGATTACAAGAAAGGCTGGGCTTCTCAGCTTCTGTCTCTTCATGGCGTGACCTGCCGATTCTCAGTTTGGATTTGCTTCGTAACGCGGCTGATAGTCTTCTTGCCGTTGGTATCCACCTGCTCCCGGACGAAGACCACCTCGTCGTCGGTGATCTTCTCCACGTAGCCGTCGTAGAGCTTGGTCCCCTCGCGGGCGAAATAGCTCACATTGTCGATGCCCCGCAGAATCGCGATGTGAGAGCCCGGGCTCTTGGCTGTTCCCGTGAGCGTCACTTCGGAAACGAGAAGCCCCGCCAGACCCGGTGGACGCTTCTCGAGCGGCGGAGGCGCCAGGACCTTCACCGGCTCTGCGCGTTTGCCTGTGTCGAGCAGGCTCTGGAACGGATCCCGCTTGCCATGCGAGTCGTACGTGACGCCTTGGGCAAAGAGCGTGCCGCAGAATGCGAGGCACAGCAGGATCGCTGTCAGAGCCGGCATTGGTTTGCGAATTCCGCGAGTCATTCAGATTCCTCCGACGCTTGTTTCTGCTGGGGTTCGAGGAAAACGAAAGTGGTTGCCGTGCAGGTGGCCGACAGCGTTCGCTGTCGTGTCGGGTGCTCTGTGATGGACTTGACGTGGATGTTCTCCACGTTGATGATGCGCGTGAACGCTCCGATCCGTCCGAAGAAGTCACCCAGGGCGTTGTAGTTTCCCTCGAGCGAAATCAAGATCGGCCAGTCTTCATAGAAGCCGTTATCGACCGTCGTGCGAGGAGTGAAGCTGTTGATCTTGAGGTTGGAGTCCAGGGCCATTTCGTGGACCTTCCGGATGATCTCGGCGGTCTCCTTCTTCTCCGGAAGGACCCTGCGCAGATGGCTCAGTCGCGCCTGCTGCTCGTTCACGGCCTTCTTCAGTTCGCCTAGCTTGCCGCGAACTGCCTCGCCCGCCGCGACCTCGACTTCGCGCGACCGGATCCGGTCGTTGGTCTGACTGAGTTGGTCCTGCAGCGGGCGGATCATGTACAGATAGAAGACGCCGCACAGGACCAGCACCAATCCGCAGAGGACAACGTATTCACCTTGTTGTGATAGGCGGCTCAATCTTGACATGGCTACCGATTCTCGATTACGCAGTTGAGGCCAAAGGCCACACTGTCGGTCCGGTCCTCCCAGAACGCCAGTTCAACGTTCTGGAAGGGCGCGTGTTTACTGAGTTCAGAGATAAAGTCGGCGATGGCGGGGACATCGAATGCAAATCCCTCGATCGTGACCGATTTCTCCTGCTGGTCCAGGCTGGTCAGCCAGAGTCGCGGTTCACTCGGCATGGAGGCGATCACGGAATTGAGCAGTTGAACGGGCCCCTTCTGGCTGGCCCGCAACTGCTCGATGACCTGGGCCCGCTCCTCGAGTTTGGACTTCTGTTCTTCGTAGCTCTTCATCTCCGCCCGAACTCTGGCGAGTTCCATACTCTGCTGCTGGAGTTCAGCAAGCCGGACATCGGCCGCTGTCTTGGTAGAGCTGAGGTGCGAATACCAGGCCAAGACCCCCACGACGGCTGCCGCGGCAATCACCGTTGTGTAAATCCAGGTCCGCGATTTCTTTGGCACCCAAAGGCGCCGTCGACTTGTGGGTTCCCTAAGCAGGTTGATTTGAATCATGGTGTTCAGGCCGTCCTCAATGCCAGTCCGACCGCAATCGCATAGTCGGTCTGCGCAGACTCGGAATCCTCATCCATACCCAGGGACGTGAGCCCCGTGATGCGCTTGAACGGGTCGAGCAGCTCGACAGGGAACTGGAACTTCTCCCCGAGGGCTTCCTGCAGCCCCTTCGTTCGGCTGGCTCCGCCACACAGGAACATCTGCTGGATTTCCTCGGCGAATGTCGTGGTCTTGAAGTAGTCCAGAGTTTTCTCAACTTCCAGCAGCAGGTTCTCTGAAACGGACTGAAGGATCTCGTCGACTTTCTCAATCACATCCGGAGGCACGTTCCGGTTCAGCTTGTAGTTCTCGGCCTCCTCATGCGAGATGGTAAGTTCTTCCTGCAGAAACTCCGTGTATTGATTTCCCCCGATCGCGATGTCCCGCGTAAACAGGAAATCCGTTCCACGGACGATGTTGATATTCGTCGAACTGGCACCCACGTCGAGTAATGCGGTGACGGTGTCGGGCTCGGGCTGATAATTCACTTCGTAAACGTTCTGCAGCGCGAAGGCGTCGATGTCGACGACCACCGGGATCTTGCCCGCCATGGAAATCACGCTCGTGTAGTCGGCGATCTTTTCCTTTTTTGCGGCGACCAGAATGACCTGGATTTTCTGGTTTCCCGCCTCGCGCTCCAAGACCTGGTAGTCCACATTGACTTCAGCAAGGTCGAACGGAATATACTGCTCCGCTTCCCATTGGATCGACTGAGAAAGCTCCTCTTCACTCATAAGAGGAAGTGATACCTTCTTTACAATGACGGAATGACCCGATATCGATGTGGCCACCCGGCTGTTTCTGATCTTGCGGTCTTTGAAGATATGCTCGATGGACTCGGCTAAGGGAATCTTCGAGATAATGGAGCCGTCAACGATGGTGTCGACCGGCAATTCGGCCTTTCCCAGCGACTCCAGGCGGAATCCGTTACCGACCTTCTTCAGCGAGGCGACCTTGACAGCCGATGACCCGACATCGACTCCAACCAGGCTCTTGGGTCGCGATTTGAACAGATTCGAAAGCTCCATGAGTTCAACTCCTAGGTCGCCGGAAATCGACGAATTAACCAACGCAAATTCTAATACTTGGCTCTGATAATCCAGTAATTTGAGTCACATTCAATGAAAAATGACTCGCTTCTTTACTTAATTAACGTTTGAAGTCGGCAAATCTGCGAAACTGGGGGGGAAGACCCGGAGGGGGCTCCCTGAGGAGGCGCGTGGACCCATAGCCGTCGATACAGGATGAAGTCGGTGCGGATTTCTTGTACACTGATCCTTCTGCGCGGCGGGTCGGCAGACTTGACAGTCGGCGTGTGTTTTAGTAATTTTCCCGGTTTTTAGGATCCTTGGATAGAAGGTGGATGGGGATGAAGACCGTTCTTCCAAAAGTGGACGAAATCAATCGCACCTGGTACGTCGTTGACGCTGCGGATCAGGTCCTGGGTCGGCTGGCCTCCCGAGTCGCGACCGTGCTGATGGGAAAGGACAAGCCCATCTATACGGACTTCCTCGACACCGGGGATTTTGTCATCGTCGTCAATGCGGCCAAGGTGCGGCTTACCGGCAAGAAGCTCGACGATAAGATGTACTATCGGCACAGCGGATATCCGGGTGGGCTGAAGCAGACGAACGCCCGAAGGTTGATGCAGAAGCACCCGGAACGTGTGTTGCAGTTGGCAGTCAAAGGCATGCTCCCGAAGAACAAGCTGGGGAGCCGGATGCTCAAACGCCTCAAGATCTACGAGGACGAGGTGCATCCTCATCAGGCTCAACAGCCTCGACCTTTGGCATTTTGAGGAGCAGGATCGTGGAAAAGATACAGTATTACGGTACGGGCAAGCGAAAGACGTCGACCGCAAGAGTCTTTTTGATGCCGGGCACGGGGCAGGTCGTGGTCAATCAGCTGAACCACAACGAGTACTTCCGGAACCGATCAGAACAGGTCGTTGTGATGCAGCCGCTGATCTTGACCGAGAATCGTGACAAGTTCGACGTGTACGTCAATGTCAAGGGCGGCGGGACCGCGGGCCAGGCGGGAGCGGTCCGCCTTGGAATCGCCCGCGCTCTGCTGGAGTTCGACCCGGAATTGCGACAATCGCTCAAGAGAGCCGGCTACCTGACCCGGGATCCGCGCATCAAGGAGCGCAAGAAGTACGGTCAGCCGGGTGCCCGCAAGCGTTATCAATTCTCCAAGAGGTAAAGAGGGAGGGCCGATTGAGCGCCATTTCGATTAAGCAACTGCTCGAGGCGGGAGTCCACTTCGGGCACCAGACAAGCCGCTGGAATCCGAAGATGCGAGAGTACATCTTCGGCGAGCGGAACGGCATTCACATCATCGATCTCCAGAAAACCCTCAGGCTGTTCAAAGAGGCTGTGGACTTTCTCACGGATCTCGGTGCGCAGGGCAAGGAGGTGTTGTTCGTCGGCACCAAGCGCCAGGCGCAAGAGGCCGTTGAAGAAGACGCCAAGGCTTGCGGCATGCACTTCATCACGAACCGCTGGCTGGGTGGCCTGCTGACCAATTTCGCAACGGTCCGAAACAGCATCAAGAGGTACAAGGAACTGGAGGCTCTCCGCGCCGACGGTTACTACACCCGCTTTTCCTCGAAGAAGGAGGTTGCGAAGCTCGAGCGGGAACGGAAGAAGCTCGAAAAGAACCTGCGCGGAATTCGGGGACTGGATCGTCTGCCCGATGCCGTCTTCGTCATCGACTCGGATCGGGAAGTCATCGCGGTCAAGGAGGCGAACCGTCTGGGGATCCCGATCATCGCCGTCGTGGACACGAACTGCGATCCGGATCTCGTCGACTACGTGATTCCCGGAAATGATGACGCCTTGAGGTCGGTCAAGCTGTTTACCAGCACGGTGGCCGATGCGGTCACGGCGGGGCGGGCCATCTGGGACGCCAAGGTCGCCGAAGAGCGACGGGCACGGGAAGAAGCGGAACGCGAGGAGGCCGCGAGAGCAGCTGCTGCGAAGGCTGCGGCTGAGGCTCGGCGTGCCGAGCGGGAGAAGGCTGCTGCCGAAGCCAAGGAGGCTGAGGCGAAGCAGGCCAAGGCGAAGGAAGCCAAAGGACCCAAAGCCAAGCAGGCGGAGCCGAAAGCGTCCAAGGAGCAAGCCGCGGAGGCACCTCCCGCGGAGGCGGAAACCCCCGCTGAAGCAAAGGCCGCTGCCCGGCCCGAAGCCCCTGCTGAGGCCGAGCCTGTTCCGTCGGTTCCGGTCGAAGCCGAACCGGCGAAAGAGAAGGCTGCTCAGGAGCAGCCCCCCACTGAGAAGATGAAAGATGCCGCTCCAGCCAAGGCAGCGGAGAAACCTGCGCCTTCTTCCGGTCCGGAAGCGGCCGCGCAGACGCAAGAGGCGGAGTCTGTTGGCCCGCAAAAGCCGGAAGCGGGCGAAGCGAAGGCGGCGAAATCCGACGAGGCGGCCGCTGGAGCGAAGGCCGAGCCGGAGCTCGAGGCGGCAGACGATGCCGAAAAGGCCGAGGCGAAGACGGCTGCTCCCAAGAAGAGCGGCCCTCGCAAGTCCGCTCAGACCAAAAAGGCCAAGGCGGGAAGCAAGTCGGCAGGCGAGAATTCAGGAGAAGATACGCAGGAAGTCGCGGCCGAGTCTTAGCCGGGCCGGTGCGACGGGTATGCTCACCCTCTCGACGGGGCTCAGGCTCTGGTCCCGTTGTCTTCGTCCGGGTTCGGCGGGACATGCTACGCGTCCGGCGATCCGATTTGACAGAATTTGGTGGGATTTTCGGAGGAAGTCATGGCGATTACGGCACAGCAAGTAAAGGAACTGCGCGAGAAGACGGGTGCAGGGATGATGGAGTGTAAGCATGCGCTTACCGAAGCTAATGGCGATGCTGAGGCCGCCATCCGCATCTTGAGGGAAAGGGGCCTGGCCGCCGCCGCCAAGAAGGCGGGCCGTGCGACCCGGGAAGGTCTGATCGGTCAATACATCCATGCAGGGGGAAAGCTGGGAGTTCTCATCGAGGTGAACTGCGAGACGGACTTCGTTGCGAGAACCGATGAATTCCAGAATCTGGTGAAAGACCTCGCCATGCAGATTGCCGCCGCCAACCCCCGCTATGTACGTCGTGAGGACGTGCCGGAGTCGGCGCTCGAGGAGGAAAGAGCGATTCTCCGAAAGCAGGCGGAAGGGGAAGGAAAGCCCGCAAATATTGTAGATAAAATTGTTGAAGGGCGTCTGAATAAATATTATGCTGAGTCCTGCCTCTACGAGCAGCCGTTCATCAAGGATAATGAGATGACGGTGGAGGTGTTGATCAAGTCCAAGATTGCCACGATCAAGGAAAACATCTCGGTTCGTCGGTTTGAGCGCTTTCAGGTGGGGGAGGAGCAGGATTGATCGATCTGGGCGGGATCGGTCACCCCGAAGTATATCGGGGATGATGACGGCACATGGAGGAGTAGAAGACAGGAATGGCAGGCGACGTGGTTCGCAGTCCGGATAGAACTGTCGTCGGCCCTGCAGCCGTTGAGAAGCCCGCCTATGATCGAGTTCTGATCAAACTTAGCGGCGAAGCTCTGATGGGCGCTCAGAGCTTTGGCCTCGACCCTCGTGCAGTCCGGGATATTGCGGGCCGCATCAAAGAAGTCCACCAGCTCGGGGTGGAGATTGCGATCGTCGTCGGCGGCGGCAACATGATTCGCGGCGCCAACGTCGTCGAAGCCGGATGGGACCGGGTAACCGGCGACTACATGGGGATGCTGGCGACTTCGATCAACGCCCTGGCACTCCAGAACACCCTGGAGCAGTTCGGCATCTTTACGCGCGTTCTGAGCGCGATCCATATGGCGGAAGTCGCCGAGCCCTTCATCCGCCGACGGGCCATCCGGCATCTCGAGAAGAAGCGAGTCGTCATCTTCGCCTCGGGGACCGGCAATCCCTACTTCACCACCGATACGGCGGCCGCACTACGCGCCATGGAAATCCGTGCGCAGGTGATCGTCAAAGCGACCAAGGTCGACGGAGTCTATGATTCCGATCCTTCGAGGAACAAGGATGCGCGCCGCTTCGAGCAGTTGAGCTATCTCGAGGTTCTCGAGCGTGGCCTCAAGGTGATGGACGCGACGGCCATCTCGTTGTGCATGGACAACAACCTGCCCATCATCGTCTTGAATCTGTTCGAAAAAGGAAGCATACGAAGAGCGGTACTGGGAAAGAAGATCGGATCGCTGATCCAGAAGTAGCGGAGAGGATATGACCAGAGACGTGATATCGGATGCGAAGAAGCGGATGGAGAAGACCGTCGACGACCTCACGCAACAACTGGCGTCCATTCGTACCGGTCGTGCTTCGGTTCACCTTTTGGATAACGTCACGGTGGACTACTACGGAACGCCGACGCCGGTCAATCAGGTGGCCACCCTGCACGCGCCGGAACCCAACCTGATTACGATTCAGCCCTGGGACATCTCGCAGCTCGGTCAGATCGAGCGGGCCATCATGGCCTCGGATCTCGGATTGAATCCGAACAATGACGGGAAGTTGATCCGCGTACCCATCCCGCCGTTGACCGAGGAGAGGAGAAAGAGCCTCGCCAAGCAGGTCGGCAAAGTGGCGGAGGAACATCGCACCGCGGTTCGACAGATTCGTCGCGACGCCAACGACCAGCTGAAGCGACTGGCCAAAGACAAGGAAATATCGGAAGACGCCGAGCATCGAGCGTTGGATGATGTCCAGAAGGCAACGGACGAATATGTTGGTCAGGTCGACGCCCTGGCGAAGGCCAAGGAAGAAGAGATTCTGAACGGGTGAACCGGGAACCCTTCGGCCGGCCAGACACAGGGGCTCTGCTATAATTCCCTGAGGAAGTTTGTGTCAGTCTGCTGAGGCGCCCTGGTCAATGCCTGAGGAAGATCAAGTCAAGCCGGAGGATCCCGTCCGAGCCGGGGAATCGAGCTCGAGTCCACTGTTGGGGGAGCTCAAGAACTGGGTCCGGGACATCATCTTTGCGGCTCTCACCGCCGTCCTGATCGTGGTTTTCGTGATCCAACCGGTCAAGGTCGAAGGCACCAGTATGGAGCCTCGCTTGTTCGATCAGGAGCGCATCTTCGTCAACAAATTCGTGTATCGTATTGCAGATATCCATCGTGAAGACATCGTGGTCTTCTGGTATCCCAAGGATCCCACGAAGTCATTCATCAAGCGGGTGATCGGTCTTCCGGGAGAAGAGGTGTTGATCCGTGACGGGATTGTCTACATCAATGGGGAGCCTTTGGACGAGCCTTACGTCCCCAAGCAGTTCTTCGATCCGAGTTCGTTCGGCCCCGTCATCGTCCCGGCAAACAGTTTCTTCGTGCTCGGCGGTCGTGTTCAACACCTCGATGACCGGCTACCAGGAGGTTTTGACCGACCCTTCGTACGCCGGGCAGATCGTCACCATGACTCAACCCGAGATCGGCAACTACGGAACGAACTCGGAGGACGTGGAATCGAGAAGTCCCTTCGTGCGAGGATTCGTCGTTCGGGAGTGCAGTCGGCTCCACAGCAACTGGAGGGCCGATCGGAGTCTCTCCGACTATCTGAGCGCGCACCACATCTGTGGAATCGCCGAAGTGGATACCCGCCGACTGGTCCGGGAAATCCGGGAGGTCGGAGCCATGAGGGGAATCATCTCGACCACCGATTTCGATTCGACTTCACTGGCCCGCAAGGTCGCCGCGCATCCTCCCATGGCTGGCAGCGATTACGTGAAGACGGTCACCATCGAACAGCCTTACGAGTGGCCCGCTGAGCAACCGCAGTTGCGCGTGGTCGCTTATGACTTCGGCATCAAGCAGAACATCCTTCGTTCGCTGTCTCGCCGGGGTTGCAGTGTCACGATCGTTCCGGCGACGACCCCGGCTGAGGATGTCCTGGCGCAGCATCCCGACGGCGTCTTTCTTTCGAACGGGCCGGGCGATCCCGAGCCTCTCGACTATGTCGTCCGGAACGTTCGCCGGATGATCGACCAAATACCCGTCTTCGGGATCTGTCTCGGCCATCAGATCCTGGCCTTGGCGCTGGGAGGCAAGACGTTCAAATTGAAATTCGGCCACCGGGGCGCCAACCAGCCCGTCAAGAACCTGATTACGGAGCGGGTTGAAATCACGAGCCAGAATCATGGATTCGCCGTGGATCCGGATTCTCTCGATCCCGCTCAGGTCGAGCTGACCCATATCAATCTCAACGACAAGACACTCGAGGGCCTCCGCCATCGGTCCGCTCCCCTGTTTTCGGTCCAATATCACCCCGAAGCATCGCCCGGACCCCACGACTCCTACTATCTGTTCGATGACTTCATAGACTTGATGGAGGAATTCCGGGCCCGCCAGAGAGGGAACTGAGCGGGACACTGGGGCGGTCTGCCGACAGACCAGCCTGTTCCCGCCATCGACGAAACGGTTTCGATCAGCCATGCCGCGACGCAACGATCTGAGGAAGATTCTGATTATCGGCTCCGGGCCCATCATCATCGGTCAGGCCTGCGAGTTCGACTACTCCGGCACCCAGGCCTGCAAGGCGCTGCTCAGCGACGGGTTCGAAGTCGTCCTGGTCAACTCCAACCCAGCCACGATCATGACCGATCCGGAGTTTGCCACCAGGACCTACGTGGAACCTCTGACGGCGGACTGTGTCACCGAGATCATCCGGAGGGAGCGCCCCGACGGTCTGCTGCCGACGGTGGGCGGACAGACCGGTCTGAATGTCTCCGTGGAGCTCTGTGAACGCGGCGTTCTCGAGGAGCTGGGCGTCGAGATGATCGGAGCCAAGCTCGGCGCGATCAAGGTTGCCGAGGATCGTCGGCTGTTCCGGGCAGCCATGGAAGAAATCGGGTTGGAGGTGCCTTCGTCGGGGTTCGCGAACAGTCTCAAAGAGGCGCAAGCGCTGGTGGAGAGGATCGGACTGCCGGCGGTCATCCGGCCGTCCTTCACGCTCGGTGGAACCGGAGGCGGAATCGCTTTCAACTCGGAGGAATTCATCGAGATCGTCGGCCGTGGACTCCAGCTTTCGCCCATCCACGAGATTCTGATCGAGGAATCGGTCATCGGTTGGAAAGAGTTCGAACTCGAGGTCATGCGGGATCTCCGCGACAACGTCGTCATCATCTGTTCGATCGAGAACTTCGATCCGATGGGAGTGCATACGGGCGACTCGATCACCGTTGCTCCGGCTCAGACTTTGACCGACCGCGAATACCAGGTGCTGCGAGATGCGGCCATCAAGATCATTCGCAAAGTCGGCGTGGAGACGGGAGGTTCCAATATCCAATTTGCGACCGACCCGGCGACAGGTCGGATGGTCGTGATCGAGATGAATCCTCGTGTCAGCAGGAGTTCCGCGCTGGCCTCCAAAGCCACCGGTTTTCCGATCGCCAAGATCGCGGCCAAACTGGCGGTGGGTTATACGCTGGATGAACTGCCGAACGACATTACCCTGAAGACGCCGGCCTGCTTCGAACCGACGCTCGACTACGTGGTCGTCAAGATTCCCAAATGGAACTTCGAGAAGTTTCCGGAGGCGCTGCCGGTACTCGGGACACAGATGAAGTCGGTCGGAGAAGTCATGGCCATCGGCCGAACTTTCCGTGAAGCACTCGGAAAAGGAGTACGGTCGCTGGAAACGGGCAAGAGCCTGGCGGAGGAACGCATCTTCCCGGAGCAGCTCCGCGAGAATCTGGTTCAACCCGGGCCCCAGCGTCTGGCCTATATTCAGCGAGCCTTCGAAGCAGGGCACGATGTCGACAGAGTCCATGAGTTGACCAAGATCGACCGATGGTTCCTGGATCAGTTCCGCCGGGTGGTCGATCTCGAGTCGTCGCTGAAGGGCAGGGAACTCGGGACATTCGGCGCCGCCGAACTGCGCAGCGTCAAGCGCGAGGGTGTTTCCGACCAGCGCCTGGCAAAACTGATCGGCTCCGACGGGGCCGTCAGCGAAGTCGATATCTGGAAGCGACGTAAGGAACTCGGCGTCCTTCCTGTTTTCAAGTGCGTCGACACTTGTGCTGCGGAGTTCGAGTCCTATACACCCTACCTGTACTCGAGCTACGAGCAGGAGGATGAGGCCGCTCCGAGCGATCGTCGCAAGGTGATCATCCTCGGAAGCGGTCCGAACCGGATCGGACAAGGCATCGAGTTCGACTACTGCTGCTGTCACGCCTCCTTCGCCCTGCGCGAAGAAGGGTTCGAGACGATCATGTTGAACTGCAATCCGGAAACCGTCTCGACCGATTACGACACGTCTGATCGGCTTTACTTCGAACCGCTGACTCTCGAGGACGTCATGGCGGTGGTCGAGCGTGAACGACCCTTCGGAGTGATCGTCCAGTTCGGTGGTCAGACGCCGCTCAAGCTGGCGGACAAACTGCATCGCTCCGGTGTTCCGATCATC
Source organism: Acidobacteriota bacterium (assembly GCA_037388505.1). Lineage (GTDB taxonomy): Bacteria > Acidobacteriota > UBA6911 > RPQK01 > JAPXNP01 > JARRKC01. The sequence goes on along the minus strand of JARRKC010000003.1, from coordinate 2,412 downwards.
GGCACATCGCCTGATTCCATCGATCTGGCGGAGGATCGCAAGCGCTTTGGAAAGCTCATGGACGAGTTGGGCATTCCGCAGCCGGATCATGGTACCGCGATGTCCTTCGCGGAGGCCCTCGCGGTTGCGCGCGAGATCGGATATCCGGTTCTGGTGAGGCCGTCCTATGTGCTCGGTGGTCGGGCGATGGCCATAATTTACGACGACGTGGCGCTCGAGAAGTACGTGGCCTCGGCGGTCGAAATCTCCCCCGAACATCCGATCCTCATCGACAAGTTCCTGGAAGACGCCTTCGAGTACGACGTCGATGCGCTCTGCGACGGTGAGGATGTGGTGATCGGCGGCATCATGCAGCATGTCGAGGAGGCCGGCATCCATTCCGGCGACAGTACGTCGGTGCTGCCCCCCATGGCATCGGACGAAGCCACGCTGACGACGATGCAGGACTACACCCGGAGACTGGGCCGGGCGCTGGGCGTCATCGGGCTGATGAATGTCCAGTTCGCCAAATTCGAAGGTGTCGTCTACGTCTTGGAGGTCAATCCGCGGGCAAGCCGGACCGTTCCGTTCGTGAGTAAAGCGACCGGCGTGCCGTTGGCCAAGATGGCGGCCCGCCTGATGATCGGTCGCACACTGAAGGAACTGGGTCTGGACCGAGATCTTCAGGTCGGGTCCTGTTTCGTGAAGAGCCCGGTCTTTCCCTTTGCGAAGTTCCCGGGCGTCGATACGATCACGGGGCCGGAAATGAAATCTACCGGTGAAGTCATGGGTGTGGCTCCGGATTTCGGCTATGCCTATGCCAAAGCCATGATTTCGGCCGGGGTCGCCCTGCCCAAGCGAGGAGTCGTGTTCATCAGTGTCAATGAACGGGACAAGCCCAATACGATTTCGATTGCCCGTGATTTCGATGCCCTCGGTTTCCGGGTCGTGGCCACCCGGGGAACGGCGGATGCGCTCAAGCACGGGGGCCTTTCGGTCGATACGGTCTACAAGGTGAATGAAGGTCGTCCCAACGTCGTCGACCTGATCAAGAGCCGACGGATTCAGTTGCTGATCAATACGCCCCTCGGTCGGGAGTCCTTCTTCGACGAAAGGGCCATTCGCAGAGCCGCCACGCAGTATGCCACCCCCTGCATTACGACCCTCAGCGCAGCCCGCGCCGCCGTCAGTGCCATTCGCGCCCTCCAGCGTGAAGAACTCACGGTCAGGAGCCTCCAGGAATACCACGGGCTGGAGTAACGGGGCGGGTCCCAGGCTGTCCCCTAACTCCCAAGCCGTCCCATCAACTGCTACCCCCCCTTTTTCTGATTGAGTTCAGACAGAGGTTGGCCCTATGATTACACCGGATGTTCAATCGGAAACCGATTGAATGTTTCCACGGACGGGGATGCTCAAGCTGTAAGTCGCGCGCGGAAGGTGGTGTTCATGCGAATTCCGTGGTTGGTGGGCCTGCTCGCCGTGATGTCCTGTCTCTCGCCGAGTCTCTTCGGCACAACTCTGAAGCTCTTGTCGCTTCGGGAGACCCTCGCAAAGTCATCTCGCATTCTGGTCGGGGAGTGCCTCGAATTCCAGGAAGGATTCGATCAGCGAGGATTACCGTATACCGAGTACACATTTCGCCTGATCGAGCGTCTGAAGGGTGACGCCGCAGGCCGGCTGTTCACGGTCAAGCAGTTCGGATTCTCCCCTGAATCGAACCGGCGGAGCGGTGGCCGGGGCGTGACTCGGATTGCCGGGATGCCGCACTACCGACCCGGGTCGACCTACATGTTGTTCCTGGGTCCGGTGAGCCGTCTGGGATTCTCGAGCCCGGTCGGTTTGGCGCAGGGCGCCTTTCGGGTGATCGGACAAGGCGCGGAGCGGAGAGTCGTCAACGGTGTCGGGAATCGGAATCTCCTGATCGATACGAGCCGAACGCTCCGGGAGAGGATCGAACTCAGGCGGCAGTCTCCGCAGACCGGGCTGGTCTCTCCACCCAGTGAGCTGATACGAGGCTCCGTACCCTACGCCCGGTTTTCCGGCGCCCTCAGACGGATGCTGGGAGGAGATCAGCTGGATCGCCGGCAGCTCGGGGAAGCACTCTCGGAGGGAGGGTCCAGACAATGATCAAGCGAAACTGGGTCTTTGTGCTGGTCTGGACTCTGGTGTGTTCCTGGGGCTGGAGCGGAGGTCCGATGATCGTGAACTCCGACGGGATTCCGCTGCGTTGGGGTGGGAACCCGCCCGTCGTGAAGATCTATCCCGACTCGGGAGGACTGGGTCCGATCGGGCCCGAAGCCGCCCGTGCTGCTCTCCTCTATTCGGCGGACCAGTGGTCGGCGGTCCCTTCGGCTTCGATCGTTTTGCAGGATGCGGGCTTCGTGGAGAGTGCAACCGGACCGGAAGGGCCGGGAGACTTCACCGCTCAGAACA
>JARRKC010000002.1:0-156490 GCA_037388505.1 Acidobacteriota bacterium | reverse complement strand
CCCGCTGATCGGTCTGGCGGTTCTCTTGCGAAGCAGCTGAATGAAATGTTCGGCCAGGATGGGGATATCCTCGGGGCGCTCTTTCAGAGGCGGGATTCTGAGGCTCACGACATGGATTCGAAAGTACAGGTCCTCTCGGAATCGGCCCTCCTGCATCCGCCGCTCCAATTCTGCATTTGTTGAGGCGACGATGCGCACGTCGGCCCTCAAGGTCATCGCCGAGCCGAGCGGCCGATATTCGCCATTGTTGAGCACTCGCAACAGCTTGACCTGGAGGCTCAGATCCATCTCCGCGATCTCATCCAGGAGCAATGTACCCCCGTCTGCCAGACAGAATTGCCCGGGCTTGCTCTTCTTCGCATCCGTGAAGGCCCCTCTCTCGAAACCAAACAGCTCCGATTCCAGCAGGTTGGGTGGAAGTGCCGCGCAGTTCATGCGGATGTACGGAGCGTAGCGTCGGGGGCTGAGATTGTGGATAGCCTGAGCGAACAATTCCTTGCCGACTCCACTCGGGCCTTGGATGAGAACCGAACAGTCCGACTGGGCAATGTCGGGCAAGTGGCTGATGAGCCGCTGCATCTCCCGGTTGGCGGTTATGATCTCTTTCAGTACATTGGATCGGTACAGATGTTCTTTGAGATGCTCGAGCTCCGAGAGGTCCTTGAAGAACTCCACCGCTCCCGCGACCTGGCCTGTGCCGTTGGTCAGCAGCGTCGTCGTGACGAGGATGGGAACCTCGCATCCCTCTTTGGTGATAATCGTAACCCGCGCATTCTCGATCGGTTCGCGACTCTTCAGCGTGTCCTTCAGCGCACAGCGCTTATGGCAAATATCCGTCCGAAAGATCTCGAAGCAGTGGGTTCCCAGAGCTTCTGACGCCTCGAATCCCGTGATGTCCTCAGCCGCCCGATTGAAGGAGGTGATGATGCAGTTGCGATCAACCGTGAAAACACCGTCGCTGATGCTGTTCAAGATAAGTGTATTGAGCTTCTCCTCCATCACACCTCAATTGCTGATCCGGGCCCAGACCGATTCGATGTCACGGGCAGCTTGAGAACGATCTTCCACGACTGCGCGTTGCCGCATCTGACTGTCGGTAACGGCACGATCATAACGGATCCGGCCTGCGATCGTCGCCTTGGCCGCACGAGCCCGATCTTCGATCCGCTGAGTCATCTCCGGGTTGAGATCCCACTTGTTGACACAGACCCATGAAGGGATGGAGAAGTGACGGAGAAGTGCGAGAACGCGCTCCATATCGTGCTCTCCCGAGAGCGTGGGTTCGGTGACGACCACCGCCTTCGACGCCCCGGTAACGGAAGCGATCGCCGGGCAGCCGATGCCGGGTGGGCCGTCGACGATCACGAGGCGACGTCCCTGCTCATTGGCCAGTCGACGAGCCTCTTGGCGGACGATCGAAACAAGCTTACCGGAGTTTTCCGCTGCAACCCCCAGCCGAGCATGAACCAGCGGACCGGCCGAGGTGTCCGACACCATCCAGTCTCCCGACTCTTTCGGTAGAAGATCTACTGCGGCAACCGGGCAACCTCGGACACATACTCCACAGCCTTCGCAGGCAAATGGATCGATGGTGAATCTCGGTTCTCCCGCGGTGCCTGGTTCCACCTTGATTGCACCGAAGCGGCACAAGTCATAACAGGTTCCACAGCAGGTGCAGTCTTCCTGACGAATCACGGCTTCTCGTGCTCCACTGAACGGGTGCCATACCCGGATCGATGGATTGAGCACGAGGTGAAGATCCGCCGCGTCAACGTCGCAGTCCGCCATCACGGATTGTCCGGAGAGCACGGCAAAGGAAGCGGCCAGACTCGTCTTCCCGGTTCCACCTTTCCCGCTGAGAATCACCAGTTCCTCAATCACCGCTCACGCCTCGCTTCGAAGAAGACCGATCCATTGCTGCGGATCACCTCCAAATCTCCGCGCTCGATCAGCAGTTCCAGTTGCTTGGTGGTTTCGAGCGGCCTCAAGCTCAGACCGGCGCAAATGTCCTGGACCGTACAGGGTCGCCGGCGCAACAGATCGAGGATTTCGGAGATCCGAGCCGAGGCGCCGGCGTGAAGGGCTTGGCTTGGAGCTCCTTCATCACTGATCAACTCCACGTGACCCTGGAACGCCGCGGCCAGGACTTCGAGTCGCACGCGATCGACACGCCGGGCAATGGGCTCGCAGGCCGGCCGTGCGACGGTGTTCAACTGGACTCGTTCCGGGCCTATTTGCTGGGCCAGCCCTGCGATTCGAGCAACTTGGTCGAGATTTGCGGTGATCCCGTCGAGCAGGAACACCTCCAGCCAAACCGGGCCGGCAAACTCCCGGGTAAACTGCGCCAGTCCGCGCACCATCCGGTCGAACGCGATACCTTCGTGAGGACGGTTGACGCGGTGAAAGGTCGTCTCGTCGCCGGCATCGAGGGAAGGAAGAACAAGATCCGCAAGTCGTACATCCTTCCGGACATCGTCCCTCCAAAGCAGAGAGCCATTGGTCAGGATTGCCACGGGAACGGTGGTCAGCTTCCGAATTGCCGAAATCAAGCTTCCCAGCTCCGAGTGAAGGGTCGGCTCTCCCGAACCGGAGAGAGTGATGTAGTCCGGCACTCTCCTGGCCTCGAGCGTCCTTCCGAGCTCTTCGATCACCTCCCCGATGTCCACGTGGGGCTTTCTTTCGAGAGTCCTGTTGTCGGTTCTCCCAAGTTGACAGTAGATGCAATCGTAGGTACAGGTCTTGAACGGGACCAGATCAACCCCGAGCGAAGACCCCAGTCGTCGAGAAGCGACTGGTCCATACACATGCCGGAATACTTCGTCGATCATCTCCATTCGCCCCTAAGCCCGCAGTCGAAGGTCGGCGTCGCTGTCCTTTCGGCCGACACAAGAGCGGTGCGACAGTAAACCCCACAGCGCTTCGAAGGGTCTTCGATACTCCGGAAGAGCATCCACGATGATCTGCCCTCTCGCGTACGCCTCAGCGATTCGACGGTCATCGGGGATTTCCAGAAGAATCGGGATGTCCTGTTCGCGACAGAAGCGATGCACCCTCTCGTCTCCCACACCCAGCCTGTTGATCACGACTCCGAACGGGATTTGGAGTTCACGCACCATGGCCACAGCAAGAGTGAGATCGTGGAGACCGAAGCGAGTCGGCTCGGTCACCAATAGCACGAAGTCCGTTCCCAACAGTGTTGTGACAACGGGGCAGGAGGTTCCCGGCGGAGAGTCGAGAATGGCTGGAGAGTCAGGCTGGAGGACCGCCTTCACTCCTCGAATCAAGGGCGTGGCCAGAGCGACCCCTACGTCGAGGCGTCCCTGCACCAACGTGAGGTTCCCGTCCCGACGTTCCTCGACGACACCGATTCGACGTGCACGCTCCCGAATGGCCCGCCGAGAGCAGATCATTGCACAACCTCCGCATCCGTGACAGAGCTCGGGAAAGACCAGGGGCGTCGTCCCGAGCGACACGATGGCATGGAACTGGCAGAACTGGCTGCATTTGCCGCAGCCGTCGCAGCGGGTGGGATCGATCTCCGGAACCGGGATCGTCACGGTGCCTTGCCGAGTCACGGGTCGGTTCACGAACAGGTGGGCGTTGGGAGCCTCCACGTCGCAGTCGAGAAGTTGGATCGGTGATCCCGCGACTTTGGCGAGATTCAGCGCGACGGTCGTTTTGCCGGTGCCTCCCTTGCCGGAAGCAACCCCCAGTATCATCTCCGGTCGGCTGCTGGGAGGAGGGCCTCCAAAGCTGGGTTTGAGAAGACTCATTGTCCCCACGGCCCCTCGACGTCGGCAGCCTGCAGGGCCGTCAATCGGCCCGACTGCAAGGCGTGCAAAGCTTCCGCCACTGTCGTCGATTCGGAAGTGAAAACCTGGATGCCGGCCGCTTGAAGGACTCTGAAGGCCTTCGGGCCGCAGTGCCCGGTGACTACGCGCTCGGCTCCCAACCGGGCCAATTTCTCAGCAGTCTGGGTGCCCGCGCCCTGCGCCGCCTCCGTGCCGGCGCGATTGTCCAGGACTTCGGTCGACTCGGTCTCCGTGTCGAAAACAATGATCTTCGGCGCCCGGCCGAACCGTCCCTCGAGGGGCGCTGACAGCGATTTTCCGGAACTCGTGAACGCAATCTTCATAGCTTGGTGCCCTCTACCTGTCTTTGAAAGTGTCATCACAAAGCCGGGCTGAAAGAACGGAAGCCCGGTGGGTCCGTCAGTTTCAATCTAGCCTTCCGGCGGGAAATCAGACTCGATTTCGGCAAGCTGCGTCTGAATGGATGACACCTGCAGCTGGAGGGTCTCGAGTTGGTTCTTGAGCATCTGTTTCCTCGATTCCTGGTCTACAGGTGCATGCCGGGGAGCATTCTCTGAGAATGGTCTCAGGGCCCGTGCATCAGGAGCGCCATAGGCATTGAACCCATGGCGTCTTCCCCACCCCTCTCCACCAAATCTTCCGCCGCGGAAGCCGCGTCCTCCGCCGAAGCCTCTTCCAAAACCAAGCCGAAAAGCTCGGCTGGCGTAACCTCCGATGCCAAACCCGGCACAGAAACCAGCACCTCGTCCAGTCATTGGACCCAATCCAGCGGGCCCGCTTCTATCTCCTCCAGGCATGACCTTGTCTCCTTTCTCTACGCCTTCCGCGTCATGGGCTTTCCACATTTGGGGCAGGTGCGCTGGTAGCATGGGACTCCTCTCTGATGCGGCTCCACGTGCCCACATTCGGAACAAATGCACTCTCCACCGGGTCCGGCGGCCGCCGGGCCGGCTTGCCGACCTCCTGAACCGCGGCGCCCACCTCCTCCGGATCCTTGCCCTCTTCCTGGGCCGCCTCCACCTCGATTTCCACCTCTCATCATGACCTTCTCTCCTTCGAATATGTCGCCGGCATAGCCTCGGCGGCTCTTCGGGAAACAAAATCCCGGCATGGCGTAGACATCGCTTTCGAGGGTCCCCGACAGCCAAGCATGTACAACCTCCTTCAAGGAGCCCGCGACAAAAGGGATCACCCGAATTCCATAGGCGGCAACGGAGGTCAACATGGGTCGTGAGATCGCCCCACAGACGAGCGTTTCGAGCCCCATCTCCGCGAGCTGAAAACTACGCGGCAAAGGGGCCTCCTCGACCAACTCGACCTGGGATTCAGAGACGAGACGCAGTCCATCGGCCTCTACGAGAAGCATGGACCTGGCGACGTCAAACACCGGTGCGATGCGTTGATTCCAAGCTGAAAACCCGGCTTTGACACGTTCCTGACGGCCACCCATTTCGACGGGCTATAAGCGCAATCCGTGTTCCAGTTCCGTGCCCAAACCCCGGGGGCCCTCCAAGATCCCTGTTTTGTTTGGAATGAAGACAATCTGGGCGAAAGCAACAAGCGGCGCACAGTCGCAAGTGTGCGACTCCACGGCTTATGAACGTCGCAGTTATGCAATCAAGGAGCTGCATTCCGAAGGCGCATGATGACTTGCGGCGCACCGCGGTCCTGGCCGGTTGCTGCGAATCGCCATCGCGAGAAGGTTTACTCCCTCAGGGAGGACCGGCGGGGACCTTCGTCCCGCCCTGGGAGAGAGATCCCCAACCTGCGGAGCTTGCGGAAGAGAGTGCTCTTGTGGATTCCCAGCTCTGCGGCTGCGGCCGTGCGGGAATAGGCATTGCGCTCGAGGGCGCTTCGGATCACCTGCGCTTCGAGCAGATCCCGTGCCGCTCTGATGTCCGACTGATCTCCCCACAGGGACCGCTGGGCCGCCAGCTCTTCGGGAAAGTGGCGGATGCCGATGAGCCCTTCCTCGCACAGGACAAAGCAGCGTTCGATGGCGTTTTCGAGCTCACGAACGTTTCCCGGCCAGTCGTGGGCCATGAGCAGGGAGAGGGCTTCGACGGAGATCCCCGAGACCGACTTCTGTTGGAGGCGGTTGAACCGTGCGATGAATTGGTTCACGAGGATGGGAATGTCCTCCTTGCGCTTCCGCAGCGGTGGAAGTTCGACGCGCACCACGTTGACCCGATAATAGAGGTCCTCGCGAAAGGCTCCCTGGCGGGTCCTTTCGGCGAGATCGCGGTTGGTCGCAACGATGATTCGGGCGTCGGTCTTTTCCGACTGCACCGACCCCAGGGGCTCGTAAGTCCGTTCCTGGAGCACCCGCAACAAGCGAACCTGCAGCGTGGGGCTCAACTCTCCAATCTCGTCGAGGAAGAGAGTGCCTCCCTTGGCAAGCGCAAACCGCCCCGGCTTGGACTTGGTTGCCCCGGTGAAGGCCCCTCGTTCGTAGCCGAAGAGCTCCGATTCCAGAAGCGTGTCCGGCAAGGCCGCGCAATTGACGGCGATGAACGGGCCATTCTGGCGCGGACTCAACGAATGGACCGTCTTGGCGACGACTTCCTTGCCGGTGCCCGTCTCGCCGACGATCAGGACTGTGCTGGGACTGGCGGCCACCGCCGGAAGAACTTCCAGGATTCTCTGCATGAGCGGGCTCCGACTGACCAGATCGCCAAGCCGGAACCGTCCTTCGAGCTCCCGTCGAAGCGCCTCGATTTCGCTGAGATCGCGGAACGTTTCCGCGCCTCCGACGATGTGCCCGTCCGCGTCCTTCAAGACGGCGGTCGAAACGCTGATCGGGATTCGCTGGCCCTCAGAGTTGATGATGTAGCCTGACTTTCCGATGATCGGCCGTTCAGTCTCCAGGGTCTCCCCGAGCGCGCACTCTGCTTCACACATGCTGCAGCGAAAGACATCGGAACAAACCTGCCCGACAGCCTCCCGGCGAGGAATCCCCGTGATGTGCTCAGCGGCCCGATTAAACGAGGTGATCCTCCAGTCGCGGTCCACGGTAAAGACGCCGTCGGAGATGCTTTCCAGAATCGCATCGGTCGGCGTCGGCGACGACAACGTCCGTTTCTTCTTCCCTCGTTTGACCATCCCGTTCCCCAGCGCAACGATCCTTCGGGCCGGGTTGACGCCAATCCTCGTCACGGACCGGCGGTTCGACAGCAGCCCGAGCATTGAAGCTTAAAACGTTTGTATGATATATCAATCATCGGAATGAAATCCAAGTCCTCCCCGGCCTCCTCGAAGGCTCGCAGATCGCACTCGAAGAATGCGGCCAGCCACTATATCGTCGCGATTGCGGAACTGCGACGCAGGCTTGGTTACGCTCGGGTCACGGATCTCGCGAAGTATCTCGGTCTGACGCGCGGCAGCGTCTCGATTACCTTGAAGTCTCTCCAGCGAAAGACGCTGGTCACAAGGGATCCAAACGGCTTCCTGCTCCTGACACCGGCGGGAGCTCTGCTGGCCGAGACGACCAGCGCGAAGAACCAGCGGCTGCTTCACCTGTTCGGAAAGCTCCTCGGAGTTCCCTCCGAGACGGCCGAACAGGATAGCCGCCGGATCGGACACCTGATCAGTCGGGAATCAGCGCACCAGATTTGCACACTGCTGCGTTTCATCGACTCGGGACACCCTGTCACCGAACAGTTCATGAGGGAGTTTCGACGCTTCAGCGAGAACCGCTCCACCGGTGATGGCTGCGAGTCCTGCCCGAATGGATGCCGCTTTGAGTCCGATGCTGCACCACAGTCCAACGGGTAGCATTGGCTTCGGAATGGAGCGAAAGGCGTTGACCGAAATCCTGGCCTCGACGATCCACCGTTCGGTGATGGACCGCGGTGAGAGAATAAGGACGGGATCTTCGACTCGGTCCATGTTTACGACAAATCGGCCGGACTCGAGGTTGAAATGGCAAGTGAACAGCACAGTTCGTCCGAGCGAGCAGAGGGGACTGCGGCTGCCGGAGCAGGCAGCCGGAACGACCCGGGGACTGAAATTGGGCGAAGGGAACTGCTGAAAACCCTGGGCCCTGAGGCTGCCGCTGCAGGAGCACTGGTCTGCGGTGTGAAGGCGGTCTCACCACGGCTGACGCTCAACACGGAGGACCGGGTAGCGCTCGCCTTGATGCACTTCAAGAGCGGCTTTCATTGCTCCCAGTCCGTCCTGGCTGCTTACGCTGATGACCTGGGAATCGATGAAGAGCTCGCGCTGCGGATCGCAGCAGGACTTGCGGGGGGGTCGACCGTGGGGGGAGAGTGTGGTGTCATTGGAGCCGGATACGTCATTCTGGGATTGAAGCATGCCCGCCTGGAACCCTCCTTCGGCGACACCGGCCGCGAGGAGGAGCTGTTCGGCCGGATTCGGCGGCTCGTCGCCGAGTTTCGACAGCGACATCACTCCATCAACTGCATCGAGCTGCTGGGAACCGATGTCTGCACACCGGAAGGTCGGAAGCAGGCACTGGAGGCGAATCTGTTCACCACACGGTGTCCCCACTACATCCAGGACGCCATCGAGATCATCGACTCCCTGGCATAGCCCGTCCTCCCCAGACACGCTCTGCACCCGTTTCGCAGATTCTCCAGCTCGATCGTTATATAGGGGTAGGGATCGATCCGGCCCGCGCCGGGCCATGAGGCGAATCCCAAGGAGGGAAAAGACATGGATGTGAAACAGCCTTTCGACTGGAGCGAGCTTGATACCCTGCCCAGAGAGGAACGAATCTCACGTCTCAGAAAGCGACTCGATGAATTGAGCGGGGGTGAGGCGCTGCACTACCAGAACGAAAACGCACCACCGGAAATCATCGAGAAGTTTCTCCGAGACGTCGTCCAGTACGAGGAGGAGGACATGGGCCTCGTACCGGTCGTCAAGCTCCCGCCTCTCGAATTTCCCGGCCTCGACGATCTCTCGGACAAGGAAGTCCATGACCTGCTGTGGCAGAAAATCCATGAACTGGCGGCACGACGGATCTTCCTCGAGCAGACCGACCATTTGTCGGATCGCGAACTCTACGAAGTTCTTTGCAGCTCGGAAATGAGAGAGTGCTCGACTCAGGCGATCGGTCCCAACGGTGCGATCCACTTCGACATCCTCGGGGGCTACAGCAATGAGGATATCGAACTCTATCTCAAGTACTACGCGGATGAGGTGGATCGGGCATTCTGGATGGACGATTGGCCGGAGGACAAGCTCCCTCCGCATGAGGATCCTCCCTACTCGAGAGACTGTCGCCTGCCCACGCCCTATGGCGATCGAGACGACGAATCGAGGGACGATCCTACGCTGGGAGACGTTGAAAGAAGGTGTCCAGAAGTCGGGACTTGAGGTCGGCACTTCGCTCGAGAGCGAGATCGAACTCGTCTTTATGAAGGGAGAAGAGTGTCGACGGTTCCAGCGTTCGGACCGTGGCGTTTCTCGGTGCTCCTGTGAGGAGCGCGGCTTCTCCGAAGAACTCCCCCTCACCGAGGCGGGCGACGGGCTTCCCATCGCGAATCACTTCGACGAGCCCGGATCGAATGAGGTAGAACCGATCGCCCGCCTCTCCCTGACGAACGATCTCCTCACCCGTGACGACGCTCTGCCGGTGCATGCTTTGGGAAACCTCGGCCAGATCCTTGGTCTCGAGCTTCGCGAAGGCCGGACATACCTGCAGGAACCGGCAGATCGACAGCGCCTCGCCGACCCGAACGTTTGAACCGATACGCCCGTCGATCAGGTTCACGATGCGGTCGGCCACGTCCAGAATGCGATTGTCGTGTGTCACCATGATGATCGCCGAACCCTGCCGATCAGCCAGCGCGCGCAGCCGCTCGACCACCAATCGACTCGAACCCTGATCGAGAGCCGCCGTCGGCTCGTCGGCCAGAATCAGTCGAGGCTTTCGAACCAGGGCCCGTGCAACTGCGACGCGTTGGCACTGACCTCCGGACAGGGAATGGGGCCGATAGTGAAGCCGATCACCCAAACCGAGTTCCGCGAGGATCTCTCGGCATCTCCGCCGGCTCTCCGGGCCATCGACCGGATCAACTCCGAAAGCAAGTTCGACGTTTTGGAGGGCAGAGAGAGCGGGAAACAGCGCATGATGCTGGAAGATGAACCCGATCCGGCGACGCAGGAGCACCATGTCATGCGGCGACAGGCCGGTCAACTCGGTACCGTCCACGCGGATGCTCCCGTGGCTCACCGAACGCACAGCGCCGATCAAGGTCAACAGCGTCGTCTTTCCGGAGCCGGAGGGACCGGTCAGGACCATCACCTCGCCCTGGGCCAGTTCGAGATTGATGTCATGAAGCACTTCGGGCTCTTCTGGGCGAAAGCGGTGATGTACTGACGAAACACAGAGGATTGAGTCCGTTTCGGTACTCGCAGACGGCATCTTCATCCTTCCTTTCGAATTCCTGTGTTTCCCCGTCGATCTAGTCCTTGAACAGGTCGGCGGGGTCCTCCCTCAGCAACGGCCGGGCCGCAGCAAGCGCTGCGATCGACGTCATCAACACGGTGAGCCCCAGAACCAGCAGGCAGCGGTCGAGGCTCATCCCAAAGGTGAGTCCGGTTAAGACCGACAGCTCGACATAGAGCGCATACGCAGTTACCCAGGCCAGCAGAAAACCGCAGGCTGCCAGAATGAGCGACTTCGAAATGACCGTCCCGATGATGAAGGATCGCTGGAATCCGATGGCGCTCAGAGTGGCGAACTGGCGACGGAAGTCCCAGACGATCGAGTACAGAAGCTGTGCGCAAATCACGGTTCCGACCAAGAGCCCGACAAGGGTGCCGAGCGTGAAGACGAAGCCAACGATGGTGTGGTCTCTCCAGAATTCCCTCTCCTTGCCGAGAAACCCTTGAAGGGTTAGAACTTCGACATCGTGAGGCAACCTCAGCCGGGCCTCCTGGAGAATGCCGTCCACCGAAGATCCCGGCTCGATGTTCACGAGGCCAACGTCGACATGATCCAGCCGGGCTGCCGCCTCATCGGGCGGAAGCAAGTGGAGGAGGTTGCGGCTCGTCATCAAGATATTCCCGTCGTTGACGAGGTCGGAGCCCAGCCGAAAGAAGCCTCGCATCCTGAACGTGCGCCCCTCCAGCTCCACCTCGGAGCCCGGATCGAAGATCCCGATCAGGGGTTTGGAGCGGCTGTCGACGAGAAGCGTATCTGCTCCGTCGGCACCGCTGTGCCGGAAGACCGGGAACGGGCCTTGCACCGGATCGACGGCGATCACCCGGACCAGCAGTCGCTTCCCGTTCTGCGGATTCCGAAGGCGAAAGCGGCGACTGTCGAGGTACATAGGAACGGCATCCCGAACTCCTGGAAGCGCCTTCAGTTGGACCAGGCGCTGAAGTGGAAACCGGATTTCCGATATCAGAGAAGGACGAGCGCGAGAGATCACGACGACATCCGGATGTGCCCGGGCCACGATCCGCGCCTGACTGTCGAGGGAAGCATCCAGAAACCCAAGCTGCGTGAACATTAAGAGTGCTGCTGCGGAGACGGTTCCGATCGAGAGGGCGAACCGGCCTGGTGAATCGCTCAAGTTCGACCAGGACAAGAACAGAATCTTCGACAGGATGGCAGCCGATCGGCGCATCAGAAGAGATCCCCCGGGTCCGCACGCTCCAGGCGCTTCAGAGCAAGTCCGGCAGAGATCAGCGACATCGCGATTCCGAGACCCAGTACCCCGGCTACCCGAAACCAGGACATAGAGACCGGTAGAAAAGTCTCCTTACGGGTGATCCAATAACCGACCTCGGCCAGACCAAGGGAGGGCAGGAACGCCATCAGCGCGAAGCCTCCGGCCTGGATCCGAATCAGTGACGACAGCAGACCGTCGTCGAAACCCATGGCTTTCAGCGTGGCGTATTCGGACAGACGATTGGAAATGTCGGAGCTCAGAACGTTGTAGATCACGATGATCCCGACGAGAAGAGCAACACCGCAACCGACAGCGAGATTGACGCCCAGAGAAGTCGCACTTCTCCAATAGGATCTCTCGCGGGCGAGAAGCTGCTCTCGGGTCTCGATGACGACATCGTTCGGCAGGATCTCATGGAGTCGCTGCGCGACGACCTCCGGCGGCCGGCTGTCGTCGACCTGGACCAGTCCAATGCTGACTCGGTCCGAACGCTTCGCGAGACGTTCGAAGGTACGATCGGAAACGACGCAGAGCCCGAGAGCCGAGAATCCGGGTCCAAATGCAAAGGTCTCGGTGACAACCATGGCTCGACTTCCGAGTTCGGCGACCATCCCTCCCTTCCAGACACCCAGATCGCGCCTGGATCGCCGGTCGAACAGCAGAGTATCCCGCCGCCTGAGTCTCGCCGGATCGGTCACCGCAGAGAAGGGATTCCGCTCGGGATCGACGCCAAGTACGAGAATCTGTTGAACTGCGTCGGCTCGTGGGGCCTTCCAATCCTGAAACCCGACATACAGGGGATCGACCTCACGAACTCCGGAAACTGCGAGCGCCTGAGTCAGCCTGGAACGGGCGATCGAGCCGGGTCGAGAAAAGACCAAATAGTCGGGGGAGAGGAGGACCAAGTCGAAACGGAGATGACGGTAGAATTGCGTCGAGGTCGTCATGACCGCGCCGTAGAAGCCGAACTGGATGAGGATGGAGACGACCGGAAGCGTGACCCCCAGAACCGCTGCGAGGGTCCGAGAGGGCTTCTCCAGGTAGCCTCTCAGGACGAATCCGATCCGCATGGAACGCATCTCTGTTGCCTCTACTTCTGGGGGCCGGTGATGATTTCGACATCGACCTGCAGATTGAGGAAGCGTCGAGCCGCCTGGGGGTCATCGAGTCGGATCCGGACTTCCACAACCCTCCGATCAGCCCGGGCCGCCGGATCCAAATCACGCAGATTGTTGCGCAGGATGACGTGGCCCACCGATTCGACCGAACCTGGGATCGCTTCCGGAAGCGCCCGGCTCGAGATCTGCGCTCGTTGTGCCTTTCGGACGAAGGCGGCGTCGGACTCGTCAACTTCGGCCACGACACACAACCGGCTCGTGTCTCCGAGCAAAAGGAGAGGGCTGCCGGCAGACGCCTCGCCGGGCTTCGCGAAAACCTGGAGAACCTCGCCGGCCGAGGGGGCGTAAATGATCGTCTGATCGAGCTGAGTTTCGGCCAGTGTCAACTTTTTCTTGAGTTCCCCGATATTGCTTGAATCGATCGCCTGTGCGAGTGCCGCCCTGGCGGTTTGGACGCGATGTTCGGCTTCGGACAGCTCGGTCGTTTCCCTTTCCTTCGCCTCCTGGAGTCTGGTAAGCGCAATCTCGAGGGCCTTCTCGCTGTCTTGGAAGGCCACCTCGTAACGTTCCTTTTCACTGGCGGAAACGGAATTGCGCTGTGCCAGCGCATCGAATCGGCTCAGGTTCTTGCGCGCCTCTTCCTTCCGGATCCGGAGGCGATCGACCTCGGTCCGGCAGGCTTCGACATCGAGCGGGGGGAGTCTCCGCGCCTGATCGAGACTCGCCTCGGCCTCCGCAAGCTGCGCCCGGGCCAGTTCCGATTCGCGCCGATGCCGCAGTTCGGCCTCTGCCAGCTGTGTGCGGACGAGATCCCGGGCCCGTTGACGTTCGTCGTGGCTTTCGAGCACGACGAGTGCCGCGTTAGTCTCGACCCGGTCCCCCTCCTTGACCAGAATGCTGGACACGCGGTCCGGCAAACCGGTGGCGATTTGGATGAAACCATCCTCAGGCTCCACTCTTCCGAGTGCAGCTACGGCCGCACGTGGGTGTACGGCAGGCGATTCGTGCTGTCCGTCCCCATCGAGGGACGATCGGTTTGGCCCGCCACAGGACAACCAGTGACCGACCAGCAAGATCCCACAAAGAAGTACGTATTTCCGACTACCGATGGTATCTCTCAATTTGAATCGGCCGCTCCTTGAATGCTGCAGCGAGATCCTTGAAAGGGTTGTGTCAGGTTGAGACGAGCGTATCGCTCTGTCGGGTCGTTGGTCAATGACCGGCTCCGGCAGACCCGTCTCGGCTCAACGGCTTCAACCCATTGAAACCAGCCGTCTCCCCGGATTCGTAAGCACTCGAACACAAAACGCCAACCGTTTGTCGAGTCCCTCGACCGCCTGCCGAAAAGCCGGTGTCAGCAGCTGTGGATAGTGGCACACTCGTTTCCCAAAGGTGGCCTTGCGGTCAACTTTTTCGGCCCGGGCCAAGTCGAAAGGGTGAGACGAGAGAAACATGTTGGTTCGAATGCAAGCCTTGGGCGTCCTCGCCTTCTTGTGTCTGTCCCCGCTCTGGAGTGCCGCTCCTGTGCCACCCGAAATCCTCGTGCGGCGGACGACGGTCGCCCCGGACATCGACGGGAGGCTGAATGACGCCGCATGGGAAGAAGCCCGGATACCGGCAGGCACATGGCTGACCTATAACCCGGTGCGGGGGGAGCAACCGATTCAGGAAACCAAAGTCTGGATGACTTACGACGACCAGAATCTTTACCTGGCCTTTCGCTGCCTGGACCCGGAACCCGCGAAGATCAAGACATCGATCGCTCGACGCGACAACATTTTCAACGATGACTGGGTCGGCTTGAGTCTCGACTCCATGTTCAGCGGTCAGAGCTCATACGAGATGTTCGTCAATCCGAGCGGAATCCAGGCGGACATCCTCAACAGCAGTGCGTCCGGAGAGGACGTCTCCCCCGACTGGGTCTGGGAGAGTGAGGCCCTGAGAACCGAGGATGGATACACCGTCGAGATTCGCCTTCCGTTGCAGAGTATCCGCTTCAAGAGTGGCTCCACAGTGAAGATGGGCGTCCTGTTCTGGCGTCGGGTCAGCCGTCTGGGCTCGTCGGCCTCCTGGCCCGTCTTTCCGGCAGGAAAGAGCCTCTTCGAATGTCATGCCACGGCCGTCTTCGAAGACCTGAACCACCCCCGAACGTTCGAGCTCATCCCGAGTGTCACCTATTCCTGGAATCAGGAGCGAAGCAGTCCCGCGAGCTGGAGTTCCGCCAACTCAGCCGCCGACGCCGGAGTGTCTATGAAATATGGGGTTACCTCCTCGGTCACCGCCGAGGCAACCGTCAACCCTGACTTCAGCCAGATCGAGAGCGATTCCTTCCAGGTCGAGGTGAATCAGCGCTACCCCATCTTTTATTCTGAGAAGAGGCCTTTCTTCATGGAAGGAATGGGCGTCTTCTCACTGGCCGGCGCATTCGGTGACAGCAACATGAGATCGGCCGTGCACACCAGGCAGATCATCGACCCGATCTGGGGAATGAAGCTCACGGGAACACTCGGCCAGATGTCCTTCGGGACCCTCTCCGCCGTCGACGAAGCGCCCCGGTATGCCGGTGAGGAAACCAACCTTCCCGATGGATCACATACGGTCTTCAACATCGGCCGGGCACTCTATAGCCTGGGAAAGGGAAGCTACGTCGGCGGGATCGTCACCAACACCACCACGGGCGACGACTTCAATCGATCGCTCGGCTCGGACATCTCGCTTCGACTGGGGGAGCATCAGGAAGTCACCGGCACATTCTTGCAGACCATCTCGCGGTCGGGACCCGGCCGAGACCGAACCTCGGGGATGGCGGCTCAGGCCAGCTTCAGTCACTCCACGGATCGAGTCAACTTCATCACTCAACTCGAGCATTTCGACGAAGACTTCAATCTCGATACCGCGTTCTATAACCGAACGGGTTTCTCGAGCGAGTGGATGTATGCCGAATACAGCTTCTATCCCGACAAGGAGAAGTACCCCTGGCTACGCAAGATCGGGCCCATGATCTGGCTGAAATACGGCCGTGACCGGATTCAGGGGGGACATGAACTGGTCAACTACTTCGGTGTCAACTTCCGTTTCACCCGTCAGGGCCAGATGCGTATCTATGGATCTCGCTCCCGGGAGCCCTGGGCAGGGCGGGAGTTCTGGAAGACTGCCGTGGGCGGCTGGGGAGGCGCTCAGTTGACGAACTGGCTGAACGTCTTCGCATCCGTTCGATCCGGTGATGGCATCTACTACGACGAAGAGGACCCTTTCGCAGGGAAGGTCCGATCCCTCTATTCGGAGCTGAGCTTTCAGCCGACGACCCGAGTCAACCAGACGGTGGCGTATGACAACGTCAACTTCAAGCGGTTCGATGGCAGTCCAGTCTACAATCTCCACATCGTCAATGCCCGCAGCACGTATCAGTTCAACCGGAACCTGGCCGCTCGGGCCATCCTCCAGTTCGACGATTCGGAGCACCGGATCCTGATGGATCTTTTGGGCTCGTACGAGCCGGTCCCTGGGACCGTGGCCTATATCGGTTACGGTTCACTGTTCGAGCAGCGAGAGTGGCACGACGGATCCTGGCAACCCGATCAGGGCAGCTATCTCACTACACGGCGAGGGCTCTTCTTCAAAGTCTCCTACCTGCAACGATTCTGAAAGCATAGTGTGACAAGCACCCGGCCGGCATCCCCTCGGACCGTCGGGACCGGGCTAGAGCCCCAGAACACCCTCGACCCGCCGCTCACCAAACGCCACCGCAAGGAACATCTTCCCATCCGTCGAACCGTGGCCGCGGTAGAGATCCAGGTCCAGATGATAGACCTCGGGGAGACCCTTTAGAGTCGTCGACTCGAGTCGGATCGCACGCGAGAGGTCCACATTCTGCGCATCACCGGAAGGGATGAGCAGCAGTTCCCAGTCATCGAGGGATTTGGCTCGAGCTCGGACAGCATTCTCGCCCGGAGGGATGGCCTGCCCTCCGGACGTCAGGTTGCCCTCAACAGTCAAGCTGGCCCTCCCGCAATGGAAAACGAAGCCCGGCTGCACCTGTGCCAGGCGCTCCTCGTTGTAGGGATACGTCGTAAAGCTCAGCTTGAGAACCGTCCCCTGCAGGTCGGCCGTGACTGTCTTGGAGAAGTGTGGATGAGCAATCATAAGGCCCGTGCCCAGCACGAGGCAAGCTGCCGTGAACAAGGTGACTCTTCGCATTCTTCCCTCCTCTGAAATTCATGTGTCTCCGAAGCCGGAACCACCCCTCACCATAAGAACATAGAGGTCTCCGACCGGATCGCCTGAATTACAGGGCAACGCATGTGATGCTCGAAGTCCCTTCTCGAGGATTCCGTATCGTGAATGAATACCTGGGCTCTTGCGTACTTGGGAGACAGTATCCCGTAGAGGAGGACAATCAATGATTCGAGGAAAGCGATTCGCATGGCTGGGGCTCTCCCTCCTGTTGCTCGGAAGTCCGACGCTGGCGCAGAGCGACGCTGCGGGCGACTGGAAGGGTGCGATTTCGCTCCCGAACGGCGAACTGGGAATCCTGGTGCAACTGAAGCACGATCAATCGCAGTGGAAGGGGACCATCGATATTCCGGCTCAGGGGGTCAAATCAATGGCGCTCGGGGAGATCACTGTGGAGGGTTCCAACGTGTCGTTCAAGATGCCCGGTGTGCCAGGCAACCCCACTTTCAAAGGTACCCTGGCTACCGACGGACGGGAGATCGTGGGAGATTTCAAACAAGGTCCGTCCAAGCTTCCGTTCCGACTCGAACGTCTTTCCCTGTCCGATATCGAAGCTGCAGAACAGAGGGAGGCCGAGCTGAGACTGGAGAGTGTCTGGCGGGGGACTTTGAAGACCGGGATGGCCGACCTCCGCCTCCAGCTTCGAATCTACCGAGCACCAGACGGCACGCTCTCGGGCAAGCTCGACAGTATCGACCAGGGCGCCAGGAATCTCGAGATCGCCAAGATCCGGGTGACCAGCGACAGGCTCAGCTTCGACATGACCATGCCTCCGGCGTCATATGAAGGGGACTTCAATGCCGACCAGACGGAGATCACGGGGCGGTGGCATCAGGGTGGGGCTACCCTGCCCCTCGTCTTCAAGAAGTCGGACGAGCAGATCGAACTTAGGAGGCCGCAGGAGCCGAAGCCTCCCTACCCCTACAAGGAAGAAGAGGTCACGTATGAGAACCTCGAGGCCGGAGTCAAGCTGGCCGGGACGCTGACTCTGCCGCGTTCCGAGATGCCCGCTCCGGCGGTGATTCTGATCTCGGGCTCGGGCCCGCAAGATCGCAATGAAACCATCATGGGGCATCGGCCGTTCCTGGTCCTCGCGGATTATCTGACCCGCAAGGGTATCGCAGTTCTGCGGTCGGATGACCGAGGTGTCGGCGGATCAACCGGGAATACTCTGCAGGCAACGACGCGCGATTTTGCCAAGGATGCCCTTTGTGGCATTCGTTATCTGCAGAGCCGCAAGGAAATCGATCCACAGCAGATCGGCCTGGTCGGACACAGTGAAGGAGGCATCGTGGCCCCGCTGGCGGCTTCCGAGTCGCACGCTGTTGCCTTCATCGTCCTGATGGCAGGGACCGGCCTGACCGGAGAAGAAATCCTCGTGAAGCAATCAGAGCTCATGGGGCGCGCCGCCGGACAGAGCGAGCAGGAGGTGGCTGGGAGACTGGAGATTCAATTGGCAATGATACAGATTGTCAAAGCCGAGCCGGATTTGCAGATTGCCGAGCGCAAGCTCGGGAATCTGATCGATGAGAAACTTGCAGAGATGGGCGATCAGGAAAGGACACGGGAAGGCGTCACGCGGGCCTTTCTCGAAATGCAGGCCCGCAGGATCAACTCGCCATGGCTTCGCTTCTTCATTACGTACGATCCGACGCAGGCACTCCGGAAGGTTCGTTGTCCCGTCCTGGCCGTCAACGGGTCTTTGGATCTCCAAGTGCCCCCGAAGGAAGACCTGGAGGCGATCGCGAAGGCTCTTCGCGAGGGCGGAAACGCGGACTTCAAAACCGTCGAACTTCCCGGCCTGAACCATCTCTTCCAGACCGCCCAGACAGGTGCCGTTTCTGAGTATTCTCGGATCGAAGAGACAATAGCTCCCCAGGCGCTCGAACTGATCACGGGCTGGATCCTGAAACATACGCAGTCCCAGGGCTGAGCTGCGTTCGTCCATCCACCCGCGGATCAGGGGTAGAGGCCCCTCAACTGAATGGCTTCCGCCACACGACCGACCCCGACCATGTTCGCGGCGATGCGCATGCTCACCTTTCGGTCACGGTGAATCTTGAGGACGTCCTCAAAGCTCGTCTTCATCACCCGCTCCAGCCGGTTGTAGATGTCCTGCGCTTCCCAGAACAGATGTTGTTCGTCCTGGACCCATTCGACGTCTGACACGGTCACTCCGCCGGCGTTGCCGAGGATATCCGGAATCACGAAACACCCAGCCTCGTCGAGAATGGCATCCGCTTCGGGCGTACAGGGCCCATTGGCGGCCTCGGCCACGATCTTCGCCTTCAACAGCGAGGCATTCTCCGCATGGATGGCATTCTCCAGAGCGGCCGGCACCAGAATGTCGCAATCGAGCGAGAACAACTGTCGTTCCGAAATGGACTCAGAACCCGCGAATCCCACGACCGAACCGGTTCTTTCTTTGTGCAGCATCAGTTTTGGGATGTCGAGCCCATCCTTGTTGTAGATACATCCCTTCGAGTCGTTGACGGCCACCACATAGGCCTGGTGACTGTCGAGCAGGTGCGCCGCAACCGAGCCGGCATTGCCGAAGCCCTGAACTACCACCTTGGAGCCTTTCAGCGGGATTCTGAGGTGCTCACAAGCGCTCTGGATCGTGTAGAAAACTCCCCGTCCCGTGGCTTCATTTCTGCCGAGAGATCCGCCGAGGCTGATCGGCTTCCCTGTCACGACTCCCGGAACCGAATAGCCCTTGGTCATGCTGTAGGTGTCCATGATCCAGGCCATGATCTGCGGACTGGACTCGTGTAGACGTCCGGCGCAGGAATGTCCTGTTCCGGACCGATAAGAGGCAGTATGCTGCTCGCATACCTCCGAGTCAGCCTTTCGGTCTCACCCATGGACAGCTTCTTCGGATTACAGGTGACTCCTCCTTTGCCGCCACCGAAAGGAATGCTCACGACCGCGCATTTCCAGGTCATCCAGGTGGCAAGGGCTCTCACCTCGTCCAGGGTAACGTTGGGATGATAGCGGATCCCGCCCTTGGCCGGTCCACGAGCGGTGTTGTGCTGTACGCGAAATCCCTCGAAGTGTACGATGCGGCCGTCGTCCATTCGGACCGGCATGTTGACGATCAGCGCGCGCTCCGGATACTTGATCATGGCCGCGACGTCATCTGGAAGCTCCAGATGCTTCGCCGCGAGGTCAAAGTTCTCCAAAGCAACATCGTACGGATTTCGGGTTGCGCCCTTTGCTGCTGCGCCAATAGCCGTCATAGTTCACCTCCTCCGGAAAGGAGCTTCAGCTGGAAGGACGGCTTTCCGCACCCAAAACCACAGACCTCAAATTCCAAATCGACGATCAGACCGATCCTTCAGCTCAGCAAACTCACCATGTTCCGATAACTGACTGTGATCTCATCGAAGATATCCTGGCCTTGACGGGGCTGATCCTGCTCCACGATGTACCCGTCGACACCAATTTGCTTTGCTTTCGCGACGACGGCCGGCCAGTCGATCACGCCGGTACCCACAGGAGCCAGATTCCCATCGGCATCCATGTCTTTCATGTGCAGCATCCACTTCTGCTTTCACCAGATCGGGGTCCGCCGTGGAGAAGACGATGTCGTAGAGCGTTTCCCCGTCTACCTTGTTCTCGAATTCGAACGAGTGATTGTGGTAGCAGAGCTGCATCCCGGAATCCTTGATCTTCTGGCCCAGTTCGCTCAAATCATGAGCGAACTGCACGATTTGCTCGCGGGTCCCTCCCCGAACCTCCTCCGGCATGGACGGGGCCACGACATAGGGAGTACCTAGTCCCTGGCAGTAGCTGATCATTGCTGCCGGATCCTGTTCGGACTCCTCGAAACCCACGTGGGTGCCAATCGCATCGGCGTCGATCTGCTTCAGAAACGCTGCCAGGTCCGCAGCCGCAAGCCCCCCGTACCCGGCAAATTCGAAATGCCTGTAGCCGATTTTTCTGACCCGCTCGAGCGTTCCTTTGAAGTCCTTCTCGGCGGCTTCCCGAACGGTGTAGAGTTGGAGCCCGATAGGCAGATCCTTCTCCGACTGAGGGGCTGATTCTACAGCCTCCGAACCGGAATTCGGTCCGCCTGAGCAACCGCCCAGCCCCAGGACCGTCGCCGCGACGGTTATCGTCCCTACGAACTCTCGCCTGGTCACGTTTCCTGTGTCTCGCTTCATCGACGGCCACCTCTCTGTGGTTAGTCCTCGTCTCCCGCCATGCCGGCAATGCGGGCAGGCTTGGTCGCACTGGTCCGCTCTTCAGCTGAGCGTAGTTCCAGGTCGATGCACTGTCAAGGCATGTCTTTTCCCATCATCCGTGAGAGACTCATCACGGCATGATGTGCATTCTGGCGCTCGGGCCGGCCTCGCTCCGGAGGCCACCTGGTGGTCAGAAAGGGTTGAGCCCACAGGGAGAGGAGTCAGGGTGATGAGTCGCTGCTTTGTTGCCGTATGGATTCTTCTGCTCATTGCGGCAGTCATACCAGTGCTTCGGGCGCAGGAGTTCACTCGCGGCATTGGTGTTTATCCGGGAGATCCGGAGCAGGACTCCGCTCCGGAGCTGGTTCTTGATAGGGAAACGTACCGTAATCTTGCGCTGCACCGCGCGGCCTATCATTCGAGCAGCTACGACTACAATCTGACCGCTCAATTGGTCACCGATGGAATCAGAGAGACGAAACTGCCTCGCTGGCTCGCGACAGCGGACAGCGTCAACGGGGTTGCGGCCAGGATCCGGCGGGAGTTCCTGGTTGACCACAACGCGATGAGCTCTGTGAATCTCGAGGGACCCAAGGGATGGGTTCAGTTCGAGTTGGCCGGCGGTGAGAGTCCACTGGAGATCGATCGTATCGAAGTCGACGCGCGGCTGCGGCCGGCGGGCGGATCCGGGAGCTTCGGGTTTCCACAGCCTCCTCGGAAGACCGCCGCAGAGCGGATCCTGGTCCGATGGAGTTGTGTCATAAGCGGATCCGAGGACGGCACGTCCTGGAAGGAGCTTGGCCGGGCTGAAGGCGATGTTCCCGAGCGGAAAGCTCCCGCAGGTGGTGACCCTTCTTTCGACTTCCGCAAGCCCACGGTGAGACCGGCGGTCTCACTGACACCGGCGGCTCACAGCCGTTTCTATCGGATCATGCTCGTGTCGACAGGGGGCGAGTCCTGGAGCCTCAGCGAGGTCGCCTTCTTCGACAAGGATCGGCGCGTCGAGGTCGGCGGTCCCTACAATTTCACGAGCGCATGGATGCCGGCAGGAAAGGGTACCGAATGGGTCTACGTCGATCTGGGAGCCGAGTGTTCGTTCGACCACATCACTCTTTACTGGATCCGTCGAGCTGTCGAAGGCTCCATCCAGGTTTCTGACGATGCGGAAAACTGGCGAGATCTCCTGCCTTTGCCTGCGGGGCCAGGCCTGACCGATGATATCAAGCTCGCCGAGACGGCTACCGGGCGATTCGTGCGAGTGTTGATGCATCGACCGGCCTCCTCTGAAGGCTACATCCTCAGCGAACTGGAAGTGTACGGAAAGGGTGGACCTGTTCCGCATCCGAAACCGGCCCCGGCGATCCACGCTGATGGGAGGCTGAATCTGACGGGCGGCGGCTGGAGGCTGCAGCGCGATTCCATGGTTGCGTCCGACGCCGAGAAGATTTCCATGCCCGGCTTCGACGACGCGCAGTGGGTAATCGCGACCGTCCCGGCCACAGTCCTCTCCAGTTACTGGAATGTGGGAGCTCTTCCCGATCCGAATTACGGGGACAACCAGTTCATGATCTCCGACTCGTTCTTCTACGCGGACTTCTGGTACCGGACTGAGTTCATCGCTCCGGCCGCCGAGCCCGGCCGGAGGACGTGGATCCACTTCGATGGCATCAACTGGAAAGCCGATGTCTACTTGAACGGTCAGAAGCTCGGCCGCATCGAAGGCGCATTCATGCGTGGACGCTTCGATGCAACCGGTCTCATACGATCGGGCCAGAAGAACGCCCTGGCCGTGCGGATTGAGAAGAACGCGACGCCGGGAAGCGTCAAGCAGAAGACTCTCGAGACGGCCGGACTGAACGGTGGAGCCCTGGGCGCCGACAACCCGACTTTCCATGCGTCCATCGGTTGGGATTGGATCCCGACCGTTCGCGGCCGCAACATCGGCATCTGGAACGATGTCTCCCTGACGACGAGCGGCCCCGTCACCCTCGAGGATCCGTTTGTGACCACGACCCTTCCTCTTCCGGACACGTCGACAGCCGACGTTCGCATGGAAGTCTCTTTGAACAACCACACGCCCCTGCCGGTCAGCGGGATGCTCTTCGCGAAGTTCGGTGACGTCGATGTCCACCTTCCGGTGACGATCCCTGGAGGGCAAGTTTCCTCGGTCGAGCTGATCCCTTCGGGACACCCGGCTTTGCGGATCCAAAACCCAAGGCTGTGGTGGCCGAATGGCTACGGAGAACCCAACCTCTACGATGTCGAGTTCCGATTCGAAACAGGCGGCGAGACATCCGATCGGACTTCGTTCCGTACGGGAGTCCGGCAGTTTGCGTATCGCATCGTAGATGGCGCCTTGAATATCTGGATCAACGGGCGACGCTTTGTGGCCCGTGGTGGAAACTGGGGGTTTCCGGAGACGAACCTGCAGTATCGAAAGCGGGAGTACGACACCGCCGTCCGCTACCACCGCGACATGAACTTCACCATGATCCGCAACTGGGTCGGCCAGACCGGGGACGACGAGTTCTATGATGCCTGCGACAAGTACGGCATCGTAGTCTGGCAGGACTTCTGGCTGGCCAATCCGTATGACGGCCCAGATCCGGATGACGACGCCATGTTCCTCCGCAACGTGCGTGACACGGTGCTGCGCATTCGCAATCATCCCTCCATCGGGATCTACTGCGGACGGAATGAGGGTAATCCGCCGAAGCTACTCGATGACGGAATCCGACGCATCCTGACTCAGTCCCATGCGGAGATCCACTATTTTCCAAACTCGGCCTCGGGGGAAGTCAGCGGCGAAGGCCCCTATTGGGTCCAGCCTTCCAGCTACTACTTTCGATTCCGGGCCACGCCCAAGCTCCACAGTGAGATCGGCATGCCGAATATTCCCAACATTGAAACGGTGCGCCGGATGATGCCCGAGCCCGCACTGTGGCCGCCGGCGCTCGATTGGGGGCTGCACGACTTCAACCTCACGAGCGCCCAGCGGCTCGCCCTGTTCATGGAGAGAATCGATAAGGGTTATGGGGGCGCCGACAACGCGGCCGAGTTCACTCGCCTTTCGCAGTTCATCAACTACCGAGGCTACCGCGCCATCTTCGAGGCCCAGAGTCGCTACCGCATGGGCGTTCTGCTGTGGATGAGCCATCCGTGCTGGCCGTCCTTCGTCTGGCAGACCTACGACTATGACTTCGAGCCCACGGCGGGCTACTTCGGAAGTAAAAAGGGCTCCGAACCGCTGCACATCCAATGGAACGCGGATACGGATCACATCGAGGTGGTCAACTACAGTGCCGGAGACCAGCCTGGCCTGACAGCGCAGGTCGAGCTATTGAGCATAGACGGCTCCGTCCTCTGGGAGAAGACGGCCCGGGTGGACAGTACGGAGGACAGCGTCCTCGCCCCCATCCGGATGGAGTACCCGTATCGGTTGACGCCCGTCTACTTCCTCCGTCTGAAGCTCATGCGCGAGAGCCAGGTCCTCTCCGAGAACTTCTACTGGATGGGGACGAACGATGGGGACTATGAGATGCTGCGACGGCTTCCCAAGGTTACTCTCGATGTCAGGACCGATGTCGAGCGGCAGGGAATCCACTGGATGCTGACGACGAAACTTCACAACCCCTCCAAGGTCCCGGCTCTGATGGTGCGTCTCAAGGTGGTGCGTGAAAAGACCGGCGACCGGATTCTTCCGGTTCTTTACAGCGACAACTACGTGGCGCTGATGCCGGACGAAACCCGCACGATCCGAACCGAAGTGGAAGATGCGGATACGCGGGGCGAGACACCTGCAATGGTGGTCGAGGGGTTCAATGTCGAATCGAACGCACCGTGAGCGAAGCTGAAGCCGCAACCTCGCAGATGTTGAGGAGTGCGGACCGGAGAACCGGAGAACCGGAGAACCGGAGGACGGGAGGACGGGAGAACCGGCGATGATAACAATTGTGATGCGGCGGCTCTGACTTGTCCGATTTGATGGACGACGTGGACTCAGTAGACGGAGTTGATCAGACGGAGAATCCCGTCCTCGGAGCCGCGGAACCCCGGGACCCGGAACGTGGAACCCGGGGGCGTGTTGCCGAGACCCTTTGGACCCTGCCTCGACTCCGGTACTGGTCTGTCGAGACCGACAGAACCGATTTCGCACCAAGACGCTGCGGACGCCAAGGGTTCCAGAACAAGAGACCGCTGCGTACTCTGCGCCTCTGCGCGAGATCGAGTCACCGAGGTTTGGCGCTGTTGCCGAGCATCCAATCAAATCGGAGCTGAGACCATTTGGGCATGCGCAACACTCCGGAACTCGGAGCCCGGAATTCCCGGCCCGGCTGACACCGACTTCACTGGGCGGCGGCTACGATTCGGCTGCGACCCTCCTGCTTGGCGCGGTACAGTGCCGTGTCGGCCACTCGAACGAGCTGTCCGCCACGCCAGCCGTCTGGGGAGATGCCCGGATCGTAGCTGGCGATTCCGCCTGAGATGGTCAACTTGACAGTGATTCCTTTTGGATTGGTCACGCCTTCCTGTTCAACGAACGACTTGAGACGCCGACTCACCAGCTGAGCTTGCTTCTGGCTGGTTCGTGGCATGAGCAGGATGAATTCATCTCCACCCCAGCGACCGAGGGTGTCCGTTTCACGGATCGCCCTCCGACCGACCCGGGCGATCAGATTGAGAACTTCGTCACCCGTCGCGTGTCCGTTCGAATCGTTGATTTCCTTGAAGAAATCGATGTCGAACAGGAAGACCGAAAAGGGTACTCCGCTTCGCCGGGCACGGGCCATCTCATTCTGGAGCAACTCGACGCACTTCCGTCGGTTCGGCAGATCCGTCAATTCATCCGTCGTAGCCAGCCTGGCCATCAGGTCACGCTGTTTCTTGATCTCCGCAGTCTGCTCGTCGACGAGATTCTGGAGTTGCCGTTTGTTGGCTTTCAGTCGCCGGATTCTGACGTATCCAATGAAGAACCCGAACACGATGAGCCCCGTCACCAGGAGGATCCGTGCGTAAATCGTCTGCCACCAGGCGGGTTCGACGATGACCGGGAGCGATTGTGGAGCGTTGGTCCATTGTCCGTTCTTGGTCCGGCATTGCAGAGCGAAGCGGTACTCACCCGGGGACAGGCCGGTATAGCGGGCCACCCCGTGACTCGCGGGCGCGGACCAATCGCTGTCCAGTCCATCCAGACGGTAGCGGAAGGACTGTTCCTGCTCGTTCCAGTAGCTCGTTGCAGCGAAACGGAAGTCCAGGTTCCGGACACTGGATCGGAGTTTCAGCCCGTTGCGAAACGGTGTGTCGACGCCGTTCACCGCCACCCGCGTGATCATCGGAACGGCTGGCGGTGGAAAACGGAGCAGGGATGGGAAGATCAGGCTGACATTGACCCCTCCCAGCCAGACCACACCGCGGCTGTCCTGCAGGGCAGCTCCGGTGTTGCACTCGTTCAAGGCAATGCCGTCATAGTAACCGTAGAAGTGGAACCTGGTTCCGTCGAATCGGGCAATCCCTCCGTTGCATCCGAGCCAGATGCTCCCGTCTTGGGTTTCGACGAAATCGAAGAGCTGCTTTTCGGGGGACGTACCGAACAGCTCCCAATCCGAATCCTTGCGAACCGCCAAGCCACGATCGGTCAGCACCCAGAACCGCCCGTCGTCTTCATGTACGTCCCGTACCGACGTCACATCCCATTCCGGGGGCAGTGGGATCTGCTGAAGCCCGTCGGTCGCCCGCCAGTGATAGAGCTCCGAGCCCAGCAGCCAGACGCCTCCATCGCGAGCGCGAATCGCCCGGGAGACTACCCTGGAACCCTTGAGATGATCGTTCAGCGGGTGGCGCTCCAAACGGTTCGTGCGGGGATCCAACCGGTACACCCCGTTCGAGCTGCAGATCCAAACCTGCCGGTCGCTCAGGGGCAAGACTTCGTAGAGGTTCAGTGACTCCAGGACTTCCTGTGGATAACTAATGAAACGCTTCCCATCCCAACGGTAGATCCCGCTGTAGCCGAGCAGCCAAACACTTCCATCGGGCATTGCCCGGATATCGATGATGCTGTCTTCCGGAAGACCCTCGGCGGAGGTCCAGACCTTCGTGTGCCAGCTGGGGTCGACCATCACGATCCCTGAATTCGTTCCCAGCCAGATGCTCCCGTCCGCTACTTCTTCGATCTTCCAGACCGAATTCACAGGTAGTCCCATTTCGTGCCGGAAGTTCCGGAAGGCAAAAGTGCTGATCTTGTCCAGTCCGCTCTCCGTCGCCAGCCAGAGAATCCCGTCACGGTCGATCAGTAAATCGACGATGAACGAATTCGACAGTCCCGCGTCCTCGGTGAACCACTCCGCCCTGCCGTTCCGAAAACGCAGCAGTCCTTGACCGCTGGCAACCCAGACCGTTCCCTCTTTATCGACGATCATCCGATAGGGGTAGAGGGGTTGATTATTCGTACGGACGTTCCAGATTCTGTAGTCCGTTTTGGAGCTCCACCTCAGGAGATAGCCCCGGGAGTTCAACATCCACAACTCCCCTCCGGGACCATAGTCCATGACGGATATCTGACGGCTACCGAGTTCTTCATAGGGCAGCGGCATCAATTCGTAGCGGCCTTGCTCGAGCCGGAAGAGACCGTCCTCGGTGGCAAACAAGGGGTGGGTGGTGTGACTTCCTCGTTCGTCCAATATGGTCGAGACGTACCCGGTTCGGCCGACGATCGGATAGAGCGGGCCACGGATGAAGGTCGGTGAGATCTCGTAGTAACCCTTGTGCCCCGCAAGAACGACGGAGCCATCATTCAGGTGATACAAGAATGCGGCGTGGTCCCGGGTGAGCAATCCTTTGGGATCGGGCACGGTAGCGACGGAGCCGTCTCGGTCAATGAGCTGGAGCCCTTCTTGAGGAAAGCTGAGCCAAACCCGACCTTTATCGGTCGCAAGAATGGACGTCGGGCTTACCTTGACAAGACCATCTTCGGGTGTCCAGGTGCGAAACTCTCGACCGTCATACGAGGAGACCCCAATCGACTGCCCGATCCACACACGACCCTCGGGACCCTGGGCCAGACAAGTGATGTAGGAGGAGGGAAGACCCTCCCGGCTGCCGTAGTGGATCACAGCCAGTTCCTGGGCGGCACCCGTCGATACGCTCAGCAAGAGTAGAACGAGAAAAACGCCAACCATTTCGCAAGTTCTGGACAAAGATCCTCCTTCTCCGTGTCCAGGCACGACACTCCTCATAAGCTTCGGATCTTCGGGGAGCGGACTTTAGCCCGAAGGGGGCCCTTGCGAGATTTCCCGATCAGTAGGAGGGATCAATCATCGGCCTGCGGGGCTCGCGCGTAGGCTGCGGCTCGACTGTCCGCGACCTCCAATGCACCCGCTTCCCGTTCCTGGCCGGAGAGAAGCTTGCCGTGCTCGCGCGAGAGAAGCCAGGCCAGCCCGAGCCAGACCGCCACCAGGCAGAGCGTCAACTGGGCGAACCCCTGAGCGCTCAAAGCCAACACGCCGGCGATTGCCACTGTCACGGCGTGTGCGACATCTCCCACGCGAACGAAGAACGTGTCGATGGCCTGCTTGGCCTTGTACTTCATTTCTCGCGTCGTCGGCAGGTAGAGCGCGGCCCGCAGTGTGTTCATGAGAGAGTAGTCGTCGGCGTTCTCGGCGATCTTGGCGGTTCGGACGATCATGAGAATCGGGAGAAAAGCCATGCAGCCGTATCCGAGTACAGCCAGCAGCCCTGGGATGAAGAGAGACCTCGCAACGCCCAGGTATTTGAGGATTCGTGAGACGAGCAAGGCCTGAATCAACAAGACCAGAGCGTTCTGCCAGAACTGAAAATCGGCGTAGAAGTATCGAATGAACGTTTCTCCGGCGAGCTCGCCCTGGTGCGTCTGCAGACTCAACCCCTGAGCGATGACGCTACTGTCGGCTGCGTCGCTAACCATCCGCCTCAGGATGTACTCCCCGTTGCTGTTCACCCAATTCAGAACCAGGATCAACAGAGCAAGATACAGAAGGTATCGGTGTCTCCAAATCAGCTGGAATCCACCGGCGCCGCCAACAGGCCTTTTCGCTTTCACGACATCACCGGCCGAGCGTCGGGCACGGGGGCGGAGATCGATCCAGTTCGTCATTCCGATGCACAGCATCAGAATGAGACCGGCCAACAGCATCAGAGTGGCAGCTGAGAGATGAGCCGCCCGCGAAGCCACAGCGGGACCCAGAATGGCTCCCAGCGACCCGCCGAACTGGATCATCGGAAAGAGTCTCCTGCCCTGGTCCGGGTTATAGATGTCGTTGCCATAGGCCCAGAACTGAGCGATCACCATGTTGTTGAAGATGCCCAGCCACACGTAGTAGAGGATGCCGAAGTAAGGCACATCGAAGTGCAGCAGAAAGTAGAAGACAACCAGGTTCGAGACAAAGAAGGACGTGACGACACTGATCAGTTTTCGGCGAGCGTAGCGGCTCGCCACGCGCCCATAAGCCTTGACGGTCGGAATCAGCAGGAGAGCCGTAATGGCCGAGATATAGCTTTCGATCTCCTGCCAACCCTCGATGCGGCTCATGAAGCCTTCACGAAGCGGCTTCAGGAGATAGTAGGCCGCCAAAATCAGGAAGATGTTCAGGGTCATCAGGAGAGCGGTCGTCCCTTCTCCGGAGCGCACCTCCGTGACGAGGGCCAACGCCCGTTCGAGACGACTACGCTGATTTTCCGGCCTTGGCGTATCCATCTTCGACAGGCTCAAGCATCGGTCAGCAGGACGGATTCCGCAAGACTAGAATCGCGTCCTTGCTTGTCCAATCCGGTGTATCATCCTCGGCAAAGGAGCCACGACGCATGAAGGATTCCACGTGCGCCGGTCAGGAGTTAGCCATGAAAACCATTTCGGAAAAGATCCGTCAGAGAGTCACTGAAGCCAAGCCCGCTCTATTGAAGATTCCGCCCGAAGCGGCTCGGACAAAGCCGGGACCGAACCGCTGGTCGAAGCAGGAAATGCTGGGTCACCTGGTCGATTCCGCCGCAAACAATCACCAGCGCATCGTGCGCGGCGCCCTGAATCTTGCCGGAGATTTTCCTCCCTACCAGCAGGACCTCTGGGTGGCAACCCAGCGCTACAACGACGCCGACTGGCCGGGACTCGTCGAACTGTTCTCACAGTACAACCTTCACCTGGCCCGGGTGATCGAGTACCTGCCGCCGGAAATCCTCGAGAATCCCTGCAACATCGGAAAAGACGAACCGGTCACTCTGAGATTCGTTATCGACGACTACCTCCGCCATCTGGAACATCATCTCGACAAGCTGGTGTAGGAGGCCAATCAAATCCAGAAGAGGCGGTGTGCGATGGGGTTTCGTCTATCGAAGATCTATACGAGGACCGGCGATCAGGGGACTACGGGATTGGGCAACGCCACCCGCGTCCCCAAGGACAGTGGACGGGTGGAAAGCTACGGCACTGTGGACGAGCTGAACTGCGTCATTGGTCTGCTCCGGGCAAAGGGCGTGCCGGAGGAACTGGAGGAGCCGCTGAGCACCGTCCAGCACACACTGTTCGATCTCGGCGGTGAGCTTTCGATTCCCGGAAGTACGACGATCACTGATGAGCAGGTCGCTGAACTCGAGCATCTCCTCGACGACCTCAACGCCAAGCTTTCCCCGCTCGAGGAGTTCATCCTTCCGGGCGGTACTGAGTCTGCCGCGGTCTGTCATCTGGCGAGAACGGTCTGCCGGCGCGCCGAGCGACGCCTGGTGACGCTCTCGCATCAGGACGGCATCAATCCGGCGTCCCTGAAATATCTGAATCGGCTTTCCGATTTGCTCTTCGTCGTGGCCCGCACGATCAACAAAGAGGCCGGGCAGGAGGACATCATGTGGAGGCACGCGCGCGAGTAGGATCAGCTTGAAGTATGGCCTACTCGGAATCGTTCGTTCGGGGCACCGAGATAACCTGGAAGGTTGTCCTACCTTAGCCACCAGAATTCGAACGTCACCGCGCCAACCCGTGTCAGCCGTTCCAGCGCTGCCGTGTAAATCCTTCGCTGTTGGAGGTACGACTCAGGCAGCGAATCGGCCGGGCGGCCCGTCTTGTAGTCCACTCCTACGAGTCCTCCGTTCTCCTCGAGCACCAGATCGATTACACCGTGCCAGTACCCTCCGTCTTCCCGAAGATAAACGGGAACTTCCCGGCCGCGAATCCTCCCGTTTCTTACTCTCTCCACGAGGGCCCTGCCGGACGAATCCACCAATGCCCCCGCGAAGAATCGCTGTAGGACTGTCTCTGCTTCCTGGACGGCCTCCGATTCCAGACGCAGCCCCGACTCGCTCGATATCTCTCCGAGTAGCGTCGAGTCCAGACCGTTGAAATCGGCGGCTCTCTCGAGATAATCATGAACCAACCGTCCGATCGTCAGCGAGTCGCGCTTCGGTCTCCAGTCCGTCCCTAGGAGGTGTTCGCTGTGTTGGCCGGCGGTCTCGGGAGATTCGAGCGTGATTGCCTCAGTAGGTGTCTCGAGGAGTCTCTTCGCGACGGAGGCGCATCCGGCCAACCGTCCCTGCCAGATTCGGCGGTAGGTCGCTTCGTCGAAGGTCACCGGAAGCGGCGGGTTGATCGGCAGTTCGGGCTGGTCTTCCTCGGGCTGGCCCCGTGTCACCAGCCCCGCCGCGTGAGCAGCTTCCAGGTGTTCCACCAGCGAGTCGGCGTTCTTCTTGAGAGGGTGGAGCAGAATCAGCCGATCGCGGGCCCGTGTCGCCGCGACATAGGCGAGCCGACGGGCTTCCTGAAGCGAGAGATCCGTTTCCCGGCGCGCAGCTCGGCAATACGCTGGCGTTCGGATCTCGATCGACCCCCAGGGGAGCCTCAGTTCCCGAATCAAGCGACCGTCCGGATCCGTCTGCTCCAGATACGCGCCGCCGCCGCCACGTCCCCGCCGACCGGCAAAACAGGACTGCAACAGACCTCCCCAGTCGAAGACGATCACCACTCGACCTTCGAGACCCTTGGCCTTGTGGATCGTCATGACCCTCACGGCATCGATCGTTTCGTCCGCCAAGGCGACATCTTCGCCCAACTGCGAGTCCCACGCGTCCGCCCGGTCGGCACGCCGGCGTTGCGCCCAGAGCCAGGAGAGGGGTGTGGAGCCGCCATCCAGACACTCCCGGCGGTATCCTGCAAGGACGTGATCGATCCGGGCCATTGCCCTGCCTTCGTAGTCCTTCGAGTCGAGATACGCAAACACCGGTATCAGCCGGCGGATCTCGGCCAACCAATCCGTCAGGTCCGTCTTCATCCTGTTTCGCGCCAACTCGCGCAATCGTTCGATTCGGCGCCTCGGCACGGCCGGGATGTCCTCGGGCAGGTCCCGGTCACCGAAAAAGACATTCGCTGCCCCGAACTGCCGGACGAGACGATCGACCGTTCGATCCTCGAGCAAGACCAGAGGGCTCCGCAAGACCGCTGCTGTCGCCAGGAGGTCGTTGGGGTGGTGCAGAGCGATGAGGAGATTCAGGGCGTCGAGCACCTCGGGCTGTCGGAAGAACGTCTTCGCCCCCAGAGAGACGACCGGGATCCCGGCCTGATTCAGGACGGGCAGCAGGGCATTCAACTCCCAGCCGTCCCTGGTCAAAACCACAAAATCGCGGTAGGAGCGCCCCCCCTGAACGTGCTGGCGTATGATCTGAAGAACGGCCCGCGCCGCGGCCTCGCGTGCCTCGGCGGCGTTCATACCGGCTTTCGAGCCCGTTCCCTCCAATACGAACCAGTCGGGCAGGTCGGCGCTTCTCTCCCTGAAGGGCTGGAGCAGCGCTTCCCCGCTTGCCAGTTCCAAGGGCTCATCAAAGAATGCATTCACGAAATCAAGGATTCGCGGATCGCTTCGAAAGCTTGTCCGAAGCCGAAACTCATGGCGGGGACGTCGGCAGCGGATCAGTTCTTCATATCGACGACAGAATCCGACCACGGCATCGACGTCGGCTCCACGGAATCGATAGATCGATTGCTTGTCGTCGCCGACGAAAAAACCGAGGACCTCATGAGGAGAATCCTCGGAGTTCATCAGCAGGAGACGAAGCAGATCGAGCTGCAGCGGATCCGTATCCTGGAATTCATCGACCAGCAGGGCACCCAGTCTCTCCCGCTCCATCCTGCGCACAACCGGGTTGTCCTCCAGGAGGCGCACGGAAAGTCGGATCATATCGTCGAAAGTCAGCAGCCCCAACTCTCGGATTCCCGCCTTCTCAGCCCATTGGAGAAAGCGCCCCAGAAGACGCCGCCATACTTTCCATGCGCCGACCTTCTCGGTCCCGAGGACGTTCCTCAATATCACGCCATATGCGGTGTCGAAGTCGTCCAGGTATTTCAAGACTTCTGCGGGCAGGCCGCTGACTGCCGTTTCGAGCCCCTTGCCCCGTGAGTGGAACAGATAGGCCTCGTTGCTCATCAGGAATCGGCACAGATCAGCCCAACTTGCGGGGCTTCCCAAGCCCAACAGGGTCTGTAGTTCGTCTCCTGTGCGTTGCAGCTTCGACCCTGAGAGTGTCCTCAGAAGGTCGGCCAGCATGCCCAGGGCCCTGAGCAGTTCAGCGGTTTCGTCTCTGTCGGCTGGGCACTCGAGACGGACTCTCTCGGGACATCCTGGAGCGCTGCGGTCTGCCACCACCTCTCCAGCAGCTGCTCTTCCAGTTCGGCGGGCTGATCCTCGTCCTCCCCCGCAAAGCGGCAGCCCGGTGGCAGTCCGGCTTCCACCGGATGCCGGCTCAAGAGTCCGGCGGCAAAACTGTGCAACGTCGAGATTTGGAGTTCGGAGGCCACCTCCGACAAGGCCTCGGCTCCCCGGTGCAGCCTCTCGAATGATCGCCCGGGAACAGATTCCAGGAAGAACTCTGCCACTTCGGCAAAGAGGCGATCCTCACGTACCAGAGGGTCCTGGCAGACTTGCTGCAGACTCTCACTTTCAACAAAGAGATCAAGGTACCGGTACAAACGCGTCTGCATCTCTGCAGCCGCCTTGCGGGTGAAGGTCGTCAGAACGACCCGACGGACGGCCTCTCGAGCCGAGCGTAACCGGTTTCCTCGATCGGAAGCGAAAATCCCCGGTCCTCCGAAGCGCCAGACCAGCACCAGAGCCCGCAACGTCAGAGTGTGCGTCTTCCCGGTGCCGGCGCTGGCCCAGACGAAGGCATGATCCTCCGAAAAGACAGCGGCGCGGCGATCTTCCTGGTCACTCAGCGACACACTCACCTCCGACGGCTCGCAACGTTTCGTAACGGGTGGGGGCAGCCTTCGCAAGCAGCCGAACACCGCGCATTTCGGCGCCTCTGTCGAACCGGCGACACAGAGAAGCCAACTCACAACCGCTGCAGGGAACCGCATTCTTCAGCCCCACAACCTCGTACGCCCGCGAAGAAAGAAGGGGATAGATGCCCTGCTCGAGAAAGGCCTTCAGCTGCGAAAGGAATTCCCCTGCTGCCGGAAGCTCTCGCAACTCTACTTCCCGAGGTGGATCCTCGCGCAGGTAGATGAACGAGAAGCCGGATGGCCGCCAATCACCCTCCAGGCTCTCGCACAACCAGGGGTACAGGATCGGCTGAGCAATGAAGCCGATCTTCAGGAGCGGAGATTTTTCGGCCCGGCCAGAAAACGGCGACTTCGCCGTCTTGTAGTCGACGATCCAGACTTGCCCTTCTCGTCGATCGATTCGGTCGAGGGTCCCCGACACGAGACGGTCTTCGGCCCCCGGAAAAGAGCGACGGATCTTGACTTCGGATCGCAAGGGCGCAAAATCAGCTCCGACCCGTCCGGAGACTGAACGAAGGTACGCTTGGACCAGGGCCTCTATTTCCCTCAGGGCGCTTCTCCTGAACACCGGCGGCAGAAACAGAAGCAGTCCCCGAACCTCCGAGTCGAGGAATCCGCCCTCCCGAACGGCCCCTTCCATGAGCTCGGGCATCCGATCGAGCCCCATTCCGGTTTCCAGGCAGGTCCGAACCAGCCAATCGAGGCAATGGTGAACCAATTGACCACGATCCAGCGCGGACAGCTCTCCCTCCCAGACCAGAGGTTCGACGCCCCCGATTCCGGCCAGGGCGGATGCCCAGAACCGGAACGGACATTTCGCCAGCAGCTCCAGTTCGCTTACGCTGAAGCGCTCCTTCGAAGAAAGCTGATCCAGCGTGGCCGTTGGAATCGAACCGTTCCAAGCGTCCTCCTCCTTCCTCCGCAGCGAAGCAACGAGATAGTCATACTCCTCATCCAGACTGAGGCGTGCAAGAGGCGAGTGCAGGCATGCCCCGTAGCCGGGTGGAAGGAACCCGCCACGGACCGGATCCAGTTGCAGCAGCCACGCGGCTTGTTCGAGAGGACTTCGGGGAATCCGGGATTCAGCAGCAGCGGGTTCCGATCCTGCAGCCGGTCCTCCATTTCTGGCCCACGCATTCAAATAGCGAGAAAGCCATGGGCTGGGCGCCACGGCCTTGCCGTTTTCGTCGCTCTCCGGAATCACCCAGTGCAAGGAGTCGCAGCCACTGTTCACGAGGAAGAAGAGCAAGGTCATCTCGGGGAGCACCTGCGACTTGGCCGGAAACCGGTGACCCAGTGCCGCTGCAGCCTGAAACACTGCGATCCTGTCGGCTTCGGAGAGCAGCGGCTCATCCCCGAAGGCTTGTGGAAACAGGTTGGCCGACATGCCCAGCAGAACTACCTTTCGGGCAACCAAGCCACGGGCCCGCATCAGCGAGATCAGCCTCACGCCCGCCTGAGCCGGAGAACCCGAACCCGATCGCTGCGCGGCGCCTTCGAGAAACATTGCGAAGAGTGATCTTCTGCTGACAACCGCGCCCGGCAAGAGTTCTGCAAAGTCTCGAATGTCCTCAATCGATGAATCGAGGAGAGTCGGATCGGGCAGCCAGCTCCGCAAACGCTCGGCCCACTCGAGTGCGTCCGTTGCGGACATCACGTCCGCGGACCCGGTAGGATCGACCCACAGATCCCGGACTTCTTTGATCAACCTGCGCTCGTTTTCCACGAACGTCCCGGATATCGCTTCGACGCTCTCCGGCTCGTCATCGAGCCGCTGATCAAGCCACGCCCAGGCTGCCCCTCCGAACAGCCTCAATGCCCTCACCTTCCCTTCGAATCCATCCAGCTCAATTCCTTTTCGCTCGCCCACCGCGGGAAAATCCCGCAAGTAGGACAACACCCGTTCGCTCGAGGCACGTTCGCGGTGGAGGCGCTCCAGGTACTGAATCGGGCGACGTTCGAGATTCTGCTCCGACTCCAGGTCGAGTGTCGTCAGCGGTATGCCGAAATCCCGGAAGACTCTTTCGAGGGCCATGTGGTAACGCTCAGCATCCGGAGCCAGGACAAGAATGTCCTGCAACCGCAGATCCGGCTCGGCGTCCAGCCAGGTCTGGGTCTGGACGGCGGCGGCCAGGGCTTCGGCATCGATTCCGGAGGATCTTCGACAGGTCAGGAATTCCGGTCGCTCGCCGATCCTCCCGTCGGGGAAGGTCTCGAGAAAATATCGAGTGGACGGCTCACTGGACGTCAGCACCTCGACCGTCGCAGCGGGGTTGCGGACCAGGATTTCAGCAAGAACTTCGTCGGCAAAGTCAAAGACCGGGCAACTCCGTCCATTCGCCTGTGCCTGAGCGCCCGGCAGTAGCAGTTCCACTGGGGTCAGCCGCGACAGCGCTCCGAGAGTTCCCAGGTTGAGATCGGTGAAATCGTAGAAGCCGTAAACGAAGATCTCGACTTCCTGGCCGGTCTCAGCCGACAGGACACGAAGCAGCCAATCCGCGGGCACCTCGGAGAGCCAGTCATTGAGGCGCCCGTGAAGCAACGGCTGCCAGGCGACGCCCAAGGCCTCTACCGTTTCCGCCCAAGTTCCGAAGAACTCCATCACTCCGCGCGCCATGGCACTGAGAGATCTGGTTTCGACGGCCTCCAACAACAGGCGACACTGATCCGAGGTCATGCCCGCATCCGCAAGATCCTGAAAGACCGGCGTCAGAAGCGAGAATCCGCCATCGATCTGGTTCAACGTGCCCAGCGCCGATCCTGAGTCGAGCCGGCCGACCAGCTCGTGGGTGAGGAGGTCGAGCAGAGTGCTCCGCGCCACAGGCGCCTCGCCCGACCAGCGAGAGATCAGACGTTGGACCAGCCGGGTCAGCGGGAGCACACGGACCGACGAGAGAACCGAATCTCCGGCCCTCTCTGCGAGCCGGATGCGCAGATCGGCGGCCAGCGTCGAAGTGGGCGTGGCGACCCAGCGAGGAGAGAAGGGATCCCTGCGGCAGCTCGCTTCCAGATCCGTCATGAGATGGTCGAGGAGCGTCCGAAAAGAAGGTGCACGAAGGATCCGAAGCGACATGGTTACATCAGGAAACTAGCAACAGGCTCTGACAGCACGCATCGCTGTGGTATCGGTTAAACTGATCCACTGATCTATGGCCGGAAACATCAAACTGATCCTGGCATCGGCTTCACCTCGTCGCGCGAAGCTGTTGAGGCGGCTTGGCCTCGCTTTCGAGGTCTTACCCAGCCACATCGAGGAAGACGAGGAGTTCGGCGCTCGGCCTGAGGAAACGGTTCTGCGTCTCGCGCAAATGAAGGCCCGTGCCTGCGACGTAGGCAACTCGAACAACGGCTCCATGCCTGGACTCGTGTTGGCGGCCGATACGGTCATCGAGTTCGAAGGTCAGGTTCTCGGCAAGCCGTCCGGACCGGATGACGCTACCGCCATGCTGATGCGTCTGGCCGGCCACCGACACCGGGTCATGACCGCGGTCTGCGTCAGGGACACCGGCCATCGACGTGCCGTCGCCAGCGTGGTCGTCTCCGAAGTCGTCATGCGCAACTTCAGTCGGAAGGAGGCCCGGGAATATGCCGCAGGCGGCGAACCCCTGGACAAGGCAGGCTCCTACGCCATCCAGGGGCAGGGGGCGAGACTGATCGCCGAATGGTCCGGTTGCTACAACAATATCGTCGGCTTGCCCCTTTGCGAGGTGGCTCGTCTGATCCAGTCTTTCGAACCTTCGGTGCCCATCGATGCCGTCTCGTGCAGGCTGCCCGACGGAGAGCCTTGTCCGCGCCTGACTGGACCCGTTCCCCGGTGGGAAGTGCAGACCGATGACCTCCAGGACGGAGAGCCCCGAGCATGAGTCAGGCTCTCAAGAGACCCCGACGCGTGCAGCTCGAAGGTCATTCCGGCATCGAATTGGCGGGACTCCTGCAGCCCGGCCGGGCGCCTTCGAAGGGCGCCTTGATCCTGTGTCACTGCTTCACGTGCAGCAAGGACTACAAGTCACTGGCCTGGCTTTCCCGGGCCTTGGCGGAACTCGGCTTCACGGTGTTGCGCTTCGACTTTGCAGGACTGGGTGAGAGCGAAGGGGATTTTCGAGACACGAATCTGTCGACGGACGTCGAGGATGCGCTGGCCGCGGCGAGATGGATCGAGAACGAAACGCACCAGCGATTGACGGCCCTGATCGGGCATTCGATGGGGGGAGCGGCCGCCATCCTGGCTGCGAGCCTCCGAAAGGAAACGATCCCGGTGGCCGTGCTGGGCACTTCGTACAAGGTTGGGGATCGGATTCGGCGGCTGTTGCGTCCGGCCGACCTTCGGACGTTGGAGCTGACTGGTGAGACCTCGATCAGCATCCAGGACCGGTTGTTTCCGCTGACGGTCGAATTCCTCCGGGACCTCGAGCAGTATGACCTTGCGGGGACCGTTGCCGGGTGGCGCTGTCCGTTCATGGTGATCCACGGCACCGCCGACAGAATCGTCCCGTTGTCGGAAGGGGAACAACTGTACCGAGCGGCGGCGCAGCCCAAATCGTTCGTGGCCGTCCCCGGGGCAGATCATCTCTTCGCAGCAAGCAGGTCGTACACCGCGGCGCTCGCCCAGATCCTGGCTGGCTGGCTCGCGATTCACTCCACAACCGAACCCCATGAGGATGGTGAACAGAAATGATAAAGGGTGCGATCTTCGACATGGATGGAGTTCTACTGGATAACGTGTCGGCTCATCTCGAGGCTTTCCGGCGCTTTGGTGAGGAGCAGGGGAAAAGGGTTTCGAACAAGGACATCTACGCCGCTTTCGGCCAGAAGAACGATGCGATGCTCGAGTCGATCCTGGGAAGGGAGCTGAGCAGTGACGAAGTTGAGCGATACGGCAGGCGGAAGGAAGAGATCTACCGCGAACTCATTCGCCCGGATTTGTCGACTCACGTGGTCAAGGGGCTCCGGAACCTGCTTGGAGAGCTGCAGAACGCCGGGATCCAGACGGCCGTCGCCACGAGTGGGCCCATCGAAAACGTAGATATGGTTCTGGACGGCCTCCTGTTGCGTTCGTCCTTCGAGTCGATCATCACCGGCGAGGACGTCCACCACGGGAAGCCCCATCCGGAGGCCTTTCTCAAAGCGGCGGAAGGTCTGCACCTGCCGCCCGAGTCATGTGTTGTTTTCGAAGACTCTCCGTCCGGTGTCGAGGCCGCCTTGCGGGCCGGTTGCTTCTGTGTAGCGTTGACGACGACCCACAGTCGAGAACGGCTGGCCGAGCTGGGGCCCCAGTTGATCATCAACGATTTCACGGAACTGGATCTGACAACCTTGGACTCGCTGCAGGTGAAGGACCGGGAAATCTGAGATTCGCGATTTGGGGATTGCTGGATTTCGGGATTTCGGGAACTGGGACTTAACACCCAAACTCTGGCACCCCGACAGCAATGAGCCATGACTGAATGTCCGGGGCAGGGGACAAGCGAGGATATCCTACTCTCGGAACTCGAAACTCGAAACTCGGAACCTCCCCTGTGGCCCTGTGCTAACATGCGTCGCCCATGGGGTTCCTGCTCGGATTGCTCATCGGAGTGCTCCTCGGCAGCGTCGCGGGCATTCTTCTCCTGCTCTGGTATGCGGTTCCGCGGTTGGAGCAGCTCTACGTGTTCCGACCCTCGAAGAACGTCTTTCGCAATCCCTCCGACCTCGGTGTCCCCTTCGATCAGTGTTTCATCGACACGCCGGACGGGTGTCGGCTCTCGGCCTGGCATCTCTGCCCCCCTAATCCTGTCGCAAGCGTGCTCTACTTCCATGGAAGCGGCGGGAATCTCGGGGTTCGCACCGAGGTGCTGGTCGATCTCTATCGCCAGGACCTCCAGATCTTCGCGGTTGACTATCGGGGCTTCGGTTGGAGCACCGGGACGCCCACGGAGCAGGGTCTGCTCGTGGATGTGACCGCAGCCGTGGATTTCTTCAACGCGAATTTCCGACGATTTCGCTGCCCCGTCGTGTATTGGGGCCGCTCCCTGGGCGGCTGCTTTGCCGCAGCGGCGTCCAGACATGGGAAGCCCGATGGTCTCATCCTGGAGACGACATTCCCAAGCAAGGCATCACTGCTCGAGGGTTCGTCGCAGTTCCGTTTCATCAAGTTCTTCGGCCGATACAAGCTGGACACGATTTCGTTTCTACAAAGACACGAGTTTCCGGTCCTGATCATCCACGGAGACAAAGACCGCACCGTCCCCATGCGACAGGGGCAGTTGCTGTATCAGCAACTCGAGGGACCCAAGGAGTTCCTGGCAATTGACGGTGCGGATCACATCGACATCCACATCGTCGACCATGAGCGGTATTTGAAGGGGGTTCTCGGGTTCATCCGACGGTTGAATCCCGTCGTGGTCCACTGACCCGACCCTCAGAAAGAGAAGAGAAGACCGCCCGTAATTTCCTGCTCGGTGATCGTCTGGTGTTCCACGCCCCGAATACCGATGCGCCGATAGTCGATCCGGGCGCCCAGGGGACCGATGAGATTGCGAAACTTCACACCAGCGCCCCAATTCGTGAGGAAGGATGCCCCCACGTCCGGCCGTTCATTCCCAAACCTGTAGAGAGCTCCCAAGCCGACGGCAAAGTTCGGAACAATTCGATCCACGGGGAAGTTCAACACGAGGTTCGCCGTGTAGTAAAGCGCTTGCTCCCCGCTGCTGTCCCTCGGAGACAGCATATTCCGCGAGACGACGAGATTGTTCTCGAGGCCCAGCAGCATAAGGAAGTCCTTCTCGTAGCGGACGCCGAACAAGGTCGGGTGTTTGAAGAGAGTCACGCTGTCCTGAACCGTCAGATTCTCGAGCGCTGCGCCTCCAGCAACCAACGACAGCTCGGAAGCCTGGATGGAGGCAGACAGCAACAGAACTGCGAAAATGCTGATAACACTGTGTTTCATCAAGGCGCCTCCATCACTCAATTGACCCAGGTTTCCAGTCTAGCACGCGGGCTCGACAGTTTACTCGATGCGAAAACTTGCTAGAATGCCTTTGACAGGAGACGCATGGGGAGTTCGAACCAATCGTTGCAGACAGTCGACGCGCTGCTAGGTGAAATCATTGATGATTGGTTTGAAAAGGTCTCGACCTACTACATCACCGCCAGCAGACTTGCCGATTCCGACAATCCCGATCAAGAGGAAGAACTCAAGCGATTCCACGATGGGAACGGACACCGTATCAAGTTCAGCAAGGACGAGCTCGATTTTACGTACGGCCTGAGATCTTTTCAGACAAACGGTGAGTTGACGATTGAAGTCAGCGTCAACAATAAGGTCCGGAATTTCGATATTGGAGAATTTCGAAAGCGTTTGGCGGCCCATTACCGCAAAATAGGGAAGGAGCTCGTCCCGACACCCTTCGAGCTCCGGAATCGTTCTTACTCCGAGATTTTTCTTCTCGAGTCGGATTTTTCTCATTCCCTGAAACTCGAGATTCGTGAGGGCAAGGCTGACATCATGCGGCTGGCCTTTCGTCTCGAAGCGGACGCGGCAAAGAAGCTGATCGAACATCCGGTTTCGACAAAGCAGCTCGTCGAGAACTATTGTGTGACGCCCTTCCGGAGCATTTACGCCTCCGTCTACCGACGAGGCAGTTGAGATTTCGTGTTCGATGCGGGGATTGGAAGGCATCTCCGTGCTGACGGACAAGTTCAGAACCGCACGGTTCGTGCTTGTCTTCACCGGCGCGGGTATCTCGACAGGTTCCGGCATTCCGGATTTTCGGGGCCCGCAGGGCCTTTGGAAGCGTTGGCAGCCCGTGTACTACGAGGATTTCATTTCCTCGCATGCGGCGCGTGTCAAACACTGGGACTTCAAGCTCTCCGGGTGGGCCGGCTATCGCGATGCCCAACCGAATGCGGCTCATTTCGCATTGGCGCAACTCGAGCGAAAGGGTCGTCTCCACCTGCTCGTAACTCAGAATATCGATGGGCTCCACCTGCGGGCGGGAAACTCCCCTGAGAATACGATCGAGCTGCACGGGACGAATCTTCGGGTGGAATGTGTCTCCTGCGGACGCTTATCCGAACCGGATTCTGCTTTCGAGCAATTCGCAGCCACCCGCGAACCTCCCACCTGCTCAGCCTGCGGAGGATTCCTCAAGCCTGCCACCGTTTCATTCGGTCAGACCATGCCGGTCGAGAAGCTGGAGCACGCCTTCAGGGGCGCCCGGTCGGCGGACCTTGTCGTTTCGGTGGGTTCGACGCTCGAGGTCGAGCCGGCG
This sequence comes from Acidobacteriota bacterium, assembly GCA_037388505.1. GTDB lineage: Bacteria > Acidobacteriota > UBA6911 > RPQK01 > JAPXNP01 > JARRKC01. Next base: position 113,954 of record JARRKC010000002.1, on the reverse strand, counting down.
GCATCCGTGCCTCTGGCGGGTAAGCGCGGCGGCGCCTTCTACGCCATCATCAACCTGGGCCCAACGGCCCATGACGAGATCGCCGATCTGCGGATCGAAGGAGATGCCTGCAAGGTGCTGCCCGAGTTGGTGACTGGCTATCGGACGGCCTCGGACATATAGGGCGTATGAGACGTATGGGATCTGATCGAATCATCGACCGGAAGCGCACCGTCCTATCTGTTTGGATGTCCCCTAGGTCCGATGGGGCCCAGGCTGTCTCATCTCATCACCCGCAGAGCACCGAGCCGCCGTTCACATTCAAGATTTCCCCGTGCACGTGATTCGCAAGCTGAGAAGCGAGGAAGAGGATCGGGCCCGCGACATCCTCGGGGGTGGCGATGCGGCCCAACGGAATGTGTCGGATCACCGCATCCCGGAAACCCGGGTCGCTCATGACATCGGCCGTCATATCCGTAATGACCCAACCAGGAGCGACGGCATTCACGCGAATGTTGTACCGACCCAACTCTGCAGCAAGAGACTTCGTCAGAGCGATGATCGCCCCCTTCGAAGCCGCATAATGGGAATAGTAGGGCTCTCCCCGCTGACCCGCCGTCGAACTGACCAGAATGATCCGTCCCTCCCTTCGAGGAATCATTTCACGGGCCGCTGCCTGGCAGATCAGGAAAGCGGAATCGAGGTTGGTGTCGATCGTCTCACCCCACTGCTCGTCGGTCATCGACTCGATGGCCGCCCGTCTCCAGATTCCGGCATTCGCCACGACGATATCGATGGCGCCAAAGGCCGCCGCGGCCGCTTCGAACAGATGCTCGACGGATTGACGCCGGGAGGTATCGCCCGCAGAAGCAATGGCATGCGCGCCGGCCATTCTCAATTCCTCGACGAGCGACTCAGCCGCCCGCTGGTTCGCGTGGTAACCGATCGCGACATTGGCGCCGGCACTTGCCAGAGTGCGTGCGACGGCTCTGCCGATCCCTCTTGACCCTCCCGTCACAATCGCCGTTCGCCCCGTCAGGTCGATCAACCGTGCCTCCCTGCCCAACTTACACACTCTCACTGACAAGACGGTTTAGACTGTTGGAGACGTGGATCTGAAGGAATTCCAGTATGAGCTGCCGGCCAGACTGATCGCGCAGCATCCCTCTTCTGAACGAGACCAGTCCCGTCTCATGGTGATCGACCGGGCGGCTGGATCGATCGATCATCGAACGTTCCGGGAACTCCCGGAGATTCTCCGAGCCGACGATCTCGTCGTACTCAACAACACCCGCGTCTTTCCCGCTCGTTTGGCGGGACGGAAGTCAACAGGCGGTCGCATCGAAGTTCTCCTCTTGCGACAAATCGGCCTGCAGCGCTGGGAGTCCCTGGTGCGTCCGGCGCGCCGTTGTCCACCTGGAACTCGACTCGTCTTCGAAGCCGGCCGCTTCGAAGCCGTTGTGCAGGAAGCCGGTCAGCCCGAAAAGCGACAGCTGGAGTTCTTCTGCGAACCGGGAGAATTTCGGGAATGGCTGTACCGACTGGGACAGGTCCCCCTGCCGCCCTATATCCAACGCCCGAATGAAGAGATGGACCGCGAGCGTTACCAGACCGTTTATGCGGCCCGGATGGGCTCCGTTGCAGCGCCTACAGCGGGTCTCCACTTCACCCGAAAACTCCTGGACCGTTTGAACCACACCGAGATCACACTCCATGTCGGCTACGGCACCTTCCGGCCTGTCCAATGTGAGACGATCGAGGACCATCGGATGGATCCCGAGCGCTACTCGGTGGAGAAAAGGTCGGCCGAGTGGATTCGCAGACAGCAAGACTCGGGTGGGAGAATCGTTGCGGTCGGGACCACCACGACACGAGTGCTCGAACACATCGCACGCGAGCATGGCCGAATCGAGGCAGGCGACGGCAGCACCGACCTCTTCATCTACCCCGGGTTCCACTTTCAGACCATCGATGCCCTGATCACGAACTTCCACCTGCCGGGCTCGACGCTCTTGATGCTGGTGGCTGCTTTCGGAGGGAAGGAGCTGATGAGTGAGGCGTACGAAGTGGCCGTCCGGGAGGAATACCGGTTCTACAGCTACGGCGATGCCATGCTGATCGTCTGACCCGGGAATTCCTCCGCGGACTCGAAAATGGTGGGCCTAACGCGCTTTGACGCGATAATCATCCTTCTGGCAAACCCAGTACATTCCGCCCGGGGCAAACGAAGATCGGATGACCTTCGTTGCTATCATGGGGGTCCCACACTGCGGGCAGGTGCGGGCGGTTCCTGCATTTCCCTTTTGAAGAAGGCTGGCCCTCGCGGTCTTGCTCAGTTTCTCTGCCATGGTCGTGTTCTCCTTATCGATTCAGAAAATCTCTGTGTATATACAAAAAGCCGTGCCCGACCCGGACCCGGATCGGGCACGGCGTAAAAACGGATATCTTACTCGCGAAATCTCGTATGTCAAGAACGAAGATCGTCCGTTCGTCCCTGACATCCGAGATTCTGCTGGCTGAGATGCAGGGACCCCGGGAAAGGTTTCGGTTTGCCGGTGACTGGCAGGAGAGAAAAGTGGATCAGGCGAGCAGAGCGATCTCGACCTGGGTCACGTCACGCAGTGCTTCCTCCATATACGTCTTGATGCGGGCTACGAGCGATTTCTCGTTCAGACGAATGGCTTCGCGGGTCACACCGAACTGATCCGCAATCTCCTGCAACGTCTTGGGCTGATCGGAGATCAAACGTTCCTTGAGAATGACGAGTTCCCGCTTGTTGAGATTCCGCGAGAACTCGGCGAGCTTCTCATTGAACAGCCGCTGCAGTTCCCCTCTGGCCAGCCGCTCATCGACCTGCTCTTCCGCTGCCTCGAGCATGTCGACATAGTGGAGACCTTCGTCCTCCCCCACGCTCGCATCCAGGGGCATATCCGACGACTCGATGTTCGCCTCGACCGCACGCACATCGTCTTCGCTGACGTTGAGGCGCTCGGCCAGCAGCTCATGGGTGGGTTCGATTCCCTGCTGACGGAGGTCTTCCTTCTCCTTCCTCAGGTTGAAAAGCAGCCGCCGCCGCTCGTTGGTCGTGCCCACGCGCACGATACGGAAGTTGTCCAGAACGAACTTGATGATATAGGCCTTGATCCACCAGGACGCGTAAGTCGGCAGACGATTCCCTTTGTAGGGGTCGAATCGTTTCACGGCCTCGATCAGGCCGATATTGCCTTCCTGGATCAGATCGATGACGTTGTGATAGGCCCGGGCATAGATGCGCGCAACCTTCACAACGAGGCCGAGATTCGCCGTCACCAGACGGTACCCCGCCGCCTGATCGCCATGCTCCCGGTAGCGGACCGCCAGCCGGTGCTCTTCATCTGCACTCAGTGGTTTGAACTGCCGGATTTCCGCGAGGTACTGCTGAAGAGGAGTCAGGCGGGTAAGGCCGGTCTGCGGCCGGGGGATCAGTTCTACGGATATCTGATCGGCGTCGGAGGCTGCTTTCCGGGGCTGCTCCGTTTCCGCCTGCTCGGTCTCTTCGGCGAGTTCCTCACCCTTGTCGACATCCGGCAACGAACGAGGAACCATCGAATCGATTCTAGCACAGCGTTTATTGAACCTGCCTCTGTCCGGAGTGGCAGCACTCCTCCGGGCCGCAGAATCGACTCAGAGACCGATCAGTTCCCTGATCCGGGCCTTGTCCGCTTCGATCGGAACAGGAGGGTTGGCGAAGGTCGAATCCAGTTTCCCGGCTTTTCGGACCAGCCGGGTCTCATACATCGCCGTCTCGTACAGGTTGTCGAGGTGGTAGTTGATCGTGTAGTCCGGATCCTTCAGGAGATTCCCCGTCAGAATCGCCACGATCTCTTCGTCCGGATCGATCGTCACATCCGCATTGCCGCTGCGGGCCATCTCTATGAGCTTCTTCAGGCCCGCCACGGTCGTCGCCGAGGCCGGCTCACAGCCGATGCCATCGCGACCAAGGATGGCTTTGGCGTCTGCGATCTCCTGCTCCGTGACGACGTCGCACCAGCCATCGGTAAAGTCCAGCGTGCGCACTGCTTTCTTCCAGCTGATCGGCCTGCCGATCTTGATGGCACTGGCCAGCGTGAAGGCCGGCTCAACCGGGACGAGCTCTCGCGAACTCGAGACGAGCGTCCGGTAGAGCGGGCTGGCGCCACTGGCTTGGATGATGGTCACTCGCGGCACCTTCTCGATCAGTCCGAGCTGCTTCAGTTCCATCAGGGCTTTCCCATACGAGGAACTGTTTCCGAGGTTTCCGCCGGGCACGACGATCCGATCCGGGATCTTCCAGTCGAGCTGCTCGAACAATCCCAGCATGACGGTCTTCTGCCCTTCGAGCCGAAACGGGTTCAGCGAATTCATCAGGTAGAGATCGCTCTCGTCCGAGAGCTCCTGGACCAGCTTCATCGCGACGTCGAAGTCACCTTTGACCTGAAGCGTCAGAGCTCCGTAGTCCAGCGTCTGAGACAGCTTCCCGTAGGCAATCTGCCCCTCGGGGATGAAGACCACGGGCTTGAGACTGGTCCGCGCCGCATAGGCCGCCATCGATGCGGAGGTGTTTCCGGTGGAAGCGCAGGCGACGACCTTCGAGCCCAGTTTCTGCGCCTGGCAGATCGCTGCCGTCATTCCGTAGTCTTTGAACGACCCCGTGGGATTCCACCCCAGGTGTTTGACCTGGAGTCGGCGGATGCCCGCATACTTGGCAGATTTCGGAGCCTCCAGCAAAGGTGTGTTTCCTTCGCCCAGCGTGACGACCATCGGATAGTCCTCTTCCTCGAAAGGAAGAAGTTCCCGGTAGCGCCAAACCCCGCTGATGTCGAGCGGAGCATTCGACATCCTTCGAGCGCCGAAGACTCGCTTCAAGGTTTGCGGCTCAAAATCCGTCGAAAAATCGTACACGATGTCGAGAAGATCCGTACAGACCGGACACCGATACAGTTTTTCACTCGTCGGAAACGTCTTGCCGCATTGACTGTTGATGCAGCGAAAACGATATCGAGCATTCATTCGCTTAGCTGTTCTTTCAGTTGTCGTACTACTTCCGGACTGTCCCACCTCTGCGCCCCCACTTGAAAGTGAATGAGTCGGCGGTGACTGTCAAGCACTAAGGTCCAAGGGATGGACCAAATACGAAGCCGCTGGGACAATCGACCGCCCTTATCGATCAGAATCGTGAGCCGCGAAGGATATCTGGCCGTAAAGGAGCGCACGGTTTCGAAACTCTCGTCAGTAATAGCAAGGATTCGAACGCTCCGGCCCTCAAACTGTTTCTGAAGTGCCTCGAGAGAAGGCATTTCGGCCAAACAGGGCCCACACCAGGTCGCCCAGAAATTGACGATCAGAACGTCGTCATCGTAGTCGGAGATGTAGACCGGGTTACCGTCGAGAGTGAGGAGTTCCCCGGAGAGATCGAGGGGAATCCGTTCACCCTCGGGGAGCCAGTCCTGCGCCGACGCCGGCCCGGACATCGGGGCAACGACCAGGAGGGCGGACAAGGCACCGACCAATCCTGCCCAGCGAAGCCCGACGGCAATCCGGGGAACCAGCGAAGAGGTCGGACGAGGGAACATTGGATGACGAGCCATGCGAGAGTCGTCATCTTACCACACAGCGCGCAGGACTCGGCGCGCTGCGTGAAGGACCCAGGCGCGTGTTGCGCGAAGGGCCCAAGGACCAAGGTACCAATTCTCAAGCGAGGGAATGGGCATGGACTGCTACTGGATCGTTTGCCCCTTTTGGGATTTGGGGCCTTGAACCTCGCGACCCCGGCGACGACGATTTCACCCAACTGATCGGTTCGGTAAAATCCGAGGCGGCAGCAGTGTATGATACCGATGCGAATATGAGGGTCTCGCTCTTCGTCACTTGTCTGGTCGACCAACTTTATCCCCAGGTCGGGGTAGCTACGGTGAAGCTGCTGCGCGGGCTCGGGCTCGATGTCGTGTTCGAACAGGATCAGACCTGCTGCGGTCAACCGGCCCTGAACACCGGCTACGTCGACGAAGCGCGCAAGGTCGCGGCCTGCTTTCTCAAGACTTTTCGCCGGGCCGAGCTGATCGTTACGCCTTCCGGTTCGTGCGCCACGATGGTCAAGAAGTTCATCCCCGAGCTCTTCGAGCCTGGCAGTCCGCAGCATCAGGAGGCCGAGCAGATCGCCGGGAGAACTTTCGAACTCTCCGATTATCTGGTCAACCAGCTTGGTGTGACCGATGTAGAGGCCACTTTCCCCCATACGGTGACCTTTCACGATTCCTGCCACCAACTGAGAGAGCTGGGCATATTCGAACAACCGCGTACGCTCATCCGAAGGGTAAGAGACCTGCAATTCGTGGAAATGGAGAACTCAACGCGCTGCTGTGGCTTTGGCGGGACTTTTGGAGTGAAGTTCGAGGCCCTGTCTGCCGCTATCGGCTCAGATAAAGTTGCAGCGATCGAAGCGTCCGGCGCCGACGTCGTGGTTTCCAACGACGTCAGTTGCCTGATGCACATCGAAGGTCTGTTGAAGCGCCGCAGAATCCCCGTGCGGGCGATGCATCTGGCCGAACTGCTGGTTCAAACATCGTGATTCGTATCAAACCGAACATCAAAGCCGTTCTGGCTGATCGCAAGCTCCAGCGCAACTTGCGCACGACTCTCGCCAACTCGCTGCACTCCCGTCAGACGGCGGTCGATGAGGTCGCGAACTGGCAGGAGCTCAGGACCTATGCCCGCCAGGTCAAGCTCCACACGCTGGCGCGCCTGCACGACTACCTGACGCAGCTGGAGGAGAACATCACCGGAAACGGGGGCCGGGTCATCTGGGCGAGCACGGCGGGCGAAGCGGTCGAGGCGGTTCTCGAAATCGCGCGTGCTCGGAACGTACGCTCGGTCGTCAAGAGCAAAACGATGCTGGGGGAGGAGATCGAAATCAATTCGGCGCTGGAAAAGGCCGGCATCGAAACCGTGGAGACGGATCTCGGCGAGTACATCGTACAGCTGTGCCATGAGCGTCCCTTTCACATCGTGACTCCCGCCTTTCACAAATCAAAAGAGGAGGTGGCGAAGCTGTTCATCGACCACCTCGGCATGGAGCCCACGGAGGACATCGCTGAGCTGACGGCAACCGCCCGCCGCGCACTGCGTCGGAAGTTTTTGGCTGCGGACCTCGGTATCTCCGGCGTGAATTTCGCGGTTGCAGAGACCGGCACGATCGTCGTGATCGAGAATGAAGGAAACGCACGCTTGTCCACCTCGCTGCCGCGGACGCATATCGCTCTGATGGGTATCGAGAAGGTGATTCCCCGGGCCCGTGACCTTCCGGCTTTCCTGAAGCTGCTGACGCGCAGCGCCACCGGACAGCGGATTACCAGCTACGTGAATCTGATTTCCGGTCCCCGCCGACAAGAGGAGCCCGATGGTCCTGAGGAGTTCTTCCTGATCCTGGTGGACAACGGTCGCAGCCGGATCCTTGGGGACAGGAGTTTTCGACAGACTCTTTCATGCATTCGCTGCGGGGCCTGTCTGAACGCCTGCCCCGTCTATCAGCGGATCGGGGGATACGCTTACGAATCGGTCTACCAGGGTCCGATCGGGGCCATTCTCATGCCTCAGCTCCTCTCCTCTCGCGAAGCTCCCGATCATCCGTTTGCATCGTCGCTGTGCGGTGCGTGCAAGGAGGTCTGTCCGGTCAAGATCGAGATCCCGGACATCCTTCTGCGACTGCGCGCACGCGCCCAGACGGAGGGACTGGGAGGCAGAGGGGAGCGCATGGCGATGAGGGTGTGGGCCTGGACCATGACATCGGCGGCGCGCTTCGGGCGAGCCGGCCGGGCGGTACGCCGCCTGCTTCCGATGCTGACACGGAACGGACGGCTTCGGGTTCCGTTTCCCCCTCTGACGTCATGGCAGAATGAGCGCGATCTCCCGGAGATGCCCCGCCGGAGTTTCCGCGAATGGTACGAGGAGCATCGATCATGAGTCGCTCCGAAGTCCTTTCGAAGCTGCAGGGTCTGTTGGACGAGGCTGAGCCGTTGCCTTCGGCGTCTCCCGCGTTTCCCGCCTTCGCAGATCCCGTGGCAACCTTCCGCACGGAGGCCGAGCGTGTGGGAGTTCGGGTGATCGATGACCTTCCGCTGGCGGCGGCGCTGTCCCGGGTTCTGAGCGACACAGAGCAGAATCGTCTCCACTGGCAGGGGACGGCCACGCTCGAGTCTCATGGCATCGAATACGAATGGCAGTCCGACCCGGGGGAACAGAGCCTCTTCTATTCGGATCATCCGGAATCCCGGGTTGTCTTCCCGTTGGAACTGGCAGGCGAGGACTACAACCGCACGTCCATCGCCGCCGTGCAAGTCTCCGTGGGGAATGCCGTGTACGGGGTGGCCGAAACGGGCACAGTGGTTGAGACGGTCGCCTCAGGATGGGGACGGGTTTTGCCCATCCTCTCCCCCTGTCACGTCGTGCTGTTGTCGAAGAGGAACGTGCTGATGAACCAGGGAGAGCTTTTCGCGACGCTGGACCTGAAATCGGGAGGGAGCGCGCGGCTCCTCATGACCGGCCCGAGTCGTACGGCAGACATCGAGAAGACTCTGATCCTGGGCGTACATGGCCCAAGGACACTCTATGTCGTCCTGGTTCCCTGAGCCCCCGAAGAGCCGGCTGCTGTAGACTAGTGCCCGGAAATCGCGCACGGGAGCGAACAGGTCCGTCCTCCGGCGATTCCTCACACTGTGCCTTGGATGATGAGATGTATCGAATCGTCAAGAAGCTGCATTTCTCCTACGGCCACCGCCTCCTGGGATACGAGGGCAGATGCGCCCACCCGCACGGTCACAATGCCGAGGTCGAGCTCGAACTGCAGGGAGAAAAGCTCGACGAAGTCGGAATGCTGATGGATTTCGGGAAAATCTCGGGGCTGCTGGCGACGTTCATCGAATCGGACCTCGATCACCTGATGCTGCTGCACGAAGACGATCCGCTCACCTCCGCGTTGGAAGAGCTTGGAGAGCCGGTGTTCAAAATGGATGTCAATCCGACGGCGGAGAACATCGCCCGGCTGATCTTCCTGAAGGCGCGGGAACTGGGTCTTCCGGTCGAGGCAGTCCGCCTGTGGGAAACCCCGAGGGCCTGCGCGGAGTACCGCGAATAGGTTCCAAGTTCCGGGTTCCGGATTCCGGATTCCGAGAGTGGAATATGCTTCCAAGCTTTCTTTCCCTGCGGTCGACGCTTCCGGTTCCGCGGTTCGGGGACGTGTTGCCCACGCAGCGTCGGCGGAGACTCCCACCACCAGATCAGGACGCGAACCCCGGGTGTGCGCTTCTCCCGAGAGATCGGCTGTCGCCGGCAAGGCAGGCACGAGGGGAGTGAGACGCCGACGGCGTCGTTTCATCCGGGAGCTTTGGGCAGCCGCCTAAAGCCGAGTACCGTCCGAAAGACGCTCCAGCGCTGGAGGCGCGACTCACCACACCAGCGCGCCTGCTCCCGTTCTCCCGTCCTCCCGTTCTCCCGTCCCCGGTTCTCCCGTCCCCGGTCCTCCCGGGTTTTCCCGAAAACCTGCGCCCGACGACCAGCCGGTCCTTCCCGCAGTCAAGGGACGCCACAATTCAGCTTAAAGTGCCAGACTCGCACCAGAGCTCTGTGTTCATAGGTACTTACGATCGCGTTTCGTGCGTGTCACCTATTTCGACCGCCGAGGAGTGTCTGCGGGTTTTGAGGGCGTGTTGCCCAAACCTGGCGAGCCGGAAGGCCCGTTGAGTGAGGGATGCTTGAGAGTGGGGCGGGAGAACCGGAGAACCAGAGAACCGGAGAACTGGAGGAGGTGGCGCTCAGCGCCACCCGGCCAACCGGCCACCCGGCCAACCGGCCACCTGTCCTCCCGGCCACCCGTCCTCCGGTTCTCCCGTTCTCCCGTCCCCCCGGCTGATCTTCGGAGCTCAGCGCGAACAACGCTCGAGGAGTCCCGCCCTCCGTCACAGTAGCTCTGCGACCGCCTGACGGAGCCGGTGATTGAAGTCTTCGATCGACTCGTCTCGAGCGGGCTGGATCGGTCTGCCGAATCGGATCGCGATCGGATGCATCCGAATCCGGCTGGCTCCCCTCGGCCAGGCCTCGTAGGAGCCCCTGATTCCGACCGGCACGACAGGAATGCTGAGCTTGGTAGCCAGGATGGCGGGACCCTTGCGGAACGGCTTGAGACGTCCGTCGATCGACCTCTCTCCTTCCGGAAAGACGACCAGCACGAGTTCCCGTCGCAGCCCTTCCGCCGCCAGCCGCAGAGTCATGGCCAGGTTTCGATCGGCGGTGACGGGGATCGTCCGCACGATGCCCCCGAAGAAAGCCGTCAGTCCGCTTGCGAAGTAGTCAGAATAGCCGAGCGAAAAGGAGCGTCGCACGACGCGGTTGGGGAGAACTGCAACGACCAGAAAAGCATCGAGGAAACTCAGGTGATTTGGGCAGATCAGATAGGGATAGTCATCAGGAAGATTCTCGAGACCTTCCGCTCTTACCCGGAAGAAAACCTTGCCCGTCAGTTTGACTGACTTGGCGATGAGCAGGACGAGCGGTTCGACCAGTGGTCTTCTGCGCAAAACGCTGAGGTAGCGCTTCGGCACATCTTCGCCCAGCGGTTCATCGAGGATATCCGACCAACTCCGCTTTCCCACGGCGCCGGAACTCGGTCGATCGAGGTTCGCCCTCACGGCTTCGATAACATCCTGCAAAGTCAGCAGTCGCGCCGCCTCTTCCTCCGGGATGGTCAACTGGAAGGACTGCTGCAGCGTGGATAGAAACTCCACCCTCTCCAGGGAATCGAGGCCCAGATCGAGTTCCAGGTTCATCTCAGGGCTGAGGGGACCGATGGATTTGACATGCTCGAGGAGTGTCACGATTTCCTCCTCGGTCTCGTCGGCCGGCTCCCAGAGCACCTCTGCCCCATTGACACCGTTGGGGCGGCCTTGACCCAGTTGCTGCTCCACCTCGAACCGCTTGATCTTGCGGGTCGTTGTTCGGGGAAGTGGTTCCTGGCGAATCTCGAGACTGTGCACTCGCTTGTGTGGCGGCAGCTGCTGCGAGAGCGTTTCGACCAGGTAGCGAATCATGTTGTAGGCATTGACGATCTTTTGCTGCCGGATTTCATCGAAATCGGGGACCACGACCGCGTGCAGTCGCTCCGCAGTCGGTGACGTTTCGTCTCGAATGCCCACCACGCACAGTTCCTTGATCAGCGGGCAATTGGACTCGTAGAAGTGCTCGATCTCCTCGGGATAGATGTTCTTTCCAGAGCTGAGAACGATCACATCCTTGGCGCGACCGGTGATGTGCAGAAAGCCTTCTGAATCGATGTATCCGAGGTCCCCCGAATGGAGCCAGCCTTCCTCGTCGATCGCCTCCCGGGTCGCAGCCGGATTGCGATAGTACTCTTTCATCACGTTCTCACCCCGAATCAGCACGTTACCGATGCCCGTCCGATCGGGATCGTCGATCCGAATTTCACAGTGGGGCAGAGGCTTGCCGACGGAACCGATGCCCGCCGCCCCGATGGGAGTGAGCGTGGCCAGAGCCGCCGTTTCCGTCATTCCGTAGGCCTGGATGATCGTGAACCCGAGATCAGCCAGAGTCTCGGCCACTTGGCGATCGAACCGGGCACCGCCGACTCCAAAGAAACGGAGGTGATCTCCAAACTGCCGGTGGAGGGCCTTGAACAAGCGACGGCCGGGCCGGGCGCCGAACAAGCGACGGGCGAGACGTGAGACAGCGAGCATCCTACGGAAGATGAATCGCTGCATCCCCGGCCGTTCCGCAACGCCGGAAAGGATCCGCCGATGCAGCAGATAGTAGAACTGAGGTACGCAGACGAAGATCGTGATGCCCTCTTCTCTGAAGGTCTTGAGAATGCGCTGAGCATCGATCACATCCAGGAAAGTCGTACGTGCACCGCAGTAGAGAGGTGCAATGAAATTCACGATCAGCGCGAAGATATGGTAGAGGGGAAGGACTCCCAGGAAGTGGTCCTCAGGTGTGACCTGGATCTGTTTCAGAGCCTCGACGACGTTCCGATAGAGATTCCGACCGGTCAGTACGACTCCTTTGGGTTCGCCCGTCGTGCCGCTCGTGTAGAGAATGACGTGGGGGTCGTCGATTCCTCTGGGAACGAGGGGAATCGTGACATCGGCGGAGTACTCCTCCTGCAGGATCTCGTCCCAACTCGGATAGAGGCCTCGCCCTTCTCCGATCACGATGGCCGGCAACCGCCCGGGCAGGATTCTCTGAACCTGCTCCAGAGTCTCGAAGAGCTTCGACGAAGCAATCAGGTAGTCGCATCCGGCATGCTGAATGAGGCGTGCCAGGGTTTCCGGCGAATGAAGGATGTCGAGCGGAACGATGACGGCTCCTGCGCTCTGAACGGCGAGGAAGGCGATTCCCCAGCGCGGATGGTTCTCCAGGATGAGACCAACCTTGCTTCGGGGTCCGACTCCATGCGCGCTGAGGTACTGACTGATAACTCGAATCTCGAGATCGACCTGGCCGTAAGTGATGGTCTCCTTTCCTGCTTTGGCCAGACTCTGGAAGGCGATTCGATCCGGCAGCCGTGCGAGGACTTTGCGGAATTGCTGAAAGAAATCCAGTGGCAAGGACTCTTCTTTCAATCGCTTTTTCCCCAGGCCCCGCTGCCGCTCTACAGACTATCGTGGTTCCCCAAAACCCGCAGTATTCGCCGGGCGCCGTCGAGCGAAACACGGGTTCGTTTCAAAGTACGCGATATTATAGCGACTTGCACGAAGACGGGAACCCGAGGATGCAATCATGCAAGGACTATGGCTGGAAAACCAGGAACTGAGTCTGAGGACGGATCTCCCCGTCCCGGAACCCGGACCGCAGGAGGCCCTGGTGCAAGTCCGGCTGACCGGGATCTGCCGTACCGATCTCGAGCTGGAGAGGGGCTACTATCCCTACTGCGGCATTCCTGGTCACGAGTTCGTGGGAACCGTGATCCGAGCGTCCTCATCCCCTTCGCTCGAGGGGAGACGCGTGGTTGGCGAGATCAATGCGGTTTGCCATGACTGCGAATTCTGCCGGCGGGGATTACCCAACCACTGCTCGAACCGAACCGTACTCGGGATTGTCGGTCGCGACGGAGCTCTGGCAGAGTACCTGGTGTTGCCGGTCGAGAATTTGAAAGAGGTTCCGACAGCGGTGTCGGATCGGTCGGCGGTCTTCGCCGAGCCGCTGGCCGCAGCGATCCAGGTGCTGCAGCAGGTCCACATCAGACCCACGGACCGTGTTTTGCTCATCGGTGCCGGCAAGCTCGGACAACTGGTGGGAAGGGTCCTCCATCATCAAACCCCTCGGCTTCTCGTCAAGGCTCGCTACCCGAGACAGGTGGAGCTCCTGGAGTCGGTGCACGTCCCCTGTACGACGGATGAACCTCCGGAGCGCTCTTTCGATGTCGTTGTGGAGGCGACCGGCTCACCCAGCGGGCTGGAAACGGCCTGCCGCTGTATCCGACCTCGCGGCACGATCGTTCTCAAGAGTACTTATGCGGAGCGTGCCGAAATCGATCTGTCGCGAATCGTTGTCGACGAAGTCTCTTTCGTTGGATCGAGGTGCGGACCGTTCGAACCCGCTCTGGCGATGCTCGAGAGAGGTGACGTCCAACCCGAGTGCTTGATCGAGCGGAGCTTCCCCCTGTCCGAGGGGGTTGCCGCGTTTCAACGGGCGCGCTCGAGCGCATCCCTCAAGGTCCTGGTCGAATTCTGATCCTGCCTATGATGAATCACATCTCTCCAAGAACTCTCGACGCTGTCCTGTTCGACTTCGACGGGACTCTCATCGATGCTTCCGAGGCCATCTGTAAGAGTTTCAACCATGCTCTCCGGTCGGTGGGACTGGCGCCGCTACCCGACGAAGAGATTCGCCGCGGAATTGGGCGACCCCTGCGGGATATTTTCCAGGAATATGCTCCTCCAGAGTCGCTGGAGCAGGTGATCGGAGCATATCGAGAAGCCTTTTCCCGTCAGTCGATCGCAGGCTCACGGTTGATTTCGGGAGTCGCGTCGCTCATCCCGAAGCTAGCCGCGAACCATGCCTTGGGAATTGTCACCTCCCGTACCTCCGGCGGAGTCCACGTACTGATGCGCCACTTCGGGTTGGAACAGTATTTCGGTTCGGTGGTGGGCGTCGAGGAAGTGACCGAGTGCAAACCCTCGGCCGAGCCGGTATTGCGGGCTCTTGCCGAGTTGGACGTGGAGCCGAACCGATCAGCTTTGGTGGGAGACACGGTTCATGACATGCAGGCAGCCTGCGCGGCAGGTGTTCTCCCGATCGGTGTGGGGACTGGTTCGCACTCGAAAGCAGAGCTTCTCGCGGCGGGGGCGGAGAGAGTTCTGGACAGCGTCGCCGATTTGCCCGAGCTCCTGTAGGACATCATCCTCGCTTGTCTGGCCGCCGAGGTCAGGGCAGCCGGGAAGGCTGGATGGTGCATCGAATCCGCGACTGTAGGGCAAGCGTCCGCGCTTGTCTGCTGACTGCGGCGACCCACAGAACCACGGAACGTGGGAACCCTGAAGGCAGGTAGAGACGAGTCAGAGCTGAACTTTCGGGGCAGCGGGGACAACCGGGGACGGTCGTCCTACCCGACAAGTTCAACGGTAAACTCGAGGCGGTCGAGGGTCGCATAGATCCGATCCAGAACGGGCTGGCGAAACGGATCGTCAACCGCCGCCGGTTCCTGTTTGACAGCCTTACGCACGACCTGCGAATTGGTCGCCAGCGTGTGGGATTCGACATCGACCTCGATCCAGTGCACGGCCGTTCGGGGCGGAGCCTCCGCGCTGATGATCATGGTGTATCCGAGCAGCTTCAGGATCCCGATTTTTGGATCCTTTGCCCGATAAACATCATCCAGGTATTCCAGAAGGTCGGCGACAACCCAACCATCGTGCGACATGAACAGTGTGTAGAAGGTCGCCCCGTATTCGAGTGTGAGGGACCCGGTGACAGGTGGCATGATCCCTATCCTACCCGATCGTCCCAATGGCAGCCGGGGCCTGTGATAGCATGGAAAACTAACCATAAGAACTACAAATATGAGGATATCGGTCGCTGACGTTTCGACGAACACCCAATCCGTGGTCGCAAGGCGCGGGCTTTCTCAGACGCTGGCTCCCTACCTGGAGCTGACCAAACCGCGAGTGACTTCGATGGTCCTGCTCACGACGGCGGCGGGCTACTATCTCGGCTCTTCCCGGGACATCTCGATCGGGGGACTTCTGTGCGTCCTTGCAGGGACCGGCTTGCTGGCGGGAGGAACGGCGGTTTTGAACCAGTTCATGGAGCGGGACGCCGACCAGCTCATGCGCCGAACCGCCCGGCGACCTCTCCCGGCCGGAAAGGTGACACCTCAGCAGGCCCTCCATTATGGAATGCTTCTGGTCTCGCTTGGAACGATCTTCCTGCTTGCTTCGACCAACGTTTTGACAGCGTTTCTGGGTTGGCTGACGAGCGTAGTCTATTTGCTGATCTATACGCCGATGAAGACCCGCAGTCCCTGGTGCACCCTGATCGGCGCCGTGCCTGGGGCCATCCCGCCGGTCATGGGCTGGACCGCCGCTCGAGGTGCTTTGACCATGGAAGCGGTGGTCCTCTTCGGAATCCTCTTCTGCTGGCAGTTTCCCCACTTCCTCGCGATCGCCTGGGTCTATCGTGAGGACTATGAGCGCGGGGGATTCCAAATGCTTCCCCGGGGCGAGCGCCGGGGGACCTGGATGGGTCTGGCTATCCTTCTGTTCAGTATTCTCCTGCTGCCCGTAAGCTTCGCCCCCTACTGGCTGGGGCTGGATGGATCCATGTACATGCTGGCCAGTGCCGTTCTGGGGTCCGGCTTCCTTCTGTTCAGCTTGAACGTGGCCCGTCTCCAGACCCGGTTTTCTGCGAGAAGGCTGCTGCAGAGCTCCGTCGCCTATCTACCTTTTCTCCTCCTGTTCCTGACGATTGGTAAGCTTTGATGGCAGCGATCGACCTCGAAGACGTCTACTTCTCTTACGGTGACCACCCCGCCCTGCGGGGTGTCGGGTTTTCGGTCGAGGAAGGCCGGATAGCCGGTCTGCTCGGTCCGAATGGCGGCGGCAAGACGACGATCTTTCGGATTCTCAGCACGTTATTGCGGCCACAGTCGGGCTCGGCGCGTATCGGTGACTCGAGTGTCACGGCTGACCCTTTCGGGGTTCGCCGCAGTCTCGGCGTCGTCTTTCAGAACCGGAGTCTGGATCTGGAGCTCACGGTTGAGGAGAACCTCCGGCATCAGGGGCACCTTTACGGGCTGAGAGGAAGATCGCTTACGGAACGCATCCGAGATCTCGCCGAACGGTTCAGCATTACAGACCGACTTCATCAACCCGTCAAAGCCCTGTCAGGCGGTCTTCAGCGCCGGACCGATCTTGCCAAGGCGCTGCTCCATCGTCCCCGCATTCTGCTTCTGGATGAGCCGACCAACGGCCTGGATCCCGCCGTCAGCCGGGACTTCTGGAACCTGCTGCAGCTCTTGAATGGTCAGGAGGGCGTGACGATTCTGCTGACGACCCACTCCATGGAAGAAGCAGAGCGGTGCGACCATCTCATCATCATTGCCGAGGGGCGGGTCGTCGCCGAAGGATCTCCGTCTTCCCTGAAGGGCCGAATCAGCTCAGAGATCATTCTGATCCGGGCTGCGGAGACCGAGAGTGTCTGCCGGCGGCTGAGTCGGGAATTCGGACTCTCTCCGGTCGTCGTCGATGGGACCATCCGAATCGAATACAGCAACGGACATAAGCTCCTGGGACAACTCATGGAGACCCTCGATCGCGACATCGATTCGATCACGGCGACCAAAGCTTCGCTGGAGGATGTGTTCATTCGCGAGACGGGCCATCGATTCCAGGAGCCTACAGGTCGGACCGATCCGCTTCGGTCATCGCCGTGATCGGTTCGGGCTCCAGTCGGGCATACCGACCTCGGTAGTAGAGAAGGGGACCGTGCCGTCCGAAGCGGTTTCCTCGACGAACCCAGTCTACGGATCCCACCAGAATGGTGTGGTCACCACCCGGATAGGTCGTCTCCAGGCTGCATTCCATCGCAGCCAGGCTGTTTGCCAGCAGAGGCAGGTCACCCTCTGCCTGGGCGTAGTATCCGCACCGCTCGGATCGATCGCTTCCGGGTGTCGCGAAATGTGCCGAGACTTCTTCCTGATCCTCCGCAAGGATGTTGACGACAAAACGCCCGGCGTTATGAAACTGATCCAGGCCGCTCAGCCGGTTATCTAGGCAGACGAGGACGAGCCTCGGCTCCAGAGAGACCGACGTGAAAGAACTGGCGGTCACTCCGTAAGCCGACGGGCCCGAACCGCGGGTCGTCACGACGGTCACGCCGGCGGCAAAGCATCTCATCACTTCCTTGAATGCTTTCGTCGTCGATGACATCTCGAAGTTCCTGAAGAATCAACGGATAGGCAATATACTATCAGATGACGTTCGTGAGCCCCGATTAGCCCGGATTCCTCACCAGGACCCGTCATCGCAGCGGCGTTCTGATGAGAGACCCTGGTTGGCGCGGGGTCCGGAGAGGGAGGTCGAGAAAGATGAAGATCCGCAACAGTACGGCGCTGATTACGGGTGGAGCCTCTGGACTTGGCGCGGCTACCGCCCAGGCCCTGCATCATCGCGGTGCGCGGGTTGTCCTCTGTGACATTAGCGAGGAGGGCGGCCAGGCGCAGGCGACACAACTCGGAGAGGGTGCGCTCTTCGTCAAGACCGATGTGACATCGGAGTCCTCCGTACAAGCCGCGATCGCCAAGGCAACGGAGGCGTTCGGTGACATCCACGTGGCCGTCTCTTGCGCCGGTATCCTCGTGGGGGAGAGAATCCTCGGTAAGACTGCCGTCCACCGGCTGGAGACCTTCCGTCGGGTCATCGAGGTCAATCTGATCGGAACGTTCAACGTCTTCCGGCTGCTTGCCGAGGCGATGTCGAAGAACACACCCACGGAGGAGGGTGAACGGGGCGTTATCATCGGCACGGCTTCGATCGCTTCCGCAGAGGGTCAGGTGGGACAGGCGGCCTACTCGGCATCGAAAGCCGGGGTGAGCGGGCTGGTGTTGCCGACGGCCCGAGAGCTCGCCCGGTTCGGAATCCGGGTCTGCGCCATCTCGCCGGGCGTATTCGATACGGCTATGCTGGGCGGCGTGCCGGACGAGCTACGCGCGGCTCTGGCTGCACAGGTGCCGTTTCCGCCTCGTCTCGGTCGGCCCGATGAATACGCCGAGCTGGCGGTGGCCATCATCGAGAACACGATGCTCAACGGCACGACGATTCGTCTGGACGGCGCCATGCGCATGAGTGCCCGCTGACAAGTTCTGAAAGCATCCGCATCATGTACGAGGTCTACAGAAGAAATCAGCGAAGGCGCATGCAGACCGTGAGCTACACGACCTATTCCCACCTGCAGATGACTTCGGAATGGGAGTTTCAGCCTTTCGGCCCGTTGGGTTACTGCCTGGATACACTCCAACAGCCTGACTGTGAAGTGACGCGCGGACCTTTCAGAGAAGTGACGGTCGTGACCTATCTTCTGTCGGGGACGCTGACTGTGGAAGTGGCTTCAGCCTCAGATGTTCAACTGGGGCCACGGGACTATTCGGTCACGACGCCGCGCGACGGCGACAGCATCGTTTATCGCACTGGGACGGAAGAAGCCCATTTCGTAGAGATTGGTCTCACGACCCTCTCGGATGATTCCGCTTCCTCGAACCGGATGGGGCACGTGAGCCGGACGAGGCGGTCTCCCGATCTGGGCTGTCTGGTCTCGGGACAGGGTCACGGGGATGTACCCGGAATTTCCCTGGACAGCGCCGTCTATCGCGGCTACATGCGGGCCGGGGAAAACCTCATCTTCGAGACGCTGCTCAGTCGGAAACTCTTTCTTCTGGTCCTCAGAGGCACAGTCAGACTCGAGCAAGACCGACTCTTGCCTCGGGATGCAGCGTTCATTCGAAGAGTGAGTTCAGTCCCCATCGCCGCCGTTCAAACCACGGAGCTGTTGCTTGTTGACATGGCATAGAACACGCCGTCGGGCGCGAAGAACCCAATCCCAGGGAGGCCAATTCCCAAGGGAGCGGATCGAGGTCGGGTCGATTTGGGATTTGGTCCCTTGGTCCTCGAGGTTTCGGCCCCGCCCGTGCGGGTCCGATCGGCGTTCTGCTATTGTAGTGGACCTGCTGTTATGACGGTACGTGTTAGATTCGCTCCCAGCCCGACGGGGTACCTCCATATTGGTGGCGCGAGAACCGCGCTTTTCAACTGGCTCTTCGCGCGGCAGAAGGGTGGAACATTCCTGCTTCGCATCGAAGACACGGATGAAAAGCGATCCAGTGGCCCCATGGTGGAAGGGATCCTCGAAGGACTGCGCTGGCTGGGCATCGATTGGGATGAGGGACCTTATTTCCAGTCTGAAAGGGTTGACCTCTACCAATCCCTGGTCGATCAGCTCATCCGAGATAGCAGCGCCTACCGCGATTTCAGCTCGGCCGAGGAGCCGGGCGGCACACCTCGGAGTTACCGAGACTTGCCGGCAGCGGAGTCGGAAAGACGGGCCAAGGCGGGAGAACCCTTTGCCGTTCGGTTCAAAGTGCCGGAGGATCAGCGCGTGGCCTTCCTCGACCAGGTCTTCGGCCGCGTCGTGGTCGATTCCGGCAATATCAAAGATTTCGTCATTCTTCGATCCGACGGCTTCCCTACTTATCACCTCAGCGTCGTGGCCGACGATCTCGATATGCGCATCAGTCACGTCATCCGGGGGGCCGATCACCTCTCGAACACGAGCAAGCATGTGTTGCTCTATCAGGCTTTGGGAGCGCCTCTCCCGGTCTTTGCGCATCTTCCCTTGATTTTGGGACCGGATCGAAAGCGGCTCAGCAAGCGGCATGGAGCGACCTCGGTAACGGAATACAGCCGGATGGGCCTGCTACCGTCGGCCGTGCGCAATTACCTGGCCCTGCTGGGATGGTCGCCCGGAGACGATTCTGAGTTGCTCAACGACGACGAACTGATCGAGCGGTTTGATCTGTCGCGGGTCAACAAGGCCGATGCCGTTTTCGACATCAGCAAGCTGGAGTGGATGAACAAGCGCTATCTGTCGTCGGCCGGCGCCTCAGAATTGGAGCCTCTTTTGCAGCCCTTGCTCAGAGAACGAGGGCTCTGGCAGGCGTCTTGGGAGTCGTCATGCCATGACTGGCTGCTGTCGGTCATCGATCTGCTCAAGACACGAGTCGGAAACCTGCTCGACTTTCCGGTCTACGGAAGGGCGTTCTTTACCGATGAGTTCGATTACGCGGAGGATGCGGTCGAGCGATACCTCAATCCTACCCGGCCCGACGAGCGGAAGTGCCTCATTCAGGCTCTTGAAGATTTGCGGACCGAGTTCACGGATTTGTCGGAATTCAATCTCGAAACGACCGAGGAGGTGTTACGCCGCGTCGCTGAAAGCCGAGGCGTGAAGGCGGGTCGACTCATTGGAGCGGTTCGTGTAGCGGCGACCGGCCGGGCCCAGGCTCCTGGCCTTTTCGAGGTGCTGGTTACACTCGGTCAACAGAAGACCGTACAGCGACTGGCGCGCGCGATCGAGACGCTGATCCATGGTTGAACGCTCGCTCTCGGTCGTCGTCCCTGCTTTCAACGAGGAACACCGTCTCCGGGAGACGCTTGGGGAGTTGGTCCGATTTCTTCGGGAGACGAGGAATGCATTCGAGATTTTGGTGGTCGACGACGGCTCTGAGGACCGCACATCCGAGATCGTCAAGAAATGTTCCGGAGACAATGAGCCGGGGATGATCCGCCTTCTGGCTCACCCGACGAACCGGGGCAAGGGCTTCAGCGTGCGGCAGGGAGCCTTGGCCGCCGAAGGTGAACTGCTCCTGATGACCGATGCAGATCTCAGCACTCCGCTCACGGAGTTGGAGAAGCTGGAAAAGGCACTCGAGGAGTCGTCTCTGGATATCGCCTTTGGCTCCCGCGCCATTGTCGGAGCTCAGATTCGAGTCCACCAGCCGTGGTATCGGGAGCGACTCGGGAAAACCTTCAACGGCCTCATGCGACTGCTGACGCGACTCCACTTCAAGGATACGCAGTGCGGCTTCAAGCTCTTTCGGATGTCCTCCTGCCGAGCCGTGTTCGAACGACAGCGGCTCGAGGGCTTTGCGTTCGACGTCGAAATCCTGTTCATCGCTCAGAAGTGGGGACTTCGAGTGGCGGAGCTTCCGGTCGAGTGGCATCATTCGGGTGACAGTAGAGTCCACCCGTTCGTTCACGCGCCTTCCGTGATTGTTGACCTTCTGCGTCTACACTTGAATAATGCGAGTGGATCCTACGACCGCGGGGCGTCCTCCCTGTGATTTGAGTTCTCCCTTCATGGAGAACAGGCAGACGAGAGGGGATTGGCAGCATGACCAAGCTTGGAGTGAATATCGACCATGTCGCCACGATCCGAGAGGCGCGAAGGGCTCTGGAACCTGATCCCGTTTCTGCGGCCTTCCTTGCAGAACACGCCGGAGCTCACGGCATTACGGTGCATCTGCGGGGGGATCGTCGCCACATCAAAGACCGGGATGTCCGCCTCCTGCGAGAGACAGTGCAGACGAGGCTGAATGTCGAGATGGCCGTCACCCCTGAAATGGTCAACTTGATTCGCGATTTGAAGCCGGATACGGCGACTCTGGTCCCCGAATCGCCGGACGAGATTACGACAGAGGGAGGCCTGGATCTGCTGAGGCAGCGCAAGGAGCTGACTCGGGCTATTCGGGAACTGAGAGAGGCCGGGATCGTTGTTTCACTGTTCATCGATCCCGAGCCCGCACTGCTCGAGGCTGCAACCGAAGTTGGAGCCGCATTGGTCGAACTGAATACGGCTGCCTATTCGCGGGCCGTTCCCAAGGGCCTCAAGGAATGGGATCCCCTCTTTGAGGACGAGTTGGAGAGGCTGACCGAGGTGGCTGAAGAGGGCGCCTCGCGGGGGCTGCGCATCTTGGCCGGTCACGGGCTCACCTATCGGAATGTGTTTCCCGTCAGCTCGATCCCTGAAATCGAGGAACTCAACATCGGACACAACATCATTGCCCGCGCGGCGTTGGTCGGCCTGGAGCGAGCTGTCCGTGACATGCTCTCTGCCATGCGGGGCGAATTCCTCGACGAGTGAGGGTGAATCGAACCCGCCTGTCTCACCGGGTTCCGCAACAGGACGGGGAGGAAGCCGGGATGTCCGGAACCCTTTATGTCGTCGCAACGCCGATCGGGAACCTCGAGGACCTCGGCTCGCGGGCACTCGACTTGCTTTCGCGCGTGGATTTGATCGCCTGCGAGGACACCCGTCACACCCGGAAGTTGCTGAGTCGCTTTCAGCTCTCCACGCCCATGACGAGCTATCACGAACACAACGAGGATGCGAAGGCCGAAGTCCTGCTTCGTGAACTTCGAGAAGGGAAGTCCCTCGCTCTGGTATCGGATGCCGGAACGCCGCTTCTGTCCGATCCGGGTTACCGCCTGATCAAAGCGTGCCGCGAAGAAGGAGTGCGGGTGGTCCCGATTCCCGGGCCTTTTGCCGGTGCTGCGGCGGTCTCGGTGTCCGGCCTGCCCACCGACCAGGTGCTGTTCGGCGGCTTTCTGGCGTCCAAACCGTCGGCGCTCGACAAGCAGCTGAGGGAAATCGCGTCGTGCCGTGCGACTCTGGTCTTCTACCTCTCGCCCCATCATCTCCACGCGACCCTGGATCAGGTCCAGAAGGTTTTGGGCGACCGTCCTGCATTCCTGATTCGTGAAATGACCAAGATTCACGAAGAATCTCTGTTCGGCTCACTTCGCGAACTTGGCGAAAGGACTCGAGGCCAAGCTCCTCGCGGGGAATACACTCTCGTCATCAAGGGGGCTCAGGACGCCCCGGCTCCCGATGAGGATCGACCGGCCATCGACGTAGCCTGCTACGTTTCCGGGCTGGTTGAGCTGCTGGGCCTATCGCGCAAGGATGCCGTTCGCCGCGCGGCCTCCGAACTGGGGCTCAGCCGGCAGGAAGTGTATCGAGCCGTTGCCCATCCTCCGGCCTCTCCCCCCGATTCGTGAAAGATCCATCGCGAGGCGAAATAAAACTTGCATAGGATGCTGGAGTATGTATAATTATGCAGTCTATGCATTGCTTGTTTGCGCGAATGATTAGGATCCCGCAACTCAGGCGCCTTCACATCAGGCGCTAAACCCACACCTCTGTTTGTCGCGCCATTCTCAACCCAAGCGAAAAGGAATTCCTGTATTTCCATGCAATTACATAGTTTTCACAATTCGATGGCAGTTGCCAATCTGACGGGAGACTCCGCTCCCGACTACATAAGCTCCTGCGCTTCCCGTCTCAATCTTGTACCGCCGCTCCAGACGGCCGAGATCGCCAATCCGAGGGCCGGCGATCTGGTTTTGGCCCGCGTCGAAGAGGTCAATCCGGTTTACCCTGCGCTCGAGCTGCCGGACGGATCCGACGTGATTCTTGAACCGGGAATGACCATCGTCGGTGCCTTGGGCAGCCGGCGTGCGCTGCACGGGTTCTCGGGGGACGTCCCGCATCCTCTCTTTGTGGGCCAGCCGATCCAGCTCCTGAATAAGGGCGGAGTGATCGGAGAGTGCACGGCCTTTCATCGGAACCTGGAATGGCCGACCTTGCTGACGTACCTCGGGACGATCATCGAAGAGGAGCGACCGGTCAACCTCGTGGACGCCGCCCTGCCTTTCGTCGACGACCCGCTGCCGAACGTTCCGCTGGTCTTTGTCCTTGGCACCTGCATGAACTCCGGGAAGACGACGGTCTGTCGGACCATTATCGAAGGCTTTAGCAAGCGAAAATTCGACATTCACGCCGGGAAGGTCGCCGGGGTGGCATGCCGACGCGACCTCAACGTGATGGCCAGTTCCGGATCCGGAAAAGTCCTCAGCTTCCACGATTTCGGCCTGCCGTCCAGTGCGGATGTTTCCTCCCTCGTGCAGGTCGCTCGGTCGATGGTGCATCATCTGTCTCAACCGAGACCGGACTTCATCGTTCTCGAAATGGGAGACGGCATCCTCGGCGGCTATCACGTTTCGTCACTTTTCGCCGACCGCGAATTGTTGGGCCGGCAGGTCTGTATGATCATCTGCGCCAACGACCTGATGGGGAGTTGGGGTGCCATCGAGTGGTTGCGTCAGAACGGTATCGACACCGCCCGCCAGCCGCTACTGGTCTCTGGCCCCGTCACCGACAGCGGCGAGGGCGTAAGATTCATCGAAGACAGTTGGGGCATCACTGCAGCGAATCCGTTTGATAGCTCAGGAAAGCTGTGCAGTTTCGTACTCAAGAGCCTTCGCCCATGCTGAAGATTGCGGTTGCCGGGGGTTCCGGCTACGGTGGCCTGGAGCTGATCAGTATTCTCCTGCGCCACCCGAACGTTGAAATCAAGGCAGTTTCTTCGGAACAACATGCAGGAATCGAAGTGTGTCGACTCTATCCTCACCTGCGGGGCATCGTCGACCTCCGGTTCTCACCAATGGAGGAGGTCTTGTCGAGCGCGGCAGACGTTCTGTTTCTGGCGCTACCGCATGGAAAGGCCATGCATGTTGTGCCCAAGCTTCCCGCGGAGCTGATCGTGATCGATCTGAGCGGAGATTTCCGACTCCACGATCCGGATGAATTCGAGCATTATTACGGCTTTCCCATGACCGCCCTTGAAAGCCTGCCCGAGTTCGTTTACGGACTTCCGGAAATCGGTCGCGACAGGCTCCGCGGGAAACACAGGGTCGCCAACCCGGGCTGTTTCGCCACCGCGACGATTCTGGCCCTGTATCCGCTTTACCGGGAAAGTTGGATCGACGGCAGCGTCTATGTCGATTCGAAGACGGGTTCATCGGGAGCAGGCAGAACACCGACGCCCGGAACGCATCATCCCCGGCGCAGCCACTCATTGTTCCCGTACAAGCCGTTTGCTCACCAGCACCTTCCGGAAATGCGCCAAGTCCTGGCCAACTCCGACAATCCACTGATCTTCCAGGCGCATTCCACACCCCTGGTGCGGGGAATCTTCGCGAGCCACTACTTGAAGCTCAAGGCGCCCAAAACGGCCCCGCAGATCGAGGAGCTGTACGCTGACTACTATGGCCGCGAACCTTTCGTTCGCTGGATTCCGGGAATGCCGGACAGCAGCAGTGTGGAACACTCGAACTACGTCGACATCGCGGCTTCGACCGACGGAGAGCACCTGATCGTCTGGTCGACGCTCGACAATTTGCAGAAGGGAGCCGCCGGTCAAGCGGTTCAGAATATGAATATTCTCTGTGGTTTCGAGGAAACCACAGCGATCGATCAGGCGCCGCTTTTCCCGTAAGCCATGAAGACGACCGACACACTCTCCACGATGGAGCAGGAAGATCGCTATCAACTGAACGTCTACGCCAAGCTCCCCATCGTCGTCGACCGGGGGGAAGGCTGCTACGTCTTCGATCAACAGGGCCGGCGCTTTCTCGATCTCTATGCCGGCCATGCCGTGACCTCGACCGGCCACTGTCACCCCAGGGTCGTCGAGTCCGTCAGCCGCCAGCTGCACGAACTGATTTTCTATTCGAATGCCACCTACAATTCGGTGCGGGCCAGCGCCGTGGAGAAGCTGATTCAGTTGGCGGAGCCGTACCAGCAGGTCCTCCTCGTCAATTCCGGCGCCGAAGCCAATGAGAATGCCATCAAGCTGGCTCGCGCATTGACAGGTCGAACCGAGGTGATTTCCTGTCAGGGCTCTTTCCACGGACGCACGTATGGGAGTCTCTCGGCGACCGGAATCGACCGCTACCGGGAGTATCTGAACACGCCAGTCCCGGGTCACACCATTTTGCCGGCATCCGACATTCCGAAACATATCTCGCCTTCCACCGCCGCCGTACTCGTCGAGCCAATTCAGAGCATGGGCGGCGTGGTCGTCATCCCGCCTGCGTGTCTGATGGAGATCGAGCAGGCCTGCCGCAACAACGGCGCTCTCCTGATTTTCGATGAGATTCAGACCGGCGTCGGCCGCACCGGTACTTCTTTCCTTTACTCCCAGAAGCTCGGGATACTTCCGGATCTGACGAGCCTGGCCAAAGGGATTGCGTCGGGCTACCCCGCAGGAGCACTCCTTCTTACACGGGATCTGGCCGCCCGGGTGAAGAAGGGCGATCTCGGCACCACCTTCGGGGGAAATCCCGCTGCCTGTGCGGCCATTCTCGCAACCTTGAACGTGATCGGGGAAGAACGCCTCCTGCAGAATGTAACCGAAGTTTCTCAGTATCTCGTCGAACAACTCAGAAGGATTCCCATAGTCCAAGAAGTCCGCGGTGAAGGGTTCTTGATCGGCCTCAGCCTGCGCGACCGCACTGCCAAGCAAGTTCAGCAGGGACTGTTCGAACAGGGAATTCTGACGGGAACTTCCAATGATCCGAACATCCTCCGATTGATGCCCGCTCTGACCCTGGGCCGTACCGAAGTCGACGAATTCGTTGGAGGGATGCAGTCGATATGAAGCTCGTGCTGAAGCTCAGCGGTAAGGTATTGGAGCAGGAATCTTTGCGATTCTCGTTAGGCCGGCAGATCGATGCCCTGACCCGCCAGGGGCATCGAGTGCTCTTGATCCACGGCGGCGGAAAACAGCTGTCCGACTTCTGTCGCCAAACGGGAATTCCGGTCCTGCAGGTTCAGGGAAGGAGAATCACCGACGAGCGAACGCTGGAAGCGGCAAAGATGGTTTTCGGTTCGATCAATACCGATCTGACCGCCAGCTTGCTCGCGGCCGGCGTTCGTGCCGTCGGGATCTCAGCCTACGACGGCGGCATGACGAACAGTCGACGTCGTGCCCCACTCAGCCTCAACATCGACGGCTGTCTGGAGACTGTTGATTTCGGTTTCGTCGGGGAGATCACGGGAGTCGATACGCATTTGATCGATGCACTCTGGCTGGCCGGATTCGTTCCCGTGATCAGCTGTCTCTGCCGAAGTCCCCAGGGCCAGATCCTGAACGTCAACGCTGACACAGTTGCTACGGAACTGGCACTCGCCCTGCGCGCCGGCCGCCTGGTGTCGGTCTCGGACGTGGATGGGATCTACCTCGATCCCGCCGATCCGGATACGCGGATCCCCCAGCTCGAACTGGAGGAGGCCCGGAGCCTGCTGCTGGAGGGTGTCTTCGTGGACGGTATGGTCCCCAAAGTCGAGAATGCGATCCGTCTTCTGGAAAAGGGAGTCGATGCATTCCAGGTCCTGAGCGGCTTGCAGGAAGGAGCCCTCGCTCACTGTCTGGAGTCCGAGACCGGCACATTGCTCCATCGGTAGGACCGGGCCGGTCGTCGATCTTCGGTAACGGTGCCGCCTTTCAATCTCTCTCGACCAGAAGGACCTTCCCCGGAAGATCCCACAGATCTCGCAACAGGGACTCGAGGTCGGGAGCCACCACACAGGCGTAATAGATGATTGTGCCCGTTTGGAGCTGGTATCGAAGGAGGCCATGAATCTGGCAGTGGTGCTCCAGGAAAAGCCGGATATAGCTGGTCAAGTCGTGCTGCTTGTCTTCCGCCTCGAAGAGCAGCCGACAGCCTTCGCCGACCTGAAAGATCCCCCAAAGGGCCTTGAAAATGTCCGATTCCGTGATCATCCCCTTCAGGATCCCCTCCTCCACGACGGGGACACCGCCGATCTTGCGCGTGAGCATGAGTCGTGCCACGGATTCCAGATGATCGTTGGGATGGACCGAGTACACATTCGTCGTCATGGCCTCGGACACGGAAACCTCTCGGTCTGTCGTTCCGTTCCCACCGCCGGTCGGCCCGGAACCGAAGGGCAAGACACGAAGCAGATCACGTTCGCTCACGATGCCGACCATCCGCTTCCCTTCCAGGACCGGGGCCCGCCGGATGCGTCTGCTCGACATCTCCTGGAGAGCATCGCGGCAGCTTACCGCCGGTGAGAACGTAAATGGATCGGATGTCATGAAATGTCGGACCAGCATGTGACCTTCAGCGCCCGAGGTGCAAGGATCGTCACCTGAATCCGGCAGGCGAGCGTCCCGAGGTGTGAAGACACCTGAGAGGACGGTGTTACCGAACGGTTCCAGTGCAAGCTCGGGTTCGTATCCTTCCAGCTTCCGTAATACGCGCTGCCCACGGGCCAATCAAGCCTTTTCGGAGATGCCGAACGAAAATCCTGAAGGGCGACGTGCCCACTGACGGCCTGCTCCCGCCAACAACGAGGGGAATCACCCGGAAGGCAGGAAACCGATCCGCGTCAGACCGCCGGGGCGGGGAACTCCAGGGCCAGTTCCGTTTCCAGAGCATGGGCGAGCCGCAGCATGCGGGCTTCGGAGAAGGGCGGCCCAAGGATCTGCAATCCCACGGGCAACTCGTCCTCCGAGAAGCCGCAGGGCATCGACAGTGCGGGGATCCCCGCGAGATTCGCCGTGACCGTGTAGACGTCCGACAGATACATGGCCATGGGATCCGCTGTCTTCTCTCCCAACTTGAAGGGCAGGGTCGGCGTCGTCGGGCCAACCAGAAGGTCGACCTTTTCGAAGGCCGCGGCATAGTCCTGGCGGATCAGAGTCCGAACCTTGCCGGCCTTGAGGAAGTAGGCGTCATAGTAGCCGGCGCTCAGAACATAGGTTCCGATCATGATCCGCCTCTGGACTTCCGCTCCGAAGCCCTCGGAACGTGTTCTCGTGTACATCGTCTCCAGATCCACGGTTCTCGGGCTTCGGTATCCGTATTTGACGCCGTCATAGCGGGCGAGGTTGGAGCTGGCCTCGGCCGGAGCAATGATGTAATAGGTCGCGATCGCGTATTCCGTGTTCGGCAGACTGACGTCCTCCAGACGGCATCCGAGGACTTCCAGATGCTTCATGGCGCGCTCCACGTGCCGGCGCACCTCGGGCTCGAGGCCCGTCCCGAACCACTCCCGAGGAACTCCAACCCGCAGGTTGTGGACGTCTTTCCCGATCTCGCTGATGTAGCCATCCACACGCTGGGTCGATGAGGTGGAATCCTTCGCATCATGGCCGGATATGACCTGCAGAATCGAGGCTGCATCTCGAGCCGTCCTGGCCAGCGGGCCGATCTGGTCGAGTGAAGAGCCGAAGGCCACGAGGCCATAGCGCGAAACCCGCCCGTAGGTCGGTTTCAGACCGACCACGCCGCAGAATGCCGCAGGTTGTCGAACGGAGCCGCCCGTATCGCTGCCGAGTGCACCGGGCACCTGAAAGGCGCTCACCGCGGCGGCCGATCCGCCGCTGGAGCCACCGGGAACCCGTTCCAGATCCCACGGGTTTCGGGTCGGAAAGAAGGCGGAGTTCTCCGTGCTCGAACCCATGGCGAACTCGTCCAGGTTGGTCTTCCCGATAATGACGGCTCCATCCGCCTGCAGACGGCGCACGACAGTGGCACTGTAGGGTGGAACATATTCCGAGAGGATCCTCGATCCACAAGTCGTGCGGACACCTTTCGTGACCATGTTGTCCTTGACGGCCATGGGGATGCCGGTCAGGAAGCCCAGTCTCAGATCACGGTCCTGCAGACGGCGATCGATCTCTTCTGCCTGCGACAGGGCGGCCTCGGCGTTGACCGTGAGGAAACCCTTCAGACGATCGTCTGACTCCCGGATGCGTTCGACATGGGCCTGCACGACTTCCCGGACAGTCACGTCACGCCTCTTGATGGCGTCACGCATCTGCCTGATGGACCAGCGAACAGCTTCCTTCATTCGATCACCTTCGGAACTCGATAGCAGCCGTCCCGTGAGTCCGGCGCTCCATCGACCGCCTCATCGACGGTCAGCGAGGGCGCGATCTCATCCTCGCGAAGGGGCGTGTTGAGTTCGCCCCATACCGCGTGGTAGGTCGGTTCGACGGAATCCGTCTCAATACCCTTCAGCTGCTCGAAGTAGCCCAGGATCTGCTCGAATCGCGGGATGAACCGATCCAGGCCGGCATCATCAAATTCCAGCCGGGCCAACCGAGCGATCTGCTTCACCTCATCCCTGGTCAATTTCGTTCTCCCTCTCCGACATCAACGGGTCGACGCGACGGCTGTACTTTTCGATGCACAGGATATCTTCCCTGATCTGATGAATCAAAGCTTGAACGTTCTCGAAGCGCCGCTCTTCTCGAATTCTGTAGCAGAACTCCAGGCTCATCTCCCTGCCGTAGATATCACCCGTGAAACCCAGCAAGTGGGTCTCGACCGTTGCCTCCCGCTCGGCGAACCCGTGCACCGTGGGGCGGTAACCAATATTCGTCGCTCCGACAAAGCGCGTTCCATCCACCCTGGCTCGCGTCGCGTAGACGCCGGTCGCCGGAATGAGCTCGTTTTCGGGTCGGATATTCGCCGTGGGGAAGCCCAGCCTCATGCCGCGCATCGCCCCCTTGATGATGCTACCGCGAATCTCGTAGGGCCGGGACAACATCCGTTTGGCCAGATGCACGCTCCCGCGCTTCAAATGACTGCGGATCCGCGTGCTGCTGATTCGAGCACCGCGGAACACAACGATCGGTGCTTTGCGAACCCGAAATCCCCACTCCTCACCGAGTCGCAGCAATGTCGAGAAGTCGCCGGCCCGTTTGTGCCCGAAACGGAAATTCTCGCCGACCAGCACCTCGCGAATCCCCGTCCGGACCAAGATGTCCCGGACGAACTCTTGGGGAGAGAGAAGCGAGAGCTGACGCGTAAACGGCAGCCGTATGAAAAGGTCGAGGCCGAGTTGTTCCAACAGCTCGGCTTGCTGATCGAAGGTCTGCAGCAGAGGCGGCGCATCCGAAGATGCGATCACTTTTTGAGGATGGGGAAAGAAGGACAGGACCACGGCCGTCCCCGCACGGGCGTGGGCCCGCGCGACAACCTCGCCCAGGACTGCCTGGTGACCGCGGTGGACACCGTCGAATACACCGATCGCCATGACCGGATGGGCGAGCGCAGGAGCGATTCGATCGAGGTCGGAGACTACCTGCATGGTTTCGCGTCCGTACTCCGACGATCCGGGCCGGCCACTCCTGAAGTACCGTCGAACGTCAGCACGAGGCCGTCGTAGGCCAGTTCCATCCCCGGGGGAAGGGACTGGTTGGTCTTCGCATGGTCGACTTCATGGCACATGTGGATCAAGTAGGTCTTGCGGGCCCCGATGACGCCTGCGACTTCGACGGCCTCTTGAATCGAGAAATGGGTCGGGTGCCTTCGAAAGCGCAGCCCGTCGAGGACCAGACAGTCCAAATCGCGCAGCCTGGCCAGACTCGCTTCAGGAATCCGATTCACGTCCGTCAGATAGGCGAATCGTCCCACGCGGATTCCAAGAACGGTCAGGTTGCCGTGCAGCACATCGATCGGTTCGAATGTCAGATTCCCAATCTGAAAATCTTCGCTGACGAGGCGAGGCTCGATGCGTGCAACCCCGCCGGAAGGGTTGCGCGTGAAGAGGTGACGAAACGTCAAACGCAATTCATGCAAGGTTCCCGCGTTGGCGTAGATGGGCAGAGCCTTTCCGGAGCGAACGGTATAGGGAAAGACGTCGTCCAGTCCCAGAATGTGATCGGCGTGATGATGGGTAAAGATTACTGCGTCGAGCTCGTGCACCCGAGCCCTCAACATCTGCTGGCGAAAGTCAACCGACGCATCAACCAAAATCGTTTTGTCGCTCTCGATGAGGATCGAACTGCGGAGCCTGTTGTTGCAGGGGTCAGCCGATCGGCAGACGGCACAGTCACAACCGACCACAGGGATCCCGCGCGAGGTCCCCGTTCCGAGAAATGTCACTCGCATATCCGGCTCGTTCGAATTCGCCAAGGCAGGATGATCCGGGATTCGGGCTAGAGCTTGATGACCCGAGCCTTGCCGAGATACTTCATCCGAAGCTCATAGAGAAGACTGCTGATCAGACGATCTTCGTCCTTTTCCAGATTCCCTTTGGTCTTTTCCTGGAGCATGGACAGGATGTCGATCATCTGCTTGGCGCCCTCCAGATTCTCCACCTTTTTCCCGCTCGCTGGATCGGGCACCTCGCCCAGATAAGCCATCGCAGACGTCGCCAGAGACAGCACAAAAGAAGCGAAGTCGACGGTTTCGTCGCCCTGGTTGGGCCTCTCTGCGGCTCGCTCCTGCCCGACCGGCCTATCCGGTTCCGTCGCAGGGGAACGGGGGTTCCTGTCCTTGGGTTCGTCGGCTCCGCGACCGACCGGTTCGCCCTCCGGAGTGAACATTCGGCGATCGTCGACTTTGAATCGAGATGATTCCTGTTCTTTCTCTTTGCTCATGATCGTTATCCCTCCGGATGGAAGATCCTCACCCGGGGCGGCCCTCTGTTGGTCGCCCGTATTACTTCGCCGTTTTCTGCCCCTGCCAGACGCTCTCCATCTCCTCCAGGGACACGTCCTTCAGGGCCCGCCCTCGCCGTTTCAAAGTGCGTTCCATGCTCTGGAAACGCTGCAGGAACTTCGAGTTCGCACCCGTCAGAGCCGTCTCGGGATCGACTTCGAGATATCGCGCAATATTGAGGGCCACGAAGACAAGATCACCGACTTCCTCTCGGACTTGGCCCTCCTCGCCTTCTGCGACCGCCTCTTCGAGCTCGTGAAACTCCTCCAGGAACTTCTGTCGCAGACCTGAAAGATCAGGCCAGTCGAAACCGACGCGAGACGCCTTGGCCGTCATCTGGTAGGTCCGATACATGCTCGGCAATCCTTCCGGAATCCCGTCCAGCAGCGATTCTTTCGAGTTCTGTCTGCCGGCCGCCTCTTTCTCCTTGGCCTTGATGTCCTCCCAGTTCCGCAAGAGCTCTTCAGAGGTCTCATAGTTGGCATCGCCGAAAACATGTGGGTGACGGTTGACCATTTTCTGGTAGACCCGCCTGCAGACATCGTAGGCATCGAATTCGCCTCTCTCTTTGGCGATTCGACTGTGAAACACGACCTGAAAGAGCAGGTCTCCGAGTTCTTCACACAGATCATCCGGGTCGGCGCTGTCGAGCGCTTCGAGGACTTCGTAGGCCTCCTCGATCAACATCGGCTTGAGCGTCTCCCGGGTCTGTTCACGATCCCAGGGACAGCCGTCGGGTGCCCTCAGTCTGTCCATTAACTCTACGAGCTTGTCGAAGTAATGCACGTCTTCTTCCACAATAAGGAAGCTTAACATGAAGGCGCGGGAGCGCGACTTCGGGAAATGGGAGTCCGGAACCCGGAACTCGAGAGCTTCTAGGCTTCGACGAGGTCGTAGTGCTCGATGTGCATCAGCGGATCGGTCAGGATCGTGATTTCCTTGCCGGTCATCTCCGCCAGCTCGTCCCTCACCTTCTTTTCCGTCGTCTTGAGGGCCTGCCCGACATCGGGGTTGCATCGGATGATCAGTTCGCGACCTTGTCCCAGAGACGAGAGACCGCGACGGATCTCGCCATGGAGCGCATAGCAGATGGTTCTAACGGACTTGGTCATCCCGGTCCCTTCACAGGTGGGACAGGGCTGGCACAAGGTGCGCTCCAGGGACTGTCTGACCCGCCGGCGTGTAATGGCTACGAGGCCGAACTCGTTGAACGGAAGAACTTTCGAGGGGCTCTTATCCTTATGCAACTCGGTCTGAAGAGCCTCCCAGACACGCTGCTGGTTTCGCGGATCGACCATATCTATGAAGTCAACGATGATGATCCCGCCCAGATCTCGCAGGCGGATCT
Source organism: Acidobacteriota bacterium (assembly GCA_037388505.1). GTDB lineage: Bacteria > Acidobacteriota > UBA6911 > RPQK01 > JAPXNP01 > JARRKC01. The sequence goes on along the minus strand of JARRKC010000002.1, from coordinate 80,231 downwards.
GGCGGACCACCTCACGAACCGCGTCCAGATTGGTTTTGGCGATCGTATCTTCGAGAGAATTGGTCCGACCCACGTATTTGCCGGTATTGACGTCGATTGCGACCAGCGCCTCCGTCTGGTTGATGACGATGTACCCACCGTTCTTGAGCCATACTTTGCTCTTGAGAGCCTTCTCGATCTCGGAGGTGATGTTGAATTCATCGAAGATCGGCGTGCGTTTGTTGTAGAGACGGACCTTGTGGACCATCGCCGGATTGAAGTTGCTGATGAACTCGACCAGGCGAGTGTATTCTTCTTCATCGTCTACGCGGATCGCCCGAAACTCATCGGAGAAGAAATCCCGCGTGACCCGCTGGACCATGTCGAGTTCGGAATGGAGGAGCGAGGGAGCCGATCTCTGCTCACCCTTCGCTCTCAGTTGCTCCCAGAGCCGCGTCAGGTAGACCATGTCCTGGCGGAGTTCTGCGCGCGTTTTGCCCTCACCGGCCGTACGGACGATGAAACCTCTCTCGACATCACCTCGAAGCTCCAGAATGAGTTCACGGAGCCTCTGTCGCTCCTTGGCCGATTCGATCCGCCGTGAGACTCCGACGTGATTGACCGTCGGCATGAACACCAGAAAGCGACCGGGCAGAACGATGTGAGAGGTGATCCTCGCTCCCTTTTTGCCGATTGGCTCTTTGGCCACCTGCACGAGGATTTCCTGGCCCTCTTTCAAGAGATCGCCGATCAGCGGACCGGAATCCTGCTGGCTGTTTCGACGGCGGCGCGACGAGCCGTTGCGTGGAGGAGTGAACGGGAGCACGTCGGGCTTGTGATCGACCCGGGCCTTGTGTCTGGGAGGCCGGCGGCGCCCCGGTCGCCCTGACGAACGACCTCTCGCAGGCCGGGCGACGTGGTCGAGTCGATCTGGGAGGATTGCGGGTTTCTCAGGATAGTCCTCTTCGGGAGCCGCACGGGCCGTCGGCTGTGAGGCCCATAGCTCCAGCTCTTCGGGGAGGATCCTTGGCACGCCCTGCAGAAGTGCATCGACTGGCATCGGGGCGCACACGACAGAGACCTCTAAGGATTCACTACCCACGGCCTCGGCCGGAGCCGGTGACTGGCTCTTTCCGTCCTCAGCGACCTCAGTCGGAGGGGATACTCGCCCCTCACCTTCCCGCCGTTCGCCGCCTTTGCGCCCTCGTCTCCCGCGCCGACCGGAGGGGCGCTCCCCTCGCTTTTCGGAGTCCTCGAGGAGATCCTCTACGCCGGTGCCGGCCGTTTTGAAGAGCTCGCCATACTCTTCGTAGTCTTCGAAGAAATCCGTGACATAGAGAAATGCATTCCGCTCCAGCCCGATGTCCACAAAGGCCGCCTGCATCCCGGGAAGCACGCGAGTGACACGTCCTTTGTAGACATTGCCGAGGATGTTTCTACTTCGTTCACGCTCGACAAAAATCTGGGTAACCTGGTCGTCTTCGATGATGGCGATCTTCTTTTCCAGGCTAGTCGCACTGACGATGAGCTCCTTGGCCATCACATTCTCCTCGAGACAGGCACAATTCGCCCGTCTCCCTGGAGAAGCCGTCCGGTAGTTTAGTGGCGGAAAACAGGAGTATCAGCGGTGTCGGCACGCACGGGCTCAGCAAAAGCCGGAAAGAAACCGCGTCACAGGCGGGCCGACTCCCGGCAGGAAAACATCGATCCGACCGATCGAACTCCGGGAAACACAATGCACTCTCTGCCTCGATTCTCCGGGGCTCCTGACCGAGTCCGGAACCGTTTCTCCGGTGTCGAGATGGGGCCTACCGCTCACCACACTCGAAAAGCTTCTCTAAAAAAACTGGGTGCCGTCTCACTTGGACGGCCCACACAAAATCGAACCCTCTCTGGGGATCTGTATAACTCAAACCATATAAAGGGTTAGCGTCTGCGCTCGCAGCAATTATAGCGGTCCGGACGGAGCTCTGGCAAGAAAGAAGGGAAGGGAGCCCTGCGGAATGGCGACACCTCGCACTCCAGGACCTGAGTTGCCGAAGTGCCGAGACATGCACGGATGCCTGCCCTCGGCGGAACGTCGTTCGCATGAACTTCGCTTCAATTCCGAGCGGCATCGAGCTTTGATCTCTATAATCAGGGGAGTATTGCCCGGACCGGAGGATTTCGGCTATGGATCTAGTGGACCAGGTATTGGAACAGATCCGGGAGGCTTTGGAGCGAGACGACTTCGCGCGTGCCGCGGAGATCATCCAGATGTACCGCCCTCCGGACCAGGCCGAGGTCTTCTCCGAGCTCGCCGACTCGCAACAGGTTGCGCTGCTTCCCGAGCTGTCGCCTCAAGCTTCCGCAGACATTCTGGAAGAGCTCGATAACGAGCAGGCGGCCCAACTCATTGAGTCCCTTCCCCACGAGACGGTGGTGCGAATCGTGGAAGAGATGGAACCCGATGAGGCCGCAGACGTCTTGTCTGAGCTGGCCCCCGCTCAAGCTGAGGCCCTCATCGCATCGCTCGAAGATCCCGATGAGGTACGACCGCTCCTCGTGCACTCGGAGGAAAGCGCCGGCGGTCTGATGACCTCCGATTTTCTCGCTCTGCGTCGTCGGATGACGGCCCAGGAGTCCATTGAGAAGCTGCGGCGCAGGCGGCCCGACGCCCAAGAGGTCTACTACCTTTACGTCATTGATACGGAGGCCCGCCTGTGCGGCGTCGTCAGCCTCCGCGAACTGGTCGTGGCCGAACCGAGTACTCGGATCATGGACATCATGGACGACGATGTGATGGCCGTGCGCGACACCATGGATCAGGAAGAGGTGGCCCGGATCATGAGTCGCTACGGGTTTCTCGGCCTTCCTGTCGTGGACGATCAGAGACGCCTCGTCGGTGTCATCACGGTCGACGACATCATGCAGGTCATGGAGGACGAGGGGACGGAGGACTTCCAGAAGTTCGGCGGGGCCGAACCTCTGGAGCGCGGCTACCTCGAAACCTCTCCCCTCACGATTACACGCAAGCGTATCGGGTGGCTCCTGCTCCTGTTCATCACAGCCACTCTGACCGGCTCGGTCATGAGGATGTTCGAGTCCGAACTCCAGGCGATGGTGGCGCTGGTGATCTTCATCCCACTGCTGATCGGAACGGGCGGGAACGCCGGGTCACAGACGACGGCGACCGTGATCCGCGCCCTGGCCGTAGGGGAGATCACCCCCTCCAAAGTCTTCAGCGTCTGGTGGCATGAGGCCCGTGTCGGCATACTGTTGGGCGTGGGTATGGCCGTCTTTGCTTTCCTGCGTGCCATTACCTGGGAACCCAATCCCTCTTTGGCGCTCACCGTGGCTCTGGCGACGGTTGGAGTCGTGCTGTGGGCCACGGCCGTCGGTGCGTTGCTTCCCCTGATCGCCGCTCGGTTCGAGATAGACCCTGCGGTGGTTTCAGGTCCCGTCATGAGTACGCTGGTCGACGCGACGGGTCTTTTGATCTACCTTTGGATCGCCCGCCTGATGCTTGGCCTTTGAGCTGGCCGCTCCTCTGTCGATGTTTCGAGCGTCAGTTTCGGTGGCCGCGTACAATAGAGAAGCCGGGTACCGGCAGTCTGGTGAGAAACGCGGCATAGACCAACAGGAGAAGATCAGATGCTTGCAGGAAAGGGCCGCCCCATCCTGCCGTGGATGGCGCTTGGCCTGACTCTCGTGGCCGTGGTGTTCCTGGGTTATGTTCTGGTGACTCGCATGAACGCGATCAATGAGCAGATAGGAGCAATGCGCGTTCAGGTTTCGGATCTTGACCAGAAGACAGCCGCAGCGCGAAGCACGGCCGACGCAGCGCGACGCAAAGCCGAGGAGGCCGAGGAGCTTTCGCGGGTGGCCGCTGAAGGGCGTACCAAGGCCGAGGCCGAACGGGATGTCTTCGAAGAGCGAGCACTCAGCGCTGAGGATTCAGCGACAGACGCCAGGATCAAAGCTCAGCGCGCCCAGGCCGAACTCGACAAGATCCGGCGCGAGCGGGACGAGGAGATGAGCCGTCTGCAGAGGGCTTTGAACAGAATTGCCAGTACGCGGCGAACAAAGAGCGGGTTGTTGATGAGCCTGGGCAGCGACACCATCAATTTCGACTTCGACAAAGCCGAACTCCGCCCCGAAGAGCGAGAACTCCTCAGCCGCATCGCCGGCATACTGCTCACGTCGAGCGGGTACAGGGTCCAAGTATTTGGTCACACCGACGACATCGGGACAGACCAATACAACCAAACTCTATCCGAACGGCGGGCAGTGGCGGTCCGCGATTACCTGGTCAAGGCCGGCATCGATCCGGCTATCATCTCCACGAAGGGCTTCGGTAAATCCAACCCACTCGTCAAGGGGACCAGTGAAGCAGACCGGGCCAAGAACCGCCGTGTCGAGATCGGCATCATCGACACCGTGATCACATATCAGGGACCAGTGGACGCCGACTCGGCTCAGTGAACTGCGGCTCGCGGCTACCAGCGGTCGCGCCCACCTCGTGGAGGACCACTAAAACGGTTCTCGTTCCGCGGCCTGGCTTCACTGACCGTCAGCATTCTGCCGCCAAACTGCGTCCCATTCAGCTTCTCGATGGCCTCGCCCGCCTCGGATTCGGAACCCATCTCTACGAATCCGAAGCCCCGTGATCGACCGGTCATGCGATCCGTTACAATCCGGGCGGATTCCACAGCGCCATGGGTGGAGAAAAGCTCCTCCAGCTGACGATCGGAAACCGAATAGGGTAAACCACCTACGAAGATTCTTCTGTTGCCCATCGATTCTCCCCTCCTCCCGTGCATTTCTTGCCCAGCCGGCTACCCAGAGAAGTGACGCAAGGATGAACAACAGACTTCGTGATCATCCCGGGATTCGATCGACAGGCAGGAAAAACTCGGTGCAGAAACAAACCTAACCAGCTCCAACGATCCGCCCCCCTGCGGACCTTCCTCACTGTAAGCCTCCGGAATTCAAGTGTCAACGGGTGAATCGATGATCTGTCATGTTTTTCACACTCGGATGTGGCACGTGGGATCAGATGCGCTATAGTGTTTAGAGAGGTAAGAAGAAAGTTGACGGGACGTCGACTCGACATGCTTCGGCAACCAGATCCACAGGAACTCGACGAACGATCCTGCAATGTGTTGAAGACCTTGATCAAGGAGTTTATCCGGGTCGGTCAACCGGTAGGATCGCGTCGTCTGTCGCGGATCTACCGGGAGAAGCTCAGCCCGGCTACCCTTCGCACTGTCATGGCCGATCTCGAGGAGGGCGGCTTTCTCACTCACCCACATGCTTCAGCCGGCAGAGTCCCGACGGCAGCCGGCTATCGCTTCTACGTCGAACACTTGCTCGGCTCGAAGGATCTGTCCCCGGCGGAAAGCGGAGCGATTCGCCGCTCCCTGGAGGAGGAGCGGGACCCGAACGAGATGATGTCCAAAGCCTCCCAGCTGCTGTCCACCTACACGAACAACATCGGTATCGTCCTGGCTCCCCCTATTTCTCGAGCGGTGATGAAACATATCGAGTTCGTGAGGCTCTCCGACGAGCGCATCCTGGTCATCCTCGTCAGCCGCACCGGGTTCGTGCGGCACCGCCTCATCCGTCTCGAGAGTGCTCTCACGCAGGAAGAACTCAATCAGGCCAGCCTGTATCTCACCGAGAACTTCGCCGGTCGGAATCTGCTCGAAATTCGGCGGGATCTGGTGAGACTCATGTCTCAAGAGCGAGCCCTGTATGACCGGTTACTGCGCAACGTCATTCTGCTCGGATCTGCGACCTTGTCCAGGGACGACGCGGCGGATGAGGAGGAACCGGATGTCTTTCTGGACGGCACTTCAAGGGTGATCCACCGATTGCGAGACGACGATCTCGATCGCCTGATCTCTTTGATGGAGACGCTCGAGCGCAAATCGCAACTGGTGAAGATCATCGTCGCCTGTCTGTCGACGGAAGCCGATCGACCGAGCGTTACGATCGGCCTCGAAGAGCACATCCCGGGAATGAGCAACTGGACGTTGATTACATCTCCCTATCAGTATGATCGCCACATGACCGGCACGCTGGGCATCTTGGGCCCTTCTCGCATGGAGTACGACCGAGCGATCAGTCTGGTAGACTACGTAGCGAAGCTGTTTGGTCAGCTGATGGAGAAGAACTGAATCCGCGGCAAAGCAACCTTGCATCTCCCGCCTTCGGATCTTAAAAATCTGTTGATAGTGAACGCAAAGGAAGCCGGTGTGACGCATTGACCCGATGTGAACACCCTAGGGATGAGATTCAATGGCAAAAATCGACAAAGAAAAATCCGCGAAGATCGAGAAACGCTCGATCATGGAGTTCGACCGGCGGGCGGATTCCGTGTCGACGGACGACCTTGCGAATTCGAATGCGTCGGAGGATCAATCGGCTGAGTCTGAGGCCTCGATTGAAGACACCCTGAAGAAGGAACGGGACGAGTACTATGATCTGCTCCTGCGGAAGCAGGCGGAGTTTGAAAACTACCGAAAACGTGTGATGCGGGAGCAAGAGGAAGTTCGCAACAACGTTCGGGCGGATGTGATCGCTGAACTTCTTCCCGTAGTCGATTCGTGCGAGAAGGGTCTGCAAGTCATGCAGGAACAGACGGTTCCGGAACCTTGCAGAACGTATGTTGACGGCTACGCACTTCTGCTCAGGCAGCTGCAGTCGTTTCTGGAGAGACACGAAGTCAAGGAAGTCCCTGGTGTCGGCTCTGCCTTCGATCCCAATGTTCACGAAGCGATCGTGAGCGAGGTCGCGGATGATCAAGAGCACAATCAGGTCGTCGAGGAATTCCGCAAGGGTTATCTGATTGGAGAAAAGCTGCTTCGCCCATCCCAGGTCAAGGTGGCTATGCCTTCGGACGAGTCCGGATCGAAGGACTCTTGATCTCGGACATAGTGGGGATTTGGGATCCAGAGGACTGACTTTTGAAACGCGACTACTATGAAGTTTTGGGAGTGGATCGCAGCGCTTCTACTCAAGAGGTAAAGAGTGCCTACCGAAAGCTCGCCGTCCAGTTTCACCCCGATCGGAATTCGGGTGACAAGGGAGCGGAAGAGAAGTTCAAGGAAGCAGCGGAAGCCTATAGCGTCCTCAGCGATCCACAAAAGCGCGCCCAGTACGACCGCTACGGTCATTCAGCCGTGGGCGGCGCCGGTTTTGGTGGCTTCGATCCCGACATTTTCGCGGACTTCAGCGACATCCTGGGTGATTTCTTCGGCTTCGGAGACATTTTCGGAAGCTCCAGGAGGCGGCGCGGCCAGTCACAGCGAGGGGCCGACCTGCGTTATGACCTGGAGGTCGATTTCGAGGATGCGGTCTTCGGGACCAAAGCCAAGATCAAGGTCCCCCAGTCTCGACCCTGCCAGAAGTGTCAGGGAACAGGTGCCGACCCCGAGCAGGGAACCGCGATCTGTACGACCTGCAACGGGCGGGGGCAAGTTCGTTTTCAGCAGGGCTTTTTCGCAATCAGCCGAACCTGTAGCACCTGCCACGGCACGGGCCGCATCATCAAGAAGCCCTGCAGTGAGTGCAGTGGTACGGGCATGATTCAGAAAGAGAAGATCCTCGAGCTTCGAATTCCGGCCGGCGTGGAGAATGGTTCCCGTCTGCGCGTTCCGGGTGAGGGGGAAGCGGGATTCGGCAATGGACCCGCCGGCGATCTCTATGTGGTGATCTCGGTCAAGGAGCATCCCTTCTTCAAGCGGCAGGGCGATGATGTCTACTGCGAGATCCCGATATCGATTACGCAGGCGGCGCTCGGAGCGGAGATCAAGGTGCCGACGCTCGAGGGTGATCATCGACTCCGAGTGGCAGCGGGTACTCAGTCCGGATCGACCGTCCGGCTTCGCGGTAAGGGTGTAGTCAATGTCAATGGGATGGGGCGAGGCGATCAGATCATCCGAATCGTCGTCAAGACGCCCATGAAATTGACGAGCCGCCAGAAAGAACTCCTCGAGGAGTTGGCGGCTGAACTTCCCGAGCCGACACAGGGCGAGGAGAGCGAAGGTTTCTTCGATCGAGTTCGCGACATCTTCGGGTAGACTCTTTCTCATCATGACGGCGGAACGCTATCACTGCTTGGATATCGCTTTTGCCGTCGAGCAGCGAGACCTGATTACCCGCTTGCTGTGGGAGCTGGATTCCATCGGGTTCGAGGAACTCGGCGAAGAAGGCCGCCGACGAGTCCTGGCCTATTTCGAGCCGGATGTGAACATCGAGCAAGTCTGCAGTCGCTTGCGCTCCGCCATCTCGAGTTCGGCGACTGATGTTTCGATTGAGGCTCACTCGATCGCCTATGACAGCGCCCGCTGGATCGAAGAGTACAATCGCACCTTCACCGGATTCGAAGTGAACTCCACATTCTGGATCCATCCGCCGTGGGAAGAGCGATCCGATGACCATCCGGTCAACATCCTGATCGAACCGGGGCACGGATTCGGTACCGGCACCCACGAATCGACTCAACTGGCGCTCGTCGCCATGGTGGACATCGTGCCGGATGTGGAGAGCGTCGCGGATGTCGGTACGGGCAGTGGAATCCTGACAGCCGCAGCGGCAAAGCTCGGCCCGGGACTTCGCATGGTCGCCTTCGACGCGGACCCGCTGGCCGTTGAAGCGGCGTCGAAGACCTTCCGGAAGAACAACGTCGAAGGAGTTGTTCTCTTTGCGGGTGAGATCGAATCTCTGACGGGCCGATTCGATCTGATCCTGGCGAATCTGACCTCGGCAATCCTCTCCTCGTTGGCCGACGATCTCATTCGGCGCACCGGTAAGTACTTGATTGCATCGGGATTCACCCTCGATGAAGCGGACCGCGTGAAGGAAGACCTGGAGAAGGGGAACTTCCTGCGCTGCAGTGAACAGTGGACAAAGAACGGCTGGGCTTGCTGGTTGTTGAGGAAATGCGAAGAGTCATAGCGCAGCGTCGGGAAGGCGACCGAGTCTACTTCGACGAAGGGGACGTCCATCATCTGACACGGGTCCTGCGGCTGCACGAGGGAGATACTTTCGAAGCGATACTGCGACCGGCAACCCGCTACCGGTGTCGTCTGATCCGCGATGCGTCGGATTGGGTCGGTACCCTGCTCGAGGAATCCTCAACGACTTGGGAGTCGCCACTCCGAATCCGCCTCGTTCAGGCTCTTATCAAGGGAGACAAGTTCGAGTGGGTGCTTCAGAAGGCAGTTGAGCTTGGGGTGGCAGAGGTCCAGCCCATGCTCACCTCGAGAACGGAAATCAACCTGAGCGACCAACGACAGGGGCGCAAGTTGTCGAGATGGTCGAAGATCCTGCGTGAAGCCCTTAAGCAATGCGGGCGGACCGGTATTCCGCTATTGCAGGAGCCTCGGCCTCTTGCAGAAATCCTGATCGATCGCGGCGACGAGTTTTCGTTGTACCTGGATGAAGCGGGGCAGCAGTCGCTCGAGGCCTGTCTCCCCAAAACGGGCGCCGTCGCTTCCTGTGCCGTGTTCATCGGCCCCGAGGGTGGCTGGGATGAGCGGGACCGGGCTCTTTTCAGGGATTCGAACGTTCCGGCGGCTCGCCTGGGCCCCAGAATCCTGAGGACCGAGACCGCAGCGGTGACCGCTCTTGCCATCCTCCAGTATCGACTGGGCGATCTTTCCGCATCTCCCGAGGGCTTCGCCGTTGACTACCGGCCGTTGACTCACTAGACTCCATCAGATCATGCGTCCCCGGTGGAGTTGCCTCTGGATCTGCATCCTGTTGTGCTCAGCGGTCTTCGCCCAGGACCGACCGCTGGTCACCGAGAAAACCGATACGGTCCCAGTGGGACGGATCCGAACGGGACTGGGTTTCGACTTCCTCCAGGACGCCGTCTACCGGGTTTCCGGGCTCGAAGGTGATCTGACCAGGCTGGCCGTGATCAGCCTGCGCATCGGCGCGGGCAAGAAGGCGGAGATCCACCTCTTCTGGACCGCACAGCAATTCCTGAACGTCAGTCGGCGCTTTCCTGCCCCCAACAGCCATCTTCTGGACTTCTCCGGGAATTCGACCAGCGACGTGGGCGATCTGTTCATGGAAACCAAACTGCGCTTCGCCGACGAATCGGGACGCCGTCCCGCGTTCGGACTCCAATTCGGCGTGCAGCTCCCCAACGCCTCCAACGAGCGGGGGCTGAGCAACGACGAAACGAACTTCTTCAGTGCGTTGCTGGTCCAGAAGCACCTTCGTCACTTGACTCTCATCGGAAATGCGGGGCTGGCAATCCTTGGGGATCCGCTCTCTCCGGGCGCTCAGGATGACCTCTTGACGTACGGTCTGGCAGCAGAGTATCCGGTCAGTTCGGAGATTGCTCTGATGGGCGACTGGTACGGGCGCACCGGTCCCGGCGGCTACGGGACGGAGGATCAGTCACGACTTCGTTTGGGAGCCCGGATCAACGCGGCCGGTCTGTACTGGGACGCCGCGCTCCTCGTGGGTTTCTTGGACACTGATCCGTCGACCGGCTTGATTGTGGGGATTTCGAAGGATTTCAGCTTCCCGTTCTTGAGATAGGGAACAATCAGGAATAGGACGTATAGGACAGGGACCTATAGGACACAAAACCCCTCTGGCTTGCGGCCGCGAATTCTGTCCTATAGGTCCTGCTCTTCTTCTCCCTAACTGCAGCCCGAAGTACTGCCGCAACCGGTGCAGACGTAGCAACTGCCATTGCGTTGCATGAGGTTGCCACAGCTGAGACAGGTCGGGGAGTCCGCTTTCCGAGCTTCTGAGAGAAGGCGCTCGGTGGCGCTATCTTTCGTCGCGATTGCCTCTGGGAACTTCACCTGGACCCCCTGCTGCACAGATCCGTTCGGTTTCACGCTGTGGATGCCGAGTGCCTCCTGAGCTTCTTCCCTGAGATACCTGGAGGCCAGGTAGCGGACGACATAGTCCGGAATCGAGCTGGCAAAAGGGATCTGCGGATTGTCGGTAAACCCGGCCGGCTCGAAGCTCATGTGAGCAAACATGCGCACATAGTCCTCGAGCGGAACTCCGCGCTGCAGTCCCATCGAGAGGGCGATCGCCCAAGCCATGGCCAAACCCTGAAGGGTCGAGCCCTGTTTGGCGAAGTTGATGAAGATTTCGCCGAGTTCGTTGTCCTCGGGAAACATGCCCATCGTCAGAAAACCTTTGAAACCCTTGATGCGAAACTCGTGCTGGAAGGCCGGATGGTCTTTGGGCATGTTGCGGTGTATTGGACCGGCCGGTACCGTCCTGGCCTGCCGTTCCTTATTGGAGAGAGGCTGAACCATTTTGCAGCCGTCCCGATAGATGGAGACCGACTTCACCCCCGACCTCCACGCTTCAATGTACGCGTCCATGATCTCCTCGACCGTCGCTTCATTCGGCAGATTCACGGTCTTGGAAATCGCGCCGGAGAGAAACGACTGGACGGCGCCGCACATTTTGATATGCCCGAGATAATGGATCGACCGGCTCCCTCCATCGGTCCGATCGGCGCAATCGAAGATCGGCAGATGTTCGTCCTTCAACTCCGCAGCACCTTCGATCGTCTCGTTTGCCTCGATGTAACGAAGGATGTTCTTGGTGGCCTGTGCGTCGTACCCGAGGCGGTCCAAGGCCAACGGAATTGTGTTGTTGACGATTTTCATGGAACCGCCGCCGACGAGTTTCTTGACTTTGACGAGGGAGAAATCGGGCTCTATCCCAGTCGTGTCGCAGTCCATCATGAAGGCAATGGTTCCGGTAGGCGCCAGGAGCGTCACCTGTGCGTTTCGATATCCGTGGTCGGCCCCGCTGACGATGGCCTCGTCCCAGGATTCCATCGCGGAATGGAGCAAATCCATCGGTACGAGGGCAGAGTCGATCTTCGAAAGCGCATCCCGATGCTTGTGCATAACCCGCATCATGGGGATCCGGTTCTCGTGGAACTTCTCGAACGGCCCGACAACTTGTGCGAGTTGAGAAGAAGTCCGGTAGGCTTCCCCCGTCATCAGCGCCGTGATCACGGCCGCAAGATTTCGTGCCCGGTTGCTGTCATAGGGAAGGCCGCGGGCCATCAGCAGGGCACCGAGATTCGCATAGCCCAGGCCCAATGTGCGGAAATCGTGACTGACCCGTGTGATTTCCGGCGTTGGATAACTCGAATTGTCGACGATGATCTCCTGCGCCACGATGGCCGTACGCACGGCATGCCGGAAAGCATCCACATCGAAGCTGCATTCCTCATCGACGAACTTCATCAAGTTGAGAGACGCCAGATTGCAGGCGGAGTTATCCAGAAACACATACTCGGAGCAGGGGTTGCAGGCGTTGATCGGCCCTGAATTTGGGCACGTGTGCCAGTCGTTGATCGTCGTCGCGAACTGAAACCCGGGATCCCCGCAAATCCAAGTCGCTTCCGCCGCCCAATGCATCATGTCCCGAGCTTTATAGGTGTCGAGGACTTCTCCGCTGGTCACGGCTTTGGTCTGCCAGTCGCGGTCTTCCACGACCGCCCGCATGAAATCATCCGTGACGCTGACGCTATTGTTGGCGTTCTGGAACTGGACGCTCTGGTAGGCTTCTCCGTCGATCGAGTCATCGTAGCCGAGTTCGATGAGGCGATGTGCCTTCTCCTCTTCCTTGGCTTTGCACCAGATGTACTCGCGGATGTCGGGGTGATCGGCATTCAGAATCACCATCTTCGCGGCCCGGCGAGTCGCTCCACCGGACTTGATGGCTCCGGCAAAGGAGTCGAAACCCCGCATAAAGGAAACCGGCCCGGACGCGACCCCCCCGACCGAGAGCGGTTCCCGGGAAGAGCGTATTCTGGAGAGGTTGACACCGGAGCCCGAACCTCCCTTGAAGATCATGGCTTCGGTCCTGGCCAGCTGCATGATCGAGGCCATCGAGTCGCCGACCGAATTGATGAAACAGGCCGAACACTGAGGGTGCTCCTGAATTCCTACGTTGAACTGCACCGGTGAGTTGAAGGCCAGCATTTGATTCACGAGCAGATAGGTCAGCTCATGATTGAACGTTTCAGCGTCCTTGTCCGAGGCAAAGTAGTTCGACTCGCTTCCCCACTTCGTGATCGTGTCGACGATGCGCCCGATCATCTGCCGAACGCTACGCTCGCGTTGAGGCGACCCCTGCCGTCCTCTGAAGTATTTGCTCGCCACAATGTCGGTGGCTCGCTGCGACCAGGTCTTGGGGAATTCGATGTCTTCCTGCTTGAAGGCCACCTTCCCGGTCTTCCAATCCTTGATCTCGGCAGACCGGATCTCCCATTCCACCTCCTCGAAAGGATGCACGTCCGGCGTCGAGAAGTAGTTCTCGAATCTGAGCCCCTCAGACGGCTCGGCCTTTTGTTCTGGCTTATTCATAGCTCCTCCGGAATTGAATTGGCGCCTCGGTTGAGAAACGTGAGGCCAATTCTAGAGAGCTCATCTGACATTCTGACGGATTCCAATAACAAGATATTGTGTGTTTAGAGCGATATTATACCAGATATTGGCCAAGGCGGTGGGCCAGCTCACTTTCGGAAATCCCGCTGACCGCCACCGTCTTGGCTCGGCTTCGCTGTCCAGCCACGATCTTGACTTGTGACTTGGGCAGATCCAGAATCCCGGCCAGGAACTCAACCAAATGGCGGTTCGCCCGATTTTCCAGTGGTGGGGAGGTCAGACGCACCTTGAGGGCCTCGCCGTGAAGACCGGCGATTTCATCCCTGGAAGCCCGAGGTTGCAGGTGGATCTGCAAGCAGAGCTGCCCCCGTTGTGTGAAGAGATGTAGAGTCGTCATCGACTACCGTCAGTCTCGCTCACCAAAGATTCCCGTGCCGATCCGAACGATCGTCGCCCCCTCTTCGACCGCCACGGAAAAATCCGACGACATTCCCATGGACAGCTCAGGGAATGAGAGGTCGAGACGGGCCTCGATCTGGGCTCGAAGGGCGGCGAGACGGCGGAAATAGGGACGGCTGAGCTCGGGGTCGCCGAAGAGGGGAGGAATGGCCATGAACCCGCGCAACTCCAGATGTTCGAGTGGGGTGACGATCCTCACCAGTTCTTCTACGTCTCCGATATCAATGCCGGATTTCTGTTCCTCTTCACCGATGTTGACTTGGATCAGGACCTTCAGCTTCCTGTTCTGTTCCTCGCAGATGCGGTCGAGGCGGTGAGCCAGCTTCTGGCTGTCGACAGTCTGGATGACGTCGAAGATTCGCACCGCCTGACGGACCTTGTTGGATTGAAGATGACCGATCAGGTGCCATTCGAGCCCGGGGCGCCTTACCGCTGGGATCTTGCTCTCGGCCTCCTGGACGCGGTTCTCACCGAAAAGCGTCTGTCCCAGCTCCGCAGCCTCGACCACGCGTTCCGCCGGGAAGGTCTTGGAGACAGCCAGAACTCGAATCGATGACGGGTCTCGAGCCGATCGTCGGGCCGCTGCTTCGATCTCACGACGAATTCGTGCGAGGTTGGATTCCAGGCCGCTCACGGGCTCAGTATACCCGATGGGTTTGCTTAGCCCGCAGAACCTTGGTGGTACCATAGGCAGGACCGTGACGGACAGCGCAGCTCAGCCAGCTAAATTCATCACATTCGAGGGAACGGAGGGGTCGGGCAAGTCGCTGCAAATGCAGCGTTTCTGCGAATTCCTCAGGGGGCGGAACCTGCCTTTTCGGCACACCTTCGAACCGGGCGGGACCAGGTTCGGCAACGAGCTTCGCCAGATTCTTCTGCATAGCCAAGGAGCGCCCAGAGAACCTTTGGCGGAACTGCTTCTTTATCTGGCCGACCGGTACCAGCATCTCAAGGAGGTGATCGAACCGGCGCTTCACCAGAACCTCCTCGTACTGAGTGATCGCTACCATGATGCGACTCTGGCCTACCAGGGCTATGCACGGGGAATCGGGGTGGAACTGACCGACCAAATCGCTTCTCTCCTGCAGATTCCCAGGCCGGACGTCACCGTGCTGTTCGACCTTCCGGTGGAGCTGGGTCTCGAACGGGCCCGAAGGAGAAACGCCGAGACGGGGGATCCTTTGGGTCGTTTCGAGGCCGAACAACTGGATTTCCACCGCCGGGTGAGAGAAGGCTACCTCATGCTCGCTGACCGCGAACCACAGCGGTTCATCGTGGTGGACGGTCAGGGATCCGTCGACGCCGTCTTCGAACGACTCAAGCATCGACTCCTTCCGAGAATTCTGCCATGACCGGGCCCCGCAGACTCCGCGACATCATCGGAAACCAGGACCTTCTGGCACTGCTCGAGTCGGGCTCTTTGCCGCCTGCCGCAATGCTGACGGGCCCGGACGGAATCGGCAAGAAGACCGCGGCACTTTTGCTCGGGTCCCTGGTCAATTGCTCCTCCCCCTCGGAGAACGACCTTTGCGGAAGATGCGCCTCCTGCATCAAGGCCGCCGCCGGCAACCACCCTGACATTCGCCTCTATCCGGCGGAGCCCGGACCCCACATCAAGATCGAGGAAATGCGGCAGATGAGTCAGGAGGTGCAGTATCTGCCCTTTGAAGGACGGACGCGCTTGTTCGTGATCGACAATGCTGAGCGGCTGACATTGGAGGCTCAGAACGCCATTCTCAAGACGCTCGAGGAGCCGCCGGCGACGTCTCACCTGTTTCTCGTCACCGCTTACCCCGATCGCCTGCTCTCGACCATCCGCTCGCGCTGCCAGCACTTTGCGTTCAAACCGATCGGACGTGATGAGATCGAAGCGTACCTGCGCCAGAACACCAAACTCGACTGTCCGGATCTGCGGGCCAGCTTCAGCGCCGGGAGTCTGGGCCGTGCATTGGAGATCGATCTGAAGAGCTTGATCAGGGACCGAGACCTGCTTCTCGAGCTCTTGACGGGATGGCTGAAGGAGGAGCGCTTCGAAGTCGTCTTCAAGACATGCGAAGGCAAGACCCTGGGGTCGGCGTTGCGGAATCGGGAACAGACCGACCGGCTGCTCGAGACCCTGCAGACACTCTGTTATGACATCTACTTCATCAAGGTCGGGACCCCGGAACGGATCGTGAATCGCGATCGCGTCCATCCCCTCGAGGACCTTGCGGCAAATATGGAATTGCCGGGGTTGCGCTTACTTCTCGATTCCATTTCGGAATCAAAGAGAGATGTGAGCCGAAACGTCAACCCACGCATGTGTTTCGAGATGCTATGGCTGGAGGCATGGAGGGCGCAGCGGCGGAGAGACCGGACGAGAAGTGCCGGGTGAAATCCCCTATACTGAGGTAAGCAGCAGGTTTGAGCATGATCGAGATCATTACGGTCAAATTCCAACAGGACAAACGAGTCCTCGAGTTTCTCGCCCATGACATGGCTTTGCGACCCGGCGATCGCTGTGTCGTTGCCACCGATCGAGGAGTAGAGCTGGGCATTGTCGTCCACGGCCGGCATGCGGACAACCTCGGCGAGAACCGGCTGCAGAAGGTCTTGCGGAAAGCCACGGAACGTGATCTCTATTTGAACGAGAAGAAGCAGGAGAAGGAGGAGTTCGCGTTTCGCCTTTGTCGGAAGCGCATTAAGGTGCGCGACCTGCCCATGAAACTGTCCAAGGTCGAGTATCTGTTCGACGGCAGTCGCGTGATCTTCTATTTCACAGCGGACCACCGTGTCGATTTCAGGGAACTCGTGAAGGATCTTGCCCGAGAACTACGGACGCGCATTGAGATGAGGCAGATTGGTGCGCGCGACGAGGCCCGTCTCATCGGTGGATTGGGAAGTTGCGGGCTGGGGGAAAACTGTTCCAAGAAGTTCCTGAAGGAGCTCGCCTCGGTCAGCGTCAAGACAGTGAAACGTCAGGGGCTCGGGATGAATCTCAACCGACTCTCGGGAATGTGTGGCCGTCTGAAGTGCTGCCTCAACTACGCGACGCCCGAGGACCTCGAAGAAAGCAATTGTCGCAATTGCGACAGCTAGGGCTTCTTCTCCGACTCGATCTTTTGCTTGAGGTCCTGGAACTTGCTCACCTGCTTCGCATCGGGATTCTCATGCGCGAACAGGTCGCAGACTTCCAGGGCGTCTGACAGCTTCCCCTGTTCCCTGAGCACCTTGATGAGCTTTTCGTAGGGAACCGGCCACTGGCGGTTGAAGTCGATGGCTTCTCTGTAGCGACCCGCGGCGGCATCTAGGTTGTCGCGCTTGAAGTAAAAGTCACCGATAGAAACGCTCTTCCGCGCTTGAGCCGGATCATGAACCAGTACCTTTTTCGTGGGCTCTTTGGCGCCTTTCTTGTTGACCTCATCGCGAATGAGAACCGGCTTTTTCCCGGACTCGGTCTGTTGCGCGACGACGCCCTGGGTCAAGAGAACCAAGCCAAACAGCACAAGGAAGTAAACACGCATCTCAACTTTCCCCATTCTAACCTTTTTGTTCTTGTCAAAACAGAGAGGCGGTGGTACCATACGGCAAATTTCGAGGGGCTTCCCTGCGTGATTCTATTCTAGCTGATGCCAGTTCAAGATCAGGAATAGCATATCCATGGTAAACCGAAAGTTGATCCGCCCGTCCTTGTCCGAGCTACGTGAGCAGGAACAGTCCAAGTACGCCCGAACGCAACGCAAGCGTGTACCGCCGGAACAGACCAGCGCCGAAGAATACTATTACCTCAAGCAGATGGCCAACAAGACGCCGATGGTTGTCTGCCTGGTCGACGGAGAGATCATTCACGGCGCTATCGAGTGGTACGACAAGAACTGCCTCAAGGTCAATCGGGAGACAGAGCCGAACCTCCTCATACCCAAGCACTCCATCAAGTACATGTACAAGGAGCACGAGGGAGATGAGGATCAGCTTGACTATCTTCCGGACGACGAGTGAGCCAGTTCGGGTCAGCGACGCTTTAGTTCAGCTTCGATTTCACGTTCGATCGTTTTGCGTCGAGCCGTTTCGCGTTTGTCATAGAGCCGCTTCCCGCGAGCCAGGCCAATCTCGACTTTGACTTTCCCCTCTTTGAAGTAGACTTTGAGCGGAACGATCGTTAAGCCGCCTTTCGTGACTTCACCGAGCAACTTGTTGATTTCTTTGCGGTTGAGAAGGAGTTTCCTTCGTCGCTCGGGTTCGTGGTTGTGGATGTTGCCGTGGACATAAGGGCTGATGTGACAGCCTTCCAGCCAGACTTCGCCGTCCACGACCCGGGCGTAGCTGTCTTTGAAGTTCAGCCGATGGTCCCGAATCGATTTGACCTCCGTTCCCTGGAGCACGATCCCGGCCTCGAACCGGTCGAGTATCTCGAAATCGTGAAATGCCTTCTTGTTGCTGGCGACCAGGTGTATGGACACGGTGAACTCCGGGTATGCGAGTCTTAGGATGAAGAGTTCATCTTAGCGAACCCTGTGTTCATCAAGCAATCGACGGTAGGCCGTCTCGCTCGCATCCAGCTTGTTGCACAACGTGAAGTGAGCTTCGACCCGTTTCCTTCCGGCCCGGCCCAGCCTTCGTCGAAGGCTTTCATCAACGATCAGCCGTGCCAGGGCGGCGGCCAGCTGCTCCGGTGCATCGGGAGAGACCAGGTAGCCGGTCTCGTCTTCCCGAACCAGCTCGGGGATCCCGCCGACGCGCGTTGAAACAACCGGCTGTGCACTGGCCATCGCCGCCAGGATCGCGGAGCTCAGTCCCTCAGAGAGAGAGGGAAGACAGAAAACATCGAATTGGCGCATGAGCGCTTCGCTGTCGGCCCTGAAGCCGGTGAAGGTCACGCGGTCCTCGAGACCGAACTGCTGGGCGATTCTTTCGAGGGTTGGGCGGAGACGTCCCTCCCCGACGAGTACCAGATGGAAGACCAGACCGCGTTCAGTCAGCAGACGAGCGGCTTCGAGCAGCGTCCGATGACCCTTCTCTGGGCTGAGATGGGCTACGGTACCGAGTACGATTCCCGGTTTCCTGGGCAGTCGGAAGTCCGTCGTCAGCGAGTCGATCCAATCCAGATCCACGCCTTCGTAGATCGTTTCGACCAGCATCGGCTTGACGCCACCCTGAACGAGCGTTTTCAGAATACTCACCGAGACAGTGAAGACGCGGTCGAGGAGCAGATTGTATTTGACGGCGCTCAGGCGCGTTTTCAGAGGGAAATTGACACGTCTGGAAGCGACGACCACGGGGATCTTCCTCAGGCGTGCCGCAGCTCCCCCGACAATGATGGGGGTGGGAGTATTGAAGTGGAGAATGTCGACTTGGTTCCCGCGCAATATCCCAAGCAGTCGCAACAGGGCTTGCGGGCTCAGTTCGGCCCTTTGTTGAAAAGGAACGATATCGATTCCCGTGGCAGCCGCCCTTGCGGCCAGCGGTGACTCGGCGGGCGCGGCAAGCAGTATCCCCCACCCTCTTGCCTGCATGCCGGACATGAGTCCGAGCAGCTGCTCCTGACCTCCGCGCCATAGCCGCTCGGTATCGACGTAGAGAATCCTGGCCACCTGCTTCGACGGACTCGGCATGACCGACGACTCTTGACGGTTCACGAACGGCTCGCTCCCGGTTTTCGGATCGGCGGAACCCGCTCCTTTCCCTCGAGCTGCAGTTCCCAGAGTCTGGCCAGCTTGAAAAAGGTCGAGGTCGCGGCCAGGAAAGAGACCATCAGCCCCGGCATGCCGTCCAGAAACCCCGCCTTGATGAGGAAGTTCTTCAAGAAGACGAGAGGGGGAGAGAGCAGGAGCCGTCCCAACCCGGCTCGCCGACCGTGTTCCCAGTAATCGAGCGCGGCCAATTCACTGAATCGCTCCAGCTGCTTCAGATACTCCGACAGGGAGGAATAGGTGAAATGCTCGATGTGCCCACTCAAACGATCCGTTGGACCGTCGACGGCGACGCTCTCGTGCACGTGACCTCCCACCCAGCGCCCGGCGGACTTGCGATACAGGCGCAGTTGCCAATCGGGGTACCAGGTCGTGTGCCGGATCCATCTTCCAAGGAAAAAACTGATTCGCGGCAGATAGAAACCAGCCGGACCTTCACTCGTTTCCTTCTTCCAGATCTTCAGAGACTCCTGCAGTTCGGCACTCAACCGCTCGTCCGCATCCAGACTGAGGATCCAGTCCGAGCGCGCCAAATCGGCGGCAAACTGCTTCTGGTCTCGATAGCCGGCCCACTCGCGCTGTACGAACCGGTCGGCAAAACGCCGGCAGATGTCCGGCGTCCGATCGGTGCTGAGAGAGTCCACGACAATGATCTCATCGCAAACAGGAGCAAGGCTCTCCAGCGCCGATTCGACTTTCGTCTCTTCGTTGAAAGTAATCAGAACGCCGGAAACTTGTCTCACCGGTTCTTCAGCTCGTAGAAACGCGCCTGAGTTCCAAGCGCTTCTTCGATCCGTATCAGTTGATTGTATTTGGCGATGCGATCGGTTCGGCTCGCAGAGCCGGTCTTGATCTGCCCTGCATTGGTGGCTACCGTAAGGTCGGCGATGAAACTGTCTTCGGTTTCTCCCGAGCGATGCGAGATGACGTTCGTGTAGCCATTGACCTTGGCCAACTCGATCGTCCTCAAGGTCTCCGTGAGAGTTCCGATCTGGTTGAGTTTGATCAGAATCGAGTTGCAGATCGTTTCGTCGATGCCCCTCTGCAGGCGTACCGGATTGGTCACAAAAAGATCGTCGCCGACCAGCTGTACACGGCTGCCGAGGGCCCTGGTCAGTTTCTGCCAGCCCTTCCAGTCATCCTCGGCCAGACCGTCCTCGATGGAGTAGATGGGATACTGCTTGATCCAGCTCTCGTAGATCTTGATCATGTCTTCCGCACTCTTCTTGGCTCCACCCGACTTCTTGAAGACGTACCGTTTGCCGTTGTACAACTCACTGGCCGCCACGTCGAGCGCGAGGACGATGTCCTCGCCGACTTTGTAGCCCGCCTTCTCGATTGCCTTCAGGATGACCTCCACCGCCTCGTCGTTGGATTTCAGGTTCGGTGCGAATCCGCCCTCGTCCCCGACCGCGGTGTTGTAGCCTTTACCGGAAAGCACCGTCTTCAGGCTGTGAAAGGTCTCCACTCCCATGCGCAGGGCTTCCCGGAATGAGTTGGCCTTCGCAGGCATGATCATGAACTCCTGGAAGTCCACATTGTTGTCGGCGTGAGCTCCTCCGTTGAGGATGTTCATCATCGGAACCGGTAGAACGGAAGCATTGACGCCACCGATGTATTGAAACAGCGGCAGACCTACCGTGTCCGAGCCCGCCCGGGCGGCCGCCATCGACACCGCAAGCATCGCGTTGGCCCCCAGTTTCTTCTTGTTCTCGGTTCCGTCGAGATTGATCATCGCTTCATCGAGTTCGATCTGTTCCAACACGGATCTGCCGACGACGGCCGGCGCGATGATCTCCTCGATGTTCCGGACAGCCTTGGTCACTCCCTTGCCGAGGAACCGCTGCTTGTCTCCGTCACGGAGTTCCAGCGCCTCATGCTCGCCGGTCGAAGCGCCCGAAGGAACCGCAGCTCTGCCGACGATTCCCTCGTCCGTAATCACATCGGCCTCGACTGTCGGGTTCCCCCTCGAGTCGAAGATCTCTCTTGCCGTGACGA
Organism: Acidobacteriota bacterium; assembly: GCA_037388505.1. Lineage (GTDB taxonomy): Bacteria > Acidobacteriota > UBA6911 > RPQK01 > JAPXNP01 > JARRKC01. Next base: position 58,747 of record JARRKC010000002.1, on the reverse strand, counting down.
TTTCAATGGTCGCCATGCTTCCTCTTTCCTTCTGCCGCCTGCAAGGCGGTGATAGCAGCCACATTGACGATGTCGTCCACGTTGCAGCCACGACTCAAGTCGTTGAGCGGCTTGGCCAGGCCCTGAAGAATCGGTCCGATAGCCTCGGCACCCGCCAGTCTCTGGGTCAACTTATAGCAGATGTTGCCGGAATCGAGATCGGGGAAGATCAGAGTATTGGCCCGACCCTCAATCGGACTGCCCGGCGCCTTTCGGGATGCCACCGATGGGACGAGAGCAGCGTCCCCCTGCAGTTCGCCGTCGAAAACGAAGCCGGGCTCGCGTTGTTCCAGAATTTCCACCGCCTGCCGGACCTTAGCGACCCGCGGGTGGTTCGCACTTCCCTTTGTCGAGAAGGAGAGAAAGGCGACGCGAGGCTCCGTCTCGAGGAAAATGCGCACGTTTTCAGCTGTCGAAATTGCGATGTCGGCAAGCTGCTCAGGGGTGGGGTCCGGGACGACTCCGGCGTCGGCGTAGAACAGGGTGCCGTCGACTCCCCATTTCGGGTCCGGCAGCACCATGATGAAGTAGCTCGAGACGATCGAGATGCCTGCCTTCAGGCCGATACACCGGATGCCTGCCCTGACCGTATCTCCAGTGGTCCGAACCGCGCCGGCTACGTATCCGTCGCATAGACCGTCGGAAACCAGCATCGCACCGAATGCCGCCTCGTCACTGATATACTCGCGCGCTTCTTCCAGCGTGACGCCCTTGTGGCGACGCTTCTCGAAATAGAGTTGCACCAGCCGGTCCAAGTCGGGAGAAGACTCAGGCTCTACGATCGCGACTCGATCGATCGAGACGCCGTTCGCCTTCGCAGCGGCACTGATTTGACTTGGATTCCCAATCAATGTCGGGAACCCGATGCCTTCTGCGGCGATTCGCTCTGCGGCCTTGATGATGCGAAGGTCGGCTCCCTCCGGGAACACGAGCCGTTGCGGATCTCGCTTTGCTCTTTCACGAAACTTCTCAAGCACAGTCATGGCTCGCCATGTTGCCAGAGGAGCCTGGGGCTGTCAACAGAAACGGGGAGCACTCAGGCCCTTCGTGAATATCCAGGAAACAACTGATAATAGGTGGATTAAAGCGATCCCACGCTGCTGCGAGACCGGCCTTGTCAGGAGCGTCAGCCTGTCGACTGTTTCTGGCGGCGGATCCGCTCCTCCACACGTCGGATGCTCTTTTGGTCCGAGGGATCGGACTTGAGCTCGAGAGCTTTCCTGTAGTTCTTCAATGAGGCCTCGTAGCGCTTCTGGATTTCGTTGATGTAACCCAGTCTACGGAAGGCATCCGCGTTCGACGACGAGAGATTCGTGCACTTCTCGAAACTCTTTCGCGCGTCATCCAACTGCTTGCTGAAGAGCTGTGCGAGGCCAAGGTTGTACCAGGCTTCGGCGTCATTCGGGTGCGCCTTCACGAATTGCGTCAGCGTCTGAGATGCCTGGGCGTACTTCTCCTGCCGAATTGCGGCGAGGGCCCGGCGGTAGTCGACACGTTCCAGGAAATTACGTGCTTTGCCGCCATCATCACCGAGAGCCGCAGCCTGTTCGAGGTACAGTTGTGCTTTTGCGTAGTTCCCGAGCTCGAGGTACGACAGCCCCAGCTGAAGGACGTCGTTGTAACCTCCACGCTGGATCGAGACGGCCTTCTCGAGGTCGGCCACGGCCTGCGTGTACTCCTTGAGGTTGTAATAGCTCGAACCCCGCAGCTGGAAAAGTTGATAGCGTTCTTTGGGCGCCTTGGCTGCCGCCTTACCACTCTCGAGCGTATCGATGGCTTCCTGGTAGTGGCCCAGATTGAACTGGCCGACAGCAGCTCCCAGAAAAGAGGAGAAATTCTTGGAATTCAGGTCGGCCGCGTGCTTGAAGGCCTCGACCGCCTTGTCGTACTGATGGAGCTTGAGGTAGGAATCCCCCAGGACACGATAGCCGGATTCGTACTTCGGGTCAGCCTTGACCAACTGCTCGAATTCCTGCACTGCTTTGGTGTACTGGCCCTGCTTGTAATAGGAGATCCCCTTCTCGAAATCTCCCTGGGCCCAACCCAGAACGGGCAGGGTCAGCGCGACCACGAGAAACGTCAGCGTCATACGTCTGATCGTTCGCATCACTCGAAGTATCCCAGAGCCTTCCAGCGTGCAATCTCCGTCTCAGTCGGTATGGAAATGTTCCGAACCTTCAGCTGCTTGAGCAGGTCGAATACATCGACCATCGAATGGTACGGTACTTCCGGAAGAGTCTGGACGATGACGGGCTTTGCGGGATTCTGCTGCATCTTTCCCTGAATGTATCCCCCGAGTTCCCCGAGGGTCATGGGAACTTTGTCCACCAGATACTGGCCTTCTCCGCTTATCTTGATGTGAATCGCCTCTTCGGGTTGCACGTTCAGGTCGTTCGGATTGTCGCTCGGAAACTGGAACTGAAGCCCTTGGGTGGACGCGAAGACGGCCGTCAACATAAAAAAGACGATCAGCAGGAAGGCGATGTCCGCCATCGAGGAGGTCGGAACTTCCGCCGATCGGCGAAATCTGCGTCGGTTTCTCAGATCCATCGTGCTAACCCCCCGCCGCCTGTTGCGGGATCGGCTCCGGCCGGGTCAGCAAGCCAATCCTGCGAGCACCATTCTTCCTGAGGGCGTCGAGAACCTGATCGATCCACTCATACCTGGCGTCACGGTCCGCCTTGATGACGAATTCCTTGTCCGGGACCTGCGTGATCAGCTCTTTGGTGCGCTTGCCCAGATCATCCGGCCCCGACAGGGCAACCGCGTCTTCCTTGCCGCTCGTGAACATGATGGTCCCGTTTCCGGCAATTGCCACGATCGCAGCGTCCTTGGAGACTTCCGTCCGCATTACCGACTCCGGCAACTTGACGCTCGTACGTTCGGGAGAGAACGAGGTCGTCAGCATGAAGAAGATGATCAGCAAGAAGGCGATGTCCGCCATCGAGGCCGTCGGCACGGTCGGTTTGATCGTTCGAACTTGATCGCGGAGCCTCATGCTGCTTCCGTGGTATCGACTTCGATCTCGTTGAAGGTCTCCAGGAGCACTGAAGAGCTGATCTCCATGTCGAGAGCGAACTGGGAGACTCGGTTGCTGAAATAGTTGTAGGCGGCCTGAACGGGCAGCGCGATCATCAGCCCGGTGGCGGTCGTGATCAGAGCTTCAGAAATACCACCGGCAACCGCCTCCGGATTGCCCAGTCCGACTTCAGCAAGAGCCTCGAACGATGCGATCATTCCAGTGACCGTTCCGAGAAAGCCGAACAGCGGAGCGACATTGGCGATCGTCGCGAGAATCCACAAGCCTTTCTCGAGCTTCGAGACCTCATGCAGAGCGACGCTCTCCATGGCCTTGTCGATCTCCTCATGGGCCTTCCCGAAGCGCAAGAGTCCCGATTTCAAGGTCACCGCGACCGGGTGATCGAAGGTTTCGCAGACTTCAATGGCTCGTCGCAACTGACGCTGTAGTAGCGACTCTCGCACCTGCGCTACGATTTCCGCTGTATCACCTTTGACCCGATAGTAGGCAATGACCCTCTCGACAATGAAGATCACAGCCAGAATGGAACAGGCAAGCAACGGCCACATCATCAAACCACCCTGACTGAAGTACTGCCAGAGTGACCCTATCGCTACAAACAAGTTCGTACCCTCCGTTAAGAGTCGGGCGGTTGATCATCGCCTCGCTGAGACGAAACACCTCGCTCATTAGACGAAATCAGCACCTCTAAAAGATCAAATTAACACAATTCTTCAGGGGAGTGCGAAACGAGTGGGTTCAGGGAATCGTGATGTCGAGGCGCTTCAGCTTCTCATTCAGCGTCGTCGGATTGACCTTCAGAAGCTGGGCTGCGCGCTTCTGATTCCAGTCCGTCTTCTTGAGAGCCGTCAGAATCAGATTCCTCTCGTAATCCAGGACGCGTTCGCGCAGGGAGCCACCCGTGTCAGTCCACTGCATCCGGCCCAGACCGGCGTTCGAAGACTGCTGGATATCGTGCGGCAAGTCCTTCTCACGGATCGTTCCATCCTCGGGGGCCAGCACGACTGTCCGCTCGATTGCATTCTCGAGTTCTCGGACATTGCCGGGCCAGTCATGCTCCATGAGCAGCCGCAGAGCGGCCGGATCCAAGGTACAAATCGGCTTCTGATTGGCTTCGCAGAAACGCTTCAGGAAGTGCTCGACCAATAGGGGAATGTCCTCTGGACGATCACGGAGGGGCGGAAGATGAACCGTAATCACGTTGAGGCGATAGTAGAGATCATCTCGGAATCCCCCCGCCTCGACGGCTTCGCGCAGATCGATGTTCGTGGCGGCAATGATCCGGACGTCGACCTTGATGTTCTCGAGCCCCCCGACGCGGCGGAATTCCCGCTCCTGAATGACGCGCAGGAGCTTGGCCTGAGTCTGGAGCGGAACGGTACCAACCTCATCCAAGAATACTGTTCCCCCATCCGCGATCTCGAACAGACCCTTCTTGGTCGCGACCGCTCCAGTGAACGCACCCTTGACGTGACCGAACAGCTCGCTCTCGAGGAGATCGGACGGGATGCTTCCGCTGTTGAGCGCCACGAAGGGCTTGTCTTTCCGGGGACTGCTGTTGTGGATTGCCTTGGCGATCAACTCTTTGCCGGTGCCGCTTTCACCAACGATCAGGACCGTACTCCGGCTGGGTCCGACGTGGTCGACCAAATCGAAGACCCGCTGCATCGGTTCACTCTTGCCGATGATGTTGTGAAAGGAATATCGCTTTTCGAGCGTCTGTTTGAGCCGCCGGTTCTCGATCTCGAGAGAACGCCGACGCAGGCCGTTGCGGACGATGTGACGCAGTTCGTCGTTCTTGAACGGCTTGGTGATGAAGTCGAAGGCTCCCGCCTTGGTCGCCTGCACGGCATTCTCGATCGAGGCATAGGCCGAGATCATCACGACGACGATATCGGAGTCGAATGCCGCAATCTCATCGAGCACCTGCAACCCGCTCTTTCCGGGCAGCATCAGGTCGAGCAACACCAGATCGACCGTCTCTTCCTTGAGACGCTCCAGACCTTCATCGCCGTTGGAGGCGGTAAAGACACGGTACCCGTCCTTCGCGAGAAGCTTCGAGATCACCTCCCGCATGATTTCCTCGTCGTCGATGAGGAGAATGGTTGGACTCGCCACGAAAACGGATGCCTCAGTGCACTCGCTTCAACGGGAAGTAAAGGGAGAATGTGGTTCCTTTTCCCTCCACGCTGTCAACCGAAATCCTTCCGGAGTGCTCCTGGATAATACCATAGGTAACAGAGAGGCCCAGGCCCGTCCCTTCGCCAACCGCCTTGGTCGTGAAGAAGGGATCGTAGATCCGCTGAATATCCTCGCGTGAGATCCCGGTTCCCGAATCCTGAATCTGAATCAGGAGTTCGGAGTTCACACTCCGGCTGACCAGTTTCAGCCGACCTCCCCGGGGCATCGCATCCCGAGCATTGAGGAACAGATTCATGAAAACCTGCTGGAGTTTCCCTCCGTTGCCGAGGGTCTTGGGGAGCGTGGGCTCGAAGTCGAGATCCACCTCCACGGCACTCTTCTTGAACTGATGTTCGAGCAGAGACAGGGTGTCCAGCATCAGGTTGTTGAGGTTGACCTCCTCGAAATCGCGCTCGGAGAATCGCGCGAAGTTGAGCAGGTTGTTGAGGATTTCCGAGGCTCGGAAGGACTGCTGCTCGATTCGCTCCAGCAACTCTCGATTGGGATCGCTCTTCGGGGTTTCATCCAGCAACATCTGAGCGTAGCTCGAAATGCCCGCCAGCGGCGTGTTGACTTCGTGGGCGATCCCCGCGGCAAACAAACCGATCGAACTCAATCGTTCGGCCTGCTGCAACTGGCCTTCCAGCCGGACCTTCTGGGTGATGTCATCGAAGATCAGCAGTGTTCCCGTGTTGAAGCTCTCCGGCGAGATAAAGGGTGCCAACGTGATGTTGAGAAGTTTTGCTTGTCCGTCGGGAAAATCGAGACGAACCTTGTAGCCGCGGCGCACCTCCTGGACCAGCCATTCGGGACTCTCGGCGATCCGAGCCAGCACATCGACCAGCCCAGATGGAAGTACCTCACTGATCTCCCGATTCAGAACTGACTCGCGTGTCATTCCCATCAGCTCCGACATGGCGCCGTTCCAGACCGTAATCCTGCCTTCCGCTGTCACCACCGCCACCCCGAGACTGATGCTCTCGATGACGCTGTCACTGTAGATGCGCAACTGCATCAGTTCCGCGGCTTTGGATTCGAGCGAGTGATACAGCGTTGCGTTGTCGATGGCGATCGCCGCGTAGCCGGCCAACCCGGAGACCATCTCGAGGTCTTCGCTGGTCAGATAGTCTCCGTCGGGGCGGTGTCCGAGTGCGAGAAGACCGATCAGTCTTCCGCGCACGACCAGAGGCTCGACATACTGAATACCCCAGGGGCTGAGGGATTCACGAACGGGTGCAAGATCCTCGCCTCCCGCATCCAGATGGAATCCCAGCCGGTCACCGGCCAGTTCGGAGAGAACGGGTCCAGTGATGCGAAGAGTGAAAGGCTGGTCCGACGCAACCAAACCGGCAGCCGTCTGAAGCCTGAATTCTCCGGCAGTCCGCTCATCCCGCAAGAAGATCGCCACGGGTGAGACGTCGAGCGTTCGTTGGATACGGTCAGTCATTCTCTCGGTCAGGCGGGAGAGCTGGATTTCGGAGCCCAGCGAGCGGGCGAAGTCCTGAAACGATCGCCGATAGCCGTATCGGTCCTTGTAGAAATAGCGATCCAGCGTTTCCTGGATGCGGTCGCGTAACGGGGCAAACAGCGCAGCCACGGCCAAAGCGGACACGGCCAGCAGCAGAAAACTGGACTGCGGCGACAGATTCTGAACAGTCCTCCCGATCAGCAGGGCCACAGCGACATAGAAGGCAAGCAAGGCCGAACTCGCTACGACGTACGCTGCGCCTCGCTTGAAGATCAGATCAACGTCGGCAAGACGGAACTTCGAGATTGCATATCCAAAGCTGAAGGGAATCAGAGCGAGTGAAAGGACGGATGCTTCCATCCAATGAGCCACGGGCAGACCAAGCAGGTAAGGCACAGCATACATGAGCCCGAATGGCAGGATTCCCAGCAGCGAGCCGGATGCGATCCACCGCAACTGCTTGCGCTCGACCACGGTCGCCGTTGGCCGGCGCGACTTCATGAAGACTAGAGCCGCCAGCACGAAGTAGACGACGAACTGGACGAGCTCCACCTTGTCGAAAGCGTACTCCACGCGATGAGTTCGCGCCAAACCGAACACCTGAAGGCGACCCGTGAACCATACCGCCTGGATCAGACCCAGAACGGCGGCCGGGGCGTACACGACGTACACACGCTTGGGCCATTGCCGCAGCACAGCAACCGGTTCCGGGAAGCATAAGGCGAAATGCAGAAACAACGGCGGCAACAGAAGAAGAGCCGAGCCCGCAAGCCAGTAGACCAGCAGATCGAATGTGTCTGCCCTGCCGGATGTCCGAAACACCAGCAGCATGAAGGCAACGAGGCAAACCACTGCAAAGTGGTGGGCGCCTGCAGCACGTGCGTTGCGTAACAGTGTCAATACACCGACGGAAAAGAAGACGAAGGCGACCAGGATCAACGGTATGTCCGTGACGCCAATCTGCGGAGCTGCGGTCAGCTCGACCGGGACCGTTACCTCCCCCGCAGTGCCGGCATGACGAAAGGTATAGTCGACAACCACGGACTTTCTGACGCCGCGCGTCAGGACCTCGGTGATTTCGGCGTAGTCGTCGAGGGATCGGACCCTAATGCCGTTGATATCGATCAGAATGTCCCCAGGCGAGACCTCGGGGGGCAGCTGAATCCCGGAGACGGCCGCGACTTCGACGCCATCCTTCCCCTCTGCCCATGGGATGCCGTCCGAAGGTACCTTCCACGTGATTCGATCCGCAATGTTGACAAGCGCGAGATAGACGAGTAGCGGGGCAGCAATGAGAATCAGTAGTGTTCTTACTCGACCTGATCTCATCATCAAAGCTCGTCCTTAAGACACGTCAGGCATAAACATCCTTAAAACGCAACCACAAGCACGTTAAGTGCCAGTTGTCCGTCGTCCGCGGAAGTTCTCTGCAAGAGCCTGCCCGCCAAGCTCCCTCTCTACGTGTTGGAGGAGTTCGAGCCATTCCCGTACTGCCCTGTAATTCAAATACATGGATACGCATTCACAAATTTGGATCGGCAGCTCTTCGATCGAGACACTCGCTGGAGGGACTCGAAAGTCCCGCGGTGTGGAGGAGGGGACAAAAGCCGATTAGAACTTGAAGGCAAAACCACCGCGTATGGAGCGAGGGCTCTGCACAAGGCGGACCTGACCCGAGGCCAGCTGGAGCGTTCCCGAATCATCATTGAAGAGATTCCGAACGTCAAACAGTGCCTCCACTCGTTGAGGCGCTAAGAATTCGAGTCCGAAGAACTTCAGCAACTCCTGGGGCAACGGAATGATCTGGCGGACGAAGACGTTGACCCCCTCGTTGCCGGTGTCATAGACGTCCGAGTAGGAATCGAGGGTAGCGAGCGGGTTGCCGTCCGGAACCACCTGGACCAGCGTCGTCACGTGGGTCTTCGAAGCTGGAATATAGGCCTCCCATTGAGTCGCGATGCCATGATAGGAGCGCTGGCCGACGCTCGACTGGAGATGCGACAACTCCGTCGGAGCAGCAATCAGGCCGGGTGCCGACGCGCTGACGAACGACACCTCCGCTTTCAGGTTCTCACCGAGCGAGTGTCGTATGGAGAGACGGCAACCCCGAGTCTCGGTCTTGCCGTCGGATACGGGAAGCACCGAGGTGTCCGCGTGCTTGCCGAGCACCGCCACGACCGGGAACCCCCCGCCGAACATCAGATTGTCGAAGACCGCGAATTCGACCTGAGAATCGGGCGTCAGGTTCTGGGTGACCGAGCCGAGCCAGTGACGGCCGGTACCGAACAGGGTTTCATCTCCCAGCCGGGCGATATGCACCGGCGTCGCCAGACTCACCGGCTCACCGTCTGGAAGCATGACGGTGTTGGCCGCAGTGCTCCGCTTCGAAGCCAGCGTCAACCGGACGGTCGTCGAGCGCGTAGCCCTGTACTGAACGTTCGCCGAAGGGTTGATGAAGGATGATTCATGTCCCCCGCGCACCCGATCGAGCTCGAGACCCCAGGTGAAGGTCAGCGCCGGACCGAACTGCCAGTTGTCCTCGAAGCCGATGTTGAGCAGCTGGGACGTACTCGGCAGCGCGGCAAACTCACCATGGTCGGGTTCCGCATTCGGATCGGCCAGAAGCGACAGACTGGGCTGTTCGAAACTGAGGCGGCCATATCCCAGGAACATCCGCAAACAATGAAGGTCACTAACCCGATAGCCGACGATGTTCTTGATCCGCCAGAGCGATTCTTCTCCGGAATTCAGCTGTCCGGCGACGACATGCTGCGCCCCACCCAGGGGCTGGAGCACGGCAGCAAAGTTCGTGGTGGTTCCACTGGCGGCGTCGCCAGGGAAGGCGACATAATCACCCCCCAGGCTTCCATTCGTATAGACTTGAACGACCGCCTCTTCCACGGGTCGCCGGCTCTCCTCTGAGCCCGGCAGGGTTCCACCGAAATCCGGCAACGCACGAAAGATCAGTCGTTGGGTCTCGGAATTCCTCAGCAGTGCCTTGAAACTGAGATTGTCCTGGTCCTCTCCGAAATCTAAAAGGTGCTGAAGAATGAGGGTCACAATGGCGGTTCGGTCCGGCATGATTTCGATCAGCCGGCTCACCGGATCACGATACTGCGCACTCTTGACGTTCAGCTGGTAGGTTCCCGTGTCCAGGTCACTCAGGAAAATCCGCCCACTCTCATCCGTGCGGGTCAGGGTGGGGAAAGTCGTGTGCGCGGTACGGTTGAGGACCGTTACGAAGACGTCGGACAAAGGCTGCCCGGCTTCATTTAGAAGCAGCGCACTCAGATTCCCGGATCCTGTGGCGGCGAAGCCCTCCTGGGATGCAGTAAAGCCCGCCACGAACACCAGGGCGATCAAAATCCTGGATGTAAAGCGTGTTCTCGTCATGCTGACTTGAGGTCCGGACCTTCGAACCCGAATTGTATGCCTGCCCGGTTCATGCGTCAATCAATCCGTGCACCCTGCGCCGTGAGGCAACCCTGAATCGTCCCCCTCACCGCGCGATCATGGAATCATACTACGTCATAGCCCCCGAAAGAAAACCTGCAGCGCCTTCGCAGACGCTGTTCTCCTTCTGCACTCATCTGGAATGATCGGAAACCTTCGGGCATCACCTGCCTGCAGGTGCGGGATCAATTCCCGGTCAGACCAGCGAGAGATACAAGTACATTAGGTTAGATGGTGACGGCCTCCGCATGGGTTCAGTTTCCCGGTCGGCTGAGCGACTGCGGCGCGAGGCATCGAACTCGCGCGAAACAGCCCGCCGTTGTTCGGGCTCCGGCCGGGCAATGAGCCCGCGGCCAGTTTATACTGGGCCGATGATGACTCGAGTCAGGTTCGCCCCGAGTCCGACCGGGCTCCTTCACGTGGGCAATGTCCGAACCGCACTGTTCAATTGGCTCGTGGCGAAGAAGCAGCGTGGCAGCTTCATCCTCAGAGTCGAGGATACCGACCGGGAACGGTCCGAGTCTCGGTTCGAAGAACAACTCATCGACGACCTGAGGTGGCTGGGGCTCGATTGGGACGAAGGCATCGGCAAAGGGGGGGCGTTTGGACCTTACCGCCAGACCGAGCGCTTCGAGCTCTATCAGCGATTCGCGCGGCAGCTGCTCGCAGAAGGGCGAGCCTACTACTGTTTCTGCACTCCGGAACAGCTCGAGGCAGACCGGAGAGCCCAGCAGGCAGCAGGCGGCCCCATCCACTATTCGGGACGGTGTCGTACCGTGGACCCCGACGAGGCGTGCCGACGCGTCGAGGGTGGCGAGGCGGCCACGATTCGCCTGAGGATTCGACCAGGGAGCGTTCACCAGCATGATCTGGTCTTCGGGGATATCGTCGTTGAGACCTCTGAAATCGGTGACTTCGTTCTGCTTCGATCGGACGGATCCGCCCAGTACAACTTCGCCTGCGTCATTGACGACGCCTTGATGAGGATCTCCCACGTCATCCGCGGGGAGGGTCATCTATCCAACACCCCTCGCCAGCTGCTCTTATACGAGAGCTTGGGCTGGGAACCTCCGGCTTATGCTCATTTGTCAACGATCCTCGGACCGGACGGTACGAAACTGAGCAAGCGGCACGGGGCGACTTCCATTGCCGAGTTCAGAGAGGCCGGCTACCTTCCGGAAGCACTGTTGAACTACCTGAGTCTCCTTGGATGGTCCCCCACCGAAGAGAAAGGCGAGATTCTGACGAGGGAACAGATCATCGAGGACTTCGATCTGGGGAGGGTTCAGCTTAGTCCCGCTACATTCGACTTCGACAAGTTGAACTGGGTCAACCGGACCCACCTTCGGGAACTTTCGTCACAGGCTCTCCTGAGCTTGGCGCTCCCCTATCTGATCGACGCGCGCGTCCTCCCAGCGACTGCCGTCTCCTCGGCCCAGAGTGCCTGGGCCGAACGACTGCTGGTGCTATCAGCCAACTATGTCGACAAACTCTCGGATCTCACCCGAGTCATACCGGAGATTCTGGGATTCGCTCCAGACTGTGATCTGAAAAATCCGGAAAGTGCTGCTATCCTGGCTCAGCCGACTGCAGTCGAGGTGATCACGGCCTTTCGGGAGGCGCTTCCGACCGACGACCGCCCCCTGACGTTCGACGACTATCGAGATGCGGTCCTGGGCGTCAAAGAGCGTACCGGCATCAAAGGGAAGCTCTTGTTCCACCCCATTCGAGTTGCTGTGACCGGCCGCAGTTCCGGCCCGGAACTGGACCGGCTGATACCGCTGATCGAGGAGGGTTCACGCCTGGGGCTGCCGTTTCCACTGATCGGAGTGCGCGATCGAGTGGACGCGGCGATCCGAGCGATCGGCGAGTCGGGTGACGAAGAGGAAGAATAGGGCGTATACAACAGATGGAACAGAGAGGAGAATGGGACGCTGAGACTGCCACGCCCGAGGAGCGTCGATCCCGGTCTCCTCTGCGTCGCCTGTGTCCGAAGCCGTTCTTGAAGTGACCATGATCGTGTTCGGCGTCAACTCGGTTCTGGAAGCACTGGCAGCGTCCGGCGCTCACGTCGAAAACGTGAGCGTGGCCGGCAAACGCGGTAATCCGCGCTTGCAGGAAATCATCGACCGGGCCCGCCAGCTGGGCATTCCTGTCCATTTCGAGCCACCCGAGGCCCTGACTCGTAAAGCCGGAACGCGCGGCCATCAATCCGTGATCGCGGAAGTGACCGAGGCCGCCCTGGTCCATTTCGATGAAGTTCTGGCAGCCCGACCAGAGCGCATTCTGCTGCTCGACGGAGTTGAAGATCCCCGCAACCTGGGGGCGGTCCTCCGTACCGCGGAGGCAATTGGTATCAAGTCGGTGTTGCTTCCCCAGCGCCGCTCCTGCGGAGTCACGCCGACGGTCGTGCGGACCAGCGCGGGTGCGGCACTCCACCTTCGCATCGGCCGGATTGGCAATGTAGTTCAGACGCTGGAGAAGCTGAAAGAAGCGGGCTATTGGAGGATCGGGCTAGACATGCGCGGGAGCGAAGATTCGAGTGGAATCGATCGTTCCGCCCCACTGGTGATCGTGGTGGGCGGCGAAGATCGCGGGCTGCGTCGGCTGGTCAGAGAACACTGTGACTTCCTGATCCGGCTGCCCATGAGGGGAGAGGTTACGTCCCTCAATCTCTCGGTTGCGGCAGGCATCCTTCTCTATAGCTTGTTCGCGGAGAGCTGACGCAATCGGGTGCCGGGTGCCGGGTGCCGGGAGGGATGGCCAATGCGTGTGACGAGTTCCGCCTCGCTGGACGTCGTGGAAGCAGTGTCATCATGGACGATCTGGCTCAATTGCTCGCGCGAAAGAATCCCTCGGGACTACAGTTACGCTTCGGCAACCTGAGGTTCGATGATGAGGTTGAGCCGGGTGTCGACTTCCGCCGTGAATCCCGCCGGGATCCAGGTCGTGGCACTGTACTCCAGAACGACCGCCGGCCCCTGCAGACGATTGCCGGGGCAAAGCTTGGAGCGCACGTAGAACTTCAGTTGCTGCGATTGAGCTCCATCCAGGACCTGCTTCTCCTGAATCAGGGCATCGACCGCCGGTTCCGGACCTTCGACAGGAAACTCTGGGAGGGGTGGAAGCGAATAGCGAGCCCGACCGCGAACGCGCAGATTGACAATTTCAACGGTAAGACCGTCGTTCGAGTACCCGTAGACCTGAAGGTGCCGCCGGTGAAAATCCTCCATCACCTTGGGTGAATAGGTGACATTCAGCTCGTACGACTGGCCCAGATACCGGGCGTCCACGCTTTCCTCGAGTTCCAGGTCCTCGCGCCTGAAGCCCTGCTCCTCCAACCGAGCGACTACCTTGCCCGCGAGATCCGCAAACCCCTGTTCCAAGCGAGATTCCAGATCGGCATCCGAGGAGGTGATCAAGAGGGTCTGGGACGCGTCCTGGACGACGTCCGCACGGAGGATGCCCAAGGCCGACAGAGCGCCAGGGTGCATCGGAACCAGGACTCTGGGAATCAGAAGGGAACGAGCCAACTCGCAAGCGTGTAGACCTCCCGCTCCGCCGAAGGTCACCAGTGTGAACTCACGTGTGTCGTGCCCCTTTTGAAGCGAGATGACCCGAAGAGCACGCTCCATCTGCGTGTTGACGATGCGGATGATACCTTCTGCAATCTCGGCCTGCTGCCAGTCATGGTCGGTATTCTGGGCGAGGTTGGCCGCAAGCCCTTCGAGCGCCGGCCCGATCTTCTCCGGATAGAGCCTGATATCGCCGCCCAGAAAGAAGTCGGGATCGAGGCGCCCCAGGAAGACGTTGGCGTCGGTGACCGTCACCTCCTCGCCCTTCCCGTAGCAGATCGGACCTGGTTCGGCCCCGGCGCTACGGGGTCCGACCTTCAGCAGACCTCCTTCATCGATCCAGGCAATCGAACCGCCGCCGGCGCCGACGGAATGGATTCCAATGGTTTGAATCGAGACGGGATGATGATCGATCACACACTCGTTGGTCGTCTCGATGCGGCCGTCGCACAAGCAGACATCGGTGGAGGTCCCCCCCATATCCAGCGTAATGATCTTGTCATAACCCGCGGCCCTGGCAACTTCGAAAGCACCGACGACACCCCCTGCAGGCCCGGAAAACAGGGTGCGGACGGGCTCTCGCTCCGCCGACTCGGAAGAGATCGAACCTCCATTCGACTGCATGATGGTCAGCGAACCCTTTTGCACGAACTCGCTTCCTCTCAGCCCCGATAGATAGTGCGTCATGATCGGCTGAACGTAGGCATTGAGGACCGTCGTCGACGTTCGCTCGAATTCGCGAAACTCCGGAAGGATCTCATGAGAGAGCGAGATGGGAACCTCGAAATCGGTCAGCGCCTTTCCGATCCGGAGCTCGCTGGTCGGATCCAGGTAACTGTAGAGCAGCACGACTGCGATGGCTTCGGGCTTCAGCTGTTGGACCTTGGTTCGCAGCCAGTCGAGACTCTTGCTTTCCAGAGGGACTCCGCTCGTCCCGTCCCAGAGTGTCCGTTGTTTGATTCCAATCCGGTAACGCTCGGGGACGAGCGGCTCGGGTCGCGAGCTGCTGAGTCTGTAGAGCTCGGGGCGATTCTGTCGGCCAATCTCGAGGATGTCTTCAAAACCCTGGTTCGTGACCAGCAGACAGCGGGCGCCCTTGCGTTCGAGGAAGGCGTTGGTGGCGACGGTCGAGCCATGCTGCAAGGCGTACCCATCCCGACCTTCCGTCAGACGCCCCAGCCCCTCGAGCACCGCCTTTTCCGGCTCGGATGGAGTCGAGGGAAGCTTGAAGACCGTAAGCTGCTCGCCGTCGAGGACGACAAAATCCGTGAAGGTTCCGCCCGTGTCGATGCCAATCCTCAGCATAGCTGTCCCGTGTCTTTCCGTTGAATGTTAGAATACGTGACAATAACATGAAGCGCCGCCTCAAATCACAGGTTGCGCGAGGCAAGGGCAGACCCGTGTCGGCCCGGGCCGGTTTGACCTCCCGAGTTTTTCTCCCATGAAATCAGGCAATTCTCATCAAAGGATTCTGTGGATCTCGGGACTTCTCGTCGCTCTCATTCTCGCTTATCTGGTGAGTGTGATCTTCCTGAATCCGTCCTCGGTAGGGAACCAGAACTTCCTCCGCAATTTCAACCTTTGGGCCTTCGTCTGGGCATTGATCTTCATTCTCGTCCTCGCACTGATGATCTCGCTGGCCCGCTATTTGATCCGGGTGTTGTTCGAGTATCAATCGGGCTATCCAGGTTCCCGGATCAAGACGAAGCTCATCCTCACGTTTGTGCTGTTCTCGCTCTTCCCGGCCCTCATCATGGCATTCCTCGCTTTTGGCCTGATCAACCAGAATCTGACGACTTGGGTCAGCGCTCCTTCCGAACAGCTCTTGAAGTCGTCGATGAACATCTCGCAGATGTATTATCGAGAACTCGAGCAGAACTCGATCGCACGTGCCCGCCAGCTGGCCGAGAGGTGGCAGCGGAGAGCGACATCGTCTGAAGCGCTGCTCGTGGAAGCTCGGGCTGCCGGCTACCGGGGTTTGCTGCTCTGCGATTCCTCCGGATCCGTCGTCCTTCGTGCCGGGACTTTCCCGGAACCTCCGCCCCTGGGTGAGAATCGCCGGCTTCTCGAAGGGGGCACCCTCTACCGGCTGGAACCCGCCGTCAATCTCTCCCCCGGAATCGTTGACCGTATCTGGATTGGAGTGCCGATCGAGAACGACGCCGGAGGAGTATCGGGATCCTTGCTGCTCTTCAAGGAGCTGCCGGGCAGCGTTGCCTTCCAGCTTCAGAGCGTGGCGGAGGCCAACCAGGTCTACAAGGGTCTGAAAGGGACGCTGGCGTCGTTGCGCTTGACCTACATCCTGGTGCTGGCCATGACGACGCTGGCGGTCGTCTTTGGCTTCGTCTGGCTGGGCAACTACATCGCCCGTCGCCTGACGGTGCCTCTGGAAGCGCTGGCGGAAGGATCACGGGAACTGGCCTCGGGTAATCTCGATTATCGGATTGGAATTCGGGCGCCTGATGAACTCGGAATCGTCGTGGGTTCCTTCAACCGGATGGCGGAAGAACTCAAGGACAACCGTCAAGAGCTCGAGGCGACCAACGAAGAGCTGCGTAAGACCAACATTCATCTCGACGACCGCCGCCGCTACATCGAGACGATTCTCCAGAACATCGCGACGGGCGTGATCACGATCGACGAGCAAGAGACGGTCCGTACCGCCAACGACTCCGCTCTGAAGATGCTTCAGCGCACCGCCTCGGAGATTCTGAGCCGGCCGCTGTGGGAAATCTCCGAGGGCCAGCTCGACGCCAACTTCCAGGAGATGAAGAAGCGCGCGCTGCTCTACGGAACCTACCGCAAGCAGCTCACCCTCGAACGTGCATCGGGCGGACGACTCTTCGTCGCGGCGACGATGACCACCAATCGTCTCGCCGACGAACTCGAGTACCTGGTCGTTCTGGATGATCTCACCGAGCTGATCCGAGCCGAACGGTTTGCGGCCTGGCAAGAGGTTGCCCGACGCCTGGCTCACGAAATCAAGAACCCCCTGACGCCGATCCAACTTTCCACAGAGCGCATTCAGCGCCGTTTTCAAAAGCTCGCGCCGACGCTGACGCCGACTCCGCAAGTGGTCGAATTCCAGCAGGTTCTCGACGAGGCCTCCCGTATCATCCAAACCGAGTCCCGGATCCTCAAAAATCTGCTGTCCGAATTCTCCCGCTTTGCCCGGTTGCCGATGTGCAAGCCGGAACGTATCGACCTGCACGCGTTGATCGAAGAAACCTTGAAGCGCTACAACGGCAGTCTGGCGGCGATCACTCTTCAGAAAAAGTATGACAGCAAGATCTCGTCCGTAAACGCCGATCCCGAACAGCTCCAGCGTGTGCTCACCAATCTACTCGACAATTCTCTGGACGCCCTCGTCGACGAGGAGAATCGGCGAATCGAGATCCGGACAGTTTTGAACGATGCGCGGCGCTCGGTTACCATCGAGCTTTCGGACAATGGTCCTGGTATCGCGGCGGAGGATTATGAGCAATTGTTTCTTCCCTATTTCTCTACGAAGAAAAAGGGGACCGGTCTAGGCCTCGCAATCGTGCGTCAGATTGTCACAGACCATAACGGCTTCATCCGGGCAGAACCCAACCTACCCAAAGGAACACGATTCATTGTCGAACTCCCGCTCGAATGGAAGGCAGATCATGAGAGCCCGACTGCTGATCGTTGACGACGAGGAGAATGTCCGAGTCTCGATGGCGGGCATTCTGGAGGACGAAGGTTTCGCCGTCGACGCGGTGGCCAGCGGAGAGGAGTGTCTCGAATCCGTGGACCGGCATTCGTACGACGCGGTCTTCCTCGACGTCTGGCTCCCGGGCAAGGACGGCATCTCCGTGCTGGAGGAGGTCAAGAACAAATGCCCTGGCCTCTACGTCATCATGATCTCCGGACACGGGTCGATCGAGACCGCCGTCCGCGCCACCAAACTGGGGGCCTTTGACTTCATCGAAAAGCCGTTGTCGGTCGAAAAGATCATGCTGGTCCTCAATCACGCCCTGAGTCAAAGCCATCTCGAAGCCGAGAATCACAACCTCCGGGAGATCCTGCGGCGCGAGAACGTGATGATCGGAACGTCGGTCCCCATGATGGCCCTGCGCCAGCAGATCCAGTTTGCGGCACCCACCGAGGGAAGAGTCCTCATCTACGGGGAGAACGGGACCGGCAAAGAGTTGGTCGCGCGCCTTCTCCATCTTCAAAGCGACCGGCGAGACCAGCCGTTCGTAGAAGTGAACTGCGCCGCAATACCCGAGGAATTGATCGAGAGTGAGCTGTTCGGCAATATCAAGGGAGCGTTCACCGGAGCGAGTGAAACGCGCAAGGGAAAGTTCGAGTTGGCCGACCAGGGAACGCTGTTCCTGGATGAAGTCGGCGACATGAGCCTCAAAACGCAGGCAAAAGTGCTGCGTGTCCTGGAGGAACAGCGCTTCTCACCGGTGGGCAGCAACGAGGTCGTCGAGGTTGACGTCCGAGTCATTGCCGCAACCAATCAGAATCTGGAGCAGCGCATCGACGACGGAACGTTTCGGGAGGACCTGTTCTTTCGGCTCAACGTCATCCCCTTCGAAGTCCCTCCCTTGCGCCAGCGCAACGAGGATGTTCCCCTCCTGGCCGAGCACTTTATGGAAGTCTTCTGTCTGCGCTACGGGCGCAAGAAGAAGGAGTTCGCGCCCGAAGCGATGGACACGCTGCGCCGCTACTACTGGCCCGGAAACGTTCGCGAACTCCGCAACATCGTGGAGCGGCTGGCCATCATGCTTCCACGCGAGGAAATCCGCGTGCTCGATCTACCGACCTCGATACTGAAAGCCGGATCGGAAGCGCCGGAAGATGCCCGTTCCATGTGGCAGCGGGCGCGAGACGAGTGGGAACGGGAGTTCCTGCTCAAGAACTTGCAGGAGAACGAGGGCAACATTTCGAAGACGGCGGCCGCAATCGGGATGGAGAGGAGTCATCTGCATCGCAAGCTCAAGGGGCTCAACTTGAAGTAGCCGGCGCGTCAGCCGGTTGCTGCTACTCTGAAGGCGGATGGACGAGTGGGTGAGCACATTCCTGAAACACCTTCGCTTCTCCAGGAACTGCTCGCTCCATACGATTCGAAGCTACCAGAGAGACCTCGAAGAGTTCCTGACCCATCTGGGGTGTGCCCGATCCGAAGTCAAACCCCGCGACATCGACCACATCACGATTCGTGACTTCCTGGGAAGTCTCTATGAGAGAGGAAACAGTCGCAGTTCCATGGCCAGGAAGCTGGCGGCGATCCGCTCCTTCTTCCGTTTTCTACACCGCGAAGGGGTCATCACTCAGAATCCCGCTCGGCTGGTGCGGACTCCCAAACAGGCGAAACGTAACCCGACCGTATTGTCCGAGGAAGAAGTCGAGACGATTCTGGCATTACCCGATCCTGCCACCGATCTTGGAGCCCGCGATCGAGCCATCCTGGAACTTCTGTACGCCGCCGGACTTCGAGTCGGCGAGCTGGTCACGATCAATCTGGGTGACTGTTCGCTGAGCGAACGTCTCATCAAGGTCAAGGGAAAGGGCCGCAAGGAACGGGTGGTCCCGTTTGGTCGTCAGGCCCAGGAGGCCATCGAGAATTACCTGTCCGCTCGTAGCCGCATTCTGAAGCGAGCCCGCAGTGTGAGAGAACCGGGCGCGCTGTTCCTAAACGCCCGTGGAAATCGTCTTACGGCTCGTTCCATTCAGCGTTCTCTCGGAAACTACGTTCAAAAAAGTGCCCTGCTCCTGAAGGTGCATCCCCACGTTTTCCGGCATTCGTTTGCCACCCACCTCCTCAACCGCGGCGCCGACCTGCGCACGATTCAGGAGCTCCTGGGGCATGAAAGCCTTTCCACTACACAGAAGTACACTCACCTGGCGGTCGAACAACTACTGCAGACTTACCGTAAGGCCCACCCTCGTGCCCATGCATCGGACGAGCGGAAACAGCAGAGCAGGTCGGGTCGAAACAGTTCGCCCGGCTAGACTTCAGGTGTCATATCTGCTACATTGACGCCTTCCACGAGCAAGAAAACAGGAGCGATTGTAGATAGAGATGCTGACGAAAGACAGAAAGACGGAAATAGTAGGCGAGTTTCGGCAGCACGACACGGACACCGGCTCACCGGAAGTCCAGGTCGCGCTTCTCAGCGAACGTATCCGCGAGTTGACCGAACATTTCAAGACCCATAAGAAGGACTACCATTCACGTCGCGGCCTGTTGAAGCTCGTGGGACAGCGCAGACGTCTGCTCGACTACTTGAAGAAGCGGAACTTCAACCGCTACAAGGAGTTGATCGAGCGCCTGGGAATCCGCAAGTAACCGTTCGCGGCTTGGATTCTGCTCGTGGAGGCCGCCTCTCCTGACAGGATGCGTGCCGATAACCGAGAATCGTTCTTTGAAGTGGGCAACTGTCTGAATTCCTTCCTTTCAACTGACAGTAGGAATCTCGCCGACCCCCCTGCGACTTTGATTCTTGTCCGATTGCGCGAGTCGATGTTCCCTCCGGGCATCGCCTGGCTCAATTGGACAGAATGTGCCGTTCTAAAGGCTAATGCCAGATCGCTGGCGAAATCGGAGGAAATATTCAATGGTTCACAAACTGAGTGTGACGGTTGGTGAGCACGAGCTCACCATTGAGACAGGAAGACTGGCGAAGCAGGCCCACGGCTCTGCCTACGTCCAGTGCGGGGAGACGGTGGTGCTGGTCACGGCATGCGGCGAACGGGAACCCAAGCCGGACCTCGATTTCCTGCCCTTGACTTGCGACTATCGCGAGTACACGTACGCCGCCGGGAAAATCCCCGGAGGCTTCTTCAAAAGAGAAGGTCGGCCGACGGAGCGGGAGATTCTCGTCAGCCGGCAGATCGACCGACCCATACGACCGCTCTTTCCGGACAACTACCACAACGAGACTCAAATCATCGCTGTGGTCCTGTCGGCCGAGCCGGATATCAACCCGGACGTTCTTGCCATAAATGGAGCATCGGCGGCTCTGTTCAGTTCTGAGATCCCCTTCGACAATCCGATCGGCGCGGTCCGCGTCGGACTGGTCGACGAGCAGCTCGTCCTGAATCCCTCAGTCGAAGAGATGAGTAGGAGTCGACTCGATTTGGTCGTCGTCGGCACCAAGGACGCTATCGTCATGGTCGAAGCGGGAGCCAGTGAAGTGGCGGAAGAACAGGTGCTCGAAGCCCTCGAGCTGGCGCATGAGTCGATCAAGGAGATCGTCGCCTCCATCACCGAGTGGGGCAACCAGCTGGACCGCACCAAATGGGAGGTTCCCGAGCCTCCTTCCGACCCGGAAGTGGAACAGCTCGTTCTGGAAAAGGCACCGGCAGGCATCGAGGAGGCCCTCGCCATCAAGGAGAAGCTGGCCAGTAACGAACTCATGAAGCGGCATCGCGAGGCGATTCTCGAGCTGATTCCGGAGGAAGAGGCCGAGAAGCGGGCCATCGCCGGTCGGACGTTCGACCGCCTCATGGAGAAGCTCTTCCGATCGAATCTGCTCGACAAAGGAGTGCGGCCGGACCTGCGGCAGTTCAATGAGATTCGACCCATCAGTTCCGAAGTCGGCTTCCTCCCTCGAACCCACGGCTCCGCCCTTTTCACGCGAGGTGAAACCCAGGCGCTGGTCACCGTTACGCTGGGGACCGGTGAAGACGTTCAGCGGCTCGATGACCTGACGGGAGAATCCTCGAAGCGCTTCATGCTCCACTACAACTTCCCGCCTTTCAGCGTCGGCGAAGTCCGTTTCCTGAGGGGTCCCGGCCGGCGGGAGATCGGCCATGGCGCTCTGGCGGAACGCGCTATTTCTCCTGTCCTGCCGTCTGAAGAGGAGTTCCCGTACACGATCCGAGTCGTTTCCGACATCATGGAATCGAACGGTTCGTCCTCGATGGCATCGGTTTGTGGAGGCGTTCTTGCCTTGGAAGACGCCGGGGTTCAGATCCAACGCGCGGTTGCCGGCATTGCCATGGGCCTCGTCAAGGAAGGCGAGAAATACGTGGTTCTCTCGGATATCGCCGGCTTCGAGGATCATTACGGGGACATGGACTTTAAAGTCGCAGGTACGGAAAACGGAATCACTGCGCTCCAGATGGACATCAAGATCGTGGGCGTGACCCGTCAGATCATGGGAGAGGCCCTCCGGCAGGCTCGGGAAGGCCGGCTCTTCATCCTGGGGAAGATGTCGGAGACCTTGCCAATCTCCCGCGAATCGATTTCGAAATACGCTCCGCAGATCTACACCATCAACATTCCCACGGAAAAGATCGGCGCAGTCATCGGCCCTGGCGGCAAGATGATTCGCAGCATCGTCGAGGAAACCGGGACCAAGATCGACATCGAGGACGACGGTCGTGTACGCATCGCGGCTACCGACCTGGACTCGGCACAGAAGGCCATCGCTCGGATCGAAGAGATCACGGCGACCGCTCAGATTGGAAAGACCTATCTGGGAAAGGTGGTCAAAGTAGTCGACTTTGGAGCTTTCGTGGAGATTCTTCCCGGCACTGAAGGCCTTCTCCATATCTCGGAGATCGCCGATCGGCGAATCCGGGATATTCGCCAGGAGGTCCACCCCGGCGACAAAATCCTGGTCAAAGTCCTCGAGATCGACAGCAACAACAAGATCCGCCTGAGTCGTAGGGCGGTACTCGAGGAACAACGCAAGAACAACCCCGATTTCGCCAGCGAGAAATCGGAAGGCTTCGAGCTGGCAGAGGGCGAAGAACGGGCCGAGAGGACTCCCCAGTCCGATCGACGCCCCGGCAGATCGGGCCGACCTTTCCGGCGGGGACACGACAAGCGCTCATGATTCCGGACCATCTGCGACGGGCACTGGCGGAGTTCAAGGAGGGAAGGCTGTCGAGCGAGGAGATCGAACGCCTGCTCGAGCACCTTCCCTATGAAGATCTTGGCTTCGCCAAAGTCGATCATCATCGTGCCCTGCGCCATGGCTTTGCCGAGGTCGTTTTTGGGAAGGGCAAGACGCCCGAGCAGATTCTCTCGATTGCAGACTCGATCCTCGCGAAGCACCCGAACCTCCTGATTACCCATGTCCCCGAAGGAGTGTTCGAGACACTCTCAGCGCGGGTTCCCGAAGCCGAATCGCACCCCCTTTCGAAGGTCATCGCGGTCGTTCGCGACAGGGAACTGGTAGGCCGGGGCACCATCGGCGTCGTCGCGGCCGGAACTGCGGACATACCGGTCGCAGAAGAAGCCGCCATTACCGCCCAGGTCATGGGCAACGAAGTGCGGGCTTGGCACGATGTCGGAGTCGCAGGCATCCACCGGGTGCTGCGCCAAGTCGAAGCACTGCGTTCCTGCAGCGTCATGATTGCCGTCGCCGGTATGGAGGGGGCCTTGCCCAGCGTAGTGGGCGGCCTGGTCGAGGTGCCGGTAATCGCGGTCCCCACCAGTGTGGGGTACGGTGCTTCATTCGGAGGCCTCGCCGCTCTGCTGGGAATGCTGAACAGTTGCTCGTCGAATGTTACGGTCGTCAATATCGACAACGGCTTCGGAGCCGGCTATGTCGCCAGTCTGATCAATCGCCGCCAGCGCGCGGAGTGATCTGTCTCGTGGTGGACCCGACATGGATGTCGAAACCCTCGACTTACTCGAGTATCACCAAGTTTTGGAAATCATCGCGGGGTTCACTCGTACTCCTCAGGGGCGAGAGGCGGTGCTGGGAATCCGGCCCCAAGCTGAGCTGAAGGCCATCAACGACTTCCAGCTTCAGATCGCCGAGACCGATCGGCTGCAGAGTGCCGGTTTGGGGCCTTCCTTTGATCTGCCCGATCCTCAATCGGTACTGTCCCGTCTGCAGGACCCCGGATCGAGCCTGGCTCCTGAAGACTTCCTGGTTCTCCGTGACTACCTGAGCTTCGCGTCTTCGGTACGAGAGACACTGCAACCCGATGAGTATCCCGGATTGTTCAGTCTGCTCGGCGATCACCCGCTTCCTGTCGTCCTGCAGCAACGAATCGAGAACACCTTCGACGAGCGCGGCCGGATTAGAGATTCGGCTCACCCGGAGCTGGCAGCGGCCCGCAGGCACCAGGATGAGTTCCGCCGCAAGGCCCAGGAGCACCTCGAACGGTTTCTGAAGGGAAGTCGCGCGAAGTTCCTGATCGACGATCCCTTCGTCACGCAGCGCGCCCATCGCTACGTAATTCCGCTGCGAGTGGAACATCAGAAGGATGTCCCCGGAATCGTCCACGGAGCCAGCTCGTCCGGTGCCACGGTTTTCGTCGAGCCCTTCTCGGTCGTCGAACTCAACAACCAGTTGATTTTCTACACCGACCGAGAATCGGAGATCATTCAGACTCTACTGAAAACTCTCTCCACCGAAGCGCGTCGACAGATCGACGCGCTCGTTCAGATCATCGACGCCACTGCCGCGCTGGAGTGCCGCTTTGCCTGCGTCCGGTTCGCTGACAGCCTTTCCTGCTGTACGGCGCAGATCGGTCCGGAGAACGAACTGTTCCTTCAGCAGGCTCGCCACCCGCTGCTGGTCAGGGCTCTGGGGGACCGCCGCGTGGTACCGATCGATGCCGAACTGACGCCGGACGAACCGGTACTGGTTATCAGCGGACCCAATACCGGCGGCAAAACCGCTTCGTTGAAGACGATTGGACTGATTTGCCTTCTGGCTCACAGCGGAATCCCCGTACCGGCCCGCGAGGCCAGGATTCCGCTGCTTTCCGGGATTCACGCAGATATCGGAGATCATCAGTCGATCACTCAGCAGCTCAGCTCCTTTTCAGCGCACATCGCGCGACTCCGGGAGCTCATCCTCATGAGCCGTTCTCGCTCCCTGCTGTTGCTCGACGAACTCGGGCGCGGCACAGACCCGACCTATGGATCGGCTCTTGCCATCGCCGTGCTCGAGCACTTCCGACGACTGGGGAACCTGGTTCTTGCAACGACTCATCACCGGGCCGTAAAGTCCTGGGCCGCCCTGACCACAGGGGTCCGCAACGCCAGCGTGGGCCTCGACCCCATGACCCAAAAGCCCACCTACGTGTTGGAGTTCGGCGTCGCTGGGGAATCCAGCGGGCTCGAAATCGCGGCTCAGGTTGGACTTCCGGCCGAGGTGATCGATCATGCGCGCTCCCTGCTCGGCGACCGCGAATCGCTGGTGGAGGGCTACCTCAGGGAGTTGCGACAACACATCAACCTGCTCCGGGAGAAGGAGGCGGATCTGACTCGGAAAATAGAGGACCAGGAAGAGGCCGAGAGGACTCGCCGCCGGCAATTCGATCTGCAGCTTCAGCAAAACGAGAAGCAGGCGGAACAGTTGCTGGAGCGCCTCGCCAAGGAGTTCCGGGAGGAGGGCAACCGTTTCGTCAAACGCATCCAGGACCAGGAAAAGGCCCGGGAGGTTCGGAAGCAGGCTCAGATTCGGGAGGCTGCACTCAAGGAATCCTTCCGCCGGAAGGTTCGATCGACTCGCGCTCCCGAGACCGCGTCGGGCCACGAGGAGAAGGCTCCGCTGAGCGTCGGCGACTTCGTCTACCACCCGGAATTTCGAGTGCGGGGTCGTGTGCTGAGCGTCGACGGCCCGTCCGCCACCATTGACGTCGACGGTAAGGCCCTGACGACGCGAACCGGTGAGTTGCGGAAAATCGAGAAGGAGAGTGTCGTCGAACGGCCCAGCTCCCAGGTTACGATCCATATCGTGCGGAACACTGATCCCGAGCTCAATCTGGTCGGCAAGACCGTGGACGAAGCCGAAGCCGAGATCGATAAGTTCCTGGATCGAGCGTTCGTCTCGCGACTTTCCGAAGTTACAATCATCCACGGTTTTGGAACCGGAAAGCTGAGGTCTTTCGTATCCCGATTCCTCAGCTCGCATCCGCAGGTTGAGTCTTACCAGGTCGAAGGCGGAGTGACCCGGGCTCAGCTCAAAACGTAGTCGCCCATGAAGTTTGACACCAGCTTTATTGAAAGAGTCCGAATGAGCGTCAACATCGTGGATCTCGTGGGGGGATACGTGCGCCTTCGCAAGCAGGGTCAGAATCATTCGGCCTTGTGTCCGTTCCATCAGGAGAAGACACCTTCCTTTTCAGTCTCCGAAAGCCGGCAGATCTTCAAGTGCTTCGGCTGCGGTGTCGGTGGCGACGTCTTTGCGTTCGTCCAGCAAATTGAACATCTGACCTTCCCGGAAGCGGTGACGTTCCTCGCCGAACGGTCCGGCATTCCCCTGCCTGCGAACCCCGCCGAGTCGTCTGGTGAGAACGTCGAGCGGATGCGTTTGCTCGAGATCATGCGCCTGGCCGACGAGTTCTACCGGGAACAACTGCCTCGCAGTAGCGATGCGCAGGACTATCTTGCGCGCCGAAAGATCACTTCGGAGACCATCAGTCGCTTCGGCCTCGGTTTCGCGCCCCCAGGCAGTCAAATCCGCGATCACTTGAGCAGCCACGGCTTTTCGCTCGCCGAACTCGAGAAATGCGGGCTGGTTGCCCGGGGAGAAGGTGGGTCCTGTTACGACAAGTTCCGAAGCCGTGTGACCTTCCCAATTCAGAACCTGGGCGGGCAGACGATTGCTTTTGGCGGTCGGATCCTGGGCGACGGCGTGCCGAAATACCTGAACTCTCCCGAAACGCCTCTCTACTCCAAGGGCCGCAATCTGTACGGATTGCTGGCGGCTCGGGAAGCAATTCGGCGAGCCGGTTTCGCGATCCTGGTGGAAGGGTACTTCGATTGCGTCGTCCCGTCCCAGTGCGGAGTCGCCAACATCGTGGCCTCTCTCGGAACCAGCCTGACCGAGGGTCAGGTCCATCTGCTGGGGCGCTACACGCGGAAGGTGATCGTCAACTTCGATCCGGACTCGGCCGGCGTCAATGCCGCTTTGCGATCGATCGACATGTTTCTGGCGCAGGGTTTCCAGGTCAATGTATTACGGCTCCCCCACGGCGAGGATCCCGACTCGTTCGTGCTGAACCATGGAGTCGAGCGGTACCGGAAATTTCTCAAGTCCTCGGAGTCCTTCGTGGATTTCCTGCTGGAGCACTTCATCCGCCAGCAACGGGATCCCCGAAGTCCAAAGGGAAAGCAGGAAATCGTCGACCATGTCCTCCCGTACATCACCCGGCTCCCGAATCGCATCGAACGGGCGGAATATATCTCCAAGATCAGCTCCCGTCTCATGCTCGATGAACGGATCGTCATGACGGAGTTGCGAAGACAGGCGCGTTCAACACGACGTCGCGGTGACGAGCCCGGAGACAAGTCCGGTGAAGAACCCAGGACGCCGCCTGAACCCACTCTGGCCGAACGGACGCTTCTGGCCGCGCTGATCAGCGATGCGCATCGGGAGAAAGTGATACGATCCCTCGAACCGGATCTCTACCTAAACCTGGTCTGTGAAAGGATTTTCGACCAAATCGTTCAGCAGAAGAATCAAAGCTCTGAATTCTGCATCTTTACCGTACGGAAGGCGTTGCAGGACGATGACCTCGACTTGTTCGACCGACTTTCGTTACAATCCGCGGAAGTCGTTCTTTCAGACGAGATCATAGCCAGTAGTGTGGAGGCGCTCCAGGACCTTCAGTGCGACCGCATCAGCCGCCAGATTCAAGAGGAGATCACCCGCGAGGAGCGAGGTGGAGTCCCCTCTCCCCGCCTCGAGGAACTGTTGCGAAAGAAAGAAGAGACCCAACGTCGTCGCAGACGTTAGCACAGTTCAGGGCAGCTGCCGCGTGAAAGACGCGTGGGTCAATCTGGGCGTCACGAATTCTGTATAATTAAGGGTCTGCGCAATGGATCGAGATAACGAAGATTTGCTTTCGGAAATTGAAGACAAGTACGACGGCGTGAAGGAACTCTTGTCCGCCGGCAAGGAAAAGGGGTATCTCCTGTACGACGAGGTGAATGACCTGTTGCCGGACGATATTCAGTCCTCCGAAGATTTGGACAATATCTTCTATCTGTTCGGGGACGCCGGTATCGAGCTCATCGATTCCGAAGATGAGTTCGACGTCATCAAGAAGCGTACTCAGGCGCGGAATGCTCCCGAAGAGGAGGAGTCCGAAGAGACCGAAACCGCCGCCGAGGATCTCGAGAAGACGAATGATCCGGTTCGGATGTACCTGCGTGAGATGGGTACGGTTCCGCTACTGACCCGGGAGGGTGAGGTCGAGATCGCCAAACGGATTGAAAGAGGGAAAAAGACCGTTCTCAAGGCTATTTCTCGATCCCCGGTCGTGGTCGCGGAAATCCGTCAATATCTCGACGCACTCAAGAGCCCCGAGTTCAATCTGAAGAATTTCGTCAATTTCTCGGAAGAGGAAGTCACCGATAAGGTTCTGGAGCAGCGGCGCCGAGAGCTCACCGGACAGATCAGCAAGGTCGCGGAGCTCGAGGACGAATCCAACAAGCTCCGTCATCAGTTGAGGCACGTTCGAAAGGGAACCGCCGAACACAAAGCTGTCCTCAGTAAGCTGGCGCGCTACCGGATTCCGACCGCCCGTCTGGTCCGCGATCTCG
This sequence comes from Acidobacteriota bacterium, assembly GCA_037388505.1. Taxonomy (GTDB): domain Bacteria; phylum Acidobacteriota; class UBA6911; order RPQK01; family JAPXNP01; genus JARRKC01. Next base: position 30,494 of record JARRKC010000002.1, on the reverse strand, counting down.
ATCTGACTCTCGAGATGCACGAGCATCTCGTCGGAAAGATCAAGAGCGTGGTCGAGCGGGTTCTTTCCCTCGAACGGGAGGGCCGTCGCCTGAAGAAACTTCAGGAGTCTCCGCTCAAGCTGGAAGAAGCCAAGAAGATCAAGCTTCGCCTTCGTGAAATCGAGAAAGAGCTGAAAGAGATCGAGGACAGTGCGCTGGCGCCTCCGGCGGAGCTGAAGCGAACGTTGGCCACGATCAAGCAGGGCGAACTCGAGGCCGACATCGCCAAAAAGGAGTTGGTCGAGGCCAATCTGCGACTGGTGGTTTCGATCGCCAAGAAGTACACCAATCGGGGGCTGCAGTTCCTGGACCTGATTCAGGAAGGCAACATCGGCCTCATGAAGGCGGTTGACAAGTTCGAATACCGGCGGGGGTACAAGTTCTCGACCTACGCGACGTGGTGGATTCGCCAAGCCATTACACGAGCGATCGCCGATCAGGCCCGGACGATCAGGATTCCGGTTCACATGATCGAGACGATCAACAAACTGATCCGTACGTCCAGATCGCTGGTACAGGAACTGGGCCGCGAGCCGACGGCCGAAGAGATCGGCACGAAGATGGATATGCCGGCCAGCAAGGTCCGCAAGATTCTCAAGATCGCCCAGGAGCCGATCTCTTTGGAGACGCCGATCGGTGAAGAAGAGGACAGCCATCTGGGAGACTTCATCGAGGACCGGGGCGTCGTCTCGCCTTCCGAATCAGTCATCAATCTGAACCTCAAGGAGCAAACGGCCGCTGTGCTGCAGAGCTTGACTCCGCGAGAGGAACAGGTTATTAGGATGCGCTTCGGTATCGGAGACGGAAGCGAGCACACTCTCGAAGAAGTGGGCCAGAGGTTCTCGGTCACCCGAGAGCGCATTCGCCAGATCGAGGCCAAAGCGTTGCGCAAACTGCGGCATCCGTCGCGAAGTCGTAAGCTCAAGGCATTTCTCGAGGCGAACGGCAAAGAAGGCGGTCCGCTGTGAGAAGAGCAAAGGGGGTGAGCAATCGCCCCCTTTTTTTGTTTGTGTCGGGGCCCATAGCTCAGTCGGTTAGAGCATCTGACTCATAATCAGACGGTCGTAGGTTCGAGTCCTACTGGGCCCACTTGTTTCCCCATCTCGGGATTCAGGTTAAAGGGAACAGGGACTTATTCGGGTAGATATGGGATGGAAGATGCCGGAATTGACAACAGCGAGCTGCTGAAGAGATTGGTTCGTCTTCAGGAGGTCAACCTCGAGATTGGCCGCCTGCATGCGCAAGTCGACGGTGTACCGCAACGATTGGCGGAGCTGGAAGCCCAGCTCGAGTCGGACCGCCACGGAGTCGATTCAGCGCGAGAGTCGATTGATGACACGGTAAAGAGTCGTCGCAGTCTCGAGAGGGAGGTGGAAGACCTTCGGACGAAGCTCTCCAAATATCGAGATCAGCTGATGCAAGTGAAGACGAACACCGAGTATCAGGCGATGCTTCATGAAATCGGCTTTGTCGAGAGCCAGGTCCGTGAGAAGGAAGACCTCATTCTCGAGTGTATGGTTGAGGCGGACGAACTGGAGAACGGCCTAGCGGCGGCTCGAAAAGACTTTGCGCGGAAACAGGAGCAGATGGAACTGCAAAAGAAGGAAGTCGAAGCCTTTGTCGACCAGGCTCGGGGCCAGCTCGTGGAACTCGAGGAAGAGTTGAGGGTGATCGAATCGGAACTCCCGCGCGATTTCCTTGACCGGTACCAGCGCATTGCACTGGCCCGAGGAGGCGTGGCGGTCGCGCCGGTCACCAATCAATCCTGTGATGCCTGCCACGTCCGGATCCGACCGCAGGTACTCGCTGAGATTCGAACAGGCCGCGACATCATTGTCTGCGAGAATTGTAGTCGGATCCTTTACTATTCGGCTTCGGCCTGAGCGATGCTGCGTTATTTTCCGCGTCAGCTCTATCTGGCGATTTCCGACTTCGAATTCTACAAGAGGGTTTTTCAACAACCCTTGCGGGAAACGCTGCTCTTCCTGCTGTATCTGGCGGGCCTGGTAGCCATCGTCCTGACACTCATTGATGCCTGGTGGCTCTTCCCGGCCATCGACAGTTTCGTCGCCTGGGGGAAAACGAATCTGCCCCCGTTCGAGGTTACCGAGGGAACGCTGAAGCTCGCGTCGGTTCAGCCCATCGTGAAGCACTTCGACGGACCGAACGACGCCATCTGGACGTTCATTTTCGACACAAGCGGTACGTACACGGAGCCGCTCTCACTCGAGGAACCGGCTCTTCTCTTTGCCCGCAAGGACCTTACGCTTCGCTTCGAAGGGAAGTCGCAGAGCTATTCCTGGGGCGACTTCGGAGAGTTCAGCTTCGAGCCTTCGAAACTCGGTTCCTACGGGACTTTCCTCAAATGGAGCTACTTCCCACTGGCCTACTCCTTCCTGTTGATTTTCTCGCTGCTGGCCAAACCTCTGACTGCGCTCGTGCTCAGTCCGCTCGCTTATTCGGTCGGGCTTTCTTACGGGATTCGCTTGCCGTTCCTGAACTGCTTTACGATCGCTCTCTACAGCCTGGTTCCCGCCATCGCGATCGACCTTGCTGTTAGAATGACTGGTATGGAGATCAGTTACTTCGACCTGATCTATCTTGCAGCGGCTGCCGTGTATACGTTTTTTGCCACCCAGCGCTGCGTCGTGGCTCACTGAGGTTGTGTTCTTATGTTCAAATCCCACCGTACCGTCTATTTCGCCCTTGCCGTTCTGTGCACGTGGCTTGCCGCTCCTCTCCTGATGGCGCAGAAAGAGGAGACGCAGCCGGCCTTCCGCGCAACGGTCGAAATGGTCAATATCCTTTGTACCGTGCAAGATCACGGACGCTATGTCGATGATCTCAACAAAGCCGACTTCGACGTCTATGAGGACGGAGTCAAGCAGAACATCACGTACTTTGCGCGCGAAACGGGCGCAGATGCCCAACCTCTGAATGTCATGATGCTTGTTGATACCAGCGGCAGCGTCAAGGATAAGCTCTACTTCGAGAAGCAGGCCGCAATGGCATTCCTCGAGGAGACCTTGCGCAAGAACAAAGACATGGCTGCCATCATCCAGTTCGACAGCGAGATCATGCTGGACCAGGACTTCACGTTTGATCTCAAGTTGCTCGACAGCGCCCTGAAGGATATTCGAGCCGGAGGCGCGACCAAGTTGTACGACGCCATCTGGCTGGCGGTCTCGGACCTGCTGAGCGATCAAGTGGGTCGCAAGGTGATCGTCGTGCTCAGCGATGGGGACGACACCCACTCCACGTATACCGATGACGATGCGATCAAAATCGCCCAAGATCACGATGTGGTCATCTACGGCATCGGCGTGAGGAGCGGACGGTTCAACGCCAATTTCGGGAAGCTGAAGGAGTTCGCCCGCGATACGGGGGGGCTCTTCTTCAATTCCAAGGCAAGTTTGGATCAGCTGCGCAGCGCCTTCGCCAAAATCAACGCAGCCGTCAAGAATCAGTACAGCCTTGCCTATACCCCTACGAATACTGCGCGAGACGGATCTTTTCGACGGATTACCGTAAAACTACGGCGTTCCGGCTTGAAGGTAAGTCACCGAAAAGGTTATTATGCGCCCAAGTCAAACCATGGCTCGTGACAAAGAAGCTCCTCTCGAAGAACTCCTGCCGATTGAGCTGAGATTGCTCATTCTCGAATCCGAATTGGAGCGCCTGGAATCGGATGCGAGGTGGGTAGAGCAGCGAAGATCTGAAGTTCTCGAGGAGATCGAGGCCTGCAATACTTTGCTTGCCAAGAAGCGCCGCCAGAACGTTCTACGGCGAGTGAAGTAGGCGATCCGGAGAGTCAGTTCCGAGTTCCTGCCAGTTTCGCCAGGACGTGCGTCTTGACCCAGGCGGGATCCCACCATTCGATCGGATTGACCTGCACACCCTGCACCAACATCGAGAAGTGAAGATGGTCGCCGCCCGCCAGTCCGGTCTGCCCGGTGTTTCCAAGGGTCTGCCCCCGCAGTACGATCTGCCCTTCCTTGACGGATAGAGAGCTCAAGTGCCCATAGAGCGAAAACAGTCCGAAGCCATGGTCGATGATGACGGCATTGCCGTAGATACCCAGGTCGTCTGCGTAAACGACTTTCCCGGCATTCGAGGCTTCGACCTTGCTGTGGGCCAGGGAAGCGAGATCAAATCCAAGATGCACCTGTTCGTCGCACTTCTTGCCCTGGTAGAAGTAGGAGCGCTGGTCGGCGAAGACGGACTCCACCTTTGAATTGCTCAGCTGGAGAAAGGGATCGCTCCAATAGAGACGAGGGCTGGGCTGGCGAGTCAGCCGGGCAATCTGCTCATTGTTGATCTTCCTGAGATCCCGGTTAATCGCCAGGAATGTCTCGAGGGGCGAACTGCCTGCCTTGATCTTGTCGGTATGCGATAGGATCCCCGGCGCGACCGAACTGATGAACTGATCGCTGATTTCGATCCTCCTGCGCCGGAAAGCCTGCGCGAAGGTCTTACAGGAGAAATGGCTCTCAGTACGATTCCCTGCCGCGTCCTCGGCCCAAAGGAGGATGGGAGAGTCAGGTGACTGATCGAAGCCCAACGCAAACAGGCACAGATACGTGCCGGCCGGCTGGCCTGGAACCGGGTAGCCCACGAACTCCTGGTCTCCGACGCGGACCCCGGATCGGCAGTCCGCCTCTGTCACACGATAGAGAATCGCCTCCGACCCTCCCTGGCGCAGATAGTGTTGACGGGACAGGGCTTCGACGCCGGGTGGGCGTGAGTCGAACCGGAGTTTGAAATCCTCCTGTGTGGTGCGGCCGAACAACCACAGATTGGGTTCGTCTTCGAGCCGGACCGAGATGGTGAATTCTCCATCCTGCAGACCTCGCTCCGACCAGGATTTGAGCTCGATCGTCCGCTCCTTCGCGGATATATCCCATGGATACCGCGTCAGTGGAAAGCTTTCCTCCGCCAGAGTCTCGACTTTGTCTCCCTGGCTGAGTTGGACACGAACGTGTCGTAGGCCCTTCCCCGCGTCGCGGCACTCAATGCGAACAACCGAGTCCTTTCCGACGACCTTGTTGCTGGTCAGTTGAGCCTGGGGAGGAGCGGAGTCCCAAAACCAAAAGGACGCCGACAGAGCGCCCAGAACGAAGATCAGAAGGAGAATCAACAGGAATTTCTTCATTGTTCTCTATGGTACGAGTTTGGGGTCCGGTCATTCAAAGAGCCCCGGACTCTGATCCCCTCGTGACGGCGCGGTTCGAGTTTGAAACGGCGATAGGGGCCTGCCTAAAAACCGGGACGTTCAATCCGGGATGATGGGCCGAAACGGTTGAAATTGAGCAGGATCTGCCCTGATTCTGGCATCCAGGTCATTGGCCCATAGCGTGCGAAAATGCGATCCCCCTCCGTCCACATCCGAACTGAGGTCAACGGCCGCCCCCCGGGGATCTGGTGGCCCAAGCGAGACAGGATGCGACGAACCCTCCGCCGGGGGATGCCGCTCTCCAGCAGAGCTTTGCTCATTCGGAGAAGAACGATGTCCTGAAAGCTGAAGCGATACTCACCCCGGCGCCCTCGGCTTGGACGCAGGAGACCCGCGTAGACCATATGACGGACCCTCCGTGGAGAGAGGGCTGCGACCCTGGCCACCTCCCGCGTCCGGAACGCCCCGCCATTGAAACTCCGATGATCGACGTCGGCTTGTGTCATGCGCTGAATCCGCTTCTGGGGACCGGCGGCTCAAGCGTAAAGCATACCAGTCCGAACCGACGGGAACTCGACGGCTAGAGGATTGGACGAACAGAAGCTATATTGGGGGCACGAAATGGAGTATTGAGAGGGCTCGGGGGCGCGGCGGAACCTCCGAGTCTAGAGGATACGAAACCGCCGGCGCACTGCGGACTCGATCCGCCCGCACGCGAACAGAAGGAGAGAGCCATGGAAATGAATCCGGTCAAGTGGGGGGTAATCGGCGTCGCGAAGATCGCCGTGGATAAGGTCATTCCGGCCATGCAGGCCAGTCCATGGTCTACGGTCACCGCCATTGCATCGCGGAGCCTGGACAAGGCCGAGGAAGCCGCCCGCAGACTGAATATCGCTCGCGTCTACGGCTCGTACGAGGATCTCCTTGCCGATCCCGACATCGAAGCCATCTACAACCCCTTGCCGAATCACCTCCATGTCCCTTACACGATCCAGGCCGCCCAAGCCGGCAAGCACGTCCTCTGCGAAAAACCGCTGGGCATGAATGCAGAGGAGGCCCGGGATCTGCTGCGCGTCTGCCGACAGACGGGGGTCAAGATCGGAGAGGCCTTCATGGTTCGAACCCACCCTCAATGGCTTCGAACTCGGGAACTTGTGCAGTCCGGCGCGATTGGAACACTGCGGGCCGTTCAGGGGACCTTCTCCTTCTTCAACGTCGAGTCGGACAACATCCGCAACATTGCAGAGTATGGGGGCGGCGGCCTCCTGGACATCGGGTGCTACCCGATCACGACTTCCCGATTTGTCTGCGGACGGGAGCCGGAGCGCGTCTTCGGCCGATTGGATTTCGACGACCGCTTCAAGACCGACCGTCTCGGTTCGATCATTCTCGATTTCGGCAACTTTCTCGGCTCTTTCGTGTTTTCGACTCAGATGGTTCACTACCAGCGAATGCACTTCTTCGGAACGGAGGCTCGGGTCGAGATCGAGATTCCCTTCAATGCGCCGTCGGATCGCCCCTGCCGCCTCTTCATCGGGAGGGGAGATCGCTATGGCGCTGACATCGAAACCGTCGAGTTTCCGATCGTAGATCAGTATCGGATTCAGGGAGACCATTTCTCCGAAGCAATTCGGACCGATACTGAACCCGCGGTTACCGTCGACGATTCGGTTCGCAACATGGCCGTCATCGATGCCGTCGCGCGCTCCAATCAGAGCGGGCGCTGGGAAGCGCCGGAGTAGTTCCGAGTTCCGAGTTCCGAGAGTTCGGTAAAGAGACCCTCGGTGAGCCTGGCGCTGAATCGGTTGTGCGGGGCTTTGCCTGTGGTCGAGGTCTCGACGGCCAGGTAGGCCCGGTCACGTCGCGGTCCAGAAGGATTTCGGCGGCTCCCTCCCGGAACCCGGAATCGTGCCGCCGCTCACGAAAGATTCTTAAGGACTTTCGGTGTAACCAACCAGCGGAGAATGCCGGCCCCCGGCCCGCATTTGGGCCAGCCGTCCGAGGACAAATCGATCCATGCCAGACTGGCCGTCGGCATCTTGAAGCGTCCTCCGCCGACCAGCGCAGCCAGCATGTCTTCCCAGGCTGGATTGTGTCCGACCAGCAGCACGCGATGGAGGTCCTGGTCCAGGCCCCGCAAGAGTTCGAAGACCTGCTCGGGTTCGGTCACGTAGAGGACGCGCGTGACCTCGATGGGACAGTCCCACTGCCCTGCCGCAACCGCCAGTTCGGCCGTCGTCCGGGCCCTCACGGCGCTGCTCGTGAACACTTGATCAGGAGCTCGACCGATTTCTCGAAGGAAACGACCCATCAGGCGCGCCCCCTCGACACCCCGGTCGGTCAGAGGCCTCTCATGATCAGTTTCTGAACCCGCAGCCCAGTCGGATTTCCCATGCCGGAGAAGTCCAATCTCTCTGCTCATTTCACTGTTCCTCCAGGTTGGCTGCCTTTAGCCCTATGCCCTCGCCATCGGCCGAAGTTCACGCCAGGACTCGAGAAGGCACTTCCCAGCCACCACTGCGAAGAATCGATGCGCAGGAGACGCAGAATAGGGTGCCTCCAATCAATGATTTGCTACACTATGCAGAACCTCCAGTCCAACGGCAAAGAGTTTCCGAAAACCGTGACCAGCGGAGGCGGAAGTGGCAACGACAACCGACAAGGCAGTGAGAGAATCAGCCGGTACCGCGAAAAAGAGCGGTGGAACTCCCAATCTGAACCACCCCACCTACTACATCAACCGTGAGCTGAGCTGGCTCGGATTCAATTATCGAGTGCTCGCCGAAGCACTCAATGCAAGCAACCCGTTGCTGGAACGGGTCAAGTTCCTCTCCATCTTCTCCAGCAACCTGGATGAGTTCTTCATGATCCGTGTCTCCGGTCTCAAGCGCCAGCTGGCCAGTGGAGTCATCAAACCTCCTCCGGACGGTCTCACTCCCGCCCAACAGCTGGGGAAGATCCGAGAACATCTGCTTCCGATGCTGGAAACGGTGACCCAGTGCTGGCGCGACGACCTGCAGCCCAAGCTCTTTGGGGAAGGCATTCGGGTCGTGCCCCATTCCTCGCTTCGAAAACGACAGATCAGGATGCTTCGAGATCACTTCGAGAGAGAGGTGTTCCCGATCCTGACTCCGCTGGCGTTCGACCCCGCCCATCCCTTCCCCCATATCTCGAACCTGAGCATCAATCTCGCCGTCATCGTGAACGAACCCGGCTACGGCCGACGTTTTGCACGATTGAAGGTTCCCCATATCCTGCCCAGACTGGTCAGAGTGCCGACGGAGAAGGAGTCCGAAGACGCGCGGAGTCTGGGCCTTGACGACTCCGTTTTGCTCGAATTCGTCTGGCTCGAAGAACTCATTGCGGCCAATCTCGATCTGCTCTTCCCCGGCGTCGAGATTCTCGACACATTTCCGTTTCGCGTGACGCGCAATGCCGACGTCGTGATCGAGGAGGACGAGGCCTCCGATCTGCTCGAGGCGACCAAGGAGATGGTGGGACAGCGCCATTTCGGCTTCGCCATCCGACTGGAGGCGGATCGCCGCATGCCGAAGGACTTCTTGAACATCCTTTCGAGCAATCTCGATCTGGCTCCCTATCAGATCTACTTCACGGATATTCCGGTCGGACCTGCCGACCTCATGCAGTTGCACAATGTGGATCGGCCGAACCTGAAGGATCCGCCCTTCCAGCCCGTGACAGCCCCCGTTATAGCAAAGGCCAAGAATCTCTTCTCGGTCCTTCGGCGCCGCAACGTGCTTCTTTACCACCCCTACGACAGTTTCAGCCCGGTCGTGGACTTCGTGCGCCAGGCAGCACACGATCCCGATGTCTTGGCTATCAAGCAGACCCTGTATCGAGTCGGACCAAACTCTCCGGTAGTGCGAGCTCTCATGGAGGCGCGGGAGAATGGCAAGCAGGTCTCGGCAGTCGTCGAGCTCAAGGCTCGATTCGACGAAGAGAACAACATCGAGTGGGCGACCGAGCTCGAACAGGCGGGTGTTCATGTTGTCTACGGCGTCTTGGGCCTGAAAGTCCATGCCAAGCTGTGCCTGGTCGTCCGCAAAGAGCGGGACGGCATCGCTCGCTATGTTCACCTCGGTACCGGCAACTACAATCCGGTGACGGCACGGATTTACACTGACCTCGGGTATTTCACGTGCGCGCCGGAGATCACGGCAGACGTTTCGGATTTCTTCAACGCCCTGACCGGGTATTCTCGTCAGAAGCGCTATCAGAAGCTGCTGGTTGCCCCCGGCGGAATGAGCGAGGCCATTCTCAGCAAGATTCACCGGGAGATCGTCTCTCATCGAGAGCATGGAAACGGCCGGCTCGCCTTCAAGATGAATGCTCTTGTCGACAAGGCCTGCATTCGCGGACTCTATCGGGCCTCGCAGGCCGGCGTACAGGTCGATCTACAAGTGCGTGGGATCTGCTGCCTGCGGCCCGGAGTCCCCAGAGTCAGCGAGAATATCCGAGTGACCTCCATCGTCGGCCGCTTTCTCGAGCATCCGCGAATCTTCTACTTTCACAACGGTGGGGAGGAAGAGATCTATCTGGGCAGCGCCGACCTGATGCCTCGAAACCTCAGGGGAAGGGTGGAGGTGCTGTTTCCAATTGAGGAGCCCGGACTGAAAACGGCGATTCGAGACGACATTCTCGACCTGCACTTGCGCGACAATGTGAAGAATTGGCTGCTCCTGCCAGACGGCAGGCATGAAAAGATCGTGCCCCATGCAGGTGATCCACTCGTCAATTCTCAGCTCATTCGGCTGAATCAACCCGGCTCTTGGCACCTCAAAGATTGAGTTCCGCTCCGATCTCCGTCCACAGCTCCGTGAAAGCTCGTGCGGGCCGGCTTCGTTGTGCAAACGTCGGCAAGGGAGCCCGGTACACTCCCATTCGCTCGACGAATGTCGAGTAGGGGATTCTCGCCTCGAGAAAGTGAAAAGACGTTTCAGGCGCCTGTTCGCAGATCGAACGATGGAGCGATTTGCGGCGGTCGACCATGCTGAAAAATGGCCGGACTCGCTGCGAGCCGAGCTTCTTCTTCTGGAAGTATCTGCCGATGATCTCCAGCGAGCGAAGCGAGAGAGGAGTGGGCACCGTCGGCACCAGAATGAGATCGGAGAGGCGGAGCAGCACTTCGGAGATCAACGTGAACCCGGGCGAGCAGTCCAGAATCAGGGCGTCGTAGTCCTTTTCCAGCCGCCGTTTGATCCGCTGAAATCGTTTGGCCGCCTTCTCGGCCTCGCTTAACAGCACATCGAATTTGCGGTAGGAAAAATCACCTGGGAGGAGATCGAAGCCCTCGTAATCGGTCCCTCGAATCGCCTCCGAGACGTCCCCTTTCTTCCGGATCAGGCTCTTCCCGCCCCCCTTCACTTTGGGTTGGACCCGAAGATAGAAGGTCGCCGAGGACTGCGGATCGAGATCCCAAAGGAGCGTGCGGTTGCCGGCTCGAGCCGACAAGAACGCGAGGTTGACGGCCGCTGCCGTTTTGCCGACTCCTCCTTTAATGCTATAGACCGAGATGACCTTCACAATGAATCCTCGAGGTAGTGGAATAGTTCGTCAGTCAGCGCGTCGTGCAGGGATTTGCGACTGAAACTTCTGAAGCTTGCCTGGAATTCGGGAAACAACTTCACCTGAGACGTTTCGAAATGCCCCAAGAGGCGCCCCATGTTCAGGAGAGTATTCGTCTTGCTGATATCCTCGGAGACCATTGCCTTGGCATACCGTTGCAGATTCTCTTGCTGGACTTGAAGATCATTGATCTGTCCGAGAACATCCTGGAGCCGCTTCATCTCTTTGATCAAACGGCTCAAGACCTTTGGCCCGTAGAGGGTCTGAAAGAACTCGAGCAGGTAACGGAGTTCCTTGCATGCGATCCGCAAACGATGCATCTGGACTGGATCAAAGCGGTCTCCAATCCGGCCGCCGCTGTCGAGGATATTCCTATGGGCGCCGATGATTCGGGCGGCCGCGATCTTCGCAATAGGGATGTCGCTGGCCGCTCGCCCACTGGACTCGATGGCCTCCTTCCAGTCTGAGAGAAGCCGTCGGAATCGGGCGGACTTCAACTCGGCGGCAACCAGCGCCTGCTCCTCCCGCTGACGATTCGTCAGATACTCCCGCAACGGTTGAAGCCCCTTCACGATCTCCGATGAGAAGATGCGGTCGTAGGTGGCCATTGTGCTCAAGTAGACATCGATGTCCCGCTTCGGCCCCGTACTCCGTCCGATCCATCTGAGATCTTTTCTCAGACGCTTGAAGCCTGACCGCGGGAGCACCTCCTTGAACTGCCTCAACAGAGACCGAGTCCGGCGCGCAGCGACCCGCAGATCATGGAGGAACTCAGGGTCCCAGTCCTGCTGAACCCCCTCGAGGTTGGCCTCGACGATCGCCAGTTGCGATTGAAGAATGACGGCCGCCGCCGCCTCCACGGGCATAGCGGAATCGAGTTGGACGACCACAGCGGGAGAGTAGTCTCCCGCGGTCCTGCCGACAGCTTCCAGCGCGAACTCGAACAGCGAACCTCGATGTGGCTGGGCTTCCGGAAGGGCCTCGAGTCGTGCCTTCAGTTCCCGGAAGACTCCTCCATAGCCCTTCACGGCTCGGAGTTCTACCAAAGGGGGAATCGGGCAGTGGCTGGGCCCTTCCGGCGCCGAGGCCGTCCCGTGAGCGGTGAAAATACGGGCCACCGTCTTTTCTTCATCATCCAGAATCCGTGCGGCGACGCCGATCAGATTGAGCGCGGACATGACCAGGAGCCGTCGGTCGCCAATGATCCTCTCCAGTTTCGAGCGCAAAGCCGAGGACGGCAACTCCCTTGCGAAGAGCGGGTTCTTCCTGACTTGCAGCTTGCGCTGGGCGCTTCCATCCATCGCGTTCAGACTAAGCTCGGTTCTCAGCGACAGGGTGCCGCTGCGCTCCCATTTCAAGATGAAGCCATGTCGAAACAACCGCCAGTCGAAGGAGTCCAAATACAGGATTTGCCAAGGGGTGCCGGGTTCCGAGTCGCAACGGTAGTGGTCTCCAAGCGCCGCGATCACCCCGGCTGATTCATTGTTGAGCTCGTACAGGAGAACACTCGAGTCCATGGCAAACCTGAGGTCACTGATCACACCGGCGACGACCCGGTGCGAAACCGGCCAATCGTGCGGAACGATGACCTCACTCCGCTCCCCACACCACTCGAGGCAATGAAGTCCCCGACGGAATCTGCGGATTCCCCCGGCGACTGCCTCAGGCTAACATTTTCGACTTGTCGCGAGAAGCACCTGAATGTGTCAGTTGTGTCACAGATTTGGGAGGAGCGAAACCGATCCTCTGGGCCTCATTGCCTTTGCCCGGATGCGGCATTACCATCTCTCGAAAGCATCCATCGAGCAAAACGAAAGGAGATCGGAAATGCCTCAGCGAAAACTGAATGTCGGTCTAGTCGGCGGGGGCGGGGGTGCCTTCATCGTCCAACCTCACCAGAAGGCGATCCATTTCGACGGGACCCGCCAGGTCACGGCGGCCGCGCTACACCCTGACCCGGACATCGCGTTGAGGGAAGCTGAAGCTTGGCCCTATCCGATACGGGGTTATCGTGACTACCGGGAGATGATCGAGAAGGAGATGCAGCTCCCGATAGGCGAGCGCATCGACTACGTCCTGATCGTCACCCCCAACCATGTCCACCATGCACCTGCCAGAATGGCTCTGGAAGCCGGTCTCCCCGTTTTCTGCGAGAAGCCTCTGACGTTGACGCTGGAACAGTCCGATGATCTCGTCCAGACGGTCAACAGCATGAAGATCCCTTTCTGTGTCGCTCATACATACCTGGGTCACTGGAGCAGCCGCCTTTCACGTCACATCGTGAGATCAGGATTGCTCGGAGAGGTTCGCTGGGTCGACGCCCGCTACATTCAGGGCTGGCTCGCATCGCGAGCGGAGGACGAGGGAGTCATGCAGGCCGAATGGCGAGTGGACCCGGCCAGGGCCGGGATCAGTGGGTGCGGAGGCGACATCGGCACCCATGCACTGATGCAGCTGCGGTACGTCACCGGCCTGGAGGTGAACCGTCTGCAGGCGTTCCTCGAGACCTTCGTGCCCAGGCGGCGCCTGGACGATCATTTCACGGCCTACTGTGAGCTCGACAACGGCGGCCGCGCCATGGTTCGTGCCTCGCAGATCTCGATTGGGTACAAGAATGACCTGGGCATCGAGGTAGTCGGGGAAAAGGGGACCCTGTCCTGGTGCCAGGAGGAGCCGGAATCCTTACGGATCTTTCTGCCCGGACAGCCCGACCGCGTCTACTGGCGCGGTGAGGTCAAGCCGAACGATGGGTTCCTTCAGGAGGTCCCGGCGACACTACTCTCCGAACCGACCATCCCGTCCGGACATCCCGAAGGGTTCCATGACGCTTTCGCCCGACTTCATCGGTGCTTTGAAGAGGATGTACGGGCCTATCAAGGCGGCACCTACAAGGGCAATGACGGTTCGCGATACGCGACCGTCGAAGACGGGCGGATTGGGATCGCTTTTCTGGTTGCGGCGGTGGAAAGCAACCGCAACGATCACGGCTGGGTGCGTCTGCCCTGAGACCGTTTCCCGTTTCGGGAGCGTGTGGCCCAAATGGTCTCAGCCCCGATTTGGTTTGTGGCTCGGCAGCGGCGCGTGACCTCGACAACTCGATCTCGCGCAAAGGCGCAGAGTAGGCAAAGGATTTCTTTGTCTAAGAGCCCTTGGCGTCCGTAGCGTCTTGGCGCGAGATCGGCTCTGAATGTCTCGACGGGCGACTACCAAGGTCGAGCCCAAAGCCAAAGGGTTTCGGCAACACGCCCTCGGGTGCCGAGTGGTCACAACTCGGAACCCGATACAACCTAGAGTTTGAGGTCGGCCTTCGCCTTGTCGAGGAGCTTGTCCAGCCCGTCGAGAGAATCACTGTGCAGCGGCTTGTAGAGCTGCTCCAGATACTGTCGCCCCTTCGGGGCGCTGGCCTTGCCGAGAACGACGACTTTGGCGAACGCATCCTGGGCCGCGTCCAGTTCCTGACGTTTCCAGTGGCTGAGACCGATGAATAGGTAAGCCTGGTCGCTCTTGGGGTCGATCTGAAGGACTTTGTTCTCTGCCTGAATCACAGCTTCATAGTTGCCTGCCCGCCAGGCGGATGACGCGGTCAGCTGATACGCGGCAATCTTGATCCCGTTCCACTGGTCCGGCTGCCAGCCCTGGGGAGGGCCACTGGGATACGCCTGCAACGCCATCTCGTAGTACTTGGATGCGGCGGCAGCGTTGTTCTGCTTGCGATTCTGATCCGCCAGGAAGACGACGTAGTTGATCGCCTTTTTGGGGCCCAGAAGGTCGATCAGCTTCGGCGCCAATTCGGTCACCTTGGCCGTGTTGTTGGTGTTCTGGTAGCCCTCGGCGAGCATCACGAGCACTTGCCCGTCATTTGGGTTCGCCGCGCGCATCTTTTCACCGATCTCGACAACCTTGGCCCAGTTCTTTGAGTCAAAGGCGGCCTTGAGTTCCCTCCCCAACGTCGCGTCGCTTCTTGGGAACCATTTCATCATCTTCTGGCTGAGCGCGTCAGCCTGGGCATTCATGCCCTTCTTCTGCATATCCTGGACAATCTGTCCGAAGAACGCCTCCATGTACTGCCGGATCTTGGCCTCCGGCTGCAACTTGCCGTAGTACGTCTCCAGCTTCTTCTCACGTTCGCTCAGGTCCGGAGTCTTCAGAATCTCCTGAACCTGGTCATACTGCTGTCGATATACGTAGTCCGAACCGGCCGGAATCCCCTCCGCGGAAAATGGCTCCTGCGCCAACGCGGAAACGGTCAGCAGCCACCCACCTACAAACGCCACAGCAATAAGTTGTTTTCTCAGACTCATTGGCATTAACCGTCCTTGCAAAGTTCGCTCCAAAACAAGAAGCAATCGACTCGACTCTTCATTCAACGTTGATACCGCACAGTTCAAACACGGTCAAGCCGGTAGGACCGACCGTCCTCAAAGACACGAGCAACAACCCTTCCATGAAAGGTCGAGAGGATACATAAGTGTATAGATGCACCGGTAACTTGGCAAGTTTCGAATCGAGCGCCGGCGCGCCCGGCGGGTCTGGTCTCGAGGTATCCGCCGACATGTCTTCAGCGAGTGTGCGGCGCAGGATTCCGTTGTCCGGGTTCAAGCGCGAAGAACGCCGTTCAGACGCGCAATCGTGTCGTCGACCTGCTCAGGGTGCTCGAATCCGATCGTCATCGCGTTGACGAGATCGTTGCCCCAAACGTATCGCAGAGACTCTTCGCGCTGCTGGGGCTGTACGAGTTGCCCGGCACCGAATATCTTCATGCCGACCACCGCCTTGCCGTTGGCGCGTGCCTTCCGCAGGACGTCTGCAACGACATTCGGATCAGCGGCATCCATGACCTTGGCTCGGTTGTTGATGCGCGAGAAGATCACATCGACCCAGGGGTCCGAGGCGGCGACCTTCAACGCGCCCAGATCATGACAGGAAACTCCTTTGGCTCGGATGACGCCCTTCTGTTTGAGCTCGCTGAGCTCGTCACGCATCCGCTCCAAGCGGGTCGCCCAGGACGCGTCCGTGGCGCAGTGGATCAAGCAGACATCGAGATGGTCCGTGTTCAATTCGCCAAGGAAGCGTTCCACCGCTGGTACGGCCCGATCCGTGGGCGGCTCTCCACCTCCTCCGGCGAACCATATCTTGGAGAGAAGGACCATTCGGTCTCGTCCAATCTCGCTTATGGCCCCTCTCATGAAATGGTGGGACCCGTACATGTCGGCCATATCGAAGAAATTGAGACCACTGTCGAAACCATGATGCATGAGAGATGTGAATCCCGTTTTCCCAAGGCGCACCTGGGCCGAAGAATGAGCGAACCCGTTGAATCCGGTACCCATGGCAATTCGGGAAACCTCGATGCCCGTGCCGCCGAGCTGAACCCGGTCGGTTGCCGAACGAGCGGACGCCAGTGAGCCCAGGGCAGGGGAGAGCATCATCCCGGCCGCTCCTGCGAACGAAGTTGAGAAAAAACGCCTTCTGTCAAGCTTGGTCACCATTGCAGACTCCTCCAGTCAAGGTGGGTTTCACCCAAGCTACCATCTCGATAGGAAATGGCGCAAACAGGGTTTCCCCATGACCTCGGTGCATTCTCATCGTCGATGGGCCGTTTCCGAGGGCTTTCGAGACCGCCTCCGCCTCGAGGAATGCGGAATTCGGTAGACTGTTGATGGGATGGAAGAACGGAGAGTCAAGCAGACGCTGCTCTCGACGAAGCCCAGAGAGAATAGTCTCCTGGTCGCGCTCGCCGTGACCCTGGTGCTCTTCCTCGTCGCCGCCTTGTGCTGGCGCGTCAACTCGAACTGGTCGGCTCTGCTCGCAGCCAGTACGAAGGGTGTGTTCGAGCGGGGCGAGTACTGGCAGCTCCTGACGGGGGAGTTGGTCCACGCCAATTTTGGGCACCTTCTGTCGAACGCACTCCTCTTCACCTTCTTCGGGTACCTTCTCTACGCCTATTTTGGCTTCTTCGTCTTCCCGTTCCTGTGCTTCTTGCTGGGTGGGCTCGTCAACTATCTCTCCCTGCTCACCTATCAGCCCGCCGATGTCCGTCTGGTCGGCGCCTCGGGAATGGTCTATCTGATGGTCGGTTTCTGGCTGACCATGTATATGCTCATCGAGCGCAGGCTCTCGGTTCGACGCCGAATCATTCACGCTGTCGGGGTCGGCCTGATCGTGTTGATGCCCACGGTCCTGCACCAGGAAGTCAGCTATCGCACCCATGCCATCGGTGTTGTTGTGGGGATGCTCTCGGCGCTTGTCTACTATCGATTTGCCCGGCGAAGAATTCAGTCGGTGGAGGTCTCTGAGCCGTTGGATGATATGGCTTCTGATACAGTGTCGGAAGAACCTTGGCTGGAAGTCGATGACATTTGAATTCCTGACCGCCGCGCGAATTCTGTTCGGACCCGGGACCTATGTGCAGACCGGTTTCATCATCACCTCACTCGGAGAGCGCCCCTTCGTCATTACGGGGAAAACGATGGAGCGCTACCAGCCGCTCCTGGACGAACTGGAGGGAAGAGGCTTGGACGTCGGCCACGGGGTCGTGACGCGGGAACCGACGACGACGCTCGTGCACAGTCTGGTGGAGGAGGTTCGCCAGCTGCAGTGTGATGTGATCGTCGGCTTCGGTGGAGGAAGCGTCCTGGACACAGCCAAGGCAGTCGCAGGCCTCTCACCGAATCCGGGCGAGATCTTCGACTACCTCGAGGTCATTGGTCAGGGACATCCATTGCAGGTTCCCGCCCTGCCCTGCGTGGCCATTCCCACCACCGCCGGGACGGGCGCTGAAGTTACGAAGAATGCGGTCTTGAGCTCGCCCGGAGATCAGGTCAAGGTCAGCCTGCGCAGCCCTCTTCTTCTGCCCAGGGTCGCCATCGTCGATCCCGAACTGACCCATTCCATGCCTCGGAAGATTACCGCCTACTCGGGGCTCGACGCACTGACGCAGGTGATCGAGCCGTTCCTGAGCAGCCGCCATAACCCCCTTGTCGACAGCCTGTGCAGGAATGCGATCGGGCTGGGCGGAAAGGCGCTGATGGGGGCCATGGCGGAAGGTTCCGATCCTCGCGCGCGCGAGGATATGAGCCTGGTCAGCTTGACAGGCGGCATGGCTCTGACGAATGCCGGGCTGGGCGCCGTTCATGGGTTTGCCGGGCCACTGGGTGGAATGACCGGAGCACCGCACGGCGGAATCTGTGCGTGTTTGCTTGCGCCGGTCTTTGCGGCGAACGTACGGTCCCTCGAAGTCCGGGGTGATCCCGACCGACTGCTGCCGCGCTTCGACGAAGTCGGCAGACTCCTGACCGGAGAGTCTGCTGCCGGCCGCAAGCAGGCGGTAGAATGGCTCTGGGAGTGTCGCCATTCACTGGAGATCCCCACGCTACGGGATCTCGGACTCGAACCGGAGAGGTTTCCCGAGGCGATCGAGAAGGCTCGGCGCGCCAGCAGCATGAAGGCGAACGCCGTCGTCCTCGAACCCGACGAACTGATGGCGATTTTGGAGAAGGCGTCGAAGCACCGCTAGGTACGTTCCAACACGGGGCGCACGGTACGGCGATCGGCCAGACGGAGGGGCGTGGTCCCACGGAGCGCACCAGATGATCTCGAATGAAGGCCTTGGCGGCTTGGGCTTATCCGGATCGAAACGAGTTGTTTATCCGCTCGCGCTTCAATAGAATCGGTCGCGTTTCTCAGGCTCACATGTGCTTGTAACGGAGGTGAGAGAAGAATGAAGCAGAACAAGATTGGAATTCTGACCGGGGGCGGCGACGTTCCGGGACTGAACTCGGTCATCAAGTCGGTAGTCTACAGGGCGACAGAGATGGGCAAGGAGGTACTCGGGATTCGTCGAGGCTGGGAAGGCCTGACTCATATGGACCCGAGCATGGAGCTCGATCCTCGCTACGTCCGACCCTTGACACGTGAGAATACACGGGCAATCGACCGGAGCGGCGGCACGGTCCTGCACACTTCGCGAACCAACCCGTGGAAGACGACCAAAGCGAAGCTGCCCCCTCACATCTCCACAGCCGAAGCGGCGAAATACCAAAGAAGCGGCGATCTTTGGGACCTCACCCCCCTCGTCCTTCAGAACCTCGAAAGGCTGGGAATAGGCACGCTGGTGTCCATCGGCGGCGACGATACGTTGAGCTATGCGGCACGTCTGGACCGTGAAGGCTTTCCCGTGATCGCCATTCCGAAGACCATGGATAACGACGTGCAGAACACGGAATACTGCATCGGCTTTTCGACGGCCGTCACGCGGGCCAAGGAACTGATTACCCGGCAACGCACGACGTTGGGATCTCATGAACGGATCGGTGTGTTCCGCATTTTCGGTCGAGACGCGGGCTTTAGCGCCCTCTACACAGGTTATGTCACTTCTACGCGCTGTCTGATCCCGGAGCATACGTTCGACCTCGATCATCTTTGCGAGGTGCTCCTCGAGGACAAGAGGAACAATCCTTCGAGCTACGCCCTGGTCGTCGTCTCCGAGGGTGCGACCTGGGAGGGTCGTCAGGTTCAGGAGTACGGAGAGGCGGATGCCTTCGGACACCGCAAAAAGGTGGACATCGGTACGGACTTGAGCCAGGAAATCAAGAAGCGAACCGGCCAGGACACGATGTCCAGTGACCTCACGTACGACCTGCGCAGTGGGGATCCCGACTCGATCGACCACCTGGTGGCTATCACTTTTGCCAATATCGCGGTCGATCTTCTGAACGACGGCGTTTCCGGCCGGATGATCGGAATCCGTTCCGGTCGTTACACCCACTCCGAGATTCCGGACCCCGCACTTGGCGCTCGGAGGGTCGACATCGAGAAGATGTATAACACGGAGCGGTATCGACCCCGTTATGACAACAAACTGGGCAGCCCGATGCTGCTCGAGAGCCTGAAGTAGGAAGCAGCGCTTCCCCTACGACTCCGTCGGCCGACCGATCTCGAATTCTTCTGACTGAATATCGGTCGGACCGACGGGTTCAGGGATCGGTGGACCCAGCAGTGCCGCGATCCAACGGGTCCTTGGGCTGCTGGCGAGTGCGATCTTCAGTGTCACGGTCAGCGGAACGGAGAGCAGCATACCGACGGGACCAAGAACCCAGGCCCAGGAAACCAGGGACACGAAGACGATCAGTGTGGACAGGCCGAGCCCGCGTCCGAGGAATCGGGGTTCGAGCAGGTTGCTGATGACCAGGTTGATGACCAGATAGCCGATGCCCAGGATGAGAGCGGTCACCCAACCGTACTGAAGCAGCGCGAGCAGGATCGCCGGGACGGCCGCCAGGATCGAGCCCAGGTTCGGAATGTAGTTCAGCAGAAAGGCCAACAGTCCCCAGAGCAGTGGGTAGTCAATTCCAATCGCGGCGTTCCAGAACGCCACGGACGCGCCCGTCGCCAGGCTGACCATCGTCTTGATGGCCACGTAGCGGTTCAGCGTAATGGCGAATTCCCGGAATCCCTCCAGGGTCACTTCTGCGTTCTCCAGTCCACTCCGGATCTTGGCGGGGAAACTGGACGCCTCGAGAAGGATGAAGATGACGGTCAGGAGGATCAAAAGCGCGTTCGTGATGAGGCCACCGATCGATGTGATCAGCTTCGCCGCCATGCCCATCGCGGCCCCCGGATCGAAGGAGTCGGTCAGAGTCTTCTGCGAGAGGCCGATGCCGTGCTCCCCGAGCCAGTTCGCCAGATCGAGGACCTTGACCTTGAGACCTTCCTCGTAGGCTGGAAGGGAACTCACGAAACCGTTGATCGAACTCCCGACGAAGTAGCCCACCAGGGTCAGGAATCCGATCATCATGATGATCACGACGGACACTGCAATTGTCGCGGGGACCCCTTGCCTTCGCAGCCAAAACACCATCGGGGCCGCGATGACGGCCAGAAAGACGGCAACCAGAAAGGGAACCAGCAGGGGGGCAGCCGCTTTCATCCCGGCGACGATGGCGACAAAGGACGCCGCTCCCAGCAGGAATTTCAATCCCTTGGAGAGCGCCAGAGGATGTTCAGTCATGGAATCCTCGCTTCGGTCCGGGTCTGTCCGATTCGGGCGATGTGAACCGTGCGATCAGACAAGCCGACGATGCAGGAATTTGCAGATGTGCCAGCCGTCGAGAACGTTGAACGGAAAGTGCGCCATCGTATAGTGTCCACAAGGTAATTCTACGCGATCACAGCCCAGGCCTTGTTCCCCATAGCCAGAGAACACGAGATCCGAAAGCCGTGGAAGAAACGTGAGGTCGTACCGGGCGGTAATCATCAGGTGCGGGCGTGGATATTGCCGCAGACGCTCAATGAAGAACCACGGGCTCAGAGGCGCCCAACAATCCCGGAGCTCCTCCAGACTTATGTTCCCCTCCAGGGCCCAACGGACATAGCGGGTCGACAATCCGGTCCAAACGACATCGGCAAAGTGGGCCGAGACATGGTTGAAGACGCCCGTGTCGATGTCATCGCTGTGTGAGAAAGCCAGGTAAGCAACGCAGGAGCCAAGGCTGGTTCCCATGACACCGATCTTCTCGTACCCCTGTTCCCGCAACCAACCTACGACCTGAAGCGTCTCGAGCACGGCCTGCCGGGTGCCATGCAGCGTTCGCCCGATGTTCGGACCAACCAGAAAGTCGGCGCGCTCCATTCCCTCCGGGGCACGCTCTTCGTGGTAGGGCAGAGTCATTCTGACGGCCGTGATACCGAGCTTCGAAAGCATCCGGCACAAAATGACATGGCTGTCGGCCGCGGCATTCCATTGAGGCAGCACGACGACCGCCCCCTTGGATCCCGTGCTGTACCATATCCGACAGCGGGCACGGTTGTTTCGGTCCAACAGACTCGGCGTAGGTGTCGCAAAGACCAACTGGGATGACTCGAGTCCAGGCGACTCCATTGGAGGAGCGTGATAGAAGAGTTCGCTGTCCCGGACCGCGTCGCAAGCCCACTGACGAAGCGTCTCCAGGGGTCCGGCACCGTCCCTCTCGACCAGACCGAGCCAGTCCAGACCCCACTCGAATGGAAAAACCCTTCTGCGTCGATCCCGGAGCGTGAGCTTCCTCTCCCAAGACTCTATCCAGTCGCCGTAGATGCTCATCCCCGGGGTTTGCTCAGCTCTGCCTGAAATTCAACACGGTATAACTCGAGGAGAGTTAGAAACAGCGACACCAGAATCGGACCAAAGATGAGACCCACTACTCCAAAGTAGGCGACGCCTCCCATCAGGGAGAAGAAGACCACCAGCGTGTGCATTCCTGCCTGGCCCTCAATGAAAAGCGGACGCACGACATTGTCGAGCATGCCCACGAGGAAGGCCGCCAGTGCGGCCAGGGCGATCGCGTGCCCATAGGCGCCGGTCAAAACGAAATAAAGGACCCAGGGGACCCAGACTACGGAAGTTCCCACGATTGGAATCATCGAGCAGAAGCCCGTGAGGGTGCCCCAGAACAGCGCGTTCGGAATCCCAAGGATCCAGAAGATGAGCCCCCCGGCGACACCCTGAGCCAGAGCCGTGATGAGAGTGCCAAGAACGGTCGCCTGGGTCACTTCACGGAATTTTGCGGCCAGCAACTGCTCGTACTTCTCGGAAATCGGCGTCAGTGTTTCGAACTGGTGGAAGAGTCGGCTGCCGTCACGGAACAAAAAGAACATGGTGAGCACCATGAGGATGAACTGACTCACCAGCCCCGCGAATCCGCCGAGCACGGCGGTGCTCTGCCTGACGAGGAAGACGCTCAGCTGCTGCAGCCCTGAGCTCACGGCCTTGACGACATCTTCTTTGCTGAAGGGCATGTATGCGCTGAGCCAGTTTTCCAGCTCCGAAAGGTAGTGATTTTCATGACTGCTCAGAAGGTTGTTGAACGATCCATCGCTCGCTTTGGACTGAACGAGTTGATACACCTGTGCCACTTCTGAGACCAGAGCCGAGATGAGCGTAGCCAGGGGGATCATGATGACCGCCATGACGAGGAGGCACATGAGCAATGAGGCGAGGTTGGCTCGGTTCTTCAGGGCGCGGAGCAACCATCGGTAGATGGGGCGGCACAGAGTGGAGAAGATGATCGCCAGGGCTATCGCCTGTAGAAAGGGCTGGAAAATGCGGTAAACGAAATAGAGGACAATTAGAGCAGCAAGAAGGAGAAAGACTCTCGCGTACCGCCGTTCTTCCATCGGTGCAATCTAACCTTCCCCCAGCACCTCGGTCAAACCCATTGTCCACTCTTCCCCTTGGGGGGCACGACCACGCTGTTGATCGCGAAGTCCTACCGCAGTCTGGTCGAGTAGAATAGCGCGCATGGATCTCCGGCAACTGGAAATGTTTCAGGCCATCGTCGAGACGGGCAGCTTCACGCGTGCCGGAGAGCGACTGTTCGTCTCTCAATCCGCCATCAGCCGCCAAATCAAGCTTCTCGAGGAGGAGTTGGGCGATCAATTGTTCAAACGGATTCACAGGAGAATCCATCTAACGCCGACCGGGGCGATCGTCCTTCAGTATTCTCAGCGGATCTTCAATGAGGTGCGCCTGCTCAATTCCGAGATTGCCGATCTCACCCATCTGCAGCGGGGGAGCCTTCATCTGGCCGGCGGAATGTCGGTCTGCACGTACTTGTTTCCGGCCCTCCTCAAAGAGTACAAAAGTCAGTTCCCAAACATCGAGATTCGTATCGCCACCGGTATGACCGAGGAGATCCTGCGGATGTTGCGTTCCAATGAAGTCGACTTGAGCCTCCTCAGCCTTCCCTTCGACGATCCCGACCTCGAGGTCATTCCCGCTCTGTCCGAGGAGATGGTGCTGGTGATGGACGAGAATCACCCGCTGGCCGCCAAACCTCAGATCGTCTTTTCGGACCTGCCGCCCTACACGTTCATTCACTTCGAACGGGGCTCCAACACCCGCAAGGTCGTCGACCGGATCTTCTGGGAGGAGCGGGTCCAGTTTCGAAACACGATGGAACTGCAGAACGTCGAGATTACCAAACCGTTGGTCGCACGGGGGCTGGGCATTAGCGTCATCCCGTATCCGGCGGTAGCCTCCACACCGGCGGGGCGGGGCCTGGTTTACAGGAGAATCGCGGGACGCAAGATCTATCGAGAGCTCGGCTGGGTGTACCTCAAGTCGGACTACATGTCGCGAGCCGTCACAAAGCTTCTCCATCTCTTTGAAGCGATGAAACCCGACTTCGTCGCGACCGGCTCTGCCGATGTGGCTGATTCGACCAGCTGAAAGCGCGAACGCGCTTCCGAGGGCTCAGTCCTTTGCAGCCTTTCTCGCATCTCCAGTATAGTAAACTCGATCGCAGACATTGGACCGGAATCCATGACAGACCCCGGGCAGAGAAGTCCCCCAGGTTCCGGCAGGTCTGAAGACAGTTTCAAAGATCAGTGCAAGAGCTTCAGCGGCTCGACCGAGGGAATGATGGTGAAGAGACTTTCTCTAGTCCTGAGTGCAATGATTCTGCTTCAGTGCCAGGCGTTGGCACAGTACCCCGGCTACCGACAAAACCAGAAGAAGTGGGAGTTCTCGTTCCTTGCGGGCTTTAGTTCGTCCGGAGATCAATCCAGTGCGACACCCGTGACGGGGACGGACACCACGCGTCTGGTCGGCTTGGACTTCTCGTCCGGGTATTTGGTTGGCCTTCGCATCACGGAGAACCTGGGGGAACGCTTCGGTGCCGAGCTGGAGTATAGCCTCGGGAATCAGCCGATGGCCTTCGTGAATCTGCGCCCCTCTCTCGCGCGCCTCGATCTCGACCATCGTGAGCACAGCATCGATTACAGCGTCCTTCTCTACGCCCTTCCGACGAGCTCTAGGCTCCGACCCTACGCCGTTGCAGGTCTCGGCGCCTGTTTCTACCAGATCGAAGGAAGTTCGAGAGATCTTGCTCTCAATCAGGGGCTGACTCTCAGAAACCGCTGGAAACTGGCTGGAACCTGGGGCGGGGGTTTGAAGTACTTCGTGTCCGACAAATGGGGCGTGCGGTTCGACGTCCGAGATCAAATCACGGGTGTCCCGGACTATGGACTTCCCCACGCTTCCACCTTATTCCAGGGTGTTCCCGGTGCGGCGTTCAAGCCCAACGGTGTGCTTCAGACCTGGCAGTTCAGCGCGGGTTTCCTGGTGGTTTGGAGCGGATCATAGCCGGGGTCTCTCACCGGCGGCCTACAGCCGAAAGGGAGGGGCTATAGTGATGCAGGCGGGAAGATATCGATCGATCCATCTCCTCTGCGGTCTGGCTCTTTTCGGAGGACTTTGGGCTGCGGAACCCGAACCGACCGATCTTCGCAGCCCCGAGTTTACGGCTCGGGCGAAGGAAGGGTTCACGGATCTCTACGATCTCGATTATGAAGCCGCTCTGAAGAAGTTCACCCAATTGGCCGAGCAGTTTCCAGAGCACCCCGGCCCGCCTCTGTATCAAGCGACGACCGTTTGGCTGCACGAACTGTTCCTTCGCCAGGACCTCGATCTCGACAGGTTCATTTCACCGGGCTACTTCACTGAGAAGTCGAAAAGAGAAATGCCGGAGGAGCAGCGCAAATTCTTCATGGAGAAGATCGAGCGCGCCCGCTCCCTGGGCGAGGCCATTTTGGCGAAGCACCCCAAGGATCCCACCGCTTTGTACTTTCTCGGGGCCGTCGAGGGTGTGCTCGGATCGTTCTACATTACGATCGACCACAGCGTGAAGAATGCCTTCTCCCACGGCAAGAAGGCCTACAAGTATGATGCCGAGGTGCTCGAGGAAGACCCCAAGTTTTACGATGCCTACATGACTGTCGGCACCTATGAATATATCGTCGGCAGCCTGCCCTGGTACATTAAGTGGATCGCAGCCATCGCCGGTTTTCACGGAAGCAAGGAGCAGGGTTTCAAAGATCTGACGCTTGCTTCTCAGCACGGCGAATTCGTCGCCGACGACAGCCGAGTGCTGGAGATGGTCCTTTTTGTGCGTGAGAAGCGCTACCAGGATGCTCTGAAGATTGCGCAGTACCTTCACAAACAATTCCCAGAGAATTTCCTGTTCAATCTGAACCGGGCCCAGATCGAGGAGAAGCTCGGCCAACGTGAGGAGGCTCTTCGCATTTACCTTCAGGTCGCTCACATGGCCGAGGAGGGCGTCCCCAACTACCAGAAGCTCAAGAAGGTCCCCTACTTCCTCCAGCTCGGCCCCAAACTGAGAAGAGCCGGAGACTTCGAAAAGGCCGAGAATCTGCTGTCGAAAGTTCTCAACGACACCGCCGCGACCCCTTCGGATCGAGCTCTAGCACACCTCGAACTCGGCAAGACCTATGACTTGAGCGACCAGCGCGGGGAAGCCGAGGAACAATACAAAAAAGTGCTCGAGCTCCCGAATGTGGACAATACGCGGAAAGAAGCGTCCCAATACCTTCAGCAACCTTTCTCCGGGTGACGGTCTTCCATGACTCAATGCGTCATGGAATAGACGATGTAGTTCACGCAGAGCTTGAAGGCGAGCTGAACATAGCGTCTCGGATAGGCCTGCAGATCCGCCCACTCCCAGGCATCACCCAGATCCACATTGTGGTTGATCATCACCATCACGCGGCCTGTGTCATCCTCGATTCCCATGTAGCGCGCCTGTCGGCCATCCTTCTCCCAGGTCCGCCCACTGTACAGAAACTGCAGACCAGGCACCTGGAAGAGTGCATCGATATCGAAGTAGCAGTGAAAGATCGGGTGTGAGAGAGGCAAATCGCGCGGCTGGTATTCCGGCAGGACTCGCTTCATCTCATAATAGAAATTCTGCCATTCCCAGGAGCCGTGGAAGTCGTCGACCATCAGAAATCCGCCTCGAAGCAGATATTCTCTGAGTTGCGCTGCCTCCTCATCGCTCAAGTGCATATGCCCAACTTCGACGGCGTACAGGAACGGATACTCGAAGATCTCGTCCGTGGTGAGCGGCAGGACCTTGCTGTCAGGGCGAATGAAGGAGAGATCCGTCAGCTTCCGGATCGCATACAGAAGCTGCTCATCCGCCTTTGGATAATCGGTCGACCAGCTGGAGCCCCGCCTCCAGCCGCCTCCACCCGAGTAGAAGAGCCGTACAAAAGTGAAATCGGCCGGAGGCTGGTCGATTGGGCTCGGGGCGTCCCCCGCGGTCACGCTTCGTGCGGCCAGTAGGCCACCGAATCCGATCAGGATCAGAACGAGGAATTGCTTCACGGTTCGGACCAGTTTCTTGCGATGAACGAACGGTTACCCATACAGACGCTGCCGGACCCGGAAAAGGTTCCCGGTGTCCAGAGCGACGTGTCTACTGAGCTGATAATATCGACTTCGGAATCCGCATGGCAACAGACGCATCTCCGGCTCTTCGCTCGCTGCTGAACCACGTGACACGAGGCAGGGAAGACTCCTTTCTTTCACAGACCGGCATTAAGCTGCCTCAACGCTTCCGTTTCAATGGACTCAAACACACCCGGAGTTTCCAGGAGTCGCTGCTGGCGGCGGAGGGCTTCGATTTTCAGCGGAGCGACAGCTCGACGGACGTCTTCGAGTGCCGACCGGCCTCTCGTTTACCCGGAAAGAGCCTGGCCCACTGCCTGGGGGACATCTACATCCAGGACCTGGCGTCAATGCTGCCGGCGAAAGTCCTTGACCCGTCCCCGGGCGATCGCATCCTCGATCTGTGCGCCGCGCCGGGCTCGAAGACGACCCAACTCGCCGAACTCATGCAGAACCGGGGCGTCATCATCGCCAACGATTCCTCGAATCGAAGGATCCGGAGCCTGGTATTCAACCTGCGCCGTCTCGGGGCCTCCAACGTCTGCGTGCTGAAGGATTACGGTGAGCTTTTCGGCAATCAGTACTTCGAGATGTTCGACGGAGTGCTGCTCGACGCCCCCTGCTCGGCGCTGGGTACGCTTCA
Source organism: Acidobacteriota bacterium (assembly GCA_037388505.1). Taxonomy (GTDB): domain Bacteria; phylum Acidobacteriota; class UBA6911; order RPQK01; family JAPXNP01; genus JARRKC01. Next base: position 2,828 of record JARRKC010000002.1, on the reverse strand, counting down.
CAAATCGCCGGAGGTGCTCGAATGGTGGGAGCCGAGCCGGAGTGAGCGACTGGCAGTTCAACAGCGTAGTCTGATTCAGAGTGGTCTGAAAGCCCTCAAGCCGGGTGGCGTTCTCGTCTACTCGACCTGCACCGTGACTCCTCAGGAGAACGAAGAGATCCTCCAATTCGTCCTCGATCGGTTCCCAGTCGAAATCGAGGAAATCCACCTTCCCCGGATGAAGATCCATCCAGGATTGACGGACTATGCGGGCACCCGATACGCCCCGGCCCTTGCGCGCGCGGTCCGGATCTATCCGCATGACAATCCTTGCGAAGGTTTCTTCATCGCTCGGCTGCGCAAGACGGATTCATTCGGACGCGCCCGCTTCCGACGGACTCCCCAATGGTTCTATCCGTTCCTCACGGAGCGAGACGATCGTGTCGCGCCGGAACTCGACCGACTCAGGACCCACTTCGATTGGGACGCTTCCCTGTTCGAACCGTATTGCTGGGACGTCTCATCGGAGCTGAGCTGCGTCTGCGGGGAGGCTTACTCTTTTCCGTTTCACGAGAAACCGGTCCGCGCCGGCCTTCCCGTCGCTCACCTGCGGCGTTTTCCGGCTCGGCTGACCACCGAAGGAACCCATCTGGCCGGGGCTCACGTGCGCCAGATGAATTGCGAACTGGAGGACTGGGCGGATCTGTTCAGATACGCAAACCGTGTGGATCTGAACACCTCGATGCCCGGATCCGGCCAGATCATCGTCCGTTTCCGGGGCGAACCCATCGGCCACGCGCTGCTGGACGGCGGCCGGCTGCTCAGTCGATTCCCGCGAACCGGCTGGACCTTCGGCTGAGCCGAACGATCTGCTACCATCTTCCTCGATGACCCCTCTCGCGGAGAGCTTTTCATTCGCCCCGGGTGTACATGTCGACATCCAGCAGGAGGGTCGCTCCTCCAAGGGGCCGAGGAAGGGCAACCTGGCCGGAGCCGATCTGAGCTTTTCGCGAATCCGGTTGAAGCTTTCCTACCTTCCCGAGACCGGTACAGTCCTGCGGTTTCGGATTCGAGAGGGACCGATTCTTCTTGCTTCCGGCTGCGGTCGGGTGGAGACTGCCCGTTCCCGATCGGCGGTGGAGGTACGCCTCACAGAGGTTCACCCGGAGAGTGTTCAGGCGCTGGCTGTCCGGCTCGCGCCTTTCATGACCGAAGAGTCACGCAACCACTGCCGGGAACTCTATCTGGCTGAATCGGTCCCACTCGTACACTGGGAGTCATGGATCTCCAGCAGTGTCCGTTTGAGCCAGTTGGTCCAGGTCTCGGCTCGGATCAATTCTTCGGTGACCCTGGAGCGGCTGCTCGCCGAAATCATGGAGTCCGCCAAAACGATTATGGAAGCTGAGGCCAGTTCGCTGCTCTTGCTCGACGGAGAGACCGGGGAGCTGATCTTCACAGTACCAACGGGTCCGGCCCGGGCCGAGATCTCAGGAATCCGGATCCCGGCGGGCAAGGGCTTTGCCGGCTGGGTCGCTCGCACGGGAGTTCCACTGGTCGTGAGCGCTCCGGAGAAGGACCCTCGTTTTTTCGGCGAGGTCTCGAAGAGCGGTTTTCGGACACGCAATCTGATCTGTGTGCCGATGCGGGATTCGGAAGGGAAGACCCTGGGCGTGCTTCAAGCCCTGAACCGCAAGGGTGGGCTTTGCTTCACCGAGGACGACCTGCCGCTGTTCTCGTCGCTCTCCGATCACGCCGCCATCGCCATCGAGAAGGCTCGACTGCATCGTGAGGCCCTGGAAAAGGAGAAGCTGGAGCGGGACCTGAGCCTCGCTCGCTCGATTCAGCTGGGCTTCTTGCCCAAAGTGATCCCGGATGTGGCGGGGTTCGAAATCGCCGGCTTGAGCGAGCCGGCCGCACAAGTCGGAGGAGACTACTACGACATCCTTCCTCTCGCCGAGGGGGGATGCGCACTGGTCATCGCGGATATCAGCGGGAAGGGGTTGTCGGCGGCGCTGTTGATGGCGTCGCTGCGGGCCGCACTCCGAACTCAGGTCAAGAATCGCTTGAGTGTCGAGGAGACCATTCATCTTCTGAACAACGGCCTCACGGATGATTGTCCCAGCAATCGGTTCGTGACTCTTTTCTACGGTGAGCTCGAGGCCCCCACGCGCCGGCTTCACTATGTGAATGCCGGCCACAATCCCCCGCTCCTTTTCAACGGGAGTTCCTTCGCTACCCTCGAAGAAGGGGGGCCGATTCTAGGATTCCACAAGGATCTGCCTTTCGTCGGGGGCATGCACACTCCTGATGTACACCGACGGCGTGATCGAAGCTCAGAACAGGGACGAAGAAATGTTCGGGGAGGAACGCCTTCGCGGGTTCCTGGCCAGACATCATCGCCTGAGTGCCACAGAGCTGCTCAAAGTACTCTATGCCGAGCTTGTGGCTTTCGTCGGCGACGTGGCCCAGTATGACGACCTTACTCTGCTAGTCGTCAAAGGAAAGCGCTGAGGCGCGCGCTCGGAACCGCGCCTCCTGTGCGGGCATCACTTGGAAAGGGGTACGTCATCCGTTAATCCCGCCAGCACGTTCATGAGCGAGAGTGGATCCACCCGCGCGCCGACGAGTCTCGTCGTCCAGTGGAGATGCGGCCCGGTCACCCGTCCGGTGGCGCCGACGAGCCCAATGACGACTCCCTTGCGTACGTCCTGGCCTGCCTTCACCCTGAATGCGGAGAGGTGACAGAGATAGGAGTAGAGGCCCATCCCATGATCGATGATGACGGTGTTTCCTGAAAAATACAGGCTTTGAGCCAGGACCACCTTGCCGTCATTTGGGGCCTCAACCGG
>JARRKC010000001.1:0-255483 GCA_037388505.1 Acidobacteriota bacterium | reverse complement strand
TGGAATCGACTGGAGCGGTAGTGCGGCTGCGTACTGGAATCCTGTGGAATCGCCGAAAAGCACGTCACCGACGATTCCGGGCCCGTCGCTGACCGCACGCAGCGAGCCGATCAATACCGCTGGATCGCCGGCAGGGGACAATGAACTGGCCCCCGGAATCGAGGACACGAAAAGCGCCGACGCGTCCTCTTCCAGACTCCCTCCCGGGACCAGAGTCAGCGTCACCGGATCGGCGAAGCGACCACCGTTGTCGGCCATCGCGGTCAGGGTCACGGTTCGATTCTGACTGCTCGAGTTGATCAGTTTGATGCTGGTGAACAGCCCGGGCGCGCTGACCAGTTGGGCAGAGAAGAGTTCGTTGCTCATGGATTCGACCGCGGGAGCGAGCCCCATGGTCGTGTTCTGGTTTCTCAGACTGATCGTCTGGAAACCCACGACTTCCGGACCGTTTGTGACCTGTGTTTCGATGTAGCCCCCCGATGCTCCGCTCCCAAACAACTCGGAGACCGTCTCGGAAAGGACACCATGCCCGGCGATGGTTCGGTTTGACGTCCGTATGCTGTTCCCTCCGGGCTCCTTGAGCGAGAAGGAAACCGAGGCGGTTTCAGTGCCCGGATTGGCAACCACCAGTTGGGTCGAAGCCGGTTGACCTCGGTAGGCGGAGTCGCCTTCGAAAACCCGCGTGAACCGGAAAGACCGCGAGGGTTCGGTCACAGCCACCGAGCCGTCGAGCCGCGAGGTGTCGCCGAACTGGAAGAAACTCCCGAGGCGCGGGTTGTCGGTGTCCAGGACGATCCACCCGAATCGCCCGGTCGCCGAAGCGGCTCCGAAGATCTCGGTGGCAAGGGACGCCAGTTGGGTCTCCGGCGTGAGAACCTGGGAAGCGGGATTGTCGGGGACATCGAGTTCGATCCCGGAACCGCCCAAGGCACGAAAGGTCAGACTCGCCGGCCTATCCGAGAAGTTCGAGACGGCCAGACCAACGAAGGTCGCTGGGTCGGCCGGCAGGTAAGGAAAGTAAAGGTCGGCGATGGTGGAGGGTCCCCCAAACGTCTCGATTGTGCCGTTGGCGGCCAGGTCGTGGTCACCGCGAGCGCCATCCAAGAAGTGAAGTAGGATTCGATCTTCCAGGATCTCAGCACCGGTCGTCCCGTCGAAGAGAAACTCGTACCAATGCTCCGTCGGGTCGTCCGGTGTGGGGCCGAAGTTGTACCAGGTGGTGGCTTCCACTCCGTCGGCCAAGTTGACGGTGAGTGTGACCGCCGAACCGGGGGCCAGTGCCTGGGTCGAAATCAGTGTCCGGGAAGAAGTCGACTGCGTACTGATCCGAATGGAAAGGATCTCACGGACCCGAATGCCCGTCGGCGCGGTCGGACTGGCCGCATTGGGGTCACCCTCCAGCTTCAGGTCGGTGCGATCGAGGGACACCGAAGTTCCGCCGCCGGTGGAGAATTGCCGAGGGTTGTTCTCGTTCTCACCGGGGAGCGAATCGGGTGCTCCGTCGCCGTCCTGGTCGGCACGGACTTCCACAGGCAGGGAAAAGGACGAGGTGCTGTGGGCCGCGTCGGTCGTCGTGGCGGTGACCTGCTGGCCGGCGGTCAGCGGAACCGGGGGGAGGAAATCGAACCGGGTGGCACCGGCCTGGAAAGGCAGGCTTCCCAGGTAGGTCCGCCCCTGTCGCAAGCAAGCCGCGGGGCCGGGGCAGGAAGGATTCGAGTAGAAGTCGAGAACTCCCGTCGTCGACGGCGACCGGAAGAAGCCTCCCCAGATGCGTCCCCCGGAACTCGCTGACAGAACGTTCGGAAGAATGCTCCCCTGGTTGCCTCCGGACAGCCGAATCCCGGACTCGTCGTTCTCGAAAATGCTGTTGAACCGGATTGAATTGCCGTCTCCTTCGCTGATTTCCACGCCGATGCGATTCCAGGCGATCAGGTTGCCGTCGGCGACGGACGAGCCGCCGATTCGATTGTCGGAGCTCCCGCCGATATCGATTCCGGTACCGTTGCCAATCGGAGCCGTGCCCGTCCGGTCCGTTCCGATGCGGTTGCCCTCGATGCGATTAGAGGTCGTCTCCCAGATACCGATCCCCTCATACCGGTTTCCCGAAATGAGATTCCCTTGGCCGGCTTTTCCGATCCGGCTGTTCGAGGTGGCATTCCCGAGTTCGATGCCGATTCTTTGGGGGTGGTTGTCACCCGGGTCCGGAAGTACAGCCGTCCCGTCGGCGACCGTGCCGACAACGTTGCCCAGGACCTCGTTCCCGGTGGACGACCCGCTGATCTCGACGCCGATGAAGTCGTTGCCGGAAATGACGTTGCAGGGACTCACGCAACCGGATTCCGGAAAGGACCCACCGCCGATGATGTTTCCGGGGGAGTCGTAGATATGGAGTCCGACAAACTGCCGCGGAACTCCGCTCTCCGACGTGACGGGCAGAACGACGGCCGCCTGGCCGCTGATGTCGACACCGATGTAGTTGCCCTGGACTTTGTTGCCCGTCGAACTCTGCCCGTTGATCGACAATCCCTCGGCATGGTTGCCGGACAACAGGTTCCTGGCCGCCGGATCCTCGCCGCCGATCGTGTTTCGAGGCGCACCCTTGTCGGTGAAGGCGTTCTCACTGCCGATGAGGATACCTCCCTTCTGAGTCCGGAGATCGGCTCGGTAGACGGGTGCGTATCCGTCGACGCTCAGGCCGATGTGGTTTCCCTGAACGACATTCTCCTCGGAGAGGGTGCCCCGGATAGCGACACCGAACACGAAGTTGCCGGAAATGACGTTCGTAGCGCCTTCCTCCAGCCCTCCGATTTGGTTTGCGGGAGCATCGTCGAGGAGGATTCCGTGGCCCACATCTTCGCTGGGATCCTCGGGATCGCCGTTGGGTACCGCAAAGGTCCCCTGGTGGTCCGTCCCGATGAAATTCCCCAACACCTTGTTCTGGGTCGCGCCGTGCTCGATGACGATCCCACAGCCGGCATTGGCCGAGATGATGTTGCGATTCGCAGTTGTCAGCCCACCGATCGTATTCGCGGGGGCGCCATCGATGTGGACGCCGTTCTTTCCGTTGCCGAGTGGGACCGTGTTCCCCAAACGACTGATTTCGATGCCGATGGCGTTGTCCACGATCCGATTCTCTCGGGCGCCGGTATTGATCAGAACACCGTCGCGGGTGTTGGCTGAGATCGTGTTGCCGGGGCCGATGGTGTTGCTGTTGGCCCCGCCGAGAACCAGAATCCCGTTTCGGTTGCCGGATCCGGCCTCGAAGCCGGAGGTCGGGCCGATCAGGTTGCCGAGGACGCTGTTCTCGGTGGAGTCGGGTCCCCCGATCACGATGCCGCTCGCGGTGTTGCCGGATATGACGTTCGACTCGAAGTAGGGCATCTCGAAGGGAAGCGGCCGGTCCGACAGGGTCGCGGTTCCGCCGATGGTGTTCGAAGGAGAATTGTCGATCTCGATGCCGCCCGCCTGATTGGGGACGGCGGTTTGGCCGTCGGCGTCGGTGCCGATGAGGTTTCCGGTGATCCGGTTTCCTCCGGGGCCGCTGATCGAGATTCCGTAGCCGCTGAAGCCCTGGATGACGAATCCGGTGATCTCCGAATTGCTTCCCGTGATCGTGAATCCATGGACTCCGCCGGACCCGGCGACCGAGCGACCGTCCAGGACCACGACCGGGATGCGACTCGCACCCTGGCCCGAGCCGGTCTGGGAATAGGCATCGATGGTCACGGCCTCCTGGATCGCCGGCAGCGCAGTGGCCGGTGAGACGACGAGAAGTCCGTCGTCGAATTCCCGACTGGGAACCTTGAACTCGATGCGGTCCGTCCCGGAGTTGGCGTTGGCCTGCTGGATCGCGGCACGCAGCGTACATTTCGGGCTCTTTGAGCCCAAGTCATCCTCGACCTCTCCACCGGTGGAGCAGATCGGATCGTTGAGGTCCGCGTCGGCGGCGTCGTCCAGCGAGTTTGAGTCGTCGCACTCGGAGTTGGAGAAGAACTCGATGAGGTAGGTGCCGGCCGGGCTGTCGAGCGACCAGGTGATCTCGTTGCCGGTGACCAGGTGCAGTTCCGGGAAGTTCTGTCCGTTGTTGGCTCCGGCGTCCGAATCGCCGTCGTCGTTGGGGTTGACGCCGGGCCGGGCCAGGTCGATACCCAGACCCTGGTTGGAGTGGATCGAATTCTCGAGGATGGACACCCCGGTGGAGTTCGAAGACGCGGAGAAGCCCACACCCGCGCCACCGCTGAAGGCGATGACGTTCCTCTTGATCAGGGCGTCCTTGATTCCCCCCATGACTCGCAGACCGTCGTTCTCATTGGGGAGCGGCGTCGTCCCCGCCGCATTCGTCCCGATGAGGTTCCCGATCGCCTGAACATCGGGAACTCCTTCGACGAGCCGCGTCGCCGCCGATCAAAAACGCTGCCTGCTCGACCTGTAGATTGGTTCGTCCCGCCTGGTCGCGCACGGCAACACCCTTCCCGTTGGGGAGCGCAATCTGCCCCGAGAGATCCGTGCCGATTTTGTTCCCCTGGACCTTCGTTCCGGACGAGGAACCGAGGTAGACGCCGACCGCCTCGTTGCGGAAATCGTTCGTGGTTTGGTTGTGGCCGGAGATCAGATTGCCCAGGTTCGCCGCGGTTCCGCCGATGAGATCGTCCTTCGACCAGGTGATGCTGACCCCAAAGGTCGACTCTGGAAAAAGTGCCTCGGTACCGGTGCGATTGGTCCCGATCCTGTTGCCTTGGACCAGCGTCGATTGAGATCGGTCGATCCAGACGTCCAGGTTGAAGCCGGCGATCACGTTGTCGCGGATGAGCGTTCCGGATGCATTCCCGTAGACGTACACGCCGCTGCGACCTGCGCCCGGATCAAACGCGACGGCGACCTGCTCGCCGGTTTCGTCCGTACCCACGAAATTGCCCAGAATCTGGTTGCCCGGGCAGGGCTCGACCGTTATGCAGTTGATCGAGATGCCGCCTGTACCAACCACATTCCGGGCCGCGTCCGTCGTGCCGCCGATCGTGGCATTGGAGGTGTTCAGGGCGGTGACTCCGGTGTTGTCCAGCCGGTTGCCCTCGACGAAATTGTTGTCGCCCTGGATCTCGATTCCGCCGCCGGAGAGAAAATGAAGACCCCGAACGACACTGTTTCCTCCCGAAAGTGTTACGTTCCCGGTGCCTTCCACACCGCTTCCGCCGTCGATGCAGACCGGTTGCGTGGCTTCTCCGGCAAACGCGAGGGGGCCCTGGATGGCGAAGCTGACTTGGAAGGGTTCACCTCCCCTGCTCCCCTCGGCCAGGGCGCCCCTGAACGTACACTGCTGTCCGTTTGAAGGATTGTTGTCGACATCGCACACCCCGTCATTCGAAGAGTCCGATTGATTCCCGGGGTCGTTCACGACGAGTGTCTTGCCCGCGCTACAGGCACCGCTCTGCGCCACCGAGATTTCGACCCCGTCAGAACTGAGGAAGATCAGATCGGAAAAGGCGTCTGGGTCGAGCCTCAGGGGAAGCGCTTGCAGGAGCATGGTGCTGGTCTCGACGGCCGCTCGGCGAAGGGATGCCCTCTGGTCGGGAAGGAGCACCTCCAGAGCTGTTCGACCCGTTTTCCAGGTCAGGAGTTGTTCGTGCCCTTGAGACGAGAACCGTCCCTTGGCGAGTCGGTCGCCGGACAGGCCATCGAACTCAGCCGAGTTCCGACTGGGATGCAGAAGTCCGTCATCGGACGATTCCAAGATGCGAAGGCTCGAGTCCTCGAGAAGTACCGCCAGCTCCTGCCGTGCATCGGCCAAAAAGTCTCCGGCCAGGATCGATCGGATTCCCGCCGAAGCCGGGTATTCGACGACCCGGGCGGGTTCGACCCTGCTGCGGACCTCAGGGGCTGCCGACAGCATCCGGTCGCGTCCATGGATCAGGAGCACGGCCTCGGGCAAAGCCGCAGCCAAGTCGACGCGACTGTCCCCATCCAGGTCTCCCGCGGTCAATTCGCCGGCGGGCTCCGGCAGAGGAAACCGTTCAGGAGTCGAACGAAGGGCACCATTCGGTCCTTCCAGTATCCAGATTTCGGCGGAGTTGCGGGATGAAATCGCCAGGGCGATATCCGGCAGCCCGTCGCTTCGATTCAGATCTGCGACCAGCAGTGCGTTCGGAAGTCCGTCAAGCTCAAAAATGCTCGGTCCACTGAAGCCTCCCCGGCTGTTTCCCCTGAACCAGTACAGCGTTGGTGCAGTACGGCTGGCGAGGACAAAGTCATTATGGCCGTCCGCGTCGAAGTCTCCCGTGCCGAGAAAGTCGGGATCGACAGGGACCGGCACCGTCCGCGCGCCGGGCAGGAAAGGCGAGTCGTTCGACGCGGCGTGCGGCTCGTTCAACCACGTCTGCGCGGCTTCGGGAAACAGGTAGTCGACGTTGCCGGCATACAGGGTGACGAAGGCTCCATCGAGGGAGCCGTAGCCGACCAGGAGGTCCGGCATCCCGTCGCCGTTGAAATCAGCCGCCGCCGCCGATCGAGGATCACCGAGCCACTCTCGCTCGAATCGAACTCCCGAGGAAGAAGCGGTCGAGACGGTCCCGGTCGCGGATTCGACCGGAGAAGGCTCCGACAGGAAGAGCAGGGGGTGCCTCTCGCCGGTCACCAGGCGCGCTCCAATCGAAGCCGGGTCCTGTGAGAACGCCTGTGGAGCAGCGGCTACGCACACCCATGCCGCGATCGCGACGGTGACGCCGATGGGAATCCATCGCCGGAAACGAAGCAGTCTTCGAACAGTGCCCATGGACGTCATGCAGTAATCTCCGGCGCCCACCGACGAAGCAGCCGCCATCGGAGCGCGAACAAAGTGAGCCGACCCCGTTTCAATGGTCGACTCCCGGGCTTTTCCACCCCGGAATGAACGTCGTCGTGGACCTTCCGGCCCCGCCCAGACGGGAGGTTCACGCAGCGCAGTCGATCGAAAAAGACGTCGACCGCATCAAGCCATTGCGAGTCGCATGAGCACGCGCCGCAGGTCAGAGTCGATCCTTGACTCGGAGCCTGATCCGGCCGGCCGTTCCACCGCGAACCCACAAAAGTGGGGATCGGATCGAGGAGGCGAGAGAGAATGGAGGCGGCGAGCGGATTCGAACCGCTGAATAAAGGTTTTGCAGACCTCTCCCTTAGCCACTTGGGTACGCCGCCCCAGCGCCGGGATTCTATCATAGCCAGCTTCGCTTGAAGCACAAATGAATGACGGCCTTTGCCGGATTCGCTTCCGCCTCCGTAGTAGTTGGTCACGGCCGCTGGGCAGAGACAAGCAAGGATGCTTGTCTTGCCCACGCGCGGGCCGGCAGCCCGCAATCCCTCGTCCCGCCTTGAAGTTCTGGGACCTCGCGAATAAGCTTGAAATCAAAGAGAATCTCGACAAACGGTGATCGCGGATCGGTCTGTTCCGGGACTCGATCATCGCATGTTTCGACACGTTTTTCGCGGCATGAGTGCGGGAGTCTGCCCCTTCTCGTTCCGGCCGACCGGTTCCGCCACGAACAGACTTCCGATTCACAAACGGCTTTGGTTCAGGGGTTCAGACGGGAGGGGCAACGCGTCGTTCGATCCGCGAGAACCGTCGACAGTCGAGCGAACAGGGAGCATATATCGATGAAAGTGCTGATCACGGTCCTCGTCGTCTTGGCTGTGTTCGTCGTAATCGGCCTGTTCCTCATCTTCTCCGGGGTTTACAACATCAGCACCTATAATCACGACTTTGGGCTGATGAACCGGGCCCTGGATACCGCTATGACCCATTCGGTTGAGAACCATGCGGAGGGCATCCAGGCACCGAATCTGGACGACCCCGAGATGGTTCGGCTGGGGGCCGGGCATTACCACGACAACTGCGTCGGCTGCCACGGGGCGCCGGGGGTGAAGCCGGGAGAGATATCGGAGGGACTCTGGCCGGAGCCTCCCAACTTGACCGACGAGGTCCTGCCCTGGACACCATCCCAGGCTTTCTGGCTGGTCAAGTACGGGATCAAGTTCACGGCCATGCCCGCCTGGGGACCCTCGCACAGCGACGCGGAACTCTGGGCGATCGTTGCTTTTCTGGAACGCATTCATGGGATGTCAGCCTCCGAATACCAGTCCCTGATTCATACCGGAGGGCCCGGGGGTACAGAGGAGACATCATCCCAACCATCAGCACTGAAGGAGTCGACGGGGGAACAAGCTCCTGGACAAGGAGACTCGAATCATGACTAAACAACGCCTACACAAGATCGAACATCTTGAACAAATAGCCAAGTTGATCCGGTACTACAGCCTGGTCGCCACCTCCAAGGCGGGCTCCGGACACCCGACCTCCGCCATGTCGGCGACTGAACTGATGTCGGGGCTTTTCTTCGGAGGAACCTTTCGGTTCGATATCAACCATCCGGATCACCCGAACAACGATCGACTGATCTTTTCGAAAGGTCACGCCACGCCCTTGTTCTACGGGCTTTGGCTAGCGGCGGGAGCGATCTCGGAAGACGAGATGCTCACCTACCGGCAGTTCGGAAGTCGCCTCGAGGGACACCCCACCCCGCGTTTTCCCTACGCCGATGCGGCGACCGGTTCTCTCGGCCAGGGGCTCTCCATCGGGCTGGGTATGGCACTCAACGCACGCTACCTGGACAACCTGAATTACCGGACCTATGTCCTTCTCGGCGACAGTGAGATGGCCGAGGGATCCCAGTGGGAGTCCATCCAGCTGGCGGCCTACTATCAGCTCGGGAACCTGATCGGCGTGCTGGACGTGAATCGCCTCGGCCAGCGAGGTGAGACCATGTACGGTTTCGATCTGGATGCCTATCAACGCCGCATCAGCGCCTTCGGCTGGAACACGATCGTCATCGACGGTCACTCTTTTCCGGATATTCTGGCGGCCTTCAAAACCGCGTCGGAGAGCGCCCGGACCCCCACCATGATCATCGGCAAAACGGTCAAGGGGAAAGGTGTCACCTTCCTGGAGAACAAGAACGGATGGCATGGCGTAGCCCTGGATGACCAGCAACTCGAGAAGGCTCTCGATCAGCTCGGCGAGGTCGACAAGTCGATTCGGGGCGAGTTGACCAAACCCGAGAATCTGCGCCCCAGCGAAGCCAAATCACAGCCCATCGAGGGAGTGGAATACGATCCGGAAAAGGCCGTTCCAACCCGGAATGCCTTTGGCAAAGCGCTGGTAAGGATCTTCCCGAAGTTCCCCAGGATCGTGAGCCTCGATGGAGAGGTCGGCAACTCGACCCGGACCCAATGGTTCGCACGAGAGCACCCGGATCGTTTCTTTGAGATGTACATCGCGGAACAGAACATGGTGGGAGCCGCCCTGGGACTGTCTTGCCGTGGGAAGATTCCCTTCGTCTCCACGTTTGCCGCTTTTCTGACCCGGGCTTTCGATCAGATTCGGATGAGCCAGTATTCGAACGCGAACATCAAGTTCGTCGGTTCCCATGCCGGCATCTCCATCGGGCAGGACGGTCCGTCTCAGATGGGTCTGGAAGACATCGCCATGTTCCGAACGATCGTCGACAGCGTCGTGCTTCACCCCTGCGACGCGGTTTCGACAGAGAAGCTGGTGGAAGCTGCCGTCGAGTACGAGGGGATCGTCTATTTGCGCACCATGCGCCAGAGCACGCCGATTCTCTATACCCCGGAAGACCACTTCCAGATCGGAGGCAGCAAGGTGCTCAAAACGAGCGATCAGGACGTGGCTGTGGTCGTTGGTGCCGGCCAGACGGTACATGAGGCTCTGGCGGCTCACGATCAGCTGAAGAAGAAAGGGGTGCGGATTCGTGTGATCGATCTCTACAGCATCAAGCCGATCGATGAGAAAACGCTCAAGGATGCGGCGGAGGCGACGGAGTTCGTGCTTACGGTCGAGGATCACTACGCGGCAGGCGGTTTGGGCGAAGCCGTCCGGAGCGCTCTCGCCGAGGTGCCCGTAGAGGTCCGCTCGCTGTCCGTCAGCAGCAAACCGAGAAGCGGAGCTCCCGACGAACTGCGTGACTTCGAGGGAATCTCGGCCGACACGATCGTGGAGACCATACTCGCGCATGCACGGGAAGGTACGGAAGCCACCGTTTGAAGGACTGGAGAAAGGGGAATCACTGATGAACCCACTGAGAAAGCTGAGTGAACTGGGACAATCCATCTGGCTGGATTTCATTCGTCGCGACCTCATGACGAGCGGGAAGCTGGAGAAGTTGGTTCGTGAAGACAGCCTGCGGGGGATGACCTCGAATCCGAAGATCTTCGACGAGGCGATATCGGAAAGCGACCACTACATGGAGCCGATCAGGCGGTTGGCCGAGAAGGGTTGTTCAACGGAGGAGGCTTACGAAAGGCTGACGGTCCAGGACGTCCAGATGGCGGCCGACGTATTCCGCTCCGTCTATGATGAGACGAAGGGCCACGACGGCTATGTCAGCTATGAAGTCTCTCCGCATCTGGCGCATGACACCGAGGGGACCGTCGACGAAGCCCGCCGTTTGTGGAAGACGCTCGATCGACCGAACATCTTCATCAAAGTGCCGGCGACTCTCGAAGGTCTGCCGGCAATCCGCCGCTTGATCAGTGAAGGAATCAACGTGAACGTCACCCTCCTGTTCGGTCTGCCTCGATATCGCAAGGTGGCCGACGCCTATCTCTCGGGTCTGGAGGATCGGCTGAAGAAGGGAGGCTCAGTGACCAACGTGGCGTCCGTTGCCAGCTTCTTCTTGAGCCGCATCGATGTTCTCGTCGACCCCATGCTCGAGAAGATCATGAAGGAGGGCGGAAGCCATGCTCCGCTGGCGAAGGAATTCCGCGGCGAGACCGCCATCGCGAGCGCCAAGCTCGCCTACCAGATCTACAAACAGATCTACGGCGACAAGCGGTTTGGAAAACTGAGCGACCGGGGCGCCCGTCCGCAGAGGCTGCTCTGGGCCAGTACCAGCACCAAGAACCCCGACTACAGCGACGTCAAGTACGTCGAGCCGCTGATCGGGCCCAATACCGTCAACACGGTTCCGATGAATACACTAGACGCCTACCGTGACCATGGAGATCCCAAGATGCGTCTCGAGGATGAGGTCCAGAAGGCACGTCGTGCCTTCGATGTTCTGCCCAAGCTCGAGATCGACATCGACGAGGTCACGCAGCAGTTGGAAGACGAAGGCGTCGAGAAGTTCAACAAGCCGTATGACGACCTCATGAAGACGCTGAGAACGGAGTTGGGGAAGGCCGGAACGGTGGCGTCGGGAATCTGAGGAGAAGAAGCTGGAAGCTCGAAGCTGGGAGCTGGAGTGCCGAAAGGCGGGAGCGCGAGTAGGATTGGCTTCGAGCTTGTCGCCGACTGCGGCCGCGATCTCTCGAGCGTTGTCCAGTCTGAGCTCCGAGGGTGAACCGGTGAGACCGGGAGAACCGGAGGACGGGAGGACGGGAGAACCGGAGGACGGGAGCACGGGTAGGATATCCAGCTTGTTTGAATGCGGTGGGTCGGGCTACGTGCGTCTCACCTATTCAAGTTCCGGCGGCTCGCCGGCACCGACGTCTACGTCCGAACCTGTGGGACAGCCGGGGACTTATGAGACCCATGGGACCTATGCGACAATCCCCCTTGTGTGACGACGCAATCATTGGTCCACGAGTCTCATATGTCCGATAGGTCCCATACGTCCCAGGCTGTCCCATAGGAAGGAGCTGATCATGCAACCCGGATTCATTCACACGGTCCTTTTCTGGCTCAAACCCGGCGCCACCGAGGCGGCCAAACGGCAGATCATCAATGACTGCAGAGAATTGTTGGGCTCGATCCCGACCGTTCGCTTCCTGGCGGTCGGTGGGCCGGCCGGGACACCCCGAGGGGTCGTCGACAACAGCTACCAGATCGGTCTGGTGGTCCACTTCGATGACCAGGCCGGTCACGACACGTACCAGAACTCCGATGAACACTTGAAGTTCATCCACCGCAACGAAGCAGCTTGGGCGAAGGTCCGGGCCTACGACGTCGTGCCCGAGTAGGGCATCTCCGATTGTCCGAGTTCTGAGGCGGTGGTTGCCGGAATGGCGGGACGAGCCGTCGAAGCCGGGGCGTCCGTAAGGATGGCCCAAGGACCCTTCGTTCGGGGGCGCGACAACCGGAGACGGTGATCCCACTAGTCACACACACATGCGGACTATTAGTCTGGGCGAGTTGAGGATTTTCTTCCTTCGTTCGATAGTTATGCTCTGCCTAAATGCCATCATTCTAACAGCTTAGCTGAACACCGAAACCTGGCACGGGACCTGCTGTGAATAGAGGCTGAGATGGCGGTCCGATGGGTTCGGGTTTGGAGCGGTGCGGCCCTGCTGGCGATCGTGTCGGCTCTTGCAGTGCTGTTCTACCTGTGGGGAAGTGCGGTTTTCTGGGGAGACCGACTCGAAGCCGGCGAACATCTGCCCGGAGGCGCGTTGGCTCTGGTGTCACACCTTGTCCGACCTGACACGTCCGAGTCCGTGGTCGTCTTCGTCGACTGTCAGTGCCCGACGTGCGGCGAGCTGATGGAGGAACTGAGTCGGCGTTCGGCCTCTACCGAACAGCCGGAGCGCGGCCCGTCGGTGACCTTGATCAGCCGGGCTCCGTGCGAACTCCTGAGGTCACTCGATCCGCCCTTTCAGGTTGTGCTCGATCGTGACGGGCGAATATTCCAGGCATTCGAAATCTGGCAGGTGCCCTCCGTCTTGGTCGTCGACAGCGACGGGGGAATTATCGAAACCGCCATCGGGTGGAACGCCGACGCCATTGTGTGGCGGCACATCGATCAGGGAGGTGAACAGTGAAGGTCGGGAATCAGTTTCGGACGTTGATTGATGTGATTTGGTCTCCGGCCCGTGGTGTGGAGGCACTCGCCAGACATGCCCCGCTGCTTCTGCCGGTGCTGGTCTTTTCGGTATCGGCTATGTTGGTCAACTGGTTCTCGATGCCCTTCGCCGAGCATGTCGCACGGCTGTCGATGCCGGACAGTCTCGATCCGGAACAGGCCCAACAGGTGCTTGCCTTGACACACCGGATCAGTCTGTTTTCGGCCCTGTTCTCCCCGCTGTCCATGCTCGTGAAGTGGGTGATCCTGGCCGGGCTTCTCTATCTCGTCTCGATCCTTGCGAATGGCCGGATGCGCTTTCGCCAAGCCTATTCTCTGGTCGCCTTCGCATCAATTGCACTGGTGGCCGAATGGTCGGTCGGATTGACCGTGATGCTGCTCAAGGGGCTCGAAAACATCCAGAGGCCCTTCGACCTCGTCCCGGCGCTCGGATTGACACTGATCTTTCGGGATGTCGGTCTGGGCTGGTTCACATTGCTGAACAGCATCAACCTCTTCCAAATCTGGTTCATCGTCCTGCTGGTCATCGGGATCGCCTCCATGAACGGGTTCAGCCGCTGGAAGTCCGGCTGGGTGGTTGTCTCGGTCTGGTTGTTCCAGACGGCCGTTGGGGCCCTCACTACCGGGCTCAGTGGACTGGGGGGCTGAGGCAGAAATACGGCCCGGCCCAAACGGTCTCGGCCCCGATCTGGTCCGGCGCTCGGCAACAGCGCCTAACCTTGGCCACTCGATCTCGCGCAGAGCCGCGGAGTACGCAAGGGATTTCTCTCTTTCGGAGCCCTTGGCGTCCATAGCGCCTTCCATGAGCGAAATCGGTTCTGTCGACCTCAACGGACGAATACCAGGGTCGAGGCGGATTTCACAGGATCTCGGTCACGCGCCGTCGAAGTGCAGGTCGCAGAGTCCGGTTTTGTGGCGACTGGTCTGTCTGGCATTATGGGAGGATGCAAATCGACAAGGCAGCTGTCCTGGGAGCAACGGGTGCCACCGGATTCTACCTGACGCGGGAATTGTTGCGACGGCAAATCCACGTTCGTGTGGTTTCCCGCAGTCGTGAACACTTGGAAGCCCGCTTTAGAGGGCTCGACGTGGAGATCGTTCCGGCGGATTTGATGGATCCGGAAGCGGCCAGCCGGGCGGTCGAGACATGTGATCTTCTGTTCCATTGCGTTGGGCTTCCCGTTGACCGATATCCCGACCACCTCGTCATCACACGGAACGTCGTCGAAGCGGCCCGCAAAGCAAACGCACGATGCCTTCTGCTGGGTGCGTTCTGGTCCTACGGACCGGCCCGCTCGAATCCTGTGAAGGAAGACGGACCGCGTAATCCGACGTCGCTCAAAGCGCGAATCCGGATGGAACAGGAAGACCTGTTTCAGATGGCCGGAGCGGCCGTGGCCATCCTTCCTGATTTCTACGGCCCACAAGCCGACATCGGCTTCGTCAATCCGGCTCTGCGTGCCATTGCAGCAGGCAAGCCCGCCAATTGGATCGGGAATCTGGATCGTCCTCGCGAGCTGATCTATGTCCCTGATTTGGGCTTTCCCATCGTGGAACTGGCCCTGCGCGAAGAAGCCTACGGGGAACGCTGGAACGTCAGCGGACCGGGTGCCGTCATCCCAAGGGATCTGTTCGAAACCGCGGGTAGGCTGTGCGGCCGGGAACCGAAGATCCGGGTTGCCAACCGTCTCCTCCTCGCCGTTTTCGGACTGTTCAACCGGGACGTTCGGGCCTTGCGCGAGCTCTATTCCCTCTATATGCATCCGCCGATTCTGGATGCTCGGAAGCTGCATCATCTGATCGGTGACTACCCGATCACGTCCTATGAGGAAGGCATTCGCCGGACCCTCGAGTGGATCCGCGAATAGTGCGCTCATGCAAAAACTCGTTCTGAAGCCACGCGAGGAAGGTCGTCTGCGAGCCGGGCACCTCTGGGTCTTCTCGAATGAGATCGCAGCCATGCCTTCCGGCAGTCAAGCCGGCGACCTCGTCGAGGTGGTGACGAGTCGAGGCGAGTCGCTCGGATCGGCCCTCTTCCACCCGCATTCTCTCATCAGCGCACGCCTGCTCGGTGCCGGGGTCGAGGAGATGGACCGAGCGTTCTTTCAGGAACGCATTGCGACGGCTGCTCGTCTCAGGGAGCAGGTCATGCAGGGCGAGACGTCCTATCGTCTGGTCTATGGCGAAAGTGATTTCCTGCCGGGTCTCGTCGTCGATCGCTATGGTGAGCACTTCGTCCTCCAGATCCTTTCGGCCGGGATGGAGCGACGCAGGGATCTCATCGTCGAGGCCTTGGGCTCCCTCTTTCAACCTGCAGCGGTCGTGGAACGCAACGACGCACAGCTCCGGACCTATGAAGGGTTGCCCCTGCAGAAGTCGATCCTTGCCGGGAGTCTCTCGGGACCGATCGAGATTCGGGAGAATGGGATCCGGTATCGGATCGATCTCCTCGAGGGTCAGAAAACGGGTTTCTTCCTCGATCAGAAGTTCAACCGGAGGGTGGTCGCAGAGCTATGCCGGGGACGGGAAGTACTGGATGCCTACTGCAATTCCGGCGGATTCGGGCTGAACGCTGTTCGAGCCGGTGCCGCCTCGGTCGTGGCCGTCGATGCGTCCGGTCCGGCGCTCGACATCGCGCGCAGTAACGCAGAGCTCAACGATGCCGAGATCCGGTTCGAGCAGGCAGACGTTTCCCGTTTCCTGAACCACTGCCTGGAAGACGGCCGGCGCTTTGACGTTGTCATCCTCGATCCCCCTTCATTCGTTCCCCGCAAGAAGGACATTCCGAGGGCCCGCAAGGCATATCAGAAGGTCAACGAACTGGCGGCGCGAGTTCTGAGGCCGGAGGGCATCCTGGTGACGGCGTCCTGTTCTCTCCATCTCCGTGAAGAGATCTTCTATCAAATCGTCCGGCAATCCGCGGAGCGATGCGGCCGGAAGCTTCAATTGCTGGAGAGGCGTCAACAGGCGCCGGATCATCCGATCCACCCCACCATGCCGGAAACGGCGTATCTCAAGCTGGGCGTGTTCCGGGTGCTGTAGAGAGTTCCTCGAACCTCGGAACTCGGAACTTTCGGGTTTGTCTGGTACGCTTTGATCGCTATGTCAGCCAAACCTTGGGTCAGCTCGGTCGTTCTTGCGTTGGCGCTGCTGGGGATCGGAAGCTGCTCTGTTTCGGAGAAGTCTGAAACATTCGTCGCCTCTCCTCAAGAAGTGCCGGAAGTCGAAGTGAATACCCTCGAGATCGGAAGCACAGCCCCTGCGTTCCGCCTGCCGGGAGTCGACGGCAAGTTCTACACGCTGTCCGACTTCAGCGATGCACCCGTATTGGTCGTGATCTTTACCTGTAATCACTGTCCAACGGCTCAGGCCTACGAAGAGCGGATCAAGACGTTCGTGGCCGACTATCGGCCGAAGGGTGTGTCCACAGTGGCGATTTCACCCAATTCGCCGCTGGGCCTCCTCTATGGGGAACTGGGTTACACGGATCTGGGCGATACCTATGAGGAAATGAAGATCCGCGCAAAGGACCATCAGTTCAACTTTCCCTTCTTGTACGACGGTGACGATGAGCAAGTCTCGATTGCCTACGGACCCGTCGCGACGCCGCACGTCTTCGTATTCGACAGCGACCGCAAGCTGCGCTACACGGGCCGCGTGGATGGATCGGAGAAACCGGGAACGGGTCATGCGGAGGATCTTCGAGCGGCCGTCGATGCCATACTCGCGGGACAGGAAATCGCCAACCCGACGACCAAGTCCTTCGGCTGCTCGACCAAGTGGGCCTGGAAGACCTCCTGGAGGGAGAAGGTGAACCGCGAGTGGGAGGAGAGTCCGGTGAGCCTCGAGTCGGTGGACGCTCAGGGCGTTCGCCAGTTGCTGGCCAACGACTCGGACAAGCTGCGTCTGGTCAACATCTGGGCGACCTGGTGTGGGCCCTGCATCATCGAGTATCCCGAACTCGTGGTTATCCACCGGATGTACAAGGACCGTGATTTCGAGTTCGTCTCGCTCAGTGCGGACACGCCGGAGAAACGGGAAGACGCCCTCAAGTTCCTGGATCGTAACCATTCGGCTGTGCGCAATCTGATATTCTCCGAAGACGACCGCTACGCTTTGATCGACGCGGTCGACCCGGAGTGGGACGGAGCTTTGCCTTACACGCTCCTGGTAGAACCGGGTGGGCGCGTCGCCTATCGGAAGAAGGGAGCCATCGATCCTCTGGAGTTGAAGCGTGCCATCGTGGACCACCCGATGATCGGTCGATATTACTGATCAATCCCAGGGTGGCGTCCGACGTCACTGGGCGTACGTTCAGCCCCCAAGCGCACTTGTCAGACGGCGATTCATTCGTTACGATAGCGTTAACAGCAGGATGCCTTTCAACATACCGAGGAACTGACTGATTCATCTTGTTTCGATGTAGCTCACTCGTGTATGAAATCACGAGACGGATTGACTGGAGTGAGGTTACCGGCCTTTGCGCATTGTCGCTCTGATGGAAAATCAGGACCGAGTGTGACCGGCATCCTCTTGATTGAAAGGAGACAGCAGTGAGTACAGTTCAGCATTCCCCTTCCGGCCGAAGCGAACAGCTGTTTCGTCTCGAGACGAAGGTCCACGAAGAACTGATGGGCGGCCCAGGGCGGGACCCATTGAGGCCTGGAGGCGAGGTCCTGACTCTCCCGGATCCGGTCTTTCCCCAGCGACCCGAGGCCAAGCTGCGTCGAATGACCGACTCTGAATACAACAAGGTCAACGGATGGAGAGCCTGGAAGGCCTGGGGGGTTCCCTATTTCAAATCACGTTGGCATTCCAAGGAACTGCGACCGATCGTCGCTTATCTGTTCACCGACTATAAATGCAATCTCGATTGTCACTATTGCTGGGCGTACAACAACAAGGTCAAGGGTATGACCGAAGACTCGGCACGGCGTTCCATCGACTGGCTCGAGGATATCGGTTGTCGCGTCCTTGCGCTCATGGGCGGGGAGCCCTTGGTGCGTTGGCCCTTCGTGCACAAAGTGACGGACTACGCCGCAAAGAAGGGTTTCTTTGTCTACCTGGCGACCAACGGTCGATTGCTGCGTCCCAAAGTGATGGATCGACTTGGTGATGCCGGTATTGCCGTCATCAATCTGGCTGTGGACAGTGTGGAAGCCCGGCCGGAACTTCCCAAGGCAATCAAGCCGATTTGGGAAAACTTCGAGTATATGGTCGAAATGCAGCGATACTATGGCTATTCGGCCTTTCTCAACATCAACATCACACGCATCAATATCGACGATGTGAAGGAACTGACGGAGATCGGCAACAAGTATAAGATTGCCACCGACTATCACATCAATGAATCTCCGATGATGGAGCACGACAACTTCAAGCATCTCGACCGCAACAGCACGTTCATTCTTGAAGAGGACCACCCCCGCATCGACGCCCTGATCGACTGGCTGGTCGAGAAACACAAGTCCGGCTACAAAATGGCCAACCCCATCGCACAGCTCCTCAATATGAAGAACATGATGCGTGGAAGCGTGGAGCCCTGGCCGTGCCGTGCGGGACAGAACACACTGATCATTCGCGAGGACGGGACTCTGGCCCCCTGTTTTCCGATGTACGATGCCACCTACGATTGGGGCAAGGTCGGAGCAGACAGGTTCGAGCTGGTGCAGTTGGACGAGATGAAGAAGAGCTGCAACACGACCTGTTTTTCAACCCTCAATTCGATCGTGGGTCACTGTTACGATGACATGCGGGTCGTCAAGTGGTTGGCCAAACAGGCCAAGAATCGTTTCCGCGGCGTGACCGGCAGCTTCTGACTCGGGACACGAGTGTCCTTTCGGCCCGGGAGCCGGTTCTGCTCCCGGGCCATCTCTCCTCGTCGAGGGCTTGACGCCCCCTCACCTCCTGAACGTTCATCCAACGGATGGGACCTGTGGGACGTCTTCTGTCCACCCCCTTTTTTTGTGTTGGCCGTGGGTCCGCTGTAGGATATTGGTCGGGTCGGCTCACTCGTCTGCTCTGAGTCCAGCGGGAAGCCGGGGGAGGGCCGGCCGGGATACGCCGGTCGGCGGTCAACTACCTGGAATCGAGAAGGAAACTGAATTGCGGAAACTCATCGCAGCATTAGCGGCTATGTCGATCGCCGCCGTGTGCCTGGCTCAAAGTGGAGAGTTCGTACCCAACTACGACGAGACCAAAGTGCCGGTCTATGCCCTGCCCAATCCGCTGGTTGCTTCTGATGGTACGCAGGTGACGAATGCCATGACCTGGTTCCAGAAGAGGCGCCCGGAGATCCTCAGGGCGTTCGAAACCCAGGTCTACGGAACTGCTCCACCCCCTGTACCGGACCGGCCTTCCAAGGTGACGTCGAGGGACAAGGACGCGCTGGGCGGGTTGGCGACCCGCGAGGAGGTCGACGTCTTCTTGACACGGCGGAGTGAGGGTCCCGCCGTACACCTCCTCATCTACCTTCCCAACGCCGCCAAAAAGCCCGTTCCGGTGTTTCTAGGTCTGAACTTCAAGGGCAATCAGTCCATCACCAGAGAATCCGATATCAAGATCACCCAAGCCTGGGTACCCAACGACGAGAAACTCGGGATTACGGACCATCACGCGACCGAAGCCACACGCGGGATCGCGGTGTCGCGATGGCCGCTCGAGTTGATCCTCAAGAGCGGGTACGGTTTGGTCACCGCGTACTACGGAGATCTGGATCCCGACGTCGACGACGGATTCAAGAACGGAGTTCAGCGTCTCTACTATTTTCCGGGACAGAAGTCGCCGGCCGCCGACCAGTGGGGCGCTATTGCGGCCTGGTCCTGGGGTTTGAGTCGGGCGATGGACTACATCGAAACCGACTCCCACATCGACCGGCGGAAGGTGGTCGTGATCGGCCACTCCCGGCTGGGCAAGGCCGCTCTGTGGGCCGGAGCCGAGGACCAGAGGTTCTCCATCGTGATCTCGAACGAATCGGGGTGCGGAGGAGCCGCCCTGTCTCGTCGCCGCTTCGGCGAGACGATCGCCCGGATCAACAACGTCTTTCCGCACTGGTTCTGCGGGAATTTCAAGCAATACAACGACCACGAAAGCGCGTTGCCGGTCGACCAGCACGAACTGCTGGCCCTGATCGCCCCCCGGCCACTCTACATAGCCAGCGCCGCGGAAGATCTATGGTCCGATCCGCGCGGCGAATTCCTGTCAGCTGTGGCGGCGGATCCGGTCTACCGGATCCTGGGAACGGACGGTCTTGGCGTCGACCAGATGCCGCCGGTCGATCATCCGGTCATGCATCGGATCGGTTATCACATTCGCAGCGGTGGTCACGACCTGACGGAGTACGACTGGCAGCAGTACATCCGGTTCGCCGACATGCATTACAGAAAGAACCGGTGAGGGCCTGAGTCTCTCACTGGAAACTGAGCCCACGTTCGGTATAGTCGGCCGGCGGTGCAAACAGGGCCATGTCGAGATCGACGGTCTTGGCGTTGCCGATTCGGGTGATCCGACCGGAATCGACGTCTTTGATCTTCACCGGGAACCCGTTCATTGCGGCGATACCTGCGAAAGGATCGTCTGAGAAGGTCACCCGCGGCAAATCGATGGAAAACGACTCGACCACGGAGTCGTAGAACGCGGACATCTTGCGGAGGACTTCCAGGGAGTCCGGCTGCAGGCCGATCGCTTCGGGAGGCTTCACCCAGACCTCGGTGGTCCTCTTCCCGTCGGCCAGCACCTCATACTTCGTGCCGTCTTCGTCCGGGCCGACCTTGCGGATATCCAGAGAGGAGCGGTGTGTACCAGCGGGGACTTGCGCCTTCATCTCCGGTTCGGGTGCGGCGCTCTGGTCGGGCGGCTCTTCGCCAAGCCGCTTCCGCATCTCCTGCAATTGCTTCTTCAGCTGGTTCGAGAACCGTTGTACCCGCTCTTTATCGAGAATGAGGTAGTCTTTCGCGTCCGGGTCCAGCACGATGAACCGATTGGTATCGGCACGAAAGATGATCGAGTTGTCCTGAGGTTTGCCCTGAGCGTCCACGTCCGGATCGAAGCGGAAGAAGTCGGCATCGGCAATGTAGATCCGTCCGCTCTCCTCACGGCTGCCGTCGGCCGCGTAGGTCTGCACATCGAGCTCTTCCCCGGCCACGGCCAGGCTGCATGCCGCAACCCAGGCAGTCATCCAAACGAGCAGCCGCGCGCGGAACCGGTTTCCCGGGAGGGAAGTTCCGAGTTGCGAGTTCCGAGTTCCGGATGGGATAAGCATCCCTGCGTGTCTTTGCTGTGGCATGGTGATCGCTTCGAGGGTTCGACTCCTGACCTCAATATACAGCAGATACCGACGACCAGTTCGGCAAGGAGCGGTCGCCTAACCCTCCAGCATGGTTCGCTGGTCCCGATACCATTCGACGAATCGGGCGACCCCCTTCTCGATCGACGTTGTAGGGCGGTAGCCCAGAAGGTGTCGGGCCTTGCGGATATCCGCGTACGTGATCGGCACATCACCGGGCTGGGCCGGCATCAGACGGGTATCCGCCTTCTCCCCCGTGTTGAGTTCGATCAGGCGAACCAGATCGAGCAGCGGAACGGTCTGCGAGTTGCCGAGGTTGATGATCTCGAAGTCGAAACCATGGTCGAGCGCCGAGGTTACACCCTGAACGATGTCGTCCACATACGTATAGTCGCGCTCGGACTGGCCCTGGTGGTAAATGGGGATCGGTTCGCCCTTGAGGATCATCCGCGTAAACTTGTGGATCGCCATCTCAGGGCGTTGGCGGGGCCCGTAGACCGTAAAGAAGCGCAGGCACGTGACGGGAAGGCCGTAGTTATAGTGATAGCTGTAGCAGAGCAACTCGGCGGCCCGCTTGGTGACCGCGTAAGGAGAAATCAGTTTGTTCAGCGGGTCGGTCTCGGTGAAGGGGACTTTGCTGTTGACGCCATAGACCGACGACGTGCTGCCGAAAATGAAGCTCCGGACGCCGGAATCGCGAGCCAGGTCGAGGAGGTGAGCCGTTCCTGTGACGTTGACGCGATCGTACAGGGAGGGATTTTGGAGCGACGGCCGGACCCCTGCGTAGGCGGCCAGATGGATGATGACTTCGGGGCGCCTCTCGCGAAAGACGTCCCGGAGAATCTCGAGATCCAGCAAATCAATGCGGCACAGCTGGAAATCGCCGATGCGGCGCACCGATTCGATGTTGGCTTCCTTGATGCGGGGAGCGTAGAAATCGTTGAAATTGTCGACGATGGTGAGTTCATGACCGCGCTGAAGCAGTGCTTCAGCCACGTGGGAACCGATGAAGCCGGCGCCGCCCGTAAGCAAGATCCGCATGGCGGTCTGATTCTATCGCAGGATCAGGGGAGCTGGAACACCAGCACGCGGTTATCCAGTTCGTCCGTTACGTAGGCAAACCGCCCGTCCTTCGAGATCGCGACGTCGACGGGCTTCTTCTCAGCCTTGAGCGAAGTCAGTGGCTTGAAGTTCGAGTCGTAGACCCCGATCTGTTTGTCGCCGGTCTCGACGACGAAGATCCGGCCTTTCGGGCCTACCGCAATCGAGAACGGTCTGGAACCCACCTTCACTCGGCGGATTTCCTTCAGGTCAAGGAGGTCGACCACCGATACGTCGTTGGAGATGCTGTTCGAAACATAGAGCTGAAGCCCGTCCTTTGAAAGCGTGATGCCATCCGGGCCTCGCCCGACGCTGATCTTCTTCGTGACCTCGCGGCGGTTGACATCAATGGCATACACATCATCCGAGGCCAGGCAAACGACGAAAAGCTGATCTCCCACCGGTGAGAGAACCGCCTGGACGGGACGAATGCCGATGTTGACTTCTCCCGTGATGCGATGGCTGGCGGTATCAATGAAATCGACGCGGCCGAACTTCCCGCGGCCGAGATTCAGGACGTAGGCCTCCAGTCCGCTCGGCGCGATGACGACGTTGACGGGACGCCCGGCAACTTTGATGTCATCGAGGATGTCGTAGGTTCGGGCATTGACCACCTTCACCAGGCCTCCGCTCATACTGGTCACGAAAATCGTCTCACCGTCCGGCGACGCTGCGATTCCGACCGGCTCGTATCCGCCATAGAAGGTCGTGGAGGGCTTGTTGTCCCGCGTATCGATCACCTGGATCTCGCTGTCGGCGTAGCAGGTCACGAAGAGTCGGAGCCCGTCGGAGCTCATGGCAGAGAAGTAGGGTCCCTTGGAAACCTTGAGCTTCTCGACAGGCTTGAGTTGCGCAAAAGCATTCACAAAGAAGAAGCAGGAAACCAGAATCAGTGTCTTTCTCATGATTGCTCGAGTCGGATGCCTTTAACTCCAGATCTTCATGGTGAGAGACTCAGCGAACCGAGTGTCCCCGTGCCCTTTCAGGTTACCACCGAGTCATCCTCTTCGCGCCTGGCAGGCGAGCAGTGTGTTCTTGACGAGGTGGGCGATGGTCAGCGGTCCGACACCACCGGGGACAGGCGTGAGCGCCGCCGCCACGCCGAGGACGTCACGTGGATGAACGTCGCCGACCAGTGTTGAGCCCCGTTTGGCGAACGTTGCCATGCGCGGAGAGTCCTCGCCGAAGAGCCGGCGGACTTCAGCTTCCGATTCGATCCGATTCGTGCCGACGTCGATGACGACCGCCCCTTCTTTCACGTAGTCCCGGGTGATCATGGCGGGCCGCCCGATGGCAGCGACCAGAATATCGGCTCTACGGCACACTTGCGGGAGGTCTCGCGTCCGCGAGTGGCAGATCGTCACCGTAGCGTGCTGGTGAAGCAACAAAAGCGCCATCGGCTTCCCGACGATGTTGCTGCGGCCGATGACGACCGCCTCGGCTCCTTTGAAGGGGACACCTTCCCGCCGCAGCATCTCCATGATGCCCATGGGAGTACAGGGAGCGAGGGTGAACTGACCAGCGACCAGGCGGCCGACATTGACAGGATGGAGGCCGTCCACATCCTTCTCGGGAGAGATGGCATCGAGGACCGTCCGCTCGTCGATCTGATCGGGCAGCGGCAGCTGGACGAGCACGCCGTCGACCAGATCATCCCGGTTGAGCTGTTCTACGACTCCGAGGAGGTGCTTCGTCGTCGTGGCCGCCGGCAGCTCGATCAACTGCGAGTTCAGCCCCAGCTCCTGGCAGGTCCTCGTCTTGTTCCGCGTGTAGATCTGCGACGCCGGGTCATTTCCGACCAGCACGACGGCCAGTCCCGGCGTGATTCCGGTAGCGGTCAGACGGCGAGCCTCATCGGCCACTTCCTGCTTGATTTGATCGGCGATCTTCTTGCCGCTGAGGATTCTGGTTTCCATGGCTCCCCTCCGGGTCTTGGTTCCGACTTTCGATTTCAGGGATACATCCGATAGAGCATTCGTGGGAACGGAATCGTCTCCCTGACATGATCCAGTTTACAGATCCAGGCGACAACGCGCTCGATACCCATGCCGAATCCGGAGTGCGGCACACTCCCGTAGCGTCGCAGGTCCAGGTACCATTGGAAGGCCTCCTGGGGGAGATGGCTTTCGCGCAGCCGCTGAAGGAGCAGCTCATGGTCATGAATCCTCTGACTGCCGCCGATGATCTCGCCGTACCCTTCCGGGGCCAGCATGTCCATGCATAGAGCCAGACTCGGGTCCTCGGCATCCGGTTGCATGTAGAAGGCTTTGACCGCTGCGGGATAGCGATGCACGATCAGCGGGCGCTCGAAGCGGGAGGACAGAATGGTCTCGTCTCCTCCGCCGAAGTCGGACCCGCGGGGCGTCTGCGTGCCCTCCTTTTCGAGCAGATCGAAGGCTTCCCGGTAAGTCAGCCGGGGGAATGGCGGCCGGATCTTCTCGAGGAGCGTCGTGTCTCGTTCGAGGACTTTGAGTTCTTCGCGGCGCCGATCGAGAACCCGCTCGACGATGGAGCTCACCAGATCCTCACCAAGCCGCATGATGTCGTCGAGCTCCGCGAAAGCGACCTCGGGTTCGACCATCCAGAACTCCATCAGATGCCGCCGGGTTTTGGATTTTTCGGCGCGGAAGGTCGGTCCGAAGCAGTAGGTCTTTCCGACGGACATGCAAGCCGCCTCGTTGTAGAGCTGGCCCGACTGGCTCAGATAGGCCTTCTCGCCGAAATAGTCGATTTCGAACAGCGTGGTGGTGCCTTCACAGGCGGCCGGCGTCAGGATCGGCGTGTCCACCAGAATGAAGCCGCGATCGTCGAAGAAGTCCCGGACGGCACGGATGATCTCGTGCCGCACGAGCAGGATGGCGTGTTGCCGCGAAGAACGCAGCCAGAGATGTCGGTTCTCCATCAGGAACGCCGTCCCATGCTCTTTGGGCGTAATGGGGTATTCATCGGCCAGCTGGATCACACGCAGGTCGGTTCCGTCCAGTTCGAATCCTCCGGGAGCCCGGTCATCCCGACGAACAGTTCCCGTCACCTCGATCGAGGATTCCTGGGTCACCGTGTCGGCTGCTTCGAAGACTTCCGGCGGGACATTCTTCTTGAAGATGACGGCTTGGATAGTGCCGGTGCCGTCCCGAACCAGCAGGAAGCGAAGTTTCCCCTTGTCGGTTCTATGGTAAAGCCAGCCTCGAATCTGGACCGGCTCTCCAACGTGTCTATCGACATCCTCCACGTAGACATGCATGAGAAGCGATTGTAGACGGGGACCCCTGAAACGACAAACCGACGGGGTGAGTTCCGAGAGTAGGATAGACGTCCTACCCGTTCTCCCGTTCTCACCGGCTGATCTCTGGAGCTCAGCGTGGACAACGCTCGTCGAGTCACGACCTCGGGGCGGGACAAGCTGGGAGCTTGTCTTACTCACGCTCCCACTTCGCCAGCTCCTCCTCGACCAGTTTCCGGGTTGCCGGAAACTCCCGGAGCGCCTCGAGCGAGAGGAGGGCGCGCTCGAGCGTGCCCGGAACCAACCGGCGGTAGGACGAGATGCCACGCACGGCAATCTGGTTGCCGTAAGTTCCCAGCGCCTTCAACATTCGCTGGAGGCACATCACGTGAAATTGCCGCTCGAACGAGCGACGCTCGAAAACATCCGCGGGAAGACCTGCGTAGCCTCGACGGGACAGGGCCTTCCGATAACTCTCGATGCTTTCCTCGATCTGGCCGGAATCGAGCTGGATCGAGTCCTTCAGAAGAGAGGCCAGATCATAGCTTGGGGGACCCCAGCGGGCATCCTGAAAATCGATCACGTAGAGGGTCTCGTTCTTCACCATGAGGTTTCGGACCTGGTAGTCGCGGTGACAGAAGACCTGCGGCGACTGACCGAGCTCGCGAGCCATCTTGCGGAATTCTTCCTGGAGAGCCTCGATGTGCTCGACCCGGCGGTTTCGGAAGTCCCCGACATAGTGGCGGAGGAAGAAGTCGAGTTCCCACCGCAGTCTGGCCTCGTCCAGACTCAGAGGGTAGTTCGCAAATTCGGGGCCGAAGCTGCGCGTTCCCTCGACCTGCATGACCACGATGTATTCCAGAGCCGTCCGCAGCCATTCCCCCAAGCTGCCCGGGGACTCCAGGGCGGAGTTCTCGAGGGAAAGCGCTCCGAGATCCTCCTGGAGGAGGAGTCCATGAACACCGTCGACCGCGATGATCTTGGGCACCGGGATTCCAATCCGTCGAAGCAGATCGTGGATTTGTCGAAAGCTGAAGCGGCGTTCGTCGATGGAAGTCGGGTAGATGGTCAAGACCCAGGAGGCCTGGCGCTCGCTCAAACAGCGCAGATATCGACGGGTCGATGCATCCCCCTTCAGAGGGATGACCTGGCAGATGCGATCCGGTTCCGGACAGTGCGCGTCGAGGAACGTCCGGACGATCGGATCCAGTGGCTCTTGAGGTGACTCACTCATGGCGTCTCCGGCTCCGCATCGGACCGCTCGGCACAATGCATCGGCCAGCAAATGAAGCCGTCGCCGACCTCAGCTCCAAGTTCGGCTGTTCGAGATTCCAGGGAGGCCGAACGAGGCGTCACGATACAATTGCGAAACTCCCGGCGTACACGAATGTGCACGTCATCCGTGAAGATCGTGTTCACGGCAGAGGTGCCTTCGCACAGCTCTACGCGATCCCAAAGTACGCACCTGTCCAGGTAAACGCCCAGTCCCAGGCGTCCTTCCCTGCCGTAGATCGTGTCGGAGCGGTCGGAAGCATCATGGGCCAGGGTCTCTCCAGCGCACGCGTTGCTCCGGCGCAAGAATTCGATCGATTTCTCGAGATAGCGCTCCGGCGTGCTGGTCTCGAACCACCAGTGGTCACTGATGAATGCGAGGACCCGCCGACCTTCCGCAATCAGACGGGGATAGAGGTCGGCGACGGTATCGCTGAATCCATCGCCGATGCGGTCCAGGACTTCCGGATCGAGGATATGCACTCCGGTAAAGACGAAAGGACGAAGGCCCACATCCGATCCAGAGCGTGTCCTGTCGTCCCCTTTGTTGCGAGCGAAACGGCGAACTCGAAGGTGGTCATCGACGAGCAGCGGATTGAAAGGGCAGCCCGGCCAACAGGGACGCACCATCATCGTGACCAGCGCCTTCTGACTCCGATGAAACTCGAGGACGCGCTCGAGGCGCTCCTCCGTGTAGATCTTCCCGTTGACCAGCACGATGGGCGAACCCGCGAGCCGATCCCGGACCCTGGACAGGGCTCCCGCCGTCCCGAGAATCGGTTCCTCCCTCGAGAAATCGATCCGCATATCCGAACGTGACGCCGCCTCGACGACGGTCGAGGGCAAATGATGGAGATTGACGATGGCATGTCGGATGTTCGCCTCCGCCAGGCGATCCAACGCGTATTGGATCAGCGGGCGACCCAACAGCGGAATGGCCGGCTTGGCGCGCAGGTAGGTCAAGGGCCGGAGACGGGTGCCGAAGCCCGCTGCGAGAACCATCCCCTTCGGGTCACGTTCCAAGGCCATGTTCCGCGTAGAGATCGACGTAGTTGCGAGTAATGAACCGGTCACTGGACCAGCCCAGTCGCTGCGCTATATCCCGGATGTCCTCACGGCCTCCCTCGATTTCAACGAAACATCCGAAGGGCGTCTCGTCGATGCAGAGACTCACTTCATTTCCACCGGTCCGAGGGAGCGCGAACTTCTCCCGCTGTTTTTCATAGTGAAAGCTCGGCTCCAGGCCGATCTTCCTCAAAATCAGCTCCAGCGCGTCGAAGTCGTCCACGCCCGTCTCGATCTCCTCGCGAATCTTGAGCTCCGGATCTTCGACCTGCGGACCTTTATAGGTGAGAACCGCGTCGTCGCCATAGCTTCGCAGGCGAAGCGCCAGGCCTTTTCGAGCAAGGCGCCCGTCCGGAAAATCGAACAACATGTTCCTCTCCAAGCGGCGGGGTGCGGTGGACTTGAAACCCAGAGCATGGGCGTCGGCTCGGATGCGGTCGAGTTCCGTCTCTTCGACCGAGATCTTAACCTCGATTTCCTGATTGCTCACAGTTCCCTCGCGAGGCAAATCTTAGCAGAAGTTCGGATCTCCGGATCCTGGTGCCGCGCCGCGGAGCTAATACAGGAGGTAGCGTTCGCGGGTCGCACGGAAGACTTGGAGGTCGGCCGACCATGTCTCTTCGAGTGCTCCGAGGTCGCCTCCGTCCTCGAGAACGTGGCGAATCCGGTCAGAGCCGCACAGGATGTCGAAGGGAAGAAGCTGGAACTCATACTCATAGGGCGGCTGCTTCCAGAGGAAATGCCGGCCGCCGCGATCGCGGTAGGCCCGCACGATCTCCAGGCCGGTCCGGAATGGTTTGAAGGTATGACGGTCCACTACATGAAGCTGGGCTCCGCCGATCCGATGTCCGGTCCACTTGTCGAAGGTGGGCTGGAACCAGGCGGGACGAAACCGCGCACCGGGAAGGTCGAGCCGCGCGAAGCTCTTCACCAGCTCGTCGGGATCGATCCAGGGTGCTCCGCTGAGCTCGAAGGGGGTCGTCGTGCCGCGACCTTCCGAGACATTCGTCCCCTCGAGCAGGCACAGGCCGGGGTAGACCAAGGCCGTCTCCAGCCGGGGCATATTCGGAGATGGGGGAACCCACAACAATCCGGTCTGGTCGAAGTACATCTCGCGCTGCCAACCATGCATTTCCACCACGTTCAGGTTGCAGCCCAGGCCGAATTCGGCGTTGAACAGCCGGGCCAGCTCCGCGATCGTCATGCCGTGGCGAACGGGTATGGGATAAAGCCCGACGAACGAAGCGAAACTCGCATCGAGCAGAGGTCCCTCCAGGTCCGCGCCGTTGATCGGATTCGGGCGGTCGAGCACAACGACTTCCTTTCCGCATTCGGCGCAGGCTTCCATGGCCAGAGCCATCGTGTAGATGAAGGTGTAGTAACGGGCTCCCACATCCTGCAGGTCGATCAGCAGCACATCGATGTCCTGGAGCATTGCTTCGGTCGGCTTTCGGGTGTTGCCGTAAAGCGAATGGACCGGCAGACCGGTCGCGGGATCCCGATAGCCCGCCCATTCGATCATGTTCGCCTGTGTCTCGCCCCGGGCGCCGTGCTGCGGGCCGAACAGGGCGGTCAACTCGACATCCCGTGTTGCCATGAGCCGGTCGACGGCATGGACCAGTCGCGAATCGACGGAGGCAGGATGAGCGAGGAGACCGACCCGCCGACCGCGAACCAAGTCGAGTTCAGTATCGAGGAGGACTTCCAGGCCGACTTCGACGGACATAGAGCGATTCTAGCCCCTCCGGGGGAGTGCCCCAAGTGGTTCCGAGTAGGATCAGCGCTGCTCGGCGGCGCCGCGGCGGCCGCACAGGCGGTGCCGGGGACGCTCGTTGGGAGTGCCGGGACATCCGGGGACGGACGTCCTACAGTCGGAACTTCGTTTCCTGGTTCGTGCTAGGCTGGCAATTCTGGGAGTAAACGATTGCGCATTTCCTTCATCGAGTTCCTGAACGCCGTGCCCCTGGGATGGGGCTTCATTCACGGATCCCTCAAGGGCCGCCATGAGATCCTCTTCGACGTGCCCTCCGAATGTGCGCGGAAACTCCGTTCGGGAGAGGCCGACGTCGGGCTGATTCCGGTGATCGAGTATCAGAGAATTCCCGGTCTCCGCGTGCTGCCCGGAATCGCCATTGCTTCGCGCGAAGAAGTCCGCAGCGTCCTGTTCTTGAGCCGTAAGCCGATCCGGGATGTTCGGCGAGTTGCCCTGGACGTGTCGAGCCGAACGTCGGTCGTTCTGCTCAAGATCCTGCTCGAGGAGTTTTACGGTTGCCGGTCCGTCGAATACATCGAGTTTCCGCCCAATCCCCGAACCATGCTCGAAGAGACCGATGCGGCGCTGTTGATCGGCAATCCCGCTCTGGCTATTCCGAGGGAAGGGCTCTATGTCTACGATCTGGCCGGAGAGTGGAACCGGTTCACGGGACTTCCCTTCGTTTTTGCCTTTTGGGCGGTCCGTGAGGGGATCGAACTCGGGGCGGAGGCCGAGGACTTCGAACAGTCGCGCAACGAAGGACTGCAGTCGATTCCGTTCATTTCGGAATGGTATGCGTCCCGTCTCCCCATCTCCTCCCGAGAGATACGCCAATATCTGACCGGCAATCTCAACTTCAGCCTGGACGAACTGAATCTTCGGGGATTGAGCCGCTTCTACGAGCTTGCCGGCAAGCTGGGGCTGATCGAAGAAATTCGCCCCATCGAGTTTCTGACGATGCCTTCCGCCAAAGCGATTTCGTAGATTTCATTTCTGCTGCGTTCTTATATAGAGAATGGAGCAGAAATCTTTCGACCTGTTGAGCTTGTCACTGATTCCCGGACTGGGGAGCACCAGGACGGCGCGGTTGCTCCGGCAAGTGACCGAACCGGCCGAGTTCTTCAGCATGACACGGGCCGACCTGAGAGCCCTCGGTTTGTCCACCGACATCCAGTTCTACATCCTGGGCGGCTGGGCCCGGAAGGATGCGGAAACGGCTTTGAAGGCGGCATCCGAACGTGGAATCGAGATTCTGACCCGGCTCGATGCCGGCTATCCTCCGCTGCTCGGGCAGATCTTCGATCCCCCGCTGGTCCTCTACGCCCTCGGAGATACGGCCATTCTGTCAAAGCCGGCCATTGCTGTCGTGGGATCGCGCCGCTGCTCGGTCTACGGGAGCGAGGTCGCCTACACGCTGGGCCGGGATCTGGTTCGGCGCGGCCTGGTCGTGGTCAGCGGCATGGCTCTCGGAATCGACGGCAAGGCTCATCAGGGCGCCCTTTCGGGTTCAGGCGAAACGGTTGCCGTTCTGGGAACCGGTGTCGATGTTGTCTACCCGCGCAGTCACAGGAAACTGTACCAGCAGATCCGCGAGACGGGCTGCGTGGTCTCCGAATGCCCTCTGGGGGCATTTCCGGCTCCGCAGAACTTCCCGATCCGAAATCGCATCATTTCAGGCCTTTCAGTCGGCACGGTCATTCCCGAGGCTTCCGAGTTTTCCGGGTCTTTGATCACTGCGCGTCTGACGCTCGAACAGGATCGGGAACTCTGGGCCGTGCCGGGAAACATCACCAATCCCGGAAGCTATGGGCCGAATCATCTGATCAAGCAGGGAGCGCGGCCACTGCTGGACGTGCAGGATGTGCTCGAAGGTTTGCCGGTGCACATTCTGAATGCCCTCGAGCGAAAGCTCGACGAAGAGACGGATCGACAACAGCCGGATCCGGTGGAAGAGGAAATCCTGAGGATGCTCTTGGTCGAGGAGGCCGAGCCTTTTGACCGTCTGCTCGTACGCAGCGGCCGGAACATCACGGATCTCAGCGGGATTCTGGTGTCGCTCGAGGCCAAAGGACTGGTTCGTTCTCTTCCGGGAAGGCGCTATTGCCGCCGACTGGTTACGGTATCATCGACCAAAGAGGAAAGAGCGCCGATTCGCAACTGACCAACAGCAGGATGCGTCTTGTGCTATAGATTACGGTCCGATGGGCCGGGCGTTCGGGGGAATCGAGGACAGGTCTCCCGGGTGCGGAAACCGGCTCGAGTGAGAAGTCAGCTTCTTTCGAAGCAGGACAGTGAGCGGACCGTGGAGGATCAGTTTTGAAGAAGTCAATGGTCATCGTAGAATCCCCGGCCAAGGCCAGGACCATCGGGAAGTACCTGGGCAAGCAGTTCTTTGTCCGGGCATCACGGGGTCACGTCCGCGACCTGCCGCCGCGGGCCCTCGGGGTCGATATAAAACACGGATTTCAACCGACTTATCGGGTCATTCCCGGCAAGGAAAAGATCGTTGCGGAGCTGAAGAAGGAGGCTCGCCAGGCCGATTCCATCTATCTTGCCGCCGACCCTGACCGGGAAGGCGAAGCCATCTGTTTTCACTTGGCCCATGAACTCGATGGCAGTGAAGGGCACCACGTCTACCGGGTCCTGTTCAACGAAATCACCAAATCCGCCATTCTCCATGCCTTCGAGAATCCCACGGAGATCGACAGTCACAAGGTGGAGGCTCAGCAGGCGCGGCGGATTCTCGACCGCATCGTCGGCTACAAAGTGAGCCCGCTGCTTTGGCAGAAGGTCAAGAAAGGACTCTCCGCCGGGCGCGTGCAAACTGTGGCGGTTCGAATGATCGTCGACCGGGAACGGGAGATTCGCGCTTTCGAGCCGGAAGAATACTGGGATTTTCGGGCGCGTCTGGAAGGCAGCAAGAAGCCTGAGTTCGAAGCGAAGGCGTCCCGCTATCGAAACCGCAAGTTTAAGATCTCCAATCAGAAGGAGGCAGATCAGCTCCTGAAGGAGTTGAACGCTTCGGATTTCATCGTCACGAAGATCCAGAAGAAAGAGCGGAAACGACGGCCTCTGCCTCCGTTCATTACCAGCAAACTGCAGCAGGAGGCCGTTCGCAAACTCGGTTTCACCGTCAAACGGACGATGCAGGTGGCACAGCGGCTCTATGAAGGCATCGAAATCGGTACCGAAGGATCGGTTGGCCTCATCACCTACATGAGGACCGATTCCACCCGGATTTCCGAAGATGCGCTCTCCGAGGCTCGCGAATTCATCTCCGGCCAGTTCGGTTCTGATTATCTGCCCGGGGAAGCCATACGCTACAGCAGCAAGAAAGGTGCCCAAGATGCTCATGAAGCCATTCGCCCGACTTCCGCGGCGCGCGACCCGCAGAGTCTCAGACCGTATTTGGGCAAGGACGAACTGAGACTCTACACGCTGATTTGGAACCGCTTCGTGGCATCCCAGATGACACCGGCTCTGTTCGATCAAACGAGCATCGTCATCGGAGCCGGGCCGGCCGAATTCAAGGCGGTGGGCTCGATCCTTCGGTTCGACGGGTTTCTCAAGCTCTATCGCTCCGACGAAGACGACAACGCCGCAGTCGACGAGGGCGAAGGCAAGCTGCTGCCCGACCTTCGCGAGGGAGAAAGACTGCAGGTCCATGAGATCATGCGCGAGCAGAAGTTCACCCAGCCTCCTCCCCGCTACAACGAAGCGAGTCTCGTCAAGTCACTGGAGGAAAAGGGGATCGGCCGACCGTCGACCTACCAGCAGATTCTGTCCGTTATCCTCAGCCGTGACTATGTTCGCAAGGAAGAGAATCGCTTCGTTCCGACCGAGTTGGGCGAGATCGTGATCGACCTGCTGATCGGCCACTTCGTCGAGGTTTTCGATTATGACTATACGGCCCGGCTGGAGGGGGAACTCGACAGCATCGAGGCCGGAAAGGCGGACTGGATCGACACCCTGGCGGAGTTCTACAGCGGCTTCAAGGAGCGCCTCGAGCGTGCTCGTGCCGACATGAAGAACCTCAAACGTGAGGAGATACCCACCGACGAAAAGTGTGAGAAGTGTGGTAGTCCCATGGTGATCCGCTGGGGCAAGTTCGGGAAATTCCTGGCCTGTACCAACTTTCCCAAGTGCCGGAATACGCGCGAGTTGACCCACGAGGTCTCGAGCGATTCGGCCGAATCCCCGCAAGAAACCTGTTCTCAGTGCGGGCGTCCGATGGTTCTCAAGAAAGGTAAATTCGGCCCGTTTCTTGCGTGTACGGGTTATCCCGAGTGCAAGAACACCAAGAAGCTGGTCGAGGTCAATGGGCAGGCAGTGCCGGCGCAGGAGAAGGTCCTGGATGAGAAGTGCCCCAAGTGCGGAGAGAATCTGGTCCGCAAGCAGGGTCGCTACGGAGAATTCGTCGCGTGCCGCAACTATCCGGACTGCAGGTACATCAAACCGAGAAAGACGGGCGTCCAGTGTCCGGAGTGTGGCAAGGGCGAACTGATCGAACGGCGTTCCAGGCGGGGCCGAACCTTCTACGGTTGCGACACCTATCCGGAGTGCCAATTCGTTGTCTGGCAGAAGCCTGTGCCGATGCCGTGCCCCGAATGCGGATCGCCCTTCCTGTTGGAGAAGACGACCAAGAAGGATGGGACCGTGCGCAGATGTCCCAATCGAGAATGTGACTTCCAAGTAACGGTAGGCGATTCAGACAGCAGTGAGACCCGGGCGACCCGGGAGCGAGATGCGGTGTCACCCTGATCATTCCGTGCTGGATCGTTCTTGAAGAGGAGAGATCGGAGCATGAAGAAGATAGCCTTTTCGACTTTGGTTTCGCTGATCCTGGTCGCGCCCGTCCTGCTTCTCGGCATGACGGAGGGTAATGTCGATCAGGGCAAGGCCGTGTTCATGAAGCGCTGCAAGATGTGCCACGGCGCCGACGGCGAAGGGAACCCGGCCATCGCGCGAATGATGAAGGTTGAGTTTCATCCCATGTCGTCGGAGTACATCCAGAAGAAGACCGACGCGGAGTTTACGGATATCATCACCAAGGGTAAGGGCAAGATGCCGGCGGTCAAGGGTATAACGCCCGGAGAGATCACCGACGTGATCGCCTACATCCGATCCCTTGGGAAGAAAGACTGAGGAGTTCCGAGTTCCGGAGTTCCGAGTTCCGGGCTTTGAGGGTTGGCGGCTGCCGTTCGCACCGGCTGAACTTTGAAGCTCGGCACGAACCATGCGCGAGAGGTCCCGGCCTCCGGGACAAGCGAGGACGCCTTTCCCGCCCAGTTCGCAGCTTCTACTTGGAACTCGGACCTTTTCTTAGTCGTTTTGCCTCCTGAACTGTCTGAAGTCGACTTTGCAGTCATGGTGGCTCAGGAAGTTGAGGAACTTCTTGTACTCCGAATCGTCGAGCCCAAAGTAGCGGATGAGTCGACGGTAGTTGCCCCCGCAGGCATCCAATCCGATGGAGACGATGCGGATCACGTCCCGTTTGGCGAGATCCCGGTCCAGGAACGGCTGACGGACGGCCGACCAGAAAGCGCTTCGCCCTTCGACCATCTCCTCGACGATGCGTTCGAGTGCCGCTGGGTCCTCGAATCCTGAGGCGGTGGTCTTGGTTCCATCGAGCCTGGTTTCCACATCGGAAGGCGAGATGATGCCGTCGCTGCAGGTATGCACCAGGCTTTCCAGAAGATTGCGAAGTTCGCGTACATTGCCGGGAAAGGAGTAGCGCCGGAGCAGGTCCATGGCCGCTGCGGTGATGCGAACGTTCATGCCCGACTCACCGCAGATCTCCTCCAGGAAGTGTCGTATCAGAACGGGGATGTCCGAGCTTCTGTCGCGCAAAGGGGGAACGTCGATCCGCAGGACATTGAGCCGGTGAAACAGGTCTGGACGAAAGAGCCCGCGCTCACAGAGTTCCTTCAAGTCGCAGTTCGTCGCGGCCAGAACGCGCGTGTCCACGGCTCGTTGACAGGTCTCGCCAAGGCGGATGATCTGCTTCTCCTGGAGGACTCGGAGCAGGCGCGGCTGAAGGGTCAAGGGCATGGAAGAGATTTCGTCGAGCAAGAGAGTTCCACCCGACGCCGCTTCGAAGAACCCGATACGCGTGTCCGTGGCGCCCGTAAAGGCTCCCCGAGCATGACCGAAGAGCTGGCTTTCGATGAGGTCGATGGCAAAGCTGGCGCAGTTGACGGCAATGAAGGGTTCTTCCCGGCGGCTGCTGAATTCGTGGATGGCGCGCGCGATCAGTTCCTTGCCTGTTCCGCTCTCGCCGCAGATCAGGACCGTACTTTCCGTGGCGGCGAATTTCCGAGCATCCGCGATCATCTGTTTGATTTGCGGGTGACGGCCGGCCAGGACCCGGCCGTTCTGCAGGTGGACCTGAGCCGGCACGTTCGTTGGTCGGATTCGTGGAGACGTGTGGGAGAGGGCGAGTTGAATGATGGCCTTCACGGTTCCCAGTAGATCGAATTCGACTTCGGGAAGCGGGCCGACTCTCTCCGCATACAGCCATCCTGCCGTCCCGTGGGAGTCATCGAGCGGTACGACCAGGGTCAAGGTCCCGTCGATGATTCGAGGCTCGATTTCCGGACCCTGACCCGAGATCGCCGCCAGAACCATACGCCGTGCATCGAAGCGATGTTGCCCGGTGGAGGCTGCGGCAGCCCCGATGCCGCCGTCCGGGTTTGTCCAGAAGCAACTCCCAGCTGTTATTCCAAGCTGTTCACGCAGGCACTTCAAGAGACTCCTGGCCAGGCACGTCGGATCGCTTTTGCCGGTCAAAGCGGTCGTGAATTGCGTCAGACTCACCAGCCTCAAGGGGGTGCTCTGGCGGCTCCGTCGCAGGGATCGAGCCATCTGGCGTTCGAGCGGTTCGATGTGGCTCGTCGAGAATCCGGATCTCAGATGCGGGCTGAACAGAGCAAGGTTGGCCTGAAGCCGCTCGAGAGCGCTCGAGAAGTGCTTCTCCCCGTCCGCCGGCCTTCCCAGAGCCGCCTCTGTCGTGGCGAGGCCTGCCAGGACCTGCGCATGGAGCAGGGGCCGATCGACTCTCTGGAGGACCTGCAGAGCTCTGCGGGCGAGGACCCTGGCCCGCTGCGGCAGACCCAGACGAGTCCAGAGATCCATGCTCAGAGCGAGCGCCTCCGCAATCAGGACCGTATCTTCGAGCTGCCGGGCTGATCGCAGCGCCGCCTGGACGTAGACCCGGGCGGCATCCGGACGGTCCCTGGCCAGCTGAACTCTCGCCTGCAAAAGGCGGGTCTCAATACGGAAGGAGGGCCCAAGACCCCAGCCGCGAAGGGCGGTGTGTGCGATCTGCTCTTCGGCACTGCAGACGTTACCCGTCGCGAGATACGCGCTGCAAAGAAGAAGTGCTCCCCGATGCTGCCACAGGCGATCCTCGGCGGCAGCGAGCAGCCGGCCCATCTCGATCGCTTTCTCGGGCTTTCCAATCAGCAGCTGAAGTCGACCGTCCACAGAGGCGAGCTCGCACGCCGCGTCCGAGGCCTCCTCGGTCAGGAATCGGCGGCCGGCTTTGATGTAGCGCTCGGCCAGATGCAGTCGGAGCCGCTCGAGAGCGGCCATGGAAAGCTCGGCGAAGAGTCTTGCGTTCAAATCGAGACGAGAGTCTCGGTGAGCCTGGCGAGTCCATTCCCGGAGTAGACGTTCGGCGGTCGAGTGCCGACCGGCGCGGTTTGCCAGTCTCGCCTCACATAACGACGCCTCAAATCTCAGTTTCGCGTTTCCCACCCGGCCTGCGGTCTCGATGCCGTACCTTGTGAGTCTTCTCGTCGCGGCATAGTCTCCCCGGTTGAGCTGGACCGCTCCGAGTTCGAGACAGAGACGCGCCAGGAACGCCGACTCTCCCAGGCGGGACGAGGCGCGAATCGATCGAACCGACCAAACGATGGCTTCACGGTACAGCCCGCTTCTGCGAAAGAAGTAGAAAAGGGCTTGGGAGACCTTGGCGACAACTTCTGGTGTTCCTGCCTTTCCTCCCATCTGGAGCAGTTGCGAGGTCAGGTGCCGGGCTTCGGCCAGTTTGCCGGCTCGACTCAGACGGGCGACGAGTTCCGCCGCGGCCTCCAGAAACGCCGGTTCGTCGTGGCAGAGGGAGTGTGCCTGTTCGAGGAGATGGCCGGCTTCGCGAAGGCTTCCTCGCAGGATCCGGATGCGTGCCAACATCGTCCAGAGATAGGAGAGCCGGGAGCGTGAGCAGTGTCCGGCCAGCTGCAACCGGATCGTGTCCTCGCAGCGAGAGTGGTTGCCGGCGAGGAAGAGCAGCTCAATGCGCGTTTTGACGTCTTCCCAGCACAGGGGCGACAGACATCCCTCGGAGATGGCACGTTCGAACAGAACCGAAGCCTGTCGGAAAAGCCGATCACCTCGCAGCCCGGCGACGGCAACCTTGGTCCACTTCTTAGCTGCCTGCTTCGAACCCGCCGCGATGGAATGTCGTGCGAGTTCCTCGAGACCGGGACGCTCCTGCGGCGTCGGCGCCAAGACCAGAGCATTGAGAATCTTCTGGTGAAGCTGCTTGCGTGTGGCCGGAGAGAGGTCTTGCTCCAGGACGGCATGCAGCCAGCGGTGGCTGAGTGTGGCCAGGGGGCAGGCAAAGCTGCCGCTGATTTCCAGAAAACCCAGTCGCTCGAGTCTTCGCAAACGATCCAGCAGTTGGTGAGAATCGGCGTCGATGGCTCTGGAAAGGAGATCCAGTTCGGCAGGCCGGTTGAAAAGAGCCAGATAGTCCAGGATCCCGCGGTCTTGTTCTCCGAGGCGCTCGACCCGGGCTCTCAATCCCTCGGAGACCGTGTGCGGCGGCTCCCATTTGGCTTCCAGGAGGTGCTGACCGGTCCAGCCCAGACTGCCATAACTCAGCTGGCCGCGGTCCCGCAGGAAGGCGAGCAGGGCCGTCAGATGAAAGGGGTTCCCCGCACAGATGCGGGTGGTTTGATCCAGCCAGAGGTCCGGCCATCCGGTCCCGATCGCAGAGGCGAGAATCTCCTTGACCGACTCTGTGGAAAGCGGATCGAGAGGGAGTTCAGTGAAACGGCCCGTATTACGGAACTCGTCCGTGAGCTCCTTCCCGTAATGAGACGGCTCGTCGCTGCGCCGGTCCCCAAGCAGCATAACGGGCTCCTGTCCGCCCAGGATCTGCCGGTAGATCTCGAGTGAGCCTTCATCGAGCCATTGCAGGTCCGTAGCACGAATCACGAGAGGAGCCGCTCTGGCCAATTCGAGGATGGACGCGATGATATCTCTCCCCTCCAGGGATGTGGTCGCGGTCGTCAGGGAAACGGCGACGCTGTCGGCTGAGACTGTTCGATTCTCCAGACTGTGTCGAAGCGCTTCGAAGGCGCCGTCCGTCTCACGATGGGCGACATGCAACACCCCCAGTCGCCTCATCCGCGCGCTGATGACGAGTTGCTCGGTGAGGAAGGTCTTCCCGATCCCGGCAGGGCCCGATACGACGGCGACCAGGGGGCGGGGATTCCGAACGAAGCGGTCCAGGCAACGCTGGAGGTGCTCGAGCTCAGTCGGCCGCCCCAACATCGGTGTCGACAGGGAGGGGACATGCCAGCACGTTCGGGTCGTGTTCTCGGACAGGAACTGAAGTGCCTGCTCGATGGAAAAGCGATCTTGGGGGCGTTTCCGAATCAGGCCATCGATCAACACCTGGCAGTACGGCGGCAGGTCCTCCTTCAGAATACGAACAGGCGTCGGGTTGACGGCAACCTGTTTGCGTCGGATCGAATCGGGGTTGGAATCCGAGAAGGGCTCGGAGCCTGTGAGCAGGTAGTAGAGCAGCATTCCCAGTGAATAAGCATCAGACCTGGTATCGGGCTTCCAGCCGCCCAGGACTTCGGGAGCGCAGTAGCGAAGGCTACGGACGCTCGGGCAGGTGTCCGCCAGGACTTCGGAAGGCAGCACCAGGTTGACCGTGGTGAGGTCTTCGTTGTGGCAGAAGACCTTGGCCGGGCTCAGCCAACCGGCATGGATCCCGCGGCGGTGGAGAAACTCGAACAACAGGAGAATGTCCTGTGCCGCCTCGAGGCGCCGCTCGAAGGGCCAGCTCGAGCCGGCTTCGTAGAGAGTGGGATCGGCGAGATAGGATGTGACGAACCCGGCCTGTTTCCCTCGGAATTCCAGGCCCTGAATCTCCGGCAGCAGCGGGTGGCGAGTCTGGCTGCGCAGATTGTAGAAGTGCTCGGCGGTGCGATACCCCTCGTCGGTTTCCTGAAAACCGGCGGGAATCAGCGTCAGAACCCGTTGGGACGCGCTCTCAGTGAGTCCGCTCTGCACAAGGAACACTCGGATGTCGGGCCCGGATTCCAGCGGGCGCAACACGCCGTAGTGTTTGACCTGGTTTCCTCCCCCCGAAACTTCCATGTCCGACCCTCACCGCTGTAGGATCTGCGACTAGACCTCCATGTCGCGCGCGATGCTATATCGGATCTAGACAAATATCAATTGAAAAATCCTGTACATCTGTGACAACCAATACAAACAATCTACTTGAACGGCAGGAAGAATAAAGGTATTCAAGGGCCAGCGGGTGCTCGTACACGGGAGATGCTAGTCGATTTGTGCGAGCTGATTGGTCTGGAGGGTAGTCATGAGTAAGAAGCCTTCGCGTTCCCACCTCACTCCGATTCTCATTTTCGCTCTCTGTGTTCTGACGGCGAGCATCGGTTTGGCTCAGACCGGCAACGGTCGAATGATGTCTCGAACCGATGCGCGAGGACCACGCCTGTCCACGGTGCTTCGTCAGGCCATCAGCATGGAAAGCCGCGGGATTGCCGCGGATGAGAGGATCCCGGTCGTCGTCCAGCTTGCCGAAGGCGTCAGCGCCCGTACGACGGCGGCTCGTCTAGGGGCCTCGGGAGCGGTCCAGGAACTGCCGATCGTCAACGGATTCTCGGCGCGATTGACCCGAGCCGAGATCGCTGACCTGGCTTCGGCCGACGGGGTTCGCTTCGTGAGTCTGGATGCCGTTATTCGTCCAACGACTGCCGGCTTCTCGGCGTTTCCCGACGATTCTCCGATCAGTTTGACCACCATGGGAGCGGATATCGCTCAATCGAAAGGTTTCGATGGGAGCGGTGTGGTGGTGGCTTTGTTCGATTCAGGCATCGGCCGGCATCCCGATCTCGAGGGGTGGCGGATTCTCGAAGCCGTCGACTTCACCGGCGGCTTGGCCCGAAGAGTACAGCGCAACTCAGATGGCTACGGTCATGGCACGGCTATGGCCGGCATCATCGGCGGATCCGGGAGAGCCTCGAGAGGCACGCTGAGAGGCGTCGCACCGAACGTTCAGTTCGTCGATCTGAAGGTGATCGGTGATGACGGCAACGGCAAAGTCAGCAATCTGGTGGCTGCCATCGAATGGCTGGTTCGCAACCACGAGCGGCTGGGAGTCAGTGTCGCGTCCTTCTCCTTGGGGCATCCGCCGATGGATTCCTACCGTGACGATCCCCTCTGTCAGGCAGTGGAACGGCTGACCGCCGCAGGGATCGCGACCTTCGTATCGGCCGGGAACCTGGGCAAGACCGAACAGTACCCGGAGATCTGGGGTGCCATCAACAGTCCGGGCAACGATCCCGCGGTCATCACCTTGGGAGCCATCAACACGCGGGGAACCGCCGGTCATGCGGATGACATCGCGACGACCTACTCCTCGCGAGGGCCCACGTATAAGGACGGGCTGTTCAAGCCGGACCTCTCGGCCCCGGGCAACAAGATTCCGGTCCCCCTGGCTGCACGCAGTTGGGTGGCCCGGAACCTCCAGGATCGGATCACCGACGAATCCCCCTACTACGTCTACATGAG
Source organism: Acidobacteriota bacterium (assembly GCA_037388505.1). Taxonomy (GTDB): domain Bacteria; phylum Acidobacteriota; class UBA6911; order RPQK01; family JAPXNP01; genus JARRKC01. Next base: position 214,108 of record JARRKC010000001.1, on the reverse strand, counting down.
CGGATCCAGCGTAGCCACGGCTTTTGCCGCCGGAGCCGCGGCCCTGATGCATCAGGCCAACGCGGCTCTCGGCCCGAACGGGACGAAGCTGCTCCTGGACATGACGGCCATCAAGCTGCAAGGCCCGCACCTGCTCGAGCAGGGAAACGGTCTGGTCAATGTGAAAGCGGCCGTTGATGCGGCGTCCAAGCTCGATCTGGCGACGCGGCGGTTTACTGTACCTCCTTCGCCTGCCTGGCGAGTCGGGGATGAATTGGTCCTGCCCGGATATGCCTTCGCCTACGCGGACAAGGTCGTTTACAGCCCCAGGGTCAAGAGCGGCTTCTCGGGTTTCTGGGGCAGCGGCGCCGACTGGTACCAGGAGGCGTTGGGTGTCGCGCAGGTGATCTGGACCGATGAAAACGTGAAGTCCAATCAGGTGATTTGGACCGACGACGATGTGAAATCGAATCAGGTGATTTGGACCGACGGGGATGTGAGATCGAACCAGGTGATCTGGACCGACGGAGATGTGAGATCGAACCAGGTGATCTGGACCGACGGAGATGTCCGTTCGAACCAGGTGATTTGGACCGACGACGATCTCAAGGCTTTTCAGGTGATTTGGACGGATCAGGTGATCTGGACAGACCAAGTGATCTGGACGGATCAAGTGATCTGGACGGATCAAGTGATCTGGACGGATCAGGTCATTTGGACGGACCAGGTGATCTGGACCGATGACGACGTCAAGTCGAATCAGGTGATCTGGACGGACGATGACGTTCGATCCAACCAAGTGATCTGGACCGATGGCGAAGTGAAGTCTAATCAGGTGATCTGGACCGACGGCGATGTGAGGTCCAATCAGGTGATTTGGACCGACGGGGATGTGAGATCGAACCAGGTGATCTGGACCGACGGCGACGTGAAGGCCAATCAGGTGATCTGGACCGATGACGACGTCCGAGCCAATCAGGTGATCTGGACCGATGACGACGTCCGGGCTAATCAGGTGATTTGGACCGACGACAATCTGAGGGCCGATCAGGTGATTTGGACGGATCAGGTCATCTGGACGGACGACGATGTCAGATCCAACCAAGTGATCTGGACAGATCAGGTCATCTGGACGGACCAGGTGATTTGGACGGATCAAGTGATTTGGACAGACGACGATTCCAACCGAAGCTAACGAACTTACGAATACTTGGGGAGAGAGATCATGGAAAAAGAGCTCAACATCGTTCATTGGACCGACACCATCACCCAGGGAACCATTCTTGGAGCAGAGGAAATGCGGATCGTCCACTGGACCGATTGATAAAGATCCTCAGCGGCCGAGGGGCGATCGCCCGGGCAGACCAACCCGTGCTCAGTTCAGCCGGGTCCACGCCTTTGACCGTATGCCGCCCCTCGCGCCGAATGTTGTAGGATAGCTCCATGAGCTTCGGTGTCGTTGTCGACGAGGCTTTTTTGGAGCACCGAAACCCGCCCGGGCATGCTGAGCGGCCGGAACGGATCCAGGCCCTCCTTGAAATCGTGGGCAGACTGCCGCGATCCGTCGTCCGCATTCCTCCCTATTTAATCGACGAGAATCAAATCCTGGCCGTCCATAGCAGAGAGCATCTCGAACGCATCGCCGCGACGGCCGAGCGGGAAGAGACCATGCTCGACCCGGACACCTATACCAATGCCTGCTCATTCGAAGCGGCGCGATTGGCGGCCGGGAGTGCGGTTCGACTGGTCGAAGCCATGTTTGGATTCGAGATCGAAGCAGGATTCGCGATGGTTCGGCCTCCAGGGCATCACGCGACGCGAAACCGGGCCATGGGCTTCTGTCTCTTCAACAACGTGGCGATCGCGGCGCAGTGGGCCATCGGACAGGGTGGCATGGAGCGCGTTGCCATCGTTGACTTCGACGTCCATCATGGCAATGGAACCGAAGAGCTCTTCTGGTCGCGACGGGATGTTCTTTACATTTCGAGTCATCAATACCCCTTCTATCCGGGAACCGGAGCTGCTGAGGATATCGGAGCTGGCGAAGGCGTTGGCTTCACCGTCAATTTGCCGGTCGGCGAAGGTCAGGATGACGCCTTCTTCGCGTCTCTCTATGCGGAGATCGTGGCGCCCATCCTGCGGGAATACCAACCGGGCCTGATCATCGTGTCCGCGGGCTACGACGCTCACGTCCGAGACCCGTTGGGCGGCATGCGGATGACCGCCGACGGATATGGGGAGTTGGCTGCAATTCTCAGCGGCGTGGCCCGCGAGGTTTGCGACGGGCGCATCCTCTACGTTCTCGAAGGTGGTTACGATTTACAGGGATTGGCGACGAGCGTCACAAAGTCGATCCTTGCGGCAGTCGATTCTTCAGATGGGAGACGTGTGTTCGAGGGTACGGACGCGTTTGCAGCGTATCGTCGCGAGGTGGTCGCCAGATTGGGGTCACGATGGAGGAGCCTGGCACCGAAACAGTGACGTGAAGGGAACAGCGGAACGGGAAGTCCCAGTTTCGATCTTCGGTGCGGAGCTGCAAGTACTTGCGTCTGCACGAGTTGGAGATCCCGCAATTCAGGCCCGAAAGGAAAGGAGCGGCACCTATCGCGAGTGGATCTGATGGTGCGAAGTCCGAGTTTTGTATTGGTTTCGTTTATTTTCTTGTTGAGGCTTAGACCTAAGGGTTGCTATAAATTGCATGTCGGACGTCGGACGAGAGCGGCTCAACCTCATGCCCTTCTACGATAAGACGATCAACTCGAAGGCCCGAGCGATTTTCACGTCGGTCATTCTGATCGGCACGGCTATTCTCGTCTACTCCGCTCTGCGGGCGTTCCACGGGGATATTTCCTGGCTTTTTCTGGCGCTTGCCACGGTTGTCTCCGGCATCTTTCCGGTGCGACTCCCCTTCATCACAGGAAAGAACAACTCCCTGACCATCACGGTCAGCGACATCTTCATCTTTACGGGCATCCTTCTCTATTCGCCTGAAGCCGCGGTGATGCTCTCGGTGCTGGACGGTTCTCTGGCTGCGGTCCGGGCCGACCGGACTCGTCGTCCCTACAGGGTCCTGTTCAACCTGAGCCAGTTGGCGATTTCGACCTGGCTGGTGGGCCATGTCTTCTATGCGTTGGTTTCTGCTCACCCGCCGCTCCAACCTCACCTTGTGGAGAGTGTGACCCTCTTTCTGGACCTGGGCCTCTGCGCCCTGCTTCATTTCTTCCTCAACTCGGGTTCCGTTTCCGTGGCCGTCTCGCTGGCCACCGGGCAGCGGGTAGGGCGAGTCTTTTCGGAGAATCTTCTTTGGGCATCCCTGACCAACGTGGCCGGTGCGGCCGGTGCGGCCATCATCTTCCTGAATTTCGAGAGCACACCTTTCTTTGCCTTTGCCGTGACCGTGCCCATCATTCTGGTCATCTACTATGCCTACAAGATGAACCTCAAGAGAATCGATCAGGCTCGTAAGCACCTGGATGAGCTCGACGACCTCTACCATGCCACGATCACCTCGCTGGCCATGGCGATCGACGCGAAGGAACACAGCAGTTACGGCAATATTCAGCGCGTACGTGCGATGACGATGGCTCTGGCCGAATGTCTCGATATCGACGACGAACAGACTCTCAAGGGATTGCGGGCGGCCGCGCTGCTGCGTGATATCGGGAAGCTGGCCATTCCCGAATACATTCTCAACAAGCCGGGCAAGCTCACCGAGCCCGAGGCAGCGAAAGTCCGTAACCACCCGACTGTGGGAGCCGACATTCTGGAGACCGTCCCGTTTCCTTATCCCGTCGTTCCTTTTGTCCGCCACCACCACGAACGGTGGGACGGTTCGGGATACCCGGCGGGCCTGCGAGGTGAACAGATCGCTCTCGGAGCCAGGATCCTGGCGGTTGTGGATTGCTTCTTCGGGCTGCGATCGGATCGTCCGTTTCGCCCCAAGCTGAGCCGCGAGCTTGCACTGAACTTCATCAAGCAGGAATCGGGCAAAGCCTTCGATCCCCACATCGTCGAAGTGTTCCTCGAGAGAATCAACGAACTCGAGAAAGCCGCCGATGATGCGGAAGCCTCAATGCTGCCCGCGCTCGAGAAGGCCGGCCTCTTGAGTCCCGGGACTCTGGTCGATCGCCGCCGAATCCAGAAGACGGTGTTCCACGACATCGCCTCGACGCACAGAGAGATGCAGGCGGTCTATGAGATCTCCCAGAACATCGGCCGGTCTCTGAACGTCAACGAGACGCTCGCCTACCTGGCGGCGCGGATCAAGCGGTTTGTGCCGTACTCCGCCTGCGCAGTCTTCTTGTCGAGTGCCGAAGAAGATCGGCTGATCCCACATCATGTCACGGGGATGTTCAAGGACGTCCTCGAAGGCGTCGAAGTCAAGCTGGGTGAAGGCGTCACCGGCTGGGTCGCCGCGCACAACCAGGCCCTCATGAACGTGTCGCCGGAGCTGGATTTTCCTCACGTCGAGGCCTTGAGGCAGGCCTTCCAGAGCTGTCTCGCGGTTCCGCTCTCGGTCGAGACCAGCGTCGTCGGGGTCATCACGTTGTACTCCAACGCGCCCGAGAACTATCGCGAGCCGCACCTGCGGCTGATGGAAGCCATCGCGCCCTATTCAGCCGCCGCGATTAGCAACGCGGTCATTTACGAGGAAACCCAGGAGGATGCTTACACCGATCCGCTGACGAGTCTGCCCAATATTCGCTACTTCAACGTCTTCATCGGTGAGGAACTGAAACGAGCCAAGCGTATTGGCTATCCGGTGACGATACTGATGATGGATCTGGACGGATTCAAGGGGGTCAATGACCGCTACGGTCATAAGAACGGTGATTTCCTGTTGGTCGAGGTCGGTCGGTTGCTGCGCACTCATTTGCGCAAGTCGGATACTTGTCTGCGCTACGGCGGTGACGAATTCCTGGCCGTGCTGCCCGGGCTCGACGGCACCCTGGGCAGGCAGGCCGCGCAACGCATTCAGTCCGCCTTCGAGGGACGGGCTCTGGTCAACGTTGACGGCGAGAACGTCGGTGTGGGGATCAGCATTGGTGTCGCCACTTTCCCAGGCGATGGCCTGGAGCCTGACGAGCTGGTGGCCAGAGCGGACCGGGAGATGTACCGAAACAAGATCGAGCGGGCGGAACGTGGCATTCGGTCGGGGTCCGTCGTTGCGTTCGGGCGCAGGCTGGATCAGCGCTGAGTCGCCCGGCTGATGGTCAGCGTCGTCATTCCCACCTTCAATCGCGTGTCGCGCGTGATGGAGGCCGTGCAGTCGGTTCGTTCCCAGACTTTCCAGGACTGGGAGCTCATCGTTGTGGATGACGGCTCGACAGACGAAACGGAAGCGGCCGTCCGTCGTGTGGGCGATCCTCGTATACGTTGTGCGCCCATATCCCACGGAGGTGTCAGCCGGGCCCGCAACGTCGGCATTCGGATGAGCCGCTACTCGTGGCTCAGCTTCTTGGACAGCGACGATCTCTGGGATCCGCGAAAACTCGAGCGGCAGCTCGAAGCGCTCGAAAGCGAACCTGACAGACGGGTGGCGTACACGAACGAGATCTGGATTCGAAACGGCAGGCATCTGAACCCGAAGAAGAAGCACCGCAAGTTCTCGGGTTGGATGTTCCGGCCCTCGCTGGCCCTCTGTCTGATCAGTCCCAGTTCCGTGCTGTTACACCGGTCGGTGCTGTCCGAGATCGGCCTCTTCGATGAGTCCTTTCGGGTCTGTGAAGACTACGAGTTGTGGCTTCGGTTGACCGCGCGGTTTCCGGTCCTCTTTCTGGACCAGGCGCTCATCACCAAGTTCGGAGGGCATGCTGACCAGCTGTCCCGCAGTGAGTGGGGGTTTGATCGGTATCGGGTCCGGGCGCTCCTGAAGTGTGCCGCCGGCGGACGGCTGACCGCTCAGCAAGAGATCTGGACCGCTGCTGAAATCGTCCGCAAGGCGCGGATTCTGGCCAGCGGATTCCGGAATCGAGGCAAGAACGAGATAGCCGCCCGGTATCGGCGGCTGGCACGGTTGTGGATGCCTCGAGCCTCATGGGCAGACAGAAAGTAGTTCCAGGTTCCGTATTCCAAACGAGAACGGGAGAACCGGAGAACGTGAGGACGTGAGGACGGGAGAACGGGAGCGGGGGTAGGATAAGCGTCCTCGCTTGTCTTGATGGGCGGCCGTGACGTTTCGAGCGTCGTTCAGGTGAGCCTCGAAGATCTGTCGGTGAAAACCGGGGAATGTGTCAGTGCGCGAGCGATCAGTGCGCGAACGCCACCCCCCGAACGGGTCGTCGACTCCGTCTCTCGCAGCACCCGTCCTCCCGGCCACCCGTCCTCCCGGCCACCCGTCCTCCCGGCCCACCCGTCCTCGCCTGCCTCGGCGGCAACCGCCGATCACTTGGGAGAAGGGCACGGCTGGGGTCCGCGTCCTGATCCCTTGGCGTCAGTCTCGGCTGACGCTGTTTGGGCAACACTCCCTCGGAACTCTCGGAACTCGGAACCCGGAACTCGGAACTCTTCTTTCGGGGCATCCGGACAAGCGAGGACGCATATCCTACTGGCGGGCGAACCGATTTCCGGTCAATTGCATCTTACTGAACAGGAATAAGTAAAGGATCGCGTACAACGATGACCACAACCGTCGCAGCTTTCATTGTCACCGTTCTGGGCAGTCTCTCCATCGGCCTCTTGATGTTGAGGCGCTCGTCCCGAAACGAAGCCTGGCTCTTGAAGATCGAATCACAACGCAGGACCCCTCCCGAGCACTGACGCCGGGAAGCGATCCTATTCGCGGGTGGTCGCCTGAGGCGACTGGGGGGCGTAATAGCCTTTGCGGTGGCGTACGGTGACCCCGCCCCGACGCACCTTCACCGTGATCTCTCGAAACGTCCCGTCCCGCGCCTTGTCGGTCGGGATGTAGGCGAGATTGTATTGACTGCGCAGTTCCTGTTCGATCGCACTGAAGGATTTGGCGAAATCGGTGGACGAATAGGGGAAAAAGACTCGTCCCCCCGTGGCTTCTGCAAGTTGCTTCAAAGCGTTGTCACCCTCATGGTCGATGTCGGCTCCGAAGCGCGTCGTGCTGACCGCGTAGATCGCAATCTCGGCTTTCTGCGCCATCTGAAGGGCTTCGTCGAAGGTGTGGCTGCTCGTCAGATCACTGCCGTCCGAGAGGATGATCATGGTACGCCTTCCGGTCTCATGAAGCATCTTCTGCTCCGAAATCAGATAGACCGCGTCATAGAGCGAAGTTCCCCCGCCGGCTCGAAGGTTCTTGATTTCTTCGGCCAAATCGTTGGGGTTGGGAGTGTAATCGTGGAGCAGCGTGACCCCGGTATCGAATTCGGCGAGCAGAGCCCGGTCGTTCGGCCGCATGACCGTATAGAGGAAATCGAGAGCGGCTTCTTTTTCGAAGTCGAGTTTCACCTTTACGCTGGAACTCGTGTCGACACACAGGGCGATCGTCAAGGGGAGGTTCGTTTCCTGGCTGAAGTTGGTAATCGTCTGGAGTACACCGTTTTCGAGAACCTCGAAATCCGATCTTGCCAGGTTTTTGATGAAACGACCGCTGTCCTCATCATTGACCGTCACCAGCACGTTGACGGCCTCGACCCGAACGCGGATCCGATCACCGCTCTGCTGAGCGATCAGGAGGCCGGTAACGACGCAGGCGGCCAGGCCCAGCAGCACAGCGGATCTTGCTCTTCGCATTGGTCGGCTATTCTCCCAGAGTAACCATCAGCTCTTCAAGCGCCGACGGCAGCGGCGCCTCGAACTTCATTCTCTCACCTGTCACGGGGTGGCGTATTTCCAGGGACCTCGCGTGCAGGAAGAGCCGGTCGAAACTGCCCAAGGACGTCGGCAGCTTCGACAGGCCACGAATCGTGTAGGTTGTATCGCCGACCACCGGATGCCCGAGGTGGTGAAAGTGAACCCTGATTTGGTGAGTTCGCCCGGTAAAGGGAACGGCGCGCACCAGAGAAAAATCCTGCACATGGCGGATGACCTGGTAACGCGTCACGGCGGAACGGGGTCGGTCGGTGCGCGGCGAAATCCTGGTTCGCACTCTTCGATCGCGGCCGATCGCAAGATCGATGGTTCCCGAAGCAGGTTGTAGGTGTCCGTACAGCAGAGCGATATAGACCTTCCGGACCCGTCGCTCGCGGAACTCGCGTGCCAGAGCCTCGTGAGCGGTTTCATTCTTGGCAACCAGAAGGACGCCGGATGTCCCCTTGTCGAGTCGATGAACGATCCCCGGGCGCAGCGATTCTCCGTAGCTGAGCCTCTCCCAGTGGAAAGCCAGGGCGTTCGCCAGCGTTCCTCTCCAGTTCCCGGCTCCCGGGTGTACGACGATCCCGGCCTGTTTGTTCAGGACCACCATGGAGGCGTCTTCGTAGAGGATTTCCAGAGGTAAATCCTCCGGGACGAGTGTGCAAGGCTCCGGAGGAGGTGGATGGATGACGATGGTTTGCCCGCTGGACAGGGAATACCCCGGTTTTCGCGGTCGGCCTCCGACCTCGACGCAGCCCGATTCAATCCAACGCCGGACCTTCGAGCGGCTGACTGAATCGAGCCGCTGGGCCAGGAAGCTGTCGAGACGGACTCCCTGTCCGTCATCAGGAACGTTGAAGGTGATGTTCTCCAACAATTGGGGCCCCTCGCCTGCGCAGGTAGGCATAGGCCACGACGGCTGCCGGAAGGATCAGCAGGCTGATGAACTGGGATGTGGAAAGGAGTCCGTGAAAGACGAAACCTCGATCCGCATCTCCGCGATAGAATTCCAGGAAGAACCGGAGGATGGCGTAACCACCGAGGTACAGCAGGAACGTCTGGCCTGCAAAGGACCGTCTTCGGTGGGCCCACAGCAGCCCGAGGAACAGCAAGAAGGTTGTTGCCGATTCGTACAGCTGGTAAGGGTGAAGCGGCACATGAAGTGGGGTCCCTACCATCTTTGCCGCCATCTCGTTCGTGAAAGTCACCGCCCACGGCACGTGGGTGGGACTTCCATAGTCGCATCCCGCAGAGAAGCAGCCCAGCCTCCCGATCGATTGGCCCAGAGCGATCGAAGGAGCTGCGACGTCCGCGATACGCCAGAATCTGAGTCCAGGGTGCCGACGGGCGAACCAGACGCTGCCCAGGATCGCACCGATCAAGCCCCCGTAGAAGACGCCTCCGGCCTGGAGAAACTCGATGGAGAAGAGACGCCCGGGATTGTGCAGGTAATAACCGAGCGCTGTCAGGACCATCAGGAATTTGGCCCCGATAATGGCGGATACGATGTTGACGAATCCGAGATCCCAGATGACGGAACGTGAGATTCCGTCCTTTTCGCCGAGTCTGGCGGCGACGGTAATGGCGACCAGCAGCGCGGTCGTCAGCAGGACGCCATAGGTGTAAATGGGAAGCGGTCCGATTTGAAAGAGTTTGGGATACATGCCTCGTTAGCCGAGGACCCGTACGAAAGAGAACTCCGGGGAAGGGAATCCTTCTCCCGGAGTCTCGAAATAACTACTTTGATTCCTCGGCTTCCTTCTTTGCCTCGGCGATGATCTTCTCCGCCAGGTGAGCGGGCACGATGTCGTAGTGAGACGACTCCATCTGGTAGCTTCCCCGCCCGCCGGTCATCGAAGTCAACGCGGGCTGATAATTCAGCATCTCAGCAAGCGGCACCTGAGCTCGAATCACCTGAGTGTGGCCTCTGACGTCCATGCCCTGGATCCGCCCGCGCCGTGAGTTGAGGTCTCCCATGATATCACCTGCATTTTCTTCAGGTGCGTAGACTTCGACGTTCATGATCGGTTCGAGAAGAACGGGTTTTGCCTTTTCCATGGCCTTCTTGAAGGCCAGAGCACCCGCTATCTTGAAGGCCATTTCAGAGGAATCGACGTCGTGGTAGCTGCCGTCATAGAGAATCACCTTGAAGTCCACAACCGGGAATCCGGCCAGATAGCCCTTGTCGGCGGCCTCGACGACACCCTTCTCAACCGCGGGGATGTACTGCTTCGGAATCGCTCCTCCGAAGATGACATCTTCGAAGACAAAACCTTCTCCTCGCGGCAAGGGTTCCATCTTGATCTTGCAGTCGCCGAACTGCCCGTGACCTCCGGTCTGCTTCTTGTGGCGCCCCTGGACGTCCGCGTTACCGGTGACGGTCTCACGATAGGGGACCTTCGGGGTCTTGAGGATCACTTCGACACCGTAGCGTTTCTTCAGTTTGGCCACGGAGACCTCGATGTGCAGCTGCCCCGTTCCCGACAGGAGGAACTCCTTGGTTTGCGGGTCCCGGCTGAACCGAAGAGACGGATCCTCCTCCATGATGCGACCCACCGCACTGCCGATCTTCTCCTCGTCTCCTCGGGATGCCGGCTCAATGGCGAAGCTGATCGATGGCTCCGGGTACTGGACCTTTCGGACCGCGGATCCGAAGTTGCCGGGAGCCAGCGTGTTGCCGGTAGTCGTGTTACGGAGCTTGAGAACCCCGCAAACGTCACCCGCGGCAGCCTCGGGGATGCTCTCGTGGTTCTTCCCCTGGAAAGCCTGCAGAGTGCCGAGACGCTCATCCGTATCCGTCGAAAGGTTGCGCAGCGAAGTGTCCGATTTGAACGTGCCCGAATAGACCTTCAAGAGAGTGATGCGTCCGGCGAAAGGATCGGCGAGAGTCTTGAAGACGAAGCCGACGGGAGGACCTTCCGGATCGATCTGAATCGTTGATTCCTCGCCTGTGGTCGTGGCGGCCACGGTTACGGGAGTTCTGTCCAGCGGGCTGGGGCACAATTCGACGATCGCGTCCAGCAGCGGGCCTGCACCGAGATTGTGCGCCGCAGATGCGCAGAAAGCCGGAAAGATCCTGCGCTGTCGGGTGGAGCGGGCGAGACCAAGCAGCAAATCTTCCTCGGAAAGGGTTCCTTCCTCGAAGAACTTCTCCATCAGGCTCTCGTCCGATTCCGCGACCATCTCGATGAGCTCTTCGCGTCGCTGCGCGACCGTGTCGGCGAGGTCGGCCGGAACGTCTTGCTCTTTGACCGCGCCGTTTCCATCCCATTCGAACACGTACGCCTTGTTCCGGATCAGGTCGACGACGCCTTTGAAGTCCTTTTCCTCACCGATCGGAATCTGGACCGGGACGACTTCTCGACCGAAGGCTTCGTGGAGCGCCTCGACGGTGCGTTGGTAGCTGGCGTTGTCGCGGTCCAGCTTGTTGATAACGATGATCTTCGCGAGGTCGAAACTGCTCGCAAAGTTCCAAACCAGCTCGGTCTGGACCTCCACACCCGAAACAGCGTCGGCAAGAACGAGAGCCGTCTCGGCGGCCATCATCGCCGATTTGGCATCAAGAACGAAAGCTCGATACCCGGGCGTGTCGAGAAAGTTGATCTTGTGGCCCTTCCACTCACAATAGGCCAGCGCAGTATTGATCGTGATCTTGCGCTCAATTTCGTCCTCGTCGTAATCGGTCACCGTCGTGCCATCCTCCACACGACCCATTCGGTTCACAGCTCCCGACGTGTAAAGGAGAGCGCTGACGAGGGTGGTTTTGCCTGTGTCGCCGTGACCCACAACGGCGACATTGCGGATCTTCTCGCTATCGAAAACCTTCATTGAGGCTCCTTTCTGCGCTGTTACAAGGTCCGCAAATGTAGCATAGGCCCGAATCCTTTTCAATTTCGTTGAAGGGGCGCGATAGGAGCCCACTCCAGGCCCGGAAAGACAGGCATTTTGGAGCGGCGGAATGCTGGTTCGGGACTTCCCGGGCCCGAGTGGATTCTCAGCCGGCTCGATCCGTCCGTCCCGTCGGCCGGAGCGGTCGGACCTGTCGGGCAGGTGAGACCGGTCGGATCCGCTGCACCGAGACCCTTCCGGCTCCCAGCTGGAGTTTCCGTTTTCGCTCCTGGGATGCTATCTTCTTTGCTTATATGGCGATGCCGCACGTGACCGGTTACATCGCAATCGGAACCTGTCGATCAATTGTCCGTCTCATTCCAGTGGATCCTGCAGTGAGCTAAGGAAATCGCGATGAGCAAGGCGTTTCGGATGCGGTTGAGATTCTGGGGAGTGAGGGGCTCGATCCCGACGCCTCAGTTCGAGAACCTGGAATTTGGTGGGAACACGGCGTGCGTCGAAGTCCGGCTGCCCGGAGGTGACGTTCTCGTGTTCGATGGTGGAACAGGCATCCGCGACCTGGGCCTGCTCTTGACTCGAGAATTCAGTGATCGGCCGATGGACCTCAACGTTCTTCTGACGCATTTTCACTGGGACCATATCCAGGGCATCCCCTTTTTCGCGCCTTTGTACTCTCCTCTAAACACCGTGACTTTCCACGGCCATGGGGCACTCGGAAATCCCGAGAAGATGCTGGGCGGACAGATGCAGGAGCCGTATTTTCCGGTCGGGCTCGAGTTGGCCGCGGCGGCCAAGCGATTCGTCGAAGTCGGTCGCTCGAGTTTCCAGATCGGATCGGCGACCATCCGTCCCTTTCCTCTGAATCATCCGCAGGGGGCCATCGGCTACCGTATCGAGCACGAGGGAGCCTCCATTGTCTACGCGACGGATCTCGAACACGGGAACGAGGAGCTGGACCGTCTCCTTCGCGATTTTGCAGGTGGCGCCGATTTGCTCGTATATGATGCTCAGTACACTCCCGAGGAGTACGAAGCCCATCGCGGCTGGGGACACAGCACCTGGTTGGAGGCAACCCGCGTGGCCTCGGATGCCGGCGTCAGGCGCCTGATTCTCTTCCACCACGATCCGTCTCACGATTCGAAAAGGACGAAAGATATCGTCCGCCAGGCACAAGCCCTTTTCCCGGATACAATCGCAGCGCAGGAAGGCTGGGTCATGGACCTGTAGGCGGACGAGGCCCTTTTCCCCAACGACTTGCATTCTCCGAATCCCGGTCTTAGATAGCCCCCATAAACGAACGTATTCTTCACAGGAGGTAATGAAAGATGTTTCCAGCAAGACGTGATGCATCAACTTCGGCACCTGCTTTGCAGAATATTCAATCGACCATGAACCGGCTCTTCGACGAGGCTCTGGGCGATTTCTTCGGTCCCACCCGTTCCCGTGCGATGGGGTGGGCGCCGCCGGTCGAGATTTACGAGACGGACAGTGAACTCGTTCTCGTGGCCGAACTCCCCGGGGTCGAGAGGAAAGACCTCCATATCTCGTTCGAAAACGGTCAGTTGACCATTGCCGGCGAGCGGAAGGGTCCGGAGCAGTCACGCAACTACCACCGCAGCGAGCGCTTCTACGGGTCCTTCGAACGGACCTTCCAATTCCCCGGTTCCGTCGACGGCGAGAAGATTGCGGCAAGCCTCAAGGATGGGATGCTCGAGGTCAAGATTCCGAAGAAGGAGGAGGCAAAGGCCCGCCAAATCCAGGTGAGCGTGGGATAACGGGAGAACCGGAGGACGGGAGAACCGGAGAACGGGAGAACGGGAGAACCGGAAAACGGCTGCCCGTTCTCCCGGGCCACCCGTCCTCCCGGCCACTTGTCCTCCCGGCCACTCGTCCTCCCGGCCACTCGTTCTCCCGGCCACCCGTCCTCCCGGGTCACCCGTCCTCCCGGGCCACCCGTTCTCCCGGCCACCCGTCCTCCCGGGCCACCCGTCCTCGTTCGATCCCGGGAAAGGAGAGGAACGCCCCGACTCCAAGCAACTCGACACCAATTGTGAGATCCGACCCTGCGCGATCCGTCGGGGGATGGAGACCTGTGCGCACTGTCCCGATTTTGGGTGTGAGACGATGAAGACGCGTCAGCTGAGCAGGCAGTGGGTCGAGGAGCGATTCGGTGGGCCGATCCCTGAAGATGACTCCCGGAGTTTCGTCCTTCCGTACGAATCCGGCCCTTGACTGGAAGAGATTCGCAGAGAGCTGCGGCTTTGACCGACCTCGAGACGCGAGATCTTCGGTGCGACTGCTCATCGACCCAACCCGCGGTCGACTCGGCCCACGGAGGAAACTCCTCCTGCTCTTTGCACCGGCCGCCGTCGACTACTACTCGAAGCTGGGCTTCCGGAAACACCCTCAGGCCTGGTTTCTGGGCGCCGACGATCCACTCTGACGCACCTGCGCCACCGGAATCGGATAGCGCTCACTCTCGTGCAGAATCGGGACAGCTTCGTCCCAGAATCGAACACTTTTCCCCTCCCTCCAAAACAATCGTGTCCGGCCATCGTCGCTGAGATTGTCATGATCGTTCGAGGTTCGATCAATTTGAGCGGGTTGGCATGCGAAGTGCTACTGGGGCAGCAGAGTTAAGCTATGGTAGATGTTCCTCGAACCGGTTACGCACGAAAGAAACGAATCCGACAGGTCCTCTTTACGCTACTGGTCCTGGTTGCACTCGCTGTGGCGACGTGGGGACTTTCGCGGTTGGAGCCGGCTCCTCCCTCGGTCGAGCGCTCTTCGGTCTTCATTGGCAAGGTGGAACGGGGACCGCTCGTCGTCGAGGTCCGCGGTCCCGGCACTCTGGTTCCTCCCCCGGAGTCGATCCGCTGGGTGGCGGCTTCGACGGAGGGCAGGGTCGAGAAGATCCCAGTGCTTCCCGGCACGAGCGTTCGGGAGGACACCGTGCTCGTGATCCTGGACAATCCGGAATTGGAGCGTGAGGTCCAGGATTCGAAGCTGCAGCTGCAAAAGGAAGAAGCGGAGCTGCAGAATCTCAAAGTGGACCTGCAGCGGCAGGCTCTGGATCAGGAGGCTGCGGCTGCCGGCATTCGCGCGACCTTTCTGCAGCAGCGTCTGCAGGCCGACCTGAACGAGAGTCTGGCCAAGCAGGGACTGATCTCGAACCTCGACTTGCAGCTCTCCCAGTTGTCCGCCGAGGAGTCCCAGAAACGATATGACCTCGAGCAGAAGCGGCTTCAAATGAATTCGGAGGCCACCAAGGCGCAGATTCAGGCGAAAGAGGCGGGCGTGGCTCAGATCCGGGGCATGTACCAGTTGAGATGTCGGCAGCTCGAGATGCTGCAAGTTCGAGCGGGCATTCGAGGGGTCCTGCAAGAGACGCCGGTCGAGGTTGGACAGCGCGTCTCGATCGGGGGCATCCTGGGAAAAGTGGCGGTCCCGGGTAAGCTGCAGGCGGAATTGAAGATACCGGAAACCCAGGCCAAAGACGTCGTGGTCGGCTTGCCGGCCAAGATCGACACCCGCAACGGGATCATTCCCGGTGAGGTGGTGCGCGTCGATCCGGCTGCAAAACAAGGCACGGTGACCGTTGACGTTGCTTTGAAGGGAGAGTTGCCGGCGGGCGCGCGGCCCGACTTGAATGTCGACGGCACGATCCAGATCGATCGGCTCGACGACGTCCTGAAGATGAGCCGTCCGGCCTTCGGGCAGGCGGACAGCACGATCGGAATCTTCCGGCTGCTCCAGGACGGAAGGGACGCCTCGCGCGTGCGTGTTCGCCTGGGGCGGACCTCCGTAACAACCGTGCAGGTCCTTAGCGGTCTGAACGAGGGAGATGAGGTGATCCTGAGCGACACCTCGGCATATGACGAATTCGACAGGATCCGACTGGACTAAACAATTCGGGCCTCAGGTTCGTCTAAGCGAAAGGAGCCTGAGGCGGAGCTTCCCGCGGAACCGAAGGTTCGGGACTCGGGAAACAGGAACTTGCGATGGCACTTCGCGGCCCATCGATTCAAGTGGAGAACGAAGATGAATGATTCGACGAACCTCGTGATCGAGATGGACGGTGTTACGAAAGTCTTCTATACCGATGAGGTGGAGACACACGCACTGGCGGGGGTCCACTTGACGGTCGGAGCCGGGGAGTTCGTCTGTGTGGCGGGTCCTTCGGGGTGCGGAAAATCGACTCTGCTGTCGATCATGGGGCTGCTCGACACGCCGACGGAGGGAGGCTACTTCCTCAAAGGCGAACCGGTCGAGGACCTGAGCCTGTCACAACGGGCCCGCATCCGGAACCGCGAGATCGGGTTTATTTTCCAGAGCTTCAACCTGATCGGTGATCTCAATGTCTTCGAGAACGTCGAATTGCCGCTGACCTACCGCGGCATGCCTTCGTCCCAGCGCAAGAAAGCGGTGGAGGAGTCGCTCGAGCGTGTCGGAATGGTGCATCGCATGCGCCATTATCCGTCGCAGCTCTCCGGAGGCCAGCAGCAAAGAGTCGCTGTGGCGCGCGCACTGGTTGGACAGCCGTCCATCCTGCTGGCAGATGAGCCGACCGGAAACCTGGATTCTCACAACGGCGACGCCGTCATGGACTTGCTGCGCGAGCTGCACCGTGATGGGGCGACGATCGGCATGGTGACCCATGATCCCCGCTATGCCGTCTACGCCGAGCGCCAGATCCACCTCTTCGACGGACGGATCGTGGAAGAAGAGGTCGGAACGCCGGTCTGAGCACCGATTCTGAATTGCTGAACCATCGAGTGGATTCGAGCCGGAGGTTTGCCCTGTTTCCGCGGCGGTGGTTGCAGCGGGAGTTGATCGATGATCCAGCTTCGCAACATTGAGAAGTCCTACCCTCTCGCCTCAGGGCGCACGTACGTGCTGCGTCGCATCAATCTGGATATCCGCGAGGGGGAATTCCTGACCATCATGGGTCCGTCCGGGGCAGGGAAGTCGACTCTGCTGAGCATCCTCGGAATGCTCGACGGAGAGTTCGACGGCAGCTACTCGTTCGACGGTGTCGAGATCCACGGCCTCAAGCCCAAAGAGCGACTCAAGCTCGGGCGTCTTTACGTGGGGTTCGTTTTTCAGAGTTACCATCTCTTGGACGATCTGACCGTCTACGAGAACCTGGATGTGCCGTTGAGCTATCGCAACGTCCCGCGCTCCGAGCGCGCCTCCCTAGTTGCCGATGTGCTGGATCGATTCAACATCGTGGCCAAGAAGGATCTCTTCCCGTCCCAGCTCTCGGGAGGTCAGCAGCAGCTGGTCGCCGTCGCCAGAGCGGTGATCGCCAACCCGAAGCTCATTCTGGCCGACGAGCCCACGGGTAATCTCCATACGTCGCAGGGCAAGGAGATCATGGACCTCTTCAAGCGGCTGAATGAAGAGGGGACGACGATCGTCCAGGTCACCCACAACGAGGCCTGGGCCGCTTACGGGGAGCGGATCATCCAGCTGGTCGACGGCTGGATGGAGAAGGAAGTGGAGAAGCTGGAAGCTGGGAGCTAGAGGCTGGGAGCTGGGAGCTGGGAGCTGGGGGAGTGATGAGAAGTTGCTTGCAGGATCTCAGGTATGGTCTCCGGACGCTGCGCAGGAATCCAGGGTTTGCACTCATTACCGTACTGACGCTGGCCATTGGGATCGGCGCCAACACGGTGGTCTTTTCCGTGCTCGATCAGGTCCTGCTTCGCATGCTCCCGGTCAAGGAGCCCGAGCGGCTGGTCTTTCTCTCTCCATCCCGGTTCTTCCCCGGAGCCAATATCGGCGATCACTGTATCTCCTACCCTGCTTATCGAGAACTGAGGGACCGAAATGACGTGTTCGAGGGGCTCCTGTGCCGGTTCCACTTCCAGGCCGGCCTCGGCTGCCAGGGGCGGACCGAGCGCACGGAAGCGGTTCTCGTGTCGGGAAATTACTTTCCGCTGCTGGGTGTGAAGGCGGCGCTCGGCCGCACGATTACTCCCGAAGATGACCGGAACCCGGGCGCTCATCCCGCAGCGGTAATCAGCTATGCGTTTTGGCAGAAGCGATTCGGCTCTGATCCGCAAATCGTGGGCAGAACCATCAACCTCAACGGCCGGCAGTTGACCGTCGTCGGCGTCGCCGAGCCGCGTTTCGACGGCGTCGAGTTGGGGGTTTCCCCGGCGGTCTGGGTACCCGTGATGATGACGGAACAGATGGTTCCGTTTCTTCGTCGATTCATCACTCTCGAGGCGCCTGCAACCGGTTGGGTCCAGGTCTTCGGGCGGCTCAAACCCGGCGTGGATCGGAAACAGGCGGAAGCCCGCCTCGCTCCGCTCTATCACTCGATCCTCGCCGAGACGATACCGGCGGCTGTGAACCGGCGGGATGAATTTCTGAAATCCACCCTCGACATTCTTCCCGGACAGCGGGGAATCTCGTTGCTGCGCCGGATGATGACGACTCCTCTCTGGGCTTTGATGGCGATGGTCGCTATCGTTCTCTTGATCGCCTGCGTGAACGTGGCGGGCCTGATGATTGGTCGGGGAGTCCGGCGCAGGGGCGAGCTGGCCTTGCGAATGGCGATTGGTGCGGGCCGCCGCCGTCTGGTGCGTCAGCTCCTGTCGGAAAGTCTCATGCTGGCTCTCCTGGGAGGAGGTGCCGGAATCCTAATGGCCGGGGCGCTGAGCCCGGTCCTGGTTCGCAGCATTCCCGTTCAGGAAAGTACTCTGAGTCTGTCGACGGCTCTGGACTGGAGGGTTCTCGGCTTCTGCCTGCTCATCAGCCTCGGTGCCGCGGTTGGGGCGGGGCTCATCCCGGCCCTTTGTACGACGCAGCTCGAACTCGTGCCGGCTTTGAAGCATCAAGCCTCGGCCGTGGTTTCCCGGGCGCGTCTTCGGCGCGTGCTGCTGGTTGGGCAGGTGGCGCTCTCGCTTCTGTTGTTGACGGGCGCTCTGCTGTTGGTTCGGTCGTTTTCGAATCTTGCAGGCCTGGACGCGGGCATTCGTTCGTCGGGTGTCGTCTCGTTTTCCGTGGACCCGACCTTGAACGGGTATCCCCGCAAACAAGTCGATGCCACCTACCATCGTCTGAAGGAGCAATTGGAGAATGCGCCCGGCCTGGAATCTGTCGCTCTGGGAATGGTCCCGGTGCTCGGCGGCAGTGTCATGGACAGCGCGGTCGTCGCCGAGGGGTATCAGCCCAAAGAAAATGAGCAGTCGGCGACCCACGTCAATGTCATTTCCGAGGACTTCTTCCGAACCCTGGGAATCCACACACTCGAGGGCCGGGACTTTCGTTCGACCGACTCCGGCGATGCGCCTCTCGTGGGAATCATCAATGAGTCCTTCGCTCACCACTTCTTCGGCAAGAACTCTCCCCTGGGCAGGCACGTCGGACTGTCGAATGATCCGGCCCAGGCCAACATCGAGGTCGTGGGTGTGGTGGCCGATTCCAAGTATGAAGGGCTGCGCGAAAGCATGCCGAGACAGCTCTACGTGCCTTTCCAACAGTCGACGACGCTTTTCGGCATGACCGGCTACGTGCGCTCCAGCCTTCCTTCCGCTCAGGTCGCGACGATCATCCGGCGGGTCGTGCAGGCTGTAGATCCGGCGCTTCCGGTTTCCAGCCTGCGGACGCTGGACGATCAGCGGGCGCGCTCGCTCGCAACCGAGCGTCTGCTGGCCTCGCTGGCCGGGCTGTTTGCCGTTCTGGCAACCTTACTGGCTGCTCTTGGCCTGTATGGGCTGTTGTCCTACAGCGTAGCGTCGCGGAGGGCCGAGATCGGTCTGCGGATGGCTCTCGGAGCTCGGATCTCCGGCGTGATCTGGCTCGTTTTGAGAGAAGTGCTGCTGTTGTGCGCCGTCGGAATCGCGACGGCCCTTCCCGTCATGCTCGTGTTGGGGCGTCTGATCGAAAGCCAGCTCTACGGCGTCGCGCCGAGAGACCCGTGGATGATGGGTGGCGCCATGCTCCTGATGCTGCTGGTCTCGGTTTTGTCCGGGGTTGTCCCGGCCCGACGAGCCGCCCGCGTCGATCCGATGCAGGCGCTGAGGGAGGAATAGAGCGTGGACAGTGCGAAGTGCGAACGCCTGAGACTGGAACGTTGAACGTGGAACTCTGAAGTCGAAGCCGGGAGTGGATCATGCTGACCAATCTCTTGCAGGACGTACGATACGGTCTCCGACAGTTGCGGAAGAGCCCGACCTTCACGGTTGTGGCCGTGATCTCACTGGCCCTCGGCATCGGCGCCAACACGGCGATCTTCTCACTCGTCCACGCCGTGCTGCTGCGATCTCTGCCGGTCCCGAATCCGCAGGAGTTGCGGGTGCTGAAGTGGTCGGGCGCCGATACGAAGTTCGGACGCTATAGCGGCGCGATGTTCGGTGGAAGTTCCGGCCGGAGAAGTGGCGATGCCTTCAGCTATCCGAACTTCTCCAGTTTGCGCGATCAGTGTCGAAGCCTGGCCGAGGTCGCCGGCTACAAACCGCTGACCGGTATGAACGTCCGGGGCAGCCGCCTGGCCTTCATCGCCGAAGGTTCGATGGTGTCGGACAATTTCTTCTCACTGATCGGAGTGAAACCGCTGCTTGGGCGTCTGCTGTCGGACGAAGACGAGTCGGCGGGAGCGCCGCCGGTCGCCGTCATCAGTTACGCGCTGTGGGAGCGGGAGTTCGATCTCGACCCGGAGACGCTGGGCCGGCCGTTGACCGTCAACGGCCACATCTTCACCATCGTCGGCGTCCTGCCGCACGAGTTTTCCGGACTCCGCCCCGCCGCCAAGACCGCGTTCTACGTTCCGATGTCGACTCAGTTTCTGGCGGAGACACCCTGGTCGACGACTTCGGCGGATTTCTGGTGGGTTCAGCTGATCGCCCGTCTGAAGCCGGAGACCTCGGATGCACAACTTCAGGCTGCTCTCGACGTGGCGTTTGCCGGTTTGGCGCAATCGGTCATGCAGGAGCCGAAGGTGTTGGTCGAGGACGGAAGCCGTGGTCCCTCCTATGAACGAGACCGGTACGGAGATCCGCTGCTTCTCCTGCTGGTTGTCGTCGGGTTGGTGATCCTGGTGGCCTGTGCGAATCTGGCCGGACTCTTGCTCGCGCGCGGGATGGCCCGCAAGCACGAGTTTGCCGTTCGTGCAGCGGTGGGTGCGGGTCGGTGGCGGCTGATGAGACAGTCGTTCGTGGAGAGCCTGATTCTGGCCGCCGCGGGCGGAGGTCTCGGCATCGCTCTGGCCCTCTGGGGCAAGCCGACGATGGCGCGTCTTCTGGCCGGCTCGCCGGAGGGGCTGAGGTACGAGACGCCGCTTGATCTCCCAGTTCTCGGATTCACGGTCGGCGTGATCCTCCTCGCCACGATACTTTCGGGACTCTTTCCGGCTTTGCAGGCAGGCCGTGTGGATCCACTCTCGGGTCTGCGGGGCCGGGGGCTGGGGAGTGTCGGGCGCTTCCGGACGGTACGGATGTTGGTCGTCGCCCAGATCACGTTGACCGTCCTGCTCGTAGCCGGCGCCGGACTTTTCGGTCGCTCATTATTTAACCTGGTGCACATCGATACGGGTTTCAGGCTGGAGCATCTCCTCCTGTTCCGCCTCGATCCCCACAGTGCGGGCTACGAGGAAGAGCGCACCGGGGCGTACTTTGATCGGGTCGAAGACTCGGTGTCCTCGATCCCCGGGGTGCGTTCTGCGGCGATCAGCCAGTACGCGCTTTTGGGGGGCTGGATGTCGGGGGGCGGCTTCTTCGCTCTTCCGGGTCATCCGACCGAGGGAAAGCTCAAACCGCAGGCCCATCGGCTGACCGTCGGGGAATCCTTCTTCAAAACCATGGGAATTCCCATTTTGAAGGGACGTGGATTCGAGTCCTCCGACAATGGCGATGCTCTCAAGGTCGTCGTAGTCAACCGGTTGTTTGCCCGGAAGTACTTCTCGGGAGGGAACGCCCTGGGACAGCGTATGACCATCGGCGATGTCGAATGGAGGATCGTGGGAATCTGCGCCGACACGAAGTATACGGACGTCAAGGCAGATGTTGCGCCGACGGTCTATTTCTCCTTTCGCCAGGAACCGCTCGGCTCTGCCTATTTTGCCGTGAGAACCGCCTTGCCACCTACTTCGCTGGTCCCGGCGATTCGAAGGAGGATCGCTTCGATCGATCCGAACATTCCCATATCCGATATTTCCACCCAGATCCAGCTCCGGGACAGCAACATCAGCCAAGATCGATTGTTCGCTTCACTGTGCAGTGCGCTGGCGGCATTGGCGGTCTTGCTCTCCTGCATGGGGCTCTACGGACTCTTGGCCTATCAGGTGGGGCGCAGGACCCGGGAGATCGGTGTGCGTATGGCGCTCGGCGCCCGGCCGCAAGCCGTCGCCCGGCCGTTGCTCAAGGAGGCGTTCTTCCTCGGGCTGTGTGGATTGGCCGTCGGCGTCCCGGCAGCGCTGGCTGCAGGACAACTGATCCGGGACCGGCTCTATGGGATCACTGCCGGCGACCCCTGGGTCCTGGCCCTGACCTGTCTGGGGCTTCTCGCCACCACTGTAATCTCGGCCTGGATCCCGGCCCGGCGGGCGGCCAAGGTCGCACCGATGGAGGCGCTGAGGGCGGAGTAGGAAGAGAAAGTGCGAAGGGCGAGGTGCGAACTCAAATAGGTGACACGCACGCAATTCGATTCTAAGTGCCCGCAGAAAAAGGATTTTAGGTCAGGTCTGGCACCGATCTCGTCGATGTCAGACAGAAGGCTCCAGAGGTGAGCCAGGAACTCACGACGAGGAGGAAGCCGATGAAGGCAACAGTTCCAGTTCAAGGTTCCGCCTTGGCCATTGCTGTTTTGATTGGGATCACCGCTTTCGCCGCGCCATTGGCCGGAGCAGCAGTGGAGAAAGTGGATCTCTCCGCGGCGACGCGGCAGGTCAACAACCGCCACGTGGCGACCCTTGTCGAGGGAGAACGGTCAGGAATCCGCCTCGACGAAGCGGCCGGTGACGGAATCGTCTGGTTTCCAGCGACCCGGCTTGCGAACGGCACGATCGAGTTGGACATCCGCGGCCGGGACCTCATGGGGCGGAGCTTCGTCGGCGTCGCTTTCCACGGAGTCGACGCGGAGACCTTCGATGCCGTCTACTTCCGGCCCTTCAATTTCCATTCTCCGGATCCGGCACGACGGGCCCACTCAGTCCAGTACATCGCGCACCCCACCTACACCTGGAGCAAGCTGCGCAGCGAGCATCCTGGACAGTATGAAAAGCCGATCGAGTCGGCGCCGCAACCGAATGGGTGGTTCCACGCCCGTATCGTGGTCGCGCATCCGAAAGTCAGCGTGTTCGTCAACGGAGCTACCGAGCCGTCGCTGGTCGTGGATCAGTTGAACGATCGGGGCGAGGGCTGGGTCGGCGTCTGGGTCGGCAACGGTTCGAACGGGGACTTTGCGAATCTCTCGATCCAGCCGGCTCCCTGAGGGGAGACGATCCTCTGGTCATCGAGGACGCCCGACTGTATGCGCTGGCGCAGGAGCGAGCCGATCGCCTGGAGAAGGCCCAAAACGAGATCCGGACACCTCGCGGCGTCTTGCCGATTCGTATCTCGTGTAAGAATATTCGAGACGATGAAGGATTCTGTCAGAATGGCCCGAGGATGAGCACGCAAGAAGCAAAACGGCCCAGAGTGTTGGTGGCGGACGACCAGCGGGATGTTCTGGAGGCTCTGCGCCTCCTTCTAAAGACCGAGGGATTCAGCATCGAGACGGCATCATCGCCGGCGGGAGTCCTGGCGGCGGTAGCCAATCGAGAGTTCGACGTCCTTCTCATCGATCTCAACTATGCTCAAGACACCACCTCCGGGAAAGAAGGCCTCGAACTGCTGACTAGCCTGCAGCGTCTTGATTCGACGCTGCCGGTCGTCGTCATGACGGCCTGGGGAAGCGTGGATGTCGCCGTCGAAGCCATGCATCGGGGAGCGGGTGACTTCATCGAGAAGCCCTGGGAGAATGCCCGCCTCGTCAGCATTCTGCGGAGTCAGGCCGAACTGGCGCTGGCGCGCCGGACTCGACAACGCCTCGAAGCCGAAAACCGCCTGTTGCGTGCGGAAGGGGAAGTCAAACTGGTGGCGGAGTCGGCGGCCATGAAGCCGGTTCTGCAACTGATTGAGCGGGTCGGTCCGTCGGAGGCCAATGTCCTGATCACCGGTGAGAACGGAACCGGCAAGTCGATCATTGCCAAAGCCATTCACTGCGTCTCGCAACGAGCCTCTCGCACGATGATTACGGTCAACATCGGAGGACTCTCCGAGGGCGTTTTCGAGAGCGAGCTCTTCGGTCATGTGAGGGGCGCCTTCACGGATGCCAAAGCAGATCGGGTCGGTCGGTTCGAGCTCGCCGATCAGGGGACGCTGTTCCTTGACGAAATCGCCAACATCCCGCTGGGTTTGCAGCCGAAACTTCTGCGAGTCTTGGAGACCGGCGAGTTCGAGCGGGTTGGATCATCGACGACCCGCAAGGTCGACGTCCGGGTCCTCTCCGCGACCAATTCAGATCTGCACGGCCAAATCGAGTCCGGGGGTTTTCGTCAGGACCTGTTCTTTCGGCTCAACACCGTGGAAATCAAATTGCCTCCGTTGCGTGAGCGCCATGGTGACATTCCTGTACTGGCGAGGGAGTTTCTGAGGCGCCATTCGAAGAAGTACCAGCGGGATCTGCACGGGTTCGACACGGCCGCCCTTCGTGCCATGGAATCCTATTCATGGCCAGGGAACATCCGCGAACTCGATCACGCTGTCGAGCGTGCGGTGTTGATGGCGCAGAATGACATGGTTCGAGCTGACGATCTCGGTCTCCGGCCGGTCGGTGAGGCTGAGAAACGGTTGGAAGAGATGAGCCTCGAAGAGGCAGAGGCTGAGCTGATTCAGCGGGCGCTGTCTCGGAGGGACGGAAATGTCAGTCAAGCCGCACAGGACCTTGGGGTCAGTCGCAGCGCCCTCTACCGGCGCTTGGACAAGTTGGGGATCAAGTAAGTGAGCGGTGAGGACGCGACGGCCCCCTCCAATCCCGTCTCGGCCGAAGCTCGGCACGGCCGGTCACACCGGCTCTCATTCGAGCACCGCCTGCTCTTGTACCTGATGCTCATGGCTGCTCCCGGTTCTCTGGTGACTCTCTTTCTGATCTGGGAAGGGGACTTTGGGACGGACACCCGGTGGACGGTAACGATCGTCCTCTGCGGAGTGTGGCTGCTTGCGCCGTTCGTCCTGCGGGATCGGCTCGTGTTTCCGCTTCAGACGCTCTCCAACCTCATGTCCGCCTACCGCGAAGGCGACTACTCCATTCGCGTCCGTCGCTCCAGGCACCGGGATGTGCTGGGACACATCTTCGACGACGTCAACAGCCTGGGTGACCAGCTGAGTGGGCAGCGGGTGAGGGCGTTGGATGCGACAAACCTTCTGCGAAAGGTCATGGAGGAGATCGACGTAGCCGTGTTTACCTTCGATCAAGATCAGCATCTGGCGCTGGTCAACCGGGCTGGCGCCGAGTTGCTGGCTCAACCGCCGGAGCGATTGCTGGGCCGGGAGGCCTCGGATTTGGGCTTGGCGGAGTTTCTGAACGGCGTGGCCGTCCGCACGGTGGAGTGGGCATTTCCGGGTCGAATGGGTCGCTGGGGACTGCGTCGGACCGGTTTCAGGGAGCGGGGGTTGCCTCACCGCATGATCGTTCTGGCGGACCTGAGTCAGCAACTTCGCGAGGAGGAGCGCAAGGCCTGGAGGCGATTGCTGAGAGTACTCGGACATGAGCTGAACAACTCGCTCGCTCCGATCAAGTCGATGGCCTCGACACTCGAGAGGATGCTCGGGAGCGGAATGCCTCTTCCTGAGCTCAGAGAAGATATGGAGAAAGGTCTGGGGGTGATCGCGGCTCGAGCTCAAGCCCTCAACCGCTTCATGGTTGCCTACTCCAAGCTGGCAAGGCTCCCGGAGCCCAGCAAGAAAGCGGTCCTCGTGCGTGAACTGATCCACCGCGTCGTGAGTCTGGAGCAGCGCGCCAGGGTCTTGGTGGAGGAAGGGCCGGCTGTCACCATGGACGCCGATGCGGATCAACTCGAGCAGTTGCTGATCAACCTGATCCGTAATGCCGTCGATGCGGTCGGCGACACCGACGGCCAGGTCGGCGTGAGCTGGTCGTCGGACGGATTCTCCATTGAAGTGCGGATCGAGGACGACGGTCCGGGGCTGCCGGACACGGCCAACCTTTTCGTGCCGTTCTTCACCACGAAGCCTGGGGGGACGGGAATTGGCCTTGCGCTCAGCCGACAAATCGCCGAAGCTCACGGCGGGACGCTGACACTCGAGAACCGGACCGGGCGGAAGGGCTGTGTGGCGCGGCTGCGCCTGCCGATGTAGAGCGGTCTCGCGGTTTCGAGGTTCCGGGGATTCGAGGTTCCGGGCATTTACACGCTGTCCAACTCGTCCACTCCGTCCAACAGATCAGACAAGCCGGACATGTCAGACCCGTCTCAGCACAATCCTATCCAGCTCCCAGCTCCCAGCTCCCAGCTCCCAGCTCCCAGCTCCCAGCTCCCAGCTCCCAGCTCCCAGCTCCCAGCTCCCAGCTCCCAGCTCCGGTTCTCTCGTCCTCCGGTTCTCCCGTCCTCCGGTTCTCCCGCTCTCACCGGCTGACCTTCAGAGTCCATCTTGAATAACCCTCGTGAAGTTTCCACCGCCCGGTGGAGACAATCTGGAAGCTTATCCTACCCACGCTCCCGTTCTCCGGACCTGTTGTCAAATAAACCGGGCACCGGTGGAACTAATGAGGACGAATGCGGAAAGGAGAAGGGCTTTTCGAGGAAAGGAGTCTGAGATGATGAAGAAAACAGGGACGTGGATAGTTGCAGCCGTGGTACTGATCGCACTGACCATGGCTTCCAGTCTGAGTGCGCATCGAGCCGTCCGGATCGTCGTCCGACCGACGCGAATCGTTCGACCCGTCGTCGCACCCGTGCGTGTGAGACCGGTCGCTGTCGTCGCTCCCGCGGCATTCGGACGAGTCGACTTCAACGTTCACCCGTCTCAGTCGCGGGTGTTCGTGGATGGAGTCTATATTGGTGTTGCCGACGACTTCGATGGAGGGCTTTTCGGCTCCACGGCGACCCTCCGGGCCGGAACTCATCACGTGAAAATCGTGTCTCCGGATGGTCGCATCGTGACACGGAAGATCTACGTGATGGCCGGCAAGGAGCTGGACTTCAATCTGGACTTCTGAGAAGGGGGGTTACACCCTCTCCTCGGGAGAACGGGAGAACGGGAGAACGGGAGAACGGGAGAACGGGCAGGCGGGGACGCCCTTTCGAGTGCCCACGCTGTGGGTCTCTCGTTCTCTGCGTGTCTGGTTCTCCCGTCGACTCTCGTCGCAAGTCGCACGTCGGAAGCCTCAAATTCCCACCCCTGCTGTGGCATAATCTGCGAAATCGATCGTCACAGGAATGCCAACCACCATGACCCGTCGGTTTCGAACTGTCTGGACAGCGGTCCTCGCTCTCTCCCTTTCCGGCCTTTCGGCGATCGGCCAAGCCCCTCCTGATGAACAGGTAACCGTCACTGCCCACGCGTTCCCGGTGCCGTTCAAGAGTCTGGCCCGAACGGTGGAGGTCATCACCCGTGAACAGATCGAGGCTCTACCGGTGGAGACGGTCGCCGACCTGATCGGTTACGCGGCCAGTGTCGAGGTGGAGTCGCGTGGACCTTTTGGTGTTCAGACCGACTTTTCGATTCGCGGAGCCACGTTCGATCAGGTCTTGATTTTGATCGACGGCCATCGCCTCAACGATCCGCAGACCGGTCACCACAACGGTGACATTCCGGTTGCACTCGAAGATGTCGAGCGCGTCGAGATTCTCTACGGCTCCGGTTCGTCGCTGCATGGAGCTGACGCGGTTGGAGGCGTCATCAACATCGTCACTCGCCGGTCGGAGCGGCGAACCAGAGGCGAGTTCAGCGTCGGTCAGTACGGGTTGATGACGGGGTATGCGGGCGTCGATCTTTCGGACACGGGCATTCTTGAAAGCCTGTCTCTTTGGGGAAACCGTTCCTCCGGTTTCGCCTTCGATCGTGATTTTCGGACGCTGGGCATCCGACTGCAGGGCCGGCTCGGGTCTTCCGGCAGGTTTCAGCTGTCTCATCTCGACAAGCGCTTTGGAGCCTCCGGCTTCTACGGCCCGTCTCCGTCACGCGAGTGGACCCGGCAGACCCTGCTCGCCCTTGAATCGCCCGTGGCTTCGGGCGAGGGCTGGACCTTGTCGACGAGAGCGTCCTTCCGAGCCCATCGAGACCACTTTCTATGGGATGTGGAACGTCCTGGCTATGCGGAGAATTTCCACCGTGACCATTCCATGGACGCCGGCTTGGGACTCGATTGGAGAGTGGCCGGAGCCACGCGCCTCAATCTCGGCGCAACGGCCGGAGGCGATTGGATCGACTCCAACAATCTCGGCAAGCACCGGTACAGTCGCTATGGCGTGTACGGTGAGATCGAACAGGGGCTGGGCAGCCGAGTCTTGCTCTACCCCGGGCTTCGCTACGACGGCTCCGACTCCTTCTCGGGCAGTTGGAGTCCATCGGTGAGCGGTCTGGTCTGGCTGACGCCTGCGCTCAAGCTGCGCTCCTATGTCGGTGAGTCATTCCGGATCCCGACCTTCACCGAGCGGTTCTACAGCGATCCCAATCATCAGGCGGACCCTTCGCTCCAGCCCGAGCGGGCGCTGGGCTTCGAGGTCGGGCTGGATTGGCTGCCCTCGCCTCGCTGGCGGGGCGGCCTGGGCGTTTTTTCACGCCATCAGCGCGATGCCATTGATTGGATTCGAAGCGACGCGGCCGAGCGCTGGCGCACGGCCAACATCCGAAGGCTGCAGTCGGAGGGCCTGGAAGCCTCTCTACAGAGGCGCGTTACCAATTTCGCTTGGGTCGGTGTTCAGTACACTTATCTGAACGTACGGGCGGATGAGCTCGAGCTGCAATCGAAATATGTCTCGCAGTATGCCCGACACTCGCTGACGACAACTGCGGCTTTTCCCCTTCTGCTGGGTCTCAGGGTTGGACACCACCTGTCCTACCGGCGACGGCGCGACGGGTCGGGTTACTGGGTCGCCGATCTGCGACTGACGCGTCCCGTCTCTGGCTCCGTCCGTGTGCATGCTGAAGTGACGAACTATCTCAACAGCGTCTATCAGGAAATTCCGGGTGTCGACATGCCGCGCCGATGGTTCAGTGTCGGCCTGGAGTTCTGAGGCAGCGGGCCGTCGAGTCGGTGCTCGAAGCCGGAGCCCGAATCCGTTACTGGGAAGCGAGCTGGTTCTCGAACTCGACGTAGAGGTCGCCAAGCTTGAGACTGATCCCGTTGCCGGGGACCGCGTGATCGTCGATGGTCCGCAGCGGCATCACTCCCTGTGTGGTGCTCGTTATGAAGGCTTCTCGAGTAAACTCCAGTTCGTCGCGGGACACGGGCCTTTCGGAGATGTTCACACCCGCCTCTCTCGCAATGCGGAGGACCTGATCCCGCACGGTCCCGTGGAGAATCCCATCGTTGGACGGGTGCGTGACGACCATGCCGTCGAGAACAAAGAAAACACTGGAGTGGGCACCCTCGGTGAAGAATCCGTTTCTGACCAGTAGTGCCTCGGTCGCGCCCCGTCGTCGCGCCTCTTGGCGTGCCAGAACGTTTCCGAGAAGGTTGACGGACTTGATGTCGCACCGGCTCCATCTGAGATCCGGCACGGTGATGGCGGCGATTCCGGCGACGCGGGCGTCCCGTTGAGGAAACTGCATACCGCGCGCATAGGCTACAACGGTTGCCGGGAGGTCCATCGGATACAGCGTTGAGCGGGGAGTTTCACCCCTCGTAACCTGGAGATAGAGCGTTCCGTCCGATTCCCCGGATCGCTCGATCAACTCCTGAAAGACACCCATCCACTCACCCGAACTCAGCGGAGGGCGAATATCGAGAGCAGAGAGCCCCGCTGCCAGACGCTGCAGGTGTTCCGCGGCGAGAAGAGGCCGTTTACGCATGAACTTGATGACTTCGTAGATCCCGTCGCCGAACTGGAAGCCGCGATCTTCCGCGCCGATCACGCGCTCGGCGGTCGTCGTATATCGTCCGTTGAAGTACAGCGGTGAATGCATGGGAAGTTATGGTAACCCAAACGGCCTGGTGCGGAGAAGCTTGCCACACCAACTTGAATTTCGCGGCTACTAAACATAAACTACGGCACACATATTTCCTTCTTTAGCAACATCATTTCCTCTGAAAGGAAAGGAGGGGGGCCGTGGGTCGCATCGGGATCGTGCTCTCTCCGTTTCTCTTGTGTTTCGCAGGCTGGACCGGCGTCTGGGCCAGGCCGACGGCCGATCAACCGCGTCGAGCTACGCTGAAGGCCGTGCG
Organism: Acidobacteriota bacterium; assembly: GCA_037388505.1. Lineage (GTDB taxonomy): Bacteria > Acidobacteriota > UBA6911 > RPQK01 > JAPXNP01 > JARRKC01. The sequence goes on along the minus strand of JARRKC010000001.1, from coordinate 184,126 downwards.
TTGGTCTCAGGAAGGAAAAGGGCTCGAGGTGCTCATCGTAGCCTCCACTTCCTCCTCCTTCGCCATGTCATGGGATCTCCGGCGGTCTTCGGTCCGCCTCGAGTTGGCCCGAGTCGACGTCGGCGACTATCCACGCTCGTCCTTCGACATCGAACGCTTCGGAGTTCGCCGGATCCGCGTCGACGAGACCGCAGAAGGTGGGACCGCCGTCTCAGTCGATTTCGTTTCCATTCCCAGGGGCGAACTCAGGGTGCAGCCCGTCGATGAAGGGCTTCTTCTGACGATCCCGCCGCCGTCGGCCGGAGTGGCCGAGCAGACGGTCGGAGACGGCACACCGGAGAGCCGCGACATCGGACTTCTGGAGAAGCGCCTGGCCGAACTCGAGAAGCGCGTGGCGATGACGGAGCAGCAGGTTGCTCGAGTCACCCCGCCCTCGAGTCTCCCTCCACCCGGTCTCGCAGGTGCGACCGCGTCCAAATCGCCGGTCCCCAGTCCGTCAGTAGCTGGTTCCACGGCAGCCGCAGTCGGTCTCCAGACACCGCCCGCCCAGTCCTCTGGAACGCCGGATCTCATCCCGGCTGAAGTCAGACCCGTCTATCCGAACCTGAAATTCGCAGGCTTCTCGAATCTGGACTATGCGGCAAGCCAGCACGATCAGCATGGCAACGGCTTTCGGTCGGGTCAATTCGTTCTGCAGTTGACGTCACCACTGTCCGACCGAGTGCAGGTCTTCGGGGAACTCGCTCTGACGGCACACGAGACCGACTTCTCCGCGAGTGTGGAACGATACATCCTCAGCATCAGTCAGAGTGACGCCTTGAGACTCTCCTTCGGGAGGTTCCACACGCCGATCAGTTGGTGGAATACGGAGTTCCACCATGGCCTGTGGCTCCAGACTTCGATTGAGCGGCCCTACATGGTCAACTTCGGTACCCGCTTCCTTCCGATCCATGCAGTGGGTGCTTTCGCGGGCGGTCGCATTCCATCCGCGCCGATCAATCTCGAGTATGAGGTGGGGGTCGGCAACGGACGTGCGCGGGATTTGACTGAGCCCGCTCAAGCGGGTGATGTCAACAATCATCGCTCCGTCGTCTTCAGGATTGCGGCGCATCCCGGAGACTTTTCATGGCTCTCCGCAGGAGCTTCCTTCTACGATGACGAGTTGAACCTGCCCGGCCTGCCCGATTACCGAGAGCGCATCACTTCAGCGTATCTGGTCTGGACCAAAGAGACACCGGAAATTATCACTGAGCTCTTTCACGTGCGGCACACTCAAATCGGAGCTGCGAACGGGTTCACCAGTTGGGCCGGATATGGCCAGATCGCTTACCGCCTTCCCTGGCTGAACTATGGACTCAAGCCTTACGTTCGATACGAGCGAACCCAGGTCAATGAGAACGATCCTGTGTTCGAGGGTTTTCCGGGGCTCACAGCAGCTATCGTCGGCCTGCGTTACGATTTCACCCTGTTCGCCGCACTGAAGGCCGAGTTTCAGCGTCGCAAGAGCAGGGACAAGAATCCATACAACGCGGGACTCATGCAGATAGCTTTTACGTTCTGAGGACAGCAACCATGGCTCGACGATTTGTCTGTTCGGTGACTCTGGTGTTCGTAACGTTCCTCTGTTGTCTCGCCGCTCCAAAGAAACCCGAGAGCGATGTCGCTGTGATCGTTCATCCCGGCGTCGGCGAAACTGATCTGGCTCTTGGAGAGATCCGGCGCCTCTTGCTCGGAGACCGGCAGTTCTGGCCATCCGGTCAGCGTGTCACTCTGATGATCCGGGCTCCCGTCGCGCGTGAAAGGGACGTGGTACTCAAGAAGATCTACCAAATGAGCGAGTCTCAGTTTCGCCAATACTGGATTGCCAAAGTCTTCCGCGCCGAAGCAGTAGCCGGCCCCAAAATCGTGTATTCGAACGCGATGGCGACACAACTCGTACGGGCGATCCCCGGCTCAATCAGCTTCGTCAGTGCGGAAAACGTTCCCCCAGGCGTGAAAGTTCTGCGCATCGACGGAAGGCTTCCAGGTGAAGCCGGTTACCCGCTTCGCTGACCATGTCCATCAAACGAAGGCTCAGCCTCTCTTTCCTGACCATTTTGCTGCTGTTCGGCGTGAACCTCGGAATCTACTTCTGGGGTTCCGGGAAGCGGGACCGAACTCTGGCAGAAGTCCAGGCGGCGGTCGCCAGGCAGGACCTGGTCAACTCGGTGAGCCAGGACATCGAGAACAAGCTGAAGCAGATTCAGGTGCTGATGAGCGTGATGTCGGATCAAGCTCAGGGTGCGGTGCCGCCCGCCCAGCTCGAACAGTTCAAGAGTGAATTGGAGTCGACCTCGGAGCGCATCGTCCAGTTGCTCGGACTCACGCCGACCGAGGGCCGGTCTGAAGTCGAAGAGCTCAAGGTGACATTTGGCGAGCTCTCCAGGTCGTGGGTCATCTTCTATCAGAATCTCGGTGTGGATCATGTCGAGGCGATCACCGAGCTGGCAATGCATGCCGAGCCGTTGAGTACCCGGATTGTGGAACAGCTGGCTGCGCTGAAGCATGCAGAAAAGGAGCGTGTCAGTTCGGCCGGCAAGAGCTCCGAAGAAATCCAGCGAGTCACGACCAACCTGACCCTGAGCATCTTCGGTCTCTCGACGCTGATTGCGATTACGGTCGCGCTCTATTTTTCGCGTTTCTTCAATCGACGGCTCGTTGTTCTCAAGGAGGGGGCCAAGATCATCGGCTCGATGAATCTCGACCACCGAATTCGCCTGGGATCCCATGACGAGTTCGGCGAGCTTGCTTCAGCGTTCAACGCCATGACGGAGAAACTCGCCCTGGCTCGTGGCCGGCTGACTGACGCGAACCGCCAGCTCGCCTTGCGAAACAGGGAGATTGCCCAGGAAAAGGCGCGATCAGAGCAATTGCTGGAGAACATCCTCCCCGAAGAGATTGCCAAAGAGATTCATACCAAAGGAGAGGTAGATCCCAAGTACTTCGAGGATGTCAGCATTCTCTTCACCGACTTCGTGGGATTCACTCAGTCGACAGCACGCCTTTCGGCGGAGGAACTGGTCGAGAATCTTCAGGACTACTTCACGGCATTCGACAGGATCGTGGACCGGTACCACCTCGAGAAGCTGAAGACGATCGGCGATGCCTACATGTGCGCCGGTGGCCTTCCGATCAGGAACCCGGCGCATCCCGTCGAGGCCGTGCTGGCAGCTTTCGAACTCCTGGAAACGGTCCGTGAGAGAGACAATCCGAAGAACCGAGCCCGCTGGGCAGTGCGGATCGGAATTCACACTGGACCGGTGATTGCGGGAGTCGTGGGAATCCGCAAGTTCGCCTTCGATGTCTGGGGGGACACGGTCAATCTGAGTTCCCGGATGGAATCATCGGGGCTCCCGAATCGAATCAACATCTCGAGAGCGACCTACTTGAGGATCAAGGATTTCTTCTATTGCGAGCCTCGGGGCAAGGTCATGACAAAGGACGGGGACGCACTCGACATGTACTTCGTAGACGGGTTATTGCCCGGCCTTCTCGAAGGAGCTGCCGAAGCAGGCATTCCACCGGCCTTTCGTAAACGATTCCAGGTCTATTTCCAGCGCGAACCGGTGGCCTTCCCGGCGATTCTGAGGGAGTCCGCTATCCCAGGCTGAAGAAAGCGCGGATCTTCGTCAGCAGCGACTTCTCCACCTCACGCGAGATCGGTCTGCGGCTCCGCAGCTCGTCCGCCTTGGCTTTCAGGCCTTCTTTCCGCTCGGCGATCACGGCCGAAATACCTTCGATGATCTTGGGATACTTGACGAGGACGTTGCGAAAGGTCTCCTTTCGCAGCATGTAGGCATGCACGTCGGAGATCGCAATGGCGGTTGCTGTCCTGGGTTCACCGGTGAGAAGGGCCATCTCACCGAAGTACTGTCCGTCCGACAGCTGGGCGACCTGGTGAGCGACCGAATCCTCCTCGATGACCACCCGAATCCGACCCCGCTCGATCAGGAACATGGAGTCGCCCTGTTCGCCCTGGCGGATCACGGGTTCATCGACGGCGAACATGATGCGTTCCAGACACTGAGCAATCTCCCCTTGCTCTTCCTGACTCAGAGAGGAGAACAGGTCCATCGAAGCGACGAATCTGCGCTTGCGCTCGTCTTCGAGGCGCAGCCGCTCCTCCGACGATTCCTCTTGCTTCACCCGAACGTCGCGGATGGGGAACGGAATCTTGAGCCCCTCCCGCTCCAGCCGGTAATAGAGAAGGGTCATGAACTTGTCCACGATGGGTTCGAGGAACTCGAATTCTTTGATCCAGAACCGGCAGCGGTAGTCGATCGAGAAGTCGTTATACGCCTCGAGGAGGACGTCCGACCGTGGTTCCCGGAGAATTTCGGGTACGTCGGCCATGGTCTCGAGAACGACGCGTTTGACGTGGTTCGGATGGGCCTCATAACCGAAACCGATCTTCTTCTCAATGCGCAGAAAGGGTGTCGGATGGGTGAAGTTTACGAGTGTGTCTTTAGAGATCAGCGTATTCGGGATGAAGCAGAAGTGCCCGGCTTTGGTGCGGATCTTGGTTGCCCTCCAGGTGATCTCCTTCACGCAGCCTTCGACATGACCCAGTCGCACCCAGTCGCCCACGAAGAACGGTTTCTCGATCTGCAGGGCCAGGCCCGAAAAGAGATTTCCCAATGTGTCCTGAAGAGCGAGACCAATAATCAGGCCGCCGACCGCCGATGTCGTCAGGAGCTTGTCGCCTCCCAAAACGACCGCGATGATGGCGAAGACCCCGACGACCAGAGCGTCCTGAACGATGGAAGGGAACTTCTCCGAAACCGCGGCTCCCGAGAATCGATTCAGCAAGAGGACGATCGCCGCCAGGACGACGGCGATGAAGAGTCCGAGCGCGATGATGGTCCACGCGGTTGAAGCGCTGACCAGCGCGGCGTTGGCGAGGATCAGGCCCGCGCCGGCGCTGAGCAGCAAGACGAAAATGGCGAGAGCCAGCCGTTTGCGGATCCAGGGATTCCGCGAAAGCGCGCGCAGGACGAAGAGAACCACCGCCAGGCCCGCCGCCCCCAGTGCGAGCACCTGGATTGAAAACTGCGTCGAGAGTTCCCCCAACTAGGCAAGTCCTCCCTTTGCTTTGAAGGTCTCGAGGTCCTCGGGTGTGATCTTCACGGCCACGACATTCGGGTTCCCGGGCTGTTCCGTGCCGACCTCCGTCTCCACTCCGCGAGCCGCGGCCGAGCCCGTGACTTCCGCCGTTTCCTGCTTCTTCCCGGAGCCGAAGGGGTTGCTCAGCTTCGACATGAAGCCCCCCTTCTTCTCCTTCTCCGACTCTTTCTCCGACTCCTTCCCGGTGCTTGCACTCTTCGATTCACTCTCGCCGCCCGCCAGGCCGCGGGCTCCCGGCGCAACTTCTCCCGTTCCGGTGTAAGCCGCCAGCGTGTAATGGACATTCGCCGAAAACCGGTCGGGCAGAAGCACCGTCCCCTTCTGGTCCAGTTTCTCCTTCCGAATCTGGCTGGCCAGCTTGTCGAGACGTTCCTGCGTCTCAGGATGGGAGGCAAACAGCCCCGCACGCTTTTGGCGGGACGCATAGCGTTGCTGCAGACCCTGGAGGAACTGTTGGAGGCCCTCCGGCGCGTAGCGGCACTTGGCTGCGAGTTCGATTCCGCCCGCGTCGGCCTCCAACTCCTCGGTCCGACCAAAGCCCTGTAGGAGTGCTTCCGTTGCTTTCTCGGACACCTTGTTGAGCAGTTCGGAATTGTTCGACAGCGAAGTCTCGCTGCCGGCGATCTCGATTCCCTTCATCTTCTGGATGCCTTTGATGGTGTGCTTCTCCGTCACATGCGTGATCTCGTGTGCCAATACACCCGCAAGCTCGGCCTCGTTCTTCATGACGGCCAGGGCGCCACGCGTGATATGGATGTATCCCCCCGGTGCGGCAAAGGCATTCGTGCTGTCGGAATCCAGGATGATGAAGGTCCAAGGCAGATTGGGGCGACTCGACCTCTCGGCGAGGACTCTTCCGACCAGCGACACATAGCGCGTCTGGGCTTCATCCTGCTGAACTCCGTAGATATTTCGGATTCGCTGACTGATATTCTGACCGAGTGCCTGCTCGTCCGCATCACTGATGTGGAGATCGGCGAGCGTTTTGGCCTTATTCAGTGCCTTCGTGAGTCGACCGAACTGGCCGTAGGTCTGCCCAAAACAGAACAATAGAAGAACCGAAGTCGTAAACAGGAAGCCTCGCTTCATGCAGCCCCTCCTCGAGGATTCTAGCAAACACCTCCGTCGCGGAACCCTCCCGAAAACACCGGAATTCCCTGTAGAATCTAACCTGATGTCTCGCCGGAAGCAAAAGACGCGGCTGATAGCCCTTGCCTGCCTGACCCTGGTCTCGGTGTCGGTTACCTGGGCGCTGAGTAAGACCCGCTTCTTCTCAACGATCGAACTGAAGACGCTGGACTACCGTTTTCGCCTTCTTGGACAGCAGCACTCGGCTTCACCGGACATTGTTCTGGCTGAGATCGATGACAACAGTATAAAGCATCTCGAGCCTGTATTCGGACGCTGGCCCTGGAGCCGTGAGGTTCACGGTTATTTTCTGCGCTTCATGCGCCGGGCCGGGGCTCGTGCCGTCGTCTTCGACGTTCTGTTTACGGAGAACGACGTGGAGAATCCGGACGGGGACGACTTGTTTGCCGATGAGACCGGAAAATCCGATTCGATCGTGCAGGCTGTGTTCCTCGGGAATCAGGACAATGAGCAAGTCACGGGTGAGGTGGATCCGGGCACTCTGGAACGCTTTACCCTCCCCGGCGAGGGGCAGTTCCGGAACTTCATTCAGGTCGATCTGCCCTACCATCGGTTGACCGAAGCGACGTCCCGGCTGGGGCATGTGGCCAACGCCCTGGATGCCGACGGTCCCTTTCGCCACTACCTCCTCATGGCGTCGGCCAAGGGACGGCTCTTTCCCTCCCTGGCCCTGGCGGCCGCCCTGGCGGTCAAGGGACTCGGTGTCGACGACATCAAACTGTCGGGGCGCAGGGTCGATGCCGGGACCATCCACGCCGCTCTCAACTCGGAATGGCGACTTCCGATCTGGTTCAACGGGGGCCCGGGTACGTACCAGACGTACAGCTACAGCCACATCGTGTATGCGGAAGGTCAGATCGAGCAGGGAGACCAGCCGGGACTCGACCCGGCGTTGTTCCACGACAAGATCGTCCTGGTCGGCGTCAGCGCGACGGGTCTCCACGATATGTTCACGACGCCCTACGCCGGGACCGCCTCGGAAAGTGCGCGAACCGCGAGCGGCCTCAGGCTCGGCGCCATGGCGGGCGTCGAGGTCCACGCCAACGTGCTGGATGATCTCCTGCATAATCGCTATCTCCTGACGACACCCGCCTGGCTCAACTGGACAATTGGTCTGGTCATTACGCTGCTGGTTCTCATGGCCGTCTTCTTCACGCGGCTCCTGCAGGCACTCGCGATCGGTCTCGCGCTGCTCGGGGGCTACCTCTGGTCAGCCCAGTATGTCTTCGCCCATTCTCACTATCAGCTGCCGGTGGCCACGTCATTCGTCGGCTGGAGTCTGGCCCTGGGACTCGGTCTTTCGTACCAGTATTGGATCGAGGGCGCAGAGAAACGCCAGGTCAAGGCGATCTTCTCACGTTACGTGTCGAGGGACGTGTTCCAGCAATTGATGGACGACCCGGAGAAAGCTCGGCTCGGTGGTGTTCGCACCATCGTCACGGTCCTCTTCTCGGACCTCCGCGGGTTCACGTCGATGTCCGAAAACCGGGAGCCGGAGGACATCGTCGCGCAGTTGAACGAGTACTTCTCGGCGATGGTGGAACTGGTCTTCGAGTACCACGGCACAGTCGACAAGTTCGTCGGCGACATGGTCATGGCCCTGTTCAATGCACCCGTCGGGGATAGGGAGCACGCGGATCATGCCGTTCAGTGCGCCCTGGCCATGCAGAAACGGCTGGGTGAGCTCAATGAGAAGTGGAAGGAGCGCGGCCTTCCGGCGCTGGCCTGCGGCGTGGGAGTGAACTCGGGAGAGATGATCGCCGGGAATGTGGGCGCAGAGACCATCCAGAGCTATACCGTCATCGGAGATAACGTGAACCTCGGTGCCCGCCTGGAATCCCTCTGCAAGGAGTACAAAGCTCGAATCATCATCAGTGAATTTACCCGGGGTCTGCTCAAAGATACCTACGATCTCGAGGAACTGGGGGACGTGCTCGTAAAGGGGAAGTCGAAGCCCGTCAAGATCTTCGAGGTGCGGGTGCCGGACGGGACGGACTGACACGGACCAACACGGACTCACACGGACTTACACGGACCGACACAAACGGATGGCGAATCGCCCGATGGCGAGGCCGGGTCTCAGACTGCGGATCATTTGAGAAAGCAAAACACACTCAGGGTCCCCGACGAAAAGTCTGTGCTCGTCGGTTTCGGTCCGTGTTCGTCCGTGTCCCAGACTTAAGTCCCAAATCTACTTCGCTTCCAGCGTGAAAACGCCGTCCCAGTCGTCGGCCGGTGGTGCTTCACGGAACCGCTGGCAGCGCTTCAGGTAGGTTTGAGTGACGAAATCGCCAGGAAAGCGGTCCAAGTGAACCTCGCACAACTGCTCGGCTCGCACCCAGTCCCGTGCCTCGTAGGCATCGAGCACCCTGCTGAACGAGTCGACGAGCGGAATCAGGGGATCCGCATCGGCCGCATCCCGGAGCGCCATGACCTCGAAGACGGCCACGGGACGTTCCTTGCCGACGACCCGAATGCGGTCGACCTGACGCAACAGAAAGAAATCGCGGACCAGTGCTTCGGTCGTCTCGCTGATCAGGATGACCGTTCCGAAAACCTTGTTGGCACCTTCCAGCCGGGAGGCGAGGTTGACCGAGTCGCCGATGACCGTGTATTCCATTCTCTCCCGATGGCCCAGGTTTCCGGCAACCATGGGGCCCGTGTTGATCCCGACGCGCATCCTTATGGGTGGTGTCTGGGCGACCACCCTGCGCATCTCGAGCGCTGCTTCGCAGGCCAGCCGCCCATGGGCGCGGGTGGGAAGGGGTGCGTTCCAGATGGCCATGATGGCATCACCGATGTACTTGTTGATCATCCCCTCCCGCGACATGATGATGTCCCCCATGCGGGTGAAGTAGTCGTTGAGGAGGGTTGCGAGCTCGCGGGGCGTGGTCTTCTCGGAGAGCTTGGAGAAACCCGCGATATCTGAAAACAATACGGTGGCCTCGACCTGCACCCCGCCCAGTTCGAGCTCGTCCGGATGCTTCATGATCTCGCCCATCACCTGCTTCGAAACGTAGCCGGACAGAGCGCGTCGGATCTGAGCCCGCTCCTTCTCGGTCAGTCGATACTGATAGAGGATGTTGAGTCCAAAGACCAGGAGCATCAAAGCGATCGGCTGAATGGTCAACAGCCAGACCCTTGCGTAAATGAAGAGGAGTACCGACGTCGTGGCAAACGCCAGGATCAAGACCAGAGAACCACTGATCTTCAAGGAGAAGCGCTCCGTCAGGAGCACGAAGAGGGAGACCAGAATGGCCAGGCCGATCAGGATCACCCACTGCGGGACAGCGGGCAGACGATCAATGTATTTCCCCGTAAGAATCGTATTGAGGATATTGGCGTGGATTTCGACTCCGGGCATGCTCGCCATCCCCGAGAGGCCGTCAAAGGGAGACGGGTAGTGATCCGGAGCGCTGCCCTGTGAGAGGTCGGTCACGGCCAGCGAGTAACCGACGAACACGATCTTGTCCTTGAAGTATCCGTCCGGAAGCAGGGACTGAGCATCGATCGCCTGATAAAAGCTGACCGTCGGTATGCTCCGACCGCCGCCGACATAGTTGACGAGGATTTCGGGATCTCCTCCTTCGAGGCCGATGACGGAAGCCTGACGCAGCAGATCTTCTTTGCCCAGGTCCTGCAGAGCCCTCGTCGCGAGCGTCGGTTCCGAGCCGACCGCTAAGCGCCCCCGGCGCAGTACACCGTCCCGATCCGGGTTCAGCGTAGCGTAGCCGATTTGTGCGCCGGCATCCGTAAAGGCACTGAAAGGCAGAAGCTGACGGACCATCGAGAAGCGCGGGTCGGCGACCACCTCGACGGCGGCGGCGACGACGATCGGAATGTGACTGCGTCGGATCGCACTGGCAAAGGCTTCATCCTCATCCGGTTGACTCGCATCGAAGAAAGCCACGTCGAAGACCACGGCCTTAGCGCCCAGAGTATTCAGAGTATCGACCAGCTGACCGTAAAACCCTCGCGGCCAGGGATAGGTCACCCCATAGTCCTGCTCGAACTGGGACCGGGACGCTTCGTCGATTGCCACGATGACGATGTCCTTAGGTGGAGGTTCGGGTCCCCGCACGACCGCCATCATGAAATCGTAGTTTCTCAGCTCCAGGTCATCCAGGTAGGGGGAGTACTTGGAAAACAGTGCGATGCCCAAGATGGCGGAAACCAGGATCACGGCGGAAGCCACGACCTTCTTTTGATTCTTGCTCATCTCGTCCTTGCTCTATGCTTCAATCTGCGCAGCCGCCACTGACGGCAATACGTCCGATCTTCGCCTGGATCTCAGAAATTGACGCTCAGGCGGACTTCCATCCGGCGTGCCGGTACCCGCTTCTGCAGGGCCAACGGATCGACCAGGAAAGCATACTTGCGGTCGAAGAGGTTGGTGCCCACGAAGGACAGCCGACCAATCTTCCGAGGGAATTCGTAGGCTACCTCGAGGTCCGTCGTGTACACCTTGATGTAGTTCCGAAACGTTCCGTATTGGCCGGTTTGGCGCAGAAAGTCCTCCGCAGCCGTGATGAAAAGGCCCCAGGGGTGGACGAAGCTCAGCGCCACGTTTACCTCGTTGTCATGTCGCAGGCTCAGAGTGTCCAAACTGTGGGTCAAGCTGTAGTCGACACTCAAGGCCAGCTTCTCGGACAGCAACTGATTCAAGGCGGTTCGTCCGCCGTAGAGATTTCCGTCAAAGAAGATCGGCATTCCACTGAAGTCCAGACTCGGAAGCGACCGGTCTCTCGAGTATGCATAGGTGCGAAGGAACGTGCGCCGTCCGAACCGCTGGTCCCAGCCGAGGTTGTAGTTTCGACTGTGGGACATCTGCTGCTCGTTCAGAGCGATGGGGAAGCCGTAGAAATCCGCGGGTACGAGGGTTTCCTGAAGCTCGGTCTGAAGCGTCTGAAAATACGCGAAGCGAAGGACGGAACTGTCGAAGGGTTGGAAGTAGACACCTCCCTGTGGATTCCATCGCGAGGTCGATTTCTGAGGGCTGGCGACGGGATTTCGATCATTGGACCAGTTCCAGTTCAGTCCCGTCGAGAGGAACAGATTGGGCCGGATCCGATAATCGGAGCGGAAGAAAGCGGTCTTGTACCGAATCTTGCGCCTCGAGTAGTCGAATTCCTGGAAGATCGGTTCATCGAGGCCGACGATGGAGATCTTGAGGGTATCGAGGGAGCGGTAACGTCCCTCGAAGACATCCAGCCCGTAGCGAAACCGAAATGGTCCGGTTTGGAGCAAGTGGCTGATTTCAAAATCGAGATTGGGCTGGCGCAGCGATTCGCGAAGACCATAAGTGCGGTCGGGGAAGACCAGCCGGTCGGGATCCTGAATCACGTGTTGAATACTCCGTCCCGAGAACAGCACCAGGAGTTCCGAACCCGGCCGCAGCTGCTGGTGATAGCCGATCTCGGCACGCTGGGTCCGGATGAATGATCGCAGATTTGTATCGTTGAACTGGTTGACCAGGACTTGGCTGCCGTGGTCCCCCTCGTTCGCCTGCTGATTGGCGTACGAGAGCAGGAAGTCGCTGCTTGGCGTGAGCGCGAACTTGAAAAGGGCCGTGCCCGTGTATTGCTTGAGATCATCGTTCTGCGGGCGGAAGCCGGCTGTGCGATCGTAGGCAAAGGTAGAGCTGTAGGCCATCCGGTCCGTGCCGCCGTAGGCGAGGAGTTCGCCGCCGAAGGAGTCGAACGTCCCGTAGTAGCCGTCTGCGGTCCAGTAGGCTCGCGGCAGTTCGAACAAGCTCGTGTAATCGTTGAAGGAATTGAAGGAGTTGGCATTGACGGGGAGGAGCAGCCTCGCCAGCAGAAGCTCGGAGCCGCCGCTGATCGTTCTCCCGGGAAGATTGAGAAAGGTGTTGGCCAGGAACAGGTGAGCCGAACCGTTGGTCGGATCGTTGAGCTCCGACGTCACGGCCGCGCTGTTTCCCCATTCTGACAGGCCCAGCTGACGGTAGGAACGAGCCAGACTCACATTCCGGCTGGCTCGATCACGGTCAAGAAGCAGTCGGCTTCGGTAGACGGCGCGGTTGTCATTGAGCTTGATCGACTGTTCGAGATCCTCAATAGCGCGACCGGGCCGATAGAGGTCGTCCTGAAAGATCCCGGAGTACAAATAGGGAGTGGGGTCACGCGGATCCAACTCCATGGCGGTCTCCAGGGCGGAGAAAGCCTGCTGGAAACTGCGCAGTTGGTAGAAGGCCTTGGCCAGATAGCTGTGATAGAGCGAAAGACGAGGATCGAGAGTCGCTGCCGCCAGCAGTTCGGCTGTTGCATCCAGCTCCTGGCCCCGGCGCATGTCGACCAGACCGAGACCCAGGCGGGGATCTCCCAGTGTGCTGTCCTGTTGGATGGCCTTCTTGAAAGACTCCTCCGCCTCACTGGTTTTGTCTCGCGCCAGGAGGATGAACCCGAGAAGAGAAGTCACGGACGCTTCATTGGGCGCCGTTCGCAAGGCCTGGCGCGCGATCCTCTCGGCATCGCCGGTCAGTCCGAACCCGAACTGAAGTTTGGCGAGTTGCAGCTGCGCGTCGAGAAACTGCGGGTCGGCGGCGAGCGCTCGTTCGGCCGCAGATCGAGCTGCGGGAAGGTCGAAGAATGACTGAAGCACACGGCTGAGGGCCACGAGAGCCGAGGGAGAGGTCGAGGAACTTCGGATGGCTGCTCTGGCCGCGGCGAGGGCCGCGTCCTTCTTGTTCTGCGTCAGCAAAATACTGGACTGCAGACTCTGGGACAGAGGAGCCGCCGTGCTGTCGGCCGGTATCTGGGCGATCAGGGACAGCGCTTGCGAAGCATCTCCGAAGGCGGTGAGGACAAAGGCCTTTTGGAGCAGCAGGTCGGCATTCTCACCCACCGGTGACAGCACGCTCAAAGCACGATCGAAATCGTTCTGGCGGACGTAGCACAGTGACAGCCCCAGCCGGGTGCGAACCGACTGTTGAGGGGCGTGGGCAAAGGCCGCCTCCGCTTCGGCGATCTCGTTGCGCTCGAGGAGCAGCCATCCGCGTACGGCCTCGGCCTCCGGGGACTGGACGCCCTGAATCGTCGCCCAGGCTGCCTCGAGATCCCCGGCGTCATGCTCGAGCATGGCCCGTTGCACCGGGCTGGGGACCCCGGCTGCAAGGTCCCGCCGGGCGGCTGCCGGGGATGCATTGAGGAAAGGGTAGTCGCGTGGGCTGACGGCTGCCGTGTAGAACAGAGTCCACTGGACGGCATCCTCAGGATTGACCACGACGACTTTGGTTGGCGCCTGTCCGACTCGTGCGATGCCCTGCTCGCCGGGGTTGACGACGATGGCTCCATAGTCGTTGTGATAGTCGATCGAACCTTCCAGTACGGTGGTGAGAGTCTCACCGTCCGCTCCGACCCGAATGTCGAACTCGGTGCCGCGGATGGCTGCGGTAACGGCCGGCGTATCCACCCGCACGTGAGCCGGCGTCTTCTTCGAACGCACGTAGAGCTGACCGGAGCGCAGGTTCATGATGCTCTGCTCGGTCCGCGCCCCGGCCATGGAGATCCGGGAGATCAGGCTGGAGGACTGGTTTGCGGATTGCAGCTGCAGTTCGCTATTCGCGTTGAGCTTGAGCTGCGTCTCATCGGCCAGCAGGAGTACCGCGCGGCTCTGTGAATGGGTTCGAATCGTGTTCCCGGCATAGAGATCCTGATTGAGAGACGCCGGAGACCAGGATGTGGTCAGTACCTCGACGCGTCCCTGAAAGGCAATGAGCCGCCCCGCTATCTGTTGAGCGATTACCGGAACGGGAGCGAGTAGGACTGCGCACAGGAGCGGGAGCAATCTCTTCACTATTTTCGTTTCTCCTTGAGGGCTCGTACGCCGGCACCGATGAGGGCTGTCTTACTGTTGAGGACGAGGAAGACCGGAACGGTCTCGAGCAGCGCGCGCAGGCGGCCCTTGGCATAGAAGGCCTCCATAAAGTCGCCCTTCACGATGCGCTCGCGGATTTTGGGCGCGATGCCGCCGCCGATGAACATCCCTCCAGTGGATTTCGCCTTCAGGGCAAGGTTGCCCGCTTCGGCTCCGTAGATCGAAATGAACAAATCCAGCGCCTCTCCGCAGGCGGAAGAGTCTCCAGCCAAAGCTGCTTTGGAGATCTCGGCGCTGGGATCATCCGCGCTGTCGATCCGTGAGGCGACCTCCGGGGATTCGTCGGTCCCGGTTTCGCGCAGGAAGCGGTAGATATTGAGAAGGCCAGGCCCCGAAAGGACGCGCTCGTAGCTGACATGTGAGAAGCGTTCACTCAGGTGGTTGAGTAATCCCGTCTCCTGCGAGGTCCGAGGCGCAAAGTCGCAGTGTCCTCCCTCGGAAGCCACCGGGAAATAGGGACCGTCCGGGCTCTTCGCGATGACGGCCTCTCCAAGACCCGTGCCGGCTGCGATCAGGGCGCGTGTTCCGCCCGGTTCGGGTCGACAGTCGTTCAACCGCTCAAGGTCATCACTCTCGAGAACGAGGACACCGTAGACCGTTGCCTCGAGGTCGTTGATCAAGAGAATCCGCTCAATACCGGTGGCCCGCTTCAAGGCCGCAGTCTCGACGATCCAGGGCAGGTTCGAGGCCTTGACGCGGTCATCGACGACCGGGCCGGCAACCCCGAAACAGGCGGTGCTCAACTGGTGGCGCACGGCAGACGCAGCGGGATTGGAGAGGAAATCTTCAACGACTTCCTCGAGGGAGGGGTAATCGCGGCTCGAGAAGGTGTCCTGCAGGCGCGGCTGCAACCCGGAAGGTCCCGGGCCTTCTTCGTAAATGGCGATTCTGGATTTGGTCCCTCCGACGTCGCCTGCGAGGATCATCGCTCTGCTCCTTCCGCTCACCTATCGGACATTGATCAGTCGCATCCAAACCCGGCAAGACTAATCGAATCAAGCTCGAAAGGGGTCAATCTCTGCGTATTCTGGCAGATTCAGGGACGGCTCACAAGGCGGCCGTATCCGTGGATTGCCGGATTGGGAGTACCGTAGTAGATGGAAAAGGCGCCCAGGGCTCTAATCCAACTGCCGCCTCAGGAACGTGGGAATCTCCAGGACATCCGGTTCCGGCGCCTTGCCCGTTCCGTTGCCATAACTCTGGTCCTCGAAGTCGGGTCTGTAATCCATTCGGTCCGGTCGCACGACCTCCTGGTCATCGGCCGTCTGGGCCGGCTGCCGGGTCGCGTCCATGTCTCGATCGAAGCCCGTAGCGATGACCGTGATCTTGATCCGATCCCCGATCGACTCGTCGCAGACGGAACCGAAAATGATGTGGGCTTCCGGATGGGCCGCCTCCTGGATGATACGGCTGGCTTCGCTCACCTCATGGAGACCCATCCTGGCATTTCCGGTGACGTTGATCAGAACGCCGCGGGCCCCGTGAATGGTGGTGTCCTCGAGCAGCGGACTGGAAATGGCACGTCGCGCCGCCGTCACGGCCCGATCGTCTCCATCGGCGAGTCCCGTTCCCATCAGTGCCAGGCCCATGCCCGACATGATCGTGCGAACATCGGCGAAATCGAGGTTGATGATGCCCGGGATCGTAATGAGGTCGCTGATGCCCTGGACCGCCTGACGCAAGACATCATCGGCGATCTTGAAAGCATCGAAGAGGGACGTTCCCGTAGGAACGGTACTGAGCAGCCGCTCATTCGGGATCGTGATGACCGTGTCGGCGGTCTCGCGCAGTTCGTCCAGGCCTCCTTCGGCCTGCTGCCGGCGACGTTTCCCCTCGAAATAAAACGGCGTCGTGACGACGGCCACCGTCAGAGCACCCAGTTCCGTGGCCAGGCTCGCAACGATCGGAGAAGCACCGGTACCGGTCCCTCCACCAAGACCGGCGGTCACGAAGACCATGTCCGCCCCGTCCAGCAGTTCGATCACCTTCTCGGTGTCCTCGAGGGCCGCCTTCTTTCCGATCTCCGGATCGGAACCCACGCCGAGTCCTTTGGTCAGCTTTTCGCCCAGCTGGAGCTTGCGCGGGGCCCGCGACTGTCGCAGGGCTTGGACATCGGTGTTGGCGGCGATGAACTCGACGCCTTCGATTCCAGCCTCGATCATGCGGTTGACGGCGTTGCAGCCACCGCCGCCGACTCCGATCACTTTGATCGCGGCACCGGTCAGGGGCTTTTCTTCGAACGAGAGTTTAATGATTCGGTCGTCGTGATGATTTGCAGTCATGGGAACCTCCAACGGGAATCCGGATGGGAGCATCACCCGGCATCCCGTCCACTCAGATCTTTTCAAATATCCAGTTTTTCAGGCGTTCGGTCGTAGCCTTGGGTTGCGGAGACACCGACTCTTTAGCAATCTTGATCGCGTCGCGAGTACGCAGAGAGTGCGCGTATTTCAGCAACCCCAGCCCGGTGGCGTACGCCGGGTGGAGAATGTCGTTGTTGCTGCAGTCCAGATCGATGGGGATGCCCAGACGGACTGGAACGGCCAGGATCTCCTGTGCGCGCTCGACGAAACCGTGCATGAGTGCTCCGCCCCCCGTGAGAACCACACCACTCAAGAGGTCGGTCTGAGCCCCGGATCGACGGATCACGGCGGCGGCGTTCTGAAGGATCTCCTCACAACGGGCTTCGACGATCTCGCAGAGTAGGCGCCGCGGAAATGTCTGGCTGCGACCCGTACCGATTTCCTGGATCTCAACGGTCTCCTCATCGGAAATCGAATCATAGTAGACACTCCCCATATCGATCTTGAGCCGCTCAGCTTCCTGGAGCGGCGCCCGCAACCCAATGGCGATGTCCTTGGTGATGAGGCTTCCGCCCATGGGCAGCACTTCCGAATGCCAAATGCTCCCCTGGTTGTAGACGGAAATGTCGGTGGTTCCGCCGCCCACGTCGATCAGGACCGTGCCGAGTTCTTTCTCGTCCTCGGTCAGCACAGCCTGTCCAGAAGCCAGTTGCTGCATGACGACGCCGAGTACATTGACATCGGCCCTGTTGATGGCGCTGACGATGTTCTGGACCACCGCGGTCGCGTTGAAGACGACATGAAGCCGTACCGAAAGCCGGCTCCCGCAGAGTCCCACCGGATCCTGGATCCCGTCCTGATCGTCCAGACGGAAGCTCTGGGTCAGGACATGAATGATCTCGCTGTCGTTCGGCGTCTGCAGCTGTTGGGCCTCCAAGACGGCGCGGCTGATGTCTTCGTTGGAGACCCGACCGCTCTTTCCACGGATCTCCGTTTCGGCCGACGTGTTGACGCTGCGAAGGAGCCGGCCTCCCACACTGACATAGGCCGATTCGATGACGACATTGGCTTCGCTTTCAGCGCGATCGAGTGATTCCTTGATGCTCTGGAAGGTTTCGGACAGGTTTACGACCATTCCCTTCTTGAGCCCTCTGGAAGGCGCCCAACCTGTCCCCAGAACAGCAACTCGTTCTCCGGACAGATCGGCGATGCAAGAGAAGATCTTGGTCGTGCCCACATCAATGCCGGCGGTGATTTGTTTCTTTCCCATGACCTGTGTTCGACTACCTCATTCTGAGAATCCAGCGCCTCGGCCGTCGCAGGTAGAGCGGCAGCTCATCCGGACGAGACCTTTTTCGGCGTGTGGAAGATGATCTTGTTGTCCAAAGTAACGTCCACGTATTCGATCGATCCGTATTTCTGCTTCAATCGTTCGTACAAATCCCGCTGGGCCAGGAAACGCTCGTAGCGGGACGCGAACGAATCATGGCCGAGATAGATCGTAATCGGCTCGGAGACGGGGACGATTGCCACCCGTTCGGGATCGGCCACATCCACTTCCGAGATCTGGTCGGCATAGTTTCGTCCGTCTGCCTGAAAGTCACGCAGCAGCATCATGTAGAGCTTCATTCGCCGGGCGTTCTCTTCGGCCGCGTTCTCGCGGGCGGTATTGCGGAGGCCCTTGACGATCGGCCGGTCCAGGGACTCGTATTCCGGACCGAAAGAGTCCAGGATGACCCCCTCGTCGTCCACGACATAGAGATCGTCTTCGATGGCCGCGACGGCCTCCGGCTCCCGCTCCGTCAAATGAAGGCAGAGCCGGTTCGGCAGTCTGCGGCGCACGACGGCGTGCTTGACCCAACCTTCGGCTTCGACCAGCGCACGAACCCGGTCCAGATCAATCAGCAGCAGGTTGTGCCCGAAACTTCGCAGGAGAAGGACATTGAACGCCTGCGCATCGAAACGGTGGGCCCCCTGATATTCGATAGCTTCGATGTCGAACAGGGAGGTTTCGGAGACGGCTTTTCGTCCATAGTAGTAGGCGGTGAGTCCGAGCAACACGACTCCGAGGCAGAGCAGCGCCTTGGCGGCCCGCCCGAACCAGAGCGTCAGACGTCTCTTCTCACGCTTAGTCGCTTCCTTCAAGGAATCTCTCTCCCAGCTTCCAGACATCTCCAGCCCCCATGGTCACCAGAAGGTCACCCGGGTGGCACTCGGTTCGAAGTTCAATCAGCAAACCCGCTCTGGAGGGGGCATAGTCGACCTGGCGATGAAGCCTGATTCGCTCGGCCAATGCCGACGAGTTGACACCTTCGATCGGTGCCTCTCCCGCCGCATAGATGTCGAGCAGATACAGGCGATCAGCCCCCTCGAAGCAAGTGACGAATTCATCGATCAGGCCCAAAGTCCGGGAAAACCGGTGGGGCTGGAACACGAGCACGATCCTGCGTCCGAGCGCCCGGCAGGCCTCCAACGTGGCCCGAACTTCGGTGGGATGGTGCGCGTAGTCATCCACGACCAGGACACCGAGCCGCTCACCCTTGCGCTCCATGCGTCGCTCGGCCCCGCCAAAGCAGCCCAGACCGGCTCGAATCGTCTCGAATGGAATGCCCAGAAGGTGGCCCAACGAGGCTGCCGCAGTCGCGTTCAATGCGTTATGTCGCCCTCCAACCTGGAGTTGAATCGTGCCTAGCGGCTTCGTTCGCCGGTACAAGTCGAAACGGACCTTGAATGGACCACTGTCGATCGCGGTGGCTCGAAATTCCGCCTGCTCGCTCGCGCCGTAGGTTACCACCCGGTGGTGAACATTTCGGACGAGGGACTGCACGGCCGGGTCGTCGCCGCAGACGATGGCGTGGCCGTAGAAGGGGAGCTGCTCCAAAAAGGTCCTGAAGGAACGGGAGATGTCATCCAGGTCTCGATACTGATCGGTATGATCCAGGTCGAGGTTCGTCACAACCGCGTGGACCGGATGCAGGCGAAGGAAGCTCCGGTCGCTTTCATCGGCTTCGGCGACGAAGAAGGGAGCGCTTCCAAGGCGGGCGTTGCCTCCCAATGAGCGGACCCTGGCCCCCACGGCCGCTGTGGGATCCAGGCCGGCCTTCAGAAGGAGATGGGCGATCATGGCGCTGGTCGTGGTCTTTCCGTGGCTGCCGGCAACCGCAATGCTCTCGCGGAAGCGCATCAATTCGGCCAGCAGCTCGGAGCGGTGGATGACGGGCAGATGTTGCTTTCGGGCCTCTGCGAGCTCGACGTTGTCCTGTGGAATGGCCGAAGACACGACCACCACCTCGGCACCGTCGAGGTGGCTGGGGTCGTGGCCTACGGAACACTGGGCACCCAGACGCACGAGTCTCCGCAAGTACTCCGATTCCGATCCGTCGGAGCCGGAGACCTCCGTCCCCTGTGCCAGCAGGAGCTCGGCGAGTGCACTCATCCCCACGCCCCCGAGGCCGATGAAATGAAAGTGCCGAATCGGTCCGAAGCGATTCAAAACCGCACCTGCCTCCTTCACGATCCTCCCGTCCCCCGCGTCGTGCCATCACCGGCCGGTCGGCCGGATCCGTCGGACCGGCGACGCAACCGCGTACGTGTTCGCTTGAAGGATTCAGTGAGGCCACGATCGGAACCGTGGCTGCAAGAGGGCTTTTGGGTAGGGGTCGGCTTTTGGGTCGTGGAACTCTCGCAGCGATTCCCTCGTAGCCTCACTGAACCTCTCAAGCGGCTATCTCCTCCATCAGTTGTGCGACGGCCCGGGCCGCGCCCGATCGGCTGGTCGCACGACTAGCTTTGGCCATTTCCTCGAGCCGACCTCGGTTCGACTCGAGCTCACGAATCTTCCCTGCCAGCACCTCCCCCGAAGCGGCTCGTTCCTCGAGAGTGATGGCCGCGCCGCGGGCCTCGAGGGCCCGTGCATTCTTGGTTTGGTGATCGTCGGCCGCGTGGGGGAAGGGAACCAGCAGGGCCGGCCGGCCGGCGGCCGTGATCTCGGCGATGGTCGAAGCGCCTGCCCGCGAGACGATCAAGTCGGCCCCGGCGAAGTAACGGGGCATATCCTCGATGTAAGGGAGAACCTCCCGATCGACGTGGTGACGTCGATACCCTTCCAAGACGTCGTCGAGGTGTTCCGGCCCGGTCTGATGAATCAGCCGAAACGCAGGACTATCCAGGCCCTCCAGAGCCGCCAGGACGAGCTGATTGAGAGGGCGGCTCCCCCGGCTGCCCCCGAAGATGAGAACGGTCAGTGGCTTCTGCCGGAAATCGTGGTCGCGCTGAGCGAAAAATTCCTCTCGAATCGGAACACCGGTCAGGACTGCCTTCCGTCCGAACCAGCCCGCGGTCTCCGCATAGGCGACAGCCGCCTTTCGAATCACCCTTCTCACCAGCCGGTTAGCCAAACCAGGATGCACGTTGGGTTCGATTACCAGCGAGGGCACGCGCAGCAGAGACGAGGCCAGTACCAGCGGCCCGGAAGAGTATCCGCCGACTCCCGCAACCACCTGGGGTCGGATGCGCCGAACGATGCGCAGCGACGCCAGTGTGCTGATGGGGAGCTGCCACAGGGTCTGAGCGAACCGTCTCAGTCCGACGTTCTTGAGGCCGCCGATTCGAATCGTCTCGAGGCGGTAGCCGAAATGGGGGACGATGCGACTCTCGAGGCCCTGTTGAGTTCCCGCGAAGATGATCTCGATGCCCGGGTGGCGAATTGCGAGTTGCTGGGCGACGGCGATGGCCATATAGACGTGGCCCCCCGTTCCGCCGCCCGCGAACAAGACCCGGAGAAGATCCCCTTTGGCCCTCATCCGCCACCTCCTGGACCCTGAGTCACACGAGGTACAGAGGCGGCAGCTTCCCTTTGGAACGGCCTTGAAGTCGCGGTCGAAGACGAAGTCACCACCGCACTGGATTGCCAAGAGGCATCTCCGAGAACCACACTCGAGAGCACCGGCTTCGGCTGAATCTGCGCGGTCGGGGCAGGATCTGCATCGGCCACGGCCGATCCGGGCAGAGCGGACTGCGCGTGCTTCGAGATGTTCAGAAGGATTCCCATCGCCGTCAACATGACCAGGACCGATGAGCCTCCGACGGAGATGAAGGGGAGAGGAATTCCCTTGGTCGGACACAAGCTGAGCACCACGCTCATGTTGAACAGAGCCTGCAACGTGATCATGGAAACGATACCGAGACCCACGTAGGTCCCGAAAAGTGTGTCGGAGCGGATCGCTGCCCGCAGACCTCTCCAGAGAAGGAGCAGGAACAGCAGCAGAACGAGCGCGCACCCCCAGAGTCCGGTCTCTTCGCCGATGACTGCATAGATGAAGTCGGTATGCGGTTCGGGCAGGAAGAACAGTTTCTGTGTTCCCTGCGCCAAACCCTTGCCGGCGAGGCCCCCGGAGCCAACCGCAATCAGGCTCTGCAGGACCTGATAGCTTGCGCCGAACGGGTCCGCCTCGGGATGCAGGAAGGCAAACAGTCGAATCCGGCGATAGGGAACCTGGTAGACGAGGAAGAAGAACAGGGGAAGGGCGGCCAGCGCCGCGCCCAGATAGTATCGAATCGGAAAGCCGCCCGCGAACAGCAGGAGAGCGGCGGTCAACGCCAGGCTGGTCGTGGTTCCGAAATCCGGTTCGGCCAGCACCAGAACCAGGATCATTCCCAGGACGCCCAGATACACGATCATCGGGCGGTCGATGGTCCGGATCCGACCTCCGCGTTTGACCAGCAGGTACGCTGTCATGAAGATGACGGCAAGCTTGGCGACCTCCGATGGCTGAAAGCGCATCGGCCCCAGCTGGATCCAGCGGTGCACGTCATTGATGTCTCGGCTCATCAAAGCCCACCCCAGGAGTCCGAGCGAACCTGCCACGAGCAGGCCGACGATGAATCGGTTCGCGAAGAGCCGGTAGTCGATTCTCATGACCACGACCATCAGGATCAGCCCGAGAATGACCGAATAGAGCTGCTTCGTGAAAATCGCCGTCGAAGAGTCGTAGAGCCCCTTGGAGATGATGGCAGATGCACTGAAGACCATGACCAGGCCTACCCCGAGGAGAGTCAGCACGAGGAGGATGAGGATGCGATCGTAGGGCATTCTCGGTTTCATCGCGCAGACCCCCCGACCTGACGGAAGCGGCTCGAAGGAAGTTCCTGCACCGCTGCTTTGAACGCCCGGCCTCGTTCTTCGTAGTTCGTGAACATATCGAAGCTCGCGCAGCCGGGTGCCAGAAGGACGACATCACCTTCTTGCGCGTGAGATCGGGCCTGGCCGACTGCCTCCTCCAGGCTTGCCGCGCGCAGGGTGGGAACGGTCGCGCCGAGTTGCTCCTCGATCTTACCGGCGGCCTTGCCGATCAGGATGAGTTGCCGGACCCGTCCCGCGATCAGCTTCCGCAATCCCGAAAAGTCCCCTCCCTTGTCCAGTCCTCCCATGATCAGGACGAGCGGGGAATCGAAGGCCTCGATCGCCTTCACGGCCGAGTCGACATTGGTTGCCTTGGAATCGTTGTAGTAGTCCACGTCGTCGAGTCTGCGCACCAGTTCGAGGCGATGTTCCACTCCACGGAAGTTTCGAACGGCCTCGGCGATGACCGAGGGCTGAACGCCGGCCAGAAAGGCGGCGCTGGACGCCGCCAGTACGTTGGAAAGGTTATGCTTTCCTCGCAGCCGGACTTCACTCGCCTGCATGAAACGGGTCTTGCGTTCCGGTGAGCTGATCCATAATTGGCCTTCATTCGAATACGTGCCGATGTCGAGCGTGCTCTCCAGGGAAAAAGAAAACCGACGCGCCCGTACGTTGAGGTGACGCAGGACCGGATCGTCCTGATTGATCACAGCCCAGTCGTCGGTCTCCTGGTTGAGAAAGATCCTCTTCTTGGCAGCAAAATACTCTTCGGTATCGGCGTGCCGATCCAGGTGATCCGGCGTTAGGTTGAGAAACACGGCAATGTGGCAGCGAAAGCTCTCGATGGCCTCGAGTTGAAAAGAGGACAATTCTACGACGAGCAAGGGGGCGGTCTTGGCCTCATCATCGAGCAGTGCGTCGGTCAGGGGCCGCCCGATGTTGCCGGCCACGACGCAGGT
The DNA here is from genome assembly GCA_037388505.1 of Acidobacteriota bacterium. Taxonomy (GTDB): domain Bacteria; phylum Acidobacteriota; class UBA6911; order RPQK01; family JAPXNP01; genus JARRKC01. The sequence continues at coordinate 160,538 of JARRKC010000001.1, read as the reverse complement.
TTGTCCGGCATGATCAAGAATCTCGCCGATCAGAGTTGTGGTCGTGGTCTTGCCGTTCGAGCCGGTGACTCCGATGATGCTCGCGTCGAGGAAACGGAACGCCAGTTCGATCTCACCGATGACTTCCACCCCATGACGGCGTGCGGAAACTACCAGAGGGAGGGTGGCGGGTACTCCCGGACTCAGAACAATGCAGTCTGCAGAGAGAAAGTCGGCCTCGCGGTGCCCGCCCAGCCTCAGCTCCACTGGGACCTCGAGGCGGCGGAGAGCAGGAGCCAGATGGTCCGCGTCCTCGAGGTCGGTAACCGTGACTTTCGCTCCCCTTGAAACGAGGAAACGTGTCACCGCGACCCCACTCCTTCCGAGGCCGACGACCAGGACTTTCTTGTCTCTTAGCTCCATAGTTCATCGATCCGCGGGATGTCCGGTTCCCGCGGCTCCAGACTCCGTTCCGCTTACCTGATCTTCAATGTCGTCAGGCTGAACAGGGCGAAGATCAGACCCATCAGCCAGAAACGTATGACCACCTTGGGCTCGCTCCATCCCAACAACTCGAAATGGTGGTGCAGGGGCGCCATCCGCAGGATTCGCTTGCCCCGGAATTTGAAGGAGGCCACCTGCAGGATCACCGAAAGAGCTTCCAGCACGAAGATCCCGCCAATCGAAAAGAGCAACAGTTCCTGCTTCACCAGGATCGCCACCGTTCCGATGGCCCCGCCCAGAGCCATGGCACCGACATCGCCCATGAAAATCTCGGCGGGGTAGCAGTTGTACCAGAGGAAGCCGAGGGTGGCTCCGACCATGGCGCCGCAGAAGATCGTCAACTCGCTGGCGTAGGTGTTCTTGATCAGGCCGAGATAGGTGGCGAAGGTGGCGTGACCGGTCACATAGGTCAAAACGGTCAACGACGAAGCCGCGATCACCACGAGACCGCCGGCCAGGCCGTCGAGCCCATCGGTCAGATTGACCGCGTTACTGGCTCCAATGATCACGAACATGACGAAGACGATCAGCGGAATGAACGTGGACACGCCGAAGAGCGTCAGATTCATCTCTGGCGTGAACCGTTTGAAAAAGGGGACGCTGAGTCGCGTCGAGTACAGATCGTAATGGCTCAGGTAGATCAACAGGGCGGCGATGCCCAGCGCGAAGAGAACCTGCAGGGCAACCTTCTCACGAGCTCGCAGTCCCAACGATTGCTGGCGCCGAATCTTCAGGAAGTCGTCCATGAATCCGACGACGGCGAAGAACAACAGAGACGTGAGCGCGATCCACACGTAGGCGTTGCCGAGGTCCGCCCACATCAAAGTGGGTATGACGATGCTGATGACGATCAGGACTCCTCCCATCGTCGGAGTACCGGCCTTGCTCTGGTGAGACTGCGGTCCCTCTTCGCGGATGTACTGCCCGATCTGGAACCTGCGGAGTCGGGCGATCACCCAGGGACCCATCCACATGCTGATCAGCAGGGCGGTTAGTGAGGCATACGCCGTTCTGAAGGTGATGTAGCGGACCACGTTCAGGACCGAGAATTCATCGTGGAAGGCGTAGAGGAGGTAGTAGATCACGGTTTTCCTCCCGCGAGAGCCTCGACGATCCGGTCCAGATGGACGCCTCGAGATGCCTTGACCAATACCAGATCTCCATCGTGCAGCAACCCCGGCAACGCTTCGGCGGCCTCCTCGGCGGACGCGAAATGCCGGGTTGCAGCCATGGGCAAACCGGCTTCGATAGCGCCGGCGCGCAGGTGCTCCGCAAGCGACCCGACGGTCACGAGGAGTGCGGCGACCTCGGCCGCCCGCATCCCGACTCGCCGATGCAGTTCGGGCGCCGTCGGCCCGAGCTCCAGCATGTCGCCGAGAACCAGGACCTTGCGTGAGGAAGTCTCCACTCGGGAGAGCGTTTCGAGTACGCTCTCGAGCGCCTGGGGGTTGGAGTTGTAGGAATCGTCCCACAGCCTGACGGAGTCGAGGCAAAGAAGCCTGCCCCGTCCCTGGAGGGCGAGCAGGCGGGACAAGCCCTGGTGGATCTCGTCGGGCCGGAGATCAAACAGTCCCGCGACGGCGACAGCGGCTGCCGCGTCGTAGAGGAAGTGCTTTCCAACGACTCCCAGCCGTCCCGTCACCAACAGGCCGGGGCCGCTCATGGCGAACGACATGCCGGACAAGTCCCGGATCGCCCATTCCGATATCCGGTAGTCGGCTTCGGGACCAAAGCCGAACGAAACCGTCTGTCCCTGGAACGTTTCGGCCAGCTTTCGAGCTCTTTCATCGTCTGAGTTGAAGACAAAGGAGCCATCCTCCGGGAGTGAGTGGAGAATCTCTCCTTTGGCCTGCGCAATAGCGTCGATCGATTCGAAGAACTCCAGGTGCACCGGTGCGATGTTCGTGATCACGGCGATGTCGGGGCGGCAGATGTCTCCCAGCAGATCGATCTCGCCTGCGTGATTCATTCCGAGTTCGACGACGGCGGCGTTATGAGTGGACGCCAACCGGGTGAGCGAGAGCGGAAGGCCGATGTGGTTGTTGAAATTGCCGTAAGGCTGCAAGACCTGCAGACGCTTGGAGAGCAAGCGGACAGTGAATTCACGGGTGGTCGTCTTGCCCATGCTCCCGGTGATAGCGACCAGTTTCCCGCCCCAGATCTTCCGCACGCGACGGCCCAGGTCCTGCAGAGCTCGGGTCGTATCCTCGACCAACAGAACAGGGAGCCGGCGCCCAAGCGCCTCCGGAACCGTACGTCCAACGATCAGCACCGCCGCACCGGCCTCCACGGCCTGAGTCAGAAAATCGTGGCCGTCGTGGCGTTCCCCAGCGATGGCAAAGTAACACTCGCCGGTGCGCAGCGTACGCGTGTCGATCGAGACAGACGGGAAGGGCCGAGCCAGCAGGGGATCGTCATCGGAACGACCCACCGGCCGCGCTCCCATCGCCACGGCTGCTTCGCGTATGCTTAGGCCGAGCACAGCTCCTCCTTGACCACCTCGCGTTCGTCGAAGGCGATCCGGCTTGTTCCAATCTCCTGGTAGGTCTCGTGACCCTTGCCGGCCAGCAGCACGATGTCCTGGTCACGCGCCACCTCCAGCGCCCGGCGGATCGCCCTGCGACGGTCGGTGATCACTTCGACGTTGGGCATGCCGTCGGGAATCCCTGCCAGGATCTCTTGAATGATCGCGTCCGGATCCTCGGTCCGCGGATTGTCGGAGGTGACCAGAATCAGGTCGGCGTGTCGAACCGCGAGGGCTCCCATCAGGGGCCGTTTGGTGCGGTCCCGGTCGCCCCCGCATCCGAAGAGGCAGATCAATCGTCCGCGGGTCACTTCACGCGCCAGGCACAGGACGTTCTCGAGCGCATCTGGTGTATGCGCATAGTCGATGACCACAGAGTAGGGTCGGTCGAGCTCGAGAACCTCGAAGCGCCCCGGAACGACCTGCAACAGGCGGATCCCTTCCCGAATGGCCGTATCGGAGATTCCCAAAGCCGCGCAGGCCGCGGTCGCCGCCAGAACGTTGTATACGTTGTGACGCCCCACCAGGCGGCTCGTCAGCTCGATTTGGCGCTCGCCGAGCTCGATTCGCGCCGTGGTGCCTGACACCGAAGTGCGGTAGTCGGCGACTCGGACGTCGCGATCAGGGGAAAGTCCAAAGGTAATGACACCCGGCGCCTGGGAGGCCAGGCGACTTCCCCAAGGGTCGTCGGCATTGATCACGGAGTGCTCGAGGCCCGGATTGTAATGCCTGTCGAAGAGCAGCTTTTTGGCGTCGAAATAGTCTTCGAACGAGGAGTGAAAGTCCAGATGATCCTGGGTCAGATTCGTGAAGACGGCAACCGGAAAGCGGCATCCGTAGGCACGCTCGAGAAACAGGGCATGCGAAGACACCTCCAGGACTCCTGCCCGGCAACCGGCATCCCAGCCATGACTGAGCGCCGCCTGGATGTCGATCGACTCCGGCGTCGTCAGTCTGGAGGGGAAAACCGAGTCTCCGACCATCGTCTGGATGGTTCCCAGCATGAGAGCCTTGGTCTCGGTATTGAGGATGCTGTGGACGAGATAGGCGGTCGTGGTCTTGCCGTTCGTTCCGGTGATTCCGATTAAGCGCAGCTTTCGGGAGGGGTAGTCGAAGAAGCGGTCGGCTGCCAGCGGCATCCACCTTCGGACCGAAGTGACCTGAACCCACGCGACGGGCGTCGAGGCACGGGGAGCCTCTTCCGACACCACTGCCACGGCGCCCCGCTCCAGGGCCCGATCGAGAAAGAGGTGTCCGTCGGTCCGCATTCCCTTGACGGCGAAGAACAGGGTTCCGGGGACCACTCTTCTCGAATCACAAGCCAGGTCCGAAATCTCCGGATCAGTCCTGTAGTCCGCTCTCACGAGCAGATTCGAGGGAAGACCGGAGAGCAATTCTCGAAGGCGCATTCTCTTTTTCGTCCTCATTGGCAAAGAAGACTTCGCAAACCATTCCTTTGGAGACTCTTCCACCGGGCTCAGGTCGTTGTGCGACCGCAACTCCGGAGCCGGAAATCTTCAACTTGATGTCGAGCCGCGCGCACAGACGTGCGACGGCTCGGAGACTCAATCCACTGAAATCCGGAAGCAGTTCCCCACCCGATTCTATGACGACATTCTCGTCACCCTGGACTTCCACCTCCTTCTGACCGACCGCCGCAGCGACCGTGTCAGCCGCCTCCTCGGTCGGGGTGCTGTCCCACTCCTCGATAGAGGATGCGCGAGCATTCCGATTGGGCTCCCGCCGTTGGACCAGTTCAAGACCCGGTTTCACCTCGGTGGGTCGATCCTGGGGAACCCCCAGGTGGATCAATGACCGTTCCATGATCTGTTTGTACACGGGAGCTGCGACGTATCCTCCGTAGTAGAGGCCACCCCGAGGCTCGTTGATGACGACTAAGGTGATCAATGCGGGATCTTCGGCCGGTGCAAAGCCGATGAAGGAACCCACGTATCTCGAGCGTGAGTAGTGTCCATCGATAAATTTCTGTGCCGTTCCGGTTTTTCCGCACGAGGAATATCCCCGAAGCTGGGCCTTGGTCCCGGTTCCTTCCTCAACGACGAGAGATAGGATCTGCCGGGCGGTCTCCGTCGCCGAAGCCTTGAGAATCCTCTCTCGTTCGGGTTTGGACTCGAACAACATGTCTCCCGAGGGATTGACGATTCGCTTGACGATGAGCGGTTTGACCAGATAGCCGCCATTGGCGACTGCGGCCACGGCCCGGACCAGCTGGAGGGGTGTCACTGCAATCTCCTGGCCGATGGCAATCGCTCCGATGGAAACCTTTGACCACTGTGAGGTGTCTCGCAAGATCCCCGACTCTTCCCCTGGAAGATCGATGCCGGTTGGTTGCCCGAAGCCGAAGCGTGCGGCGTAGTCGTGCAGCCTTCGCTCGCCCAACCTCAGCGAGAGTTGGACCGTTCCGATGTTGCTGGACTTCTCAATGACCTGGGCCACGGTGAGGAAGCCATAGCTGGAGCCCGCCTCGTGGTACACCTTGTGGCCCAATCGAGCGCGGCCCGCCCGGCAGTCGATGACTTCGTTCGGATCGACGAGGCCCTCATTGAGCAGAGCCGAAAGCGTGATGACCTTGAAGGTGCTGCCGGGTTCGTACAAATCGAGGATGCAGCGGTTGCGCCGCTGGGGCGGAGTGAACTTCTGGTACTCGTTCGGATCGAACTCGGGATAGGAAGCCATCGCCAGAATCTCACCCGTACGGGGATCCATAACGATAGCCGAACCGTTGAGAGCGCCCGTGGAGCGAACCCCCTCCGCGAGAGCCGTCTGGGCAACGTGCTGGATCGTGCTGTCCAGGGTCAGAACGAGACTGTTGCCGCGAGTCGGCGCGTCGGAGTTGTCGCGGTAGAAACTGTTGCGCTTGGCATCGACGCGCAGGTCGATTCTGGTCCGGCTTCCGCTCAGTTCCTTCCCGTAGAGGTACTCGATCCCTTCGAGCCCTTCGTGGTCGACTCCGACGATGCCCAAGACGTGACAGGCAAGGTCCTTGCCCGGGTAGACCCGGCTCGTGTCCTCGTGGGTCCCGACGCCGTCGATCTCCAGATCGCGGATTCGCCGGGATGTGTCGAGTGAGACACCGCGCTCGAGATAGACGAAGGTCTTGTCCGAGCTCAGTTCCTCGAACAGGCTGTCGGTAGGGACACCGAGGAGCGGGGCCAAGCGCTTCGCTACGGCCATCGGCTCCTGGATCTTACGCGGTTGAGCATAGACCGAATCGGCTCTCACGCTAATGGCGAGTTCTCTGAGATTTCGGTCAAGAATCTCTCCCCGCCGAGGGGTAACAACGATGAACCCCTGCTGCTGGCTGTCGGATTGGAGTCGGTAGTGCTCCTCACGAAAGGTCTGCAGATCGACGAGCCGGAGGAAGATCACCAGGGCCCACACCATGAAAGCACAAAGGACGACCAGGAGTCGTCCCAGGAAGGCGGATCGGAGATGCTTGTCGTCGGTCAGGGCTTTCATTCATGCAGTGCCTTGGACCTGTTGTCCCAATGTGCAACCTTGTCTCGAGCCTGCTCGAACCCGTCCGATTCGAGAATCAGTACTCGATCGTCGTTTGCGCTGATCAGTCCCAGGTCGTGGGCCGCCTTCTCGAGCCTGGCGGGAGTGGTCAGCGATTGGAGCTCAGCTCGCAAAAGGTCGTTCTGTTCACTTAGATTCTTATTCGCGCTCGTCAGTTCCTCGATCTTGTATTGAACGTTCAGTATCTGATCCCGAATCCCCACGGAGGTAGCCAGCAACGCCACCACGATTCCCGTGAGCGCGACCCACTTGGCGATGGCAAAAACGGTCGCTCCCTCGTTACCATTCAGTGCCCGATTGACGATCACCTGGTTGCTGAAATCGACCATCTTATTCATCCTTTTTCCTGGCGGGTTTCGGATACGCGTTCAACAGCTCTCATCTTGGCACTGCGCGCGCTGGGGTTGCGCTCCAGTTCCGAAGGTGACGCAGTGACGGGCTTTCGGGTCAGTATTTCCACGTTCTTGATCCTCGGACAACGGCAATGGTCGCCCGGCTGAAAGCAGATGCACTTGCCGGCTTCGAGCTGAAAGGTACGTTTGACGATGCGGTCCTCAAGGCTGTGAAAGCTGATGACGACCAGCCGCCCACCGTGGCTCAGACACTGGATCGTGCGTCTCAGGAAGCGATCCAGTCCTTCCAGTTCCTGGTTGACCGCGATGCGCAGGGCTTGAAAGACCAGTGTCGCCGGATGGAGCGAACTCCGGCGCTTCTTGACCCGCGCGATGAATTCAGCCAATTCGGTTGTGGTTCGAAAACGGGTCTGTCGCCGCTCTTCCACGAGGGCTCGAGCGATCCTCGCGGCCTCCGGCTCTTCGCCGTAGCGTCGGAAGAGATCGGTCAGTTCCTTGACATTCAGGCGTTGGACGAGGTCGGCCGCACTGGTCTTCTGGTCGCGGTCGAGGCGCATATCGAGAGGTCCAGGCTCCCGGAAACTGAAGCCTCGTTCCGGCTCGGTCAACTGGTATCGGGAGACGCCCAGATCGACGAGACAACCATCGATGGACGCGATGCCGAGATTGCTCAGAAGAAGGGGAAGGTTCTTGAAGTTCTCGCGGTACAGCGAGAGGTTTTCCGCCAGGCCGGACAGTCGATCGCGGGCGAGTTCGAGCGTCTCGGGATCCCGATCCATGGCTATCAGGAGGCCGTGTCCTCCCATTCGCTGGAGAATTTCACGGGCATGCCCTCCAAGGCCCACGGTACAATCGACGTAGGTACCCCCAGGTTGGACTCTGAGGGCCTCGATCGATTCTTCCAGGAGCACAGGAGCGTGTTCGACCATGACTGCCGGCATTCTCTAGATCCCAAGTTCTGCCAGGACGACCGCATCATCCCTGGTGTAGGGGTCGGCCTCCATCCGATTCGTGACTTTCTCTCGATTCCAGACTTCGAGGAAGTGAAGCTGCCCCATCACAGCGACGTCGCCGTCGATGGAAGCGCTCTCGCGCAGGTGCTGCGGGATCAGGATTCGTCCCTGCTTATCCATGGTCGTAACCTGTCCGTAGTAGCTTGTGTTCCTCAGGAACTTCACCTTTTCCGGGAGCATTTTGGGGGGTTCCTGCAGCTTCGCTTCGATCTTCTCCCACTCGCTGAGTGGATAGATCAGGGCGTTTTCACCGGTGACACTGGTGACGAAGACTTCCGGGCCGTAGTCCTCATCGAGCACCTTGCGATGGTTGGCGGGAATCTTGATCCTCCCCTGCGCATCGACTTTGGCGGGGGAGTTTCCTCGCATCACCATTTCGTCACCCTACTCAGTAAAGATTTCCCTAATTTCCCCAACGTGATCCTATGTGCTCCTGATTACTCCATATTGGACATCGTCTGTCAAGAAAAATCTCTTTAGGGCAAACATTCGGGCCACTTGGGGAGGATTTGGTCCTGCGAGGTAGGAACATCGCGCCGCTTCGAGACGCCTGGACCATGGCCGTGATTTTCCTTTATCGTGTAGAAAGCCACAGCGGACACTCCGGAGGTACGATTGATGAAATGGGACTGGGGTTGGGTAGTGATCGCGGCAAGTAGTCTCCTCTTGATGGCGGCGGGGTCACCGTCGGCGCCCGACACGGTCGAGGTGCGGCCCGCTCCCGACCGACAAGCTGTTGAAGTCTGGGTGTCGGGACGCCTCTTCACGGCCTTCCAATATGGTCCGGCGTTCGCACAGAAACCGGTTTTTTACCCGATACTCAGTCCGGACGGCGCCATGATCAACCGGGAGTTGCCGTTCATCAAAGAGAGTCACGAGACTTCCGATCACCCGCACCATCAATCCCTGTTCCTCGGATACGGCAACGTCAGCGGCCTTGATTTCTGGAGCACCGCTCATGGAGAGCGGATCGTTTACAGGGCGACGCTGGAGACGCGGAGCGGCGACACCGGGGAGCTGGACTTCGCGGCCGATTGGCAGGACCCGCAGGGACGCGCCGTGCTTCGGGAATTCCGCAGGGTGACTTTTGGTTCGACCGAGGACTCGCGCTGGATGGACCACGACATCACACTGCAGGCTCTGGACGAGGCCCTGAACTTCAACGATACGAAGGAGGGGATGCTGGGCCTGCGTCTTGCGGATGCGCTTCGTGAGGAAGGCGGGACCGGTCGCTACCAGGACGCCTTCGGCCGTGAAGGCTCGGCCGAAGTCTGGGGGAAGCGCTCTCCCTGGGTCGCACTGCGGGGGGAGCTCGAGGGAAAGCCGGTCACCGTTGCCATCTACGAACATCCGAGTACGAGCGGTCATCCCTCCTACTGGCATGCCCGGGGCTATGGGCTGTTTGCCGTGAATCCTTTCGGGAGAAAGGACTTCGTGCAAGGAGCCCGGCCTCTGGACCGCCGCCTGGAGCCAGGGCAGAGTTTTCATTTTCGCTGGCGAATCTGGATCTACGGGGGAAAGGTGGCGAAGGAAAGGCTGGACGAAGACTATAGTCAGTACATCGAGTAGCGGCCCTTCCGTTCGGCGGGTCCGCAAGGTCGACGTGAGGAGACATTATGAAACTCGCCATTATGTCCGACTCCCACGATCACATCTGGCGATTGGATCTGGCGCTGACTCTCATGGCCGATGCCGATCGGCTCATCCACTGTGGCGATCTCTGTAGCCCGTTCGTGGTCAAACGCATCGGGGAAGCCGCCCGGGGAAGGCCGGTTCATATCGTATGGGGAAACAATGACGGGGATCCCCGCCTGATCTGCGAAGTGGCGGCCGGCTACCACAATCTTCACCTGCACGGACAGTTTGCAGAGCTGGAGGTCGGTGGCCTGACGGTCGCCGTAAATCACTATCCTGAGATCGCGCGTCCGCTGGCCGCTTCCGGCCAATATGATCTCGTCTGCTACGGGCATGACCACGCGGTTCACGAGAGCCGAGTCGGTAACTGCGTCCTCTTGAATCCGGGGGAATTGATGGGGATGAAGGGTACGAGCACGTTCGCCTGGTTCGACACGGTCAGCCGCAAGGTCCGTTTCGAGGAAATCGATTGATGGGAGGAATTTGCGATTCACGGGATTCACGGGATTTAAGGGATTTAAGGGATTGGGGGATTATGGGATTGGAGGATGGGGGGGAGTATAGTGCCTCAATCCCTCAATCCCTCAATCCCTCAATCCCCCAATCCCCCAATCCCTTAATCCCCAATCCTTTAATCCCCTCAATCCCCGCCTCGCTCGAGCATCTCGATCACCTTCTCCACGGCTTCAGCCACGGGGACAGTGCTTGATTCGCGCTGTTGCCGGCTGAACAGCTCCACCTCCCCCTGGGCGAGCTTCTTCCCGATCGTCACACGGACCGGGAAGCCGATCAGTTCGGCATCATTGAACTTGACGCCGGGGCGCTCATCGCGATCATCGAGCAGGGTGTCGATACCGCGGCTGGTCAGCTCTTCGAGGAGACGCTCGGCCGCTTCGGACTGTCGCTCATCATCGGGTCTGAGTAGAGTGATGACGACTTCGAAGGGGGCGATGCTGCGGGGCAGAGCCATCCCCAGATCATCGTGGTAGAGCTCCACGGCCGAAGCCAGGATGCGCTCGATGCCGATGCCATAGCTGCCCATGACAATGGGGACTTCCTTTCCCTCCTGGTTCAGCACCGTGGCCCCCATACTCTGGCTGTAGCGCAGACCCAGCTTGAAGATGTGTCCGACTTCGATCGCTTTGGCCACCTCCAGTTCCCGACCGCATTCCGGACAGGGGTCGCCCTTCTGCACCTCGCGCAGGTCGGCAAATTCGGCCTGGAAGTCACGGCCCGAGGTGGCGTTCATCAGATGGTAGTCATCCCGGTTGGCGCCACAGACCATGTTCCGGCGCCCCTCCAGGGACAGATCCGCGAGGATTCGCATTCCGGTGACCCCGACCGGACCCAGGCTTCCCGGGTCCGCGCCGAATGCCTCGCGAATCTCTTCCGGCGCGGCAGGCCGGAAGAGTTCGGTTTCGAGCGCCGCTGCGAGCTTCGCCTCGTTGAGCTGATGGTCGCCGCGCACCAGGATGAGGATCGGCCTGCTCTCCACGATGTAGACGAGTGATTTGATCTGTCGGGACTTCTCGATGCCCAGGAACTCGCTGACTTCTTCGATGGTCTTGCGTCCGGGAGTGTGAACCTCGGACGGCTGCCGTTCCTCCGGCGGGTCCGTGACCTCGGGAACGCGGGAGATCGCCCGTTCGAGGTTGGCGGCGTACCCGCAGTCGGGACAACTCACGATCCAGTCTTCTCCTGCATCGCTGTAGACCACGAATTCCTCCGATGCGGTCCCCCCCATGGCTCCGGAACTTGCCTTGACGGCCAGGAATTCCAGCCCACAGCGCGCGAAGATACGCCGATATGCACCATTGTGGAGGTCATAGCTTTGATCGAGGCCGGCGGTGTCGATATCGAAGCTGTATGAGTCCTTCATCGTGAATTGACGGACGCGCAGCAAGCCCGATTTGGGCCGCGGTTCGTCACGGAACTTCACCTGGATCTGGAACCATATTTGGGGGAGGTCGCGATAGGAACGCAGCTCGTCGCGGGCGATGGCAGTGAAGACCTCCTCGTGCGTCATTCCAAGGCAGAGGTCGCGCCCAGTGCGGTCGCGGAGCCGGAACATGTTTTCGCCCATCGTCTCCCAGCGGCCCGATTCCTTCCAGATGTCGTCCGGATTCAAGGCGGGCAAAAGGAACTCCTGTCCTCCGATTCTCTCCATCTCTTCACGAACGATATGCTCGATCTTGAGGAGAGAACGTCGCGCAAGCGGGAGAATCGAGTAGATGCCCGCTCCGAGTTGACGAATGAAACCTGCGCGAAGCAGGAGTTGGTGCGACGCCACTTCTGCGTCGGCGGGAACGTCCCGCAGGGTCGGGATGAAAAGATTTGACCAGCGCATAAGAGCGCCACTTTTATTTGTTTGACCCCTCGAAGTCAAGTGGACGGGCGCCGTTGGGGCCGTCCGTCTCGCCGCACGATCTCTCCGTGGACTGCTCTGTCGTATCGTGGTTCAGAAACGCGGCACCAGAATCCGGTAAACTGTTGTTCCGCATCCCGGACGAACACAGCTTGGAGAGGTGAGGAAAGGACATGAACACCATGAATCGATCGCTCTTCGATGTCGACCCTGAGGTGGCCGCAGCGATTCAGAACGAGACGCGGCGGCAGGCGGAGACCCTGGAAATGATCGCGTCGGAGAATTTCGTCAGCGACGCCGTGCTCGAAGCTGTCGGCTCGGTATTCACGAACAAATATGCCGAAGGATATCCGGGGCGGCGCTATTACGGCGGGTGCGAATTCGTCGACGTGGTGGAGAACCTCGCCATCGATCGGGCCAAGGCTCTGTTCGGAGCGGAGCACGTCAATGTGCAGCCTCATTCGGGCACACAGGCCAACATCGCCGCCTATCTGGCCCTCCTCGACCCGGGGGACAAAATCCTGGGAATGAACCTTTCACATGGCGGGCATCTGACCCATGGTCATCCCTTGAACTTTTCGGGACGGTTTTTCGAGGTCGTGCCGTACGGTGTGGATCCCGAGACGGAGACGATCGACTACGATGCGCTGGCCGACCTTGCACATCGCGAAAAGCCGAAGCTCATCGTTGCGGGAGCGAGTGCCTACAGCCGGACCATCCACTTCGATCGACTGGCCGAAATCGCTGCAGCGGAAGGCGCTTACCTGATGGTCGACATCGCTCACATCGCCGGGCTCGTGGCCGTCGGTCTCCATCCCAGTCCCGTACCGTATGCCGATATCGTGACCACGACGACCCATAAAACACTGCGCGGCCCTCGGGGCGGTCTGATCATGTGTCGCGAGGAACACAAGAAAATGGTCAACCGCAACGTCTTTCCAGGAAACCAGGGGGGGCCTCTGGTGCACGTTATCGCGGGTAAGGCGGTGTGCCTGACAGAGGCCGCCACTCCCGAATTCGCCTCCTACCAGAAACAGGTGGTCGGCAATGCCAAGGTGTTGGCGGAAGTCCTCGCCGGACAGGGCCTCCGGATCGTTTCGGGCGGCACCGACAACCACCTCTTTCTGGTGGATGTTTTCTCAAAAGGATTGACGGGCAAACAGGCCGAATCGTTGCTGGAAGAGGCAGGTATCACCGTCAACAAGAATACGATTCCCTTCGATCAGCATCCTCCGATGATCACCAGCGGAATCCGGGTGGGAACGCCTGCCCTGACCACGCGTGGGATGAAGGAACCGGAGATGCGCGAGATCGGGCGGTGGATCGCAGAAGTCCTCAGCAGGCCCGATGACGAGCAGGTCCGCGCGTCGGTCCGGGGGCAGGTCCGAGAGCTGGTCGTTCGATTTCCGCTCTACGCGCATCGGCTCAATCGGACCGGTGTCGAGGTGTGACGCACGGTTTCGACTTCCCCGCCGATGATTCACCGCTGGTCATCCGGATGCTCGTTCGCTCGCAGAGAATCCGGCGGTGATTGCGGACTAGGATGTAAGAATGCAGGACTCAGCCGCACCGCTGGAGGCGATCTTTCGTCCCGGCGGCCTGCTCGACCAGCGCCTCGAGCGCTATGAATTCCGGCCGTCACAGTTGGAGATGGCGACGGCCGTCCTGCGTGCCATCGAAGATCGAGAGCACCTCTGCGTCGAAGCAGGGACGGGAACGGGGAAGACCCTCTCCTATCTGATTCCCGCACTGTTGGCTCGAAAACGAGTGATCGTATCGACGGCGACCAAGAATCTTCAGGAACAGATCTTCTTCAGGGACATTCCCTTTCTGCGCGAATCTCTGTTTCCGGAGCTCAAAGCCACCTATATGAAGGGACGGCAGAATTTCCTGTGTCTGCGCCGGTTCGAGGAACAGGGACAGCAGGTGTGGATGATCCACGGTGGGAGTCCTGCATTCCGGGAACTGCTGGCCAGTTGGCGTGGGACGACCGAAACGGGCGACCGTGCGGAGCTCACCTGGCTGGAGGACGACGATCCGGTCTGGTCTGCCCTGGATGCCCGAAGTGACGGATGCACCGGCCAGAAGTGTCGCTACTTCTCGAGCTGTTTCGTGACCAAGATGCGCCAGCGGGCGTTCGAGTCCGACATCATCGTCGTCAACCATGCGCTGTTCTTCGCCAATCTGGCCCTGGAAACCGATGAGATCGGCCGCATCCTTCCGGAGTTCTCGGTTCTCATCCTCGACGAAGCACACGAGGTTGAAGACGTGGCGGCGGACCACTTCGGTAAGCGCCTCTCGAACTACCAGATCGAGGATCTGTGTCGTCTCCTGCGACGATCCGTACCGTCTGACAACGAGGCCACCCTCGACCTCGTCTCCCGCCTCGAGTCCGCTTCGCAGAGTTTCTTCGGACGCTTCCCGGGTCTGGACGGTCGACACTCTCTGAACTTCTACCGGGACCCGCGGAACTATCGCATCAGGGATCTGCGGACCGATCTCGGAGAGGTGTCCGGGGCCCTGACGCGAGCCCTCGAGTTGCTCTATCACGATCTGGACGCCAACCGATCCGCCGGTGACGAGACGGAGCCCGCATTGAGGCGGGTGGATCGTTGCTTTGAGACGCTGCAAGACATCTTCAACATGGACGTGCCCGAGAACGTCTACTGGTTCGAGCGGTCCGGGCGGGGCGTCTTCCTGCACTTGACTCCGATCCGTGTCGCACCGCTACTGCGACAGAGTCTGTTCGAAAAGACGGAGACAACCGTGCTCACGTCCGCGACACTTACCATCGATGGTAAGTTTGCGTACTTCCGCGAGAGGCTCGGGGTCTCCGAGCCCCAGGAACTTGTCGTTCCGGGCGAGTTCGACTACAGTCGCCAAGCCGTCCTGTTCGTACCGCGCGACGTCCCGGAGCCTCGCTCGCCCGAGCATTTTCTCCATCTGATGCGGTACATCCGAAACGTGCTGAGGCTGACCGACGGACATGCCTTTCTGCTGTTTACCAGCCTGCAGCAGATGCAGCGGGTCTACGCTGCGTTGAGTGCATCGGGCGAATATCCGGTTACCTGCCAGGGACTCAAGCCAAAATCCCGGCTGTTGGAGGAATTCCGGACGACGCCCCGTGCGGTGCTTTGCGCAACGTCGAGTTTCTGGCAAGGGGTGGACGTGCAGGGCGAGGCCCTGCGTGCGGTCGTGATCGACAAGCTTCCCTTCCACGTTCCCACAGAGCCCCTGACGGCGGCTCGAATTCACCACCTGAACGAGGAGGGGAGAGACCCCTTCCTCTCCTATACGGTTCCCTCGGCTATCATCAGTCTCAAGCAGGGACTGGGCCGTCTGATTCGTTCACGGGGCGACTCAGGAATCCTGGCCGTGCTGGATTCGCGACTGTGGTCTCGTCGTTATGGGAGTCTGTTCTTTCGAAGCTTGCCAAATTGCCCGGTCGCCGATAACATTGAGGATCTTGAAAACTTCTTCAGCCGGATCGTATCTACTCATATAGAGGGAGGATGATCCCTTCACCGAAGTTTTTAGGGGAGTGCGACACGGTGAACCGGCGACTGACGACGTGGACTCGAGGATCCTCTGATCCTTTGCGGGACGGTCGTTGGCCTTTTCAGTTTCTTCCTCGCGTAGACTCTCGGAATTCACAATCAAGGAGCTATTGAAAATGAGATCAAGAATCCTGGTGGCTCTCGTAGTGATCACCGCTCTGCCACTGGTCTGGCCGGCGACTCCGGTCTTCGGTCAGGTCGGCTTCTTCTCGGGGACGGTCGTCGATTCCGACGGCAACCCGATCAAGGGCGCCACGATTCGCATCGAATCCTTGGGCGGGACTCACAAATACAAGCTAACGACCAACAAGAAGGGGTACTACCTTCATGCAGGCGTTCAGTTCGACGACTATCGCGTGATCTGTGAGGCTCAGGGGTTCAAGCCCGACTTCGTCCAGCCGGTTCGACCGGGACATACGCGTGATGAACCCAACGCGATCATCAACTTCAAGCTGATGAAGGGGAGCGGCAAGCTATCGTTCGACGTAACTGAGGAAGACAGGGCCAGAACGCTGAAGCAGCAGGAAGAGGCCAAGAAGCAGGCCGAGAAGCTGGAGAAGATTCGCGGTGACTTCGATGCGGCCAACATGCTTTTCAACAACGGACAGTATCAGCAGGCGATCGATGCCTACCAGCAGATTCTGACCGCCGATGACTCGCAGGCTGTCGTCTGGGCCAAGCTGGCGATGGCGTACTCCAAGGTCGGCAACAACGAGAAAGCGGCCGAGAGCTATCAAAAAGCCGTCGACATCGATCCGAACAACACCGCCTACCTTCAGAACCTGGGTTCGGCCTATGCTTCGCTGGGTGAGGAAGAGAAGGCGCGCGAGTTCTACCAGAAGGCTGCCGAGATTGGTGCTGCCAGCAATCCGAAGGATGCGGCCATGAGTTTCTACAACATGGGCGTCACCTATATCAACGCCGGCAAGAACCAGGAAGCCTCCGAGGCGCTTCAGAAGGCCATCAAGTACGACCCGACTTACGCGGAAGCCTACTATCAGCTGGGTTTGACGCTGCTTGGCCTCGGAAAGATGGACGAAGCCGTCACTCAGCTGAAGAAGTACATCCAGATGGCGCCGGGCGCTGATAACGCTTCCGTAGCTCAGGAACTGATCAAGCAGTTGGGAGGCTAGGCGACTGCCGAGCTTCGTCCGGGAGCGGGTCGCCATTCATTGTTTTCTGAACCGCCGGGGCTCCAGCGGGGCACACGGCAGTGGGCTTATCGGCGCCGTGGCGGTTCGGTGCGGGACCCGTGGTGGCGCTAGGCTCTGGATTCTTCCGAGAGCTGGGCGATCAGCAGTTCTGCTTTCCGACAGCCGAGCTGCGCCAGACTGTTGAGACCGGCATGAGCGGCGATCGCGACCTCGTCGGATTGATCAGCGGTCAGATCGAAGATCTGTTGAAGCAACGTCCCCGAGATCCGATTGGGTCGGTGCCAGTAGGAAAGGGCCAGTTCCGTCACAGCCAGACTTCTCAGAGTCGGATCGGGCTCGGAGAGGAAGGTGACGAGCTCCGTTTCGGCCAGACTCACTTCCTGCTGCGCCAACTGCCCAAGAGCGGAGATGAGGAGCTGGCGGCGTCGGTTCCCCGGGTTCCCCTTGGGAGGATCGAGCTGTTGGATCTCCTGGATGACGCGCACGGCCTCGGGTGAGGGTATTTCACCCAGGGCCCCGATGATTGCGGCTTGCAGCGGTTTGATCTCGCGCTTTCGGGCGGGACCGACACGGAAGAAGGCATCCCTCAGAGGAGCAACGCACTCGGGATTACCCAGGCTTCCCAGGGCTGCTGCAGCCGCCGATCGCTGTTCCGACTTGCCGCTGCTCAGCAATTCAACCAGCGGCTGAAAGAACTCGGGTGAGCGAAGCACGCGAATGTGAGGAAGGATGTCTAGGATTCCCTCCGCGTCTCCTTCCGAGATGATCTTGAGGCAGGTATCAGTGAGCTTCGCCCGGCCCCCAATATCCTTACCGCGGTAGAGAAACATATCCGAATATCCCAGCCCGACCTATAGAACTGAAGCAGCCTCTCAAGCCCGCTCAGGATTCGTCACAAAACGGCCAGGAGAACCTTCTCCGGACCTCTTCTCGAACGGGCGCTATGATACCATAACGTCGCACGTGAATCGTAAACAGGCAGTCATCGGCATCGTTGGTATCGTGATCGGTTTCATCCTTGGTTTCTTCGTCGCCAAGGGTGTCACGGCACCCTTTCCGCAAGGAGCGGACGCTCAGGCGAACGCGCTTCCGAAGGACCATCCCAGCCCGGAGGTGATGGCTCAGATCGAGCAGTTGACCAACCTGGCCAAGCAGAATCCCCAGGATCGCGAGACCCGTCTCAAACTGGCGGACTTCTTCTACGACATGGGTCGTTTCGACGCAGCCATACCGTGGTACGAGGAAGCGCTTGCCCTGGATCCGTCCGATGTGCTCGTCTCGACCGATCTGGGTACCTCGTATCTTTACGTCGGCAACGTCGCCAAGGCGCTGGACCAGTATCAGCAGTCGCTGAAGATCGATCCGGATCACGCCCAGACTCTTCAGAACCTGGGGATTGCCTACTTCACAACGGGGGAGTACCAAAAGGCAATCGACATCTGGGAACACCTGTTGAAAGTACATCCAGACTACGAGAACGCGGCTGACGTCAGGAACCAGGTGAAGACGGCACAAATGCACCTGGCGACTGAGGCTTCGGCTCCATGACCTGGCTTTTCCGTTTCATCATTTTCGTGATTCTGTTTACGGTTGTCAGGGCGGTTCTGTCCCGTCTGTTCGGCTGGAGCCAGAGACAGGGAAGAACGGCCGCTCCTCGGCAAAAGGGCCGTTCGCCATCGGCAAGCATGCGATCGATCAGCCATTCCGTGGTCAAGGACCCGATCTGCGGCACCTATGTCGATCGAGACCTGGCTCTCCCGTTTCGCTCGGGTGAAGAGACCTTGTACTTTTGCTCGGAAGCGTGTCGCGAGGAATACTCCAGACGAGTTAGTGCGAACGTGCGGTGATTGTTCCCAGGGAGTTGAGAAGTCGGGGGCGGATCTCATGAGAGTTGGGCTCTTTGCGAAGCTTCATCGCATCGATTTTGCGGAGGAACTCCGTGAGATCGTGGCGTGGCTTCGAACAAACGGATGCGAGGCGATCGTGGATCAGACGGTCGTCGAGAAGTACCATCTCGACGGCGTCGATGGGGTAGACCCGGACCGGATTCCAGAGTTGGCGGATGCCATCGTGGTCTTCGGCGGCGACGGAACGATGCTCTCCGTCGCGCGGCTGATTCGGGGTCACCAATGTCCGATTTTGGGTGTCAACCTGGGCAGCCTTGGATTCCTCACTGAAGTCACGCTCGATCGCCTTTACACCGACCTGCGTTCGCTGATCGACGGGAAGTTCGCAGTCGAGGAACGCTGCCTGGTCAAGGCGACGCTGCATCGCCGGGACGGCTCGAGCGAGGTGTTTCATGCGCTCAATGACATCGTGATCAACAAGGCCGCACTGGCGCGGGTCGTTACGGTGGATGCCTACTTCGACCAGCACTTCATCGCCAGCTTCGTCGCCGACGGTATCATCATCGCTACGCCGACCGGTTCAACCGCCTACTCGCTTTCGGCCGGCGGACCCATCGTTCACCCGACACTCGAGTGCCTCATCATCACTCCGATTTGTCCCCACACGCTGACGAACCGGCCCATCGTCATTCCCGGGCATCACGAACTTCGATTCCTGCTTCGTTCCGGCAAGGATGTCATGCTGACCATGGACGGGCAGGTTGGATCGGCGGTCGCGGAGGGGAGTGAGGTGGTCTGCACTCTATCCGAGTATAGAGTGGAACTGGTGAGACCCAACGACAAGGCTTTTTTCGAGGTCCTCCGTGAGAAGCTGAAATGGGCAAAGAGGTAGGGTGAGAACATGGAAACAACGAAATTGGAGAAGCTCAAGAATCTGGTAGAACAGAATCCGTCGGATGCCTTCGTTCGTTACGGACTGGCACTGGAATATCGAAGTTTGGGGCTGGAAGAGTCGGCGCGCGACTGCTTTGAACAGCTCATCGAGGAGAATCCTGACTACGTTCCAACCTACCTCCAGTTCGGTCAGATGCTGATCGACCTCGATGAGATCGAAGGGGCTCAAGAAGTACTGACCCGCGGCGTCGAAGTCTCGCGACGCCAGGGAGACCTTCAGGCCGCTTCCGAGCTGTCGAGGGCTCTCGAGAGTCTCGAAACCTAACGACTGACGACTTGCTGAGGCACCGCAGCCAGATAAGCCGTCGAGCCGAAGAGTTCGAATCCGAGGACTGCGCGGTTGGCGCGGACTCGGACGAATCCACCCGTCTGGCTCGAAAGAGACGGAATCCATTCCGATAGCAGCCGCGCCCGCTTCTCCCCGGGGCCGAGTTCCGACAATGCCGTCCCCGCCAGTGTCCCGTTCTGGTCGAATGCCTCGATCGAAATCAGCGTGGGTGTCGATTCTGGGTTGAGCAAGGTAAGGCCGGTGAAAATCTGGGGTGTCTGAGCCACGTGGCTGAAGATCGATTCCCGGGCACCCGTTTCCTGGAGAGGGAGCGAGGCCATCTGGCGGCCCGACGGGTCCGAGAAGGTCACGCATCCAATGAGCCGGCCCTGATCCGAACTCACCCGCAGCCATCCGACGAGCTCGTCGATGTCGGCGAACAGCTGAGCCGCCTGGCCGCGCCATTGCTCGCCTTCGCCAAGTTGGATCGTCCGCTTCTCGCCGACCCGTTGTCCCGATTCCGCGAAGGCTTCGAGGGTGACGTCGCCGGCATCGCCGAGGTTGACGAGATCGATCTGGGATCCCATGGCGGGCGTGATGGCGAGCTGGGGACCAAAGAGTCGCTTGGACGCCCGATCCGGTGAAAAACCGGACAGCGCCGCGATGGTCGAGTCGGTCCCGAAGATCTCCATCGACGAGAGGGGTGTGCCCGAGGTTGATTCAACTTCCAGGTAACCGTCGTCATGGTCTCCGATGAGCTCAGCCAGAGAGACTGCGAGCCGGCCTCCCGGCGCGATGTCCTCATTCTCGATTGTCACGGGTTGCGCGCCTGGCGAAATCCATCGCAGGGCCACCTTCGCCGGGCTCGAGGTCGGATTGACGACGAAGACGCGGGTGAAGAATCCGGCCGATGTTCGCACCTCGGGCAGGATCTGGACCGGTGCGGGCGGATCACCCAGAGCGATGCCGTCAAGCCGCGTCATCCGGTAGTCGCCCACCAGGGTGAAGCCCACGATGTCCGGTCTGTCGGGGAGAACTTCGAGCCAACCGGGTTTCTCGACACCGCCGTCTTCGATGAGGAGTTCGCGCACCAGACGGGAGAGTTGCGACATTGGCTCGAGCTGGGTCTCTGCCTTCTCGGCAAGCGATCCGTCGTCGGCACGCTCGGTCAGCTCGATGGCGGCCGGCTCGGTCGTCTCCCACGCCGACCGAGTCTCGGCGTTGGTCAAGGCGAGGCCGATGAAGTCGCCCGCGACGGGATCGGTCAGAGGAAGGATCAGAGGCGGGGATGAGTGGGAGGCATACTCAAGGGCTCCGATGTCCACCTCACTCGTGCCGCTGCCGTCGCCGTCCACGACCCGCTGGTGGCCGGCGAGATCGGTCCCGAAGGCGCTCGCATAGTCATTGTCGCCTCGGTCGATGGCGGAGGAGCCTACCGCCGGTGAAAAGTCACCATTTGCCGGATCGTCGAGGGGGCCGGAGCCGGACGATGCTCCGCCGCCTGCGGGCTCTTGTTCGCTGGTCAGGTTGTGGGACGACGCGCTTGGCGCGATACCGACCAGATCCTGTCCGGGAGAGTTTCCGACCGAGATCGAGTTTGCCACGAGCACCGGCGTATTCGGGTCATTGTTGACCGAAACGCCCGCGCCTCCGTTCCCGAAGACGGTGTCATTGAGGAGCTGCACAGTCGAAGTCGTGGCGATGATCCCTTTGCCCGTGGAAAAGGCGACCAGGCTGTCCGAGAGCCCCAGCGTGGCCCCGACGGCAACGACGCCCTGGTCATTCTCGAAGAGTGTCTCCGCCCGGCCGGTCAGGTTGGCACCGGTCTCGAGGCGCAGGCCTGCGGAGCCATTCCTCAGGATCCGATCTCGGCGCAGGTCGGCGGAGGCGCCGCCGCGTACCAGGATCCCTGCTCGTCCGTTGTCGGAAACGACATTGGCGACCGTCTCCAGGTGCGACAGGCTGTCGCCTGCCCGAATGCCGTCTCCGGTCTCGCCTGCGAATCCACGGATCTGATTTCCTTTCGCGAACACGGAAGACAGGGTCATCGAGATCCCCGGGAGGTCTTGGCTGGCAGACCCGCCCTGAAGGGAATTGTCGAACAAAGCAGTCGGGTTCGAATCATTGAGGTCGATGCCGATGCCACTGATCGAGCCGCCGACACTCTGATCCCCAATCCGATTCTGCTGAATGACAGATTGGCTGTCGACGACCGAAATCGCGGGACCTCCCGCGCCGGTGACGCTGTTTCCGTAGACGTGCACGCGGCTGCCGCCGCTCAGGCGGATTCCGAAGCCAAGAGAGGAACTGGGAACCGTCTCGACCACGCAGTTCTTGATGACTCCAGTGGCCTGACTGAACTCGATTCCGTAGAGCCCTCCACGGAAGTGCAGGCCCTCGAGCGTGACGCGCTGAAGGCCCGACACGGTGATGATCGGGGCGTCCAGCGAAGTGCCCGAACCGTCGATCGTGGGAGTCTCCCCGGACCGACTTCGAATTTGGAGTCCGTTCAGCGGCACTCCCTGGTCGTTGGTCCGAAGCGTCCCCTGGTAGTAGTAAGTTCCGCTGTCGGTGATTTCGATGAGATTGCCGGGCCTGGCCGCCTGGATCGCCTCCGCGAGAGTGCGGAACGCGCTCGGATCCTGTTGAGAGACCGTCAACGTCGTGTCCGGATCCTCGGTGACCAGTGCACCCCAGATCGGGACCGTCAACTCGGGTGCACCGGCGCTTTCCGAGATCACCAAGAAACCCTCGGCCGTGCCGCCATCCGGCAGTCCCGCAACGTCGAGAGTGACGTCGATCTCTCCGGTCTCCCCCGAACCAAGACTGAAGGAGTCGGGCGAGAGCCCGACAACCGCAGCGGGCGTATCAAGCCAGGGTTCGAAGTGGAGCGAGTACTGCCGCGGAGAGGTTCCGTGGTTGGTAATCGTCAGCACTCTCGATTCGGTTGGGTGAACCCCGCTCATCAAGCCGAAACTGACGCTCGCGGGTTCCACGAAACTGTCCACGTCGGCCAGCCGGCTCAAGTCGAGCCGCCCGCCTCCCATCTGCGCGAGATGGGCCGGTTGATTTCCAATGTAGGGAGTCTTGACCGCCGTCGACACGAGAGCCGATTTGATCGCTTCGACCGTCCAGTCGTCGTGCAGTTGGCGCATGAGGGCAGCAGCCCCCGTCACCATGGGCGTAGCGAAACTGGTGCCGTTGGAATGTTGAGAGAAAGCGTCCGGTCCCTCTACGACATTGGTGGCGGTGAAGAAGTCGGTGCCGACGGCCACCAGATCCGGCTTGAGGGAGCCGTCGACGTTGGGTCCCCGACCGCTGAAAGCCGCCAATTCATCTTCGGCTCCCGGAAGCCGAAGCTCTCGAGCGGATGACCGCACAAGGACCGTCACGCCCGGAGCTGGAGTCTGCTTGATCAACGTCTCCAGAGCCTCTCCGTATCCTCGCTCGATCATGATCGAAGGCGACGTCGTGAGGACATTTCCCATCTGGATCGCCCGGCCCCGAACATTGTTGAAGACGACCATGGCGCGAGCGCCGGCGTCGAACACGTTCTCGGACTTCTCGCGGAACGTGCACGTGCCGCGTTTGACGAGGACGATCTTCCCCGACAAGGCCCCTTCCGGAATCGACGGCGGGGAACAGGCCTCCCCCGACGGGTCCCACTCCGTCATCGAGACGATGGGCAAAGGACCGATGGCAGTGGCCACGTTGACGTTCTGTCCCGGGATGTACGCGATGGTTTGCAGGTCTGCCGGCACATCGACCGGGGCGCTCACCTCGATGTCGGGCGCGAAGACCCTCGCATTCGAGATCGCCCCCACCGTGATGACGTCCGGACTCGATCCCGGAAACGTGACGGTTTCGGCATTGGGTCCGAGATTCCCGGCTGCAGCGACGACGACGATGCCCAATCGAATTGCATTGGCGATGGCCTCCTGCTCAGGAGAAGTTCCCGGCTCGGCTGCAGAACCACCAATGCTCAGGTTGATGACGTCCATCCCGTCACGAGCGGCCTGATCGATGGCGGCCGCCACCGCATCGGAAGTCGTGCTGGCATTCACACCGCTGCCGAAGATCTTGTAGTTGCCCAGAAACGCCATCGGGGCGATGCCTTCGATCGTGGTCGAGACGGCGCCTTCGGTCGTGTCCTCGGGAGCCTCGGTCACGCGGCCTGCCGCGATCGACGCCACCCTGGATCCATGGCCCAGCTGATCGGCCGGAGTGAGGTCCTCCTCTCTGGTGGGAGGGACGGGAAAGAGGTAGGAGAAGCTTCGCGCGACGATGACCTTGTTGTTGGTGAACTCCAGATCTTGGGGTCTGTCATCGTCCACTTTGGGAAAACCTTGGGGAGGCACAAGGCCGTTCCCGCCGAACATCGGGTGCTCGGGGTTGATCCCGGAATCAACGATCCCGATCTTGATGCCCCGGCCGGCCTCCGAGATGCCTCCCAGGTTGTCCCAAAGGGCTTCGGCATGGACCATGCCGACGGCGCCGTCGAGGACCGGGTAGCGTGCTTGGCTCGGGTAGACGGCGGTGACCTCCGGATCGGCAGTCAGGAGATCAACGGCAGCGGGAGTAGCCCGGACGAAGACCACGTTGATCAGGTACGTGCAGTCACCAAGCACACTCAGCCCTTCTTCTGCGGAGACTCGGGCGATGAAGTCCTGATGCTCGGTTCGAAGTTGCGTCTCGTAGTCCTCCGCCGGACGCGACCGTGCCAGGACCTTCAGGTCCGACGCTTTGGGTTCGGTCCTGTCCAAGTGTTCGACGAGGGAAGGATGACGCAGACGGACGATAAACAGGCTGCTCTGAGGCTGGGCTTCGGGAGGAACCTGCGCAGGAAGCCATATCGGTACTGCGGCGAGCAGCATGAGGACGAGCACGAAGGGGCGCAAAGGACGTCGGCGACAGGTGTGATTCAAGAACAAGATGGTCGAATTGTGCATCGAGAAGAGTCCGCTCGTTTCGTGTTGCCCAAACATTCTACCGGAAGTCGTTCGGATTTCCTCGCGTGTAAAGTACCCGGGTGGGATCCGTTCTCCCGAACCTCGAAATCCCTGGGGCTCATTGCCCAGACAGCGCTCGACGACCCCGCGAATAGGAGAGCATTTCGGTCCCACCTGTTCGATTCGCAAGTCGGGTAAAATGTTCGTTAAGTGATGCGGTGCAGCGCCTGCGGCAAGTTGATTTCGGATGACAGTCGATTCTGTCCCCACTGCGGAACGTCGCTAGATCCCTCTACAGCGGTTACGCGGGCGGAGTCGGCGGTTCCCACAGGATCGGAACGATCTCCGGCCGGGGGTACGCCTGTGCGCAGCGGCGGCTCACAACATCACCTCTCCCCGAGTTCGCAGGGACGATTCAGCCCGGGCATGATCCTCTCGAACCGCTATCGGATCATCGGGCTGATTGGGAGGGGCGGAATGGGGGAGATCTACCGGGCCGACGATCTGAAACTGGATCAAACCGTGGCCCTGAAGTTCCTGCCTCCCGAGTTGGCCAGCGACCCGGTCAAACTCGAACGCTTTCACGCCGAGGTCCGTCTGGCGCGGCAAGTGACGCACCCCAATGTCTGCCGGGTTCACGATATCGGAGACTTCGAAGGCTTGCCCTTCTTGAGTATGGAATTCGTGGACGGCGAGGACTTGCGCGTTCTGCTACGACGGATCGGGAGGCTCCCCGAAGACAAGGCGATCGACATTGCCCGGCAGATCTGCGCCGGTATTGCTGCCGGTCACAGACAGGGTGTCCTTCACCGGGATCTGAAGCCGGCCAACATCATGCTCGACGAGAGGGGCAGGGTTCGGATCACCGACTTCGGGCTGGCTGCGGTCGCGGGTGAGATAGCCGGGGAGGACGTGAAATCCGGTACTCCCGCCTATATGGCCCCTGAGCAGCTCCAGGGCAGGGAAGTCACGGCCAAGAGCGACATTTTCGCTCTCGGTCTGGTCCTCTATGAGATGTTCACGGGCAGGAGGGTCTTCGAGGCCAGGACCCTCAATGAATTGAGCCGCCTTCACGATACTCCCCGGGTCAGTCCTCGGGAGGTCATCGACCGTTTGAATCCGGCCGTCGAGAAAGTCATTCTTCGGTGCCTCGAAAAAGATCCCGATCTGCGGCCTGAATCTGCGTTGGCGGTGGCTTCCGCCCTTCCCGGCGGGGATCCGCTGGCCGCCGCATTGGAGGCCGGAGAGACTCCCTCGCGGGAGATGGTGGCGGCCGCCGGTTCGAAGGGAACGATACGGCTCTGGGCTGCCATTCTTTGCTTGGTCTTCGTCGCCCTGGGCGTTTCTACAGTCATCGGCACCAGCCAGTACAGCCTGCTCCACAGAGCACCCGTCACTCGGCCCCCGGACGTCTTGGCCGACCTGGCGCAGCGGACGATCGCAGACTTCGGCGATGAAGGATCTCCTGCGGATCGAGCTTACGGCTTTGGGGAAGATGACGATTACGAGAAGTACATTCAGGAGACGGATTCATCGCTCGGTCGATGGGATCGGTTGTCCAAGGACCCGCCTTCCGTGGTCTTCTTCTGGTATCGACAGAGTCCGCGTCCTCTGGTCGGACTTTCCGGAGCGCGGGTCTCGTATATCAATCCCCCTCCTCTTGTTCCGGGAATGGTCTCGCTGAAGCTCAGCCCCCAGGGGCGTTTGATCGAGTTGAGGATGGTCCCCCGGGAGGGTGACCAGCGGCTGCAGCATGAGTCGGAGCCCCCATGGCACATGGCTTTCGACAAAGCCGGCCTGGATTTCAGCCTGTTCCACGAGACCGACCGGACCTGGGTCCCACCCGTGTATGCCGATACAGTCAAGGCGTGGGAAGGCCGGTTCGATTCGTTTTCGCAGGAGCAGGCGAGGGTGGAGGCAGCGCTCTTTCAAGGTCGTCTCGTCTACTTCGGCCTTCGCGGGCCCTGGAGTCCAAAGGACGCGGTCGCAGGTTCGGCAAACACGTCCCTACAGAGTCTGGGCGGGTTCCTGGGAGCACTGCTGGTGGTCATCGTGGTCGGGGGAAGCCTGCTGCTGGCCCGTAAGAACATCAAAGCCGGTCGTAGCGACCGTCAGGGTGCATTCAGGCTGGCTGCGGGCTTGTTCGCCGTGAATCTCCTGTCCTGGGTGCTCAGTGCGGACCACGTCTCCAACCTCAACGGTGAATTATCGATATTCGGGAGAAACGCCTCGTACTCGCTGGCCGGCTGCGGGATCATCTGGCTTCTCTATGTCGCGCTGGAGCCCTATCTGCGGCAGCGCTGGCCTCACGGCGTCATTTCCTGGAGTCGCCTGCTGGCCGGGCGCTTCGGGGATCCACTGATTGCCAGAGATCTCCTCGTCGGCTGCACCGTCGGCGTCCTGGTGTCCGCTCTACTGCTCCTGCAGTTCTCGCTGAGACCAATGTTGGGAGCTCCGATGCCCGTGCCGGTCTCGCCAGACTGGTTGATGCTTCTCGGACCTCGGTTTGCGCTGGCGGAGATGTTGTCCCTCGCTTTCCGCGCTGTCCTCGGCGGACTGGGGTTCTTCTTCATGCTCCTGCTCGTTCGAATGGCGCTTCGTCGTGACTGGATCGCCATCGCTTTCGTCTTCTCGATGGGAGTTGCGTTGAATGTCATCGGTGCGAGCGAGACGGGCAGTCCGCTGGCCTTGATGGTGACCACGATGGCGGTGGTTTGGAGCACGATCGTTTTCGTAACGCTGCGCTTCGGGCTGCTGACCGGGATTGTCAGCATCTTCTCCGCGAACTTCCTGTTGCTCAGTCCCGTAACCCTGGATTCGAACGATTTCTACTTCGGGCCGTTTCTCTTCGCCGTGGGCTGCGTCCTGGGTCTGGCCGTCTACGGGTTCCTGCGCGCCGTCGACAAGCAGACGGGCTACTTCGAAACCGAACTGCTCAGGTGAGCCGATTCGGTTCCGAGGTTCCGAGGTTGCGGGGTGGGTATTCCCAAACCGGTTCAACCCGTCCACTTCGTCGATTCCGTTCAGCGGGTCCATGTCACCCATCAAATCAGGGAAGTCGGGCCAGCCGGACGTTTCGGACACCTCAGACATGTCGAACCCACCGCAACACAATCCCGCCCAGTTCCCGTTTTCTCGCTCTCCGGTTCTCCCGTCCTCCCGTACCCCCCGTTCTCCCGTCCTCCCGTCCTCCGGTTCTCCCATCTCTGCTTTCCAATCTCGAGCGAACAAGACACAATGGTGACGTGCGAGACACAAAGGTTTGTTTGCGCGCATTGGGCGAGACGGCACACGCGCTGAGCGCCGCCACGCATGAGACCGAAATCATCTCGACCCTCCTGGAGCAGGTCGTGCGGGTGTTCGCCGCCCGGGCTGCTGTGGCTCGACTGCTGAGTCCCGACGGGCAGGAACTCCTGTTGGCCGGGGCCCACGGGTTGAGTGATGCCTATCTACACAAAGGCCCGGTCCGGGTTTCGGAGAGTCGAATCGACCGGCAGGTGCTTTCGGGAGAGGTGGTCGTCATCTCGGACGTGACCCGCGAGCCCGGCTTCCAGTACTCGAGCGAGGCAGGAGGGGAGGGCCTGAAAGGCATGGCCGTCGTGCCTTTGAAGGTTCGCGACAGCGTCATCGGGGTGCTGAGGGTGTATGTCGACGATGTGGATGAGTTGACTCAGGACGACCTGATCCTGGCCGACATCCTCACGGACCTTGGAGCGGTCGCTCTCGAGAAGATCCGGCTGCACGAAGCACTGTATCGCATCGCCGAAGCTCTCAATGCTTCTCTGGAAATGGAGCCGATGCTCCAGCGCGTGCTGGAGGCCACCGTTGAGAGAATGCGTCTCAAGGCGGCATCGATTCGACTTCTGAATCCGAAGGACGAACTGCTTCATCTGGTGGCCTCGTACGGTCTCAGTGACGCCTATTTATCCAAGGGTTCGGTGCACTTCGGCAGAAGCAAGGTCGACCAGAAGGTCTTGCGCGGGGAATCCGTAGTGATCTTCGACGTGGCCGAGGAAAGTGATTTCGAATATCCGGAGGAGGCGGCTCACGAAGGCATCCGCTCGTTGCTGGTGGTCCCGATCCGGTTGAAAGACCGAGTCCTCGGTTCCATGCGGGTCTATTCGGCAAGGTCACGCCATTTCAGTGTCGTCGACATTGGGTTTCTGACGTCGGTTTCCGGTTTGGTGGCAATGGCCATCGAGAACAGTGAACTCTATTCTGCTCTTCGGACGCGGTACGAAGACCTGCAAGTCGATTTGGCAGACTGGTATCGTTTCCTGGCGCTCGGGTAAGGATCGGGCCAACGTGTTGGAGCTGGCACTTTTCATCACCGGGACGCTGGCAGGCATCCTGGGGGCACTGCTCGGTCTCGGAGGGGGAATCTTTCTGGTTCCGACCTTGACCGTTCTGTTTCACCTTCCTATCCGGACCGCTGTTGGTGCCAGTTTGTTGGGCGTGATCGCCACCTCGGCTGGTGTGGCGGCCATGGCGCGTAAGGGACGCGGCGCCGATGTCCGGCTGGCTTTGCGCCTGGAGGCAGCCAGCGCGGCCGGAGCGGTTGCAGGGGGCTGGCTGGCCGGGATGATCAGCGCGCGGGTGCTTAGCCTGCTATTTGCCGCTGTGGCTGTCCTCTCCGCGTCCTACCTGATCTACAAGGGACGACAACGCGCCGACGGTCCGGCTCCGGAGCACCTGTTCAGCCGTTCGTACAAACCGAAGCATTGGTTTGCAGGGCTCTCGGTGGCATCCATGGCGGGTGCAGTCTCTGGTCTTCTGGGAGTTGGAGGAGGATTTATCAAGGTTCCGGCCATGTATGCGGTCATGGGGGTGCCCCTCGGTATTTCTACCGCGACCAGCAATTTCATGGTGGGCATCACGGCGGCTGCCAGCGTATTCATCTACTATGGACGAGGGGATATTCACCCCGCCGTGGTCGTGCCGACTGCGTTGGGAGTATTCCTGGGGGCCATGCTCGGCGTCTATGTTCTGATCCGCTTACGGGTCGCATGGGTCCGCACTGCGCTGATTGGCTTGCTCATTCTCCTAAGCATTCAAATGGTGGTGCACGCCTTTCGAGGTTGACATTGCGACATGAAACAACCTGAATCGGAGAGACCGCAGTCTCGGGCCGAGGCTGACATCGAGGCTGCGATGCGCAAGACCTCGCTGGTGGTGTCGATCGTCGCTCTGGCCCTGATGGTCGGGGGGCGTGTGCAAATCGCCATCTCGGGTGGCATGCCGGGGAAGATTTCCAGCTACTCAGTCGTGCCGCTCTCGCAACTGGTTCACCCCCTGGAGCATCCTCTCGGGCTGATGGCGGTGAGCGCCGGCGTCGTCCTGCTCTGCCTTCTCCCTGCGGTTCGTGTGGTTTTAGCACTGTGGGCCTATGCAAGGCAGAGATATCTCGCCGACGCGCTGATTGCTCTCCTCGTGCTGCTGGAGCTGTTCCTCGGAACGCAAACCTAGTGCCAGGGTTTCCGAAGGACATCGCCGGGGTAGAGTCTGGAATGGGGGGACAGCACGCCGTTTTTCCGTCCTATATGTCTGATATGTCCTATATGTCCTCTATGTGTCCTCTTTGGATCCCAATGCTCTTATTCTATAGCTTCATTTTGAATCGATTGACTTTTTTGCAGCTCATAGAGTATAATTATTGATCTTAGTTCGATAATCCTACCTTTTAATCCTCGGTCCTTGACTTTACTTTTTTTGGACTGTTCTGCTCTAATGAACAAGAGTCAACGTGTGAGAGCGTCTATTATCCGTTAGATACACTGATTTGATAACCATGGATGTAGCGAGCCCGCTGTTGCCGGCTACCCCTCAGGCCGAAGAGATCGCCCGGCTCTTCTATGTCGATTTGGTCATAGCGGGCGTGATCTTCGTTGTGGTTGCCGGACTCGTCGCAACGGTCATCATCCGCAATCGCAAGCGATCGCCCGACGACCTGCCCGTGCAGAATTTCGGCAGCGAGACCTTGGAGTGGACCTGGACGATCATCCCCGTGATGATTGTTACGGGTCTCTTCGTCTACACCATGAAGGTGATGCACGAAGTGGATCCGAAACCGGTAGGGCGTGAGGCCGACGTCGAGATCATTGCACACCAGTGGTGGTGGGAGGTTCACTATCATCCTTCCGGCGCCGTCACGGCCAATGAGATCCACCTGCCCGTAGGCAGGGATCTACTCTTTCAGGTACGTTCGGCCGACGTCATCCATGACTTTTGGGTGCCCGCCCTGGGCCAGAAGGTCGATGCCATCCCCAATCATCCGAACTACGCATGGTACGACGTCGACAAGCCCGGGACGTATCTCGGTACCTGTGCCGAGTTTTGCGGGGCGGAACACGCCTGGATGAGAATCCGGGTCATCGCTCAGCCTGTGCCGGCCTTCGGTTTCTGGGTGGAGGAGCAACTCCTGGACGCCCGACCGCCCACCGGTTCGGCTGCGAAGGCGGGAGCGGCACTGTTCGCGAAGCACACTTGCATGAACTGTCACAGCATTCGGGGGACGCCCGCCAACGGGGACATCGGTCCTGACCTGACCCATCTTGCCAGTCGGCAGACCCTCGCCGCCGGTGTCTTTCGGAATACTCCGGAGAACCTGATGAAGTGGGTGAGTGATCCGCAGAAGTACAAGCCCGGCAGCCACATGCCCACCATGGACCTGCGTCGGCAGTCGTTCGAGAACATCGTGGCCTATCTGGAGGAGTTGAAATGAATGGCGGTACGCATCGACCGACCGGGCCGGAGACGATCTGGGACGTTCCCGAGTACCGAGGCCTCCTGAGCTGGGTGACATCGGTCGATCACAAGCAGATCGGCATCATGTACCTGCTGGCCGCCGGATCCTTCTTTCTCGTTGGGCTCTTCGAAGCGCTGCTCATGCGGACCCAGCTCATCAGACCGGAGAACAACTGGCTGTCGCCGGAGACCTACAATCAGATCTTCACGATGCACGGAACGACCATGATCTTTCTGGTCATCGTTCCCTCGCTGCTCGGGTTCTCGATGTATTTCGTTCCCCTGATGATCGGTGCGCGAGACGTGGCGTTTCCGCGACTCAATGCCTTCGGTTTCTGGATTACGGTTCTGGGGGGGCTGCTGCTCTACTTCAGTTTCTGGGCGGGCGGAGCACCGGCGGCCGGCTGGTTTGCCTATACCCCGCTTTCCGAGAAGGCATATTCGTACTCGACGGGCCAGGACTACTGGGCCCTTGCACTGCTGGCGATCGGCGTCGGTACCGTAGCCGCGGCGATCAACATCATCGTGACGGTCGTAACGCTGCGCGTCCCCGGTATGACGATGCGGCGCTTGCCGCTCTTCGTTTGGATGACCTTCGTCAATGCATTCCTGATCATTCTGGCCATGCCCGCCCTGAACGCTTCCCTGGTCATGCTGCTGGCCGATCGCGATCTGAACGCGCTGTTTTTCGAGCCGCAGGCCGGCGCTTCCGAGTTGCTCTGGCAGAACTACTTCTGGTTCTTCGGCCACCCGGAGGTCTACATCATGATCCTGCCGGGCTTCGGCATGATTTCGGAGGTCATCCCGGTCTTCTCCCGCAAGACGATCTACGGCTACGGTTTCATGGCGCTCTCGACCGTGGCTATCGCCTTCCTGAGCTTTGGGGTGTGGGTACACCATATGTTCGCCACGGGACTCGGGTTTCCCATCTACTACATCTTCGCGGGAGCGAGCATGCTGATCGCAGTGCCCACCGGCGTGAAGATCTTCAACTGGATCGCGACCATGTGGGGCGGGAACATCCAGTTTTCGACGGCGATGCTCTTTGCCACCGCGTTCATCGTCCAGTTCACGGTCGGCGGGCTCACTGGAGTCACCTTTGCGGCCGTTCCGATCGACTGGCAATTGACGGACACCTATTTCGTCGTGGCTCACTTTCACTACACTCTGTTCGGGGGAGGGCTTTTCGCACTCTTCGCAGCCATCTATTACTGGTTTCCGAAGATGACCGGGAGGATGCTTTCCGAGAAGCTGGGCAAGGCCCATTTCTGGCTCATTCTGATCGGCTTCAACACCACCTTCTTCGTCATGCATCCGCTGGGTCTTCTGGGAATGCCGCGCCGTGTCTTCACCTATCCGGACCTGCCGTACCTGGGTCTTCTCAACGAAGTCTCGACGATCGGTGCCTATATCCTGGCGACTTCCATCCTGGTTTTCATCGTCAACGTGGTTTACAGCCTCCGGCAGGGGAGGTTGGCGGGAGCCAATCCGTGGAAGGGTTGGACTCTCGAATGGATCGCGAATTCACCTCCGGCGGTCGAGAACTTTGCATTCGTACCGCCGGTCAGGAGCCGCCGTCCGCTGTGGGACCTCGAACATCCGGACGATCCTGACTGGAAGCATGAGGGAGGAGCCTGAACCATCACCATGAGTAGTGCCCTGACTGAAAAGAACAAGCTGGCCATCCTGCTGTTCCTTGTCTCGGAAGCGGTCTTCTTCGTACTGCTGATTGTGGCGTACGTGACCTATCACCTTCGGCAAGGAAATGGTCCGACCGCGTCCAATAGTCTGAACATCGTAAAGACGGGTGTCTTCTCCGCTTTTCTGTTTGCCAGCAGCTACACCGTGTGGAGGGCGGGGCTGAGTTTCCAGGCGGGGAACCGCTCCTGGAAAGCTCTGGCCTGGCTGGCCGTGACGATTGCCTTTGGACTCATCTTCCTGGTTGGTCAGGGCCTGGAGTATTCAGACCTGATCCGCCACCACGTCACGATCAGTCGCGATCTATTCGGCACGACGTTCTTTACGCTGACCGGGTTTCACGGACTGCACGTCTCCGTAGGTCTGATCATGCTGACAGTGGTTCTTTGGATTGCGGGCCGCAGCGGCATGCGGAAACCCAAGCCGGCCGCAGTCGAGGTCGTTTCGTACTATTGGCATTTCGTGGATGCAGTGTGGGTGTTCATTTTCGGGGTCGTCTATCTGTGGGCTTTCGTGGGATGAAACGCGATGACGACAGTCGAGTTGCTCGAGTCAACCTGGAACCCGGCGCCATCGATCCTGGCGGGATGCGCTCTCCTGTTCATCCTCCATCTGGTGGTTTCGAAGGGACGCCCTCTGCATTCGGTGACACTCTTCCTGCTGGGAGATCTCACCCTGCTGTTCGCCCTCATCTCTCCGCTCGACGAGTTGGGGGATACCTACCTCTTCAGCGCGCACATGATCCAGCACCTGCTCCTTGTTCTGCTGGTTCCGCCGCTGTTGATCGCCGGGTTGCCGAGAACACCGCTTCGGTCGTTGCTCCGCAGGAGGAACTTCCGGCGCCTCGAGAGCGTCCTCTCGAAGCCCCTGGTGGCCTGGATTCTGGGCATCGGGACCCTGTGGATCTGGCACCTGCCCGTTCTCTACGACTTAACGCTCGCCAACGAGCAGATCCACATATTCGAGCACCTGACCTTCCTGGTGACCGGCACCATCTTTTGGTGGCCCATCTTCACCCCCCTGAAGGACTATCGGTACGACACGGCGACCGCCGTCGCGTATCTGGGACTCGGAGGGCTGACGAATACGGTGCTTGGAATACTGTTGACCTTTGCGCCGGCCGGCTTCTATCCGTACTACGTGCATCCCCGGGATCCGTACCACGCCCTGGGCCTGATCCGGGATGGCTGGGGGCTTGATGCGGCCGACGACCAGCAGTTGGGCGGAGTATTGATGTGGGTTCTGGGAGGCCTCTCCTTCCTGACTGCGCTGATGATCGTGCTGCGGCGCTGGCTCCAGGGGCCGTCGGTACAGCCGGCGGGTGTGGCCGATATGAGGGTCGCCGAGAATACAGGCAGATTGAATCGGAAAGGAGGTTCCGAGAGTGCTTGACGAGAGCAGCGAGAAGATTGGAGTGGTCGATGTCCCACGGGAAGGCCCCGACTGGACCGAGCCCCGGTCTCCGGACGTGCCGGCTGCCACTTATTGGCCGGCGATCGCCGCCTTGGCTGTTGTGACTTCGCTTTTCGGGATCTTGACGTCCTGGGCCATCTCGGCGGTAGGGCTGATCATATTCGTCATTGCCATGAATCATTGGATTGGAGAGTTGAATCGTGGTGCCTGACGCGGATTTTCTAGTCAAGCCTGTGAAGACCTCACGTCGAGGTTTCCTGAGCTTTCTCAGCGTGGCGACGGGGATTGTTGGGAGCATCGTGGTTGCGATCCCCGTGGTTGGATTCTTCTTGGCTCCGGTCTTCAAAAAGCCGCCGGGCACCTGGCAGGTGGTCGGAGCGGTACAGGACTTCGAGGTCGGCAAGATCGTTGAGGTCGAGATCGAGGATTCTTCGACCGTCCCATGGACCGGAGTGACGGCGAAGACCGGGGCATGGCTGCACCGGAAGAGCGACAGCGAGTTTGTGGCCTTTACACTGAATTGCTCGCACCTCGGGTGCCCGGTGCGGTGGGAAGCCGGCGCGCAGCTCTTCATGTGTCCCTGTCATGGTGGGGTCTACTACATCGACGGCGTCGTGGCCGCAGGCCCGCCGCCGAGACCCTTGCAGCAGTACCCGGCAAGGGTTCGGAACGGAAAGGTCCAGGTGCGATCAAGCCCCATACCGATCTCCTCATGAACCGTTTGTCTCCGACGGGAAGGGGAAAGCCTGCTATGAAGTTTGTGAAGATGGCTTTGGATTGGTTCAACGACCGAACCGGCCTCATCGACATGCTCGATCCAATGGTGAAACATCCGGTCCCTCCGGACACGGGCTGGATGTACGTCTTTGGAAGCGCCGTACTGATCTCCTTCGTGCTGCAGATCATAACGGGCATCTTCCTTGCGACGATGTATGTCCCCTCCTCCTCGGAGGCCTACCAGAGTCTCGAATTCATCACCAACAGCGCAACGCTTGGATCGTTTCTCCGGGGCATGCACTACTGGGGCGCTTCCGCGATGATCCTCTTCCTCGGAGTCCACATGATCCGTGTCTTTCTGACCGGCTCGTACAAGTTTCCGCGGGAAATGAGCTGGCTCAGCGGCGTCGTTCTGCTGTTCCTGACTGTCGGAATGGGGTTTACCGGTCAGACTCTGCGTTGGGATCAGAATGCCATCTGGTCAATCATCGTCGGTGCCGAGCAGGCGGGACGCGTTCCCTTCATCGGGCAGTGGGTTGCGCGCCTCGTGCTCGCGGGCGGGACTCTGAGCAGCGTCACTCTGAGTCGTTTCTTCGTGCTCCATGTCTTCGTCCTGTCGGGTCTGATCATTGCGACGCTCAGTTTCCACCTGTACCTGGTCCTGAGAAACGGGATCTCCGAGCCCCCGGTCCCGGGACGCCGCGTCAAGATTCCTGAATACAGGGATTTCTACAAACGGCTTTTGGAGAAGAGGGGTGTACCCTTCTGGCCTCATGCGGCTTGGCGGGATGCGGTGTTTGGCTTCGTCGTGTTGGCGGGGATCATGCTTCTGGCTTGGCTGGTCGGCCCTCCGGTAATCGGGAAACCTCCCAATCCGACGATCATCCAGGCTGAACCGAGACCGGACTGGTATCTGCTCTGGTATTTCGCGGTTCTGGCTCTGCTGCCGCATGGAGCGGAGAAGTGGGTCATCGTTTTTGGTCCTTTGGTCGTCATTGTGGTCTTGCTCCTCCTGCCTTTCGTGTTCCCCGGGGGCGAACGCAATGCCCGCCGCCGGCCGTGGGCCGTCGCCATCGTGTTGACCATCGTGGTGTCCGTGGCGGTCCTCTGGAGGGCTGGGATCACTGCGCACTGGTCTCCCGATTTCAACGCTGAGGCTCTTCCCAAAGAAGTCATCGGCGTCACCTCGGGTCCCGTCTATCTCGGTTCGCAGCTCTTTGCGAACAAAGGATGCATCTATTGTCATGCGATTGCGGGCCGCGGGGGACACCGAGGTCCGGATTTGACGACGGTCGGCGACCGACTGACCGAACAACAGATGATCATTCGGGTCACGAACGGCGGCTACAACATGCCCGGATTCGGAAGTATCCTGAGCTCAACAGAACTCAAACAGGTTGTCGCCTTCCTGCAGTCGAGACAGGCACCGGAATAGGGCAGCCGCCGGCCGAGTAGGACATCCCTGCTCCTCGCGCTGCCCCGAAAGCCCGCCCGTGACGGTCTTCGCCGGTCTCGGGACTCGGGACGCTAGAATGCAGCCGCCATCCGAAACTGAGTGTGGGCGCCCTCGTTGCTGAACGCTTCATCGACCCGGAGCAGAACTCGTCGAGAGCCCAAGATCCGGAAGCCGAAGCCCCAGTCGCTCTTCAGTTTGTCCAGTGAAAGCCGGGACCCCCGGTTGGCAACCGTACCGGTGTCGCCGAAGATCGCGACACCGAACGGACCGAAGACGTCCCAGCGGTACTCCGCCTGGAACCACAAGGCCTTGTCCCCCTGAAACCGGAGGGTATCGTACCCTCGCAACGAATTGCTGCCGCCCAGCGTCGGCTGGAGGAAAAAGGGCACCCTGTCGGTCGCTCCCGGATCCTCATCGATGAGGACACCTCTCAGAGCGATGACGTGCTTGTTCGCACTCAGCGGAAGGTATCCCCGGACGTCCGTCGAAAACTGATTGAAGTTGAATTCGTTCCCGGCGTTGACGTTATCCCATTTCGTCCACCCGGCGGCTGCCATGAATCCTCGATGCGGGATGCCGACCTCATCTCTGAAATCGACCAGAATGCTGGTTTCGAGGCGGAAGTAGTTCGGGGGATTCCGGGTGCCGGAAAGAGAAGGACTGGGAGGAAATTCACACAGATTCGGGCTGCTCCTGCCACAGGCGAGAGAGTATTCCGTGTATCCCGCCTTGACCGTGAAACCGAAGTGGTTCGTGAACTGATATCCGACGGCCCCTTCTCCCGTGGCGTCTTTCACGCCGTAGGACCGGCGATCCGACCTCTTCGAGGCAGGTCCAGAGCCGTAGAAGAGATCATCGGTGCGGTCTCGGTAGCGCGCTGCACCATACAGCTTGAGCTTCGAGAACCCGGACCGGTCGATGTCTCCCAACTGTTCGATGCTCTCCGTTTCCAGCGTTTCGGGGGGAATGTGCTCTCCCCGATGAGGAATCATGCCAATCTTGAAACTGTAGAGTTGATAACGCCTCCACGAGTAGAAGGCGGCGCCCATCACGTCGACAGGGCCGATGGCATCCGGTTTCCAGTATCGGGCTCCTCCGGCGGGGCCTGATCTTGGGGCGATCCAGTCGAGTCGAGGATAGAATCCTTCATAGTTGAAATCTTCATAGCGGCGGAGGGTCTTCTCCCCGAATTTCTGAACGCGGCCCTGCCAGACCGACTTCGCGTTCGCATGTTGCCCTGGGGCAGCTTCCGGAGGAGACTCCTCGTCCTGGGGAGGGGCTATTCCCGACGGAGAACTTTCGTGGCGATCGGGACGTTTCGGCGAGTCCCGGTCGGAGGCGAGAAGTCGCACGCCACCCGAGAACAGCAGCAGAAGCCCTGAGAGGACGACGATCGAAGGGGGAACAAGGTGAATCGGGATGAAGGTATCGACACGGGTAAACAGTCTCGTGGCGGATGTTCTTTTCATATTTGAGTCGAGGCTCCGACCTCACTGATTGATTTCTAGTCCGAAGAATTGCTCCCATACTTCTCCAGCAAACGATGGCGGATTCTCGAGAACTCCTCGAGCAGAGTCGGATCCGCGAGGACCTCACGGTTGGTGACCTCATGGCCCGCCAGAATGGCCTTTGCCGTGAGCTCCACGACCTTGCCGCTGCGTGTGACCGGGATTCCCCCGACAATGAAGATCTCGCGCGGGACATGCCGAGGGGAGCAGGCCTCTTTGAGTGTCGTGCGAATTCGGTTCGCGAGTTCGGAGGGCGCTGCGGATGGAGTCGGATGAGGCTCGCGGACGGTAACCGCAAGGACGATCACTTCGTCCGATCGGCCCGGCGGTGTCCAGCCCGTGACCAGAGCTCCGGTCAACTCGGGAACCCGTGTCAGGGCTCCGTAGATCTCGGCCGCACCGATCCGGACTCCTCCCGGATTGAGTGTGGCGTCACTGCGACCGTAGATCACGATCCCGCCGCTACCGGACCGGAACTCGATGAAATCGCCGTGAGTCCACAACCCCGGATACTTTTCGAAATAGGCTCGCCGATACTTGGCCCCGTCCGGGTCATCGAGGAATTCCAGGGGCATGGAAGGCAAAGGTCGTTTGCAGACCAGTTCGCCGGGGCGGTCCACGATTTCTCGGCCGGATTCGTCCAGCGCAACGACATCCGCCCCCAGCCCTTTGCACTGAATCTCCCCCGCCCGAACGGGCAGGTTGGGATTGCCGAGAACGAAACATGAAACGATATCCGTCCCGCCGCTGATGCCGGCAAGATGGATATCGTCACCGACGCTCTCGTAGACCCAGCGAAATCCATCGGGAGACAGAGGAGAACCCGTGTAGAGAACGGTCTTCAGCCTGCCGCCTGCACGGACTCGGCGACCGTCCTTTCTCATGCAGGCTTCGATATACCGGCCGCTGGTCCCCAAATGAGTGACCTCGAGGTCACGTGCGACCTGCCACAGCCGGTCCAGAGCCGGATAACCGGGATGGCCGTCGTAGAGGCACAGGGTCGCGCCGAGGGCAAGTGCGGAGAGTTGCCAGTTCCACATCATCCACCCACATGTCGTGAAAAAGAGCAGACGGGAACCGGGCTTCAGATCGCAGTGGAGGCTCAGCTCCTTGAGGTGTTGGATCAGTGTCCCTCCCGCTCCGTGGACCAGGCACTTGGGTTTTCCGGTAGTCCCGGAGGAGAACAGGATGTAGAGCGGATGGTTGAAGGGCCGCTCCATGATTGGCCAGTCAGAGCCCGAGCCGGATTCGAGAAAGTCTTCCCAAATCATGTCTGCCGGACTCGTTCGAGCGGGCCCGACGTTCACGATGGTTTCAATGGACGGAACCTGGCCTTTGAGATTGCGAACCACGTCATCGGTGGAGAACTGGCGGCCGCCGTAGTGGTAACCGGAGCTGGTGAAGACGACGCGCGGCCGAATCTGGGACAGGCGATCCACGAGTGCCTTGAGCCCGAAATCCGGAGAGGTGCTGCTCCAGATTGCACCGGCCGCTGCACTACCCAGGCAGGCAACGATTGCTTCCGGGACGTTGGCGAGGTAGCCGGCGACGCGATCTCCATCCTTGATTCCCAGGTTTCGGAGGGCATGCGCCGCGGCTGACACATGGCTGCGAAGTTGGTCGGCCGAGACTTCCCGAGGCGCTTTCGAATCCTCTCGAGCGGCGATGATGGCCGGACCCGAGAAATCGGACTCCAGAAGATTTCGTGTGAAATCGACTCGGAGATTGGGGAACCAGCGTGCACCCGGCATTTCCAGTGACGTCAGTTCCGGCGAGGAACTTCCGGATCGCCGAATCGAACAGAAGTCCAGCACCTCCCTCCAGAACTCTCCAGGAGATTCGATGCTCCAAGCGTGCAAGTTCTGATAGCTCGACAGGGGTTGACCTGTCTGCTGTTCGATCCGCCTGCGAAACCGGGTCATGTTGCTGGAGTCAATGCGTCGCCGCGAAGGCGCCCAAAGGATCTCAGATTCGCCGGCCGGCGTTGGTGAAGCTTCTGGTTGCGCCATTCACATGGATTCCGCTCTTATTTCCGGGGGTGCTCTCTTTCTCAGGATAGCTGAGTGGGAAGTTGAAGTCGCCCTTTCTTCCCTTTTCCCAGTCTCTTGAAGAATCGAGCCGATGAAGGCATTGTGGAATGAAGAACCAAGGGGGTCAGCAGGGCGACCCGAGCGCAGGCAGGCAGTTTCTTTGTGTTGGAGTTTTTGAGCGGAGTCGGAGGAGATCATGAAGCTCCCGGAGACTTTTCACAACTGGGTGAGCTACTTCGGGAGCGCGCTGGCAGTGCTGGCTTTTACGGTCTTCGTCTTCTTGTTCATCTTCCATACCTTGTCTCAGCCAAACCAGGTTCCCTATGCCGGACTCGTCATATTCATCCTGGTCCCTGCGTTCATTCTCTTTGGGCTCGCACTGATTCCCGTCGGGATGCTGATCGAGTGGTGGCGGTGGCGCAGGACCGGTCAGCGGTCCATCCCCCGGTTCCCGACGATCGACCTGAACAATGCCAGCCATCGAAATGCGACGTTTGCCTTCCTCGTCGTCTCCACCACCTTGTTGTTCTTCTCGGTGTATGGCGGTTATCGCGCGTATCAGTACACGGATTCGGTGACGTTCTGCGGGCAGTTGTGCCACACCGTGATGAAGCCCGAGTTCACCACTCACGAAGACTCCCCTCACGCCAGGGTCGAATGTGTTGGTTGTCATATCGGCCCGGGGG
Organism: Acidobacteriota bacterium; assembly: GCA_037388505.1. Classification (GTDB taxonomy): domain Bacteria; phylum Acidobacteriota; class UBA6911; order RPQK01; family JAPXNP01; genus JARRKC01. Next base: position 119,644 of record JARRKC010000001.1, on the reverse strand, counting down.
CCTCCTGGTACGTGCGCTCGAAATTGTCGGGTCTGTATCAGGTGTATGCCACACTGTTCAACAAGTATCCGAGGCCCATTCCGGGTACGATCACGGACCTTCGCCCGGCCCGCCAGGTCTGCGAACAATGTCATTGGCCGAAGGCGTTCTGGGGCGGGAAGGAGGAGCCCGAGACCTTCTTTCTGTCCGACCAGAACAACTCTCGCTGGGATATCACTTTGCTGCTCAAGATCGGCGGAAAGACGCCTCTCACCGCCACGGCAGAGGGGATCCACTGGCACGTCGCCAGGAACGTGAAGGTCGAGTACATCGCCACAGGCAAGAATCGCCAGACGATTCCGTGGGTGAGGATCACTTACCTGCTCACCGGGAAGACTGTGGAATACAGCTCCACCCAATCTCCGCTTACGAAAGAGCAGCGGGCCAAGGGTGAACTACGGACCATGGATTGCATGGACTGTCACAACCGTCCGACCCACCGTTATCTGTCGCCGGTCGAAGCAATAAATCTCGCTTTGGCATCCGGAACGATCAACTCGGAGCTGCCCTTCATCAAGGAGCAGGCGGTCAAGGTACTCTCGAAGACCTATGCAACGAGCACCGAAGCTTACGAGGCGATCCAGCGGGGGATCCACGACTTCTACCAGCAGAAGTTCCCCGACCTTCTGTCATCGAACAATGAGGAACTCATGAAGACAGTCGGGCAACTGCAAGAAATCTACGACGAGAACTTCTTTCCCGCCATGAAGGTTCGCTGGACCGAGTATCCCGACAACGTGGGGCATTGGATCTTTCCAGGCTGTTGGCGCTGTCATGATGGAAAGCATCAGTCGCCGGAGGGCAAGATCGTGCCGCATGACTGCAATACGTGTCACATCATTGAGTCGCAGGGCAAGCCGGGGGCCGTGCAGTACATGGAGAATAGTCAGGGCCTGGATTTCCAGCACCCCTATCCCATCGGCGGAATCTGGCGACAGATGTCTTGTACGGACTGTCACTCCGGAGGGGCGTGACAGTACGACGGGGGTTCGCGAGCTTCGAGCTTCCCTCAGACGGCCGCCTGTGTCGCTTTGGTCAGCAGGAGGAAGGTCTGCATGTGTAGGCCCCGCTGCAAGGGCCGTGAGCTTCGCAGTTCGAGCCCGCTCTCGAGGAGCAGATCGGAAAGCTGCTTCGAAGTTGTGAACCTCAGTCGGTCCGGAGTCCCCTTGAAGTGTCGCCAGAGGCCGTGAAGAGGCGTGGGTTGGTAGATGCTGATGATGACGAATCTTCGCGATACCCGCGTCAACTCACGCAGAATGGATAGACGTTCGAGGTCGCTGAATCGAAGGTGCAGGAGACGGATGCAGGTCACGCAGTCGAAGGAGTCGTCCTCAAAGGGCAGGGCAAAAACACTGCCGCAAAGTGGGTGGCTGTGGCCGTTCCGGTCAGGGGAGCAGGCTGCCTTCTGGATCATCTCGGGATCGCGGTCGATCCCGACGAGGCGGAGATCAAAGTCGGCGAATGTCCCCCAGAAACGCCCGTAGCCGCAAGGCACGTCGAGGAGCGATTCTCCGACCAGCCGGCTCTCGGCGAGGAACTTCCGGATGATCCGTTGTTCCAGCCAGTTCACCAACGACTGATCGAGCGACCGAGTCGCCGCTTCCCTCATACTCCATCCTCCTCAGTCTCCCCGCGCAAGAGAGTGTACCAGAGGCGCTACATCCTTACCGGACAGGCCGCCGTATGCCCGAGTCTGCGAGACGGGTCCGCTTCATTCAGTACTGCGTCGTCACGAACCCGGCTCGGAGGAGTGGGCGAGAGGGGCCGCCAACGTGATCCGGGATCCTTGTCCGGGCGAACTCTTGACCTCCATCCGACCTCCCAGGAGATTCAGACGTTCCCTGACTGCGAACAGACCCACTCCGAAGGAACTCCCTCCTTCGGCGCGCAGCCGGGCTGGATCAAACCCGGTTCCGGAGTCGCTGACGACGAGCCGAAGGCTTCCGTCCTTCTGGCTCATGTCGACTTGGGCGGTCTTGACACCGGCATGTTTGACCACGTTGAACAGGAGTTCTCGAACTGCTTGAAAAAGCAAAATGGTCACGTCCTCCGCCGGCGAGTCCAGGGAGCGCTGTCCCCGCAGCTGGACGATCAAGCCGTGTCGTTCCGCCATCCAGTCTGCAAGCCACTCGAGGGCAGGAGAGAGGCCGAGATGTAGGGCGGGCGGGCTGAGTTCCGCGGTGAGCGAGCGCGAGATCTCTATGGATTCCTCGATGAGTGCACTGATCTGGTGAGCCGCTCGGCGGGTCTCCGCATCGGCCGTGGAGCGTTCCAGATGGCCCAGCTGGAATCTCGTGCCGACCAGGAGCTGCTGCAATCCGTCATGGAGAACCTGGCTCATCCGCTGCCGTTCCTTCTGTTCTGCCAACGTCAGCTCTGTGGACAGGAGCCGAAGTTGCTGAGAGCGATTTTGGAGCGCTTCCTCGGCCTCGACGCGCTGGGCAACCTCGGCGTGCAGGGCCTCAACCGTGCGAGACAATTGGGCCGTTCGTGCCCGGACGCGCCGCTCCAGATCGTCTCTTACCTGCCGGAGATCCTCTTCGAGTCGCTTGACGCGCGTGATGTCGATGCTCACGCCGAAAATGCGATCGCGCCCGTCGGTGTGCTGCATGGTCCTCGCCTTGCTGAGAATCCAGCGTCGGCCGCGATCCGGGTGCTGATATCGATAGGCGACTTCGACGCCGCCTTGCTTGGCGCACTGGTCGATGGCTTGTTGGACCTGGTCCAGGTCTTCGGGGTGAATTCGTGTCATCCAGGTGCCCAGGGGATCAGGATTTGACGGCTCGACTCCAAACAGGCGGTGACACTCCTCGCTCCAACTGGCCAACGAAGTGTCGAGATTCAGCTCCCAGGCCCCCGCGTCCGCGGCGGCTTGAGCCAGGCGCAGTCGCTCGGCGCTCAGTCGCAGTTCATCCTCGACACTCTTTCGCTCCATGACATCGCGGTCGATCCCCCGAAAACCGCACAGGTTGCCGTCGGCATCGCGAACCGGAACGGCGCTGGTCTCGAGCCAGATGAGCCGGCCGTCTTTGTGTCTGTTTAGATTTCGAATTCCAGAGATGGGTGCTCCGGCCTCCAACAGAGGCGTCACGAGTCCGGAGATGCGTTCGGACTCCTCGGGCGGCATCAGGTCAAAGGGGCTTCTTCCGATGATTTCACTTGGCTCGTAGCCCAGGAGATCCTCGACCTTCGGGCTGGCGTACGTGTACAGACCCTGGGCGTCGATTTCCCAAATCCAGTCGCTGGTTGTCTCGACGAGCGAGCGGAACCGTGATTCGCTCTGCTGGAGGGCCTCATCCAGGCGTTTGTGTTCGGTGATGTCGGTCGAAACACCGCAGAGGGCGTAAGGTCTGCTCTCACGATCATGAAGCAGAAACTTCGTCACGACCAGGAAGCGCTGGCCTCCTCCCGGTAGATCGAGAAACTCCTCGCGCTGGACGCTGTGCCCGCTCTCGAGGACCTCGCGGTCATGTATGAGGTAAGCCTCGGCGCGTTCCTCGGAAAAGAGGTCGTGGACCGTCTTGCCGACGACTTCCTCTCGAGAGCGACCCAGAATCCGCTCGAGGTTGCGGTTGATAGTGAGGAGGCGGCCCGACAGGTCCTTCACGAAAACCATGCCGGGCAGTTCGTCGATGACGTCCAGAAGCATTTCGCATGAAGCGAGGGCTCCCGTGGACCCCTCCGGCATCGGGACGTGGTCGGCAGGCGCGCGCTGCTCGCTGCTGGACTGGTCCCGCCTTACAGGTTTCGCCTTGGGCCGCATGCCACGCTTCTCCCATGTAACTCGCGGAAAGAGCAGTGTCCAGGGAGTGGGTGGACACCATTGCTTCGTCAGGAATCGTAATCGTCGGGCAAGTGAAGGTCAAGCACCCTTCACACCGACATCCGGATGATCGTCTCGAGTTTGTCAGGAGCCGGCCGCCTTGATGAGTTCGTCGAAGTAAGAAGCCTTTCCGGTCTTGAAGAGTCCGTACCATGCATCGAGGACCTCAGCCGTGTAAAGATCGAGCCGACGAAAGATGTGCCTCGCAAAGTCGACGGGAGCGGTACCTGAAGCCGTGATCAGGTCGCCATCGGTGACAGCCGGCAGGTCTTCGTAGAACGCCGCGCCCCCGTATTCGGTCGCTGCCAGATACCCTCGTGCGTTGCTCGTGTGTTTCCGATGGTCGAGCAATCCGCCGCGAGCCAGTCCGGCCGTCGCACCGCAGATCGCCGCGACAGGCACGCCGGCTTTGAGGAAGGCTGCGGCCACCTCGACGGCCTCGGGGTTCCCGCCTCGATCCCAGATCGCCCCACCGGGAAGGATCAGCATCGCGCTCTCCTCGGCAGCCAGGCCAGCCAGGGTGCGATCGGGCTCGATCCGAATGCCACCCATGGTCGTCACCGGTTCCGGCCTCGACGCTACGGTCTGCACGCGGAATTGATCTGGGTGTTGCTGGAAGGTGGGATCGTTGATTCCGGCAACGGCATATCCCGGCTCCCAGTCCGAAAGGGTGTCAAACACGAAAAGATGGACGTTCCTGGTTGCCACTCGATACCTCCAGTCCCTCGGAAAAGTGTGCTGGGAGCCTCCGGCAAGGTCAAGCGGGTGGCTTGACTCCGGGCCCTATCCAATCGTCTTCGCGTAGCAAATCAGGTTTCTCCTGTCGTCACGATCCCACGAATTCCTTCGGACTTCGCGGAATCCGCAGCGGACGTACATGCGCTGTGCCGGGACGAAGAACGGGTGATCGAGCGTCGAGGCCCTTGCTTCCCTGATTTCCATCGACCTGAGCCGACGCAGGAGTTCCATGATCTGTTGGGTCCCGAAGCCTCGTCGCCGAAACGATGGAAGGATGCAGTTGTGACCGACGAGACCGATCGGTTGCGGCCTTGGGTCAAAGGAGAAGAACCCGACCAGATCCTTCCCAAGCCAGCTCAGAAATGTGCAGGCTCCGACGGTTTCCGGATCTTCGAACACCGCCCGATCCGATGCTTTCCAGTTTTTCTGTTCTTGTGCCCAGATTTCGGGTTCGCTCTCGACGAGTGGAGCGTAGCTCCGCTCGAGGAGACGGAGGAGGGTCCCGGCCTCACATTCAGAAGGATGGGTATAGCGCAGTTCCATTGGTGATTCGGTGCCCGTCAAACCCTTGAACCCGATTGGAAGTACTGCAGTACGACTGCCAGGGCGTCGGGTCCGCCGAAGCCGCCGGCCTTGGTCGCGACCGGCAAGTCTGAGAGGACACCTCCCTGCAGCCGTGCTTGGGGAATGCCGGGAGCGATCTCACCCAGGAGCCGAATGGCGGACACGTCGAGGGCGTTGCACACCGCCGTAGCGGTGTCCCCACCCGTCAGGGCAAGGAAAGCAGGAGAGGTGTGGCGGACCACCTCGAGGCAGACCCCGGCCAAAAGCCGCGCGACCTCCGTTGAATCCGGCGACGCATCCTCTTCTTCCTCGAGTGCCAGAACGACATGCTGGCCATCTTGCAGAGCCCGGGAAGCTCGTCGGACCGATGCCGAGAACTCGGAAGCCGACATCGGCGGTCTGGGAGCCACTCGGAGGACGACGGCGCCTTTCGACTCGATGAAGCGGATCTGCTCTCGCGTTCGGGCGTGGCGACTCCCCGCCACGACCAGGCCGGGGCCCGTCCTCATGGACGGCAGATCGGGTGCAGGGACCTCGGACGTCCATCCGTCCAGACCCAACAGCGCAGAAATGAGGCCGGCCGAACCGCAGAAGAGGCGGAGCCCGGCTGCCGAGGCGGCTTGCGCCAGCCGAACGAGGTCGTCTTCCGTCTCGGCGTCTGCCAGAACCAGGTACGGAACCGCTCTGCAGAACAGGGATCGGAGCCGCTCCTGCGAAGAACGAATCTCCTCCAGGCTGAGGGGGGTCACCAGATCATGAGCGTCTGCGAAGATCTTCGTGAGGTCCGAAGTCTCGATCGCCCGGCCAAACTCGGTATTCTCCAAGCGAACACCCGCTACGAACTGGCGGCTGCCGATCGTTGTCCGCCCCTGAGCCGGAAAGGCCGGCGCCACCAGGGCCCGGTTCGAGCCGGTCTCCTCCATGAGAGTGGTCAGTTCGGCAGCCGGATGTCCCCGAAGAGTCGAATCGATCTTCTTGTACACGATGCGTGCGGTGTCGAGGGAACCCGATTCTTTCAGTCGGGCCACGAGATCACGAGTTTTGCGGACGGCCTGATCTCGACTCAGCGCCCGGCTCTCAGTCGTAAAGACCAGAGCGTCGGTCGGCGCCGACGGGATCCGGGCCAGCGGAAGGAAAGTGACCAGCCCTCGAGCCGCGATTCCGGCCGCGGCATCTGCAGCACCGGTCAGATCATCGGCGATGATGATGACCTGAGGACAGGAACTCATCCTTCATCATCTCGAGCGAAGCGGACAGCCAACTCGATGGCGGCCTTCAAGCTGTTGGGGCGGGCCCGCCCCGTTCCGGCAATGTCGAATGCGGTCCCGTGGTCGACCGACGTTCTGATGATCGGAATACCGACGGTCACGTTGACTGTCTCATCCATTGCGATCAGTTTCATGGGAGCGTGTCCCTGATCGTGATACATGGCAATGACGAGTTCGAACTCACCGGCCTGCATCCGATTGTAGATCGTATCGGCGGGAAACGGCCCGGAACAGTCCAGGCCGGCCTCCCGTCCTGCCTGGATAGCCGGCGCGATCTCGTCAATCTCCTCTCGTCCGAAGGCGCCGCCTTCTCCGGCATGAGGATTGAGACCGCAAACGGCAATGCGGCGTTTCTCGAGACTCAGCCGATCCAATGCGGTCCCGGCGATCTTCAGCGTTTCCAGAATTCGCGGCGTCTTGGTTAGTTCGATGGCCTCCCGCAGAGAGCAGTGGGTCGAGTTGTGTACGACCCTCATATGCTCGGAGAAAAGCCCCAGACGGTAGCTTCGGGCGCCGGTCATTTCGGCGATCAACTCGGTGTGCCCGGGATACCGAAATCCGGCGCGGTGAATCGCCTCTTTGTTGAGCGGGGCCGTGACCAGGGCATCAACCGATCTTTCGAGTGCCAGCCGGGCCGCGAGCTTCACCCACGCGACGGCGCACCGGCCTGCTTCGGGGTCGAGCTTCCCGGGGCGGCGTTCGGGTATGTCGAGACCTGCATCCAGTAGCGGTACTCTCTCCTCGTCGTCCCAGTCGGCTTCTTCCGGCCGGTCCACACGGTACAGGCCGGGAGCACCTGGAGCAAACCTCCGCGATTCGTCGTAGGACTTCCTGTCACCGATGACGATCATTCGCGCCTGCCGGCGCAGTTCGGTCATAGCCAGAGCCTTGGCCAGGATCTCGGGCCCGACTCCGTTGATATCCCCCATTGTCAGTGCAAGTAAAGGTCTCACGTCGTGAAGAGTCTAATACAGGACGTCCTACTCTGCGGAACTCGGAACTCGAAACTCGGAACCTCTTCTCGCTCTTCTTACTCTTCTTGCCACGAGGCTCGTCAAGATCGGCGTGAGCAGCGCCGTCGTCACCGTCGAGGCCGCCACCTGGGGCGTTGCCGTTGCGGCAAGGGAGCGCAGTGAAGGGTCGACGATCGCGATGGCTGCGGGCGTTGCCACCGCGTTCCCGGCCGTGCTGGATGCTGCGGCACCAGCAATTCCGGAGCCCCCCGCGGCACGGTCGGCCAGGATCGTGAAGAATCCGCCGATTGCGGTCGTGGCGAAGCCCAGAAGAATCCCCGGAAGGCCGGCTTCGAGAAGCGTGACCAGGTCGATGCCGGCTCCCAGCGCGAAAGCGAAGAAGGGAATCAGAACGGGCCCTCCTTTCAGCAGCATCTCCCTCATGCGAGGATCGAGATTGCCAAGGATCATTCCGATCAGAATCGGAGCTACAACCGCTACGAGTCCCAGAAAGGGGATGCTTGCGATGCCCGCCCCGCCCAAGGCAATCATGGTGAGGAAAGGGCCGTCATTGATCGAAATAATGGCGATGGCGCCCACGTCGGACTCATCACCAAACTCACCCGCGAGAGCCGCGTAGAGTCCCCCATTCGTATTCGTCATGGCGGCAATGATGGCGAGGGATGAAAGTCCGAGCAGCCCTTCGCTTCCGAAGAGGGTCGCTACGGCCAGACCGATACCCGCTCCCACCACGAATTTGGTCAGCGTGACCACGACTCCGGTGCGAAGAGCCCGAGGAGCAGTTCGCAGGGTGATCCCGGCACCCATGCACAGGAGGAACGCACCGATCAGGGCAGGCGCTCCTTTGGCGAGTGCTGTGGTAAAACCTCCGATTGCAAGGACTTGAGGGAAAAAAGAGTTGATGGCGGCCCCTGCCAAGAGGGGGACGACCATCATCCCCCCAGGAATGGCTTCGATCGTATCTCGGATCTTAATGGTCGCCACCTTCCGTTCAACTCGGGTCTTGGACCGAAAGAGCATAGCAGGAAGAGTGAAGTGAGGTGAATGGCGTAAGCCGAAGCCACTGCAGAATCAATTGCACTCTCCGGGCTTTCGGTATTGCCGAAAATCTTTGACGGGGCGGCAGTTTGCAGTGTACTGGAAAGGTTGAAGACCGAGAAATGGAGAGCACATGGAGCCTGACTTGATGTCCATTCGCTACCGAGTTCACCGGAATCTGCAAGTTGTACACTTGGTCATCGACACAACTGCCGAAGAAGACGATCTGTGCGCCTACGGGGAGCAAGTTGCTTCAGACGGCGACTGTGAGAGCGGATTCGACCGCGTCGTCGAGTTCGCTCGAAACGGGCATGGGCCAAACGGAAGTCTCACGATCCGTGCCCTGTATCGCCTGCTACCACCGTCGAGCCGTATCCAAAGAGCCGTTGTCGCTCCGGGAGACCTCGACTTTGGCATCTCCCGTCAGTTTCAGCTGGTCTACGATCTTCCGGATGAGCAATTCGGCGTGTTCCGAGATTTGGCGGAAGCGCTGGACTGGCTCGGAGTTGAAACTCCCCAGACGGAATGGAGCGCCTGGCGAAGCGTCGGCCGGTCTTGACGCCGTGGGCCGTTTCACAAAACGCTGTCCCAAGTGGAAGAATGACACCGATGTCAGCCAAAACAGTTGCGCTCACGTTGGTGCCGTTTCTCTTTGCCGGTGCGCTGTTCGCTCGAGCGGCCGGATTGTCAGCCCGGGAGCACTTGCTCGTCGACTACGCGAATGCACATCGGAATGAGGCGGAGACCCTGCTCGGACGACTCGTCGAGATCAACAGCGGCACGGAGAATCTCGCCGGCGTTCGACGAGTCGGCAAGGTCCTGGAAACGGAGTTTCGCGCCCTCGGGTTTACCACTCGCTGGGTCGATGGACGTACATTCGGTAGGGCGGGGCACCTAATCGCAGAGCGTGCCGGTCACGGCGCTACGACGAAGGCGCTGTTGATCGGTCATCTCGATACGGTGTTCAGCTCGGACAGTCCTTTCCAGCACTTCGAACGTCTTCCGGGCAATCGTATTCGGGGCCCCGGCGTGATCGACATGAAAGGGGGCGACGTCGTGATGCTGTACGCCCTCAAGGCGCTCGAGGCAGCCGGGGAACTCGACCGTCTGCACGTGATCGTGGTCCTGAGCGGTGACGAGGAAGACGCCGGAGATCCTGTGGAACTGGCCCGGCGCGACCTCGTCGATGCCGGCAAAGGCGCTTCCTTTGCCTTGGGTTTCGAGGATGGTGACGGCGATCCGACCACGGCCGTGATCGCTCGACGCGGCTCCACAAGCTGGCGATTGACGATCGCCGGCAACCCCGCACATTCCTCTCAGATTTTCCAGCCCGAAGTCGGCGCCGGCGCGATCTTCGAGGCGTCCCGCATCCTCGACGGATTCTATCAGTGTCTCTCCGCCGTACCCGATCTGACCTTCAGTCCGGGTGTCATGGTCGGCGGCACCGATGTCGACCTCGATTCCGACGGCACTCGCGGCAGCGCTTTCGGCAAGTCCAACGTGGTGGCAGGAAAGGCTGTCGTGGTGGGGGATCTGCGGGCTCTCTCGCCCGAACAGCTCGAAGATGCAGAGGGCACCATGCAAGCGGTGGTCTCCGACCATCTGCCCGAGACGAATGCCGTCCTTTCCTTCTTCGAGAGATATCCGCCCATGGCCCCGACGGAGGGCAATCGCCGCCTGCTGAGGCGGCTCGATGAGGTGAGCCGTGATCTCGGACTCGGTCCTGTCACTGCCGTCAATCCTCGGAACGCCGGTGCGGCCGATGTGTCCTTTATCGCCTCCGAAGTCCCCATGGTGCTCGACGGCCTGGGTCTGATGGGAAGCGGTGGTCACACCGATCAGGAAACGGCCGACCTCTCGACGCTCCCCACCCAGACCGCGAAGGCTGCGGTCTTGCTGGACCGCATGGCTCGGAGGAGTGGGGCTGGGAGGAAACAGGACGGAGAGGAATAGGACCGATAAGGCTGACAGGACACATAGGACGGTTGATCGACCCAGCGTGGGTCGAGTAGGTGTCGAATACGCCCCATAGGCGCAGGTCCTCTTTGAGCACTCATCCTGCTCCCAACCCCGGCAACTGAAGCAGAATAGGAGTGTCGGTTCGGGAAGTCCATCCAGAAGTGGGGTAGTGGAGAATCTTCACGGACTGAGCCAGAATGCCAGGTAAACGAGAGCGTGCATGCTGACAGAGAAAAGGTTTCGACAGCTCTTCAGAATCGGCATCTTCCTGAAGGCTGTCGATGGCGTCCTCGAGATTGTCGGGGGGATCCTGCTGCTTCTCATCAGCAAGGAGACCCTGAATCAGATCGTCGCCTTTCTGACCCAGCACGAACTGTCGGAGGACCCGAACGACGTCATCGCCAATTACCTGGTCCATGCCGTCCATGGTCTCTCGGCTTCGACCCAGCAATTCGGCGCGATCTATTTGCTGTTCCACGGGGCAGTGAAGATCTTCCTGGTCGTCGGGCTGTTTCGAGACAAGCTCTGGGCATACCCGTCGGCACTGGTCTTCCTGGTAGCGTTCATCGGTTACCAGCTGTACCGCTACAGCCTCACTCACTCCGTCGCCCTGATCCTGTTGACCGCCTTCGACGCCCTGATCGTCTTTCTCATCTGGCACGAGTACCGGTTCCTGAAACGTACGGGAGGATTCAGATAGGCGAAACGGCCGATGTCTGCAGATCAGTGCACGGACGAACCCGTGAGTGACCCCGTGCACCGGCGCCGACTCCCTGGCATGTCGCCCCGAACCGACCACGGCCGGCAGCTGGGCGGATCAGTGGATGACTGGCGCTGCCAGGGCACGGTCCGTCCGGGGCGACTGGGATACCGCATGGCACTCACGTTCATGCACCGATTCATTCACGATCGGCTGCCGGTCTTCCCGCTCGTCCGCATCGACTGCACGAGAAGCAGCACGCCTCCGATGACCAGAGCTGCCGGCCACCAATCCTTGAGCCAGTCCATCGGCACATTGAACAGGGTGTGGGAAAGCGCGATTCCGCCGAGAACGATCATCACGACGCCTCCCACCAGCGTACCCTGGCCGCCCGGCATCCGGAAGTTCTCAGGGAACGCACCAAGGTCGGTTCCCGCCATGGCCTCGTTGTAGAACATCGCCCGGCGTGAAGCATCGATCACGTTGAACAGCCAGAAGAAGACGAGGAAGAAGGCGGTCAGCGGCATCAGGTCTCCCAGTCGACTCTGCATGAGGCTGATCGTGGCTCCGACGATGATGACGTTGACGAAGCCCTGGAGGTAGTAGCCGACGTAGACCTGACCAAGGCCCGGAAGCGATGACAGCAAACCGGCCACAATCGGAGACTTCCTCCGCACATCCTGTAATCCCTGGTAGGACTGATAAGGAACTGGTTCCGGTCTCGGTCGAGGCGGAGCTTGAGGTGCCGACTCGAAATTGCTTTGTGATTCATTCATGTTGATTCTCCTCCGATCTCTCGGTGTAACTGCATCGGAACTCAGCCGATCCTTTCGGATCCATCTCGACCCGGTTCAGCAGCTCACGCTGGTGCCGTGGTCTCGTCAGCAGCTTGTTCCAGAGGACTAACGCACGGATTGGCGAAGAGGTTCGCCACGACTAGGAACCCGGTCGACCATCGGTAAGCTCATTCCATTCTCTTCCTGCGCGGAACCGTGCATTCTGCCAAGTCTCGGCGAGCCAGGTGCATACGCCGGCATAGCGCCCTTCGAGTTCCACGAACGTCGTCGCCGAGTAGACTCTCAGCGTCTCACCCGTTGTCTTTGTCCAGGCTGAGGCCAGGATTTCAAGACTTCGGCTGCGATTCGAAAGGTCGGCAACAGCAGCCGAAGTAAATCGAGTCGCCTTTTGATGCATCTCGGTCACGGTTGGACCGGCGGAGAAGAACTTGGGCTGCAGCGGCTCACCGGGGATGAGGCCGTAAAGACCGAAGAGAAGCAATGCGCCGACGTAGGCAGCCTCGAGCGCAAAACGGGGTCGGAGAAACAAAGAACGGACGAAAGCCAGGAGCGCATCAACGGATTGCTCGGGTCGCTGCGGTAGACGATTCGTTTCCTCGAGGACCGAAGCGGTAAAGCCGGGACCGGGATCCGCTTCGGCCAGCTCCGCCAGCAAAACATGGGAGATCTCGAGCGAATCAGCGAGGGCCCGACATCGTGGACAAACCCGTAGATGGCCCTTCAGCAACGCGTCCTCGCCGTGAGGAAGAGTTCCATCCACAAAGTCGCAGAGCAATTCCCGCGCGTCCCCGCAGGCTCGGCCCGTCGTTTGCTCGAGCACACTCTCGAGCAGCCCGTTCGGGGGTTCAACCCGGCAGTCTCCGCGCGCGGTCTCCAACAGCCGCGTGCACTTGGCACAGGTCGCGGCATGCCGAAGACAGGCGTCTTCCTCCGGATCTCTCAGGCGCCCGGCAGTCAAGCCGGCCAGCCGTTGCTCGAACTCTTCGCACCGCATGTTGCTTCTAACCCTCTGTCTTCAAACGACCCTCGGCCTCGGGCATATTCAAGAGTTGCTCCGCCAGTTCCAGCCTCGCCCGGTGCGAGCGTGATTTGGCGGTTCCAAGAGGTATCCTCAAAACAGTCGAGATTTCTTCCAGGCTGAGGCCCTGGATCTCCTTGAGCAGCACGATTTCGCGGTTCATCCGCGTTAACCTTTGCAGGGCCCGGTACAACAGATTCTTTCTCGAGTCGGCCAAAGCCTGTTCCTCGGGATTTCGCTCCTGCCCCCGAACGAACCGGACCGTCTCCAGCTCGGTGGTTTGGGGTCGAGCCTTGCGCCGCCGGAGGTGATCGAGACAGGCATTTCGGCAGATCGTCAACAGCCAGGGCAGAAAGTGCTCCGCCCCCGGGCAGGAGCGCAGCTTTCGGTAGACTTTCACGAAGACCTCCTGAGCGACGTCCCGTGCGTCGTCCGGATTGCCGACATAGTGAAGACACAGACCGAAGATGCGGCCCTGATAGAGGCGGACAAGGTTTTCCCAGGCAAGGTTTTCGCCCCGTCGGCAACGCTCGAGCAGTTCTTCGAGATCCATGCGCCTCTTGTCCGATCGACTTATACCATCCGGCCGATCTGTCAGGAAGAACGCACGGAGCATCAAAAAGGTTCGCCGGCCTCGGCCCATTACTTCAGGGCGTTGAGGGCTTCGCGGGCGACAGCCGCATACTCGCTGTCGGGATAGTCTCGCAGAAGCTCTTCAAAGACCTTTCTTGCCCGCGAATTCTTCTTCATCTCGAAATAGGTCTTGCCCAGACCCATCAGGAGCATGGGAGTCATGGGACAGCCAGGGCACTTCTCGAGTCTCTGCTTGAAGACCTTCTCGGCGCTCTTCTTGTCTCCGGCAGACAGGTCGTTCAGCCCGATCTTTCCGAAGGCCAATTCAACCAGCTTGTGGTCGACGGACGGGTCTGCGGCATCGATTGCCTCACGATAGTGCCGGTTGCTGATCGAAGGCAGGCCGTGAGCGCGGTAGAACTCCGCCAGATTGAAGAAACCGCCAAATGTCTTCGAATCACCGTCGAGCTGCGATGCGATCTCGGACAGTGCAGAAAAGTCAGGTGGAACGGCCTTCATGATTGCGGCCAAATCCTTTGCCCGGGTAAATCCCTCGCGGCGGGCGATCTCCATCTCGAACGGGTCGAGGAACATCACCGTCGGCAGGGCCTCTACGTGGTACCGGGCTTGGGTCGCCATGAATCGGTCGACGTCGATCTGAATGAGCACGAACTTCTTCGCCAACTCCTTGAATCGGGAATCCGTGTAGACTTCACGATCCATCCGTCGGCACGGCTCGCACCAGGAGGCCCAGAAGTCAATGAGCATCGGCTTCCAGTCCCGGCGTGCCTCCTCAAGGCCTTGCTGGAAACTGGATTTCCATTCGACATCGCGGGGCAGAGCCGTGACGAGAGAGGAGTAGACAATCAGAAGGACTGGAACGAGATAACGCATCATTCATCTCCTCACGTAATGACAATGCCAGGACTTAGTCCATGAGTAATCTGCACTGTTACGACGGGAGATATGATGAGCGGCCAGGTCGCGGAGGGTCAAGATCTTTCGGTCATTCCGAAAGGCTGGAAGAGCTGACCCGAATCCGGTCCGACTCGTCTCCGAGTTCGGGTTCGCCCAGTTGTCCTTCCGATGATGCCACGAGTACGGACACCGTGGCGTCTCCGGTCACATTGGTGACAGTGCGAAGCATGTCCAGGATCCTGTCGACGCCCAGGATCAGAGCGATGCCGGCAGTCGGCACGCCGATCGCCTGCAGGATGATGACGAGCATGATGATGCCGGCGCTCGGGACGGCAGCGGTACCGATGGAAGCCAGGACCGCGGTTACCACGATGATCAGCTGCTGGGTCAGGCTCAGATTCATGCCTACGGCCTGGGCGATGAAGACGGCGGCAACGGCTTGATACAGGGCTGTCCCATCCATGTTGATGGTCGCTCCGAGGGGAAGAACGAACGACGTAATCTCTTCGGAGACGCCAAGCTTCTCGCGGCACCGTTCCATGGTGACCGGCAATGTCGCCCCCGAGGAGCTGGTCGAAAAAGCGACCAGCTGGGCCTGTCCGATACCTCGGAAGAACGTAGGGACCGACATGGGCGAAAAGAAACGCAGCAGCAACGGATAGGTAATCATCGTGTGAATCAGAAGCCCACCGACGACAGCGATGCAGTAGTACCCCAGGGCACCCAACAGGTCGAGTACCTGGGTCAGATTATTGCCGGCTACCGAGGTGATCGTGGAGGCGATCAAAGCGAAGACCCCGATCGGCGCCATCAGCATGATGAGATCGACGAGCCGGATGATCACGTCGTTCACACCTTCAAAAAACCCGATCACGGGTCGAGCACGGTCCGGCGATACCTGGATCAGACCAATGCCGAACAGCAGGGCCACGAAGACCACCTGGAGCATGTTGCGGTTGTCCGCAGCCGCCCCGAAGAGATTCTCCGGCACCATGTCGACCAATGGCTGCAGCGGCCCTTGGGCCCGCGTTTGACGGGCGATATCCGTACGCGATTCGACGTCGGACTGATAGGTCGCCTCGAGTTGATCGCGCATCTCAGGGGGCACCTGATGTCCCGGCTTCAAGATGTTGACGATCACGAGCCCGATCGTCACCGCGACGATGGTCGTGCCGATGTAGATGGTGATGGTCTTGCCTCCGATCCTCGAGAGCCGTTTGAGATCGGACAGCGAGGCGACGCCGCAGATCAATGACGCCAGGACCAGCGGCACGGCAATCAACTTGAGGAGACGGATGAAGATGGTTCCGAACGGACTGATCCAGTCGGCTGTGAGTTTCTCGAAACCGGTGGTGCTTGCCAGAATGCCGTACATTACGCCCGAAATGAGGCCGATGATGATTTGCCAGTGCAGCTTCCGGTACCAGGACATGCGCTCGATAGTAGACCGTGTCGGAGCAGCGCAGTCAAACGCTCCCGGATTTCTCACCCGGGAAGTTTTCGAGCTTTGAACTGCGATAGACTGTGCCGATGAGTCGGAAACGGCTGATCGTCGGGATCTCCGGTGCTTCTGCGGCCATGTTGGGAATTCGAACTCTCGAGTTGCTGGGTCGGGTGCCCGGAGTGGAAACACATCTGGTGTGTACACGGGCTTCGGCCCGCACTCTGGCGCTGGAGACGGATTGGTCGATGCGGCAGGTCGAAGCACTGGCCGACGTGGTCTACTCCCCTGATGATCTGGGTGCCTCGATCTCGAGCGGATCCTTTCGAACCGACGGCATGATCGTGGTCCCCTGCTCCATGAGCACGCTCTCCTGTATCGCCTGTTCCGTGACCAAGGACCTGCTGACGCGAGCCGCCGACGTGACGCTCAAAGAAAGGCGTCGCCTCGTTCTCATGCCCCGCGAATCTCCATTCCATCTGGGGCACTTGAGGAGAATGGTGGAAGTCACGGAGATGGGGGCGGTGATCGCTCCGCCGATCCCTTCGTTCTACCACCAGCCCGAGACAATCGATGATCTGATCGATCATTCGATCGGTCGGGCCTTGGATGGTTTCGCGCTGGAGATGCCCTGGATGAAACGATGGACGACTCCGCCGGCTGAAGAGTAATCCCCAAGGCCCAAGGACTCCAATTCCCATGGTCCCGGGATTTGGCACCTTGGGATTTGACGCCTTGGAACCTGGAAACTTCGTCCCGATAAGCTGATTCTGGAGGGCCCTGCTACAGCAGGTGTCCCATCTTCTCCTTCTTCGTGCGGAGATATCCGCTGACGAGCGGGTTCGAGGGAACGATCAGAGGCACCCGTTCGACAACTTCAATTCCCGCGTCCAGAAGGCCGTTGATTTTGTCGGGGTTGTTCGACATCAGGCGCACCTGTTTCGCGCCCAGAAACCGGAGGATTTCGGCACAGAACCAGTAGTCCCGCTCGTCCGCTTCGAAGCCCAACTGCAGGTTGGCCTCGACGGTGTCGACGCCGCGGTCCTGAAGGGTATAGGCGCGGAGTTTGTTCATCAGGCCAATACCGCGGCCTTCCTGCATCTGGTAAATGAGGATCCCCTGCTCGGCTTCGCCGATCCGCTCCAAGGCCTGTTCGAGCTGGTCTCCACAGTCGCAGCGCAGCGAATGCAGGGTGTCCCCGGTGAAACATTGAGAATGGATTCGGACCAGTGGCTGCCCGGAGAAAGGCATCTCACCCCTCACCAAAGCGATGGCTTCCTCTCCATCTTCCTCGTTTCGAAAGCCGTAGATTTCAAAGTCCCCGAAGCGGGTCGGAAGCTCGGCTCGAACGACCTGTTCCGGGTCCAAACGCACCTTTTTCATCGGCCAGAAGTATAGCACGGGACGGTCAATTGACCGGGCCGGGGGCACCCACCAACGTCAGCCCCTTTCTGCGAGACTAACTTCCATGGCTCAGCTCGAGGTGTTGGGTGTCGGAGACGCGTTCAGCGCGCGTCACTTCGGTACCAGCTTTTTGCTGTCAGCCGGCGACCAGAAGCTGTTGATCGACGGACCGCCGGGCTTGTTCCGGCTCCTCGATGAGCGGGGTATCGACCGCCAAGAGCTGGATTCCGTGTTGCTGACTCACATTCACGAAGATCATGCGGGAGGAATCGAGACGCTGCTCATCTGGCGCCGATTCGAGCTGGGACTCAAGACCCGTCTGTTCACGTCGGCGCGCGTCTATCGGGCGATGAGGGAACGCCTGTTTCCGAGCTTCGAAGAGTCGTTCAGTCCGGACCTGAAAGAGATCCGACTCAGGCAGCTGGAAGACTATGTCGATTTCCAGGAATTGGTCGAGGATTCGGAGACGTGCGTGATCCCGCGGATAGGGGTGGAAATCCGGCACAATTGGCATCCGACACCGACGCTGGGGTT
This sequence comes from Acidobacteriota bacterium, assembly GCA_037388505.1. Classification (GTDB taxonomy): domain Bacteria; phylum Acidobacteriota; class UBA6911; order RPQK01; family JAPXNP01; genus JARRKC01. Next base: position 101,856 of record JARRKC010000001.1, on the reverse strand, counting down.
GCGTTTCCGGCTCGACCATTCTCGGATCGGGATCAGCGGGGACACCTGCTACCGGGTTCCCCTTCTCGACGAACTCCTGCGCGGAGGTCGAATCAGCGCCGGTCGGCATCACAAACTGGCGGGAAGCTGGCTGTGGGAGGCCGACCTGATCTATCATGAAGCCAGTCGCCGGGCGCCGGGTCACACACTGGAAGACGATCTGCTACGGCTCCCGACTGAGATTCAACGGAAGATACGTCTCATCCATCTGTCCGATGGCTTCCGCCCGGGCCCGCTGCCCATGGCCCGGGAGGGAGAGACCGTGATCGTCACTGAGAAGGGGCTGGCAATCAGGGGGGGCGACCCTTGAGAATCGATCGCTCCTATGCTAGGTAGTTAATCAGATTTTCAACTTGTGCAGGCTTCATTGGGGAGATTGCTAAGAAAGAGGAGACGAGTAAATGCAAGACACGCCGCAGGGATCCGGACAATCGCAGGGACCGCAGACACCACCGCCATCCCAAACTCCGCCACCACAGGCGCCGCCACCGACCGGAGGACAAGTGTCCCAGAACCGCACCATCATGTTGATTCTGGCCTATCTCGGGATCCTGGCGTTGATCCCGCTGTTGACGGAAAAGGATGATGCGGAAGTCCAGTGGCATGCTAAGTATGGAATCGTGCTGACGATCACCTGGATCGTGGTTTGGGTCGTGCTGCTGATCATCGCCATGATCCCCGTCGTCGGACAAATCATCGGTTGCCTGCTCAGCGTTGTGCTGCCTCTTGGCATTCTTGCCATTCACATCATCTGCATCATCAAGGCGGTCAACGGCGAGAGATTCCGGTTGCCGGTGATAGCCGATTTTGCAGATCAGTGGAAATAAGCAGGATCGTCACGAGAAAACGGCTTTTCCAGGGGGGTGCATGCCTCCTCATCTGCGCCTCCCTGGCCACTCCCTACCCCCTCCGGGCCGAGATCGCCGCAGTTCGCTTCTATCGAGGCCATTTGTCCCACTATGCGAGTTACGTCGCAAAGTGTCGCTATCGTCCCACTTGTTCGGTCTACGCTCTCCAGCATCTCGAGGCGGATGGCTTCTGGCTGGGAAACCTGCGGGTCGCGGGTCGTCTTGCCATGTGTTCCCCGATCGGGTTCGTGATCGATTCCATTCGCGGGACCAGCCCAACATGGGAGTCCGGTCAGACGCACGCGAAAGCTGGAACGGACCAGTCAATCGAGCCTTCAGCGGGAACACGATAACGCCGGTTTGGCGAAGGGTACGGGCCGACGGCTAGAACGATTTCCGGTCGAGCAACTGCCGTACTTGAGCGGCCGCTCGGTGATCGGGATGATCGTGCAGGAACTGGGTCAGCACTTTCCGGGCTTCTGAATCCTCCCCGTTCTGAATGAGCAACTGGGCACGCATGAGAGATGACTCGGTGGAGTAGTCGCTCTGGGGAAAACGGGTGCGAAGTTCCTTCAGGGTTGCCAAAGCTTTGTCGACCTGTCCGAGCATGGCCTCGGTTCCGGCGATATAGTAAAGGCCGTCATCCGCCAGCCCCGACTGATTCTCGGGATCGAGAGCCACGGCCCTGCCGAAATGCTCTCCCGCCTCCTGAAACTGCTTTCGTTCAAGATACTTGGAAGCGATCTTGAAGTTCACTTCGGCACTGTCCGGGTTTTCCTCGAGTCGCTGTTCCAAGCCGGGAAAAGAATCGGGTCCGTCGACCAACGCCTGGAGCCGTTCCGGAAACTGATCGGGTGGGACAAAACCGGAAAGACGGTCGATTTCGTTTCCGCTCTCGTCCAGGATCAGCAGCGTCGGATAGCCCTCCACCCCAAAGCGTCGCTGCAGGTCTGCTCCTTCGGGGTTGGTCTCGGCATTGAGCCGCAGCCACACGAAGCGCCGGCCCAGGTCCTTGATCACGTGAGGATCTCGAAAAGTCGTCGAGTCCATCTGTCGACAATACGTACACCAGTCCGCATACAGAAAGGCGAGCACCGGCTTGTGAGTCGCGCGGGCCGTCTGAAAGGCTTCATCCTTATCCCGGTGCCAGTCGAGGGAAGCAGGCCTGGAGCGCATGAAGGGAAGGATGGCCAGAGCCAGCAGGAGAAACCCCATCAGGATGAAAAACTTGCTCTTCATTGTTCTACGACGATGTCATCAGGGGTGCCCAGCTTTCGATCCGGGCCGGGAGAAGTGAGCACGAAGCGGTCCGGCCCCAGGGAGCGGTAAGCGAAGGCGCTCTGCCAACCGTCGAGCCGAATGACAGGCTCGAGAAAGCGGGGATTGAGCTTGTCGATCAGTTCGACGAAGCTGGATGTCTGTGGGACTTGTCCGTTGGCTCTTTGGAATTCATCCACTCCCTGACGAATCTCGTCCATTCGGGTCTTTGTCTCGGCAGCCCGGGCGGCTTGGATCGCAGAGACGATCCGATTCACCTTCTCCCACCAATGGTCGTCGAGGCGGATCTCATCCAGTTGCCACTTCCCGTTCTCTTCGCGCAGCGTTACTGCGGTCGTGACGGTGACATCCGCGACGGCATGTCCACCCGCCTCCTGCCGGATGTTCGTGACGCTGACCTGATCTTGATCCCAGTTTGCCCCAGCCAGTGTTCTGACTTGCTCTTCGGTCTGCTTCTCCAAAGATCTGCCGCAGGCCAACGTTAATAGAAGTAGAGACAGCAGTGGCGTCGCTCTCCGGAGCTTCACGCTGCAACTATAGCATAGGCCGGGAAGAAGGCAGGTCCGCTCAGACAGGCCGTACGGAGGTTGGTGTAACCGCCACTTGACCGAAGGAGAATGACTGATGAGGATAGATGCAATGGCGATCGATCTGGAGACACCGGCTCGCTATCTGAAAGGGGTGGGACCCCGTCGTGCCGGGATCCTGGAGGGTGCTCATATTCATACGGCGGGGGACCTCCTTCGCTATCTTCCTTTTCGCTACGAGGACCGCAGCCGCTTTTTGGAGATCCGCTCGCTCCGGGCAGACCAGGAATGCGTCATTCAAACGACCGTCCTGGTGGCGGGCGGCTATACGACCAGCCGCCAGGGCACGAAAATCTTCGAAGTCCTGGTGCGGGATGGTTCCGGATCGATGCCCGTGAAGTTCTTCAATCAGCAGTATTTGTCGAAGGTTTTCAAGCGCGGGCAGAGCGTGGTCTTCTACGGGGTTCCCAAGTTCGACAGGTTTTCGAATTCCCTTTCGATGCTCAATCCCGACTTCGAGATCCTCGGCGAGGAGAGCGATCCTACGCTTCACACCGGTCGAATCGTCCCCATCTATCGCCGCATCGAAGATATGAGCAGCCGCGTCCTCCGTCAGATCATCTTCAAGCTGATCCAAGACCTGGAGCCGGATCTCGAGGATCCGCTGCCTGGGGCCCTACGTAAGCGCTGGAAGTTCCCCGGTCTGCGAGACAGTTTCCGGCAGGTGCATTTTCCGGACAGCGGAGGCCCGGAAGAGAACGCGGTCCTGCTGGCAAAGCTCGCGCAGCACCAGACGCCTGCGTTCCGGCGCCTGATCTTCGAAGAGTTCTTTCTCTTTCAACGCGGGCTTCAGCTGATTCGTCGGCGCCGACTTGCGATCGCGAAGAACCATCACATCACGATCAATGACCGGGTCCGCGACCGGCTGAAGAGCCTCCTGCCGTTTCATTTGACAGGCGCCCAGAAGCGGGTGCTCAAAGAGATCGTCGACGACCTGCGTGCGACCAAACCGATGTCCCGGCTGCTGCAGGGTGATGTCGGTTCCGGGAAAACGATCGTGGCGCTCTTGTCCGCTGCGGTCGTAATCGAAAACGGCTACCAGGTCTGCCTGATGGCGCCGACCGAACTGCTGGCGGAGCAGCATTATCGGACCAGCACCCAGGTCCTCGAAGCGGCCGGATACCGAGTGGAACTGCTGACCTCGGCGACGAAGAAGCGCGAACGAGAGGCGCTGCATGCGCGACTGAAAGCCGGTGAAGTCGATCTTCTCGTCGGCACCCACGCCTTGATTCAGGGGACCGTCGAGTTCCGCGAATTGGCTCTGGCCATCATCGACGAGCAGCACCGTTTTGGTGTCCTACAGCGCTCCCGCTTGATGGAAAAGGGGTCTCAGCCGGACACTCTGGTCATGACGGCAACACCGATTCCCAGGAGTCTGGCCCTCACGGTATACGGAGACCTGGATGTGTCGGTTCTCGATGAACTGCCACCGGGCCGTCAGCCCGTCAAGACGGTGATCAAAGCCGAGCAGAGTCGGGACGAGGTTTACCGGGTCATCCGAAAGCATCTGGAACAAGATCGGCAGGTCTACATCGTCTATCCATTGGTCGAAGAATCGGCCGGGATCGACCTGAAGGCGGCCACTGAAATGGCTGAACACCTGAGCCTGGATGTCTTTCCCGATTTTCGAGTGGGCCTCATGCATGGCCGTTTGAAGAGCAAGGACAAGGACGAACTGATGGCGGAGTTCCTGGCTGGTTCGGTACGGATTCTGGTTTCGACGACCGTCATCGAAGTCGGTATCGACGTGCCGAACGCTTCGGTCATGGTGATCGAACACGCCGAGAGGTTTGGCCTGTCTCAACTTCACCAGCTGCGTGGCAGGATCGGGAGGGGCAGGGATCCGGGACTGTGCATTCTTCTGGTCGATCGGGTATCGTCGAAGGAGGCTTACGAGCGGCTGGAGATCATGCGGAGAACCAACGACGGGTTCGTCATCGCAGAGAAGGATTTGGAGATTCGAGGCCCCGGTCAGTTTGCCGGTACCCGCCAATCCGGAATGCCGGAGTTCTTCATCGGGAATGTGCTGAAGGACCGAAGACTCCTCGAGATGGCTCGGCGTGAAGCGGAGCAGTATGTCGCTGCCCTGGATCCATCCGATCCCGATTCGGAACGGGAGATGGCCCGGCTGGCCGCAGAGTGGAAGGACCGTTACGGACTCTTTCAGATAGGATGAGAGTGCCTTATGCGGATCATTGGGGGGCTCTACAAGGGGCGCCGACTGGGAACCGTCCGGGGTACCATCCGGCCGACGTCGGATCGACTCCGGGAGAGCCTGTTCGACGTTCTCGGCACGTCGGTTCATGGGAGCAGCTGGCTGGATCTCTTCGCCGGATCGGGGGCCGTAGGGCTCGAAGCTCTCAGTCGCGGCGCCCGACAGGTGGTCTTCAACGATCGTGATCCCGAGGCGATTGCGCTCTTGAAGAAGAACCTCGCGCTGTGCGGGATCGAGATCGGCTATCAGGTCCGTAACGAGGATGCGTTCGTAGCGCTCCGCAGACTGGCCGGGAAGTCGGCGTTCGACTTCATTTTCCTGGATCCTCCGTACGGCTATCACCGGTACCGGAAACTTCTAGAGAGGGTCGCAGAGGGAGATCTGTGCGGTCCGGAGACGACCGTCATCCTGGAGATCTTCAAGAAGCAGAACCTGGCTATCCTTCCTTCCGGCCTCGAGATCCGGCGCACGCTCGAAGGGGGGGACAATCTGCATTTGCTGCTCGAAACACGGACGGACACGGACCGACACGGATGAGTGCAGACGAACGGGAAGAATCCCTCTGATTATCGCGTTAGTCGGCCGTTCGTCCGTGACCGTCCGTGCGGCTTCCTCCGTTTCCATGTCCTCGCTGCGCACCATAGGCCGGTGGCCGTCGCTATTGCAGCCAGCATCAAGGAAAGGTCGGGAGCAGCCGGCGCGGTCGTGCTGGAGAGAACCCGCCCGGGCCAGCCGATATGGACGATGCCCGCCCAGAAGAAAGGGTGCTCCGCAGGAAAGTCGTCCTTGCGGGAGTCTCTGAAGCGGCGACGGGATAGCGCCAGAGCCTCATCGATCGGAACCCCCTCGCCGACAAGCCGGTACAGGTGCAGCAGAATGGGTACCGACCGTTCCGCCAGTTGCCAGCGACTCATGATCAGCGACTGCGCTCCGCGAGCGAGCAGGAGCTCCGAGGCGCCCATCCAGTACGGAAACGCGCCGCCCCCGGGCCGGGCGCCGTCACAGGCGGCAAGGACCAGCATTTCACAGTCGAGGGGCCGGTCCAGAAGCTCCATGATTCCGAGACCTCGAGGTTCCCCGCCCAATCGGGACAAATACCAGAAGCGGTCATTGAGGTGGAGGTGACCCGCAATATGGATCCAGACCCCTGTTCGCGCAGCGCTCGCGCCAGTCAGCTCAAGGATCCGCGGAGCCGGCCGGAATCGCATCAGGGACTCGAGTTCGAGGCGGGCCGTCCGGCGCTCGAGAAGGTTCCTCGAATAGAGGACGACCGGAGATGACCGAACCGGTCGTGATTGCGTGAAGCGCCGTTCGGGAACGGGAAGGTAGCTGGTTAAGTATCGGTCGCCGAGGAGTGTGCCATCGCTGAGTCTCAGCAGTTCGAACGGCAGAAGCTGGAGTCCCTTGTGGGGGACGAGCAGGAGTCGTGGGACAACCAGCTGAGATTCCAGCGGGTGGAGCAGATGCCGGGACAGGTTCTCTAGAAGGGAGGCGGCCGGCGCCGGAGGCAGCGAGCTTCCTGCCGTGCGCAACGTACGATCAAGACGCTCGAGAAGAGAGCCGAGTTGGCCACCGCAGGAGAGGCGGAAGAACTTGCTTTCGCGGCCTCGGTCGAGCCATACGTAGACCTGATCACGGTCGGGCCACAGTTCCATCACCGACATGTCCTCCCGCAACGGCGCCGGGTCGGCGCCGGGCACGAACGGATCGACCAGTCGGACGGGAGCATGGATGGCATTGGCAGCTACATCGTCGAGAGGGTCTGGAGGCATCTCGGTCGGAAATTGGAACCCACGTTGGTTCAAGAGGGCATCCGCCTTCAGAAGTCGAAGCCGGGCAAACCACTGGATGGCTCGACGCGCCTCGTCGGATCTTCCGAGCGCGACCAGCGCGCGAACCCATCCGTCCAGAAACGGAGAGACCGCTCTTCGAAACGGAAAGGCGGCGTCGATGTTGAAGAGGAATTCTTCGCGATCGAGTGCCGAACGATAGTGTCGGACCGCTTCCTCGAACAGGGACTGTTGGATGAGGAGTCGGCCGATTTCCACGGCCGCCTTGCGCTCGAACAACCTCAGACCCAATCGACGGGCCGCATCGCGGGATTTCACGAGCAGGCGGCGGGCCTGGTCCGGATGGTCATCGGACAAGCGGTCGGCCTCCTGTATCAGTCCCTGAACTTCGGCCGAACCCGTGGCATCGGGCGGGAGCTTCGACCGATCTTGTTTGATTTCAGCTTCGGCCAAGGCGAAATCGGCCGGGGCGAGCTCGGCATAGTGACGGGCAAGCTCGAGGAAACAGGAAGCCCTTCGGGCATTGCCCTCACGGAACGAGAAGACGGCGTAGTTCAGCAACAATTGGCCACGGATCTCTCGCTCCGTTTCCGTGGTAAGGCCGGCCAGGGCTTCCAGGTAGCAGTCCGAAGCCCGGTCCGGGAGACCCAGCTGATCGTAGAGCAGGGCGAGGTTGTTCCAGGAAGCCACGATTCCGTCGCGAAACGGAATCTGCTTCCAGATCGCGAGAGCTCGGCCGAACGACTGAGCGCTTTCGGGCAGCTGATCCTTGTACCACTGGACGAAACCGGAGCTCTGGCAAAGCAGGGCTGTGAGGTAGCTATACTCATGCTGTCGGCTCTCTCGGAGACCCTGGTCGAGCAGTCGCAGGCAATCTCCGAAGTTCTCTTCCTGTGCCAGGATTTCGGCACGGAGATAGAGACAGAACAGCGCTTCCGAGGATGCGCCGATTCGTCGAAATCCCTTCTCGGCTCGAGTGAAGAGGAGTCGAGCGGAAGCGAGCTGACCCGCTTCCCACAGGTCGGCGGCACGGGTCCGCAGGCGCAGGGTGGACCCGAGCCGTTCGGGACTTAGTTTCAACGCTTCGAAGGAGCGATCACCGGTGATTCGCTCCAGGCGCTCAATGGCGCCTCTGCAAGAGTGGCCGTTCAGGATGAGATTGCGCAGAAAACGGTGGGCCTGTAGCGGGGACGTCCGATAGAGGGACAACAGGTCACGCTGGCCGGGACCCTCGACGGCCCCGCAGATTCCGCAGGAAATCGTGAACAACAGAATAGAGGGAAGCCAAATTGATTTCATTGGGATTCGGGAACTTCACGGAGACCGGTCGGAAACGGTGGCCAGCTTCTGGAGCAGCTCTCCTGCCTGTCGCTGGAATTCACCATGTTCTCCTGTCAGTTCGGTCAACGTCTGCCGGGCCGCCGACACCTGCCCGTCTCTGAGGAGAGCGTTGGCGAGATACCAGCGTGCAGGTTCCTGCCAGCCTTCGGTCTGCGCCGCCTCCGACAGGTAGTGTGAAGCGGCCTCCGTCTCTCCGGACAAGTAGAGGGAGACACCCAAATAGAAGGTGACTTCCGGATCGCTCTCGAGACGCATGAGATCCTTGGCAGCAGCGGCATATTCACCGTGTTGGTAGGCGGAGAAGGCCTGGCTTCGTTCCTGATCCGAGCCATTCTCAGAGCTACGTACCGTCAGGCCGACATAGGGATAGGCCTCGTCTGTTGCCCATGAGGCCGCGAGGTTCGGCGACGTCTGTCCCACCTCGAGGTGACGCAGAAGCAGTATCAGGATGCCTGCCAGGATGACTGATGCAGCGACAGCCAACGGACGGACACGACGGCGGGTCGACGTCACCCGGGCCGTCTCGGAAACTTCGAGAACTGCCATGATCCGCGCACGCTCCCGGCACCTGCTGCAGGACGCCAGGTGAGCCCGCACGAGGGATGCCATATCCTCAGGTAAGTCGCCACGAACCAGTTCAGGGAGAGGGATGTCTGCGCACTTCATGACTGATTCTCCTGGTCGTCCACAAAACCTTCGATGTTTCGTTCATGGAGTCGATCCCGGATCCGGTCGATGCCCTGGAGCATACGGCAGCGCAGGGTGGAGTAAGAAACTCCTGATTCCATACAGTACTCCTTCAGCGACACTTGCTTCCGCTTGCCGAAGAAGGCGTGGATCGCCTCTTGTTGCTCCGGCGTGAGTTCCTTGATGGCGGCTTGGACCTCCGCCATCAAGGCGCTCTTGCGATCGGCTTCCTCGGCACGGATCAGTCGGTCCAGCGGGTCCTCGCGGATCGACGACGGCCGGTAGACGTTCTGGACATCGCAGGCCTGGAACAGGCGGTGATGGCGCTTCAGTCGCCGGTAGCAATCAATGGCGACAGTCAGGACGGAGGTGCGAAGATACTTGTAAGCATCGGCACTGCTTCCAAACCTCCGTTTGCTCTTCAGGACTTTGGCAAAGGCCTCCTGCAGGACGTCGTCCACGTGGTGGGGGGTGGGCACGACGGCGGATGCCAAGGCTTTGAGACTCTTCCGTCGATCCTTCCAAATCTGCGTCAGATGCGACAAGATTCAGGGCCGAGAGAACGGGACGGCGAGGCAAACGACGCCTCAGAGGCGGGGAATCGACAGGGGAATGTTAGGAAGGATCGGCACGGCTGTCAAGGGGAAAGCTGGAAGAATCTCCGCTTCGACCATTGGGGCAACAGACCCTCGGAGCTCTCAACCTCCCCCCACTCACCGATATCCTTCTGTCATCTCCAGGAAATCGTGAGTCCCGTGATGAGGCGAACGGTCTGGGCGTCGCTTGAGCCCGGGTTGTGGAACTTCACCTCTCCCACCCAATGCAGGTGTGCGATCAAGTCGCGCCGGAGCCCGCCTCCGATGGTGAACACTCCCCTCCGGGTGCTCTGCTTTCCTGACGGATAGAAGCCCGGCAGGTTGTGAAGGTTGTCGATGTGCCGGTTGTTGTACAGAAAGCCCCCGCCAATTTCTCCGAAGGCACTCCAGCGGCGATGGCGCAGGAAGGAATACTGCAGGGTCAGATCGACGTGCTGGCGATTCCTTCGTACTTCCCCATAGGTGAAGTCCCCGACGTCCTGCCGGAACTCGTCGCGGTAGATGTAGGACCAGTCCGCCGAGACAGCCACGCTATCCGTCGGCCAGAGATTCAGCCAGACACCATACTCAGGACCTGTTTCACTCCTCAGTACCGTGATCCCATGAAGGAACGCATAGCCGACGTGCATGCCGCCTTCGATGTTCTGGGCGGACAGGCCGGTCAAGCAGCCGGTTCCGACCATGAACCAGAGCAGAAGGCGGAGAGCCCGTCGAACCGTGATCATGGCGCCCAAGTGTATCAGGGTTTGCGTTGGCTCTGGGTTGCATTTAATAATCTATTCCCGCTATGTCTCGCATCGTCCGCGCGCTCTATCCGGGCACGTTCGATCCGGTGACGAATGGTCACCTGGATATCATCGAGCGGGGCTGTCGTTTGTTCGATGAAGTGACGGTGGCGGTTTCGCAGAACCCTGAGAAGGCGCCGTTGTTTTCGCTCGAGGAGCGCATGGCGCTCCTGTCGAGTGTCACGAGCCGATGGCATAATGTCGAGATCGACAGCTTCAAGGGGTTGCTCGTGAACTATGCGGTTTCGCGAGGAGCCTCGGCGATCATCCGCGGGATTCGGGCAGTCAGCGATTTCGACTACGAGTTTCAGATGGCGTTGATGAATCGACGACTCGAAGACAGGCTCGAGACCATCTTCCTCGTGCCCGCCGAGGAGTATACGTATCTCAGCTCGAGTCTGGTCAAGGAGGTCTTTTCGCTGGGAGGCAGTGTGCGCGGACTGGTGCCCGATGAAGTCGAGCGCGGGCTTCTCAAGAAACTCGGACGGGCTTGAATCTCGGACGATCAGGAAGGTGGCGTTCTTGAAGTTTTCTCGCAAGCATACGTTCTTCGCGGTGGTCGTTCTCGGCGCCGGGCTGGTGTTGCTGCTGGTCAGTTCACTGCGGATGAGCGACGAGAACACAGCCCTCGAATCTGAACAGAAGCCGCTCGAAGTCCAGCTTCCCATGGGGCCACCTGTACCTGACGAGTTGAAAGTGAAATGGATTGAGGACGAGTTCCCCCGGAATTCGAATCTGCGTGACGTGTTAACCCCCTATGGATTCACTCCGCAGGACATTCACAAGCTGATTGAGCAGACGCGAAAAGTCCACAACCTCAACCGCGTCGTGGCGGGGCATCGCTACGCCGTCGAACTCTCGTCGAACGGCCGGTTCAGAAGTTTCGAATACGACATCGATGAATCCCACTTTCTCGTCGTTCGCCCTTCGGCGGAAGGATATGACGCCGAGATCAGGGAAAAGGACTTCCAGACGAACGTCGTCCACCTGGCCGGGCGCATTGAGGACAATTTCTGGAACTCCATCGTGGAGCAGGGGGAATCCGGCCAACTGGCCATGTCGATGCACGAACTGCTGCAGTGGGACGTCGACTTCACTGCGATTCAGCCCGATGACTCTTACCGCGCCATTCTCGAGAAGGAGTTCTACGGCGGTCACTTCGTGAAATACGGAGCGATCCGAGTCCTCGAGTTCACGCACGGAGGCCGAACCTTCTATGCGTTTCGTTTTCCGGATCCGAAGACCGGGAAAGCACACTACTTCGATGCCGATGGCAAGAGCCTCAAGAAGGCATTCCTCAAGGTCCCCTTCAAGTATGACTATCGGATTTCTTCCGGCTACTCGGTCTCTCGGTTTCACCCGGTGCTGGGCAGGCGTCGGCCCCATTTGGGTGTCGACTTCGCCGCTCCAGCCGGGACTCCGGTCCTGGCATCGGCCAGCGGCCGGGTGATTTTTGCGGGCTGGAAAGGGGAAAATGGAAGGCTCGTCGAGATCCGTCATCCCAATGGATACGTGACCTACTACCTGCACCTCTCGAAGATCCTCGTCAAAGCGGGGCAATCGGTTGCCCAGGGAGATCGCATCGGCCGGGTCGGGTCGAGCGGTCTGACGACCGGTCCGCATCTCGACTATCGGATTCGAGACCGCCACGGACATTTCCTCAATCCGAGGAAGTGGGTCGCGTTCCCCTCCGACAAAGGCGTGAGCCCGGGTCAGATGAAAGATTTCATTGCAGTCCGTGATGAACTTTTGCGGCAGCTTGACCGCATTCCGGCCGAGGAGGGGACTCCTCGGGGAGTGGCAGTGGCGGGTTGATATCCGGTCCCTCTGCGCGGGAAACCCCCTGGATCGCAGACTTCGCTCGTAATCGTGGGAAGAGGTTTGAATCCTGGGTGACAGGTCTGCAAAATGCTTTCGGATGGTGGCTGCTCGTCCAGGATGTGGATCCACCTGGATGGAATGAAATCAAATGGGAATTCGCGTACTTCTTCTCTTCAATCCTCGAGCCGGCCGGGCTGATTCGCCCGGCTCCACCGCTGCCTTGGTGAAACGGTTGTTGGACGCGGGATTCGCCTGTGAACTCGCCGAAATTCAGCCCGGGCGAGAGCTCCCTCGGATCAAGGCCTCCCAGTGCGAGTTGCTGGTCGTCTACGGCGGCGATGGGACTCTGCACCACCTTCTGCCTTCGGCTCTCGAAACCGGGCTGCCGATCGGTCTGATTCCCGGCGGGACCGCCAACGTCCTGGCTCGGGAAATAGGCATTCCATCGCGAATCGAAGCGGCCGTCGAAATCCTGCGTCAGGGGAAGATCCGCGAGATGTATCTCGCTCAAACGGGAGTCCAGCGCTTCCTGCTGATGGCTGGTGTGGGAGCGGACGCCTATCTTCTGCAGAGAGTTCCGGCGAGGCTGAAGAGCCGCTTGGGCATCTTTGCATTCTGGCTTACCGGGTTTGCCAAATTCTGGAGCTATCCGCTGGAACCTTTTCGGGTGGGGACCTCGGAAGAGCATTTCATCGGGACGACGGCGGTCATCTCGAACGGTCGTTTCTACGGGCGCCATCTGCTCCTCGCTCCGCGAGCCAGCGTTTTCGAGCCGGTGTTGGACCTCTGCGTGTTCAGATCCCGGGGTCATCTGCGTTACCTGGCATACGTGTGGGCGAGTCTCTGGGGGCGTCACGTCAATCTGCCCGATGTCGTCTACCGCAAAACGCCGCTGGTTTGGGCCGAAGGAACGCCCGGGACCATGGTGCAGATGGACGGCGAGCCGGCCGGGGCGCTGCCCCGGCGCTTCCAGATCGCGCCCGAACGGCTGCAGATCGTGTGTCCGTAGCGCTCGCAGCAGTTCCGAGTTCCGGGTTCCGGGTTTCCCGGAACTCGCCACGGTTCAGTAGAAGCGGCGTCGCGCTTCGCGCTTTCCTAAGAGGGGGATCTTCAGCACATCGTAGTCCTGTCGGATATCCGGACTGTCGTAGTTGATCTGATCGATCCGCTGGGCAAGGTTCTCGAATTCGAGACGATCAACCGGTTCCAGAGTGAAGTCGTTGTCGCCCAGTTCGATCACCACCTTGGTGGGAGTCTCGAAATTGGAAAAATCGCCGATCAGGTCCATCCCGATGAAGCTGTCGCCGTGTACCTTGAGGTACCGCACAATGTACGGTTCGTCCGGAACACCGGTGTCGATGGAGAATTTCTCGATTTCCGCTTCCTGTCTTCTGCTGTTGAAGATGTGGATGTTCGTGGGCCTCAGATCCCACTGACCCTTTGGAAATGTGATGATGTTGAGGATGGGCACCGGTTTGCCGGAGACGTTCTCGATGACCTCCAGGGTCCAGATGAAGTGGTAGTCAATGAAAATGTGGCAGGCTGAGCTCTCGAGCGGTTTACTGCCCGGTTGCGCACTCACAACCGCGACTGCGGCCAGAAATGCGAGCATTGTGATGCCGAGCTTACGCATCTACACCAAAATAGCAGATTCGATCTCTTTGAGAAGAGCTTGCGCCGCGCTCAACGGGTCGTCCGCCTTGATCACCGGCCGACCCACGACCAGGTAGGTCGCACCCGCCCGGATCGCGTCGAAAGCCGTGGTTACCCGCTTCTGATCGTCGCGATCGGCCCCGGAGGAGGGCCGGATCCCAGGGGTCACGAAGCTCAAATCGGTCAACCCCGCTGACCGAAGTCGGCCGACCTCCAAGGGAGAGGAAACCACTCCGTCCAGACGGGAATCGGCGGCCACACGGGCGAGCCGCAAAACCAGGTCGTCGAGTTCGGGAGCGAAGCCGATGTCCGCGATCTCCTCTGTGCCGAGGCTGGTCGGAGGTATGCAAAGTCAGCATGCTCACGCCCAGACAACAGGCCTCGGTCTCGGCATGAGCGACTGTGTTCGGGATGTCGTGCAGCTTGAGATCCAGGAAGACGTCGGCGCCGAACTCCTGGACGCGCCGGACGATCGCCGGACCACAGGCCGTAAAGAGCTGCAGACCGATCTTGAAGGTGCCGATCGATTCGCTCAAGGACCCGGCCAGTTCGATGGCCTCTTCCTGAGTCGGAACGTCCAAAGCCACAATCAGTCGACTGCGCGCATCGATTTGCCCCATCTCATTCCTCCAGACTCTCGTCAGTAATAGACGAACTCTCCCTCGGCAATCGGTTTGAGTGATCCAATAAGTTCGCGAACCGCCGGAATACCCTGCTCGCGACAATGGTCCCGCAGACCTTCGACGACTTTTGGGCCCGTCAGTGGATCGACGAAGTTGGCGGTCCCAACCTGTACAGCCGATGCTCCGGCGATGAGAAACTCGAGCGCATCTCGAGCGCAACTGATGCCGCCGATCCCCACGACCGGAATCGAGACGGCCTGGGCGACCTGATAAACCAGACGGACCGCCAGCGGGCGAATGGCCGGGCCCGACAGCCCTCCCGTGCCGTTCGAGAGCATGGGACGCCTCCGATACACGTCGATCGCCATCCCCACAAACGTATTGACCAGTGTCACGGCGTCTGCTCCGGCCTCCTCGCAGGCTCTGGCGAACACGGTGATGTCGGTGACGTTGGGAGAGAGCTTGACCCAGACGGGTCTGGAGGTGGCCCCGCGTACGGCGTCGACGACCTGAAAAGTCAATTTCGGGTCATGGCCGAACTGCATTCCGCCCTGCTTGATGTTCGGGCAGGAGATGTTCAATTCGTAGGCACTGACCTTCGGCTGGGGATCGAGCTTCTCCACGATCCGGATGAATTCCTCCGTGCTCTTGCCGAGGATGTTGGCCACGACGTGGCAGTCGTAGGGCTCGAGGGGCGGGAGTTTGTCCCGGATGAAGGCGTCGACTCCGACATTCTCGAGACCGATGGCATTGAGCATCCCGGCGGGTGTCTCGAAGATTCGTCCGGGTGCGTTGCCGGCCATAGGCTCCAGCGAAAGGCCCTTGGTGCAGAAACCGCCCAGCTCGGAGATGTCGAAGAAACGGGTGAACTCGATTCCGTATCCGAACGTCCCCGACGCGGTCAGCACCGGATTCTTGAATCGAAGCCCGCCGAATTCAACAGAGAGATCGATATCGTGATCCATTCGGTCTCCTCAGCCGGACTGCTCCCAGATGAATTCCGAAGCATCGAAAACAGGACCGTGGGTACAGGCCAGACGGTAGCTGCCGGTGGTCTTGACCGTACATCCGAGGCAAACGCCGAATCCGCAGGCCATCTTGATTTCAACGGAGATCTGACAGGGAATCCCGAGTGGCACGGCCATTTCGGAGACGACCTGCATCATCCTGTTCGGTCCGCACGTGTACAGGTTGAGATGCCGGGCGGGGTATTGCTCTAGGCATTCCCGCAGGGCGTCGGTCACGAGGCCGGCTCGGCCTGCGGTCCCATCTTCGGTTGTCGTAATGATCGGGATTTCCAGCTGTTCGAACGGCGCCAGCCCCGCAAGGTCGTCAGCGCTCCGCCCCCCATAGAGCAGCCGCACCTCCTCCCCTGCACGGGCAAGCTCTCGCGCCAGCAGATAGGCGGAGGCAACGCCGGTACCTCCGACGACGATCAAGTTGATCCGGCTGCGACCCCGGTCGAGATCGAATCCCTCGCCGAGGGGTCCTACTAGGTCGAGGGCGTCCCCCGGTCGAAGGGTCGACAGACGTCGTGTACCTTCTCCCAGGATCTTGATGAGCAGAGTGATACGAGTGGCCTCTCGATCGGGCACCGTGAAGACGGCAAGCGCCCTCTTCAAGAGAGGAGAAGGGATATCGCCCTGTCCCGCTACCGCGGCCATGACGAACTGCCCGGGACGGACCGACTGGGCGATCTGCGGTGCCTGAACGGTGAGAACGAAAACGTGGCGGGGGGAGGGACGGTTCTCGAGCACAGGAGCCTGAAGTCGAACCACGAGCGAAAGCATAGCACAGCGCTCCCCGATATTTGACCGGCCCGGAAACGGTCATGTCTTTCCCGCGGCTGCTCTGGCTGTCGAGTCCAGTCCACCAAGGCGGAATCTCGGATGCGGTTGCCTTTCTTCCGACACCCTTTTCGGCTATTATCCGATCCGAGACGGACCTATGCCAATCAAGTACCTACGCCGATTAATGAAGCCGCGCGAGATGGATCTGGCCCTTTCACGGATCGCTGCAGAGATCATCGAGGACCATCCTGACCTGACCGACGTTGTTCTGGTGGGCATTCGACGCCGGGGGATTCCTCTGGCGGAAAGACTCAACCAGAAGATCCGGAAGCTTTCCGGGCAGGACCTGCCTCTGGGGAAGCTTGACATCACGTTTTATCGGGATGATCTGACGCTGGTGGACACACAACCGGTCGTAGAGGCCTCGCATCTGGATTTCGATGTGGAAGAGAAGACCGTCATTCTCGTCGATGACGTGCTCTACACGGGGCGAACGACCCGGGCCGCACTCGACAGTGTGCTCGACTATGGACGGCCCCGGTCCGTTGAGTTGGTCGTGCTCGTCGACCGCGGACATCGCGAACTGCCGATCCAAGCCGACTATGTGGGCAAGCATGTCGAGACGGCTCGCGATGAGGTCGTCGAAGTCCGCATGCCCTCTGTCGACGATGAGGAGGGCGTCTTTCTCACGACGCCCGAGCTGTTGCAGCAGTCGGATGGCCGCGATTCAGCGGGAGCTGTCCAAACATGAAACCGGGAGGCGGATCCGTGAGGTGTCCGTCCTTCCTCTGAACTGGTTCTCGTCGAACTATGCCACTGAGTGGAAAACATCTTTTGGGAATTTCCGGGCTTCCCGTGTCTGACATCCGGCTGATCCTGAACACCGCAAGGAGCTTTCGGGAGATATCGTCTCGTCCGATCAAGAAAGTGCCGACCTTGCGCGGCCGGACGATCATCAACCTGTTCTTCGAGCCGTCGACCCGCACTCGCTCTTCATTCGAAATTGCAGCCAAACGCCTGAGTGCGGACTCTCTGAACTTCAGTGTCTCGACCAGCAGCGTGTCCAAGGGCGAGACATTGATCGATACGGGCTTGAACCTGCTCTCGATGAACCCTGACGTGATCGTCATCCGCCATTCGGAGGCGGGAGCTCCTCACCTGTTGGCACGTCATCTGAAGGGATGTTCGATCGTGAACGCCGGCGACGGAATGCACGAACATCCCACGCAGGCGCTTCTGGATGCCCTGACCATCGAAGACAAGAAGGAGCGATTCGAGGGGCTCAAGATCGCGATCGTGGGCGACATCGCGCACAGCCGCGTCGCCCGGTCGAATGCCCTGCTGCTGACCAAGATGGGGAGCGATGTCTGGATTTGCGGTCCACCTACCCTGATCCCGATCGCCTTCGATCAGTACAACGTCCACGTCACCTACCAGATGCAGGAGGCATTGGAAGGGGCGGACGTCATCATGATGTTGCGGACCCAAAGGGAGCGTCAGAGGGAGGTCTTCTATCCATCGATCAAGGAGTACTTTGCCCTCTACGGCTTGGATCGACGCAAACTCACCTGGGCGAAGAAGGATGCGATCGTGATGCATCCGGGACCGATCAATCGTGGAGTGGAGATCGATCCGGAGGTTGCGGACGGTCTGGAGTCCGTCATTCTGGAGCAGGTGACGAACGGCGTGGCAGTCCGAATGGCAGTGCTCTACCTGATTCTGGGGGCCAGCGAGGAAGGTTCGAAATGACGATTCTGATCCAAGGCGGGAAGCTCGTCGACCCCAGCCAGGGGCTCAACAAGAAGACGGATCTGTTGATAGAAAAGGGAAAAGTCGCCGGACTGGGCAAAATCACGCCTGAGAAAGGCTGGAAGGTTGTCGATGCGAGGGGATGGATCGTGGCTCCGGGCTTCATCGACATGCACGTGCATCTGCGCGAGCCGGGAAGAGAAGACAAGGAGACGGTTGCGACCGGAACTCGAGCGGCAGTGGCGGGAGGTTTTACCGGTGTGGCCTGTATGCCCAACACCGATCCCATCAACGATTGTGAAGCCATCACCCGGTTCATTCGTGAAAAGGCCCGTGAGAGCAACCTCGCGCATGTTTACCCGATCGGTGCGATCACCAAGGGCGAGGACGGGGCGGAGTTGGCGGAGATTGGTGAGATGGTCAAGGCTGGCGCCGTCGCACTCTCCGACGACGGAAGGCCCGTTCAGAACAACCAGATCATGCGTCGCGCTCTCGAATACTCCAAGATTTTCGATATCGCCATTCTGGACCACTGTGAGGACGTGAACCTGGCGGCGCGGGGTTCCATGAACGAAAGCGCAGTCTCGACCGAACTGGGCTTGCGGGGCATCAATGGCGCTGCCGAAGAGATGCAGGTGGCTCGCGACGTCGTTCTGGGTCGGCTGACCCATGCTCGGGTGCACATCTGCCACCTGTCGACGCGCGAGTCGCTGGACTGGGTAAGGATGGGCAAGAAGCAGGGGATCCGGATAACCTGCGAGGTCACGCCGCACCACTTCACTCTCAGCGATGAAGCGATACGTTCGTACGACACGAACTTCAAGGTCAATCCGCCGTTGCGGTCGAAGAGTGATGTCGAGGCGCTCCTGGAAGGGCTGGCCGACGGAACCGTCGATACCATCGCGACCGACCATGCTCCTCACACCAGTCTCGACAAGGACGTGACGTTCGAGGAAGCAGCATGCGGCGTCGTCGGGATGGAAACCGCTGTCCCCCTCGTCTGGGAGTTCCTGGTGCTGAAAGGTGTAATCTCGGAGTCGCGGGCCGTCGAACTCCTGAGCGTGAATCCCAGCCGAATCCTGCGGATCGATCGTGGGACTCTCCAGCAAGGGGCGATCGCAGATGTGACCCTGATCGATCCGAAGCGTCGAATCAAGATCGATGCCAAGCAGTTCGCCTCGAAGGGCCGGAATTGTCCCTATCAAGACTGGGAACTGCGTGGCGTCCCGATGATGACGATCGTCGGCGGGCGCATTGTCTATGAGCGACCTGCCTAGTCGGACGGGAGGGCGTCGTCAGAGCATTCGCATACGGAGTGGCTTCCCGCCGAAACCTCCTGCCATGCGATAACATCGTACAAGAGACAGCATGAAGTACCGGGCTATCCTGATTCCGTTCCTGATCTGGTTGGGTGCAGTCAATCTGTCTTTTGCCCAGCAGGCCGTGAGCTGGCGGCTCGTGGATCCCCCGGCCAAAGCTGCGGTCGGCGAACGTTTTGATGTCACGCTGCGTGCGGAGATCCAACCGGGTTGGCACCTCTACTCCATGAATGTGCCCGCTGGAGGACCCATCCCCACGTCCATCACAGTTCAGGATTCTATGGTCTTCTCGGCAGCCGGCGAAGCTCGTGAGCCCTCCCCGATTCTCTGGTTCGACAAGAATTTCAACATGGAGACCAACTACTTTCGGGGTCAAGCCGACTTCGCCGTCCCAGTCCAGGTGAAGCCGACGGCGGCTGTCGGCCTTCAGACGCTCGTGCTGCAGGCCCGGTTCATGGCCTGCAACGACCGCTCCTGTCTGCCGCCCCAGGCCAGGGAGGTTTCCACGCAGATCCAAATCAGCCCCGGCGGCGCTTCTTCAGCTGGTGCGACCACGGCGAAGCTCTCCGTTCCACCGACGGGTGGAAACGGTTCCGCCACGACACCGGGCCAGCCGGCTCCTGCGGAGTCCGAGCCCGGCGGCGCCCCGTCATCGATCGCCTCCGGATCGCCGCCGGCGGGCGGATCGTCACTGCCGGCAGGCTTTCTCGCGTATCTGTGGTTTGCCATGACGATGGGCGCTCTGGCTCTCCTGACGCCCTGCGTGTTCCCCATGATTCCCATCACCGTCTCCTATTTCACCAAGCGGGAGGCCCGGTCTCGGGGGAGGGCCGTGTCGGAAGCCGGACTCTATTCTCTGGGGATCATTGCCACGTTCACGCTGCTGGGTTTTGCTCTGACGTTTGCGTTCGGGGCGGGCGGTATCAACCGGCTGGCCGCGAATCCTCTTGTGAACATCGTTATCGCTCTGGTCTTCATCGTCTTCGCCCTGAGCCTGTTCGGACTCGTTGAGCTGCGTCTGCCGAGCAGTTGGTTGAGTGCGATCAATCGGAAATCGTCACAAAGTTCGGGCCTCGTCGGCATCCTCCTGATGGCACTGACCTTCTCGTTGACCTCGTTCACTTGTACGGTGCCCTTCGTCGGAACGGTGATGGTGGCGGCGTTGCAGGGCGATTTTCTGTGGTCGCTCATGGGGGTCACCGCTTTCGCTGCGGTGTTTTCGCTGCCCTTCTTCATTCTGGCGATCTTCCCCTCCTGGCTGCAGTCGTTGCCCAGGAGTGGCAACTGGATGAATTCCGTCAAGATCGTCATGGGTTTCCTCGAGCTGGCGGCGGCGCTGAAGTTCATCAGCAACGTCGACCTGGTCTATCAATGGCAGTTCATCACTCGTCCCGTCTTCATTACTTTCTGGCTCGCCATCGGCTTGATTGCCGTCGTCTACCTTCTGGGTTGGATTCATTTCCCCCACGAAACCCCGCCGGAAGCGGTGGGTGCGGGTCGAGTACTGTCGGCGATCTTTTTTCTGGCCGTGACCATGTATCTGTTGCGGGGGCTGTTCGGGTTCGGGCTGGGCGAACTGGATGCCTTCCTGCCCCCTCGGGACTACGGAGCGGTCTCGGAGGCCGGGTTCTTCTCTGAAATGTCACCTGCCCGCGAGGATGCGGTCTGGCTGTCGCGCTACGATGACGCTCTGGCACAGGCTCGAGCACAGAGCCGGACGCTCTTCATCGACTTTACCGGCTATACCTGTACCAACTGCCGCTGGATGGAGGCGAACATGTTCTCACAGCCCGAGGTGCAGGAGATGTTTCGCAACTTCGTGCTCGTCCGTCTGTACACGGACGGAGCCGAGGCGATCCACGACGCCAATCGAAAGATGGAGGAGGACCGCTTCTCGACGATCGCCCTGCCTTTTTATGCGCTGATTTCGCCGGACGACAAACCGATCGCAACCTTCCCCGGGCTGACCCGGGACAAACAGGAGTTTCTGGACTTCCTGCGGAAAGGCCTTCCGACTACTTAGGCGTATTGACGATGATGTCTCCTGGTCTGGCGAGCTGATACTGTTCGCGGGCAATTCGTTCGATCTCCCGCGGATCGTTCTTCAGCCGGCTGATCTGCTCGAGCAAGGCGGTCTGAGTCTCGTGCAGGTCATGGTTGCGGACCTCCAACCGACGGACCTGTTCCTGGTACTGACGAAGCTTCATATAGCCCCCCGAGCCCACTATCATGTAGGCGCAGAAACCTATGACGCCGAGCAGCGCCAGACTCAGGGTCAGGTCACGCTTTGCTTTTCGGCTGATCGTCATCGTAGAAGGAGTCTAACATGTTCGAAGTCAAAATCGTGCTGTCAACCGTCGACACCGCCGAGACTGCCGGTCTTATCGCCCGGACCCTCGTGACCGAGCGGCTGGCGGCTTGTGTCGGCATCCTCCCTCCGATGCTCTCCGTTTATCGCTGGAAAGAAGAGCTCCACGAAGATCAGGAGTCGCAGCTGATTATAAAGACCGCCGCCGACAGAGTGGACGCTCTCATGCGGCGGCTCAAAGAGATCCATCCCTATGAGGTCCCGGAGATTCTGGTCCTTCCGGTCTCGGGCGGTCTGGATGCGTATTTCGACTGGGTCAGTTCCGAGACCAGGTAGTTCGCGGGCGTGTTGCCCAAATGGTCTTAGCCCCGGCTTGGTCGGAAACTCCGCAGGCATGCGAAACCTCACTGGCTCGATCTCACGTCAAGCCGCGGACGTCGAACGTCGAACTTCGAACTAAAGCGGCCAAATCAACGGAATCGCCAGGCTGGCGACGAACCACAGGATCACGTTCAACGGGATGCCCACCTTGAGGAAATCGGCGAACTTATATCCTCCCGGGCCATACACCATCAAATTCGTGTGGTAGCCGAACGGCGTGAACAGCGATGAGGATGCCGCAAAGGTGATGGCCATCAGGAAGGGTACGGGGCTGACTCCCAGGTCGCGAGCCGAGGCAATGCCGATCGGCACCAGCAGGATGACCGCTGCATTGTGGGACATGATGCCGGCGAAGAAGGTCGCCAGCAGGTAGAAGACGGGAATGATTGCGATGATTCCCAGTACACCGGTCAATGCCAACAGCGAACTCGCCACGAACTCGGCCGTACCGGTCTTCTCCATGGCGATGCCGAGGGGAATCACTCCGGCCAGAAGGAAGATCACGAACCAGTCGATCGAATCGTAGGCATCCTGAAGGGAAATGCACTTGGTCAGCACCATCAGAATGCATCCGACGACTGCGCTGACCAGGATCGGAGCCAATCCGATCGCCGCCGCAGCGACCACCCCGGCCGCAATGAGGAAGGCACAAAGAGCACGGTTTCCACGGACACGAGGCAGGAACTTCTCCTCGATGGCCAGGAAATCGGGAGATTTAGCGAGGCCCTCGAGGAATTCCTTACCTCCCTGAAGAAGGAGGCTGTCCCCCGCCTGGAGCTTGATCAGTCCCAGATGGTCTCGGATGACCTCGCCCTGCTTACGAATGGCCAGGACGAAAACCCGGAACCGCTTGCGGAAGTTGACGTCCCGCAGCGTCCGACCCTCGAGATGCGACCCGGGAGCCACAATGGCTTCTGCAAGCGCCGGTTCCTCCTGTCGGTCCTCCGACCCGTACTTGACTTCGGAGCGAAGGGACAAGCCCTCGAAGCTGTTCATTTCCAGAATGTTGTGGAGAGACCCCTGAACCAGGAGAACGTCCCCTTCCTGGAGGTGAGTGTCGCGGATACCACTCAGGATTCGGCAGCTGCCGCGAAAGACTTCCAGAATGTGGACATCGTACTTCTCACCGATCCTGGCTTGGACCGGTGTCAGAGAGATCAGTGCCGATTTTCGGTTCACGATCACAGAGGTCAGGTAGTTGCCGAGCCGGTATTCCTGAACCAGCCCCCGAGTGCCCACCCGCTCGGGCAGCGACTTCCGGGCGTAGAAGAACAGGTAGAACATCCCGACCGCGAAGAAGATCACGCCGAGCTTGGAAAGCTCGAACATCGAGAACTCTCCGAGACCCCTCTCCGCGGCCATGGAACTCACCAGAATGTTGGTGGAGGTTCCGATGAGGGTGCAGGTACCTCCCACGATCGACGCGAAGGAAATCGGCAGAAGGATCTTCGAAGGGCTGATCTTCTGCCGGCGCGCGATGGTCAGAGAGATGGGGATGAAGACCGCGACTGCTGCGGCATTGTTGATGAAGGCCGACACGAACCCCACCGCCAGCATCAGGAGAACGAACAGCCGCGCTTCGCTATCTCCGCCGTGATGCAGCAGTCGTCCCGTCACCCAGTTGATCGCACCCGTCTTGACCAGACCGGCACTGAGGATGAACATGGCGGCGATCGTCACGGTAGCCTTGTTGCTGAAACCTGAGATGCCCTCTTCGACCGTAGGGAAATCGGAACGGAAGATTCCCAAGACCACGAGCGCGGTCATGATTAGAAGAGCGACCAGGTCGGCTCGGATCTTCTCCGAAGCGAAGGCGACGAGGGCAGCAACGACGATGGCCATCACCAGAATGATGTCGATCATGCTATGGCTCCGGAACTCGACCTGGAACTTGTGGCTTCAACCTTTCGGAGTCGCCTGAGGATCTATCATCGGTTAATTCCCGTCAAGTAGCGATTTTGACCGCGATGCTCACTATCGCCCTAACGTCGAAAGCGATGGAAAGCAAGACGATCAACAGTTGAGCCATGGGACGCTACCGCTTGACAGCGGGCGAGGACTTGCCTGTCGGCTCGCCAGCACCCACATGGAGGATCAGGATTTCATCCGTTCCCTTTCGCTTAGTCGACACGGCACCTCCAAGCTTCGTCATGAGCGGCTGCAACAGATCCATCTGTGCGGTACTGGTTGACGACTCCACTCCTCGGGGCCCCTGGATCGTGACCATCGGTCCGCTTCGATCACGCCCTACCGCGACTTGGACCGAATTTCCGGGTCCGCAGATCGAAAAAGCCCGGCGCAGGCCTGCGAACACAGCCTGTTGGAGGGCGAAGGGATCGCTGCGCATGCGAATCTCCTCTCTGGAATAGAGGGACTCCACCTTCACGCCTCTGGAGTCCGCAAAGCGGCTGGAGACTCCCAGGAGTTCTCGGACCAGGCTGTTCAGATCGAACTCGAGGATGCGCTGGTCGATTCCGTGTGCGAAGCGGTTGAGGTTGCGGATCAACGTCGAGGCTCTCCGAGTCTGCCGACTGAGGCGGTCCTCGATCACCGAAAGCCGCTCACAGCTGACCGGTTGCCCTGCGCGATGCTTCTCGAGCAGATCTTCGAGGAGACCCCCGATCTGTTCGATGATCAGGATCACATTCGCCAGCTCGTGAGTCATGCTCGTGGTGATGACGCCGAAGAATGTCAGATCCCGCTCTGATTCGTGTTCCTGTCCGTCGTTCACACGCCACCTCTCAGGGATTTCCCACGGCTCCTCTGATCCACTCGAGCAGTGCTTCGATGCCGAAAGGCTTCATCAGGATATCGAATTCCGCCTCCTCATCACCCGACTCGCGGCCGCCGTGGCCCGTCACGAGGAGAACCTTGGTATCCGGATACTCGCGCTCCACAGTCCTCTTGATCTCCATTCCGTCGATACCCGGCATTTTCAGGTCGGCCACCACGGCGTCGAAGTGCTCCCGTTTCAAGTGGTCCAGCGCCTCCGCCCCTGTGGTGAAGGCCTTTGCAGCGATGCCTCGAAACTCCAGACGCTCCAAGAGAGTCGAAATGAACTCCTCCTCGTCATCGATCAACAGCACTTTGATTGATTCCACGATCTACTCCAGGGGCCTCTCCATGTCGAGCGGCAACGTCACCGTGAAGCGAGTTCCGCTGCCTCGTTCGCTCCAGACGCCGATCGTTCCTCCGACCTTGCGGACCAGTTCATAGGTGATGCACAGGCCCAGCCCCGTACCGAACTCCCCCTTGGTCGAGAAGAACGGTTCGAAAATGTGGTCCAGATCCTCTTTCGCGATCCCACAGCCGTTGTCGGCCACGTTGATGACGACGCGATCTCTTTCGTCGGCATGAACCGAAATCGAGATTCTTCCGCCATTCTCAGTGGCTCCGAAGGCATTGTTGAGGATATTGAGGAGGACCTCCTCCAGCTGTCCCCGATCGCTCATGATGCGAGGCGTGTTCTCTGCGAAGTCGGTTTGGATGTCGATGCTGCGATGCATCGCTTCTTTCTCCAGAAAGCCGAGTACTTCCGTCACGAGGAGGCGTAAATCGATTTCCTCGCGTCTGGACTTCAGCCGGCGCGTGAAGCCGAGAAGCCGATGAGTGACCGTTCCGCAGCGTTCCACGGAGCGAACGATCCCGTCGAGGCTGCGGAGAACCTTCTCCCGGTTCGGATAGTCGGGAGAGGAGCGGATCAGGTCCTGCAGCAATCCCGCCTTCTCGTTGATGATCGCCATCGGATTGTTGACCTCATGGGCGACGCTCGCGGCGAGGCGCCCGATCGTGGCCATCTTGCTCGTGTATTCGACGTTCCGGAACATCTGAAGCCGGCTGAGATCGGCTGCACGAATCCGCTCCACGGTGGCTGTCATGCTCCACAAGACCACGATGACGATCAGGACGGCGCTGACGAGGAGAAAGGCCACCATTTCCGTACTGTGCCTCAGCCACTCCCCCAGGACATTCGCAGCCCGGCGGACCACGATGATGATGAAGGGCGTATTGGTGACGTAGCTGCTGCCGAGGAACGAAGGGATAGCCGATTCCTCCATGCTCTCTGAGATTTGAGGGTCGGGTGAGTAGGGAGGAACGGGGAGGGGGCACGCCTCGAGGATCTTGCCATGAAAACGCGAATTGGTCTGCAGGACTCCGGTCTGATTCACCAAGAAAACGTCGTCGGAGGGACGCGAGTCGGGAATGAAGACCTGGCGATGGAGCAGTTGCATGTCCACGGTCGCCCTCAGCAGGTAGTCACGTTGACGGACGACCACGACGAAGTGGGGGAGGTGCCGATGTCCGAGGAACACGTCGCTCACATAGATTCCGCGCAGTCGAACCTGGTGAAACCAGTCCTCGTCAGCGTAGTTGTGGCCCTCGAGGCTGTAGGGACCTGAGTAGTGAACCTGAATGCCGTGCCGGTCGATCAGCCCCAGGTCGACAAAGCCGCCGAAGGAAGCCTGGAGATTTGCCAGCGTCGTTTCGACGTCGTCGGCTGTGAGAGTTGCCGGATCGTGCTCGCGGATCACCAGTCGCAGGGCCGAAACGCGCTCTTCGATGACGGCTTCGATCGAGCGGGAAATATTGGACAGGTCTTGGGAGATTTGATGTTGCAGATCCGACTGCAGGCTCTTGCGAAAGAGGTAGTAGTTGACACCGGCCATGACGACGAGGGGCATCAGTGCGACCGCAAGCGTCAGCATGACGGTTCGCCACCAGATGAGCCGATAGCGCCGCAATTCCTTTGACTCAGCGGATGCAGCCTTCCCCCAGGGGACGAGCATCCTCACAAAGAATTCGGTCGACATGATGTCAAAGTTCGACGTTCGGAGTTCGACGTTCGAACGTTGAATCCTCGGAACTCGGAACTAGGAACTCGGAACTAGGAACTCGGAACTAGGAACTCTCCTTCGTCTTCTTATAGGCTTCCCTCATGACCTGCGCCAGCAGGTCCAGATCGACCGGTTTGTGAAGATAGGCGAAGGCACCGAGCTCGCGTGCGATCTTCTCCTCCCGGTCCGATCCGTGTCCGGTCAGAATAATCACCTCCACCCGCGGGTGATCACGCTTCACGCGGCGCAGAACCTCCATTCCATCGATACCCGGCATCTTCAAGTCGAGCACCATGACTTCCGGCTCGTCGGTTGCCAACAACGAAAGCGCCTCTTGTCCGTTGTAGACGACGGCAGATTCGACGTTGCGGCTCTGCAGACGCTCGGAGAGGGTCTGGACGAACTCCCGTTCGTCGTCGACGAGCAGGACCTTGGAAGGAACCTCGAGCTCGATGTTGCGCGTCAGGGAAGGGGGAACGAAGCGTGTTCCCGGTCGGCTCGTCACGCTCTGGACCCCGGGCACTTGACTCGCCAAGTCTTCGAGCCGCTTCTTGTACCGCGACAGACGAACGACGTACCTGTTGATGCTGATCGAGATATGTCCATCCGAGGAAGTCACCTCCTCGTCGCAACCCTTCTCGGCCAGACGCAGACTGACCTGGGCCGCGAGGATGAAGTCCCGGACGGCACGTTCTGAATCCTGTGAGGTTCGCAGAACCGGCTGGCCCGCATAGCGACAGACGATGCTGACAGCCTCATCAACGTCGGTCGAGTCCATGGGGAGGACCACATCGTACAGCTCGGGATCGTAGGCCTGACGGCTGAACAGGTGCTGCGTCCACCTCATGTTGAGGGCATCTTCGCGTGCAATCGTCCGTCTGGCTTCGTCCTCCGATTGGCCCAGCTCAGAGGCCACGGCCAGTCGGTGACTGAGCTTGGCAATCAGGCAGACGCGGAGGACGTGTGAGATGCTCTTGCCCAACAGTTGAGCGGCCAGCCCGTCGCACACCACATTGTCCCGTTCGATCGACTGCCCCAGTGCGAGCCTGACGGCGGCGACACTCCGTTCGTGATGATGGGTGATACTGTTGAAGAGCGGAGGACTGTGCATCGCGCTCGAAACCCTCGTCACTGGAATTCCGAGCTCTCCTGAAGCCAACTCGAGGAGCTTCTCGTTGCCGATCCGCTCGTAACTGAGTCGACTGGCGACTCGGTCCGCGACTTCTTCCCCCTGACAAAACGTTCCGCTGAAGATCGTAACAACGGCCACGGGAGGCCCCCTCTTACGAATTCTCGGTTTCGGATCTGGATTGTTTCAGAAAAGCAATTTCTGCTTCCCTGGATAGTCTCGTGCGTGGATCCGCCTGCCCTCCGGCGTAGATGCCACCCTCCAACTCGAACTGAGGATTGACAAGCGGGCACTTAGCACCGGACGAGATGCAGCCACCTCTATGAATCGCCGAAATGGCCAGAGCCACGCTCGGATAGAAGTGGTCGCTCCCGATCTTCTCATACAGTCCGGTTCTGTGCATCACTGCCATTACGTGATCGTTCAATCCGGAGAAGGATACATCGTATCCGTCAGAGCGCAGATTGCTGATCTTGGTCGACAGCGTCACCTCACCTGAAGCGTCCAGCTCATTGATGGCATACCCGACGATCAGTATATGTCGCAAGTCGGGCATGGTCTCGATAAGTTCGTCGATCGCATCCTCGAGGTGGTCCACATTGGCGAAGATGACGGAGCGGTTGAATGAAAGCACCGCCACGTGCTTGCACAGGGGCAGGCTCCAACGGTCCGCTCGGCGAAAAGCACCGTCGGAGCTTCGGGAGAGAAGCCACCAGGTCGGCTTCATTGTCCGGTAGAGGTAAAGGACCGTCGAGAGGACGACGCCTGTCAGAATCCCGAACTCGAGGTGTGGCGCGAGGCCCAGCGTAACGGTGAAGGTGATGATCGAGATGATTCCGTCGTACTTCTGAGCTCGCCAGGCGTGGATGAAGCCCCGCACATTGATCAGATTGAAGACGGCCATGATGATCACCGCGGCGAGAACTGCAAGCGGCAGGTGGTAGAGGAGCGGCGTCAGGAAGAGGAGGGTGCAGAGGACCACCAGACTACTGAAGATCATGGCAAGGCCGGTCCGCGCCCCGGACTGAAAGTTGACGGCTGAGCGGGAGAACGATCCGGAGACCGGGTAACTCTGAAATAAGGACCCGACGATGTTCGCGAGGCCCTGACCCATCAGCTCTCGGTTGGGATTGATCCGGCGTCCCGTCGCAGAGGCGATGCGCTTGGCAATCGAGATGGCCTCCATGAAGCCCAGAACGGAGATGACGAACGCCATGGGCAGCAGATCGACCATGGCCGAAAGGCTCAGGTCGGGGAAGGTCATCTGCGGGAGTCCTTGGGGAATCGCTCCGACGACCTGGCCTCCTCCCCTCAACAGGAGATTATCCTCATCCAGTGGTCCGGAGCCGACCTGAAGTCGCCATTGGCCGGGGGCTATGGAGGCCCGTTCGGGCATCTGTTGTGGCGGATAGAAAGCCAACTCGCCGCTGCCGTCGTCCGCAGCGACAAACCAACGATCGCGCAGCCGAGAGCGAAGAAGAGAGCCTTCCGACGACAGCAACTGGATATTGACCATGAGCTTGGCCAGTTCAGCATTCCCTTCGATCACCTGATGCCGCGTGAATGATCGATCCCCTTCCATACGCTTGATGCTGGCCGTCAACTCGACCCGTCTGGCACCCAGCCGCTTGATCTCGGCGGCCAGGGAGTTGTAGTCGTGCAGGAGGTCCACCGTCTCTGGATCGTAAATCCTTTCCGCCCGGATCACCCGATTTCGTTCGAATCCGACGGCGGCTGACAGAACAGTCGTCACGACGACGGCAGCCAGTACATAGGGCAGCCTCGGACTCAGCCATCGCAGGGCCACCATGATCGCCATCGCCAGCAGCCCGAGTCCCAAAGTCGGCCAGTGAACATGGAGCAGGGCGGCCCTGATCGTCCTGAAAACCGTCTGGAGGTGATACTCACCGCTGTCGACTGTGATCCCGAAGAGATAAGGGATCTGGGAGGTGGCGATGACGATGGCGGCTGCGTTCGTGAATCCGTTCACGACGGGATGAGAAAGAAAATTCACCAGGAGTCCCAGGCGCAGGACTCCGAGCAGGAGCTGGATCAGGCCGGCGAGCAACGCCAGAATGATGGCATAGGCGATGAACGCATCGCTCCCTGCCGTCGCCAGAGGCAGGAGTGCCGCACTCGTCATGAGTGATACGACGGCGACCGGACCCGTTGCCAGATGCTGGCTCGATCCGAACACGACCGCAATGATCGGGGGAAGCAAAGCCGCATAGAGGCCGTAATACGGGGGCAGCCCGGCGAGCTGGGCGTAGGCCATCGACTGAGGCACGATCACCAGGGCCACTGTGAGCCCGGCGATGAGGTCAGACTTGAGCTTTTCGGCTGAGTAGTCGTTGAGGCTGTCGAGGAAAGGCAGAGATCTGAAGCGTCTCGGCATCGACATTCGCGTCAATTCTAACCTCCGTCAAAATTGCATCCAACATGCACGTGGGGTGCCGAGCGCGCTGTTCACCCGCTCGCGGCACGAGATTAAGCGGAAGATTGTGGCTCGTGAGCTGCTTGCCCTCTGTGCTAACATGACGACGCCGCCAAGTGACACATCCTTGTGTGGTATGCCTCACCCGGACGGCCTCTGGGGGACAGGAGTTGATCATGTCGGACGCGATCAGACTCTTGGTGGTCGATGACGAAGTGGATTTCGTGAACACGATTTCCGAGCGACTTTCCGCCCGGGACTTCGAGGTGACCGGTGTTTCCAGCGGTCCGGAGGCGGTGGAGGCCGCTCGCCGAGGCGGCTTCGACCTGGCGCTTGTCGATCTCATGATGCCTGAGATGGACGGCATCGAGCTGCTGCAGATCCTGCGGGAAAGTCACCAGTACCTGGAGGTCATCATTCTGACCGCTTTCGGATCGATCGCCACGGCAGTCGAGTGCACTCGGCTCGGAGCTTTCGACTATCTGTCGAAACCCTGCAGCCTCGACACCCTTCTGGAAAAGCTGAGAGCCGCCTATGCCAAGCGGCTCAAGACGAAATTCGCTGACGACCGGCAGCGTTACCGGAAGATCGAGGAGATCGTCGAGAGTGGGCCGATGGCCCTCTGGCAGGAAGCGCGGGAAGACATGAAGCATCGTCCGTCACTTCTCTCCGTCTTTCGGGAGTTGCGGAAACTGGATGACTCCAAGAAGTAGACTTCTTGCGGTAATTGCCCCACGATTCTGAGTCTAATGCCCCATCGCCTCGACGCAGGCGCATCCCTCCAGTCGCACCCTGCACGTTCTGACTGTGGATCCCGGGTCGGTCCCCATAGGGGCGCAAGGAACCAAGCCCCGAGGCCCCAATCTCCAAATCGATCATGGAGTGCCACGTTTGAGAGGTCGTTCGGAGCCAACCTTGCGAGTTGCTGCCCAGGGTTCTGGAATTCGCCGCCGCGGGTCCCTGAGACCCTCGTTGGGCCCCGGATTCGGTCGGAAACCCCGGGTTGCTTCATAAGTGCCGCGGCCGGTGTGGCGGACCTTAAATTGCATGTAAATCGCTCCCGGAAGAGTTCTCCTCAGTCGGGAGAACAGATGTGCGTGCGACTTGAACGAATGGTTCGAGTCCAAACCGGCGAAGGGAAGGAGTGAACATGAGCGAACAGAGGAAGACCCCGCTCGTCGATGAGCTCGAAAAAGGTCCCTGGCCCAGCTTTGTCAAGGAGATCAAGAGCCTCGACAACCCGAAAGCCAAGGATCTGTTGGGGGTACTCGAGCGTTCCTACAGTGACAGGATCGGTCACTGGAAACATGGTGGTCTGGTCGGTGTGATGGGATACGGAGGAGGCGTCATCGGACGCTACAACGATCTGCCGGAAGAATTCCCTGAAGTGGCCGAGTTCCACACCATGCGCATCAATCAGCCGGCGGGGTGGTTCTACACCTCAGACATCCTGCGCAAGCTGTGTGACATTTGGGAGGAGCACGGCTCGGGGCTGACCAACATGCACGGCTCCACGGGAGACATCATCTTCCTGGGATGCTCGACGGAAGAGCTGGAGCCTACCTTTCAGGCATTGGCGGAGTTGGGGTTCGACCTCGGTGGGTCAGGCTCCTGTGTGAGAACACCGAGTTGCTGCAACGGCATGGCGCGCTGCGAGTGGGCCTGCTACGACACGATGGCTCTCACTTACGACTTGACCATGCAGTATCAGGACGAGATGCACCGTCCGCCCTTCCCGTATAAGTTCAAATTCAAGATGGCCGGCTGTGCGAATGACTGCGTGGCGTCGATCGCCCGGGCCGACATGTCCATCATCGGTACGTGGAAGGATGAGATTCAGATCGATCAGGACGCCGTCCGCGAATACGCCAAGGGCGGTGATTTCGACATTCTGGACGACGTGGTGGACCGTTGTCCCACAGGCTGCATGGCCTGGGACGGCAATAAACTCGACATCGACGACTCGAACTGCGTCAAGTGCATGCACTGCATCAACGTCATGCCCAAGGCGTTGTCGCCCGGCAAGGAACGGGGAGCCACCATCCTGATCGGTTCCAAGGCACCCATCATCGGCGGCGCCCTTCTCTCCTCGGTCTTTGTACCTTTCCTGGAGATGGAGCCTCCATACGAAGACCTGAAGGAACTCGTCGAGGCGATTTGGGATCTGTGGTCGGAACATGGCAAGAATCGCGAGCGTACCGGAGAGTTCATTCAGCGGATTGGTCTGGGCAATTTTCTGGAACAGATCGGTCTCGATCCGACGCCCGAGATGATCTTGCAGCCGCGCAGCAATCCTTACATCTTCTTTGAAGCTGACGAAGACGACGAGTAACCCTCCGCCGTCCCTGACAAGGAGTTTTGGCATGTCTACCAATGGAAAGAAAAGAGTCACGGACATCGGACCTCCGCACTACGAGAAGTTCCTTCCCCCCATCATCAAGAAGAACTGGGGGAAGTGGAAATATCATGAGATTCCCAGGACGGGAGTCATCGTTCACGTCGCGGAGTCGGGTGATCGCCTCTACACGGTTCGAGCAGCCACGCCGCGGTTGGCAAGCGTTCACTCGATCCGGTTGTTCGCCGACCTTGCGGACGAGTTCTCCGGCGGACATCTCCGGTATACCAGTCGGAACAATGTGGAGTTTCTGGTGACGGATGAAAGCCTCGTCGAGCCTCTCATCAAGCGTTTGAATGAGGCTGGTTATCTGGTGGGAGGCACGGGTGCCGCGATCAGCAACCCCGTGCACACCCAGGGCTGGATCCACTGCCATTCCGCTGCTTCCGACGCCTCAGGAGTCGTGAAGTCACTGATGGATGAGTTGAGCGGCTATTTTACGGAGGCGAAGCTCCCGGCCAAGCTGCGGTTGGCATTCGCCTGCTGCCTCAACATGTGCGGTGCCGTTCACTGTTCGGACATCGCCATCCTGGGCGTGCACCGGCGGGCGCCGAAGATCAACCATGACACGATTCGCGCACAGTGCGAAATCCCAACGACGGTAGCCGCCTGCCCGACGGGTGCGATCCGCCCCACCACCGTGGACGGAAAGCCTTCGGTCGAGGTGGTCGAAGAGCAGTGCATGTTCTGCGCCAACTGCTACACCGTCTGTCCCTCGATGACTTTGAACGATCCCGAGATGGACGGTGTGTCCATCTGGGTCGGCGGAAAAGTGAGCAATGCCCGGCACGAACCCATGTTTTCGAAGCTGGCCATTCCTTATCTGCCGAACAACCCACCGCGCTGGCCGGAGGTTGTGGATGCGGTCAAGAACATCGTCGAGGTTTATGCGGCAAATGCACGACGCTTCGAACGAATGGGCGAGTGGATCGAGCGAATCGGTTGGCCTCGTTTCTTCAAGTTGACCGGCATCGAGTTCACCAAGTATCACATCGATGATTTCACTCATGCCGGAGTCAGCTTTCGGACATCGATGCATTTCCGCCAGTGAGAGGAGTGCACCATGAGTGACGGTCAGGAATTGAGTGTGGAAGAGGTGGCGAACGCCATGTACGAATTGGTCCGGGAGTTCCATGGGAAGAAGAATCTGAAGCCCATCGATCTCACGAAGGCCATGATGCAGAAGTTCGGAGACGAGCGGTGCTCGAAGACCACCTGCAAGCAAGCCATCCGCGAGCTGATCGACGGCGGACGGTGCATCTACTCGTACGTTGGGGGCAGCTACGTGACGCTGCCGCCTGAAGGCTAAAGCGGTTTGATCCGTTTTTCGCCGAGTAAGAATGCCGGGCGGGGTTTCGCCCGCCCGGCGTGCAGATCTCCACACTGATCCGTCGTCCGATGGGATAGACCTATGGGCGTTGACAAGATGGGAGTACCGAGGGTCATTGTCGCCGGACTGTCCGGGGACAGCGGGAAGACTTTTGTGACCCTCGGGATCCTGCGGGCCCTGGTCCGACGAGGACTGCCGGTTGCCGGCTTCAAGAAGGGTCCTGATTTCATCGACGCCGCATGGATCGGACGGGCGAGCGGCCGACCGGGCCGTAATCTCGATACCTTTTTCATGGACTCGGCTGCTCTTTTGTCCACATTGCAGCGAGGATCCATGGGGACTCGAGTCGCTGTGATCGAGGGGAATCGGGGACTGTTCGACGGCCTCGACCCCCAGGGAAGCCATTCCACAGCCGAGTTGGCCAAGACGCTCCGGACGCCCGTCGTGCTGGTGGTCAATACCACCAAGACGACGCGGACGGTCGCGGCCCTCGTGGCGGGCTGCCGGGCTCTGGATCCCGATCTGGACCTGCAAGGAGTCATTCTCAACCGCGTCGCGACCTGCCGACAGGAACAAGTGATCCGACAGGCCGTTTTGGACGCGACGGGCCTCGAGGTCCTCGGCGCGGTACCCCGACTCGACGAAACCGGTCTGATCAGCCGGCATCTCGGCCTGGTCACGGTCGACGAAGAGGATCGGGATGACGACGTCCTGGATCGTCTTGCGGATTTGATGGAAAAGCACGTCGATATCGATCGTCTGCTGGGAGTTGCGGCGACGGCTCGGCCGCTCGAGCACGCGGAGATTCGACGCGGTTCCCCGCGAACCGGACATCGAGTACGGGTGGGAGTGCTGCGGGATCGGGCGTTCTCCTTCTACTATCAGGAGAACCTCGAGCTGCTCGAGGAAGCCGGTGCTCAACTCGTCCCGGTGTCACCGCTGGAGACGGACGAGTTGCCCGAGATCGACGCGCTCTACGCCGGCGGCGGGTTTCCGGAAGTCTACGCCCGGCGGCTTTCGGAGAATCGGGCGTTTCGAGACTCACTACGGCGTCGAGCTGAGGAAGGTCTCCCGATCTGGGCCGAGTGTGGCGGCCTGATGTACCTGGCGAGGACGTTGCGCTGGGGGCAGGAATCGTTTCCCATGGTGGGTGCTCTGCCGATCGATATCGAGCAGATGAAGCGCCCTCAAGGACATGGTTACGTCGAGGGAGAAGTGGAAGCCGCCAACCCCTTCCTGAAACCGGGCACCCGGTTGCGGGGCCATGAGTTCCATTATTCCCGGACTTCCTCGGAAACGGATCTGCAGACTGTGTTGCGGTTGCAGAAGGGGACCGGGATCGGGGGCGGACGGGATGGCCTTTGTTATCGGTCGGTGCTGGCCTCCTACACGCATCTGCATGCTTTGAGTGTGGACGGGTGGGGAGAAGCCTGGCTTCGTGCGGCCTCCGGAGGTGCGGTATGACACTGCGTCAGCGTGTCGAAGGAGCCGTCGAGCAGTACATAGGGGGAGACGAAGCGGCGCTCGAGGCTCTGGTCGCTGAAACGTCCGGGGCCGTGAGGTTTCTCCTGGGGATGACCTACCGCCAGGACCCGACTCGTCGCAGGGCAGGGGCCCGCGGTCTGGCACTGGCGGCGAGACACCGCCCGAAGCTGATCGGGGAGGTGATCCGGCGGCTCGTTTGGGCCATGAACGACGAGTCCGGTACGAACGGGCTGACAGCTCCGGACGTTCTGTTGGCCATAGCGGAAGAGAAGCCCGAACTGCTGTTGCCGGTCGTGCCGGACCTGACTCGCCTCTCCGCCGATGCGGGTCTACAGGGGCGACTCCGGCAGACGCTCGAACGTCTGTCGACCGCTTGTCCCGGGCAGGTCGGGGAACGCATAGCCCGCTCGTTAACTGTACCAGGAGAAAAAGAAAAAAGATGGAAGTGCGACAGATGACAGAAACATCGAAAGCAGGCCGCCCGATCGTTGAACTCCGGGAAGAGGCGGCTCGACATCCCGAGTCGGCGAAAGTCCGTTGGAAACTGGGCACTGCTCTGCTCAATGTCGGGTTCTTGAGCCAGGGAGAGCGGGAACTCGAAAAGGCCGTAGAGCTCGATCCGGGGATGGCCAAAGCCTGGGTAAACCTGGGCGGAGCCCGACTCTCGAAGTGGGACTTCGAGGGCTGCATCGAGGCGAACCGCCGGGCTCTGAAATGCGATCCCGATCTCGTTCAGGCCCATTTCAATCTTGGATTGGGATATCTGTACACAAAGCAGGTCGACGAGATGGTCCGGTGTTTTGAGCGAGTCGTCATGCTCGCTCCGGAAATGGGCGCAGGTCACTACCACCTGGCCGTTGGTCTGCATGCTCTGGGTCGGGTGGAAGAGGCACGGGAGGTCTTGGGAGAGGCCATTATGAGGGGTTATTCCCCCGACCCCGAGTTCATTCGCGAACTCGAAAAGTCCGACGGGGCTTCGTCACCGGCACTGGTCATGGAGTTCGGGGGAGATGAATCGGATAGCGACGAGGGTGGCGAGAGCCAATCAAGTAAGGGATGAAAGGAGACGAATCATGCCAGTTTTCCAAGTAGGATCGATCAATCTCGAAATCGATGAGGATGGATTCATTCAAGAGCCTGATAAGTGGAACCAGGAGGTTGCCAAGGCCCTGGCTCAAACCGAAGGAGTCGACGAGCTGACCGAGGATCACTGGAAGGTCGTCAACTACCTCAGGGACTACTACGTCGAGTTCGGGATTGCGCCGATGATCCGCAAGCTCTGCAAGTCGACCGGATTCAAGCTCAAGGAGATCTACGACCTGTTTCCTTCCGGGCCCGCCAAAGGCGCCTGCAAGGTCGCCGGTCTGCCGAAGCCGACGGGCTGCGTTTAACGCAGCGGGGCGCTGCGAAGACACCGAATCCCAAGGGACCGAATCCCAAGGGACGACCCCTGGGAATTGGTCCTTTGGGACCTGGGATCTGCGAAGCCGATGGATATCATAGACGAACTGTGTCGCAGACGCGATGAGGTGAAGAAGCTCTGGCTCGAGCGGATTCTGAACGAGTATCCACCTGAGGCGGCACGCTCCTTCGCGCGATCCAAGGACGCATTCGCCAACCCTGCCGGTGTGCTCATACAGCAGGGATCAGCCGACTTCGTGGACGCGGTTTTCGACCTGGAACAGATGAAAGCGGTCCCCGGCCAGTTCGACCGCCTGTTGCAGTACCGGGCGATTCAGGAGCAGAAGCCTTCGCAGGCTTTGAGTTTTTTGCCGCGGTTGAGGTGGGTCTGTCGTCAGGTCGCGGGTTCCGGTGATTTTTCCGAACTGGACCGTCGGTTCGATCAGGCCTTCCTCGTCGCTGTTGACTGTTATCTCGCTCACCGAGAAAGGCTCGGTGAAGTTCGGATTGCTGAGCTCAAACGCATGTCCCAAGCCATGCTTCGGCGTTTTCAGGGAGGCGGAGAGCCTTCGTTCGAGGAGGAGGGAATGCCATGAAGTTTCTGCTCGCGCTCGTCTTGGTGACGGCGCTGGGCCTCCTGGCGGCCGCTGGGACGAGCCTGCTTGGTCTGTACGGCCTCTTTGCTTTCTGGATACCCTATGCCGCAATCCTGATTTTCGCGGTGGGGATGGTGGTGCGGGTCATCCGTTGGGCCAGGTCGCCGGTTCCCTTTCGAATCCCCGTCACCTGCGGTCAGCAAAAATCACTACCCTGGATTCGGACGAACGCCCTCGACAATCCGCATAGCGGGTGGGGCGCCGTGGGCCGGATGGCCCTGGAAATCCTCCTGTTCCGATCTCTCTTTCGCAACACCCGTGCAGCCGTCCTCCCGAAGCAACGCCGGATCGTTTTCGGACCGGACAAGTGGCTATGGTTCGGTGCGTTGGCTTTCCACTGGTCGCTGCTCGTGATTCTGCTCCGCCACCTGCGTCTCTTTACGGCGCCTGTCCCGGGCTGGGTGGTGGGACTCGAGTCCTTGGACGGCTTCTTTCAAGTCGGGGTTCCCGTCTTCTTCGCGTCGAGTGTGCTGTTCCTTGCTGCCGGGACTTTTCTGCTGGTGAGACGACTTCTCTCTCCGCAGTTGCGGTACATCTCGATCTTGGGGGACTACTTCGCCGTCGTGCTGCTGCTTGGAATCGGTTCGACGGGTTTTTTCCTCCGTCACGTCCTCAAGACGGACGTCAGTGCCGTCAAAGAACTCGCAGTGGGTCTGGTGCATTTCTCGCCGGTGGCTTCTCCGGACCTTCATTGGCTCTTCTACGCGCACCTGTTCCTGGTCTCGGTATTGTTCGCCTATTTTCCATTCAGCAAACTGGTTCACTTGGGCGGGATCTTCCTCAGCCCGACGCGCAACCTGGTGAACAACAACCGGGCAAAGCGCCATGTGAATCCCTGGGATACGCCTGTTCCGGTTCACACCTACCAGGAATACGAGGAGGAGTTTCGAGACAAGATGGTCGCCGCCGGCATACCCGTGGAGGGAAAGTAGCCATGGCCGAAGCGAGATTCGACGAGATGGATTACTACGACCAGGATGAACTGGTCCAGATCCGTCACGATCCGCCCGGCGGCTCGTGGATGGATGTGCCGGCGGAATTCCGGCCCGGAACCTGGATCTATCCTGCCAAGCCCAAGCATCTCGAATACCTGGGCTTTCCCAATCCGCGCAAGTGGTCGCCGAGCGATGAAGACTGGAAACTTCCGCCGAATTGGAAGGAAATCCTGCACGAGGGGATGCGAGAGCGGCTCGAGAAGTACCGCTCATTCCGGCTCTTCATGGACATCTGCGTCCACTGTGGCGCCTGCGCCGACAAGTGCCACTTCTTTCTAGGCGGCGGCGATCCCAAGAACATGCCGGTGCTGCGCGCCGAGCTCCTTCGCTCGATCTACCGCAAGGACTTTACCCTTGCCGGTCGACTGCTGGGGCGGATTGCCGGCGCTCGCGAACTGACGGAAGAGGTCGTCAAGGAGTGGTTCCTGTACTTCTTCCAATGCACGGAATGCCGGCGCTGCTCGGTGTTCTGCCCTTATGGAATCGATACGGCCGAGATCACGATGATGGGCCGGGAGTTGCTCAACCTCCTGGGCCTGAATGTGAACTGGATCATCGAGCCGGTGGCCAACTGCTACCGCACGGGCAACCATTTGGGCATCCAGCCGCACGGGCTCAAGGACACACTCGAGTTCTTCGCCGACGACATCGAGGAGATCACCGGCATCCGGGTCGACATTCCGATCAACAAGAAGGGGGCCGAGATCCTGTTCGTCACGCCGTCGGGTGATTTCCTGGCCGAGCCCGGAACTTTCACGTGCATGGGCTACATGATGATGTTCCACGAGTTGGGGCTCGATTACACCTGGAGCACCTACGCGTCGGAGGGAGGCAATTTCGGTCTGTTCACCTCTCACGAGACGATGAAGCGGCTCAATGCCAAGATCTATGCCGAGGCGCGCCGGCTCGGTGTCAAGTGGATTCTGGGCGGAGAATGCGGCCACATGTGGAGGGTTCTCCACCAGTACATGGACACGCTCAACGG
Source organism: Acidobacteriota bacterium (assembly GCA_037388505.1). Taxonomy (GTDB): domain Bacteria; phylum Acidobacteriota; class UBA6911; order RPQK01; family JAPXNP01; genus JARRKC01. Next base: position 62,401 of record JARRKC010000001.1, on the reverse strand, counting down.
CCCGGCGGATTTCCTGGAGGTCCCTCGGTCTCCAGTCACCGGTACGGTCTTCGAGAATACCCGGTCGACCCGTACGGTGCACATCATCGAGTTCATAGCCGACGCCATCCGGCACGGCAAGCTGAAACTCGATCCCAGCCGGAACGACCATTTCCGTGTCACGTTTCACGACTCGTGTAATCCGGCCCGGGCGATGGGATTCTTCGAAGAGCCCCGCTACGTTCTGCGCAACGTCTGCAATCACTTCTACGAGATGCCGGAAAACACCATTCGCGAACAGACCTTTTGCTGCGGCGGAGGCGCCGGTCTGGGGACGGACGAGAACATGGAAATGCGATTGCGAGGCGGTTTTCCCCGGGGGAATGCCGTTCGCTACGTTCAGGAGAAGCACGGCGTCAATCGGTTGGCCTGTATCTGCGCGATCGACAGAGCCACTCTTTCGACGGTGTGTGACTACTGGGCGCCCGGCGTGAACGTTACGGGCATACACGAGCTGGTGGCCAACGCCATGGTCATGAAGGGCGAGAAGGAGCGGACGCTGGATCTGCGCCTGGAGCCCCTCGGGGGAGAGGGGGAATCGGACGATGTATGACGGAGGGAAGGTGATTGCCGGCTTGCTGATCTTCGGAGCTCTGGTGAGCTTTCCGTTCTGGTACGACTGGGCCCAGCCCGGTCGCGGCGATCCTCCGGATCTGGCCAAACCCAAGACCGCCGATCAGTGCATCGAATCCGTCGAGTTCATGCGGGCCCACCACATGACGCTGTTGAACCAGTGGCGGGATGACTTCGTGCGCAAAGGCCAGCGGGTCTACGTCTCCACGACCGGGAAGTCTTTCCGCATCGGGCTGACCGGGACCTGCCTCAGTTGCCATGGAGCGCGAGCCGATTTTTGCGATCGGTGCCATGAATATGTGGGTGAGAATCCACCCTGCTGGGACTGCCACGTGGATGCCCATACGCCCACCCCCGGAGGAAGCTAATCATGGACGACAGCAAACGAGGATTCCTGAAAGTCGCAGGGGGTACGGTCCTGGGGACGCTGGGCGCCGCCTGGAGTCGGGCGAGTCTCGGCCTGGGGAAGGCGGATGAAGCGGCGACCGTCGCCTCTAATCAGGTGCGGAATTGGGGCATGGTCATCGACGTCAAACGTTGTCGGGAGAAGGAGGGATGTGACGCCTGTATCCGGGCATGCCATATCAACCACAACGTTCCGTCGATCGGTTCGACCAAGGAGGAGGTCAAGTGGATCTGGAAGGAGCCCTATGAACATGCCTTCCCGACGCAAACTCACCCCTACTTGGAGGAGCCTCTGCATGATCAGAAGCTCCCGGTTCTCTGCAATCACTGTGAGAACCCCCCCTGCGTCAGGGTTTGTCCCACTCAGGCAACTTGGAAGAGGGAGGAGGACGGCATCGTCATGATGGATCCGCACCGCTGTATCGGGTGTCGGTACTGTCTGGTCGCCTGCCCGTTCGGTGCCCGCAGCTTCAACTGGAGTGATCCGCGGCTGCATCTGACTGAGACGAATCCGGACTACCCCACCCGAACGCGCGGTGTCGTGGAGAAGTGCACCTTCTGTGATGAGAGACTGGCGGACGGCAAGCTTCCGCTGTGTGTCGAAGCTTGCCGCGCCGAAGGGCCCGGTGCTCTGTACTTCGGTGATCTCGAGGATCCCGAGTCCGAGGTCCGCCGGGTGTTGAAGGAACGCTACAGTATCCGTCGGAAACCGGATCTGGGAACCGGACCCCAAGTCTACTACCTGGTGTGAGGTCAGAATGCTGGAAAAGGGACTTCGTGGAAGCAGGAAATACTGGTTGGCGGTCGCTATCCTGTCGCTGGTGACGCTGGGAGGCCTGCTGGCCTATCTGCGTCAGTACGAACTCGGACTCACGGTGACCGGCATGAGCCGGGATGTTCCCTGGGGATTCTACATCTCTCAATTCACCTTTCTGGTAGGCGTGGCCGCATCAGCTGTGATGGTGGTCTTGCCTTACTATCTTTACGATTACAAGGCCTTCGGAAAGGTGACGGTCCTCGGTGAGTTTCTTGCCGTCGCTGCGGTCACGATGTGCATGCTGTTCGTGTTCGTCGACATGGGGAAACCGACCCGGGTGATGAACATCCTCCTGCACCCGACCCCCAACTCGTTGATGTTCTGGGACTTCATGGCATTGGGAGGTTACCTCTGCCTCAACGTTCTGATCACGCAGGTTACGCTCGGGGCGGAACGCAAAGGCGTCGCACCTCCGTCCTGGATACGGCCGATCATCTTTCTCTCCATCCCGTGGGCCGTGAGCATCCACACGGTCACCGCCTTTCTTTATTCCGGACTGGCAGCGAGGGGCTTCTGGATGACGGCGATCCTGGCACCGAGGTTCCTGGCCTCTGCCTTCGCCTCGGGTCCCAGCCTTCTGATCCTGCTCTGTCTGGTCGTGCGGCGCGTTTCGAAATTCGACCCCGGTCAGAAGGCCATTCAAAAACTGGCGGAGATCGTCACGTACGCTCTGGCCGTCAACGTATTCTTCGTTGCCGTTGAGCTCTTTACCGCGCTCTACAGCAACATTCCGGAGCACGTCGAGCACTTTCGGTACCTCTTCCTCGGTCTGGAGGGGAAGTCTGAGCTGGTTCCCTGGATCTGGACGTCTCAGATCCTGGCGGTGGGATGCCTGGTTCTCCTGTTGATTCCCAGATTGCGGCGCAGGGAGAAGTTGCTGGCGGCGATCTGCGGCGCCGTCGTGGTGTCCATCTGGATCGAAAAGGGTCTCGGTATGGTCATCACCGGTTTCATCCCATCCCCCCTGGGGAGTGTCACCGAGTACGCGCCCACACTGAACGAGTTGGCCATTTCGGTCGGCGTCTACGCGATGGGCGCTCTCATTCTGTTGGTCCTGTACAAGATCGGTGTGACGATCCGAGAGGAACTGGAGATTCGTTAGCGAGGATTGAGCGATGTATCCTGTCATGCTTCAACTCGAAGGCCGGACTTGCCTGGTGGTGGGCGGCGGCGGCGTGGCTCTGCGGAAAGTCGAGGGGCTTCTGCAGGAGAGGGCGAGAGTTCGCGTGGTCGCTCCCGAGCCGATCGAACCAGTCATCGAACTGGCCCGACAGGGTCGTATCGAGCTCGAACGGCGAGTCTATCGAAAGGGAGAAGCCGCCGGATACACTCTGGTTTTCGCGGCGACCTCCGATCATGAGGCGAACCAGCAGGTCTACGAAGATGCTCAGCAGGCGGGCGTCTGGGTCAACACTGCGGACGATCCGGAACGGTGCGCATTTCATCTTCCGGCGCGCATTCAGCGCGGGGACCTGCAGATCACGATCTCCTCAGGTGGAACGGCACCTTTCGCCGTCCGCAGATTGCGCCAGGCTTTCGAGCGCATCTTCGGCGCCGAATGGACGGAATGGATGGCGGCAGCCGGACGCTTTCGCCGACGGATTCGGACCGGGAAGCGTGAAGGAGCCGAAGAACTCGCCCTTTTCGATCGTTTCTTCGACTCGACCGTCGACGAAGAGCGCTTGATCGTCCGGCTCCCGGGATCGAAGGAAACGAACGCCTGGCTTCAGGAAGATGAGCCGGAAGTGCCGGACGGAAGCCTGGCCGAGGAGAATCCCGCCGAGGAGATCGGCGAACAGCCCAGAGGATTCGTTTCCCTTGTCGGGGCGGGTCCCGGCGATGCCGGTCTGCTCACGGTCAAGGGATACCGGCGCCTGCTGCAGGCGGAAGCGGTTGTTTTCGATCATCTGGCCGAGACCGTACTCCCGCCGTCGCTCTCGAGTGAAGTCGAACTCCATCCGGTGGGCAAGCGAGCCGGATATCACCCGGTGTGTCAGGACGAGATCAACGCTCTGCTGGTCAGGCTGGCTGGAGAGGGAAAGCGGGTTGTCCGCTTGAAGGGTGGAGACCCCTACGTATTCGGGAGGGGTGGCGAGGAAGTGGAGGTCCTGTCCGCGCTGGGAATCCCCTTCGAGGTCGTGCCCGGGGTCACTGCCGGCATCGCCGTACCCGCCTATGCGGGGATTCCCGTCACGCACCGAAATGAAGCTGTCCGCGTCACCTTCGTGACTGCTCACGAATGTGCGAAGGACGACGGACCTCAAGTCCGCTGGGACCTGTTGGCTGCGGATCGCAATATGACACTGGTTGGGTATATGGGTGTCACGAATCTGCCCCAGGTCGTTGGACGCCTGATCGATGCGGGCATGGACCCGCAGACGCCGGCGGCCCTCATTGAAAGGGGAGCGACTTCTCGCCAGCGGGTCGTCCGGGCAGATTTGGCGAACCTGGTGGAAAGCGCGCGCTTCGCCGGGATTCGTCCGCCGGCCGTCTTCGTGATCGGTCCGGGCGTCCGGCACGCTGACCGTTTGGACTGGTTTGGTTCGCTGCCGCTGTTTGGGGAACGGATTCTGCTGGCGGCGAACGGGGACGGTTTCGCCGCCGCCCTGGAGCGTGCAGGCGCCGAAGTCGTGGAGGTTCCTCTGCCCGTTACCCCCGCCGCCCGGGTTGCGGTCAATGCTCTGCCGCTGACCGGGTGTGTGTTCCGGAGCGCCGACGAAGTCGAGGCTCTGGAGGAAGAGAGGGACGGGAAGTCCTGGGGGCCCGGCGTGCGGGCCTGGTGTCTGGGTTCTGAGCCGGCCGAGCGCGCGCGTTGGCGAGGGTGGCGATGTGTCGAGCAACTTCCTGATGGAATCGACGCGGAGGGAGTCGTGGTCCGGATCCGACGTGCAGACGGCCGGAATGTGGTTCGGGCGGATTCAAGTCAGGCGTCGAGTGCCCGGCCCGTCTGAGTCCGCGCCGGGAGTCGCCGGCTGGGCCAGCGATTCCTGACTTCGACAACAGAAAGGAGCAGGCCCGTGATCGTCTACATTATCGCCTACGCGGCGCTGGCGGTCTTCCTCCTGGGCGTGTGCGTGCGCATTTCCATCTGGTTGCGCATGCCCATCCATGTCCGATGGGAGCTTTATCCGGTTGCGCACGAAGGTGCCAGAGCCGCGTACGGAGGTTCCTACCTCGAAGAAACGGATTGGTGGACCAAACCGAGGCACGTCTCATGGTGGGGTGAGCTCAAGGTCATGGTTCCCGAGATCCTCTTCCTGGTTGCGCTGAGGGAACACAATCGCAGGCTGTGGTACCGCTCCTTCCCCTTTCACTTCGGACTCTACCTGGTGGCCGTAACCAGCGTGATCCTGCTGGGAAACGGGTTGGCGGCGGCCCTCGGCCTGGGTGATTCTCTCAGTACGCCCGTCGGAATGCAGATCCTCACCATCTTGGGGACGGTGGGACTGGCCGCGTCTCTGTTCGGGGCCGCCGGCCTCTATCTGAGGAGGCTTCGGCTTCCGGAGCTTCGCCAATACAGCACTCCGGCAGACTTCTTCAATGTGGCGGCCTTCGTGTTGACCTTCGGGTTTGCTCTGGTGGGCGTCCTCACCCAGGGGATCGGTTTCTTCACCTACTTGAGGGAGTTCGCGGTGAGGCTGCTGAGCTTCGAGCCCTCGAGCGGAGCTTCGATGGGCTCGTCCACACTGCCGGCGGTGTCCATCGTTCTCATGGGTGCCTTGCTTGCCTACATTCCTTGGACCCATATGTCCCATTTCATCGGGAAGTACTTTGCCTACCATGCGGTTCGTTGGAACGACACGCCGAACCTTCCGGGTGGCTCTCAGGAGGCGTCCATCCGACAGGCTTTGTCGTGGCCGGTGAGTTGGTCTGCGCCGCACATTCGGGGCGACGGCCGAAAGAGCTGGGCGGCCGTTGCGACCGAAGGGCCGGAAGGAGATAAGAAGTCATGAATGGAGGTTGCGGATTCGAGGAATTCGGTGAAGGCGACGGCGCCCTGGTCAAGATCGCCCTGGAAGAGCAGAAGCCTCTGCCCCCGCCGTTCGATCGGATCGACGAGGAGCCTCCCTTCAAGGAACTCAGCGATACGGCTCAGGAACACTACGTGCAGCTCGACGACACCATCGCGCTGAACATTCCGCTGCCGCAGACGCCGGAAGAAGAGAAGGTCCTTGTCGATCGTTTCCTCTCTGGCCTGGAGAAACTGGTAACCAAAGAGAATAACTGGACCTTTCTCGAGCCTCTGATGATTTCTCTGGAGCACTGCGCTCGCTGCCAGAGCTGCTCGGAAGCCTGTCATGTCTACGAGGAGAGCGGACGCCACCCTCTCTACCGTCCCTCCTATCGGGCGGAGATCCTGAGGCGCCTGTACTTCAAATACGTCAAGTCGGCATCGACCTGGGTCCACGGCGACATCGATCTCAATTGGAGGACCGTGACCCGCCTGATCGAGCTGGCCTACCGCTGCAATCTCTGTCGGCGCTGCGCCCAGGCCTGTCCCATCGGGGTCGACAACGGTCTTCTGGCACGGGAGATTCGCAAGATCGCCAGTCAGGAGATGGGGATCGCCCCCCGGGAGCTCCATGAATCGGGATCCGTGCTGCAGCTCAAGGTGGGATCTTCGACCGGGATGAATGCCGTCGTTGTCAAAGACAACGTCGAGTTCATTGATGAAGACACGACCGAGCGGACGGGCATCCAGGTCGAGACTCCCTGGGACAAAGAGGGTGCGGACATCCTGCTGATCCACAACGCCGGTGAGATCATGGCCTGGCCCGAGAACCCCGGTGCCTTCGCCCTGCTGTTCAACGCCGCCGGACTGAGTTGGACTCTGTCGAGCGATCTGGCGGCCTACGACGGGATCAACTACGGGGTCTTCTACGATGACGTCCAGTTCGCTCGCACCGCGCTGAAACACCTGGAAGCAGCGCGGAAGCTGAAGGTCAAGAAGATCGTCATGGGTGAGTGCGGCCATGCCCACAAGGCCATTTCCGTCATAGCCGACAGAATCGTGACCGGTGATCTGAACGTCCCCCGCGAGAGTGCCATGAACGTGCTGCGGGACATTGTGAAATCCGGTCGGATCAAGTTCGACAAAGGCCGCAACGATTTTCCCGTAACGCTGCACGATCCCTGTAACCTGGTGCGTCTCATGGGGGTGGTGTCACCCCAGCGCGAGGTTATCCGGGCGGTGGTTCCCGAGGAGCGGTTCCGCGAGATGACCCCCCACGGCGTGCACAATTACTGCTGCGGCGGCGGGTCGGGTTTTGCCATCATGTCCGGCCATAACTTCGCCGACTGGAGGCACCGGATCTCGGGACGCCGGAAGTTCCGTCAGATTCTGGAAGCCTTTCAGGACGAGCCGATGGACATGGAACACCCGAAGTATGTCTGCGCGCCCTGCAGCAACTGCAAAGGGCAGTTGCGGGACATCATCAGCTACTACAACGCCTGGGAGAAGGCCGGTATCTACTACGGGGGCCTGGTCGAGCTCATGGTCAATGCTATGGTGGGTGCCCAGCCGGGATATATCGACTGGGAATGGCACTAAGAAGCGCGAAGGGCGAAGGGCGAGGGTCGAACGGTTCGAGGTTCCGAGTTCCAAGTTCCGAGTTCCGAGTTCCGCAGGGAACGTCGAAGGTGGAACGTCGGACTTCGAACGTTGAATCGATCAGGCGGAAGGGACAGACTCGATGGCGGACAGCAGCGGGGCGGGGAACCAGTCGGCGTGGAGTGCGTTGTACCGGAGGGAAGACTGGTGGGCCGTATGGCTTGGCCTTGGGATCGTGCTGGTGGCGATTCTCTTTCTGAAGTCGGGCTCGACCTTGCAGCCCCTGGCCGTGGCGCCGCCCAAATGGGCGGCACTGGGAACGTTGATCGAACACTATGCCGCGAGCTGGGGCTGGTATCTGGTGCTCTACCTGGTCTTCGGGGTTCTGTTCGTCGTCAGCGGCGCGGTCATGGGCCTGCACGTCGGAGAATATGCCGCGGGCTATACCGTCGTCTTCGCCGCCTCGGCCGCTATTCTGGCGCTGAGCCGCTCGGCTTTCGCCAGCGACTACAATCTCGAGGCCCCGCTTCTGGCATTGATCGTCGGCCTGGCGGCCGGGAATCTGATCCGACTGCCGGTCTGGCTGGACACCTCGCTTCGCACCGAGTACTACATCAAGACCGGCATCGTCCTTCTGGGTGCCACGCTTCCGTTGAGCGTCATCCTCCAGTCGGGTCCGCTTGCGTTCCTGCAGGCGACGATCGTGTCCGTGACGACCTGGTTGATCATCTACTGGACGGCGACCCGGGTCTTCAAACTCGACCCTCGTTTCGGAGCAGTTCTGGGAGCGGCAGGATCGGTCTGCGGCGTTTCAGCATCGATCGCGGTGGGCGCCTCGGTCAAGGCACGCAAGGAGTACATCGCCATTGCCATTTCCGTTGTGACGATCTGGGCCATCGTGATGATCTTCTTTCTGCCCTTCGCCAGCCATCTGCTGGAGCTGCCCTCGGCGGTGGCCGGGGCCTGGATCGGCACTTCGGAATTCGCCGATGCGGCTGGATTCGCTGCGGCTTCGGCCATCGGTGGCGAAGCGCCGATTCAAGCGTTCACCTTGATGAAGGTCATCGGCCGCGACATCTGGATCGGGATCTGGTGCTTCGTCCTTTCGATCATTGCCGTAGTGGTCTGGGAGCGGCGGGCGGGCGGCGAAGGAGGTGCCGGCCCGGCCGTGATCTGGGAAAGGTTCCCGAAATTCGTCCTGGGCTTTCTGGCCGCCTCGATTCTCATGAGTCTGGTGGCAGCGGGCTATGCAAAGGAAGCCTACGACGAGCTGGTCACGCCGCACCTGATCGCCCCCATCAAAACCCTTCGAACCTGGACCTTCGTCTTCACGTTCCTGTGCATCGGTCTGACGACCCGCTTTCGGGAACTCACTCGCTTCGGTTCTCCTCCTTTCTGGGCATTCACCATCGGAGTCGGGATCAACGTCATCCTGGGCTACTGGCTGTCGAGCCATGTCTTCAGGGAATACTGGATGCAGTTGATGGAAGCGGTGCCCTGAAGAGGAGGGGAATAGGACAATAGGACGTATAGGACACATACGACGCTGAAAACGGGGTCCCGTGTCCTGCAGGGTCCCCTAGCTCAGGCCCTAAAGGTCCGATTCCCACAGCTTTCCCTATCCGAAATCCAGATCGATCTCGGGCGGATTCATCAAGGTCGAATAGACCGGGCAGAGCCGGAGAATGCGCTCCAGAGCGGGTTTGCGGTCTTCCGGGAAGTCGTCGGGCAGTTCGACGTCGATGATGATACTGGAGACCCGCGGCGGATGGTCCGCCATCTGGTAGGTGAGGTAGAGGGACAGTCCTTCATCGGCCAGCTCAAGGGTCCTGCAATATCGGGCCATCGCGATGCCCAGGCAGGCGCCCAGGGAGGCCACCAGTCCCTCGGCCGGTTGCCAACCCCGGTCCTCCTTCCCGCCTTCCATGTCGAACTCGATTTCGTGCCGACGGACTCGGACCGCGCATCCGAGGTTCCCCGTACTGTTGGCGTGAATCAGATCCATGGAGCCTCAGGCTGCGGTCAAGGCACCTTGCTCGGAGGACTTCTCGTGCAGTTCCTGCTGTGGAGCGTTCGCTTGGACGAGGCGAGGCGTCAGACGCCCCGCTTGTTCCGCATAGACCAGCGCCGCGGTTCGATAGAAGATGTGCGCAAACTTGGAATAGGGAAGGTACATCAAGAGCATGAAGGCCAGCACCAGGTGGACGAAATAGACCGGGAAGCCCACGGAGGCACTTTGGGCGAAGCGAAGCGCCTCACTCGCCAGCCCCGTGATGCCCACTCCCGCCACGATCCCCAGGAAGATCCAATCTGCCGCCGTCGTCGTTCCGACGCCCTTGTCGCCCCGAAGCCGTCGAGCGATCGCCCAGATCGCGCCGCCCAGAAAGAGAAGGGCTCCGATGTTGGCCAGGATCTTGGCAGGATCCCAAAAGGGGAAGGGATAGGGCAGCGGAGAATCCATCATCGGGTTGATCACATAGAGCAGGATCACCGCCCAACCCGAAACCGCGAACAGGATCATGAAACCGTAGAACAGCGAGAAATGGGAAACGAAGGGAGAGTCAGAGCTTGCACAGACTCGAAACTTCCGATGACTCAGAATGTCCCGCAACACCGAAAACAGACTGCCAAGGAACGGGCGTTCCCGGGTCTGGTCGGGATTGGCGGCCGCCATGGCGCGCCAAAAGCGAACGACACCGACGGCGGAAGCGAGGACCGAGAGGCCCAGAAAGAAGCTGAAGAACGAAATCAAGAGCCAATGGGGAAACAGACTCGCGTATTCCATCCCCTCCGACACATGAGGCTGGATTCCCAAAAGGCCGGCAACGGGATCCCGCAGCAACAGGGCCAACGCCAGCAAGAGTGCTGGAAACAGGATCATGAGGGGCAGAAACGCCGGGCGGTTGACTCCGTCCCAAAGAAAGCGGGGGCTGCTGTGGTGTCGGACGGCGAGTTTCCGAATCGCCGCGAGCACCTCACCCGGTCGGGCATCCCGCGGGCAGCGCACCGAGCACTCGCCGCACTGATGGCAAAGCCAGACATCCGGGTCGGCCGCCAGACGATCTTCGAGACCCCACTGGGCCCAGATCATCTCCTTGCGAGGGAAGGGGTGGTCGGAAGGCGCGAGCTCGCAGGTCACCGAGCAGGTCGCGCACTGGAAGCAGTTTCTCAACTGATTCCCTCCGGCTTCCAGAACACTCTGCGCAAAAGCCGGGTTCGGGTTGATCAAAGTTGCTTGGCTCATCGGATCCTCCCTTTCGCCTCCATATGGACCCTCTCGAAAAGTCGGGCTAAAAGCCCTTGAATGGGTTCAGGCCCACCTCCTCGATCTGTTCTGCGAACTCATTGATGATCTCTGGCAGACGGTCGTACTCCGTTATGGAGATCTCCTCGAGGCGGACACGTTCTTCTTCCAGCGCCAACTGCGTCAGCTTCTCCCGAATGTTCTTTCCCCTTGTTCCCATCAGTTCGCTGCCGCGGATGAAGTGGCACTGGTAGTCGTCCCCGGACTTGCAGCCGAGGAGGAGGATACCGTCGAAGCCACGCGAGAGGGCATCGGCAATCCAAACGGTGTTGACCGATCCCAGACAGCGTACCGGGATGAAGCGCACGTAGGAACTGTACTGGAGCCGCTTCATGCCGGCCGTATCCAGAGCGGGGTAGGCGTCGTTTTCGCAGAGCAGGCACAGCAGCCGAGGCTTCTCTTCGAATTCATCGGGAATCTCGACCGCTCGGATCATCGACGAAACGATGTCGATCGAGTAGTCGGAGAACGAGACGACCCGTTCCGGACAGGCTCCCATACAGATCCCACATCGGCGGCAGCGGGCGGGGTTCGGCTTCGGTGTTCCCTTCTCATCTTCGTTGAGGGCCCCAAAGGGACACTCTTCCGTGCATCGCTTGCATTGAGTGCAGCGCTGCAATGAGAAATTCGGGAAGGACATGTCTTCCCAGCGCGGATGAAGCGCCTTTCCTTCGCCGGTCAACTGGATCGCTTGAATAGCTTTGAGAACGGCTCCGGCGGCGTCAACGCGCACGCTCTCGGAGTCGGCAGGCGCCCGCATGCATCCGGTCATGTAGATCCCGGTGCGTCGAGTCTCGTAAGGAAAACATATGAAATGGGAATCCGGAAATCCGTGGCGGAGATGTGGCGTGTCGGGTCCCTGACGATAATTCAGGTTCAGGATGCTCTCCCCAACGCTCTCTCCCAGTTCCTCGACGACTTTCTTGGCCGCCTCCATTCGCGCGCCCGTTTCGCCCTTCTCGATCACTTTACGGGCGTCGCGGACCTTACGGATGGCCTCCCCGTCCGCCGCAACCGGGACCATCCCCGTCGCCAGAACGACCATGTCGGCTTCGAGGGCGATCCGCTCTCCCAGAAGGGTCTGAGAGGCTTCCAAGCGGAGGCTTCCGTCGGATGTCGGTTCCACCGACTCCACCTCAGCCTTCGTAAAGAAGATGCCCGGATCTGACTGGGCCTTGCGGTAAAGGTCTTCATACTGGCCCGGCGTGCGTATGTCTTTGTACAGGATGTACACCTCGAGATCGGGGTTTGCACGCCGCAGCTCGAGGGCCTGTTTCAGGCTGACACGACAGCAGACTGCGGAACAGTAGGGCAGATGCTCGGAGTCTCGAGAGCCCGCACACTGGACGAAGGCAATCCGTCGCGGCGTACTTCCGTCGGATGGTTTCTGGACAACTCCCTTGGCGAGGAGATCCTCCATCTGCACGTTCGTCACGACGTTGTCCGACTTTCCGTAGCCCAGATGGGGCAGATTGTGGGCGTCATAGGGGCGCCAGCCGGTCGCCTGGATAACGGCACCGACGCGGAACTCGGCGGAATCTCCGTTGCGGCGGACCTCCACATCGAAACTCCCGGGCTGACCTGAAATAGCCCCAACCGTTGCCGAGGTCAAGACGCGAACGGAATCGCTCGCCTGGAGCTCGGAGATGATCCCGTCAAGGCTTCCGGACTCGAAACGATCGAACGGGGGCTGACTCGGAAAGACGGTATGAAACGAATGACGGCGGCCCCCCAGCTTCTCCTCCTTCTCCACCAGGACGACGGGGTGCCCGGCCCGCGACGCCTCACGCGCCGCCGTGAGTCCGGCAAGCCCTCCACCGACCACCAGGATCGTCGGATCCGACTCGGAAGTGGCAGGATCGTTTGCCGCGACCCTGGCCGCCCGCGCGACGCCCATACGGATGGCGTCAGCAGCCATCATCTGGGTGTCTTCATCGTTGGGCGGGTGCGTCCAGATCACTTGCTCGCGCAGGCTGACCCGTTCCACGACCTTGTCGTCGAATCGAAACTCTTCGGTCTTGAACCGGGGGGAGCAGCCTGCGATGACGATCGCGTCGATGCCGTTCTCCAGCTCCTGGCGGATCTGCTGCAGTCCCTCTTCACCGCACAGGCACGGATGAACGAACGTCGAAGCATCCTCGGCCGCTTCCTTCAGGGCGTCGATGTCCAGGGAGTTGCCGATCTCGCATCCTGAGCAGATGAATACGCCAAGTTTCTTGTCATCCATGATTCAACCTCGACAATACTGCAGGGCCCGCAAGGCGGCGGCAGTGGCGTCGCGCACGGCTTCAGCGACATCCACCGGACGCCGAACGCAGCCGGCAGGGACGAGCCCCGTGCCCTCTTCAGGGACCAGAAAACCGTGTTCATCGCCCACCAGGATTCCAGCCAGCGGCGGAACGGAAGGCACGATCCCCGTGGCCAGTACCACGAGATCGACCGTTTCGGCGGAATCGTGGCCCGAGAGAATATCCTCCGCTTCGACCATGACCTGATCGGGGCCTGCGCTGGTGACCTTCGCGACCTTCCCTTTGATCAGTCGGACCAGAGGATCCTTCTGAATCTCCTGATAAAAGTCCTCCTGGCGTCCCGGCGAGCGGACGTCGATGTAGTACAGAAGGATCTCAGCTTCCGGGTAGAGCTTCCTGACGTAGCGAGTCTGTTTGAGTCCAGCCATACAACAGACTCCGGAACAGTGCCGCAGATGGTTTTCATCTCTCGATCCGGCACACTGGACGAACGCGACCCGATGGATCTCCCCCCCGTCGGAGGGACGGGTCAGGTGGCCTCCCATCGGGCCGTCCGGCGCATTCAGCCGCTCCATCTCCAGATTCGTAACCACGTTGGGATGGGTGCCGTAGGCCAGGTTGTCCAACTTGGTCGCATCGTACGGCTGCCAGCCCGTCGCGATGACGACCGATCCGAACTCTTCCTCGAAGGTGAGCTCTTTGGCTTCGAGATCGATGGCTCCGTACTCGCAGACGTCCCGACAGCTGCCGCATTCGGGACCGCTGCAGGCATCCGAATCGATGGTATAGCGCAGGGGAAAAGCGTTGGGGAAGGGAAGATAACTCGCCCGGGTCTTCCTCAAACCCATGTTGAACGTATCGACCCGCTCCGAGGGACACACTTCAGCACAGCGGCCGCAGGCGGTGCAACGGTCGCTGATCCGCTGAGGTTCCTGACGAATGCTCGCCGTGTAATGTCCCGGTTCTCCACGCAGGCTCGTGACTTCAGCCTGGAGAAGGTACCGGATTCGAGGGGAGTTGCGGAAGCGGCGAAGATTGATCTCGAGCCCGCAACTGGGCGGGCAGAGCTTGGGGAAATAGAGGTTCATCTGGGCGACATGCCCCCCCAGGTAGGGATTCCGCTCGATGAGCAGCACATCGGCCCCGGCCTCGGAAGCCTCGACCGCGGCGGTGATCCCGCTGATTCCTCCTCCGATGATCAAAACCTTGCCATGGTGACTCATGGCGCTCTCCTTGTCGCTGTCGGCGCATGTCCGGCTCGGTCTCTGGAGTCCCTGCGGACCTCCAGGGTCGCTTCTTTGAGAAGGCAGAAGCGCAGCCACCGAAAGCCGAGGCGAAGCAGTTCGACCTCGCTGTCCCGGATCCTCGCCAATTCTTCCGCATCCAGGCGGAAGCGCTTCAGAAATGAGCTCTCGAACACAAATCGTCGAAACCGATCCAAGTCGTAGAGGCTCATGAACAACATATCCATCTGGTTCGGCTCGAGCTGGCCTCCCTCTCGGAAGAAGGGGTGGAGCGAGATGGCTTTGAATTCCTCGCCGAGATCGTCGTAGGGTCCGACCGCCTGATCCTCGAGCCAGGACCGGACAGTCCAGGGCCGACCCTCCTCACACCCCCGGCAGGTCGGCTCCTCGAGCAAGAAGTAAAACCGCTCCTCCTGCTCTTCAGCCGGTGCCGCGAGGCCCACCGGGTACATCCGGCAGGCCCAGGGACGATCCGGATAGATCGTGCATCCTTCGTCTCGGACGAACGGGCAGGTGTGGGGCTCCTCCGGGTTCATCTTCAGGAACACAACGGGGAAGGTGTGCTCCTTGGAGAAGGGAATCAAAGTGTAAGTGTCGAGGAAATCTCCCGAGGAGATCCCCAAAGACTGCTTCATGCGGAGCACATCGTAGGGTGTCAGTACGATGTTCACGTCGGCACAACAGTCGTTGAAACACTCGCGTTGAGGTCCGCAGCGAAAGGAGAATTCGCCGTCCAGGTCGAGCCGCGGGAGATCGTTCAGAATGGCCTCTCCAAGCCGGGTCCGAGATGGATCATGCATTGGTTGCCTCGGTATCGGGCGGTGAGACGATGGAGTCCTTCAGGGCTGTTGAAGACCAGACTGGAAGAGGACCGACGCGTCCCGTCTCCGGATCCCGGGAATACCGGTAGGAGCATGGCACCTGGTACTGTTCTCGCATCCAATCCCAGCCCTGGACATAGTAGGGACAGAGATCATTGAAACAAACTTCGAGGATCCTGCCGCCCCAGGATGACGCGTCCGGGCTTTGCCAGCAAACCGTCTCCGTATGGCAGTGAGGACACTCCAGAGGTCGGCCCATGGGGATCGTTCTCACACTCTGTCGAATCGGCGCCCGGCGATGAGGCCGGGCACCGATTCGATGACTTCGGTTAGTCTTTGACCAGTTCGATGACCGGCCGCTTGTACATCTGCCATTCGCCCGAGGATCGGTCGTAACGGCAGTTCACGAACACCTTCCAATCGGCGTCGTTCATTGCGGGTTTGTCGGAGCGGAAATAGTAGCCCGGCCAGCGAGTCTCATCCCGGAACAGGATGCTGCGGACGTGGGCTTCCGCCTGCCACATGCGATGGACGTTCTCCCAGCAGCGCATCAGTTCATGGAGATCCTCCGCGGCCAGCTTCTCGGAGTCCTCCTGCAGGAAGCCGAGGAGTTCCAGCCCCTTTTCGAGCTGGGCCTTGCTCGTCTTGAACGCGGTGGACACGCCGCCGGCGTACTCATCCATGATCTTCTGCAACCGGAACATGAACATCTTGGGGCGGATATACTCCGGATTCACTTCCGGATCGGTGGTCTTTCCCTTGTTCTCTTCGAACCGGTTCAACGGGGCGAGGATCTGATTCTTGAGCTCCTCGACCTGGGCAGGTTCGATGTTGGGGAGACCGCCGTTCTCCGTGATGTAGCGGATCGCCGACTTGGCTGCAATACGGCCTTCGGCGTGCGATCCCGAGGAGAACTTGTGACTGGAAGCCCCGGACGCATCTCCTGCGCAGAACAGCGCCTTGGCGGTGGACATGTTGCAGTAGCCCCAGTTGTACTCCGGCGGAGCCATATCCTCCGGTCCGCTGACCCAGGCACCCGACGCACCGGAGTGGGAACCGATGAAGTAAGGCTCGGCCGCGGCGATCTCGGACGGCTTTTCGTCAGGGGCGACGTTCGTGGCCGCCCACAGAATGGCCTGTGAGATCGTCATGTCGAGGAAGTCTTCCCAGGCTTCCGCCTCCAACTCCTTCAGCTTCTTGCGGCGCAGCTTCTCGTCAGGCTCCGCCTTGGAGAGGTTGGCGATGGCTTCGGCGGTCTGCATGAAGATCGGCCCCTTACCCTCGTCGACATCGAGCATCATCAGGTAGTTGCGCAGGTTGGCCGGCACCGGCTTGACCTTGCCGTAGGGAGCCCAGTTCTGAAGTTCCGGCCGACGGGTCTCCATGTAGTTCTCGCCCAGCGCATTCGTGGCTCTCGATTTGAAGAGCAGGAACCAGGCGCCGACAGGACCGTAAGCATCCTTGAAGCGCACGGGAATGAAGCGGACTTCCTGACAGGTCATCTCTGCGCCGGCCTGAATGGTGAAGTAGGCGCTCGATCCTGAGTTCCATGGTGGATACCAGGCTCGTCCGAGGCCCTCACCGGAAGACCGGGGCTTGAAGACGTGGACCGCTCCGCCCATGGCGACCAGTACGGCCTTCGCCCGGAAGATGTAGAACTTCTTCTCCCGGACGCTGAAACCAACAGCGCCCGCGCAGCGATCGCCATCCATCAACGGACCAACGATGAAGACGCGTTCGTAGATATTCTCGAGGCCCAGTGCATTCTTGGCGGCTTCGGCGACGATGACCTTGTAGGACTCGCCGTTGATCATCAGCTGCCAGCGGCCTTCATGGACGTACTTTCCTTCAGCGTCCTTCCAGATGGGAAGGCCCCACTTCTCGAAAAGATGGACCGTCGAATCGACGTGTCGGGCGATGTTGGCGACCAGGTCGTGTCGCGTGATCCCCATCAGATCGTTCTTCACGTAGCGGACGTAGTCTTCGAGAGTGTTGTCGCCGTCCTTCAAACCGACGTACTGGTTGATGGCGGACAGGCCCATGGCGACGGCGCCGCTGCGGTCAACGGCCGCCTTATCGACCAACGTGACCTTCAGGCCATTCTGTTTGGCCCAGTAGGCGGCTTCTACGGCTGCCCCGCAGGCCGCCATGCCGCCGCCGACTATCAGAAGGTCGGTGGTGACTTCTACGGTTTCGAATTCGTTCGGATTCATGCTTGCTTTCTCCTCGTGGCTGTCAGCAGGAGGGTGATGATCTTCATGATCGTCCTGCCGAGAGACCGGGTGGCGTTTCCTTCCCGTCCTGCGAGTGCAGGGGATCAGTTCGGAAGACGCACCTAGAGTTTAGCGACCGCTCCCAGACCCAACGAATCGGGTTCCGTGAAGAGGTTTGGACTTGTCAGATCATTATTCCCGTTGGTCCAACCACCGTCGGGCACCGCACTGCCCTCGGGCGTTTTGCGGATCGGGAACTTGAAACGCTTCAGCGTGCCGTTGCGGAACTTCAAAGTCCACATGATGGCATCGCTGCTGCGCATGCAAGTCACCTGGGCGCCCAGAGGTACGAAGTCGGCGTAGCCGCGAACCTCGATAGCCTGGTTGGGACAGATCTTGACACAGTTGTAGCACTCCCAACACATCGCGGGATCGCGGTTGTAGGCCTTCATGGCCTCCGTGTCGAGCACCATGAGGTCGTTGGGGCAGATGTACTGGCAGGCTGTCTTGTCAAGTGCCTTACATCCGTCGCATTTGTCAGGATTCACGTAACTTGGCATTTTCCCCTCCGCTGATTGAATTCAGGTTAAGCGGCTCGCGTGAGAGCCACACTCTTCGCGGGAATCGAACAGACGCTTCTGAGAGCGGTTTGCGCACAAGCATTGTCACGGAACATTAAGCAATTTGTATACCTTGAAGAGGGGCCGACAGCAGGCGTCTTGGCGAAGGGACCGCCGCTGAAGCTGGGGCAATAGACTCATTGACATGGGTCAATCACCCCATGGGGTGACCCAAGCAGCTCATTGACGACTTGAAGCAGCTGATCTGGCTCAATCGGTTTTGCGACGAAGGCGTCCGGCGGCGGAACTTGCCGCCGGCTGCTGATGAATTTCTCGAAGGATCGGGGGTCGCCGCCGTAACCGGTCACGGCGGTCACGATGACGACAGGAATTCGAGCCAGTCCCTCTTCTTCCCTGACATTCCTATAGAACCGAATACCCGAATGTTCAGGCATGGTAATGTCGAGCGTAATCAGGTCGGGCCTCCACAGCCTGGCCAACTCCAGTCCTTGACGCCCATCTCCGGCCGACCGGACTTCATATCCGTGGTCCTCGAAGAGCGTGGCAAGGTAGGTCACCACATCCGGCTCATCGTCCAGAACCAATATCTTCTTCTGTCCTTCGGGCATGATGTTCACCCTTTCCCAATGGATTTGCCGAGCACGACGAGCGCTCTTCTGAGCGCCTCCGGCTCGGCACTCTCGAGGCGCTGTTCAATGCGGCGGCGGAGCTCCTCGCTCTCCGCCACCTGGGGCATGGGCTCCAGGTTCAGCGCCCGTTCGACACAGCGGATCAGTTCGGCGGGGTTGACCGGCTTCTCCAGGTATGCCCCCGGGCCGGAAAGGATCCGGCTCTCGAGCAGCTGGGACAACTCATCCTGGCCGAGATGGTCACGGGCGTGAGCAGTGACGATGAGCACCGGAATTCGAGCGAGCTGGCGGTCCTTCTGCAGGGCATAGAGGAGACGCCGTCCTGAGCGTCTGGGCATGAGCAGATCGAGCGAGATGAAATCGGGCGGATCGGACCGAATCATCTCCAGTGCTTCCTCCCCGTCGGAGGCGGTGCGAACCTGGAAGCCCGCATCCATCAGGATGGCGGCCAAGTAGTCTCGCACATCAGGTTCGTCGTCGACTACGAGGATCTTCTTGTCACTTCTGGACATCGGTTCCTCCTGTCGCGGGTGCCCGGGCGGCTTCACTGCAGCTGGGAAGCCGATCCAGGGGAAATTCGAGCCGGAACAACGAGCCCTTTCCCGGCTCGGACTCAAATGAAATTGACCCACCATGCTCCTGGACGATCTTCTTGGTCGTCAGGAGCCCCAGTCCTGTTCCTTTACCGGTGGCCTTCGTGGTAAAGAACGTGGTGAAGATGCGCTTCTTCACCTCGTAGTCCATCCCGGAACCATCATCGGAAACCTGCAGGATCAGCCGGCCTTCACCCAGAAGCGTGGAGACTTCCACCGAGCGTCCCGATCGGTCGCTGAGAGCGCACGCGTCCAGCGCGTTGGATACGAGATTCACGAGGCAGGTGTGAATCCCGTCCGCGTCCATGGGGAAGGCAGGCAGGTCCGCCTGGAGATTCGCCTTCAGGCCGATGCCGTCGAGCCGTGCCTTATCGCAGAAGAGCTCCACGACGTTCTCCACGATCCGATTGGGCGAGACCATCTCGACTTGCGGAGTCCTGCCGCGGGCGAACTCGAGAAACTCTCGAACGAAGGCGGAGATCCTCTGGATGTTGTCCTCGAGCATCCTCCAACCGTTGACGAGCCGCTTCTGGTCCCCTTTCTCCATTCCCGACCGGAAGACATAGACGCCGCCCTCCAGACCCATCAGGAGGTTCTTGACTCCGTGTGCGAGACTCGCCACCGTCTCGCCGACGGCCGCGAGCCGTTCGGCTTCCCTTTTTTCGCGCTCGAGCTGCTTGGTCAGGCTGATATCGGTCGACATCTCGATGATGTAGGGGATCTGACCGTCGGGAGTGATCAAAGGAACCATGTGGACCAGGTAGTCGGTTCGGTCTCCATTTCGACCCACGCCGGCTTCCTCGCGGATACGCACTTTCCCATCGGCGAAGCTCTCTGCCGCGGCACAGCTGAGACATCGGGCATCACGTCCCTTGTAGACACTGAAGCAGGCTCTGGATTGCCACTCACCGAACTTCTCGGTAAAGGCGCGGTTGGCCTCAACCACCTGGAACTCAGGATCGACCACGGCGATGCAGACCGGCACCTGGTCCCACAGTTCCTGGTGTATCCAGTTCCGAAGATGGGCTCTCACTTCAGAGCTCCTCTGCCGGCATAGGGCCCGAGGACCTGGAGGTACGAGGCCGGGACCTCATGGTGACAGGTGCGGCACTCTCCGAGGTCCTTGCGCACTCCCTCCTGACCGGCCTTCTTCAGATGGCAGTTTCGGCAGAGCGCGTGAAGGGCGTCCTCGTACGCCGGCGCCCGTCCGGAATCCACATCGCTCTTGAACGAGACATACTGGGTCTGCCTCCACTGGGAAGCATGGCAGGTCCGACAGGCGGTCGAAGTGGCGCGCGTCTTGACCGAAGACTCGTCCGTATGACATTGGATGCAGCTTCCGTCGCCTCCCAGCTTAGCGACATGGCCCGCATGATGGAAGAGGTCGGTCGAAAGGTAGAGATCCCGGTGACAATCCGAACAAGGTGTTTCGAGATGAAACGGAAGCTCGGCGTGATGGCATTGGCCACAGGCGGCGTTGCCGCCCAACCGGTGGGCGTGTTCGTCATGATCGAAGATGACCACACGTCCATCTCGGTTGGCATCGAAGACCATCCAGGACGGTGAACCGCTGCGCTTTCTGATCGGCGCGAGCAAGGACTCGAGCGGAGAAGAGACCGGCAGAGTCGTGGACGTGGCGATCTGCAAGGGCGGAGAAACCGGCGTTTGGCGATTCATCGACTCCGTTCGAATACCGTTGGCGATCAGAGCCAGAGCCAGCGCCGCGCCTGCCGCCGCTGCCAGCGAGTAGTTCCGCAGCGGGGCCAGCCAGGTCGTGAAAACGGGTCGCACCATGTAGGGACTGATGGTATCGGTCGGTCGACGGGACGGCGGGGCGTGCTCTTCGTCAGCCTCCTTCGGGAGCACGTTCAGGTTCTCAATGAAGAAAAGGAAGAGAAGAACGCAGCCCGCCACCAGTCCGACGCTGACCATCAATTCACTCAGACTGGGGAAGTAGGGCATATCGGCGGGCCGATAGAAGGCCACGATCGTGACGTTGAAGCGATATCCCAGAACCCCGAGGATCGCCAGGCTTGCACTCACGGTCAGACCCCAGACGGAATACCGGACCCGTGGGATCAGCAGCAGCACGGCCGCGCTCACCGTGATGCCGACTTCGGCCAGGAAGACCCACAGGAGCGGATCACTGAGAGTCACGCCGGCAGCCCGATGACTGAGAACGATATCACCGAGTCTCAACGCCAGGTAGACCCAGAGAAGTGCCGAAGCCCCGAGGCCGAGTCGCCCGAGCAGCTCGACCGGCGGCCGCCGGCTGAGATACCAGTCCGAAAAGAGCGTTTCGACGATGACCACCGCAAGTCCGAGTCCGGCGGCCGACAGAAAGAACAGCACCCAGATCAGCGGGCTGTACCACAGAGGGTGAACCCGGTAGGGCGCGATCAGGAAGAGCGATCCGAGGGAAGACTGATGAAGTGTCGAAAGGACGATACCCGCGATGACGAGCGGGATCGTCAGTCGCTTCAGGACGGCATGGATGCGCTGGATGACTGGGAACTGCAGCCGCGGATGCTCGAGAATCGCGGGGGAGAACTCCAGGAAGAGCACGGTCAGGTAGAGCATCACGCACATTGCCACTTCGAACAGCACGGAATGCGGCTGCCGGTAAACGAGCGGATGCCAGATGTGCAGAGGGATTCCCAGGTCATACAGCAGACCCGTTGCCACCGCCAGGTATCCAAGGAACGCGGTCAGAATGGCCGGACGGGCGAACTGGTGGTACTTCTCCTGACCGAAGATGTACACGATCGCGGCGACGACGAAGCCGCCCGCCGCCAGGGCGACGCCCGAGACGACGTCGAAGGCGATCCACAGACCCCAGGGAGTCGCATCGGTCAAAGCCGTCGTCGCGCCCAGGCCTTTGAGAAACCGGGCGACCGTCACCGTGCCCAGAATGCCGACCAGAAACCAGAGCACCGTCTTCAACCGGATCGCCCTCATGACTCACCCCCGTGTTCGCCGGGGGCTTCATCTTCCGGCTCCGATCCGTCGGCCTGGAGCTTCATTCTGCGCTGAATCACCCACCAGATCCCGGTCAGCAGCGTGGCCCCTCCGGCGATGATCGGGGGCACCTTGGAAAGCGCCTCCCAAGTCAGCGCGGGTAAGGGGCGATCTCCCATGTCGGGCTTGAAGGCCAGAAAGTCGAGAGAGATGTCCGAGACATAGAGGACCGAAGTCCCGCCAATCTCGTTCTCCCCCCAGACGCGCGGCAGGTAGCGACCGGGCTCCCTGAGAATGCGGTCGTGCCCTTCCGCCAGCATTTCATCTCGCGTCCCAAACGAGAGGGCGTCGTAGGGACAGGCCTCCACACAGGCCGGCAGTTGTCCCTGCGAGATGCGTGGATAACAGAGTGTACACTTGCGGACCTGCGGCGTGGCATTCGCCCAGGCATACCGGGGAATCCCGTAGGGACAGGCCATCATGCAATAGCGACAACCGATACAGCGATCCACATCGTAGGTGACGGCACCGATCGGAGTCTTCTGCAGAGCACCTACGATGCAGGCGGAGACGCAGGCGGGTTCGACGCAATGACGACACAGCACGCGAACGGAGCGTTCGTCCGAGACATTGTCCAGGGTGGTAAAGCGGGTCGATGAAAGGTCATCGATTCGGCGCTGCCACCGGCGAGGCTGATCCGGACCCAAGTGGTTGACCTGCTTGCAGGCTTCGACACAGCGCTCGCAGCCCTTGCATCGCGTCACGTCGATGAGCATTCCGACGGGGCCATTCATATCGGCGTCTCCTCCTTTCCGAGCGCCGCAGCGACCTGTTGTCCGGCTCCGGGAGGCCAGTGCCATCCCAGTTCGCTCACCATACGCGCTTGGGGGAACAGAGCCACATGACTGAGCTTGGACAGGGGAATCAGGAGCAGAAGGAGATCACCGCTTAGAATGTGGATCAAGAAGGTGGTCTGGTAGGGGAGCGGGTTGATCTCCTGATGCGAGACCAGGAAGCCGGAGACAAACGGCAGCAGGACGGCCAGCGGGATGAGATAGTCGCTGGCCCGAGAAATGGCTCGCGTCATCGGAGCTGCCAGACGCAAGGTCACCAGCAACAGACCGGTGGCAATGGCGGCCAGGGTCAGCCCGTCGCTCCAACCCGCCGGCAAAGCGGGCCAGGAGACGCCCAGACCCCTCTGCCACAGGACCAGGTGTCCGGCCAGAAAGAGAGGGACCGGAAGGGCCGTCACGTGGAAGACGATGGAGGTCAAGGAGAATGCCGGGCGCTGAGAGAGGCCGGCTACCGGAAAAAGATATCGCAGGGTCAGTTTCAAGACGCGGCCAAGGGGGAGGTTCGGATCTCCGGCTCTCAGCCAGATTCGGACGGTACTCCAACCGAACATGAGAAGGAGGCGTGCCAGCCCCAGTATGCAGAAGGCGAGGCAGAACAGGAACGCCGGTCCCCGCGCCCAGTCAATCCATTGATCCATCTTGTTCTCCCTGGAGGTCGGTTTGTTCGTTTGCGCTCGCGCTTTCGGATGCGTTCTGGGAGGCTCGCAGCGATTCGAAGTCCAGGACCTGCAGCAACAAGTCGTGTAAACCCACCACCTCGACCTCCTCCAGACCATTGTCTTCGCAGACTTCCCGCAGTTGTTTCTTGCAGTTCGCACAGGGAGAGACGACGATCTGGGCACCCGTATCGCGAATCTGGCGTGCTTTGAGAAGTCCGGACTTTCCTGTTCGGAACTCTCGGATCTCATCGATCGAGACGGTGCCGCTTCCGCCCCCGCAGCAGTAGTTCTGTTCACCGCCGGGCTGCATCTCGACGAAGTCCCGGCAGATCGCCCGGAGAAGCTCGCGCGGCTGCTGGACGATCTTCCCGGTCCGCGCGATGTTGCAGGGATCGTGGTATGTCACCCGTTTCTCGATCAGCCGCTTCGAATCGATAGGGAGCCGGCCCGAGCGAAGCTGATCCCAGGCATACTCGAGACAGTTGACGACGGGTGGCGCCTCCGACCCCCAGAGAGTCTGCAGAAGCCAAGCACTGCGCGTGGCATGTCCGCATTCCCCGACCAGGACTTTACGCCCTCGCAGCCGCCGAACTTCGTCGATGACCTTCCTTCCGATCCTCTCCATCATCCGATCGCTATAGAACAGTCCGTAATTGATGCCGTCGAAATAGCCGGTGCCGATTGTCCAGGAAGCACCGGTCAGGAAGAGGACGGCAGCATTGCCCATGAGCGTGTCGGCTTCCAGCAGATAGTCGGACACCGCAGGGAAGAACACGTACTCACTGTCTTCCTGGTCTACGGGAAAGGGAATCTGGACCTGGTAGATGTCCTCGAACTCCTCTTCGAGAAACTCGAGTGTATCGCGCAGCGCGGGCACCGGAATGGCCGAAGTGTTACCGACTCCTTCCAGTTGTTCCCGCACGGCCACGACCAGGGCTTTGGGTGTCAAATCGACCTCCGCCAGCAGCCAGCGGCCCAGATGAGTCAGAAGGCCGTGGTCGATACCCATTGGACAAGTGTCCATGCACCTCCGGCAGGCTGTGCAGCGGTAAAAGTCCTCGGCCATTCGCAGGAGGTAATCGTCGGTCAAGGTGAAGCCGCTTCCCGTCAGACGGGCTTTCAGTGCTCCCAGACGCGTAAAGTAGCGCCGATAGATCTGCAGAAGAAGCTCCGACCGATGGCAGGGGATATCCCGGTCTTCACCGGTGGCTTGGTAAACCTGACACGAAGCGGCGCAGCGGCTGCACCGGGCGCTTATCCGGCTGTACAGCTCCAGAGGTAGAGCGTAGCTGGAGTGCTCCAGAACGGCGGCCATGGCCCGAAGGAAGAGCGTCGGACGGTCTTCCAGGCGATTCGTCTTGTCCTCGACGTAGTAGCTCAGCTTTGGTGATGCCTGCATGCGGGACGGGTCCTCCTGAATGTGCGTCCAAATCGCTCTCGCGGCTCTCAGGGGAGAACCCGTTCCAGGTTCTCCCCGAACGTCCCATGGGAGTGATCACGAGACTTCCTGTTACTGGGACTGGTAGTACGCCATAAGAATCGAAGCGACCTCAGGTCGGGAGAATTCCACCGGCAGAGGTTCCCCGCGCGACAGCATTTCACGGACCTTGGTACCGGACAGGAAGACATAATCCTCCTTGGTGTGATCGGGATGATCGCGCATCATGACGACCTTCTTCAGCTTCTTGGACCAGGCCGTATGATCGGCTTCGAAGATTTGGATATCCAGAGCGCCGGCCGGGACCTCGTCGTGGAAGATCTTCTGCGCGTCGAAGGGCCCGTAGTAGCTGCCCACTCCCGCATGGTCGCGGCCGACGATCAGATGCGTACAGCCGCTGTTCTGGCGGAAGACCGCGTGCAACACCGCCTCACGAGGCCCGGCGTACAGCATGTCGAAGCCGTAGCCGGTGACCAGCACGGTGTTGGGCGGGAAATAGTGCTTCACCATCGTCCGGATGCAGGTGTCTCGGACGTCGGCCGGGATGTCGCCCGGCTTCAGCTTGCCCAAGAGCATGTGAATCAGAATGCCGTCGGCATCGACCGCCTCGTATGCCATTCGGCACAGCTCTTCGTGAGCCCGGTGCATGGGGTTGCGTGTCTGGAAGGCGACGACCTTTTCCCAGCCGAGATCCTGCATTTCGCCGCGAATCTGGTACGCCGTTCTGAACGTATCGGGAAATTCGGTTTCGAAATAGGAGAAATTGAGCACCTGGAGGGGACCCGACAGGCAGACCCGCCCCGCGCCGTTGAAAGCTGCGACGCCCGGATGCTGCGGATCAAGCGTCCTGAAAATCTTCTCCGTCATGAGCTTCATGTCTTCGTCCGAGAAGCTCTCGATGCCGGTGACGTCCTGCACCGCCAGCACGGGATTGCCCTCGACGTTGGGATCGCGTAAAGCGATCCTGCCGGGAGCACTCGGAGCCGCTTCGGCGGGAAGGATATTGAGAATGGGCACAGGCCAGAAAAGCCCCTGCTGCGTGCGCATCTCCTGTGCCACCTGCAGGCTGTCCTGTCGGTTCATGTAGCCCGTCAGAGGATTGAAGTAGCCGCTCCCCAACATCACCGCATTCGCTGCCGCGGCGGAGCAGACGACCACCGAGGGAAGGGACTCAGCCTCGCGGAGCAGTTCCCGCCGCTCGTTTTCATCTTGCACGTAGAGTGGATTCAACCGGTCTGACCCGTGAGGTTTGATCATAATGCCTTTCTCCTGTCTCGAATGAGTGGAAGATCTTCGTATCGTAACTTCGACGGCTCCCTGCCGCCTCAAGACCACGCTCCTCGCTTTCGAACTTCGGCACGTTGACAAAGTTCTCAAAAGCAAGAAGAGGACCAGAGACGGTGCGGGAATCAGGGCATCGAGCCTCGCGACCCGTGGGAAACTCACTCCGGGAGTGCCGACTCCTGGATCCTCCAAATGGGGCAAATAGCACCGAACAGTGGGGCAATTCACCCGTGAAACAGCATGACTGGGACGTCAACGTTGACCCTGCCAAGGCGTTTTACAGTAAGAGCAAAGCCGAGCCCTGATTTCCCTGCAGTCTCCTTCTTCGCCATCGAGATGCGGCCGGAGGAAGGGTCATGGATGAGAGGGTTTCCCTGATGGCAACTGGATTGCTTTCTATTGAACGGGGACACTCTCCAGGTCCCGGGAAGATTCGAATGTCGAACAGGAGGGTACGAGGCGCATGGGACTGCTGAAAAAGAAAGACTCGAGCAAGCTTAAGAAATCAATGGAGCGTCTGTCGGGTCGGAGGACCGGTGGCGAGGTTTCGAGCCTCAGGCCACACATGGTCGAAAAGCCACCGCCCTGCTCCATAGGATGCCCCAGTGGCAACGATGTTCGGGGTGTGCTGACGCTCATCGCGCAACGGGAGAAGCTCGGCCTGTCGCTGGAAGACGCGATGGATCGCGCCTGGAAGCTCGAGGTTGAGACCAACCCCTTTCCTGCCGTGATGGGCAGGGTCTGCCCTCATCCCTGTGAAGATAACTGCAACCGCCGCGAGAAGGACGGAGCGGTGGCCATCAATTCGGTCGAACGAGTCTTGGGGGATTGGGGAATCGAACGGAAGCTCGAACTCGAAAAAGGAAGCTTCGCAGGCAGGCAAGGACGGATTGCCATCGTCGGCGCGGGGCCATCAGGACTGTCGTGCGCTTACCAACTGACCCGTCGCGGCTACGAAGTCACCATCTTCGAGGCCTTGGATCATCCAGGAGGGATGCTTCGCTACGGGATACCGTCCTATCGCTTGCCCCGTGCGATCCTCGACGCCGAGATTCGACGCATTGAGGATCTGGGAGTGGAGATCCGCTGCGGCACGAGCGTGGGGCAAGATATCTCCCTGGAAGACTTGCGCCGCGACTTCGACGCGGTCTTTGTCGGAATCGGCGCCCACTCCGGCAAAACGATGGGGATTGCCGGAGAGGACGGTCATGGGGTTTACACCGGGACCGAGTTCCTCCGGCATGTCAATTCCGGCGGGGATGTGGAAGTCGGGCAGCGGGTTGTTGTCGTCGGGGGAGGGGATACGGCCGTAGACGCCGCCCGCGTCTCATTGCGGTTGAGTTCGGACGTCGCCGGAACCAGCCGGCGCATGGGTTCGGACGTGACGATTCTCTATCGGAGGACCCGAACAGAGATGCCTGCCATCGATCGGGAGATCGAAGAAGCCCTCGAGGAGGGCATCAAGATCGAGTTTCTGGCCGCGCCGATCCGGGTGATCCGCGACGGAGACGGGAGGATGAAGGCGCTCGAGGTTCAGCGGATGAGACTCGGTGAACCGGATGACTCCGGTCGGCGGCGCCCGGTTCCCATCGAGGGAGATGTCTACCAGCTCGAGGCCGAAACCATGATTACTGCCGTCAGTCAGCAGCCCGACTGGGCACAGCTCGGCGGGCTCTGCCAGGAGGGATCGTGGCTCGAGACCGACCCCTGGGGAAAAACTGAGCTGGAGGGGGTCTGGTCCGGCGGAGATGTGCTTCGTTTGGGTCTGGCCACGATCTCCATCGGCCAGGGGCGCAAGGCGGCCGAGGCCATCGACGCGGCACTGCGGAAGACGGTGCCCGAGTCGAGCAATGGTCGCCGGGCGATCGGCATCGAGCGCATCAAGCTGGACTACTATCCTGCCGCTCAAAGGGCGCGGCGGGCCATTTTGCCTGCTGATCAGCGTTTGGAGCGACCGGGTGAGGAAGCGGACCTGGGCATCACGCGGGAGGCGGCGCTGCTGGAAGTCGATCGCTGTTTCAGCTGCGGTAAGTGCTTCGGCTGTGAGAACTGCTGGATGTACTGTCAGAACAGCGGGTTCAGTAAAGTGGAAGACCCGCTTTCGGCCGGTCGGTACTTCGACGTCAACCTCTCGGTCTGCAACGGCTGTGAGAAGTGCGGGGACGTCTGTCCCTGCGGGTACATTGACGTCAGGTAGGACGGGGCAGTCGGGCGCTGGACGCGATTCCACCTGACCGCCTCGACGCTGAGAAGAGTCGACGTAGCCCAACGGGGCGCCGGAAAGAACTTCATCGACGGCCTCGGGTTGCCTCGCAGGGGGCTCGAGAGTCAGTGGGTTCCCGCGGCTGCCGGCCGATTCTCGACCGTCTGCGGTTGGCGATCACTGACGCAGCGGAACCCCACCGACTCGGAGCGATCGTTTTCCGACACACCCAGGTGACGATGGAATCCGAGGAGACTCTGGACCCCATCTCGGAATGATCCGCCCCGGATGACGTAGCTACGGCCCCCGTCGTAGTCGACCTGACTGCCGATGAGCTCTGAGACGTTTCCCGCCAAGTCGTAGATCCCGTATTGAGAGCAATCTCCAGGGCGATTACCGACCGGCTCGACCTTGCCTGAACCCGCATTGGTGGTGTCGGGATCCGGTGATTTGTTCCCCCACGGGAAGAGACGGCCCGATGGACCGCGAAACGCCTTCTCCCACTCCTGGTCGGTAGGAAGACGCGCTCCCCGCCAGTGGCAATAGGCCTGAGCATCCTCTACCGAAACCCAGACGACGGGGAAGTCGGCGGCCCATTCCGGATACTGGGCCGCTTCCCAATTCTGGAGGAAACCAACCGCGGATGTGGGTTGATAGCCGGTGTTGGCCAGAAACTCGGCGAACTGCCGGTTCGTGACTTCGAACTCGTCCATCCAAAAGTCGGACAAGCTCAGAGACTGAGGAGGAATCACGAGCGCTTTGTGAAGGAGTTCCTGCATACCCGGAAAACCGACGCGCGATTGTGCGAGATAGATCTGAAACTGGTCTTCGGTCGCCCCGTAGATGAACATTCCCCCGGAGACTTCGGCCATCTCCACGCGTGGCGGAGGCGCCGTCATGCTGCTCTTTTGGACGGTGGCTGCCGGCTCATCGCCGGCAGTGCGCGCCTTTGACTGATCGGCAGAGCCGCAGGATGAGGCGATGATCGCGAAGGTGACGCTCCAGACAATCTCTCGAATTCTCATGTGCCGTGTGTAAATGCTCAGACTCATCTGTGTCACGTCCTATTAGAAGGTCCTACCTCGTCGTTTCGGGTTGCGGCAACTCTCGAAACCGAAACTCGGAACTCGGAACTCGGAACAAATCTCGATGCTTCGTCGATTTTCCAGACCGTCAGAATACCTCATCGGACCCCGGTCAGGCAGGCGGCGCTATTGGCCTCGGAAGCGGGGACGGCGATTCTCCAGAAATGCCTCCACTCCTTCGCGGAAATCCTCACTCAGCAGACAGCGGATTCGGGCCTCCACCTCTCCCTCCAGCGACGACGATTGACGCGAAGCTCGTTGAAGATTTCGTTTGAGGCCGCGCACGACGACCGGCGGCAGGCGTGAGGCCCATGACGCCATGGAGAGCGTTCGTCGAATCAG
Source organism: Acidobacteriota bacterium (assembly GCA_037388505.1). Lineage (GTDB taxonomy): Bacteria > Acidobacteriota > UBA6911 > RPQK01 > JAPXNP01 > JARRKC01. The sequence continues at coordinate 32,559 of JARRKC010000001.1, read as the reverse complement.
TTCCTTCTCGGGAGCGATCTCCTGCACCAGCCCCAGGCGGCGCGCTTCCGCCGAACCGACGAGGCGGCCGGCCAGCAGAAACTGCAGCGCCTGCACGTGCGTGAAAAGCGGGGCAAGGAGCATCGCCGTGCCCACGTCGGGCGACAAACCGACCTGGCCGAACGGGTATCCGAACTGAGCCTGCTCGGCGGCGACGGCATAGTCGCAGGACAGCGCCAGATTGAGGCCGCCATCGACGGCCAGTCCGTTGACAGACGCAATCGTGAACTGAGGAAGCCTCCTCACCAGGAGAAACAGTTCGCGGGTTGTCTCGGCCAGGCGCTTCAACGAGCGCACATTATCGGCTTCCAGCGCCTCGAGCAGAAACCTCAGGCGGGCACCCGTGCAAAAGGCCGTACCCGACCCGGTCAGGACCACGACCCGGATGTCCTCTCGCTCCGAGAGGCGCACGATCGCCTCCTGCAACTGTGCCAGCATTTCCAGGTCGTACGAGTTCAGGACCTCCGGGCATCGGAGAGTGATCGTCACGACGCGGTCTTCGATTCGCTCACTCAGAAAGGTGGACACTCTCTACCTCCCGCACCCACCCGTGCATTGTCTCGTTGAGAACTCCGAAGAAAAAGGGGGAACCGCTTCGCAGTTCATGTCGCCCCAAACGTTAATAGAAGGAAGGGGACTCTGGCAAATGGATCAGACCAGTCTGGACGTTCTAAGAGAATACCTCAGGCGGAATCCTGCACATCGATCCGATCTGCGTCTCTTACCGGCGAGGGCGCGAGTCGGGGGATGCTGGAAGAGAATCGAGGAAGTGCGCAACCTCGGGTACTCTCTGGAGCTTCTTTGCCAAGGGGGAGCCCGACTGAGAGTACCGAAGGATCTGGATCTGCGGCTTCTGCGTAGCGAAGAGATCGAACGTCTTCAGTCGATTGCAGCGCAGGCGATCGGACCTTGTCGGATGACCCGCCCGTCTTCAGGGGTTCGGGGATCGCGGGCCTTGCCTTTCGTGAGATGGCAGGCCAGCAGCGGCGCGAGAGGACGGCTGGCCGTGATGGGAGCTCTGCAATGGGCGCCGGCGCACATGGGGGCACGCCTGCTTTGCAGTCTGGTGCTCTGGTGGGATCGACTTCGAGCGGCCGAGGGGGCCGTACTGCTCATCCCGGAGACTTGGGGGGACTACATCACCGAACTCATCGGGCGAGTTCGCATCCCGGTGACTTGCTACAGCTATTCGCCTCAGGGCCGCGTGAGACAGATTTTCCCGCGCGAGCGCAGTAAGAGTTCGACCAGCTCACCTTACGTCATGTTTCCTCTCGACTCCCCACCGCCCGAACCACTCCTCCAACTCTCACGATCCTTTCCCGACCTGGACCTGATGTTTAGGTCGGGGCGCTGGGAGCTGTCCCTGCGGGGGCTCCCCGTGCTGTGGTATCACCCGGCTGGAGACTTGATGTTCGACTGGAAGCATCCGACCAGGCTCAGATCGGCCGGAGCAAAGGCGTGGGAGCGGCACCTCGAGGAGGTTGGACGACTTCGGAACTGGCCTCCGCCGTCGATTCGCAGTCCCTACTATCGCTCCGGACGAGAGCGCTGGCTGGAGAGTCTCGTGATTCGCGCACATCGAAGAATCCATGCGGACTGCCTGGATACCGTGTACTGTCAGGTACCAACCTTCATCGAAGGAGATCGGAAGGTTCTCGACATCTTGACCGCCACCCAGGCCGGCAGACTGGTGGTGATCGAGCTCAAGCCGAGACGTGAAATCGGCTTGCTCCTCCAGGGACTCGATTACTGGGACCGTGTCCGGCGCCATCTGGCGGGCCGGGACTTCGAACAGGCCGGGTACTTTCCGAGGACCGAGCTTTCACCCGAGCCGCCGCTACTGTACCTGGTCTCTCCGCTGTTCGAATTTCACCCCGTGATGCCGGTACTGCGGAGCTATCTGGACACGGCAGTCCGATTCGAATGCGTTGGCATCAACTCTGACTGGCGACGTGGACTGAGAGTACTGCGGCGCTTTACGCTCTGAGAAACGCCAGACAGCACGTCCGCGAAGAGAAGGACTACGGTTTGGTTTTGGATTCGTCTTCCGCGGCGTCCTGTCCGGACTTAAGCGATCGCTTGAAGTTCGATATGCCTTCGCCGAGACCCCTGCCGATCTGCGGCAGCCGGCTCGCACCGAACAGCACGACCACGATGACGAGGATTATAAGCAGTTCTGGAACACCAAGACCCATCATGAGGTTATTTGTCTCCGAAAGCCATCATACGACTTCGCTCGAAGGGGTGTCAAACAAGCCGCCGGACACGCTGATTCAGCTTTTGTTCTCCACGAGGGTCCGACCGTCCCCCCGCCGTCGGGTCACGCGAATGCGGTCCAGATACTCCAGGACCGGAATCGCATATTTGCGACTGAGTCCGAGGACGTCCTTGAATTCCGGAACTGTGATGGTGCGTCCCTCTGGAAACTCGTTCCGCAGCCGAGTCACCAGGTCATCGAGCTGTTCCGGCAGAACGACCAGCTCCTCTGAGACCTTGAGGATCTCTCCGGACTCAATGAGGTAGTAGAAGAGGTTGCGAACCGGTTCGACGGGCTCTCCGATCTGCTTTGCCAGCAGTGTGGGACCGGGAGACTGAAAGGGATTCTTTCGAAGGCTCCCCAGAAGCCTCTCTCTGAGGCGTTCCTGTTCCTCGCTGAGTCGAACGGTGGAACCCGCCAGCGCAACATTCCCCGCGCGAACGTCGATGATCCCCCGCTGCTGGAGTTCGTCCAGCACAAACTGCACGACCTGGGCGGGTGCGCCGGTCAGGAATCGCTCCCGCAGTTCCTCGCGGGGCATACCGGCGGCCAGAGGATGACGGGCATGGTAGCTGTCGAGAGCCAGACGGAGCTGCTCCGCCAATCCATCGACCACCGACAAGTCGATGATGAGGGTCGGTTCCTGCGCGATGACGCCGATGCCCTCCATTTCGCCAAGCAGCTCGAGGATCACAGACTGCTTCAGTCCCGTTGCGGCAACCAGGTCGCCCAATGCAACGGAACGCACTCCTTGGCGCCGGATTCTCTGGGCCAGCAGGAGCCGCTGGGCCCCTCGCCCACCTTGGATGAGCCGAGGCAGGAGTTCCCGGTATTCCTCGAGCAACGGCGCAACCTGTCGGCGCCGAAGCCGCGGCGGGTCGTTGTCGAGGATCACTCCACCGCCGATCGTGATCAGAGGTGAATAGCGCCGCACGATGAAGGGGTCGCCCGGCAGCAAAACCGCCGGCTCCTCGAGGCGAAGTTGGACGATCGCCGTTTCCCCGGGTTTCAGCTCGGTCCGATCAAAAAGGTAGGTGTGTGCGATCATCTCGGCACTGCCATGGTGAAAACGGATGGGCATCCGATGTCGTAGGCGACTGGGGCTGTCGGCGAGAAGCTCGAGCTGGACGTTTGCAGTCATCCCGCTCCGGAGCGAATTCTCCGCACAGACCGTCATTCCGCGGCGCAGATCCGATCTCGCGACATTGGGAAGATTCAGGGCAGTGCGCTGACCCGCATCGGCTCGCTCGGCCGCTTCGCCAAAGATCTCGATGCTTCTGACCTTGCTTTGGAAGTTGCCCGGGAGAATCTGAACCGGCTCATCCCGACGAAGCGACCCTGAGATCGCGGTACCGGTGACGACCGTGCCGAAGCCGCGAATCGTAAAGACGCGGTCGACGGGCAGCCGGAAAACCCTGTCCTCGATCCGTCGATCCAGGTCCCCTCGTGGAAGCGCCTGAATCTCCCGAAGCATGGTTTGTCTGAGCTCGTCGATGCCATCGCCTGACAGGCTGTCCACAGCCACAAGGGGAGCTCCCTCGAGGAAGCTCCCACGCACCAATTCTGTGACTTCCTGACGGACGACCGCTATCAACTCCTCGTCCACCAGACCGCTCTTGGTCAGGACTATGATGCCTTGGGGAATGTGAAGGAGCTTGCAGATTTGGAGGTGCTCAACAGTCTGCGGCATCACGGACTCATCTGCGGCGACGACGAACAGGAGCAGGTGGATGCCGCCGATTCCGGCCAGCATGTTCTTAACGAACTTCTCATGGCCGGGAACGTCGATGAATCCGATCCGGTAGTCACCGAGCTCCATGTGTGCAAAACCGATGTCGATGGTGATGCCGCGCCGCTTCTCTTCGATCAAGCGATCCGTGTCGATTCCCGTAAGGGCCTGGACAAGAGCCGTCTTGCCATGATCAATATGTCCGGCTGTTCCAACGATGAGGTCTTTCAAGAGCAATCTCGCTTTCTAGCGACTCCGGGGGAACCGGAAGTTAGGCCGGACCACCGACGAACATGGACGGACACGGACCAAATCGGAAATTAAAAATCATAAATCTCAAATCCCCCTTGTTCGCGCTTCGCATTTTGCACTTTGCGCCTCGGACTTCGCATTTCACACCGGTCTCCGCCTGCTTTGACACCCCTCCCCAAGGATCGATAGAATAACGAATTTCGACCCTGTAGGGATTCTATGTTAGACGGACTCTCTTCACGACTGCAGCATACCCTCCGAAACCTCAAGGGTGAGGGAAGGGTCTCCGAGCGTCACATTCAAGACACCATGCGGGAGATCCGGATGGCGCTGCTCGAGGCGGACGTCAACTTCAAGGTTGTCAAGGAGTTCGTGGCGACCCTCAGGGAGAAGGCGTTGGGGCGGGACGTGCTGGAAAGCCTCACGCCGGCGCAGCAGGTGATCAAGATCGTCCGCGATGAGCTGGTCGATCTTCTGGGGCGCGACCCTGTTCCCCTGGAATTCAAGAAACAGCCGCCGAGTGTGTTCATGATGGTGGGACTCCAGGGCAGCGGCAAGACCACAACGACGGGAAAACTGGCTCTGTGGCTCTCGAGAAAAGGACGCCGGCCGCTGGTCGTGTCCACCGACGTATACCGACCGGCCGCGATCGAGCAGCTTTCCATCATCGGGCGAGCCGTTGATATTCCGGTGTTTGAAAGCGAGAGCCGGGATCCGGTCGAGATCGCTTCGGAAGCATGGCGGCACTGCCGCAACATGGGCTACGACAGCCTGATCATCGATACTGCGGGCCGCTTGCATATCGACGAAGCACTGATGGATGAGCTCGAGCGGATTCGCGCGGAGGTGGAGCCGCAGGAAACACTGCTCGTCGCGGATGCCATGACCGGGCAAGACGCCGTCAATTCCGCCAGCGAATTCAACCGGCGGATGGAGTTGACGGGAGTCATTCTGACCAAGCTGGACGGTGATGCCAGGGGTGGAGCGGCCCTGTCGATCCGGGCCGTGACGGGTACGCCGATCAAGTTCATCGGGGTCGGCGAGAAATACGACGCACTTGAGCCTTTCCATCCTGATCGATTGGCCGGACGGATCCTTGGGATGGGCGATATTCTGACCCTGATCGAGAAGGCCGAGGAGGCCGCGGACGAACGTCAGGCGCAGGAGGTTCTCGACAAAATCCGGAAGGACCAGTTCACTCTGGAGGATTTCCGCGATCAACTCAGGCAGATACGAAAGTTGGGGCCGCTCGAGCAAATCATCGGGATGCTTCCGCAAGTCGGCCCTCTGAAAGGTTTGGACCGCCTGCAGTTCGATGAGAAGCAATTAAATCACTTTGAAGCCATCATTAACTCGATGACTCCCAAGGAACGTATCCATCACAAACTCATCGACGGATCCCGTCGAAAACGAATCGCGCGTGGTAGTGGACGGCCTGTGTCGGAGGTTAACCGTCTTATCAAACAGTATATTCAGGCGCGCAAGATGATGAAGACGATGAGCAAAGGACTGCTTGGGAAAGCCCTGCCGAAGTTCCGGCTCAGGTAAGTTTTGAATTGGGATTCGTTGACCAATTTGCTAAAATCCCCTATTTGTCAGGAGGCTTTACGTTGCTTAGAATCCGTTTGACGCGAACCGGGGCCAAAAAGGATCCCCATTACAGAGTAGTTGTGGCAGAAAAAGAAAGTCCGCGCGATGGCCGTTTCGTTGAAATAGTCGGACACTACAGCCCAGCGCAGGAGCCGGCTCAGTTGCATCTTGACCTCGAACGGGTCGATTACTGGTTGCAGAATGGAGCCCAACCGACGTTGACGGTGAAGACTCTGGTTCGAAGGGCGAGGGACCAGCAGTCGACCGATCAGGGCAGCGAGGTTCTGGAACGGCAGGCGTAGTTCAATGGTTCCAAGTCCAGGGGTGAGCCGCGAGGAGGAAGCATGAGACAGCTAGTGGAAGACATCGCGAAGGCGTTGGTGGACAGTCCTGATCACGTGAATGTGACGGAAGTCGAAGGGGAGCAGACTACGGTTCTCGAGCTGCGCGTGGCTCAGCCCGATCTGGGGAAAGTCATCGGGAAACAGGGCAGAACGGCTCGAGCAATACGAACGATTCTGGGCGCGGCTGGCATGAAACTCCGGAAACGCTTCGTTCTGGAAATCCTCGAGTAGTTGAAAGACCTCGTTTCCGTTGCCAGAATCGTCAAGTCGCGCGGCGTCCGTGGAGAAGTCGCGGCGGACCTTCTTACTGATTTTCCGGAACGATTCGAACAACTGCACTCGATATCGATCATCGGGCCGGGAAAACACTTCGAAGAATCCCTGGAAGAGTACTGGTTCCACAAGAACCGGATCATTCTCAAGTTTGCGGGTCGTGACAGTCCAGAGGACGTCCGCGAGCTGATTGGATGTGAAGTTCGTATTCCAGTCGAGGATCGGGTCGATCTGCCTGCAGACGCCTATTATGATTCGGAACTCGTGGGCTGTGAGTTGTTTCAGCGGGGAAGACCGCTGGGCCGGGTCACTGACTTGCTCAAGGTTGGCGACAGTGTCACGAACCTGGTGATCGTCGACAGCGAGGGGCGGGAGTTCATGGTGCCTTTCATCCATGAGTTCATCCGCTCCGTAGCCATTGAACAGGGGCGGATCGAGGCCGAGTTGCCGCCCGGTCTGCTGGACCTGGCCGTTGAGACTTCGACCAAGAAGAGTCGTTCGTCATGAAGGTGGAGATCATTTCGATCTTTCCGGGCTTCTTTGGGAGCTTGTTTCGATTCGGAATGATTCGGCAAGCCGTTTCCAAGGATCTCCTCTCGATTTCCCTGGTGGATCTGCGTGAATTCACTGAGGACCGTCACCGTACCGTGGACGATCGCCCATACGGTGGGGGCGAAGGCATGGTTTTGAAGCCCGAGCCGTTGTTCCGGGCGGTTGAAGAGCTCCGGCGGAACGACCTGACTGAGGGGCGTGTGATTCTGCTGTCCCCCCAGGGGCGGTTGTTTGATCAGGAGAAGGCAAAGGAGTTATCCTTAAACGCTCGTCTGATCCTGGTTTGTGGACGCTACGAAGGGGTTGACCAACGCGTCGTGGATCACCTGGTCGATGAGGAGATTTCGATCGGCGATTTCATCCTCTCAGGTGGGGAACTGGCAGCGGCTGTCGTCCTCGATGCAGTGGTCAGACTCATTCCCGGGGTGCTGGGAGAAGGACAGTCGGTATTGCGTGAGTCTTTCATGGAGGGTTTGCTCGATTATCCTCAATACACACGGCCGGCGAGATTCCGGGACTGGGACGTACCCGAGGTGCTTCTGTCGGGAAACCACAGCGAAATTCGACGCTGGCGGGAAGAAGAGGCGGTCGATTTGACACGGCAACGGCGCCCGGATCTGCTTCGGGCTCTCAGGGAGACAGAAAAATGAATCCGATGGAGTTGGTGGAGAGGAAACACATGAGTCGGGAGATTCCCGATTTTCGACCTGGCGATACTGTGCGCGTGAATGTCAAGATCCAGGAGGGGGATAAGTTCCGGATCCAGGCGTTCGAGGGCGTGGTGATCGGCAAGAAGAAGCGTGGAGTGACCTCGACCTTCACCGTGCGGAAGGTCAGCTTCGGCTACGGTGTCGAACGGGTCTTCCCGCTCTATTCACCGATGATAGACAGCATCGAGCCCTTGCGGCGCGGCCGCGTGCGTCGGGCGAAGCTCTACTACCTCCGCGAGCGCAAGGGGAAGGCGGCTCGGATTCGCGAGGTGCGCTAGCGTCTACGTTTGTCGAGATGGCGCTCGAGCCGCGTAGATTCTGGATTTGTGACCGAAATCCATGTTTCCCTGGACTGAGCCTGTTAAGATGCGTTCGGATCGATCACGGCTGAGCACATGGAAGACAAATTCAAGATTCTAAGGAACGCCGAACGGTTCGTCGTCAACCGTCAATATGATCGGGCCGTCACCGAGTACCGGAAGATCGTCCAAACCCTGGGTGAGGATCCCTCCGTCCTGAACACGCTGGGCGACCTCCTTCTGAAGACCGGGAGGAAGGAAGAGGCCCTCGACAGCTTCCGGAAGGTCGCCGAAATCTTCACTCAGAGCGGGTTCGTCTCGAAGGCGATCGCGATCTACCGCAAGGTCGATCAGTTGGGGCCCGGTAACGGTCAAGTCGTCCGCAAGCTTGCTGAACTCTATGCCCGCCGCGGCCTCCCTTCCGAATCTCTCCGATACTGGAGCAAGCTGGCAACACTTCTCGAAGGATCCAACGACGCCGATGCCCTGGCGACGGCTTGCCGTCATATCGTGGAGCTGGACGGCCAGAACCCGCAGGCCCACTCCAGACTGGCTGAAGCTCTAGCGTCCCAGGATCCTGACGAGGCTTCGAGCGAATGGCTCAGCGCTGCTCGACTGCACTTTTCTGTCGAGGCCTTGACGGAGGCGCGAGAGGCCGCTCAACACGCACTGAAGCTGAATGCGGCCAACATGGACGCGCGCGAGCTGATTGCCGAGGTGGACGAGAAGATGCCTCCCGAGCCGGAGGAAGCCCCCGTCGAAGAGGAGGCCCCTGTCGAAGAGGAGGCTCCCGTCGAGGAGGAGGTTCCCGTCGAGGAGGAGGAGGTTCCCGTCGAGGAGGAGGTTCCCATCGACGAGGTGGAAGCAGAATCGTCGCCTCTCGGGGATGAGACGGTGGGCGGTGGTGGCACGGAAGTCGGATCGATCGAGTCCGCAGCCGAAGCCATTGAGGGACCGTCCGCAGTGCATTCGGACGAGGAACCCCCCGCCCATGAAGAATCGGCGGACGAGGAGGAAGGATCGGTCTCGGGTGACTGGACCCGCGGGCTCGTCGTTCCCGCAGATCTGGGTGACCGCACGGGCAGCGAACCCGAAGCCTTTGATTTCGACACTTCGGAGGAGCACATCGACGTGCCGGATGAAGAGGCTTCGACACCCTTCTTCGAAGTCGAGAACGGCGAGGAGATGGAAGCCCTCGGAGTCGGGCCGGGAGCGGATGAGGCCGGAGAGGCCGAGACGGAGCCGCCCGAGGCGGAACCGAACGCGGCCGGGCAATATGAAGAGTTCTGGGATACTTCTCCCGTGCCTGCCCCAGAGGAGTCGGCTTCGGGGGTGGAGGAGCAGGAGCCGCTCACCGAACGGGAAGCGGCCGACGTGGCGACCGCGCCGGCCGCAGAAGAGAAGGCGGCCTCCGCGACGTCTCTGGAGAGCTCCATCGAAGAGGTGGACTTCTACCTCAAGCTGGACCTGACAAGTGATGCGGAACGGTTGCTCAAGCAACTGCTCGTCAATCATTCCGGCGATGCTCGGGTGAGGGCCCGAGCGGAGAAGATCGGCCTGGATGTCTCGCCTGCGGGTGGGGCGGAGGAGCAGGGAACGACCTTTGAGTCCAACGTGGACTCTGCTCTCGAGGATCTGTTCTTCGAAGATTCTTTGCTGAAAGAGACGTCGGAGGGACGCCTCGCCGAACTCGAATCGAAGGGTGAGGAGCTGCGCGACGACCCACGCTCGCAATATGACCTTGGTGTGGCTTACCGTGAAATGGGAATGCTCGAAGACGCCGCCGCCAAATTTGAGCGAGCCTATCAGCTCTTCTCGGACGAGGAGGACCCTGAACAGGCTCTGTTGTGTTCCAGCATGCTGGCTTCCACCTATCTCAGACTTCACCGATTTGACAAATCGGTCGAGTGGGCCGACATTGGGTTAAGCCTTCCGCGAGTGGAAGGAATGGAGCGCAAGGCGCTCGAGTATGATCGGGCCGTCGCTTTGGAACAGCTCGGCGAGATCGAGGAGAGTCTGAACGGGTATCGCCGGATTCTCGAGCTTGATCCCGATTTCCGAGACGCTCGGCAGCGCGCGGACCGCATGGCACACGAGCCGGAGTGATGTTGTCCAAGGCCCTTTATGCCCTCTACGTCGTGTACTGTTTCGAGGTCGGACTGTTTCTGATCGTCTTCCCCTGGATGGAGTTCTGGAATCAGAACCTTTTGCTCGGCTACTTTCCCGTACTGCAGATCCTGTTTTTGAACAATTTCTTTCGAGGCGCCGTAACGGGTCTCGGCTTCGCCAATCTTGTCGTGGGAGCGTGGGAGATTGGATCCTATCGCCGCTATTTCCAGAAGAGAGAAGCTTGAGCGCCCAATCCGTTACGCGATCAGTGACCGGCACCTCTTTCCGGATCTGAAGCCCGAGACGTACCTGGCCCGGCTGGCCGCGACGAGTGCCACCGTCGTTCAACTTCGCGAGAAGGACCTGGAGCGGTCCCGTCTGAGGAGACTGGCCGAAGTCGGCTCGAGGTTGTGCCGCGCTCGCGGCCGGGTCTTTCTGGTCAATTCGGATGTTCAACTGGCCATCGAGGTCGGCGCGGACGGGGTCCACCTGCCCTCTTCCGGAAATCCGGAGGCCGCCCGCCAGGCGGCGGTTGACTCCGGGCGCCCGGACCTGGTGATGGGATGGTCCGTCCATGATCTGGACGAAGTCCGAGCTGCCGAAGAGTCGACTCTGGACTACGTTCTTCTGGCTCCTGTCTTCTCGCCGATCTCAAAAGTCGGCCGCCGTCCGCTGGGACTCGTCTTTCTGCGTGAGGCCTGTGGAATCAGTGAAGTACCCGTCATTGCGCTGGGCGGCATCACCTCTGAGCATGTGGATGCCGTGTTGAAGGCGGGTGCGGCAGGATTCGCCGGCATCAGTTGGGCTGCCCAGGAGATTCGGAACGCCGGATAGGAGTTCCGAGGTTCCGGGGTTCGGCGGTTGCGCCCTGAGGCTCGCCCTGTCCAGGTTTGACGTTCGGCACTAGCGCTTGACCTGGGCAGCTCGATTCCACGCAAAGCCGCACCGTACGCAAGGGATTTCGGAACCCTCGGAACTCGGAACTGTTCAGTCCTTATCCTTCAACTTCTCAAGGCCGTACCGCGCCCCCTTGCCGGCCACGGTCGTCGTCTCCACGGCCTTGTCGAAGACATTCGATAGAGCTCGGTCATGCTGTTCTCGAATGAATGGATGAATCTCCTCGAGTCGAGACTGAAACTCCGTCGACTTCGTTTCAAGCTTTTCGAGCGCCTTTCGAACATCCTTGGTCGACTCCGATCCGTTCCTTGCCTTGGAATCGATGTTCGCCATGATGCCTTCCAAGGCACGAACGTAGGCGTGGAGCATCTCCTGATACATGTAGAACTCGAGAGGGTTCGGTTCCTCCTTGTCCCACTCGACACCATTTCTGCGTCGATCGATCTCGTTGAGACGCTGCTCGGCGATGTCGAGGAAGACTTCGACGCGCCTCGCCAGCTTCTGCGCTTCCTGGATGCGACGGAACTCGTCTTCCGTGAACTTGTCGACGTCCCAAAGTCCCTGAGCGTGACCGGCCGTCGAGAGATAGCCGGCTCTCGAGGCCCTGTAGGCTTCGGGGAGTGCCTCCATGCCGGTGGCAGGTGCCGCCTGTCCAATGGCCTTTCCGAACAGCTGCCGCAAGAGTTGGTTGCGCAAGTCTTCGAGCAGTTGGCGTGTGGTCTCGAACTGAGTCCGATCTTCCAGCGGGACGGCAAGTGACAGGTCCCCCAGGTTGATGGAGAGCTTTCTCAGCTCGATCTCCAGCTTCTTGACCTCCTTGTGTCGACGTTCGTCCTTGTCGGTTACGTTCAGTGAAATCTCCAACGCACTCGACGTCAGACCACGGATCTCCGCAAGGTTGCGCGAAATGACCGGCAAGTCGCGCGCTTCGATCTGGTCCGGGAGATGGTCTGCTCTCCTTTCGATCGCTTTCCGCAGGATTTCCACTTTGGAGTGGTAACGTTCCTCCGACTTGTACTTGGCCAAATCCCTGGCCGAGAGGATCTGATCGAGCGGAATCTGTGCTTCTTGGGATGCAGGCTGCGCTTGAAGCATCAAGATCAGTGCGGACAAAACCACCAGCGGGAGTGTCATCACATTCGCTCCGGTACTTCGAGCCCGAGCAGGTCGAGAAGGCGCAGCAAAGCCAGCCGAGCAGCGTCGGTCACCTGAAGATAGAAGGCCTTTCGAAGTTCGTTCTCCTCCGACAGGATATGGTGCGAGTGGTAGAAGAGGTTGAACTGCTGGGCAATCGTAAAGGCGTGCTTGGCGGCTCCCGAGAGTTCCAGAGAATCCACGGCCTGCTCTACGGCGTCCTTGATCTTGGCGATATCCCGAAGCAGGCTCCAGATGCTGTCGTCTGCGAGGCAGGCGGACAGGTCGTCGGACTCCGGGAGTTCCGTCCTCAGTCGCGCCCATTCCGCTTCGCCCCACTGACCGCCGCGCTCGAAAAGCTTCCGGAAGATGTTATTGGAACGGACGACGGAATACTGGAGATAGGGGCCGGTTTCCCCCTCGAAACTGAGCGCCTCGTCAAAGTCAAAGGCGATCACCGAGTTCCGCGTGTACTTGAGCATGAAGTAGCGCAGCGCGCCGACCGCAATCTGTCTGGCGATCTCCTCTCGCCGCTCCAGCGGCAGTTCCCCCTGTCTCTGGGTGACTTCCACGAGAGATTTTTCGATCAACCGGTTGAGGAGATCATCCGCTTTGACGCCCAGGCCCTTTCGTCCGGAAACCTCGACATAGGGGCGCATCCGGTCCTCGGACGAAAGCTCGATGCCCAGCTCCTCGGAACAGCGGGGAGAGAGCGCGACCATCTCATAGGAAAAATGGATCGAATGCTCGGCCTGCAGGTTGAAATCGAGGCTGCGCAGGCCCTGCACGACGACCCGCTGAAGATAGGATTGGCGTACATCGATGACGTTGTAGACCCAGGAACCGCCACCGAACGCGGGCTCATTTCCGGAGCCGGCGTCAACGGCCGTGACCCAGACCGTGTGGCCATCCGGATAGATGTGGAACGGATGGTAGTGGAAGGTGCGGCCCAGCAAGCCGAATTTCCAGAGCTGGTATGCGATGTCCTTGCCGACGTAAGTAACAGTTCCGTTGCTGCGAACGATAATCTTCTCTTCGTCGGGCTGTCCATCATCACCATGAAGACGCATCACCCAGCAGCCCTGGTTGGGCCCATCTTCGGACAGATGGATGGCCCGCCGCTCTTTCAGTTGGCGAAAGGCATCCTGCCAAAATTTCAAATGAAGAATCTCGCTCTCGCGGGGCAGGACATCGTAGCGAACTCCGATCCTGTCCATCGTAGCCAGATGGGCGCGCACAATCCTTCCGGAGATGTGCTCGGCCAGCGGGAAGAAAGGCTCTTGACCGTGCTCGATGGCGGTCAGCACCTCCTGTCGGTGCTCCAGCCGGTCGTGGGCACCTTCGTACCATTCGGAGACCTCGGCATAGAGGTCCCAGCAGTAATAGTCGAAAGGTTCGGGCACCGCCTGTACATCACCCAGGCTCATGCCGCGCAGGAAATGGAAACCCACCACCACATCGGCAACCTGAACGCCCGTATTGTCGATATAATTCTGCACTTCGACGTTGCGCCCCAGGCTGCGCACGAGGCGAACGAAGGTGTCGCCCAGGATCGCATTGCGCAGATGTCCGATGTGCGCCGCCTTATTGGGATTGATGTTGGTATGCTCAACGATGATCTTCTCTCCGCTCATTTCGGCCCGAGGGTGATGGAGATCGTCGAGCAGTTCCTGGAAGAAGAGCGCGCGGTCCAGAAAGAGATTGATGAAGCCGGGAGCCGCCGCTTCGAGTCTGGCGACTCCGTCGATGGGTCCGACGTTCTCGATGACTTCCTGAGCGATCTGTCGGGGTGCCTTTCGGAGGACGCGGGCCAGTTGAAAGGGAAAGGTCAGGGCCAGGTCGCCCATCTCGATTCGAGGTGGAGTCTCAACCGTCAGTTCCTCAGGCTCGACTCCGTAGAAACGGTGCAGGAAGTCGCTGAAATGGTCTCGGATCTGAGAAATTCGGGCCTGGATCATACGCGAGTATCATAACGGAAATCGGACACCCGTGCGGTCGCCTGAGGAGTGCTCGGGGCGCGGCCGCGAAACTGCGTCGGGAGCGGAAGACTATGGGAAGACTGTTGTTGTTCGATGCTTTCAATGGGGTCTCAGGCGACATGATCCTGGGAGCGATGGTCGATCTGGGACTGCCCTTGGATTACTTGGAGACGCGCATGAAACCTCTGGGACTGAGTGATGTGGTCTGCGCGGCCGAGAAGACGAAGCGTCGGGGCATTCTGGGCACGGATTTCCGTGTCAAGACCGGTGCCTCGGCCGCCGACAGTCCGCAGCTGCACGGAAGTCATGGAGGGCACTCCCATTCGCATCGAAACTCCTTGCATCGGTCCTACAGGGATATCCGTGGGTTGATCCAGGGGGCAGATCTGGAAGAGGGCGTCAAAGAGCGGTCCCAAGCCATCTTTCGCAGGCTGGCGGAGGCCGAGTCGAAAGTGCATGGAGTGCCGGTCGACGATGTGCACTTCCATGAGGTCGGCGCCGTCGACTCGATCATCGACATCATCGGCGCCTGCATCGGATTTCACTACTTCGATATCGAGGAGTTCTTTGCCATGACCTTGAATCTGGGTGGTGGGAGCGTCACGTTTTCCCATGGCACGTGGCCCGTACCTGCACCGGCCACCGCCGAACTGGTTCAAGGCTTCTCGGTCAGGTATTCGGAGATCGAGGCGGAACTGACGACCCCGACCGGGGCGGCCATCGTAACGACGCTCGTCGATCCGGACCGCAGGTTGCCTGAGTTCAAAGTGATCAGCGCCGGATTCGGCGTCGGTGACCGGGAGCTTCCGGGAATACCCAATATGCTAAGATTAGTGCTCGGGGAGAGGGCGCCAGTGCATTCCGCCTCCCTTCCTTCGGATCTCGCTGTGGAGACGGCAGTGCTCCTCGAGGCCAACATCGACGACATGGATGCTGAGGTGTTCGGCTATTTCATGGAGCGTGCTCTGGACGAGGGAGCGTTGGATGTCTTCTTCGTGCCGGCGCAAATGAAGAAGAATCGACCGGGCCACCTGGTCTCGGTGCTGTGTTGCCTCGAGGATCGTGATCGAATGCTGGACCTGCTGTTCCGAGAGACGACCACGCTGGGAGTCAGGATCAGCACGATCGAACGCCGCATGCTCGAGCGCGAGACTATCGAAGTCGAGTCGGAATTCGGATCGGTTCGCTGCAAGATCAGCCGGAGACAGGGAGAGATCGTGGATGCGTCTCCGGAATTCGAGGACCTCAAACGGATCGCCCGAGAGTCGGGACTGCCGCTCAGGGTGGTTCGACGTAAACTGTTCGAACGCCTCACAGAACTAAAGATATGGGAAAGAAGTTCTACCTGACCACGCCTTTGTATTACGTCAACGGCGTGCCCCACGTCGGACACGTCTACACGACCGTGATCGCCAATGCGATCGCGCGCTACAAACGCCTGTGCGGACTCGAAGTCTGTGCTTTGACTGGAACGGATGAGCACGGCCTCAAGATCGAGCGGGCGGCCCGGGAGCAGGGTCTCGAGCCCAAGCAGCTTACGGACAAGTATGCGGGCGCATTTCGGCAAGCCTGGGACCGG
Organism: Acidobacteriota bacterium; assembly: GCA_037388505.1. Classification (GTDB taxonomy): domain Bacteria; phylum Acidobacteriota; class UBA6911; order RPQK01; family JAPXNP01; genus JARRKC01. The sequence continues at coordinate 16,816 of JARRKC010000001.1, read as the reverse complement.
CTGGGATTCACCTTCGACGAGTTCATTCGTACCACCGACGAACGCCACGCGCTGGCGGTCGTCGAAATTGCTCGAAGGATCGAGGCCAAAGGTTTCATCTATCTCGGGGAGTACAGCGGCAACTACTGCGTGAGCTGCGAAGCGTACGCTCCCGAGGGCGTCACGACGTGTCCCGACTGCGGCCGTCCGACGGAGTTCATGACCGAGGAGAGTTACTTCTTCAAGCTCTCCGACTTCGAGGAGAAGCTGATCCGTTTCTACGAGTCCAATCCCGACTTCGTCATCCCGCAGACGCGGATGAACGAGATCATGAGTTTCGTCAAGGGCGGATTGAAGGACATCAGCATCAGCCGGACCTCGTTTCATTGGGGCATTCCGATACCGGAGGATCCCAAGCACATCTTCTACGTGTGGTTCGACGCCCTTACGGGCTATCTCTCCGGCATCGGATTTCCCACGGCCGAGAAGGAATTCGGTCAGCGATGGCCGGCCGATGTTCAGCTGATCGGCAAGGACATCCTGCGTTTCCACGCCGTTTATTGGCCTGCCTTTCTGATGGCAGCCGGGCTCGAGCCGCCCCGCCACATCCTGGTCAACGGCTGGTGGACCGTCGAGGGCGAGAAGATGTCGAAATCGCGGGGCAACTTTGTCTCTGCGGATGAGTTGACCGCTAAACTCTCGCCGGACTACATCAAGTACTTCCTGCTGCGTGAGATCCCTATCGGCTCGGACGGCGATTTCTCGTACGAAGCGGTCGTCAATCGGGTGAACAGCGATCTCGCCAATGACGTCGGCAACCTCGCCAACCGTACCTTCAAGATGATCGAGAACTACTTCGACGGCGTCGTGCCGGAAAACGATATGAGCGAAGGCGGAGACGAGCAGCTCGTGCGCTTCTGCCGGGAGACGGTGGAACTGTACCGCGAGAATTTCGACCGTCTGCAGATCACCAAGGCCCTGGAGAATGTCTGGGAACTCGTTTCCGCGGCCAATCGCTATCTGGTTGCCAACGAGCCGTGGGTGCTCGCTCGTGATCGCGCGCGCCGGAAGCGACTGGGTTCCGTGCTCTACCACTCCGCGGAGACGGTTCGGATCGTGGCTTCGCTGCTCTCTCCGATCGTTCCGGATGGCGCAGAAGCGATCTTGAATCAGATGGGTATCACGGCCCCGCTCGACGAGATAAAGCTGGATGCGCTGCGATGGGGGGGATTGAAGCCAGGGAACCGGTTGGTCGCCGTGGAGGGAGTCTTCCCTCGGTTGGATCTCGAGACCCTGAAAGGATCCGGCCCGGCGCAGGAGGCTGCCTCTGCAGCAGCTGAGGCGGCGTCGGCGCCGTTGGAAACCGAAAAGATCTCGATCGATGATTTCGCAAAGGTCGAGATGAGGGTTGGGCGGATCGTCTCCGCTGAGCGGGTCCCCAAATCGACCAAGCTGCTCAAGTTGATGGTCGACATCGGGGCAGAGGTCCGACAGGTGGTCGCCGGAATCGGGGAAGCCTACGATCCCGAGACACTCCAGGGGAGATTGGTCGCGGTTGTAACCAATCTGAAGCCCGCGAAGTTGATGGGAGTGGAATCGAACGGCATGATCGTTGCTGCATCGGATCAGGGCAAGCCCGTCCTGACCACCTTCAACGAGCAAGTCGCGCTGGGTGCGCGCCTGAGATGAAGCTCGTCGACTCTCATGCCCATCTCGACGATCCTCGATTTGCCTCGGATCTGGATTCCGTAATCCAGAGGGCCGAACATCAAGGCGTGGAGACCATCCTGACTGTGGGATGTCTGGGAGAGGACAGTCGCGTTCCGGATCGTGTGAACTCTCTTCTCGATCGGTGGTCGTGTTTGTTCGCGGCGTTCGGTGTCCATCCTCATGACGCTCGCTTCATGAGTGATGTCTGGGAGGTCAAGCTATCCGAGTTGATGAAGGAGTCTCGCGTTCTCGCGTGGGGTGAGATCGGCCTGGACTACTTCTACGACAACAGCCCCCGGGAGGCGCAGCGCGAGGTCTTCGCCCGGCAGGCGCGGCTGGCGAAGGAGTCCGGCAAGCCGATCATCGTTCACACTCGCGACGCCGAAGAGGATACCCTGAGAATCCTGCAGGAGGTCTTTCCGGAGGGATCCGAACGGTCCGGTGTCCTGCATTGCTTCACCGGTTCCGGCGAGCTTGCGGAAGCCTGCCTGCGCCTTGGTTTCTACATCTCTTTCGGTGGCATCCTGACCTTCAAGAAGGCGGATGCGTTGAGGGCTGTCGCAGAGCAAATTCCGGAGGATCGGCTTCTGATCGAAACAGACAGCCCCTATCTCGCCCCCGTTCCGCACCGCGGTAAGAGAAATGAGCCCTCTTTCGTGAGTTGTGTTCTGGACATGCTGGCGGAGATCCGGGGAGTGCCCCGAGAGACGCTGGCCTCGAGGCTAGATCGGAACTTCAAATCAATTTTCGGGCCGCCTGAGGTTCGGCTCGAGTCCGGTCCCAGAAGTTGTCGCCCCACGGGCTCACGCCACCGTGAAGAGCAACGGGAGGAAGGTTGATGACTCCTGATCTTCGTCAGGTCCGGCCTGCTTTTTCCGAAGGGCTCTATTGATATACTATCCGCAGGGTTTTCCATGAAAGTCGCTCCCAACGCTACTGTTGCGGCCCCGTTGGGCTTTCGGTTGATTGCCACTGAGTTGGTGGAAGTCGAGAAACGGCTCCAACTGGAGGCGCTGGCGAACCTGTCAGTCGTCAACGAAATCAACTGCTATCTGCATCGAAGCGGCGGCAAACGCCTGCGACCCGCGCTGGTGCTGATCGCCTCGAGAATGTGCGGTGCTCCCCTGGAGCCCGCCATCCAGATGGGCGTGGTCGTCGAGCTCGTCCACGTGGCGACCCTGGTCCATGACGATATCATCGATAACTCGATCGTTCGCCGAGGCAGACCCTCGATCAATTCCAAGTGGGGCAATGAGATCACGGTTCTGTTCGGCGACTGGCTCTATATGACGGCCTTCTGGATGGCCTTGCAGGAACGGAAGTTTCGGATTCTGGATGTCCTGATCGATCTCACCAGGAAGATGGTCGAGGGCGAGTTGCTGCAGCTGGAATACAACCGCCGGCTGGACATCTCGGTCAACGACTATCTGTCCATCTGCTGGCACAAGACGGCGCATCTCTTTTCGGCGTGCGGACGTTTTGGAGCCATCTTGGGAGAAGTGCCCCCGCGCGCTGAAGAACAGCTGGCCAAGTTCGGGCGCACGCTGGGAATGGCGTTCCAGCTGATCGACGACATGCTGGACTACACGGCTGATGCCTCGGTGCTGGGTAAACCCGTTCTCAAGGATCTCGAGGAAGGGAATGTCACCTTTCCGATCATCTCTCTCCTGCAGCGGGCCACACCCCAGGAAAGGGCATTCGTGCAGGAGGTCGTGGAATCCCACGACTTCAGCATGGAGAACAAGGCCGAGATCGTCCGTCTGGTCGAGCGACACGGCGCACTTGACGAACTCCAGGAACTGGCCCATGACTACGCCAGGGAAGCCCGCAGCTGCCTGACTGCTTTTCCGGAATCGGAGTACCGCGAGGCTCTCCTGGAACTTCCTGATCTGGTGATCACTCGCGAACGCTGACCACGACGTGGTGCCGCCGTGGTTCACCTCCGACGTGGTGCCGTCGTGGTGAGCCCCCGGCCGAACGATCAGGGAGTATTCACCGCGACGCCACGACGATCACACGTCGTGGTCACTGCGAGGGGGGCGGAGGCTTGATGTCTTCGACCGTGAAGACCTTGCGGGGCGGCTCCTTCTTCGCCGGTTGTTCCGCAGGCGGTGTCTCGGTAGTTCCCGGTCGAGGCTCCAGGAGCTCCTCGCGCTGCTCTTCCGACGCCATTGAGACACCGGTCGGCTGCCAGGTGGACTCAAAGTCCGACGGCGGGACCTCCTTCAGGGCCTCTTTCATCATGTCCTTCCAGATCGGAAGGGCGAGCGTGTTCCCGTAAACCTTTTCCCCAAGCGACTTTTTCTCGTCGTAGCCGACCCAAACGCCTGCCGCAAGACGAGGGGTGAAACCGACGAACCAGGTGTCCGTCGATTCGTTGGTGGTGCCCGTTTTTCCTCCAATCGGCCGCCCGAGGTCCAGCAACAGGCGGCCCGATCCCGACCGGACGACCTCGCGCAGGAGATAGAGCATTTTGTCGGCGACGTCCGGGCTCACCACAGCATCGAAAACCTGTGCCCGATGTTCTTCGAGGATCGATCCATTGTGATCCTCGACGCGGTCCACGTAGTAGGGCTGAGCCCTCACTCCGTGGTTGGGGAAGGCACTGAAGGCCGAAACCATCTCCGACAACGTCACTTCGACGGAACCGAGTGCGATCGACAAGTAAGGGGGAAAATCCTGTTTCAGCCCGAAGCGCTTGGCAACGTCCGCGATCTTCTGCGGACCCAGCGTATTGGCGAGGCGTACGGTAGGAACGTTGCGGCTTTCAGCCAGCGCCTGCCGAATGGTGATCAATCCCTTGAACTCGTCATCCCAGTTCGTAGGAGCATAGGGGCGTCCCAGAGCGTCGGTGAATTCCACGGGGCTGTCCAGGACCGGATCCTCCGGGGAGAAACCGGCCTCCATGGCGGCCACATAAGTGAACGGTTTGAAGACCGAACCGGGCTGGCGCAACGCCTGGGTGGCGCGGTTGAATTTGCTGAGGTTGAAATCGAATCCCCCCACCATGGCCCGAACGGCTCCTGACCGATTGTCCAGGATGAGAGCGGCTCCCTGCACCTCGGGAATCTGGTCGAGCTCGGCGTGAATCGTCTTGGATTCCCGATCTACCTTCTCGAGGGTGAAAACGTCGATGTCGCCGGGGGACAGGACCTCGTTGACCTTCTTGTGTTTGGTCCAGGCAATATCTTCCGGCGTCACGGCGGCCGTATAACTGCCGAAACGGACCGTAGCGGAATCCGGGTTTGAGTCGAGGATCAGTCCGTGAATCATCTGACCCTCATAGAAGAGGCGGGCCCAATCGGGATGGCGATACTTCTCGGGGTCGAGACCCCGCTTCAGGATGTTGTCGACGGGTCCGGCCCATCCTCGTTTCTTGCGGTCAAAGTCGCGCAATCCCTGTTTGATCGCCCGGTCGGCGGCCATCTGCATGTCGTAGTCGAGGGTCGTATAGATTCGGAGGCCGCCCTGCCAGATGTCCCGCGTGGGGTACTGAGTCTCGAGATACTGGCGCACCCACTCCACGAAATAAGGAGCCGGGGACTGGTCGTCGTCGCGGCCCTTGACGTCCATCGGCTCTGTCAAAGCGGTCTGGTATTCCGATTGATCAATGAAGCCGAGTTCGTGCATGCGGCCCAGGACCCAGTTTCGTCGTGCCAGTGCACGCTTCGGGTGCGTAATCGGAGACAGGCGCACCGGGACCTGAATGACCTCGGCCAGGGTCGCGCATTCCGCAGTGCTCAGTTCGGCAAGGGTCTTGTGGAAGTAGAAATCGGCGCCGGCCGCGAGGCCGTATCGCCCGTGGCCCATGGGGATCTGGTTGGCGTAGAAAGTGAAGATCTGCTCTTTCGAATAGTTCTTTTCGATGTCGATGGCGTAGAGTGCATCCTTGATCTTCCGCTCCAGGGTCTTTTCCGCACTCGTGAATCGCAGCTTACTCAGCTGCATCGTGAGGGTGGAGCCACCCTTTCTCTCCCAATGGATGAGGTCCCAGAAAGCGGTCCGTGCGATCGCGAGGACATCGATCCCGGGGTGCTCGAAGAAGTTGGCGTCTTCCGCGGCCAGGACCGCCTGCTTCATGCGTTCGGGGATTTGCTCGTAGGTGACCAGGATCCGCTTTTCCTGTGCAAACTGGCCGATGATCCTGCCATCGGACGAATAAACGTAGCTGACGAGTGCGGGCCGGTTCAGTTGAAGTTCACTGACCCGCGGAAGGTCCACCGCGTAGCCGAAGAGGAGGCCGACAAGCCCTCCGGCCGCGATAGCGGCCAGCACGAGCAGACCGTAAGTCGTCCAAAACACGAAGCGCGTATGTTTCCTCAGGCGCGGTGCAAACATCGACTCTCTATCTTATCAGGCAGCCGGTACATTCGCCGCCCGTCCCACGGATTCCGAGTTGGGAACCCCAGGAAGCGATGCGATCTGGAGCGGCGGCGAATCGGGCCGGAAAACTGCGATTTGCGTCACAGACTGGTCCGTGCACTTATGGTTCCATGACTCATTCAAGGAAAGGTGCAATGAAACGGAAACATACGGTAATAGTCGCGATTCTCTTTTGCAGCTTTTTTCTCGCATCCCTCCTTGCTCAGGAGTGGAAGTTCGTGGGGGTCATCACCGCAGACGCATCTCGTGGCGAGTCGGCAATTCTCGTCAAGGTAGACGTCCCCGTCACGGAAGGACGGGCGCTCCTGATCGAAAGCCGGGACGGAACGCTTCGGGATAGCTATCAGGTGCGGCACGTCTATGGGCATACGGTCTTACTGGAAAAGAGCCTGCGGGAACCGTTCCTTTCCGGTGCGCGGCTCTATCAGTAGCTTTGGCCGGGCTCCAACTGGGAAGGTGAAGGTCGCGACGCGCGGCCGCCCGCTGGGCTTTACTTCTTATCGGCGGCTTCCTGGTCGTGGATTGTAGTGAGCCGCACGATTTCGTAGCTCCGCGTTCCCCCCGGAGTCCGGATTTCCACCTCGTCGCCTTCTTCTTTTCCCATCAGGCTTCGCCCGATGGGAGAAGAAGTCGAGATGAGACCCTTAGCCGCGTCGGACTCCTCGCTCATGACCAGCCGATAGGTGACTTCCTCCTCCCGGTCCACATCGTAGAGCACGACGATCGAGCCGTAGGAGATCTTTCCCTCCGGAATTCGGTCCAAGTTCACGAGTGACAGCTTAGCCAGCCGCTGTTTGAGTTGCGCCAGTTCCGCCTGCACGTAAGTCTGGCGCTCCTTGGCTGCCTGGTAATCCGCATTCTCCCGCAGATCTCCCAACTCGCGGGCCTTTTGGAGGGCTTTGGGGAGCTCGTCCTGAAGCTCTCGTTCCAGTTTTCGAATGCGTTCCTCGAGTTTGCGTTTGACTTCCTTCAAAAGCGAACCGCCTCACTCGCCAGATTCAAAACCGTCTGTGGCAGGATACCCATATACAGTGTACCGAGGGCCATGATCACCAGTACCACTCGAACAGCCATAGGCAGAGGAATCGCCTCGATCTCCGTCTCCGGCTGCCGCATGTACATCAGGACCAGAACACGCAGGTAGTAGTAGATCCCTATCACCGATGCTACCACGGAGATGCCGACAAGCCAGTACATTCCGCTCTCCATGGCCGCTGAAAACAGAAACAGCTTTCCGGAGAATCCGGCCGTCAGCGGAATCCCCGCCAGCGAAACCAGGAAGATTGAGAGTGCCAGGCTCAAGCCCGGATACCGATAGCCCAAACCGGTATAGTCGGCGATCGCAACCGTCTTCTCATTCCGGCGTCCCACCAGTTGCACGACGATCAGAGCTCCCAGGTTCATGAAGGCATAGGCGAGCAGGTAGAACATGACGCCCTGCGCCCCCTTCGCGCTGCCTGCAACGAGACCAACCAGCAGATAGCCGGCGTGGGCGATGGATGAGTAGGCGAGCATCCGCTTGATGTTCGTCTGAGTTAGGGCCGCGATGTTGCCGATCAACATCGTCAGAACCGCGGAAACCCAGAGCAGATTCTGCCAGTCGCCGATCAGTCCGGGCAGAACCTGGTAAAGAATTCGGAGCAAGGCGAGCAGTGCGGCGGCTTTGGAAGCGACGGCGAGATGCGCGGTGATCGGGGTTGGTGCCCCTTCGTAGACGTCGGGGGTCCAGACATGGAACGGAGCCAGCGCCGCCTTGAATCCGAAGCCGACGATCAGAAGACCCAGGCCGAGAAGCAGGAACGCGGGAAAGGGCGTTTCTGAAAGACTCGGCCCTGCCAGTTTGTGTGCAATCTGAAGGTACTCAGTCGTGCCCGTCGCGCCGTAAATGAACGCCACTCCGTAGAGCAGGAAGGCTGTCGAGAAGGCGCCCAGGATGAAATACTTCAGGGCTGATTCCGTCGATTTCATCTCGTCGCGGCGAAAACCTGCCAGCACATAGGTCGCAATGGACAGGATCTCGAGTCCCAGGAAGGTCATGATGAGATTGGCGCTGGCCGCCATCAGTCCCATGCCGACGGCGGCAAAGAGGAGCAGCGAGAAATACTCGGCCCGTTCGAGCCGATCCTGTTCCAGGTAGCTGATCGAGGCGGTGACGATGGTGCCGATGGACAGAAAGAAGACGATCCGCGAGAACTGGGTGAAGTTGTCCTGGAAGACCATGCCGAAAAAGGCGACGTCGCTGCGCCCCCACTGGAGCACGGTCGCGATCACGGCAAGGACAAGGCCCACCAGTGCGAGGTAGCCGAGTTTGGGCTGGTTCTCCCGGCGCGTGAAGGGAATGATGACCATGAGGACGATTCCCACAACCGCCAGGATGATTTCAGGCAAGACTGCCAAGTAGTTGATTTCCATCGGTGCTTTCAGCCTGATCTAGTTTTGATTCGCTCGATTCTCCACCGACATGATCTGCATGTCCTTCACCTGTTCAATCCGATCCACGACCTTCTGTACAGAGGTATCCATCTTGCGCAGGAAGGTCCCCGAGGACACGCCCATCCAGATCGCGAGCACGATCAGCGGAAGAATCGTCAGCACCTCCCGCATGCGTAGATCGAGGAGGCTCTTGTTCTCGTCTCGCCCCACCTTGCCCATGAAGACTCGCTGGTACATCCACAGCATGTAGACGGCCGCCAGTATGACGGCGACAGCCGCGAAGGCGGCGCGCGTGTGGCTGGACAGGAAGGTTCCCTGAAGGATCAGAAACTCGCCGACGAAGCCGTTCAGACCGGGCAGGCCGATGCTGCTCAAGGCGATGACCAGGAACATCGCGGCGTAGATCGGCATGCGGTGTGCGATTCCGCCGAAGTCCTCGATCAGGCGCGTATGACGGCGATCATAGATCATCCCGACCAGGAGAAAGAGGGCGCCCGTCGATACGCCGTGGTTCAGCATCTGGTACGTCGCGCCTTCGATCGATGTGAGGTTGAAGGCGAAAATCCCGAGTACGACGAATCCAAGGTGACTGACCGACGAATAAGCGACCAGTTTCTTGACGTCGGGCTGGACCATGGCCACGAGCGCTCCGTAGATGATGCCGATGATCGCCAGGACCGAGATGTAGGGCGCCAGCTTTATGGAAGCCCCCGGGAACATGGGAAGACAAAAACGGAGCATGCCGTAAGTTCCCATCTTCAGCAGGATGCCCGCCAGCACGACCGATCCGGCCGTTGGGGCCTCCACATGGGCGTCGGGAAGCCAGGTGTGAAAGGGAAAGAGCGGCACCTTGATGGCGAAGGCCAGAAAGAAAGCCCCGAACAACAGCATCTCGGTGTGAAAGGGCATCGTGATCTGACCGGAAGCCAGCCGATCGGTGATCTGGACGATGTCGAAGCTGTCTCCGTGGTTGATGAAATACAGTGCGATCAGGGCCGCCAGCATTAGGAACGACCCGAAGGCGGTGTAGATGAAGAACTTTACGGCGGCGTAGATACGCCGGCCCCCGCCCCAGACTCCGATCAGAAAGTACATCGGAATCAGCATGGCTTCCCAGAAGAAGTAGAAGAGCACGAGGTCTAGCGCCACGAAGACGCCCAGCATCCCGGCTTCGAGCAGCAGCATCAACGCCATGTAAGGCTTGAGGTTCTTTTGGACCTTCCAGCTCCCGAGGATGGCCAGGGGCATGAGCACGGTCGTCAGCAGGACCAGGAAGAGGCTGATGCCGTCGATTCCCACATGATAGGCGATTCGGAATCCACCGGCCCGGATCCAGGGGACGTTCTGGACGAACTGCATGGCCGAAGCCGCCGAATCGAAGCCCGTGACCAGGGGCAGCGACCAGAAGAAAGCGACCAGGGAAAACACCAGGGTCGTCGCTCGAATGGCTCCGAGGCTGTTTCGTGGCAGCAGCAGAACCACGGCGGCCCCCAGCGTCGGGATGATCAGCAGAATGGTCAAGAGGTACTCTGGTGCCAGCATCTTTAACTCACGATGTAGTAGTAGACGAAGATCAGGACGACTCCAAAGAGAATCCAGCTCGCATAGGCCCGCGCGTAACCGGTCTGCATCTTGCGGACCCGGCGGCTCCAGTTTCGAAACAGCGAGGCGACCCCGTTGACCGCGGCGTCGATGACCCCGTCATCGATTCCTCTCCACAGGAAGGATTCTGAGAGCCGGCCGATTGGGTGAACGATGACGGCGTCGTAGATCTCGTCGACGTAGAACCTGTTCCAGAAGGCCTGATACAACGCCGGATGGCGCTCGGCGAACTGTTTCGCTCTGGTCGGATCCGCCAGGAAGTAGCGGTAGGCGACCCAGATCGCGACGATCGCCAGGGTAACCACCAGGACGGTCAAACCGATCTCGCTCGCGTGTCCTTGCCCCTCCTGAGTCAACGGCCCCCGGTAGGCAAACTCCAGTGACGGTTCGAGGAAGCCCTCGAAATAGTTGGGCCCGAGCCAGGCGGGCAACCCCACCAGACCGCCGACCAGTGACAGGATCCCCAACACACTGAGGGGAAACTTGATGATCCATGACGGCTCGACGGGTTTGGCGCCCTCATGACCTCCGGAGTGTCCCTGTTCTCCGTGGCCGTGATGCCCCAGTTCGAAACGCTCCGGACCGTAGAACGTGAGAAACATCAGACGGGCCATGTAGAAAGCCGTCAACGCGGCGACCGCCGTTCCGATCAGCCAGAAGATGATCTGTCCATGTGGGCTCGTCAAGGCCTGCCAGAGGATCTCATCCTTGGAGAAGAAACCGGCGAACGGCGGAATCCCGGCAATGGCCAGAGTCGCGGCTCCCATCGTAATCCAGGTCACGGGCAGATACTTCTTCAGCCCTCCCATCTTGTACATGTCCTGCTCGTGGTGGACGGCCAGGATCACGCTTCCCGATCCCAGGAAGAGGAGCGCCTTGAAAAAGGCGTGGGTGTACAAATGAAAGATACCTGCCGAGAACGCCCCGACTCCAACCGCAAGAAACATGTAGCCCAGCTGGCTGACGGTCGAATACGCCAGAACCTTCTTGATGTCTTTCTGAGTGATGGCGATCAGCGCCGCCAGCAGGCAAGTCAGGACGCCGATCGTGGCCACGACGGCCATGGTGTCGGGTGCCCGGCTGTAGAGGGCGGCCGATCGGGCAATCATGTAGACGCCGGCGGTCACCATCGTGGCTGCATGGATCAGAGCGCTGACCGGAGTGGGGCCCGCCATGGCGTCGGGCAGCCAGACATAAAGAGGGATCTGGGCACTTTTTCCTGTGGCTCCCAGGAAGAGGAGCAGGGTGATGGCCCCCAGCACTCCGAGTCCGGCCTCCGGGGCGGGGAAGCGCTGAACCACGTCAGTAAAAACTTCGTGGAAAGAGACGCTGCCAAAAGTCTGAAAGATCAGGAAGACGCCCAGCAGAAAGCCGAAGTCTCCGATGCGGTTGACGATGAAAGCCTTCTTGGCTGCGTCGCCGGCCACACGCGTGTCGAAGTAATAACCGATCAGCAGGTAGGAGCAGAGACCGACTCCCTCCCAGCCGACGAACATGAGCAGGTAGTTGTCGGCCAGAACGAGGATGCTCATCATGAAGATGAACAGATTCATGTACGCGAAGAAGCGGTAGTAGCCGTCCTCTCCCCGCATATACTCGATCGAATACAAATGAATCAGGAAACCGACGCCGGTGACGACCAGAATCATCACTGCTGAGAGCGGGTCGAACAGGAACGAACACTGCGCGACGAAGTCTCCAGCCTGGATCCAAGTGAAGAGATGATTCGTCACCGCACGCTCAGCCGGCGACATCCCCAGCAGTTGGACGAAGGAGATGGCCGCCACAGCAAAGCTCAGGAAGACGGTCAGGCTCCCCAGTACTCCCACCAGCCGTGCCGGCAACTTCTTCCCGATGAGTCCATTGACCGCAGCGCCGAAGAGCGGGAAGAGCAACAGTATCCAGAAGTTATCGATCATCGCTCACCACTTCATCGTGTCGGCCTCATCGATGTCGACCGAATCGGTCTTCCTCGACAGCATGACGATCAATGCCAGACCCACGGCGGCCTCGGCAGCCGCCACGGTCATAACGAAAAAGACAAAGACCTGCCCATCGATCTGGCCGTACATGCGTGCAAAAGCGAGCAGGGTCAGATTGACGGCGTTCAACATGAGTTCGATGCACATGAACATGGTGATCACGTTGCGTCGAACAATGACCCCGAAGACGCCGATCGTAAACAGAATTGCTCCGAGAACCAGGTAGTGTGTGGTGGAAACCATGAAATCAGTCCGTCCGCTTGGCCAGAACCATTGCCCCCAGTACCGCCACGAGAATCAAGATGGAAGTTACTTCGAAAGGCAGCAGGTAGCTGCTGAAAAGTGCTTCGGCAATGGTTGCGACGTCGCCGGGTGCGGCAGCCGCTTCAGGAGCGCCAGAGGTCGCTGAAACGGCACTCAACAGGATGAGTGCGATCAGAGCCGCCATAGGAAGTGCGAGAGCCGCCAGGTTCCGGACCTTCTTGACGCCGAAGACCTCTGAGTCGGGGTTGATCAACATGACGACGAAGAGGAAGAGGACCATGATCGCCCCGGCATAGACAATCACCTGTATGGCGGCGATGAAGAGGGCTCCGAGCTGAAAGAAGAGACCCGCGATAGCGCCGAAACAGACGATGAGCGCGAGGGTGCTGTAGATTGCTCTTCGCTGCAGCACCACCAGAAGGGCAGCGACTACAGAGACCGCGGCAAAGACATAGAAGACCAACTGCTCCACAAGCCAACATCCTTAAGAACTTAACGGTTGAATCGCAATGACCTCGCCGCAAGCCGAGATAGCATATTAGTTTGAGACCGGGGGCTTGTCAACTTTGATCGGACCCTCCCAACTAACCGGAAAACCGGGACTTCTCCGGCGATCTGAAGAGACTCCAGGGCTGTGCGATCATCGCTCTTGATCCTCGGTATTGGAGAACAGAGCTGTGGTCACGGCCCCCGCCCGGCGGACTTTTCCTTTGTGGAAAAATTGAGATAATCGGGACTGATCAGATGATGGACAAGATGCCGGCATCGGGAGGAGTCGACGTACGGATCAACGGGCGGGAACAGAGCGTTCCCCCTAATCTCAACCTGGTCCAACTCGTCGCTCACCTCGGGTTGAAAGGAAACCGCATTGCGATCGAGGTGAATCGAAAGATCGTAAAGAGAGACCGCTGGACGGATTGTGCCGTACAGTCAGGGGATGTCATCGAGATCGTGCACTTCGTCGGCGGTGGGAGTCGTGAAGAATGAATGACAAACTGAAGATTGCAGAACGCGAGTTTACATCTCGTTTGATCGTGGGCACGGGCAAGTATCCGACCTTTCCAATCATGAAGGAGGCGTTGGCGGCCAGTGGCTCAGAGATCGTGACCGTAGCCGTTCGGCGGGTCGATTTGAGCAGCCGGGGTTCGGAGTCCTTTCTGGGCAACATTCCGGATCACATGATGCTGCTCCCCAATACAGCGGGATGCTATTCGGCCGAGGACGCCGTTCGGTACGCCCGATTGGGTCGTGAGGCGGGCCTGTCGAATTACGTGAAGCTCGAGGTTCTCGGGGATGAGAAGACGCTGTTCCCCGACAACGAGGAACTCCTGCTGGCTACGCGTCAGTTGGTGAAGGAAGGCTTCGTCGTCCTGCCCTACACCAGCGATGATCCCATCGTTTGCAGGAAACTGGAGGAAGCCGGGGCGGCGGCTGTCATGCCCCTGGGTGCACCGATTGGTTCCGGACTGGGCATCCAGAATCAGAACAACATTCGGATCATCCTCGAGAACGCCTCCGTGCCCGTGATCGTCGACGCCGGTGTCGGGACCGCCTCGGATGCCGCCATCGCCATGGAGTTGGGTGTAGATGGAGTGCTCATGAACACGGGGATCGCCGGTGCCCGGGACCCGGTCTCCATGGCCAAGGCTATGCGGCACGCGGTTCAAGCGGGCCGGTTGGCCTATCTGGCGGGTCGCATTGCACGCAAAATGTATGCGACCGCCAGCAGTCCATTGGAAGGTGTCTTGACGAGCTAAAACCGGGAAATCGGCCAATGAAAACCGTCCGCGTCGAACTGGGAAATCGTGCCTACGGGATTCTGATCGGTCCGAAGATGCTTGCGGAGATCGGGAAGGTGTTCCAGGAGCATCAGATCGGAGGGAGGATCTTCGTCATCACCAACCCGGTGGTCTTCGATCTGTACGGCGAGGGAGTGCTCTCTGCGCTCTGCCAGCAGGGGTTCAGTGTGGTTCACCTCCTGATCCCCGACGGAGAGCCAAGCAAGACCCTGCACACGGTCGAGAACATCTACACCTATCTGATCGCGCAGAAGGCGGATCGTCGTTCCACACTGGTGGCGTTGGGTGGGGGCGTTACCGGGGATATCGTGGGTTTCGTCGCGGCGACCTTCCTTCGCGGAATACCCTATGTTCAGCTTCCCACTACGCTCCTCTCTCAGGTTGACAGCTCGGTGGGAGGGAAGACCGGCGTCAACCACCGTTTGGGCAAGAACATGATCGGCGCTTTCTACCAGCCCCATCTGGTCTGCATCGATACGAAAACCTTGACGAGCCTTCCCGAACGCGAGTTCCGAAGTGGACTCTACGAGGTGATCAAGTACGGTCTGATCTACGATCGTGATTTCTTCGATTTCGTCCAGGAGAACCTGTCGGGCATTCTCAACCGACAAGACTCATTCCTCGAGCGGATCATCAGTCGCTGCTGTGAAATCAAGGCTGAAGTGATCGCGATCGACGAGAGGGAGGAGAACCTTCGTCGCATTCTCAATTTTGGCCACACGATGGGGCATGCGCTGGAAGCTGCGACCGAATACGAACGCTTCAAGCACGGTGAGGCGGTGGCCTACGGAATGCTGGCGGCGGCCCACCTTTCTCATCGGGAGGGCCTGATTGATGAGACGGCGCTCAATCGCATGTGCCGGACGATTTGTGCGGTCGGGTCGTTGCCGAGTGCCGCCGACATCTCTTTCGAACAGCTGAGCGTTGCGCTCCGGCGTGACAAGAAGCGGGAGGACGATCAAACGGTCTTCGTGCTCCTCAACGAAATCGGGCAGACCGAAATCCGCTCCGGTTTCGAAGAGACCCTGCTCGAAGAGATGTGGACTCGGGCACTGGCGGAAGTGGAAGCGTGAACCCGAATGGTTGACAAGGCGTCGCCGCAGGTTCGCCGGATGTTTGCCTCGGTTGCGCACCGGTACGACCTCCTCAATCACCTCCTGTCGCTCTCGATTGATCGTTATTGGCGGCGCGTGGTGCGACGGCGGTTGTTCGCCATGCTCCCCTCCGGCCGCTCGATTCTCGATCTCTGTACGGGCACCGGCGATCTGGCACTGGCTCTGGCGCCGGGATCCTCCGTCATCGGCTGTGATTTTTGTCGTCCCATGCTCGAAATTGGAGGGCGGAAGGCCGCCGACCGAGGACTCGAGCGATCGGTCCGGTTTGTCGAAGGGGATGCTCTGGATCTGCCCTTTCCGGCCGGCTCGTTCGACGCCGTCACGATCGCCTTCGGGCTGCGGAACCTGGAGGACTACCGGGCGGGTCTGCGAGAGATGGCCCGCGTCATTCGTCCCGGTGGATATCTCGCAATCCTGGAGTTTTCCGTCCCGACGCTTCCGCTGTTGCGGCAGCTCTACCTGTTCTACTTTACGAGGATCTTGCCGCGTATCGGCGCAGCGGTCTCCGGACGCGAGGGCCCCTACTCCTATTTGCCCGCTTCGGTGCGGGAATTCCCGGCACCTCGGCTGCTTTGTCGCACTCTGCAGGAAGAGGGCTTCGGGGAAGCGCGGGATCGAGGGTTGACCCTGCGCATCGCGACGCTCTACCTGGCGAAGCGGAACGAACCGTAGCAGTTCCGAGTTGCGGATTCCGGGTTCCGAAGGGCTTCCCCGTCCAGCTCGGCTACATGATGAGAAGTGTGACGGTCGTGACTGCTGCGAGCATGATCACGACGAGGAGCAGGAGCAGAGCCAGAAGCCTGATCGGTCGATCTGCGGAGGTCGCCATCAGCCAGTAGCAGCCCAGATTGGCGGCAACCCCGAGCAGGCTGCAGACGACCACAGCAACCACTTCGTCAAAGTTGGTGGGAGGCAGAAAAGTGTCGCCCCGGAGTTCGCCTCTGGCATTGACCCAACCCAGGCATGCTCCCGCGACGAAGCCCGTTGAGGCGAGGAGCCAAGGCACCATCCTCCTGGATGGAGTGTAACGTCCGATCAGGCCCATCAATGCTCCTACCGGAGTAGCAACGCTGATCGGCAGCCAGGGGCCGGGGAAAGGCACGAGCAGGCTCATGGTGTGGGCGCAGATCCACCATATCGCTCCACTGAAGATCCACAGAAAGCTATGCGGCGCCCAGGAGCGCCTGCTGTATTCGATGCCAGGATTCATTGGTACGAGTTGCCGCTTCGATTCAAGTTCGGCTCCATTGCACTTTTCTGAAACATGGTCCGGTATGTGCGTGTGGAATTCAAGGCGGCCCCCTTGGGCAGTTCCGGGTTCCGCATTCCGAGGGATGTCCGTCCCCGGCTGTTCCATTGAACCCAAAGTTCAGCTCTGATTCGTCCTTTCCGAGGTTCGGAGGTTCGGAGGTATCCGCTGGCCAGTCCGTGCAAGTTGGTCCAGCCGGGCACAGGAGTCCACGTCGAGCAGGAATCGGTCACCAAGGAGTTCGATTCGCGAGATTGGCGCGATTCGCTGGCCAGTCCGTGCAAGTTGGTCCAGCCGGGC